>NZ_JAAXYH010000020.1 GCF_012911865.1 Shewanella salipaludis
AAACAACCAAGATCAGCGTGCCGATGAAGCAGAAACGCTGCATGATGAAAACCGACTTTCTGGAACGCGTGTTATTAGCCGGTTTTGCCTCTATGGCCAATTAATGCACACTCATGCGGATGCCCTGAGGTACAGTGACAACAAAGAGCAGCATTCTTATCTGGTATTAGTCAGAGCATGATTAATATACTCGCTAATCCTAAAAAATTAACGACACGCTATAACTGCTAAGCTCTGTTGAATGCTGCGAGCGATAGTTTAAGTATTACGAAACTAAAAAATTATAATGGGTATCAATGAGGAGTCGAGAATCGATGTCAGATAATTTTTTTGAGAAACATGAATTTTCTATGGGCATGTTTGCCGCCGGCATTGCGGGCATCATGTTCATCATGTTTGGTGGCGGCATGGCATCTTTTCTGGTTGTTTTGTCGATGCAGAAGTTACTCGGCGAGTTTACATCGACGGAGTTAGTGTCATATGTAGGCATTCTCGAATTAATAATGAATTTTTGCATTGTTGTGCCAAACATATTGATTCTTCGAGGTAAACCCCGAGCCGCCAAGGTGAACCAGGTAAACATCTATTTCCAACTTGTCTGTTACTCGCTAGCCGCATTGACATTGGAACACCAAAATAAGTGGTTTTGTCTAAGTTTTGTTATTTTCCCGCTGTTGGCAAACTGGTTGATGGCATCGGCTAAATACCAAGCGTGCCTCGCTTATCATGAGGCCCTGCGCAAAGACCCAATAGGCTTTCGCCGCAGCCTAGCAAAGAAAATGTTTGAGTAGCGCTCAGAGCCCAAGAATAACCGACACATTGGCTCGAGACATTGGCTATAGAAAAACCAAAGACAGGCCAATCAAAACTTTTTCTCGGCGGCAAAGCAGTTCGCTTTTCTTGGCGCTCGCTCGCAGCTACCGCCATGCGATACGCGCCCATGCCACCAAAGGTCTCTGGCGCAACAGTGCCTCTGCTGGTGTCCCCCTCAGGCTTTCTCGTTCCCGAGCTGTAATGACTTCATTCGTAATAGGTCAGCGTATCCAACAAAGCTTCGCTGTGGTTAAAAATGTCGTCAACTCTATCAATGGGATGACGGGTTTCATTCTTATCTTGATCCATCAGACCCAGGTACTTTTGTTTTCCATTGAAATGTAGTCGGCACAAAGGTTTACGATTGTTATCATCAAGCAGCACACCGAAATAACTCTGTGTGTCTCTGGCGACCACCCGACTGACTTCAACTTTTTGCCTGAGAATGGCTTTTACTACGTTGTACCCCTCTATTTCATCCTCGGTGGTAAAAACCTTAATCTTGTCTTCAGCGCCACTGTCGGGCTCATTATCCACGACTGACGCTATTGGTTCGTCAGTGGATTTGTCTCCTATCGCTGATTTAAGACGTTGGTTAATGCTGTCACTCAAGAATTGCCGCAATGCCTTAGAGGTAATGTCAGCAAACTGTAACTTTACTTTCGCTGTCAGCGTGCCGTCGTAAACCCGTGAAGCGAAGAATTTAATGAACTCTTCCTCCGGAGCCTTGAATTGCTCACCCAGCAACTTTTTAATGTCGCTTAAATATTTTAACTCACCCGCAGCACTCACTATCGACTCAACATCGAATGAGGTCTTAGTGAGTTTTTTTACTTCAGGGATAATATGTTCATCGATGTTTTCAAGATCCAGAACCAGAAATGGTTTTTCATCCATTTTGTTGGGGGCATCCAGATCTGTGAAGAATAAATATTGCGCCCCATTGGTGAGAATGGCCAACCTGGCATTAGACACAGAAAAATACCTGAACAACTGGCCTGCGTGACTTATTGTCAGCTTTTCATTGTATTTCTTACACTCGATCAATATTTGAACGACACCATCTTTAATCAGCGCATAATCAACCTTTTCACCTTTCTTCGTCGGTGTATCCGCCGTGTACTCGGGCACGACCTCATCAGGATTGAAAACATCGTATCCAAGTACCGAATGGAGAAATGGCATTATGAGTGCGTTTTTAGTGGCTTCTTCGGTCTGCAAGCTATGTGAAATTTGTGGGATACGCTTGGCCAGTGCCTGTATTCTTTCAATAAAATCCATTTTTCTTCCTTGCTGTTATTGGTGCAACTTATTTATAACAGCATGAAATACTGAATAATGCGAACAAATTTCAATCAATAGTATTCATTGCATGGAAAGGCGTCAGCTTCTGTCGCTCAGAGCCAGCTTGATGCCGAAAGACACGAACACCACGCCAACGCTGCGATTCAGCCAGTGACCCATGGCGGTGCTGGCCTTGATCTTACGGCTGGCGAAGGATGCCGAGATCGCCAGGAAGTGGCACCAGAGCATGCCATTGAAATTGAAGATGGCGCCGAGGAGGATGAAGGCCAACGCCTTGTCCGGCGCCTCGGGGGCGATGAACTGGGGCACGAATGCCAGGAAGAACAAGGCCACCTTAGGATTCAACACATTGGTGAAGAAGCCCTGCACAAAGATGCGCCGATAGGAGAGCGCCAACAGATGAACGGGCGCTTCGGCGGCACCGGCACTGCCTGGCTTGCGCTTGCTGAGCAGCAAGGTAACTCCGACATAGAGCAGATAGGCGGCGCCTATGAATTTGACCAGAGTGAAGGCCCAGGTAGAAGTCGCGAGAATGGCAGACAGACCCAGGGCCGCCGCCAAAATATGAATGCAGGTGCCGGCACCTATGCCGAGTGCGGCGGCCGAACCCGCCCGCCAGCCCTGGCTGGCGCTGCGCGCCATGATGAGCAAGGAATCCGGGCCGGGTGTCATGTTGAGCAACAGGCCTGAGACGATAAACAGCAGCAGATCTTGGGTTCCGAACATGATGTATTCCTTGGGCAGTTAATCCGGTTATGGAAAGACCAAGAACGATAATTTACGCTTAAAATCGTCCCGAGACACGCAAAATTTGCTCATCTATTGCCGCAGGGCAGATGCGCGATCGAACTGTTGCTCTGGCATGGCGGCATGGCCGCCCAGTCACGGCGACCCCGCACGCCAGTGCACTTACTCTATAGCCCTGGCTCTACAGCCCTGACTCAACAGCCCTGACTCAACTGGAGTTTCCGGGGAAAGCCTCGGCCGGACGACGGAGCCGCCGTCCGGCCGAGGCCTGAAGCTTGGAGCTTGAAGCCTGGAGCTTGGAGCTTGGAGCCTGAAGTGACGGGTTAGAGGCTAACCTCGTGATAGCCGAGGTTATTCTCGGGCTTTAACTCCCGCACAGGGCGCACTTCAACACAACCGTAGCGCGCCGGGGGGATCTTGGCCGCCAGGGCGACGGCTTCGTTCAAGTCCCTGGCTTCCAACAGGTAATAGCCCGCCAGTTGCTCCTTGGTCTCGGCGAAGGGACCGTCGGTTGTCAGTAACTTGCCGTCACGCACTCGCACGCTGGTCGCCGTTTCCACCGACATCAATGGATTACCACCAAGAAAATGCCCGGATGCCTGCATGCCTTCGCCGCAGGCGATGCATTCACGATTGAGCGCATCCCACTGCTGTTGCGACATCTGGTTCATGGCGGCTTCCTGGTAATATACCAGTGCCAGATATTTCATTTTGCCTCCTGCATTGAGTTAAAAAGTGTATTTTAAGCCATTCAAGGGACCTTCCCTGAGTGAACTTGCTACAGCTTGTAGTTGCTGTTGACCATCCAGGGGATCCCATAGGCGTCGACCAGCATGCCGAAGCCTTCGGCCCAAAAGGTCTCGGCGAAAGGCATCTGCACCTGTCCGCCTTCCGCCAACGCGTCGAAGATGGCTTGTGCCTGTGGCAAGCCATCGATTTGCAACTGCACGAAGAAGCCCTGCGGCGCCAGATAGCGGCCCGTTGGCACGTCCGACCCCATCAGCATGCCGCCGCCGAAGGAGAGACAGGCGTGCATTATCTTGTCCTTGTCGCCGGCCTGAGCGCCGGCTGCGTCACAACCGGCGTTGGTCTCCGGCATTGCAGGCATGTCGGCGAAACTCGCCATCATCTGGATCTTACCGCCGAGCAGCCGCTCATAAAAGCCAAAGGCCTCACGGCAGTTACCGTTAAAGTTGAGGTAAGTGCAGGAACCGGTGGCTTGGTTATGCAGTTGGCCGAACACTTCCTCCGTGTGCTTTATCCCTTCACCCGGTTCGAAGTCTTCCAGTTCGAACATGCGCCTCAGCTCCAAACGGGCATTGCCGTTGGCATCAAGACTCGGCCACTGCCGCATCCACGCCAACGCTTCTTCCCTGTCCTTGACCTGGATGATGGTGTAACCCGCGACCAAGGCTTCAGACTCTGCGAAGGGACCATAGACAACGCTGGGATCCCCGTCGGTAAAGCTGATGCGGGCTCCCTGGGCGCTGGGATGCAATCCCTGGCCGTCCACCAGCACCCCGGCGTGCAGCAGTTTCTCGTTGAATTTTGCCATGTCAGAAATCAGTTGATCGCTTGGCATGATCCCTTGCTCTGTGTCTTTATCGGCTTTTCTGATCACCATAAATCTCATTGTCTTGCTCCTCTTGGGTTAGTTCTGCCCAATAGTCGAACCGGCGCAGACGATTTCGACACAGATAAGAAAAATAATAAGAAAAATTGAGCTATTTTTTCTATCCGACTGCTGCATCCCCGGATTTCCCGCGTCCGGCACACTCACACTCGCGCAGACGAGCATAGAGAAAGCGCTGCTCACTCGCCTGCCGGCATAGCGCCAAGGCGGCCCGGTAGTCGATGGCGGCCTCGCCGAAACGTTGCAGCCGGCGCAGCAGATCGGCCCTGGCGGCATACATAAGGTGATAGTCGGCCAATTCCCCCTGGGCTATGAGGTTGTCTATGAGGGCAATGCCGGCCAAAGGCCCGTCGGCCATGGCCACCGCCACGGCGTGGTTGAGAGCGATCACCTGGCTCGGGTAGCGCTCGAGCAACAGCTCATACAAGCCGAGGATCTGGCGCCAATCGGTTTGCCGGTAGCTGACGGCCTCTGCATGGACGGCGGCGATCGCCGCCTGCAGGCTGTAATAACCGGCGCCGCCCGTCCGCAGCGCCTTGGTGGTCCAGTCTATGCCTTCGGCGATCTGCGCCTTATCCCACAGGGATCTCTGCTGCTGTTCGAGCAGCACCAAGTCACCGTCCGCATCGACCCTGGCCAGGCGACGCGAGTCCTGCAGCAACATCAAACCCAGCAGGCCCATGGCTTGGCTGCAACCTCCCGGCAAGAGCGCACACAGCCAGCGTCCCAGGCGGATGGCTTCGGCGCTCAACTGAGCGCAGAGCAAGGTATCACCCGAGCTGGCGCTGTAGCCTTCATTGAACACCAGGTAGACCACCTGCAACACGGCATCGAGGCGGGTCTCGAGCTGCGCCAGTGGCGGGACTTCATAGGGGATGTTGGCGTCGCGGATCTTGTTCTTGGCCCTGACGATACGCTGGGCTATGGTCGGCGCCTTGACGATGAAGGCCTTGGCAATTTGCTCAGTGGTGAGGCCGCACACTTCCCTCAGGGTCAATGCCAACTGCGCCTCCCTGGACAGGGCAGGATGGCAGCAGACGAAGATCAACCTCAGCCTGTCGTCCTCTATCTCGGGGTCGTCCCAGGGATCCAAGCTGGCCGATTGCGACTCCAGCTCGGTCAGCTGCGGCAGGAGTTGCTGTTCGAAATGGCTGCGACGCCTGAGCTGATCTATCGCCTTGAAGCGGCCGCTGGACACCAGCCAGGCCATGGGATTATCCGGTATTCCCTGCCTGGGCCACTGCTGCAACGCCGCCAGGCTCGCCTCCTGCAGCGCCTCTTCGGCCAGGTCGAAATCCTTGAGCAGCCGCAGCAGGGTGGCAAATACAGCCCTGGCATGTTCCTTCAGTATTCCTTGGATGGGGTCGTTCATTATGCCTTTTGCACTCGGAGGCAGACATGGGATACCTGAGACTAGCATAAAAATATGCTTGAAAATAAACCAAAAATATCGACTGACCCGGCGGTTGTCAGAGTGGGAGTGAACCCGCCGGCACCGGGTTCACTCCCATTCCCACTCTTAAGCAGGGGGTCAGTCGAGGCGCTTGGAGAAACGCAGGCTGGCGACCGTGAGTCCCAGGCAGGTGAAACCCAGCAGCCAGAGGGCATCGAAGCCGAGATCGCTCACTCGGGCCTCCCGCAGCACTATGGCGCGGGACATGCGCATGAAATGGGTCGCAGGCAACGCCTCGGCGATCCACTGGGCGGCGACCGGCATGGCCTCATAGGGAAACATGAAACCCGACAGCAAGATCGACGGCAGCAAGATGAAAACCGTCATCTGCATCGACTGCAGCTGGGTCTTGGCTAGGGTGGAAATCACCAGCCCCAGGCTCAGGCTGGCGCAGATGAACAGCATGGCGGCCAGCGCCATGGAATCCAGGCCGCCGCGGATAGGCACGGCGAACAGCAGGTGCCCGGCACTCAGTATGATGCTCACCTGGATGAAGCCCACCAGCACATAGGGCATGATCTTGCCCAGCATCAGCTCCATGGGCCTGACCGGGGTGGTGATGAGAAATTCCATGTTGCCCTGCTCGCGCTCGCGCACTATCGCCGCCGAAGTAAACATCACCATGGTCATGGTCAGTATCACCCCCAGGAGGCCGGGCACTATGTTGACCACCGAGCGCTGCTCGGGGTTGAAATACTGCACCACCTCGAAACTGGGCACCTGGGTTTTCAGCTCCAAGTCCAGGACTTCGTCCAGTGGCATTTGTCGCAATGAGCGGATAGCCGCGGCCACCACAGTATCCGAGCCATCCACCAGCCATTGGCCGACGGGCTCGGCCAGATAATGGCCGCCAGCCACCGCCGGATGGCGGAGTAAGCGCTCACCCATATCCGGGGGCAGGTATAACACCGCCTTGACCTCACCCCGGGTAATGGCGGCTTCCGCCTCCTGCAGACTCGGGTATCTGGCATGAAAGTCCACCACCTGGGTGGCTGCCACCGCCTGGACCAGGGGGCGGCTATAGCCGCTGTCACTCAGGTCCACCAGCCCGGCCGGCAGGTGACGGGCATCCGTGTTGATGGCATAGCCGAACAACATCAGCTGCACCAGGGGGATCATCACTATCATGCCGAAGGTCATGCGATCCCGCGACAGCTGCCTCAGCTCCTTGATCATGATAGCCAGTATTCTCGCCAGCATCTTAGCCAACATGGCGGCCTCCGGTGCAAGTGACGAACACATCTTCCAGGCTGGGCCTGACTTCCGCAAGGCTCCTGCCAGCCACTCGCGAGCCCAGCCAGGCGGCGGGTTCGGCCACATCGCTGCGCACCAGTACCCGCAGCCGGCTGCCGATCTGTGCCGCCGACAGCACTGCCTCCTCGGCGATCAGTTGTTGCTTGAGGGCGCGCAACCCTTCACCCGCCACTTCCAGCACCCTGGCTCCCATGGTCGCCATCAATGCCTGTGGCGAGCCGTCGGCACGTTTGATGCCGCGTTCCAGAATCGCCAGACCATGACAACGCTCGGCCTCATCCATATAGTGGGTCGACACCAGAATGGTGGTGCCCTGGGAGCAGAGGTCGAACAACCGCTCCCAGAACTCGCGGCGATTCTCGGGATCGACCGCCGAGGTGGGTTCATCGAGAAACAAGAGCTCGGGTTTATGCAGGGTCGCCGCCGCCAGTGCCAGTCTCTGTCTCTGACCACCGCTCATGGAACCAGCCATCTGCCTCTCCTGCCCTTCCAGGGTGTAGAGTGCCAACAGCTCCGCCAGCCGCGCCTTGGCTTCGCGGCGACTGAGGCCGTAAATCTGAGCCACGAATTCCAGATTTTCCCGCACCGACAGATTCTCATACAGGGAAAACTTCTGGGTCATGTAGCCGATGCGGCGCCTCAGCTTCTCTTCCGCCCCCGGCAGTGTCTCCCCCAGCACCCGGATCTGGCCGGAAGTTGGCCGCAGCAAGCCGGTCAGCATGCGGATCGAGGTCGACTTGCCGCAGCCATTGGGTCCGAGAAACCCATAGATGCTGCCCTTGGGGATCGCCAGATCCACCCCATCCACTGCGGTCAAATCGGCAAACATCCGGGTCATTCCCCGGGTCTCTATGGCGAGTTCATGGCTCATCATGGCAACTCCACTTCCAACGCCATGCCTGTCGGCAGGTCCTGCCCCTGGGCAGAAATATCAATATCCGTCAGATACATGAGCCGGGCGCGGTCGCGCTCATTCAGGGCATAGAAGGGGGTATAGGCTGGTTGGCTGCGAATGTTGCGCACCACGCCATCGACCCGGGTATCGCGGCCATCGACATGGATAATGACCCTGCTGCCTGGCTTGACCCGCTCGAGCCAGGTGGCGGGCAAATACACCCGCACATAGGGTCTGTCGGTGGCGAGCAAACTGACCAGTTGGGTGCCGGCCGCTATCCTGTCCCCCACCTGCCAGGGCAAGATGTCGACCACGGCATCGCTGGCGGCCACCAAGGTCAAGTCCGCCAGCGCCTTGCGCTCCAGAGCCAGTCTGGCCTCTGCGGCGGCGACCGCGGCGCTGGCCTGCTCCAGCTGCTCGCTGCGGGTGCCATTTTCGAGCTCATTCAGGCTCTGTTGCGCCTCTGCCTGCCTGGCAATTGCCGTATCCCGCGCCGCCCTGGCCGCATCCAGGTCCGCCTCTGTCAGCACCTTGGTATTGAACAAGCGCTCAGTGCGTTCGAAGCCCTGCTTGGCCTCTGTCACGCTGGCCCTGGCACCGGCCAACGCCGCCTTGGCGCGCGCTATGGCTTCGATGCGGGCACCGGTCGCCAACTCCGCCAGTCTGGCCTTGGCCTCGGCGAGTTCGGCAACCCGCTGCGCCACCCTGGCATTGGCCGCCGTCGCATCGAGGGAGAGCAATGTCTCTCCCGCGCTGACTCTCTGCCCCTCGACCACATTGACCGAGGCGAGCAGCTCACCCACGGGGGCCGTCAGCGTCAAACGATCCCGCTCCACGGTACCGAATACCCTGGGCGCCTCCTGACTGCAGCCCGCCAGCAGAGCCAACATACAGATCACCACAGGTCTCATACCCGACTCCTTGGGTCTGTGTTGAATATGCCCTGGGTGAGCACCTCAACATTGTGTTCTACCAATAGTTCCAGGCTTTGAGGGTCCAGCTGCAAGCCAAACTGGCGCATCAGCGCCGGGGGGGCGATCAGCGGGAAGACCATCAGACTCACCAGGCTTAACCTGGCCAAATCCGGATTGACTCCCTCCCGCAGGCTGTCCCTGGTCATCAGTGCCCGGCCGAACCACTGGCGCGACAAGTCGATCACTTCAGTGAATACCGACAGCAAGATACGATAGGGTTCGCTGCCTTCACCTTCCTGCAGCACACGTATGATTAACCTGGGCAAGCCCGGGTTGGGGGCCATGGCGCGGTAATAGCTCAGCATCAGGCCGGTGAGATCTTCCGGCGTCTGCTCTGCGGATAATGCCCGAAAGCGGGCCAGGACAGGCGCGAGAGTCTCACGCACCATGTGCTCAAACAACCCGGCCTTGGAGCCGAAGTAATAGCGGATCAGCGCCGCATCCACCCCGGCCTCGCGGGCAACTTCCCGGGTAGATACTGTCTGAAAACTGCGACGGGTAAACAGGCTCAGGGCCGCGGTAACCAATCTGGCGCGGGCATCCGAGTCCCCCTTGGGACGACCTGGAATGACTGACATGACAGACTCCAATAAAAATTCATCTACTGATGAATCATACTAGAGAACATAGACCACAAATGGCAGAAGTTAAATTCCTCATTTAACGGGAAATCGGGGAATTGTTAGGGAGAAACCGCGTCTGTGATTCTGGTCCATGACGGTTAGCCAGGTGCGATAAGCCAGGACCCTTAACAACAGGCTATCGGCAATGCATGATAGTGGCGTCACAGCGCCAGATCCAACTGCGCCTGCCGGGTTTGTTCCTCTGTGGCGGTTGCCTGGCTCGCCAGGCCGACCGAGACCCCCAGCAGGCGTATGCCACGTCCTTCCTGGCGGGACATGGCCTGCGCCAGCAGATCGTAGAAGAGCTTCACCGACAACTCGGTGCACCTGTGCTCTATGGTGGTCTGTTTGAAGTCACTGAACTTGAGCTTGACCACCTGCTTCTCGATTTGGCGCCCCTTGGCACTGCGACCGACACGCTCACCGAGTTCCTGCACCAGGGCCGGCATGACGCCATGACATTGTTCCAGGGTGTGTATGTCCTGCGCCAGGGTCGTTTCGACACCGACAGACTTACGCTCCCTATGGGGCGAGATGCCGCGTTCGTCTATGCCCCTGGCGCGCTCAATCAGCAAGGCACCGAACTTGCCGAATCTCTGCAACAAGAGCGCCTTGGGAAAGGCCTGTACCTCGCCGCAGGTATGCAGCCCCATGGCCGCCAACTTCTCGCTCGTGACCTTGCCTACACCCGGGATCTTCCCCAGGGGCAGGGTCTCGATGAACCCGGCCATGGCATCCGGGGTGATCACATACTGGCCATTGGGTTTATTGAGATCCGAGGCGACCTTGGCGAGAAACTTCACCGGTGCTATCCCGGCGGATGCGGTCAGACCCGTTTCATTGAAGATATCGGCACGAATGGCCTCGGCTATCCGGGTCGCCGAACCCTGGCAATGCGCGCTGTCGCTGACGTCCAGGTAGGCCTCATCCAACGACAGGGGCTCTATCTGATCCGTATAGCGCAACATGATGGCACGGATCTGCGCCGATACGGCTTTGTAGACAGACATGCGCCCGGGCACCAACACCAGCTCAGGGCATAGCTTGAAGGCGTAGGCGGACGCCATGGCGGAACGCACCCCAAACTTGCGCGCCTCATAGTTGCAGGTGCTGATCACCCCGCGGCGATCGCTGCTGCCGCCCACCGCCAGAGGCTTGCCCCTCAGCTCGGGAAAGTCACGCATCTCCACGGCGGCAAAATAGCAGTCCATATCTATGTGAATAATTTTACGCACGGCCCAAGCCCAGTCTGTCGTCGCCCTCCCTTAAAGATACTGTATATAAAAACAGTGTTCAACAATTGGTGCGAGAAACCCATAAAAAAGGAGCCAAAAGGCTCCTTTCCATCCATGAGGCTCACGACAGACTTAGATCTTGAACTGAGCTATGTTGTCCGACAGCGCCTTGGACATGGTCTCAAACTGACGCAGGTTCTGTGACAGGTCTTCGCTGGCGCTGAGAGACTCGTCGGATAGACCGCGGACATTCTCGACGTTGCAGGCGACTTCTTCGGCCACCACGGCCTGCTGCCCTATGGCGACGGTGATTTCCATGGTCTGCTGCTGAATCGCGCCTATGGCATCCTTGATACCGCTCAGCGCCGTCTCCACCTGGGTGGTGAGTTCCTTGCCCAGCTGCGCCTGCTCGACACCCGACTCCATCACCTGCTCCGCCTGGATGGCATTCTGTTGCAGGGTCTGAATGATGACCTGAATGTTGGCGGTGGAATCCTGGGTGCGGGACGCCAGGGTCCTGACCTCGTCGGCGACCACGGCGAAACCCCGACCCTGTTCGCCGGCCCTGGCGGCTTCGATGGCGGCATTGAGCGCCAGCAGGTTAGTCTGCTCGGCGATGCCACGGATCACGCTCAAGACTTCACCTATCTGCTCCGAGCTGGTCCTCAGATGCTTGATCACCTGGGCCGCTTCTATCACTTGCTCCGACAGGGACTCCATGCCTTGGGTGGCACGGGTCACTATGTTGGAGCCATCGAACGACTGTTGCTGCGCCTGCTCGGCGTACTCGCTGGCTCTGGTGGCACTGTGGGCCATCTCCTGACTGGTCTGGGCCATTTCCGTGGCGGCGGTCGCCACCGAGGCGATTTCCGCCTTCTGCCTGGATACCGAGTCAAGTGCCTGATCGCACACCCGCATGGCACCCGCCACCCCATTGCTCACATCCTGGGTCAGGCTGCGGGTCTCGAGCAACATGGTCTGCACCTTCTGGGCGAAACGGTTGAAGGCATCTCCCAATTGACCCAGCTCATCTTCCCTGTCCATGTTGATCCTCTGTGACAGATCGCTGTCACCTTCGGCTATGTCTTCCATCGCCGTGAGCAACTTATTCAATTGACGTCGGAACGGCAGCAACATGAGCCACACGGTCGCGCTCACCAACAAGATGATCACCAGCGCCAGCAGGGACGCATCCCACAGGGCCGAAGTCACGGGCGCTTCTATCACCTCACGAGGCAACATGAAGGCCAGGTGCCATTTCTGTTTGGGGTAATCGCCACCGACGGCAACGAAACTCACCCGCTGCGGCACGCCGCGATAGGTGACGTCACCGAAACCCGTGGCCTTGGCTTGCATGGTGCGGCTCAGCTGGGCGAAACCCTGAGTGTCCTCAAACTGACTGTCCACTTTCTGTGCCGGCGATCCCGGCGGGAAGGCATCGGAAAAGCCGGGGAAATAAACCAGCTTGCCTTCATCCGTCATCAGGAAGGCCTGGCCCTGTCCCCTGTATTTGATCGGCGCCAACAGGTTCTTGCCTATGGTGTCGATCAGTATGTCCATGCCGCCTATGCCGATGAACTTTCCCTGGGCATCCATGACGACCGTCTTGACCGTGGCAGAGATGGAGCCGTCGTTGGCATCCACGGCAGGGTCGCCGACAAACAGCCCATCCCTGTCTATCGCCTCCTGCCACCAGGGACGCTTGTTGGTGTAATAATTGGGGTCGCCATCGTAACGGCCATTGAGATCGAAATATTCGAAGGTGTTGGCCGAACCGAAGAACACAGACTTGATATCCGCGTCCTTGGCCGAGAAATAGTTGAAGTGCGCGATGATGTCTTTATAGCCAGCGTCCGCCGCCAAATCGCTGCGTCTGGCCTTGTAGTCGCTGAACCAACTCAGCGTGCTGGGTGCGGAAAATACCGAGTGGATTATCTGTCCCTTGGCCACGAAATAGCTGCCGATCTCGTTAGCCTTGAGTTGGACCAAGGTAGAAATATCCGTGTCGACCTGTGCCCGGGTGCGATCGCTTTCCTTGGAAACCAAGAGTACAGACACCAGGGTCAGCAGCACCGCCAGTGCCCCAACCAGGGTCACCACTAATTGTAAACTCAGAGAACGTTTAATATATCCCATCGGCCATCCCATACTGGATTCGGTAAAAAACATTATGTGCAAACCCGCGTGCAAACCTGCGCGCAGCCAGAGCGGTAAACCACCCGCAATAACTTAACAATATTTATACATTATGAACAGGGAAGGACGACAAAAAATTGACCCGGATGCCGAACGGTTAAGGCCGGCTTGAGCGCGAAAGCCAGAGTGAGTAAGGGGCGTGAAGGCTTGAGGAACTTACCTGCTAGCCTTTGATTCTTGATGAGTTTTTTGACTCTACAGCAATATCAGCGCCAAACATGGGAAGCAGGTACCCGACCACAACCAGGCGGTTGTGATCGGTTGACTGTGCTCGGGACTCAGGCTAGCACTGGCTCTGGAGGTAATTCTGTAACCCCAGCTTGTCGATGAGGCCGAGCTGCCTCTCGAGCCAGTACATATGATCCGACTCGGTATCTTCCAGCAGCACCTTGAGGATATTGCGTGTCTGATAGTCCCTCTTGGATTCGCATAGGGCTATGACCTCCCTGAGGTTATTGGCGACCTTATACTCATAGGCGAGATCGTTGTGCAACATCTGCTGTACATCCTCCCCTATGTTCAAAGGTTCTCGGCTGGCCACATCGGGTTTGCCCTCGAGAAATAGAATGCGTTGGACCAACTTGGCCGCGTGTTCCCTCTCATCGTCCGACTCATGGGAGATACGTTCGAATAATTCGTTCAGGCCCCAGTCCTGATACATGCGGGCATGCAGGAAGTATTGATCCATGGCCGAGAGTTCACCCGTCAGCAGTCTGTTCAGTGCAGCTATGATTTCATTGTCGCCTTTCATGCCCGGCTCCTATTCGTCTTCCATCTGGGATTGCAGGTAATTCTGGATCCCTGTGATGCGGATCAATTCGAATTGTGACTCGATCCAGTCCAGATGCTCTTCTTCATCCTCGAGTATTGACTCGAGCAGATCGCGGCTGACATAGTCACGCTCCGTCTCACACAGGTCGATCGCCAGGCGCAGCAAAGGCAGCTGCTCTTCCTGCATCTCCCTGTCGCAAGCCAGCATTTCTTCGCTATGTTCGCCGATACGCAGCTTATCCAGCTGTTGCAGGTTAGGCAGCCCCTCGAGAAACAGCACTCTCTCGACTAGCTTGTCGGCATGCTTCATGTCCTGGATAGATTTCTTGTATGCTTTCTCGTTGAGGCCTTCCAGCCCCCAGTTCTTAAACATGCGCGCATGGAGGAAGTATTGATTGATGGCGGTGAGCTCATAGGTGAGCATCCTATTGAGCTGACTGACCACTTTGGGTTGACCTTTCATCTGTGCTGTCCTTATCTCTGAGGCTAGAAAATGTCCAAGTCTACGATTAAAGCCTAGTTCAAATTAACAGCACACTCAAATTATCTTTATATTTCAACTATGTGGTTAATGAAAACCATTATCATTGCTACTTAACTTCCTATCCGGAGCCGTTAGCCAATGGCGAATACCGGCATAAAAAAACGGCCTCCAATGGAGACCGTCAGTGAGCTGCAAAGCGGAATCAGATAATTCTATCCTTTGCCAGCTTCTCGCGCCGTTCTTCTTCGGCGGCCATGCGGCGCTTGCGCTTATCGCAGGGATCGTCGCAATCGCAGGCCTTCTCTATCCCCAAGGCCCCCAGACCACCACAGCTGCCTTCGACGGCCTTGTGTTTGATGAAATAACCGATAGACATCAACACAAAGAAGAGTAACAACACCACAAAGGCGGCAATAAAAGTGCTCATCATCAAACTCCAACTAAGGGTTCAGGAAAGGTGTAAACGCATCACTGTAATAGACCTTGAAGCCATCATCCTGCTTCTCAATCAGCATTATCGCCAAGCCTTCCCGTTTGGCAAGCTCGAGTGACGCTTCTGTGCCCAGCACCATCATAGCAGTTGCGAAGCCATCGGCCGTCATACAATTTTGGTGCAATACCGTGACCGAGGCCAGCCTATGCTGTATCGGATAACCGCTGCGGGGATCTATCAGGTGGGAAAAACGTTGCCCCTCTTCCTCATAATAGTTGCGGTAATCCCCCGAGGTCGCCATCGCCATGGTGCCTGGCTCTATGACCTGTTGCACGGCGCGGCCATCGTCGGAGGGCTGCTCTATCGCCACCCGCCATGAGCTGCCATCTGCCTTGGTGCCCTTGACGCTCAGCTCGCCGCCGATCTCGACCAGGTAGCCGGTCACACCATACTTATCCAGCAAGGCGGCAATCTTGTCGACGCCGAAGCCCTTGGCTATCGAAGACAAGTCCACATAGAGATCGGCATTATGCTTGTTCAGCCTGTGACCCTCGATAGACAAGGAGTCTATGCCAGTCTTGGCCTTAGCCGCCGCGATTTGGGCCTCGGATGGAATATGCAGGGGTCGCTTATCCGGGCCGAAACCCCAGAGATTGACCAGAGGCCCCAGGGTGATATCCAGCGCGCCTCCGGTGACCCGATACAGGCGTATCCCCTCACGCACCACTGTCAGGGTATCGTCCGAGACTTCAACACTCTGCTGCAACGGCAACTGATTGAAACGGGATAACTCGGAGTCCTTCCTGTAGGTCGACATCTGATCGTTAACCCTTTCCAGGGCCAGATCTATCTCGGCCTGCAACAATTGCACGTTCGGCACCTTGGCGTTGGGTACCAACTTGATGTGGTAGGTGGTGCCCATGGTGCTGCCGGACATGGCAATTTCTTCGGCAGTATGACTGCATGCCGAAATAAAAAAGGCCAGCCCTGTGAAGGCCAGCCATTTGACTGAATGCTTGAGCCCTGACTCGCTGAACAACGAAGTCTTAAATGCACTCTGCAACGCTAAGGTCTTGAACATAATGACCTACAACTCTTTTATTGTGGCGCTCAATGCAAAAGTTGCAGATGTGAGCAACACTCAACATCTGCAACTTCATCATCTCGGGCCGATAAACATTAGCCGCCGAAATCATCCAGAAGGATGTTTTCGTCTTCGACACCCAGATCTTTCAGCATACCGATAACGGCCGCGTTCATCATCGGAGGTCCACACATGTAGAACTCGCAATCTTCCGGCGCATCGTGATCGCGCAGATAGTTCTCGTACAGGACATTATGAATGAAACCTGTGTAACCATCCCAGTTATCCTCGGGTTGAGGATCCGACAGCGCCACGTGCCATTCGAAGTTGTCATTCTCGGCCGCCAGGCCATCGAAATCTTCAACATAGAACATCTCACGCTTGGAACGGGCACCGTACCAGAAGCTCATCTTACGCTTGCTGTGCAGACGCTTGAGCTGATCGAAGATGTGCGAACGCATAGGCGCCATACCCGCACCACCACCGATGAACACCATTTCCGCATCCGTGTCTTTGGCGAAGAATTCACCGAATGGACCGGAAATCGTCACCTTGTCACCCGCCTTCAGGCTCCAGATGTAAGAAGACATCTTGCCGCATGGCAGGCTCAGGTTACGCGGCGGTGGCGTAGCGATACGCACGTTCAGCATTATGATGCCGAACTCTTCCGGGTAGTTGGCCATGGAGTAGGCGCGAATAGTTTCTTCGTCTACCTTGGACTCGAGGTTGAAGAAGCCAAAGTGATTCCAGTCGCCACGGTACTGTTCTGGTACGTCGAAATCGGCATACTTGACATGGTGCGCAGGGGCTTCGATCTGAATATAACCACCGGCACGGAAAGGCACTGACTCGCCATCCGGGATCTGCAGCTTCAGTTCCTTGATGAAGGTCGCCTTGTTATCGTTGGAGATAACTTCGCATTCCCACTTCTTGATACCGAAGATTTCTTCGTCCAGCTCGATTTCCATGTCGTTCTTGACATTGACCTGGCAAGACAGACGACAGCCTTTACGGGCATCGCCCTTGCTGATGTGGTCCAGCTCGGTCGGCAGAATATCGCCGCCACCCGACTTGATCACCACACGACACTGGCCGCAAGAACCGCCGCCACCACAGGCGCTGGATACGAAGATGCCGTTGTTGGCCAGGGCGCCCAGCAGTTTGCCACCGGCACCCGTTTTGATTGCTTTTTCAGGATCGTGATTGATGCCGATCGTGATATCACCGCTCGCCACCAACTTTGACTTAGCGAATAAGATCACTAACACCAAAACCAATACGATAACGGTAAACATACCCACACCGAGGTAAACCTCAAGCGGAGTAGAATTTAGAATATCCATTAACTTATCCTTAGAAGGTCCTATATAAGAAGCCGTCTGAGTGCCTCTTACAGAGACACACCAGAGAACGACATGAAGCCTATGGCCATCAGACCGGCGGAGATGAAGGTAATACCTAGACCACGCAATCCTTTAGGCACATCTGCATACTTCAACTTCTCACGGATACCGGCCATCAAGACGATAGCCAATGCCCAACCTAAGCCAGAACCTATACCAAACACCAGGCTTTCACCCAGGTTGTAATCACGTTCGACCATGAAAGAAACTGCACCGAAAATCGCACAGTTCACAGTGATCAAGGGCAAGAAGATCCCCAGCGCGTTGTACAGCGGCGGGAAATACTTGTCCAGTGCCATTTCCAATATCTGTACCAAGGCGGCGATCACACCGATGAAGGTGATGAACTTGAGGAAGCTCAGATCCGCATCCGGGAAGCCGGCCCAGGCCAAAGCGCCCGGAGCCAACAGGCCCTGGTAAATAACCTGGTTAGCGGGTACAGAGATAGCCAGTACCACAACAACCGCGATCCCCAGGCCCATGGCGGTGGTCACTTTCTTGGACACGGCCAGGAAAGTACACATACCCAGGAAGAATGACAGTGCCATGTTTTCAATGAAAACAGAGCGAATAAACAGACTGATATAATGTTCCATCGCGCTTACCCTTATGCTTCGACTTGCTCTGGCTTATAAGTACGGAGGATCCAGATCAGCGTACCGATCAGGAAGAACGCACTCGGCGGCAGCAATAACAGACCGTTAGGCTGATACCAGCCACCCTCAGAGATCTTGCGCAGGATTTCAATCCCGAACAATGAACCATTACCGAACAGCTCACGTATGAAGCCGACAGATAGCAGGATGGCGCCGTAGCCCAAGCCGTTACCTATACCGTCCATGAAGCTCATCAATGGCGGGGTCTTCATCGCATAGGCTTCGGCGCGGCCCATCACGATACAGTTGGTAATGATCAAACCAACGAATACCGACAACTGCTTGGAGATACCATAGGCATAGGCCTGCAGTATCTGATCCACCACTATTACCAGGGAGGCGATGATGGTCATCTGCACTATGATGCGCACACTGCTTGGAATGTGATTACGGATCAGCGAGATAAACAGGTTGGAAAAAGCCGTTACCGCCGTCAGTGCCAGTGTCATTACCAGGGCAGTTTCCAGCTTACTGGTCACGGCCAGCGCACTACAAACACCCAGGATCTGCAAGGCGATGGGGTTGTTGTTGATAATAGGTCCGGTGAGAACCTGCTTAAGTTCTTTAGCGTCGGCCATTAGCTCAACCCTCCGTTGCGTGCCTTTTCAATGAAACTCGCAAAACCTTCTTCACCCAACCAGAATGTCAGCGAATGCTGCACACCCTTACTGGTCAGGGTCGCACCCGACAGCGCATCGACACCATACTGAGTGCTGGCGACGGCCGGGTTCTTGGTTACTGTGATGGCCAGATTACCTTGCTCATCGAATAACTTCTTACCTTCCCACTTGGCGATCCACTTGGGATTCTGTACTTCGCCACCCAGGCCAGGGGTTTCACCCGAACCTGTGAAGTCGTAGTAAATCAGATTCTGGATGGTATTCATGTCAGGATCTAACGCCAGGAAGGCAAACATGGTTGACCAGAGGCCATAGCCTTTGATCGGCAGGATCACTGTCTTAACGGCGCCCTGATCATCATGCACCAGGTAAACCACGGCGTGATTGGCGACGCGTCTTACCGAGGCTATGTCATTTTCAGGCACGAAAGAGCTCTTGAGATCACGGGCCGCTTTTTCCTGATCGAAGGTGTTGCCATCTATGCTATCGACAAACTCACCAGACTTGAGGTCTATGACCTTGGCCTGAATATACTTGCCATAGGTATCCTGGATTTGGCTCTTGCTCAGAGGCGCTGCCTTGAGATTAACCAGGTTAGCCGCCTGCAGAATGTACTTCTGTTTATCCAGCAGTTTGTTTTCTGCCTGTGTCGGCTTGAGCATGACTGCCGCACCCGAAACGAAGATAGAACAGATAAGACATAAGCCAACAACGATAAATAGCGTTCTTCCGAACGAATCTTTATTACTAGCCACGAGCGATCCTCCGCTTGACGTTCGCCTGAACCACGAAATGGTCGAATAATGGCGCAAACAAGTTGGCAAACAGAATCGCCAACATCATGCCTTCAGGGAATGCAGGGTTGATGACTCGAATGAACACGGCCATGGCACCTATCAGGATACCGTATGCCCATTTGCCGTTATCGGTAAATGACGCAGACACAGGATCTGTCGCCATAAACATCATGCCGAAGGCGAAGCCACCCAGCACCAGGTGCCAGTACCAAGGCATGGCAAACATAGGGTTGGTGTCGCTGCCGACGAAGTTCAGCAGGTAAGACACGGCAATCATGCCGACCATAACCCCACCGACGATGCGCCAGGAAGCGATACGGGTGTAGATGATGACCAAACCACCGAGCAGGAGTGCCAGGGTAGAGACTTCACCCACAGAACCAGGAATGAAGCCCAAGAAGGCATCCCACCAGTTTTGATTGAAGGCATATTCCAGATTACCGGCGGCGGCTTGACTCAGGGCAGTCGCACCCGAGTAACCATCGGCAACGACCCATGAGGTGTCACCCGACATATACAGAGGGTAGGCGAAGAACAGGAAGGCTCGACCGGCCAGCGCAGGGTTAAGGAAGTTACGACCAGTACCGCCGAAGACTTCTTTGGCAACCACCACACCGAAGGTGATACCCAGGGCCACCATCCACAGGGGAATGGTCGCAGGCAAGGTCAGGGCAAACAGCACAGAGGTCACGAAGAAACCTTCGTTGATTTCATGGCCACGGACCGAGGCAAACAGCACTTCCCAGATACCGCCGACGGCGAAGGTCACCGCATAGATGGGCAGGAAGAAACAGGCGCCGTACCACATCAGGGTCGCCCAGCCGGCATCGGCGGTCAGCTCGGTGCCGAACAGGCCGAACAGGCTGACTTGCCAAACGTCAGGCGTCGCGAAACCTGCGGCCAGGGCTTCTTGCGCCTGGAAGCCTACGTTGTACATGCCGAAGAACATGGCCGGGAAAGTACAAGCCCAGACAGTGATCATCATGCGTTTCAGGTCGAGGTTGTCGCGAACATGGGTCTTGCCCTTGTTCACTTTACCCGGGGTGTAGAATATGGTGTATGCCGCTTCAAACAGGGCATACCACTTCTCGTATTTACCGCCTTTTTCAAATTGCGGCTCAATACGTTCGAAAAAATCTTTCAAGCTCATTAGCCTTCCCTCTCGATCGTATCTAAACAGTCGCGCAGGTATGAACCATAGTCATACTTGCCAGGACATACGAACGTACACAGTGCCAAATCTTCTTCATCCAATTCCAGGGCGCCCAGTGTCGCGGCACTGTCGAAATCACCCGAGATCAGATCACGCAGCAACATAGTCGGCAGAATATCCAACGGCATCACCCGCTCATAGTTGCCGATAGGCACCATGGCACGATCCGAGCCACCTGTGCTTGTGGTCATGTTGAACAGACGTGAAGGAGTCAAATGACTGAGGAAAGAACGCGTGATAGAGAACTTGTCGCTGCCTGGCATTATCCAGCCGAACAATTCCTTCTCTGTGCCTTCTTCCAGCAGGCTGAGCTGCTGATGATAACGTCCCAGATAGGCATGAGGCCCCACTGCGGTACGACCATTGAGTACTGAACCCGAGATGATACGCACGTTGCTGCCGCTGGTTTCACCGGCAGTCAACTCGGCCGTGCTGGCACCCAGTTGTGTGCGCACCAGTCTTGGCTTAGCCGCTTTAGGACCGCCGATGGCGACCACACGCTGAGTGTTCAGTTCACCCGTGGTGAACAGCTGACCCACGGCGATAACGTCCTGGTAGCCTATGTGCCACACGGTACGATTGGCGGAGGCGGGTTGTAAGAAGTGGATATGTGTTCCCACCAGACCCGCAGGATGCACGCCGGCAAATTCTGCAACTTGGGCATTGGCGGCTGGAATATCGGCACCCGGCGCTTTACAGAGATAGACCTTGCCTTGAGTCAGTTTCGACAGAACCTGAAGACCATTAGCAAAATCATCCTTATGCTCACCTATCACTATCGCAGGATCGGCAGCCAGGGGCTGGGTATCTATGGCGGTGACAAAAATCGCCGCGGCAGAAGCATCTACGGCAGGAACTTTGCTGAAAGGACGAGTCCGCAATGCCGTCCACAGGCCCGATTCAATCAGGTTGTCGCGAACGAGTTGCGGGTCGAGCGTCGCTAAGGCAGCGGCATCATACTTAGCAAAGGCAACGCTGTCGTCCCCTTCCACTCGAATGACGACGGACTGCAGCACACGCTGGGCGCCCCGGTTAATGTCTAATATAGTACCACTGGCCAAAGCCGTATATTTAACGCCAGGCGTTTTCTTATCTTCGAAAATTACCTGACCTTTTTGTACTTTATCGCCCACTTTTATCTTCATAGTAGGACGTAAGCCAATATACTCTTCACCCAAAGTAGCTACATGATTAATGGCTGGGCCATCATGGATAACTTGCTCTGGTCCGCCTGCTATAGGCAGTTCCAATCCTTTCTTAATTGTAATCATATCCACAAGCACTACGTTTTGAAGGAAAGACAATGCGCCGCATAGGTGCTAAAAAGTCCAGTTTTAAACAACTGGACTACCCGGCTGGCGCAGAATTTTTTATCACAGAAATGCGATCGCAATCACGCTGGTCGCGCGCATTTTACCCCAATTACTAGGCTATCGCCACGAAAATTATAGGAGTTTTCAAACCTAAGAAGCCCTTCAACGAGCCACTGTGACGCCGTCTAGCCCAAGGTCGAACAAGCTCATAGACAGCACCCGCCCCGGGCGGCATATTGGCATTTGCCCTTCACTATCGCATTAATTTTTAATGAATTAATTTAGCTGTAGGGCGACAGAGCCGGGAAGTGCCCCACATCCCGGGCTTTTGCGGTCGAAAAAAACCTTGTCCCCGAGCAGAAATCTGCCAGGGGGAAAATCCCTGCGCCGGCAGCTTTGCCGCCCCCCATGCCAGACAAACAAAAAGCGGCCTAAGCCGCTTCTTCGATTGCCTAACATCCGCCGAGTTACAGCTTACCCAGGATATCGTCACTCAACTTGAGATCTTCGTTGCGATTGACGCTGACCCCTGCGGCAATGATGTTGCGGGCTATGTCTTTGGCCTCGTCGAGCGAGTGCATCTCATAGGTGCCGCATTGATACAGATTCAGCTCGGGGATCTCCGACTGAGCCACGACCTTGAGCACATCTTCCATCGAGGCCAGCCAGGCGTCGGCCACCCTATGCTCGCTCGGCTCACCTATCAGGCTCATGTAGAAACCCGTGCGGCAGCCCATGGGAGAGATGTCGATGATCTCGACACCGTCGCCGTTGAGGTGATCGCGCATGAAACCGGCGAACAGATGTTCCAGCGTATGTATGCCGCGCTCGCTGAGAATATCCTTATTCGGAGTACAAAAACGTAAGTCAAACACTGTGATGGCATCGCCCTTGGGGGTCTGCATATGCTTGGCCACCCTGACTGCGGGGGCATGCATACGAGTGTGATCTACGGTAAAACTGTCGAGTAACGGCATAGGGGATCTCCGCGTTGCTATCGCTAATAGTTGCTATCGCTAATAAAGGTATAGACAAACTGCCTGTCATCGCCTCGAGTCTAGCATAGACTCGATTGAACTTGTCCAGCAGACCAGAGGCAACCAGCCAGGGGTTAAACTACGGCGTGTTTAACCATGACACTTTCTAGCCATGGCGCTTTTAACCATGGCACTTGGGTGAACTGGGCACAGTATCCAGCGCGGCCCATTCGTCCTGGGTATAAGTATGCATGGTCAAGGCATGTACGCCACCGGCCAACTCCGCCGCCAGACAAGTGTTGACCGCCCTGTGGCGGCCGAGCAACCGCTGGCCCTCGAACGCCGCCGACACTATCACGACCTTGAAATGGGTCTCGGAATTGGGCGGCACATTATGCATGTGGCTCTCGTTGATCACCTCCAGATGCAGGGGTGACAAGGCGGCGGTGAGCTTCTCTGTGATGCGTTGCTTATAGGTTACTGACATGACTTGGCCCTCGAAGGCATGAAACTAATGGCGGCAGAGTACTGGGTCCTCCGGCAAAGATCAAATGAGGAAAACTCAGCTTGGCCCCTGCCCCGAGCGGCCAGATCCTGGCGCCGCTGACGTTAGCCCCCGGCATGGAAATCCACCAGCAAGTGCCTGAACGTAAAGTTGAGCCTGGGCTCAGTGACCTTGAGGCGCTTGGGCAAGGCATGCTCCCACTCCTGCTGCATGGGCCAATGCATCAGCAGCAGATCGCCCGCGGCGAGGGCGAAGCTCATCTTCTGCTGGGTCTGCTTGTGGCGAATGACGAAGTCCCGGGTGGCCCCCAGGCTGACCGAGGCTATGGTCGAATGAGGGGCAATTTCTGTCTCATCGTCGCTATGCCAGCCGACCGTCTCGCTGCCGTCGGCGTAGCAGTTGACCAGGACACCATTGAGCCTGAGCCCCAACTCCCGCATCAGCTTATGCCGCAACTTGTTCGCATACTTGGGCCAAGGCAGGGCTTTGACCAGGTGCGAAGAGAAGAGGTAATCGCAGCCGTCATCGCCGAACCACGCCTGGGAACGGGGGATCTTATAGCGTTGGCCATAGACGCGAATATCCGGACTGCTGAGCGGGTAGCCTTTCGCCTCTTCGTATAAGGCGGCCTGCTGGGCGGGGTTGAGGTAGCCGGGGACATAGGTCACGGGCGCAACCACTCGCTCCGGCTCCACGGCCGGCGCCGGTCCGGCAAGGCTCGAAGCCTGGGGCCAGTCAAAACCTAAATCTTGTTGCCGCATGGCTGCTCCTGCCCTCTACTCATACTGCTGCCCTCTGCTCACGCTGCTCACCTCTATTTTCCCCAATGTCTGCCCTGCTTGCCCCCTCGGGCTTAAGCATCGCGCTTTTCAAGCGGATCTGCCATAATCTGCGCCTCATTTTTATTGGTGCAGTGTGGCATATGACAACAAGATTTTCAGTAGCGGGTATTGAACTCGAACTTTTACGCTATCCCAGCCGGCAGGAGTCAAATCTGCAGGCCTGGGATGCCGCGGATGAACACTTGATCAAGCTGCTGACTGAAACCGGCCAAGCCCCGGTCGCCACAGGCATAATCAACGACAGCTTCGGCGCCTTGAGCTGTGCCCTGTCGCGCATGGATGCTGCCTGGCCCCTGTTCATAGAAACCGACGCCAAGACCAGTTTCCTGGGGACCCAGCAGAACCAACAAGCCAATCAGCTGTCCATGGGCAATCTCCACTGGCTCAACAGCCGCGACGCCCTGCCCGCCGGACTGGCACTGGTGCTGATGAAACTGCCGAAAAACCTCAACTATTTTGCCCACCAGCTGGTGAGACTATCCCAAGTGTTACCCCAGGGCACCCGGGTGTTGATAGCTGCCAAGGCCAAGTCCATCAACGCCGCCCTGCTGACACTGTTCGCCAACAACCTGGGCCCAGCCAGTGCCAGCCTGACCTGGAAGAAGACCCGGGTGATAACCTGTATCGCCGACGGCAAGGCCCGTGAGCTGCCGCAGCCAAGTCGCTGGCACATCCCCGAGTTTCGACTCGAGATAAGCAACCTCAGCAATGTGTTCGCCGCCGGCAAACTGGACATAGGGGCCCGCATCATGCTGGACAACATGCCCGAGGGGAACTTCGAGTCGGTTGTCGATCTCGGCTGCGGCAATGGGGTGCTCGGCCTGAGGGCGGCACAACTCTATCCCCAAGCCAAGATCCACTTTATCGACGACTCAGAGATGGCGGTCGCCTCGAGCCAGGCCAACTGGCACTTGAACCACTTGGATGCGCAACACGCCGCCTTCCATTGGGACGACTGCATGAGCCATCTGCCGGAAGACATAACACCGGATCTGGTGCTCTGTAATCCGCCGTTTCACCAGGGGGAAGCCATCACAGATCACATAGCCTGGCAGATGTTCCTCGATGCCCGGCGTCGCCTGAAGGACGGCGGACTGTTGCAGGTGGTAGGCAACCGCCACCTGGGCTATCACATCAAGCTGCAGCGATTGTTCAAGAACTGCACCACGGTCGCCTCCAACGGCAAATTTGTGATCCTCCAGGCCAGGAAATAGCTCATGGCCGCGGCCAATCCAAGGGTGCCCGGGGGCCAGAGTGCAGCCTTGGCTTGGCTCGACTATCTTTAAACAGGCAAAGTTCCCACACCAGGACGTACTATGGCGACAGAAACGCTTCCCGTAATAGGTTGGCGCGAATGGGGCGTTTTCCCGGACATAGCGAATGAAAAAATCAAGATAAAGGTAGACACGGGAGCCAAGACATCCTGCTTGCATGCCTTTAAAATCAAACCCTTTCAGCGCAATGAATGCCCATGGGTGCGGGTTTGGCTGCACCCTGAGCAACATTCGGATCGCGCCGTCATCTGTGAGTTTCCCGTCCATGACAGACGCCAGGTCTCGGACTCGGGCGGGCATAAACAGCTGAGATATGTGGTTAAGACCCGCTTATTCCTGGGGCCGCACCAGTTCGAGCTGGAATTGACCCTGACCAACAGGGATAACATGAAGTTCAGGATGTTACTGGGGCGCAGAGCCCTCGACGGCCGTTTCCTCATAGATCCCGCCGCCTCCTATTTGACCGGCAAACCTCAGCCAGGCTGACGGGCACAGCTCAGTCGCTATCCTTGCCGGCGGGCGGGGCAAACAGCAGCCTGAGCCGCTGTCCGACACTCAGGCCTCTGGCCGAGGCCTCACCCAACATGTCGCGCCATTCGCCGAAGGTGACCTTTAGGGGGTTGAAGCTATGCACCGGCTTGGTGATGCCGTATTCGACCGTTTCGCCCTCGGGCTCGTAGCTGCCGAACAGCTTATCCCAGATGATGAGGATCCCGGCATAGTTCTTGTCTATGTATTGGGGATTGCGGCCATGATGCACCCTGTGATGGGATGGGGTATTGAACAGCCACTCCAGCGGCCCCAGCGTCCCGACCGCCTGGGTGTGGACGAAGAACTGCAGCCCCAAGTTAAGCAGCACGACAAACACCACCCAATTGGGATCGAAGCCCAGCACCACCAGCGGCAACCAGAACAGCCACATGCCGGCCAGGGGGTACATCAGGCTCTGGCG
Source organism: Shewanella salipaludis (assembly GCF_012911865.1). GTDB lineage: Bacteria > Pseudomonadota > Gammaproteobacteria > Enterobacterales > Shewanellaceae > Shewanella > Shewanella salipaludis. The sequence continues at coordinate 26,453 of NZ_JAAXYH010000020.1, forward strand.
AAATGCCGTGGTGAAATTCATCCGCTCCGAGCTATGGTGCACCACATGGGCGGCCCACATCCAGCGCACCCTGTGACTGGCACGATGGAACCAGTAATAACAGAAGTCCTGCGCCACCATGAGGGCGATGAAGCTAGGGATGCTCATCTCGAACTCGAACAATTTCCAGCCGAACAACCAGAGATAGAGCTTGGCGAGCAACAACCCGGTGAGCAGATCCGCCCCCTGATGCAAGCCGGCCAGGGAGAAGTTGCAGAGGACCTCGGGCAGACGATAGTCCGCCGATGCCGGCAGCTTGCGGCGCCGTATCCCCAGAAACAATTCGAGCATGATGCACACAAAAAACAAGGGTGCCAACGCCAGCAACAGCATTTCCGGGTGGCTTATCAGTAAATCAACATCCATTTCTTTTTCCTGGTTCTTCCTGTAGCGGGTGTATGCCCATGAGCGTCTCACCCACGGCACAGCCTGTTAAAATCAGCGCCCATGCCGGCCGGTGGCAAAGCTCTGCCCCGACAAGCTTAAGCCCAGCCTATGCCCAAGCGGGCGACGGTTACCAGAGCGCATAGTGATCTTCACTCAGGCCGAACACCCTATCCAGCCGATACTCGCGGCCATTGGTGTCTATGAGGCGGCCACGGTAATGACCCAAATATTGGCGGAAATTACTCTTGAGCAACCAGAGATTGAGTTTCTCGCTGCGGCAATTGCAGGGGGAAAAATACAGCTCGACCCGGCCATCGTCGGAGAAGATATGCCATTCCTGCGCCGCGGCCCCCGGGTCTTGAGCGGCGCGGTGGCGCTCGAATTCGAAATGCACAGGGCCGAGCAGATGACGCTCGCCATTGATCCAGAATACATTTTCTGTCATGCCGGTTTCATTCACTCCGGCGGCGAGATTCAGCCCCAATATCCCCTCGGCGATACTGGCGTTGACCGAAGCCCAGCGCCAACTGGTCTGACGCCGCATGTAACCGGCGGAAAAGTCATATCCTGCCAGCGCCCGATTGAGCGGCTGCGGCTCATCGTCGATAAACAACTGCCCCTTGGGGCTGAGGCCATTATGTTTCTGGGTATAGGTCCAGCCGTTGTAGGCCGTCGGGCTGCACATGGCCAGGGGCAGGCTCAATCGCGGCGCCTGCAGCTCCAGCTCGGCGCGGATCCTGGCGGTGTTCAGCGTCAGCCGCCACTGGCCATGGCTGATGTCCAGGATGATCTCCCCCTTGCCACTGCCGATACGGCTGCGGCCCATCAGCGGCGAAGGCGTCATGGCGTAACCCATACCCGGCGGTTTGAGCCAGCCGACCTCGGTCAACTTGTCGGCCCTGATGTCATACAGATAGCAGAAGGCGCTGCCGACATAACGTATATCGGCAAGCGCCACGCCGATCACATAGCTGGGGGTCACCAGGCTGACGAACTGGAACTGCTTGAAATGAAAGTGCTTGGCCAGACGGGAGGCCGGCTTGTCCATCACATCGAAATAGGCGAAGTGTTCGAGTCCAAGGGAAGAAATGATGCCATCGAAGTGACCGAATTGCGGCCTGCCATCGACTGACATCAAGCACTCGGGCGCTATCTGGGTCCGGAAGTCTTGCATCTACTCTTGCTCAGCGTAATAGGATGACGAGCATCTGGGCGCTCGGGAATATTGAACTTTTACTCTAACCTGAAGTGCGTCGGTTGAACAGGGGGCGGGGAAGATTTGTTGCTATTTTGTAACATGATTTTTACCACTCACAGCCGCACCCCGCATATATGGGGATAAACCCAGGCCGGCGGCATTCAACGGTAGAGGGGCACTCTGGCATCGACGATGAATTCTGGTATCCTGTCGACAACTTTCTCCGTATAAAGTGAAGCTTATGAAACGTTTATTGCTCCTTATTGTCTCCTCACTCGCTTTAACCGCCTGTGCCGGCCATGCCCCGACTCATATCGCCCTGAGCCCGCAGCTGCCTGCGGTCAATCAACAGGCCCAAGGTCAGCCCCTGGCAATCGAAACCTTGGATACCCGCAGCGCCAACTACATAGTACGCTTCAAGGATGGCGACAAGGCCGCCCGTCTCGTCAGCCCGAGCGAGCCGCCCAGAATACAACTGGATCAGGTCTTTCGCGCCGGTTTTGCCCAGGCGGGCTACCAAATAGATCCCGCCGCCGCCACCAGCCTGCAGATCCGCCTGGAACAGCTGCTGACCGACGTCGAGGAAGGCCATTTCAGCTTCGAGGCCAACAGCCAGATCACCATAGATGTGGTGGCCAAGAACAGCAGCCAGGAACTGAGCAAACGTTACCGTGCCAAGGGTCATCTGACCGGACCCTTCGGCGCCGACTACGCCAGCCTGGAACTGGATATGAACAAGCTGCTGGAGCAGCTGGTCAGGGACATACTCAATGATCCGGAACTAAATCAATTTCTCCAGCACTAGGCGCACCGGCGCCACAAGATCCCACTCAATGGAAAGAAAAGGAAAACCTTATGTTCAGAAGCCTGATTGCCGCCACCCTCCTATGCATGAGTCAGTGGGCGTTAGCACTAGACATACAGCCGGACAGCCTGTATCCCAGGGTCGAGATGCAGACCAGCATGGGCAAGATAGTGATCGAGCTCGACCGCACCCGAGCCCCAATAACGGTCGATAACTTCCTCACCTATGTGGTCAAGGGCGAGTACGACAACACCATCTTCCACAGGGTGATTGCCGACTTCGTGGTGCAGGGCGGCGGCCTGAACAAGGCACTGGAAGAGTTGCCCGAAGACAAGCCGATAGTCAATGAGTCGGGCAATGGCCTGTCCAACGCGCTGGGCACCATAGCCATGGCCAGAGAGAACGAGCCCCATTCGGCGACCCGCCAGTTCTATTTTAATGTCGCCGACAATACCAAGCTGGACCCGTCCAAGAGACGCTGGGGTTATGCCGTATTCGGTGAGGTAGTCGAAGGCATGGAGGTGCTGCAAGCCATGGCCATGGTGGAGACGGCCCACAACGAGAAGCTCGATTGGCCCGACGTGCCCGTGACGCCTATCATACTGAAGCAGGCGAAACTGCTGCCACGGAACTGAATAGCCATCCGTTTTACCCCTGTTAAAAATTTTTGAGCAAATACGCCAAATTTGCTCCTATACTGCTAGGGTAAACAAAAAGGAGGCGATCCGATGACGACTGCAGAGTTCATCGATACAAAAGCGCCCCAGCTGGCTTTCTATGGCAAGGCATTTTTGAGTGAACAGCTCGAGTTTCAGGAAGTTCAGCTTTATCTATGGGACACACTGGAGGAATGGCAGAGTCTCAATCCCCAGGGTGACGCGCTAACAGATATGGAAAGAGTATTTTGGCACTTGTTGCATAGCTTCGATAAATGGCCCGACTGGGTGCTCCGGGGTAATCAGTATCTGAGTAAACAGCTCTACGACTGTTGTGATTATCTGAGTCTTGGAGGGCAGCTACCCGCCGGCTGTATCGGCAACCGACCTTGAGCCTCTCAGACGATGAGAGGCTTTCGACCTGACAAATGGCCCTGATGGGCCATTTTTATTGCGCCGGTGACCACAGCCGGGATGGAAATAGGCCTTGAACCCACAGGCTGCGCCCCGTAAGCTTACGGCATCGACATCACTGAAGTTCCCCTATGTCCTCTGACTCTTTCCACCGCCGAACCCTGGATGCGCTTTCCGTCTATTGCCACAGGCGCGTGCTGGTGTTGCTCTTGCTCGGTTTCTCCGCCGGTTTGCCCCTGATGCTGGTATTCTCCACCCTGTCCTTCTGGCTGCGCGAAGCCGGAATAGACAGAGCCGCCATAGGCTATTTCAGCTGGATAGCCCTGGCCTATGCCTTCAAGTGGGCCTGGTCGCCGCTGGTGGACAGGCTGTCGCTGCCGCTGTTTACCCGCTTGCTGGGCCGGCGGCGCGGCTGGATGCTGTTCGCCCAACTCCTGTTGGTCATCGCCATCCTGAACATGTCGGTCAGCGACCCACGCCAGGATCTCGAGCGTCTGGCCCTGTTTGCTCTCATGGTGGCGCTGGCGTCGGCGACCCAGGACATAGTCATAGATGCCTTCAGGATAGAGTCCGCCCCCGAGAGGATGCAGGCGGCATTGGCGGCGGCCTATCAGGTGGGCTACCGCAGTGCCATGATAGTGGCCACCGCAGGCGCGCTCACCATAGCCGCCTGGATAGAACCAGCATCCGACAGCTATAACCTCGCCGCCTGGCAGACCTCCTATCTGGTGATGGCCGGGCTGATGTCGATAGGCATAATCACCACCCTGTTCAGCCGCGAGCCAGAGGTGGATACCAAGGCCGCCGATGCCAAGGAACTGCAGCTGAAACAGGCGCTGGCACACAAGTATCCGGGTCCCCTGGCCGCCTGCCTGTCCTGGGGCTATACCGCCAGCGTGCTGCCCTTCATCGACTTTTTCAAGCGTTATGGCCGCAACGCCATACTGATACTCTTGCTCATCTCCTGTTACCGCATCTCGGACATAGTCATGGGTATCATGGCCAATGTCTTCTATGTCGACATGGGCTTTGCCAAGGATGAAATAGCCGCCATCAGCAAGATCTACGGCCTGATCATGACCCTGGTCGGAGCCGCCTTCGGGGGTGTCCTGCTGGCACGCTTCGGCACCATGAAGATCTTATTCCTCGGTGCCCTGCTGGTGGCTGTGACCAACCTGCTGTTCGCCTACCAGGCGGTGATAGGCTACGATGTGCCCTTGCTGACCTTCATCATTTCGGTGGACAACTTCAGTGCCGGGATCGCCACCGCGGCCTTCATCGCCTATCTGTCGAGCCTCACCAGCAGCGGCTACAGTGCGACCCAATATGCCCTACTGTCGTCCATCATGTTGTTATTCCCCAAGTTCATCGCCGGCTTTTCCGGCGAATATGTCGATGCCTTCGGCTATGTCAATTTCTTCGTCGCCGCCAGCCTCATAGGCTTCCCTGTGCTGGGATTGGTGACTCTGGTCGCCCGGCGCTCCCCCAAACCCGCGCCTATTCCCGCCGCGGAGCCGGTGGCAGACTGCCAGCCCGAGAGCAAATAACCGACGGCCCAGGTCTGAGCCGGGCGAGGCCAAAAAGCAGAAAGCCCTCGAATGAGGGCTTTCCTATGTCGGGTTCGACGCGCGTTAGTCGCGGAAGTTGTTGAACTGGAACGGCTGGCCCAACTCTGACTTTCTCGCCAGCGCCATCACCGCCTGCAGATCATCCCTGGCCTTGCCCGTGACCCTGACGCTGTCGCCCTGGATGGATGACTGCACCTTCAGCTTGCTGTCTTTGATCAGCTTCACCAGTTTCTTGGCTATGTCTGTCTCTATGCCCTGCTTGAATCTCACCTTCAGGGAGAAGGTCTTGCCGCTATGCACAGACTTTTCATCCACATCCATGGCGGCGGGATCCACGTTGCGCTTGCTCAGCTGAGTGCGCAGTATGTCCACCAGCTGCTTGCATTGGAAATCGTCTTCGGCGGTCAAGGTCACCACGTGATCCTTGTACTCCACATTGGCTTCCTTACCGCGAAAATCGAAGCGGCTCGCCAGTTCACGGCGCGAATTATCGACCGCATTACGCAGTTCGACTTCGTCGACTTCTGAAACAATATCGAATGAAGGCATCTTGCCCTCCCTTAGGTCATTGCAAATAGCCTTAGTCTACCCATTGTGGCGTCCAAGTTGAAGACCAGCTGTATAAAACACAGGTTGTTGGTGACTTTGGGGCCACATTTTCCTATGATTGGCGCAAATACCTCCTAGCCATCTGCATCCCGTGATCACCAAAAGAACCCTGTTCAAGCTGGCATTAGCCATAGCAGTGCTTGTTATCAGCTATCTGGTTTTCTCCAGACCCAACTATCCCCAGAACATTCCCAACCTGGACAAACTGGGCCATATCGGCAGTTTCTTCTGTCTGGCATACCTGAGCTATCTGGCCTTCAGGCCCAAGTGGTACCTGTTGAGCCTGGCTTTGAGTGGTTATGCGGTACTGATAGAATTGGTGCAATCCAGACTGCCCTATCGCAGCGCGTCGACAGCGGATGTGGTGGCAGACTTGGTAGGTATCACCTTGTTTTACTTCCTGCTCTGGGGCTACCGAAGATACTTTCCCGCCACAGGCCTGGCCGAATAGTCGAGCCATGGCAGCACAAGGAGTCAACGGCAATCCCCCCAGAATAGCGATACTGGGTGCCGGCGCCGTGGGGCAGCTGCTATGCCATCAGTTGACCCAAGCCGGCGCCCGGGTCGGCCTCATCGCCAGGCCAGGCTCAGGCCAAGCCGACCGGGTCACACTGGACTTCACCTCGCTGGATAACAGCCGATACCAACACAGCGTAGCGCTACTGCCCCAGGACGCTGACGCAGTCAAGGACCTCGACCTGCTGCTGGTATGCGTCAAGGCCTACCAGGTCGTCGATGCCCTGACGCCCTTGTTGCCAAGACTGGCGGCCGACTGCCAACTGGTGCTGATGCATAACGGCATGGGGCCCTATCTGACGTTGCTGCCCAAGCTGGCCGGCCGCGGCCTGACGTTGGCGACCACCTCCCAGGGCGCCCTGCGCCAGGGGCAATGGCAGGTGACCCAAACGGGACCAGGGCTGACCCAACTGGGTTGGATCCATGGCCCTGTGATGAGCGAACAGCACAGGGCCCTGTTGCTCGGGGCCATCCCCGACAGCCAGTGGTGCGAGGCGATCCTGCCGGCGCTATGGCAGAAGCTGGCGGTCAATGCCGTCATCAATCCGCTGACGGCTATCTACGAGTGTCGCAACGGCGAGTTGCGCCGGGAGTCATTCCGGCCCCTGCGCGAGTCTGTGCTGCAGGAGTTGATCCAAGTCGCCGCCGCCGATGGGATAGCGCTCGACGCCCATGCCCTGGGCGAGCGCCTGGCGAGCGTCATCGCCCTAACGGCAAACAATTACTCCTCCATGCATCAGGACCTGGCCCATGGCCGGCGCACCGAAATAGAGGAAATCAATGGCTTCATCCTGAGCCGCGCCGCACTGCATGGCATAGCTGCGCCGACAAACCTGCGCCTCTATCGGGAAATCAAACGACTGCAGGCCCTGTCCGGGCAGTAAGGCGTTATTCAGGTTAGATTCATCTTCCTATGACACAATCCCGTCATCGTTAAGCGACCCACTTTCCAGAACCCAGGTTGCCCGGTCTTGGCCGGAAACGACGCACCTTTACTGCCGGCTCCCCCTATTCGCCCAGTAGAGAAATCCAGAAGCACATCTCATCCAGGAGGATGCCATGAAGCAGAGTATTCAGTGGCTATCGGCAATCGCCATCGCGACCAGTTTCATTTACAGCGGCTATGCCTTAGCGGATCCGCCGCCCCATGCACAGGCCCATGGCCGGGGACACAAGCAAGAGCAGCATGGCCATGACAGGCATGAACATCACAGGCACTATGACGACAGGCATCATGACGACAGACACCATGATGACAGACGCTACCGGGATGGGCGCCATTACCCTGCCTCGCTGCCGACAGACTCTGTCTATATCCGCTTTGGCCAACAACACTTCGGCTTCAGTGGTGGCTTATTTTACCGCAACTCGAACTTTGGCTTCGAGCTGGTGCATCCCCCCATAGGCCTGAGGCTGGGTTACCTGCCCTCGGGGTATCACAAATTCCACCGCCATAACCGCGACTACTATGTGCTGAATCAAACCTACTATATCTACCACGACGACAGCCGGGAGTACGAAGTGGTGGATGCGCCCGTGGCGGAAAACATCACCCATGGCGATGACTACCAAATCGGCGGGCTATACAGGGCCCTGCCACGACACAGCCGGCCCGTGACCCGCAATGGTATGCAGTACTTCCGCTTCCGGCACTGGTACTTCCTGCCCCAATCCCACGGCAATGAAGTCAAGTACCTGGCGCTGCAATTCCACTGACAACCCGGCCGCTCTATGCCTGTTCCGACTTATGACAGGCATGGAGCTTATCCTGCTGCGCCTTATCCCGGTTGAGCACCTGCTTCAGATCCTCGATCCTCTGCTTCACCGCGACCCCGTAACTCTGATCATCGCCCCAGAGATTGGCCAATATGGCCAGTGACTGCTCGTCGTGTTCGCTGAACAGACGCCCGGCACGTTGGGCACTGGCGCTGTCATTGCCCAGCAGCTGCAGCGCCTCCACCCCAAGGTTAACCGCCGAATCGAAGGTTTCCCGCTTGAAGCTGTCGACCCCGAGCAGCATTATCTGGTAGGCATGGCGCCTGTCTATGGCCCGGGCGACTATCTTCAGCTGCGGATAATGCTGCTTCGCCAATTGAATGATGTCCAGCGTCTTGTCGGCATCGTCGATGGCGATCACCAGCAACTGCGCCTCCCTGGCACCTGCGGCTTCCAGCAGCTCTCGTCTGGCGGCATCACCATAGAAGACCTTGTTGCCGAAACGCCTGAGCAGGTCTATCTGGGTCGGGCTCTGATCCAGGATAGACAAATGATAGTCCTGGGCCGCCAGCAGACGGCCGACTATCTGGCCGAAACGGCCGTAGCCGGCGATGATGACACTCTTGGTCGCCTCTATGTCTTCGGGGGCATCGTAACTCTGCTCGCCGCGGTAGGACTTGGCGAGGCCGTGCTCGTAGGCCAGCAGCAAGAGGGGGGCACACAGCATGGACACGGCCACCACCAAGGTGACGAGGCTGACTTGTTCGGCCGTGAGGATCTGCAACTTGTTGGTCAGCGACAGGAGCACGAAGGCGAACTCGCCCCCCTGGGCCAACGCCAGGGTAAATAACCACAGCTGATTGCCTTGCAGGCCGAATACCCGCGCCAACAACCAGAGCACCAGCGCCTTGATGAGTATCAGTCCCAGCACCAGGGATAACACCAGAGCCAGCTTATCGAGCAACAGCGGAAAGTCGATCGAGGCGCCGACCGTGATAAAGAATAACCCCAGCAGCAAGCCCTTGAATGGCTCTATGTCGACCTCAAGTTCGTGCCTGAACTCGCTCTCGGCCAACACCACCCCGGCGAGGAAGGTGCCCAGCGCCGGCGACAGGCCAATCTTCTGCATGATCAGCGCTATGGCGATCACCAGCAACAGCGCGAATAAGGTGAAAATTTCCCTCAGGTGGGTGGCGGCTATGTACCTGAACAGCGGCGCCGAGACATATTTGCCCGCCAGTATGATACCGGCGATGACCAGCAGGGAGATGCCGACCTGGACCCAGACGGGGAAAGCGGCCAGCAGGTTGTGGTTCACAGCGGCGTCGGCCGGCAGGGCCTGGAAGGCCAGCAAGGGCAAGAGGGCCAATATGGGGATCACGGCTATGTCCTGAAATAACAGCACGGAAAAGGCATTCTGCCCTGCCGCCTGCTTGATCCAACCCTTCTCCGCCAGGGTTTGCAGCACTATCGCGGTCGATGACAGTGCCAACATCAACCCCAGCGCCAGCGACGTCTGCCATGCCAGGGCCAACACCTGGCTGCAGAGGGCGAAGATGATGGCCGAGGTCAGCAGTACCTGCAGGCCGCCCAGCCCGAGGATCGACAGCCTCAGCTTCCACAAGCGGCTGGGTTGCAGCTCCAGCCCCACCAAAAACAGCATCATCACCACCCCGAACTCGGCGAAATGCATCACCTCTGTCTGATCGCCGACCAGACCGAGCAGGAAGGGGCCTATGAGTATTCCCGCCAGCAGGTAGCCGAGCACGGATCCCAGCCCGAGTCGCTTGGCGATGGGCACGGCTACTATGGCGGCGGCGAGATAGATGACGGCCATGTCTAACATAGGGGGTCTCCTGGGGGCGTGAAAGGCCATGAGGCCAGCAAAAGTCCGGGTCGCACCAGCTTACCCACTATTTAACTTAAGCCAAGTAAAAGTTAAGCCAAGTAAAAAGGCAAAAAAATGCCCGGGTGACTAGCCCGGGCAGAGGGTGCAGCGAGAAGGTGACTCGCTTGTGCCTGGTTGCAGGCGCCTATTTGCTGGTGCCTATTTGCAGGTGTCTATTTGCTGGTATCGATCGGCTCGAAGGATTTCACCAACTCGTCCACTGCCTTCATCTGGGTCAGGTACTTCTCCAGCTGCTGCAGCGGCAGCGCACAGGGGCCGTCGCACTTGGCGTTGTCCGGATCCGGATGGGCCTCGATGAACAGCCCGGCCAAGCCGAGTGCCATGCCGCTGCGGGCGAGTTCTGTCGCCTGGGCACGGCGGCCACCGGCCGAGTCGGCACGGCCGCCCGGACGTTGCAGCGCATGGGTGGCGTCGAAGATCACCGGGTAGCCCGTCTGCTTCATCTCGTCCATGCCCAGCATGTCGACCACCAGATTGTTATAACCGAAGCTGGAGCCGCGTTCGCAGAGAATGATCTCATCGTTGCCGGCCTCGTTGAACTTGGTGATGATGTGGCGCATCTCGTGGGGGGCCAGGAACTGCGGCTTCTTGACGTTGATGATGGCGCCTGTCTTCGCCATGGCGATCACCAGGTCGGTTTGGCGCGCCAGGAAGGCCGGCAGCTGGATTATGTCGACTACTTCGGCCACGGGGGCACACTGGTGCACCTCATGCACATCTGTGATCAGCGGCAGCTTGAAGGTCTTCTTGATCTCTTCGAATATCTTCAGGCCTTCTTCCATGCCGGGACCACGGTAAGAGTTGATCGACGAGCGGTTCGCCTTGTCGAACGAGGCCTTGAACACATAGGGAATGTTCAGCTTCTGAGTCACTTCGGCATAGGTCTCGGCGATAGACATGGCCAGATCCCGGGACTCCAGCACATTCATGCCGCCGAACAGCACGAAAGGTTTATCGTTGGCGATCTCTATGTCGCCCAAGTTTATGATTTTATTCGCCATCAAAAGATATCTCTCAAATAGTGGGCGCTAACCCATGAATAATCTTGCCGGCCGTCAGCCGGCAACAAATTGCAATAATTGACCACAGAGCCAGGCCATATAAGTGCCTAAAGCATAGCCGAATACCGCCAGCAGCACACCCACGGGGGCCAGCGCCGGATGGAAGGCCGCCGCCACCACGGGCGCCGAGGCCGCGGCGCCGACGTTGGCCTGACTGCCCACCGCCAGGTAGAACAGCGGTGCCTTGATGAGCTTGGCCACCAGCAGCATGAGCCCGGCATGGACCAGCATCCAGACGATACCCACCAGGAAATACACAGGGGTGTCGACTATCTTGGTGACATCCATGTGCAGGCCTATGGTGGCCACCAGGATATAGAGGAAGGCGGAGGCGACCTTGGAGGCGCCCGCCGCTTCCAGGTGGCGCATGGGGCTGAAGGACATGGCCAGGCCTATGCTGGTGACTATCACCACCAGCCAGAAGAATTTGGAGGTCAGGCTGTAATCTTCGGTCCAGGGGTAGTTGGCCTCGAAATAGGGGCCGAGGAAGTCGGCCGCCAGGTGCGCCAGGCCCGTGACCCCGAAACCGACTGCGACTATCAGCATCAAGTCACGCAGGCTGGGAATGCGGGCATTCTCGGCATGATACTGCTCCACCTTGGCCTTGAGAGTCTCTATGGCCGAGGTATCGGCACCGGTTCTGGCGTCGATCTCCTTGGCTTTCGATGCCAGGAACAGCAATACCGCCATCCAGAGATTGGCCACTATCACATCCACGGTCACCATTACTGAGAAGATGTGGCCACCCACATCGTAGATTTCTTTCATCGCCGCCTGGTTGGCGCCGCCGCCTATCCAGCTGCCCGCCAGGGTGGTCATGCCGCGCCAGACCGCATCAGGGCCATTACCGCCGATAAGCTCGGGATCGAAGACCGACGTGAGCAGCAAGGCGATGGGCCCGCCTATGACGATTCCCAGGGTGCCGGTGAGGAACATGATCACCGCCTTGGGCCCCAGACCCAGAATGGCCTTGAGGTCGACGCTGAGGATCAACAGCACCAAACAGGCGGGCAAGAGGTAGCGGGAGGCGACAAAATACAGCTTCGATGCCTCACTATCTATCACCCCGAAGGTGTTGAGCAGGGAGGGCAGGAAATAACATAGCAACAAGGCGGGAACGAAACGGTAGAACTTCACCCAGAATGGATGGCGGCTGCCGCTGGTATAAAACACGAATCCCAGGATCGCGGCCAACATGCCTAAGGCCGTGGCGTCGTTTGTCACTAAGGCGGTACTGCTCATGCGTTTTTCTCCCTTGCGAATGCATTAGTTACTGTCGTTATTCTTGTATTTTTATCGTATTGCTTATGGTGTTGCCTATTGTCCCGCCTGTCCTGCTCTGGCCTGCTAATGATAGGTTTCCCTATGCTCGCTCAATTCCCTGAGCTGCAACTTCACCAGTTCGATAACGGGATCGTGGGGACTCTTGTCTATGAAGTGACGCAGGTCCGCCGCCGCCACCTGGATACAGCCGAGTTGCTGGGCGATGAAGGCCCGCTCCCGGTTGAGGTGCACATCGTCGCCATGCCACTGCAGCAACAGATTACAGCACTCCATCGCGGCTTCGAATTGATGCGACACTATGCAACCCGCCTTGAGTTCGTGCAGCATGCGCGAGATCAGACGCTTAACACTGGCGGGCTTGAGGTAACCCGGCTTGAATTGGGCGCCATTCCCCAGCTCGCCGCGCACCAGGACATGCAACTGGTGCCGGCTCAGGTCCCGCCCCGTGAGCGGGTCCAGGTAGCGCACCTGGTTGTCGATACGACTGCATAGCAAGGTATTGCCCGGCAGCAGCAGGGGCTCGAGTTGCAAATCCAGTTGCTTGGCCAGCAGCATGAGCACGGTCGCCAAACTCGTGCTGTTGCCCTGACGGCTGATGAGGCAAGCGCCCAGATCGGCCGCCTCGACACTGAAATAGTCCTCACGCATACAGAAGCCCAGGTCGCGGTAGAACCAGTCCAACAAGGCCTGCAGCCGCTGATGCCGGTCGACCAGATAATGACTCAGCGCCGCACCGGCGATTTCCAACCAGGCCCAGTTGGCGGCCGCGGCCTTGGAAAATCCCAGATGTTGACTGATGTCGAATGCCGATTCGGGTAAGGAAATGGCATCGTCGAGTGTGTATTTTTCCATTAACCCACAAATACCGCTTGTTTGAAGTGAGCCAGCTTGGCGGCATAGACCAACCACCCCAGAGCCCCGAGGCAGGCGAAGGTCTTGAACAGTTTATTGCGTTTGGCCTTGAGTGCTATCGCCCCCAGTATGATGTAGGCCACGACGGCGCCAATCTTCTCGGTCAACCAAGGATCGACGAAGGGGTATTGCTGGATCATGAAACACAGCAGCAAACCGGACAACAACAGGAAGGTATCTATCACATGGGGCGCCACCTTGATGATTTTCTTGTCCATGATGGGCGACTCGCGCAGGTGCAGTACGAAGCGCACGATAAAGAACAACACGCTGGTGGCGATCAGCGTAAAATGCAGGTGCCGGGCGGCAGGATATAAGCTGTAAAAGGTGTCCATTTCGATCCCTAGTCTAAGACAAAGGCGCTAGTTTACCCGATCCACAGCCCCATACCAATGACTATCAGTAGCACGGGGCCCGGCACTTGCAGCCAATATTCCCAGGGGAAACACAGATGACAATGAATTTCAGTTTCGATGACTCACCGGCATTCGCCGAACGGGTCAAACAGAAAATAGCCGAGTTCAACTGGCAACACTGGCAAGGGGTCGAGCGACTGCCGCTGGGGTTAAAACTGGAAGATGATCAAGGGCAATTGCTGGCGGGGCTGAGCGGACGCAGCTTCGGCAACTGGTTGCTGCTCGACAACTTCTGGGTCGACTCGTCCCTCAGGGGCCAGGGCATAGGCGAGCGCATGCTGAACCAGGCCGAGTGCATCGCCAGGGACAGGGGCTGCAAGTGGGTGCTGCTCGACACCCTGGAGTTCCAGGCAAGACCCTTCTATCAGGCGAGAGGTTACAGGGTCGAATGGACCCAGGAAGCCTACCCAAGCAGCGGCTGCAAATACTTCATGGTGAAAGCGCTCTGATGCCAGGGCTCGGGTATCAGCCGAGCCCTGCTATCAATCGAGCCTTGGTATCAGTCGAGCCTTGTTATCAATCGAGTCTTGGTATCAACCGAACCAGCGCCCCAGGGTGCAACGTTCGTTGCTGCCAAAATCCCGCACCGTGGCGACATTATGGTAGCCCAGTTCGGTCAGCTTGTTCCTCAGTTGCACCGCCTGCTCGAAGCCATGCTCCAGCAACAGATAGCCCCCGATCAGCAGATGTTCCCTGGCGGTCTGGGCTATGTGGTATAAGTCGGCGAAGCCTTCTTCGGCCGCGGTCAAGGCGCTGTGGGGCTCGAAACGCACATCGCCCTGCATCAGATGCTCATCCGTTTCGTCTATGTAAGGCGGATTGGAGACTATGAGGTCGAAGTCCCGGCTCTCGACGGCACTGAACCAATCGCTCTGCAGTATCTCCACCTGGGGGAAGTTCAGGTTTGCCCTGTTGGCCTTGGCCAGCGCCACCGCATCCTCCACCTTGTCTATGGCGGTGATCTGCCACTTGGGCCTTTCCGAGGCCAGTGCCAGGGCGATGGCCCCTGTGCCCGTACCCAGATCCAGCACCTTGGCGTTGTCGGACAGGGGCAGATTCAAGGCGGTTTCCACCAGGATTTCGGTATCTGGCCTGGGGATCAGCGTGGTTTCATTGACTATGAAGGGCAAGGACCAAAATTCCCGCTCCCCCACCAAGTGGGCCACGGGCACCCCCTGCTGGCGTTTTTGCACCATCTTCTGGAAGCGTTTCCACTGTTCCAGGGTCAGGGGCTTCTCCGGCCAGGTATAGAGGAAGCTGCGGCTCTTGTTCAGGCAATGCAGCAACAACACCTCGGCATCCAGGTGCGCCGAGTCCGATGTGGCGGCCAATTGCGAGAAGGCCCATTGCAGGGCTTCGGCTATGTTCGATTGCGCGGCGGAAGACTGAACTGACAAAACTTAACCCTGCTCATCGGCGAGTGCCGCCAGCTGATCCGCCTGATGCTCTTGCATCAAGGGCTCGAGGATCACATTCAGATCCCCTTCCATCACCTCGTTCAGGCGATACAGGGTCAGGTTGATCCTGTGCTCGCTGACGCGGCCCTGGGGATAGTTATAGGTACGGATCCGCTCGGAACGATCGCCACTGCCCACCAGGTTGCGGCGGGTCGTTTCTTCGGCGCTGCGGCGCTTCTCGTCTTCGACCGCCTGGATACGGGCCGCCAACACGCTCATCGCCTGGGCACGGTTCTTATGCTGCGAGCGCTGATCCTGACATTCGACCACTATCCCTGAGGGGATATGGGTGATACGAATCGCCGAGTCCGTCTTGTTGACGTGCTGACCACCGGCACCGGAAGAACGGAAGGTGTCGACCTTGAGATCCGCCGGATTGATGGAGATGGCTTCCGCTTCTGGCACTTCATGCAACACGGCCACGGTACAGGCCGAGGTATGCACCCGGCCCTGGGATTCGGTTTCCGGCACCCGCTGAACCCTATGACCACCGGATTCGAACTTGAGTTTACCGTAAACCCCTTCGCCACTGACCTTGACTATGACTTCCTTGAAGCCGCCATGTTCACCTTCGTTGGCGCTCATGACTTCCAGCTGCCAACGGTTGGCCTCGGCATATCTGCTGTACATGCGGAACAGGTCGCCGGCGAAGATGGCCGCCTCGTCACCACCGGCACCGGCACGGATCTCGACGAAGGCATTGCTGTCGTCGTTGGGATCTTTCGGCAGGAGCAAGATCTGCAGCTGATCTTCGAGCTCTTCGAGCCTGAGTTTCGCCTGCTTCATCTCTTCCTGCGCCATCTCGCGCATCTCGGCGTCGTCTTCCTCGAGCATCTCTTTGGCGGCGTCGAGATCGGCCTGGGCCTGTTGGTATGCCTTGAAACCTGCGACTACGTCTTCCAGCTGGGCATATTCCCTGGACAGGCCCCGGAACTTGTCTTGATCTGCGATCACGCTGGCATCACTCAAGAGTGCCAGGACTTCTTCATTACGCTCGAGCAAGCCTTCAAGCTTGCGGATAACGGATTGCTTCATTTAACTCGCTAACCTTAGTCTTTATCTAATCCAAGTGCCGTTCTTAACTGGCCGATGGTATTCAGGTCGCCCCGGCGACTGGCCGTCGTCAGGGCCTGGGTCGGTGCATGGATCAAACGATTGGTCAGCCTGTTGGCCAATTCCTGCAATACTTGCTCGTTATCTCCCCCCTGAGCCAATTTGTTCAGGGCGCGCTCGACCAGCTCATTCTTTATCGCCATGCTCTGGCTGCGGTATTCGCGAATACTGTCGACCGACTCCAAGGAGCGCATCCATTCCATGAATTGATACGATTGTTCCTCGGTGATTAATTCGGCTTGCTCGGCGGCCTCCTTGCGGGAAGCCATGTTCTGTTCAATTATGCTATGCAGATCGTCCACAGTATAAAGGAAAGCGTCGTCCAACTCGCCGACTTCTGCTTCGATATCTCGGGGAACGGCAATATCGACCAACAACATAGGTTGATGACGACGCTGCTTTAGCGCTTTTTCTACCATGCCTTTGCCCAGGATAGGCAGCGGGCTGGCGGTAGAGGATATCACGATATCTGCCTTGGCGAGAAAATCCGGTATCTGCTCCAGCATGATGGCGGTCGCAGTAAACTCCTCACACATGGCCTGGGCACGCTCCAGGGTACGGTTGGCCACCACCATGCTCTGGACACCGTTATCTTTCAAATGCCTGGCCACCAGCTCTATGGTCTCGCCCGCGCCTATGAGCAACACCCTGGTGGCGGCGAGCGAGGAGAAGATGTGTTTGGCCATACTGACGGCGGCGAAGGCCACGGACACGGCAGCGGCGCCTATCTCAGTCTCGGTGCGCACCTTCTTGGCCACAGAGAAAGTATTCTGGAACAGCTTGTCTATGGTCAGTGCCACTGTACCGGCTTCCCTGGCCTTGACGAAAGCCTGCTTCACCTGCCCGAGGATCTGCGGCTCGCCCAGCACCAGGGAGTCCAGCCCTGAGGCGACCCGCATCAGATGATTGACCGCACTCTGGCCCCGATACTGGTAGATACAGGCGGCGACTTCCTCATGGGACAGCTCATGGTATTCCTCCAGCCACTCTATGATGTCTGCCTCGTTGGCGTTGTTGCAGTAAAGCTCGGTGCGGTTACAGGTAGAGACTATCACGGCTTCACCCGAGCGCGTCCGACTCGCCAGACTCTTCATGGCATCATGAATCTTGTCCGGTGAAAAGGCGACTTTCTCACGCAAATCGACTGTGGCGGTTTTGTGGTTTATACCTATGGCTACAAGGCTCATCTGACTCGTTTTAGGTTCTTGGCAGCTCTTTGAAGGAGACATTCTACTGAATTGGCACGCTTAAAAACAGAATGGGCTTAACAAAAGCCGCTAAAGACAGAATTATTGGCCCAATTACCGAGAATATTCCGCCCCTGGGGCAGGAATCACAAGGCTCAAGCGTAAATTTGCCCCCGGGCATTGGTATTCTCGGCCCCCGCTCGTATCATAAGCAGCAATCAGCGGCCATCATAGATAACTAATTTGCACTGCATCACAAGAATCGCCTTATCCCTGAGTTTACTCTGGCTGCTCGCGCTCGGCGGTTGCAGCACCCTGCCCCAGAGCCGGCTCGCCCCCGTGAATGTCAGCCAGGCCGAACAGGCCAGTGCCTGGGAGCTGCAGGGCAAGCTGGCGGTGAAGTCCCCCAGCGACAAGTTCAGCACCAATCTCTACTGGTTGCATACCCAGGAAGGGGACGACCTGCGGCTGACCACAATGCTAGGCACCACGGTGCTGACCCTGTGCAGCGACAAGCGAGGCGCCAGACTGGAAGTCGATGGCAAGGTCTTCGAAGACAGCCAGCCACAGCGCCTGCTCGAGCGGGTCAGTGGCTGGACTATTCCGCTGGCGAGCCTGCCCCTGTGGATCACGGGCCAGACGGGCATGAGCCCGGCCCAAGTCACCCTGGATGGCCAGGGCTACCCCAGCCTGCTGCTGAGCCAGGATCCCGAGGCCCCCTGGCGAGTGCAGTTTATCAGCTGGCAGCAACAGAGCGGCGCCACCATACCCAAACAACTCAGGCTGGACAGGGAGGGACTGCAACTCAAGATCCAGGTCAATCGCTGGCAAGCCCTGGGGCAGCCAGTGGCCAAATTACACCAATAAGGAATCGCCTGCATGACAGCACATCTCTCACTCGGCTGGCCGGCGCCGGCGAAACTGAACCTCTTCCTGCACGTCAATGGCCGCCGCGCCGACGGCTATCATGAGCTGCAGACCCTATTCCAGTTTATCGACTATTGCGACTATCTGGATTTCAAACTCATGGACGGCGCCGCCCTCAAGCTGCACTCCAATCTGGGCGGCGTTGTCGCGGATAACGATAACTTAATTCTGCGAGCCGCAAAATCCTTGCAACAGGCCACAGGCTACCCGGGTGGCGCCGAGATCTGGCTGGATAAACGCCTGCCCATGGGCGGTGGCCTGGGGGGCGGGTCGTCCGATGCGGCCACCACCCTGGTGGCCCTCAATGCCCTCTGGGACACGGGCCTGTCGAATGCCGAATTGGCCGAGATTGGGCTGAAACTCGGTGCCGATGTCCCTGTTTTTATTAATGGTTTGGCTGCATTTGCCGAAGGCGTCGGCGAGCGGCTCCAGCCTGTTTTCCCGCCCCAGTCCTGGTATCTGGTGCTGGTGCCGGATGTGCATGTTTCGACCCAGGCAGTGTTCCAGGACCCGGCCCTGCCCAGAGCCACCCCCAAGCTGGATATCGACACTTTAATGAACAGTTCATGGTCGAATGATTGCCAAAAGTTGGTCGCAGAAAAATACCCTCAAGTTGCCAAGGCATTGGCCTGGCTGGTAGAATATGCGCCGTCCAGAATGACCGGAACCGGCGCATGCGTGTTCGGGGAATTTGAGCAAGCGCAACAAGCCCACGCGGCCCTGGCGAAATTACCGCCTGACTTGCAAGGTTTTGTCGCACAAGGGATGAACAGCTCGCCGCTCCTGGCGCGACTGGCTCAGCTCTGATATTTCTTCTGCCATAGCAAGCTACAGGCACCCGGAATCCATTCCGCACTGCCGCTATGTCAGCCACAACAATATAAAGCAAACGCCTGAGGTTCTTACAGTGCCCGACATCAAGCTCTTTGCTGGGAACGCCACCCCCAGTCTCGCGAATAAGATAGCCGAACGACTCTTTTGTAAACTCGGAGACGCAGTGGTTGGCCGTTTCAGCGATGGTGAAATCAGTGTCCAGATCAACGAAAACGTGCGTGGTGCCGATGTGTTCATCATCCAATCCACCTGTGCACCGACAAATGACAACCTGATGGAACTCATAGTGATGGTTGACGCCCTGCGCCGAGCATCTGCAGGTCGTATTACCGCAGTGATCCCTTACTTCGGTTATGCCCGTCAGGACCGTCGTGTTCGCAGTGCCCGTGTGCCCATCACAGCCAAAGTCGTTGCCGACTTCCTGTCCAGTGTCGGTGTCGATCGGGTACTGACCTGTGACTTGCACGCAGAGCAAATCCAGGGCTTCTTCGACGTCCCCGTCGATAACGTCTTCGGCAGCCCTGTGTTGCTGGAAGACATGTTGGCCAAGAAGCTGGAAAACCCGGTAGTAGTGTCACCGGACATAGGTGGCGTGGTACGCGCCCGTGCCGTAGCCAAGCTGCTGGACGACTCGGATCTGGCCATCATAGACAAGCGTCGCCCACAGGCGAACGTGGCTCAGGTGATGCACATCATAGGTGACGTTCAGGGTCGCGACTGCATCATAGTCGATGACATGATAGACACAGGCGGCACCCTGTGTAAGGCCGCCGAAGCGCTGAAAGAGCACGGTGCCAACCGCGTCTTCGCCTACGCGACCCACCCGGTATTTTCCGGCAAGGCCGCGCAAAACATCGCCGAGTCTGTCATAGACGAAGTGATAGTGACCGACACTGTGCCCTTGAGCGCAGAGATGCTGAAAGTGAGCAAGGTCACCCAGCTGACCATGTCCGCAGTGCTGGCCGAAGCCATACGCCGCGTCAGCAACGAAGAATCCATCTCGGCCATGTTCCGCCATTAATTAACAGTTCCGCCACTGCCAGTCAGTGGCTGCTTACAGATTAGTAGCGGTATCCGAGAACAAGAACGCACTCCCAGGGAGTGCGTTTTTTTATGCCTGGATCTTCCATGGGCCAGAGAGCGCCGGCGGCCGGAGAAAGAGAGGTCCGGCGCAAGCTGCTTTGCACATTACCGGCGGGCCTTGTTAGGCCGCGCCCTTGGCCTATTGGCAAGCACCTGCCTGCCGCGCACCTTAGGTTGCTTGGCTCACTGTGTATCCATCTCCGGCACGGACACCTTCGTAGCTATTGACAGGGGAATCTTCCAAGCGGTGACAATCACCGCTTTGTCATGTTTTAGTTGCCTCGATCTCATTGCCTGCAAGGGTACACAAGACCAGACAACTATCCTTGGAGTCAGAACTAAAAACGAGTTTTCCACCTGAATTCCAGATTGAATTTTTACCACAGGTCGTCCAACCTCCCGTCACCGATATGTGGTTACTTAACAGTACGGGGAAGCCATGTTCAGATGCAATTTCGGATAACATTTTTGCATCAGGCACAAAACCGTTATCAGATATTAACGCGCTTACAACGTAGATATCGGCACCTAACTCTCGAGCCTGTCGGGAATGCGCTGATTCTGTGAAGTCAGCGCAAATAGCCAACGCTATTTGATGTCCTTTTACCTTGAAAAAGTAGTCGGTCGACCCGAATGAGCAATATGTCTCCTCACCTGCATGTAAGTATTGCTTCGAATAAAACTGGACAGTGCCATCAGGAAAGCAAATTACGGCTCCTATTGTTGGTTTTGAGGATTTGAAAGACTTTAACGGACACCCGGCTATAACTATGATGTCATTGTCGATTGAGGCTTGAGATAGTTCTTTGAAGTACGATGGCTCAGGGGAGACAGCTAGCTTAGCCGCTAAATCGAGCTCATAGCCCGTCAGTGATAGCTCAGGAAAAACAACAACATCTGCATTATAACGAGACGATTGCTCGATCATTTTAAGATGATGTTCAAGGTTCACACGCAAGTCGCCTTTCACGACGGGTATTTGAGCCAAGCTTATAGTTACATCGGTTTTCAAGTGTCCTCCTTAAAACATAGCCACGAGCAATGCTGCCCATGGCGCAATTAGCGTTGCCTTGACGGTACTCGCGATATTCATAGATTCAGATCACGTTTGGTTAAGGGGCGTCCGGGTAAGCGGAGCGAACGACTTGAACCAGTTGTTATACGGCACTCTTCAAATTCTCCACTTCCTCAGCGCCCAGTATTTTTGGGGTTACCCGAGGCAAGCCTGAGGAATTAAAAAGGGGGGATTTTTTGTATCGTCCGTTGACGCGATTCGCGACAAGAATCCATATGAAGCGAACTATAACCCCCAGAAGCCCGCGTTGTTTTGGTTTCCTGTGGCCTAAGGCGGTGTCAGTGTTTAAAATTGCAACTTTGGCTCCAAAGTCTTTATCCATTTTCTGACGGTCAAGGCAGCTGTGAATGAGGCCGATGAATGATGCTGTTCGGTTGGCCATAGTATTGCCGATAGGCGTTCCGCAGCATGTTGCATACCAGCGGATCATACCTTTCTCGCTGAGGCGTACTGCCGATAGGAGATCTTCCCCTTGGTAGAAAAACAGGCGTTGCTGAGCCACCTGGACGATCTCAGTTCCGCCTTGTTCATCCAGCACATAAGGAGCTTTACCAAGGAAATGTGCGAACGCTCGACAATCCGTGCAATAGCAGATGAGACGATTGTTGGTTCCAATGCTGTCGAGTTTGCCTTTAACGGCACCGCATTGACATTGAATTGGATGCATAGATATCACCATTCCTTGGCCGGACTACGATCGGCGCTGTACTGTATGACGCCCGGCTTTGGGGCGGGCTTGCAGCCGCGAAGCGGCGAAAAGGCCGTCCCAGCCCCTAAGGGCGACAACAGCCACTTGTTAGCTTTCACACAACCTCTTGACTAACCTTTCTAGCAACTATGAATACCGATTCATGGCTAGTTTGCCATTCCCGTTCAATAGTAAAACCTGAATTCGTTAATTTGGAAATAAGCTGACTCTTTGTAAATCGACTGACATAAGGAGCCAAACCAAGAAACTGCATTCCAGAGATCAACCATCGAAAAGCCAAATTGATTTCTGCTATTAGTGATGTACTTGAAACAAATACACCATCATTTTTCAAAAGTCGATAAACTTTAGCAATGGCACCATCTACGTCGTCCAAAAGATGTAACACATTTAGTCCCAAAACAGCGTCAAAACTTTCATTTTGGAGCTTTAGGCTGTCTAGTGTGCCCTGCTGAAAATCAATGTTCTTTACCCCAGCTTCGAGCGCTTTCCTCTGAGCCGCCGCTATCATTTTGTCGGATATATCGGTAGCAACAAGATATTCAACATAAGGCGCATGGTAAATTGCGGTGGCACCGCTGCCGCAGCCGAACTCCAGCACCTTCGAATCCAACCTCAGGAACTCTTGGGTAATTGCCAGCTTTTGTTGATATGTGGCTTCATCTTTAATGGGGCTTTTAATATACTTTTCTGCAGATTTGTCCCAAAATTTCTTTGAGTCTTTCATTGATCAATATTCCAGTTTTGCCCCAAAAGCTAACAGCTGTATAGTGCGCATGGGTGTTAACGAGATCCCATTAGCTACCTTGGTGATGTTAGAACATTTTGAACTAATTGAATAATCTTTGTATGTTACCGCCCTTAGGACACGGCGATTAACCACATGGTAGAAGGGCGTACTGTCGGCATCAAGCAACTGGCGACGGGCCGTGGTCATGGTCATGGTCATGGCAAGCCTCGACAGGCAAAAGGGAATACCTCACAGCCTAGTCAGACAGCGCAAAAAGGTTTGGATGTCCTTACTATTTTTGACAGGGCGATGCCGCCTTTGTTTGTTAAGTGCAGAGCTATTTGCACGCCAGACACTCTGCACTATTGATTGTTGAATACTCGGCGTACCAATAATGCGGATCATTTATTTTCTGATACTCCAAAGTCTCACATGTATAGGATTTGTGAAAGTGACGTTTTAGGATTACCAGATTTTTGCATTTTGGCGGCCAAGCGGAAGCCTCTGCAACTTCGTTACCACGAGCTAACTCTGCATTTAGGATTTCGTTTAACTCTTTCGACTCGAACAATGCTTGGTTCTCCTTGGTCGCTTAACGCCGCCAGCACGCGCGTCTTTGTAGTGAAGGCGAAGCCGAAACGGAAAAGCCGTCGCCGTACCTGGCCTTGTTATGCATTTTTTAGTAACTAACGCATACCCCGAAAAATACTTCGTCATTTCTCAAGAAGACAAACGATTTTTGATGGCTTTTTTCGTATTCGTTAATAGTTAAAGAATATATATTGGAACCGGCTCCAACCCCTTGCTCCTTTCTCATTGTAGCGACTACTTTATAAGAGTTCTCAGCTGATCCATGATCAATTACTTGAGGTTCGGTGAGGTGAGAGTTTTTCAAAGCTCCAGCCATGAGACCGCTATTCCTTTCCACTGTAAAAACTTTACCAAGGTAAAGTTTTTTGTATGCCTCATAAACGTCACCTTCATCACCAGAAGCAACACTATAACGATCTATTGTACATTTATAATCAGATCCAGCCGCATAAGCCTGTGAACCCAAAATAGCTAATATACCTATCAAAATTTTCGCTTTAAAATTATTCACAGTGTTTCCAATCTCGATATGCCTAGACATAATGATTCCCTGTGCAGATGTCGGCCTCCGTGTTTTCTCGTGGGTTAGCAAAACCAGAGCCACACTGTTTGTTGAACATCAAACATTCACAGGAGGCCGACATGTCTAAAGCTAACACACTTTTTATCGGTTTGGACGTGCACAAGGAGACCACAGATGTGGCCTTGGTTTCTGATAGATTAACTGACGCGGTGCAATACTATGGCACCTTGCCAACCAACCTGCGCTCTTTCGATAAACTCATTAAAAATCAATCTTCCAAAGCCAGCAAGCTGTGTGTCGTTTACGAGGCCGGTCCTTGTGGCTTCTGGCTCTATCGTCACTTGCTTCGCCGTGGCATTGACTGTTGGGTGATCGCACCGGCACTCATCCCCAAAGCACCTGGCGACAGGGTGAAAACCGATAAGCGCGATTCCATGACTTTGGCCAGGTTGGCACGCAGTGGTGATCTCAAGCCTATCTATGTCCCGGACGAACGGGACGAGGCCATTCGCGATCTTATCCGCTGTCGGGAAGACGCCATGCTCGATTTGCGTCAGGCACGGCAGCGGCTGAAATCCTTCCTGCTGCGCCATGGTCACCCTTGCAGTGGCCGACAAAACTGGACCGAGGCATATCGGCGCCATCTGGCCGACATTAGCTTCCAGGAAAGTGCCACCAAGCTCACCTTCCAGCATTATGTCAACATAGTCACCGAGCGTCACGAACGTCTGCAACGGCTGGAACTGGAGCTGCAAAGCCTGGCAGAAAGTTGGCGTTGGTATCCGCTGGTGCAGCGCCTTACCGTGCTGCGGGGGATCCGTTTCTTGTCGGCCATGACCATTATGGCCGAGCTGGGCGACTTGCGACGCTTTGACTCACCGCGTTCCTTGATGAACTTTGTTGGCCTGACACCCAGTGAGCGCTCAAGCGGGCAACGGGAACGACGCGGCGGGATCACCAAATGCGGCAATGGCCATGTACGGCGCATTTTAATAGAGTCTGCCTGGGCCTATCGTTTTCCAGCCAAAGTCTCTCGGGAGCTGGAGAGTCGGCAACAAGGGCACTCAATCCGGCTGCAAACACGTGCCTGGGAGGTACAGCAGCGATTGTGCCGTCGTTTCCATGCCCTGAAAGCACGAGGCAAAGAATACAACAAGGTTGTCACCGCGGTGGCCCGGGAACTGACAGGCTACCTTTGGGACATTGCCCGGGGATTTGAGGTAGATATGCCGATAACGGCTTATTAATCTAGCGTTTAGAGTTACGAATACACTCTGACAGTAAAGGCGGCGGCAGCGGTGAGAGCAACCCTCGAGGGCGTTAAGCGGTCACATCCGCGCTCCTAGACTGAGGCCAGGCTCCAACGGCGCAAACAAGTAATGCGGTTAAAATCCGCGGATATCAGCAAGGTCAACCGCCGACACTTACTGGCCAAAGCCCACTGTCAGAGTGTCCTTACCGGAAATTTTTTGGGTTTCCGGTAAGGACACTATTTGCCTATTTGACAAAGGGAATCATATCAACGCCCCGGTTCAGAGACGGTCAGCGTAGCGGGCCGTCCGCTGCAACCTTTTGTTAGACGGCGCATCAACCTCATGCGCGCTGCAGGCGGTACCAGTGCTCATCCGGGCGCAGCACCCATTCCAATGGTGGTGGAAGTTTGAAGAAGGACGGCTCCACGTCAGTGATCCGCCAACCTGCAAAGGCAGCCTCGATTTCTTCGCGGCTTACACCCCGGATCAAGGGGCGAATACGCCTCGGCCAGCACAGCAAAATAACTGTGGCGTCCTTGGCGGCCAGCGCGTCAATGCTGCGGGCCATTCCTTTCTGCTGCTCGGTGTCGAAGTCATGGAAGGTGCCGGTGTCCAAGATTAGTCGGAACCCGGGACCCACTTCAGCTTCTGAAAGGCGGGTAACGTCCCCCTTCACCAGTTTCATTTCCACGCCAGCAGCCTGAACCCGCTCGCGCCCCCGATCCAGGGCCTTGTCTACGAGGTCCACGCCAGTGACTTCCCAGCCCCGTTTAGCCAGCTCGATGCCCCAGATGGCGCTCCCCGTGCCTACGTCCAAGGCACGCCCGTAGGGTGGTGCACGCCCCTCCTCCTCACGTTCGAGGAGCGATGCCAAAGACTGGGAAAATTCTTGGTCCGTATCCTCCCAAGGGTGGAAACCAATGGCGTATGAAAATTTCCAGTTCATAGCTTTCTCCTTTGCCGTCTAGACATAATGATTCCCTGTGCAGATGTCGGCCTCCGTGTTTTCTCGTGGGTTAGCAAAACCAGAGCCACACTGTTTGTTGAACATCAAACATTCACAGGAGGCCGACATGTCTAAAGCTAACACACTTTTTATCGGTTTGGACGTGCACAAGGAGACCACAGATGTGGCCTTGGTTTCTGATAGATTAACTGACGCGGTGCAATACTATGGCACCTTGCCAACCAACCTGCGCTCTTTCGATAAACTCATTAAAAATCAATCTTCCAAAGCCAGCAAGCTGTGTGTCGTTTACGAGGCCGGTCCTTGTGGCTTCTGGCTCTATCGTCACTTGCTTCGCCGTGGCATTGACTGTTGGGTGATCGCACCGGCACTCATCCCCAAAGCACCTGGCGACAGGGTGAAAACCGATAAGCGCGATTCCATGACTTTGGCCAGGTTGGCACGCAGTGGTGATCTCAAGCCTATCTATGTCCCGGACGAACGGGACGAGGCCATTCGCGATCTTATCCGCTGTCGGGAAGACGCCATGCTCGATTTGCGTCAGGCACGGCAGCGGCTGAAATCCTTCCTGCTGCGCCATGGTCACCCTTGCAGTGGCCGACAAAACTGGACCGAGGCATATCGGCGCCATCTGGCCGACATTAGCTTCCAGGAAAGTGCCACCAAGCTCACCTTCCAGCATTATGTCAACATAGTCACCGAGCGTCACGAACGTCTGCAACGGCTGGAACTGGAGCTGCAAAGCCTGGCAGAAAGTTGGCGTTGGTATCCGCTGGTGCAGCGCCTTACCGTGCTGCGGGGGATCCGTTTCTTGTCGGCCATGACCATTATGGCCGAGCTGGGCGACTTGCGACGCTTTGACTCACCGCGTTCCTTGATGAACTTTGTTGGCCTGACACCCAGTGAGCGCTCAAGCGGGCAACGGGAACGACGCGGCGGGATCACCAAATGCGGCAATGGCCATGTACGGCGCATTTTAATAGAGTCTGCCTGGGCCTATCGTTTTCCAGCCAAAGTCTCTCGGGAGCTGGAGAGTCGGCAACAAGGGCACTCAATCCGGCTGCAAACACGTGCCTGGGAGGTACAGCAGCGATTGTGCCGTCGTTTCCATGCCCTGAAAGCACGAGGCAAAGAATACAACAAGGTTGTCACCGCGGTGGCCCGGGAACTGACAGGCTACCTTTGGGACATTGCCCGGGGATTTGAGGTAGATATGCCGATAACGGCTTATTAATCTAGCGTTTAGAGTTACGAATACACTCTGACAGTAAAGGCGGCGGCAGCGGTGAGAGCAACCCTCGAGGGCGTTAAGCGGTCACATCCGCGCTCCTAGACTGAGGCCAGGCTCCAACGGCGCAAACAAGTAATGCGGTTAAAATCCGCGGATATCAGCAAGGTCAACCGCCGACACTTACTGGCCATGACCTTTCCCCCAGATTTAACACCATGACGAATGTGAGATTTCCGATTACGCTAGTAACCAGGAGATCTGACAATGAAGAAGAAACGTTTTACGGAAGAGCAAATCATCGGTGCCCTCAAGGAGCATGAATCCGGCTGCAAGGTCGAAGACATTTGCCGGCGTTACGGCATTGCCCAAGGCACCTTTTATCGCTGGAAATCCAAGTACGGTGGCATGGAGGTTAGCGACGCCAAGCGCCTG
>NZ_JAAXYH010000021.1 GCF_012911865.1 Shewanella salipaludis
AATGCTGCTTAATAATGTCGATATTCATGCTCATGCCCCAAAAAAAAGGAGACATAAGATCACAGAGGACTCCGTGGGTCAATACTGTTTAGAGGGTAGGCAAAAAAACGTTCATGATCTTGCCCTGCCTTCCATTATGGCTTTGTTATGTGTGCTTTTCTGCCCTTAACTTTAAAGCTTTATTCATTCCTTCAAACGAAGCAGTAAATACTTTTTCAATTTTATGCCAAAGAAAAAATGGCAAAATGCCTGAAAATATTTCTCCGTGAATAACTCGCGTTTCAACTGGGGAAATGGCTTCAAAAATAAAATAATGTTTTCCAGCAAACAGAATACCACTCTTAGCAAGAAAGCAGACTTCTTTACCATAAAGAACTTTTTCTACTTTTGGATCAGCGAATCTAGCTTTGCCATTAGATAATACAACTTTAATTTTTAAGGATTCACCTTCATTAAGCGACCCTTGGATCTCAGTTAAAAATGGATTCCACTCATGGTATCTTTTAAAGTCTGAGAATATGCCCCATACGCTCTCTAACGATGCCTCAATCTGAATTTTAGTTTCTATTTTTTTCATAGATTGCTTCCGATACCGGGATACATAATGCACGCCATTTACCGTGGGTGGCCTGATTCACCACTAAACCACTTGCTGTCTGCTTAGGGGGATGACGGTTGTTTTTGTATTGGATGGGAAAAAACGTGCCCGCAATTTCATAAACGGCGTTTCAACACAAAAGTAGAGTGCCCAACCACAAAAAATACTCACTGCCATAATAATTGCTATTCCCAGCCCGCTGTTAATATCAATATCATATTCCGTAACGGGTGCTTTTAATATTTGGAACAAAGGTTTATGGATCAAATAAATTGCATAAGACCAAAGCGCGAGGCTCGCAGCCCCAGGAATTCGTATATGGTACAGCACTGAGTTGGGGCTCAGTGCGGCGAGTACCAGAATTGCGAAGCTGATAGCTAGGAATGAATAGCCAAAAGTCACCACATGAAACGTGCGACCATAGCCTTCGATGTAAGCATAGTTTTGAAACACGTAAAATATCATTCCCACACTAACCAAGCCGACTACCAATAAAAGGTTACCTCTACGCAATATTGCTGCATAGGTTGTGGGATGAAAGTTCTTAAGTAATGCAATCGCCACACCGGGCAATAATTCATCAAACCGGGTAAAGCTGGTGTAGTAAATATGCTCCATAAAAGATTGTGCAGAAATTGCCGCCTCACCATGTTCGAACCAATTAAATCCGCGCAAAAATATAGCTAACAACATAGCACCAATAATCGCGAACCAACCAAGTGTAATAGAACGTTTGATGTAAGTAGTAAACAGTGTAACTATGGGGAAAATTAAATAAAACTGCTCTTCAATACACAGCGACCAGGAATGGGTAAAGGTCTCTCCTGCGCGCATACCCAGATTTTGCGTGAAGGTCAGAAAAGACCAGAGCGATGCAGTTGCTGTGCCGCTCAATGCAACCGGGAAGATAAAATAAAGTGCGAGTACAAAATAATAGTTAGGTAAGGTTCGCAGGAAACGGCGAATATAAAACAACTTGAGCGAAAACTCCTGCCCTTTGGCAATTGCCGAAAGCACCTGATTACCAATCAAATAGCCACTCAGCACAAAAAAAAGATCAACACCTGTCCAGCCCAATTGGCTCATAAATCCGAAGATATTTTCGCTGCTTACCACTACTTTATAGTGATAGATCAGCACGATAATAATGGCGACAGCGCGTAGTGTGTCCAAACCGTAAAGGCGGTTATTGTGATGATTTTCCATGATGTACTTCTGCTAGTTCCTATAAGTTATGGTTGTAAGAGGTAAAGCCTTTGTTGAATTGCTAAAGTTCAAAGATCACAGCGCCATCACTAAAACATTGATTTGTTGGGGATGAATTGCGGCTTTATGCATTTCATAATTCCCAGCATCAGCCTAACGTTTGAACGCAGTGTCTATGAGCGTCTATGAGCGTCTATGAGCGTCTATGAGAGTATGAGGACAGCCTAAACACTTTTGCCCGGTAATAACACATCCTGAACAGAGTCCGTCAGTCCCTGACTCATCAGTCACGAGGTAGCAAACGCATCAAAGGTAAGGTTGTCGGGGACTGAGATGGCTAATGCGCCAAGGATTGAGTGCACAAGCGCCCTGATAAACCTCAGTCGTCGTAAAAATGCCTCCATCAAGGACTGGAAAGTTAACCTGGATGCAGTGCTTCACTCTGCCGTTTACCTCGGCACCATTTGCCACCGGATTTGGCTTTCATGGCACACATGGCATCCCACCTACCACTGATGCCGCTGTATTGACGGCGAAATTCTTTGGCGGAAGTGACCCAGGCATCTTCGCCGATACCCAGTTCGGTGAGCAGCTTGGGGCGGGTGCTATCAATAAAGCCACGCTTATCTTCGCGCACAGCACGACCGGTCCAGTCAATCAATTCCAGATAATCGGCAAAGTGGAATGGAATACCGCTTTGCTCGGCGGCTACGGCCGCGCCCTCGAAAGGCAGTAAAGGTTTGAGTGACACACGAACTGGCTTCTGTTGCGCAAGCGCTTCAATCCGCTCCTGAATCGAAGTGTAATCAGACTCTTGCAGCGAGTCTGCAATACCCGCACGAATAGGATTTAAATCCACATACATCATGCAGGCAAGCAGCGCCTGCTCATCCAGTAGTGCCTGGGATTTAAAGCGCCCTTCCCAGAATACCCCTTTGCAGCCATCTTCCCGATTGGCTTTACGGGCAATCTCTTCATTGAGGCAGCGCATAAACCAACTCACACTGCCAAGCCGCTCTTGCCATTCGGCAATCAGGCTGTCGAGCAGCATTCGCTCGCCTTCGGACAAGCTATCGCCTTTAAGAAATCGGGTAGCAATGGCATTACCGGCAAACAGCGTCGTCCAGCGTGCAACCACGTCAAATTGAGACAGGCCCTTTTGAGCGGCAAGGTCGATTTTCAGTACCAGATGATAGTGATTTGACATCACAGCATAAGCACAGACATCAATGCAGAATACCGACGACAACCGCCTGATTTTATCGACTATCCAGCCACGCCTGTGCTCGTAACTGCGCCCGGTGACCACATCTTCGCCACATAAAAATGCCCTTCGGACACAGCGATTAATCACATGGTAGAAGGGCGTGCTTTCGGCATCAATCAATTGGCGACGAGCAGTAGTCATGGCAAGCCTCGGCAGGCAAAAGGGAGTAACTCAAAGCCTAGTCAGACAGGCCCAAAAGCACAAAAAGATTTGGATGTCCCATCTTTAGCACGCAGTGGTGATCTTAAGCCCATCTATGTTCCGGACGAACGGGACGAGGCCATTCGCGATCTTATCCGCTGTCGGGAAGACGCCATGCTCGATTTGCGTCAGGCACGGCAGCGGCTGAAATCCTTCCTGCTGCGCCATGGTCACCCCTGCAGTGGCCGACAAAACTGGACCGAGGCATATCGGCGTCATCTGGCCGACATTAGCTTCCAGGAAAGTGCCACCAAGCTCACCTTCCAGCATTACGTCAACATAGTCACCGAGCGTCACGAACGTCTGCAACAGCTGGAACTGGAGCTGCAAAGCCTGGCAGAAAGCTGGCGTTGGTATCCGCTGGTGCAGCGCCTTACCGTGCTGCGGGGGATCCGTTTCTTGTCGGCTATGACCATTATGGCCGAGCTGGGCGACTTACGACGCTTTGACTCACCGCGTTCCTTGATGAACTTTGTTGGCCTGACACCCAGTGAGCGCTCAAGCGGACAGCGGGAGCGACGCGGCGGGATCACCAAATGCGGCAATGGCCATGTACGACGCATTTTAATAGAGTCTGCCTGGGCCTATCGTTTTCCAGCCAAAGTCTCTCGGGAGCTGGAGAGTCGGCAACAAGGGCACTCAATCCGGCTGCAAACACGTGCCTGGGAGGTACAGCAGCGATTATGCCACCGCTTCCATGCCCTGAAAGCACGAGGCAAGGAATACAACAAGGTTGTCACCGCGGTGGCCCGGGAACTGACGGGCTACCTTTGGGACATTGCCCGGGAATTTGAGGTGGATAAGCCGATAACGGCTTACTAATCCAGCTCTTAGCGTTACGAATACACTCTGACAGTAAAGGCGGCGGCAGCGGTGAGAGCAACCCTCGAGGGCGTTAAGCGGTCACATCCGCGCTCCTAGACTGAGGCAAGGCTCCAGCGGCGCAAACAAGTAATGCGGTTAAAATCCGCGGATATCAGCAAGGTCAACCGCCGACACTTACTGGCCAAAGCCTACTGTCAGAGTGTCCTTACCGGAAATTTTTTGGGTTTCCGGTAAGGACACTATTTGCCTATTTGACAAAGGGAATCATATCAACGCCTTGCTCACCGGCGAGTAAGTTGGTGCTGTTTTTGCCGCTTTTGGTTTTGAGCAAAAACCGCGACAACTGTATCGAGTCCGCGTGCAGCAACTTGTTAGCTTTTTCTTAAGGCTAGTTGAGGAGTTAATAACTTAAATTCTTCTCGTAGTTCATTTAAGTTTTCATGCTCATCAATAATTTTTTCTTTACCACCAACTTCATTTGCGGCCTTTATGAATACAGATGCGAATGCGGCTTGCTTATACGCCTCAAATAACTTGAATACTATTTCATTTTGAGTTGCTTTGCCTGATGTATTATTTTCAACCCACTCCACAATAGTACTGTATGCACGAATGTGATCCCTTAATACTCGGATATTGTACCTTTGCTCCTCAGTGAAGCTTTCTGCTACCTCATAATAATAAGCATCTAATACTGGTGTCGATACTGGAGCCCCAAGACTACATGCATAGTACCCATCATGCCCGTATTCGACAGATGACTTTTTAGCTGTCCTCGTACGTTCTGTAAGAAGAACTTCAAGATCTTTCAGTTCTGTTGATATTGCTAGTTTCAGTTTGTTTATTCTACATTTTGACTTTATTACGTCTGTAAGTTGAGATAATCCCCACCCTACGAATAAAGCTATTAGTGCGACTTGTAAACGATCCATTAATTATCCTTAAACGTACAATTCAAACATCTGCAAACACCGCATAGAAGCTAACGCCCGCATTTGCGGCTGGTTTGGAGCGCAGCGGAAAACCAGTCCGACAACATGCGCTTGTTACATTACGCCTCGGCATCCTTTATAAGCTTGACAACCCCCAAATAAAACTCAGAAGTTACGCCTAATGCGCTATAACTTAACCTAGTAGTTTTTGCTACATCGCTTTTAAATAGCTTTTTAAGTTGGGCTATGTCGTTATCCAGCATTTTGGAGCTTCCACCGCCATGTACAATTGAGTTTCTTCGCGAGTACAGCCAATCAGCATAACCACAAACTGATGTAGGGATTTTGTTATTCTGCGGTGTAAAGCTCCCAAGAATTTTACCCGTAGAAATATTAACTCTTGGCTTAGTCCACAAATTTCTTTCGAGGCCAATGAGTTCAAACAACTTTGATACCTTATTAGAATGCCTTCCTCGAAGAACGCCGTCTCTTAAAATATTCTGGACTCTTGACTCAACCACTTCATGAATATTACTCCCATCCATCAGCAACTTTAATACATCCGCCTCCGATACAGGGGAATCCAATTTTTTAAGTGCATCATCGAGTAATCGTTCATGAAGCGCATTATCGAGAATAGTTTTGTCCACCATCACGTCAAAACGATCAACTAAATTTGTATAGACCAACTTCTGTAAATGATTTCTACTACCGTCTTGCAACCCAGCAAGTTCTTCAGTTGCTTTCTTGACTTCGCCTTTGACAAACTTCTCAAAATCTAAAACATTCTGAAGATTCACGATACTTCCTTAGTAATGTAACATTTTAATAGTGCGCATGCGCATATGTACATTGGTTCAATGTAAACCAGATTATCACAACTTACTGTTCTGTAAACCATTCAACTTGTTCACTCCACTGAGCCTTCAGGCTAAACGCGCATGCGCGTTTGCACAAATAACGAGATCTCGTTATTTGTACACTTTTTTAATAAAACACTGAATTTTATAGTGTAATTAATTCAGCTTGCGTGTAAACACGCATCGCTCAGATAATTTTCCGTGCAAACGCGCCGTTTTAGGCTAAAACTAAAAAATCAACTGGATAAACATCCAGTACTCCAGTGCAATAACTCATGCGAATAAATTTTATGTTCAAGAGCCGCTTTCTCACTCAGATAAGTGAAAGCCTCAGATTGCTGGGCTACAGTCTGCGGACAGAAAAAACCTACCTATATTGGATTGCCTGCTACATTCGTTTTCATCGCCTTAAGCATCCTGACACTATGGGGGCACCGGAGGTCACGGCATTTCTGTCCTATCTGGCGAATCGACGTCATGTCGCTATCAATACCCAGAAGACGGCATTGAACGCATTGGCCTATCTGTACAATAAATTCCTGCAACGCCCCTTGGGTGAGCTGGGGTTCAGTCACGCCCAGCGTCATAGACGCTTGCCCGTCGTCCTCAGCCCTGGCGAGGTTAGTCTTATCTTGGGACAACTCAGTGGCCGTGACAGGAGCATATTTTCCATCCTCTATGGCTCGGGTTTGCGCATTACCGAATGCTTGCGCTTACGTATTCAAGATGTTGACTTTGAACATGCGGCTATCACAGTCCGTGATGGCAAGGGGAACAAAGACAGGCAAACAGTGCTGAGCCAGTCACTCATCCCCGAGCTGCAACAGTTGATAACCCAGGCCGTTGATCTCCAGCGACGTGACAATCTGCAAGGTATTGGGCCGTCATTGCCCTTTGCGCTCAACAAGAAATATCCCAATGCCTTTCGTCAACCCGCCTGGATGTATATTTTTCCCTCGACCAGTGTGTGCCAGCATCCGCTGGCGCATATTCTCTGCCGGCATCATTTACACGATTCGGTGCCGCGAAAAATATTACGTCATGCTGTGCAGCGATGTGGTCTGGATCACAAGCAGATTAATTGTCATACCTTCAGGCACTCATTTGCCACCCAACTGCTGCGTAATGGTCGAGATATCAGGACTGTGCAGGAACTCCTTGGTCACAGCGATCTGGCCAGCACCCAAATCTATACTCATGTGATAGGCCAGCACTACGCCGGTACCCTGAGTCCACTCGACAGTTTAAACATGGCTGCCGATTGATCCCTTGAGCGACTAAGCAACTAAGCGACTAAGCGACTCACGCAGCCGGCACTCACAGATGCTTTCGGGCAGGCTACCGCACGGGATTGCGGCTTCCAGAGTGCCCGGACGACAGTTAAGCAAAAGGGGAACGGGAGATTCAAGATAAGGTTTAGCTTCGGCTCATCCTGAGTCTGTTTCCATTGCACTGCGGCGTCTTGTGCTGGCCTTGCGTAGACCTAAGGCTCTGAGGCTACTTGGAATAACTTAAGGCGCGCCTTGGAATAACTTTAAGTAGTTTAGATTAACGATTAACTTAAGCAAAAACAGCGACAAAGGCAAGGCAAATCCCAATAGCACTGCCCTAGTGCTATTGAGGCTGACATTGCCGCAACCCAAGCCCAACCAGGGGTTCTGCCGCTGTTGCGCCGCTGACGAGTCTCTTGCTAGCATTTGCATCATTGGCCTTTGTTGGCATCGGCAAAACAGACCCGATTTCGGCCATTCTGCTTGGCCTGGTACAGGGCTTCATCGGCGAGGTTCAGGCTGCTCTCCAGGGTATGACTGCCATCATTGGCCGCGCAGCCGATGGACACTGTGATGGGGCCATGTATATCCGTCCAACCCGCGACGCTGAGTCTGGCTATGCTGGCACGAATGTCCTCTGCAATCCGTTCGGCGCCCTGGCGGCTGGTATCGACCAGCACCAGGGCAAACTCTTCACCGCCGATGCGGCTAACCAGATCGACCGTGCGGACCGAATTGTGCAGCGTCTTGCCCAACGCGACCAGTATCTTATCCCCCATGGCATGACCCGAGGTATCGTTGATCTTCTTGAAATGATCCACATCCAGGAGCAGCAGCCAGAGCAGGCTCTTGGTACTTTGGAGACGCTTAAGTTCCTCCTGGCCGAATTCGATGAACTTCCTGCGGTTCGCTAAACCTGTGAGTTGATCGTTCATGGCGGCCTGGGTGAGCAGAAATTCACCCCGGCGCCGCTCATGATCAATTTTTTCCTGGAATATGGCCGACATGCTGACCATCAAGATGATGAACCAGCATATGGTAACGACAAAAATACCGAACAAATCTCCTTCATTGGAATTGAGCGATTTAATCAACAGGTACCCGAGTAGGGTCGGGACAGCATAGCCGGCCATGGTCTGTAGCCTGGCTATCTTGCCGCCTATGTACGGACTCAGAATCGCCTTCACCGCGCCTGAGTTGGCTGTCATCAGCAAGGCCGCGACCGCCAATGCAAAGCCGGTGGATGCCGTCAGCATGGACATTTGTCCGTAGAATTGGTCGATCCCATAGGCATAACCTGTGAAGGAGATGGTGGGTATGGCTAGCGCAATGAAGGCGATGAACTGCGAGGCTGTGACTCTTTGAAAACCATAGAGTAGCAGGCTGAGGGCGATGCAAAAGAACATGATCGCCGAATTGACCCCCATGTGGTTGCTCTTGCCCAGTTGCAGATCCAGCGCCACTTGCTGCTGGAAAGGCGTGAACAAGGCCAACACGTCCGAGTCGAGCAGCATGTCAAAGAAACGCAGCGAGGTGATGATGATCACCAGCGAAACCAGGGCGCGCTGCAACCAGAGTTCGCGCCCCTTGCCGCGACTGGCCCTGAGGCTGAAGCCGATAAAAATCATGCATATTGCCGTCAGAGGGTTGGTTGCCGGTCCACCCGTGACCGGCCGGTACAAGGCCTCGACAGAGCCGAAGTACCCGGCAATGACGGTCAGACCAAACAAAATACAAACGGCACTGAGGGGACGGATAAGCGCTTGAGCAAATTTCACCAGTATCCAGGGTTTTTCTTCAATATTTGTCGCTAAGCTAACGGCGGCTAACATATTCTTTGTCTCTTTTTCTGGGCTTCAAGCCGGGTGGAAGAAAGATGAATCCCGACACTTGCCTGTTTTTATCATTGTAGGCGCAGAGGCAGCTTCACCCCACGACAGCCACTGTCTCTGAGGTAGCCTATTGTCTTCACGTCAATAGACTCGATGGGCCTAGGTGCTGCCTGAATCGACGAGTTTCGCCTATCAGCGATCAGATCCAACACTCCTGCCCCTGTCATTGCCTCTGCCATTGCCTCTGCCATAGGTACCCGGCCTATCTTACACTATTTGCTCTAAGATCAATGCCCTATTGTCCCCTAGACGGCCCAAGACGATGACCCCTTAACCCAAATGCCCAGGCATTAGCGTCTGAGGCCCGGCCGGCCCAAGTCCCGGATGGCATGAGCTCTTGCCGGTAATAAAATAACCTCCATTGCCGGTAAATCCCTCAGCCGGCACTTGTGACTGCAAACGCACAATGCCACAATGCCTGCACTGCCTGTACATAGGCTTTCGACACCAATTCAAGGGAGTAACCCACTTTGACCCTCTCTGGCACCAAGATTTATGGCATCAAAAACTGCGACACGGTAAAAAAAGCCCGTAAGTGGCTGGAATCAAACCAACTGGATATCCCCTTCCATGACTTCCGAGAGCAAGGCCTGGATGAGACGCTGCTCAGTGCCTGGGTCGACGCCCTGGGCTGGGAAGCGGTATTCAACAAGCGCAGCACAAGTTACCGCGCCCTGTCCGACGCAGATAAAGCCGACATAGACGCGCCCAAGGCGATCCTCTTGATGTTGGCACAGCCGACGCTGATCAAACGCCCCGTGCTGGTCGATGCCGAACGGGTGCAGACAGGCTTCTCCGACACCGCTTACAGTGCGTGGTTCAAGTTATGAGTCAATCACGGCCGGTTCACGAGCAGGACGTGGTGGCGCTCGCCATGCAGCTCATCGCCCGTCCCTCGGTGACGCCACTGGACGAAGGCTGCCAGACCCTGATGGCCGAGCGCCTCGGTGCCGCAGGTTTCAATATCGAGCCCATGGTGTTCGAAGACACCACCAACATGTGGGCCCGCAGGGGTAGTCAGAGTCCGGTCTTTTGCTTCGCGGGTCATACAGATGTGGTGCCGACCGGGGATCTCAATCGCTGGCATACCCCGCCGTTCGAGCCCACCCTAATAGACGACTATCTGTTTGGCCGCGGCGCCGCCGACATGAAGGGCTCACTGGCCGCCATGTTGGTGGCAACCGAGCGTTTCGTGGCCGAGCACCCGGATCACAAGGGCTCCATCGCCTTTCTGATCACCAGTGACGAGGAAGGCCCCTTCATCAACGGCACCACCCGGGTGATAGACACCCTGGAAGCGCGCAACGAGAAGATCACCTGGGCCCTGGTGGGCGAGCCCTCCTCGACCCACAAACTCGGGGATGTGGTCAAGAATGGCCGTCGTGGCAGCCTCACGGGCAAGCTGACGGTCAACGGCATCCAGGGACACGTAGCCTATCCGCATCTGGCGGACAACCCTATCCACAAGGCGGCCCCGGCGCTGGCCGAGCTGGCGCAGATGCATTGGGACAAGGGCAACGAATTTTTTCCGCCAACCAGTTTCCAGATAGCCAACATCAATGCAGGTGCCGGCGCATCCAATGTGATCCCGGGATCCCTGGAGGTGATGTTCAATTTCCGCTATTCCACCGAAGTGACCGCCGAGCTGCTGATCCAGCGGGTCTTGGGGATCCTCGATGCCCATGGCTTGGATTACGATCTCGACTGGACCTTCAACGGCCTGCCCTTTCTCACGGGTGAAGGGCCCCTGCTGGACGCCACCCGTGACGCCATTCGCGAGGTCACGGGCAGCGAGACGGATCCCCAGACGTCCGGCGGCACCTCGGATGGCCGTTTCATCGCCCCGACCGGCGCTCAGGTGCTGGAACTTGGGCCGGTGAACGCCAGCATCCACAAGGTCAACGAGTGCGTGCGGGTCGAAGATCTCGAGCTGCTGGCCAAGTGTTACCAGGGCATACTGGAAAGACTCCTGTGCTAGCCACCGGCGCGCCGCCGGGGTTGCAGCGCCCCGAACTGTACGGCTTGGGGCCTGATGCCCTGGAAGAAGGGACGCAGCTGATCCCGTATCAGGAACACTGGCTCGAAGCGAACACCGCAGCCGCCTTCGCCAACATGGCACGGGCCGCCGAAGACGCCGGCCTGGCGCTGGCCATCTGCTCCGGCTATCGCAGTTTCGAGCGCCAGTTGCAGATCTGGAACGCCAAGGCGACAGGCCGACGACCGCTGCTCGACGCCCTGTCCCGGCCGGTGAACCCAGAAGGCTTGAGCCATGCCAGGCTGGTCGAGCTGATCTTGCTCTGGTCGGCATTGCCCGGCGCCTCGCGCCATCATTGGGGCACGGATATCGACCTGTTCGATGCCAATGCCATCTCCAGGCAAGCCCTCAGGCTCAGCAGCGACGAGTATCTGCCTCAAGGCCCCTGTGGGCCCCTGCACGCCTGGCTGCAGGCCAATGCCGGGCGCTTCGGCTTCTACTTCCCCTACCAAGCAGGACTCAGCGGCGTCAGCCCCGAGCCCTGGCATCTGAGCTACTTCCCTGTGGCATCGGGCTGGCTGGCAGATTATGATCCCAAGGCCCTGTATCTCATCCTGGAGCGCGCCGAACTGGCCCTCAAGCCCCAGGTGCTGGCACGGCTTCATGATTTGGTCGACGAATACGTGTTTAGAATCGCACCTGCGCCGACGGCCATGCCGTAGCCGTAGCCGTAGCCGAGATCATGGCCGGAAATAGAACGGGTTAACCTGTTATTTTTAATCTTATTTAATACTTTTTTGTGAGTCACTGTTATGGATTTTTCTGCCTGCCGTCACCAAGTTACCCTGGATGCACAGCAACTGAGTTACCTGGACATAGGCCAGGGGCCGACACTCCTGTTCGGCCACGGCTACCTGTGTGACAGCCGTATCTGGGCGCCACAACTGGCGCAGCTGAGTCAAGATTATCGCTGCATAGTGCCGGATCTCTGGGGCCATGGTCACTCTGGTGCCCTGCCTGCGTCCTGCCGCAATCTGCAGGATCTGGCCAAGCAGATGCTGGCGCTGCTCGATCTGCTCAAGATAGACAGCTGTGAGCTCGTGGGCCACGGCATGGGCGCCATCTGGGGCACCGAGCTGGCCCTGCTGGCACCGGGAAGAGTCAGGTCTTTGGTGCTGCTCAACAGCTTCATCGGCTTCGAGCCCGAAGTCACCCGCGACAAGTATCTCGCCCTGCTGGATGAGGCCGCGGCTGTCGGTCACTTCCCGAGTGCCATGATAGACAGCATGGCGCCGCTCTTTTTTGCCGCAGACACCCGGACACGAGCGCCCGACTTGTATCAGGATTTCTGCCATTCTCTGGCAACTCATGGCACAACACATGGCACGGCTCCTCATAACGCAGCTCACGACTCAGCTAATAGTGAAGCTCATAATGCGACTAATAGTGCAGAGCCACTCGCCAGCCTGGTTCGCCTAGGACGCATGCTGTTTGGCCGCCGGGATCTGCTCGAGGAGGTCGAAGCTTTGGCACTGCCCTGCCTCATCATGGTGGGATGCGAGAACCGGCTGCGTACCGTGCTCGAGAGTTACCTGATGCATGATGCCCTAGACGGCAGCGAATACGTCCAGCTGCAACACGCGGGGCATCTCGCCACCCTGGAGCAAGCCGAGGTCGTCACCGCCAGACTCGGTCAATTCCTGAGCCGCCCATGAGCTTGGCTGTCGCCGCTGCACTGATGCCAGTACTGGATGCAGCAAAAATCTTGATCGAA
Source organism: Shewanella salipaludis (assembly GCF_012911865.1). GTDB lineage: Bacteria > Pseudomonadota > Gammaproteobacteria > Enterobacterales > Shewanellaceae > Shewanella > Shewanella salipaludis. The sequence continues at coordinate 12,802 of NZ_JAAXYH010000021.1, forward strand.
TAAAACCATTGTTAATCAATTGTATATTTATGTTTAAGCCATTTTTAACTAAAGGTTTTCAAGCTTGGATTAAATTATTTCATCCTTTACCCTTCAGGATAAATGCACAGAAATAAACCAATGTAACATTCTAAAAAAACAATAAGATGGGATATATTTTCGGCAGAAAACCTGCAACCTCGACATGAAGTTGGCTGTAAGCTTGGATGGATAGCTTGGATGGATAGACCAGAGCGCGAAAAATTGCTGGTACACTAAGCAGACAATGGGCCCGAAGAACGGCCCGAGTCCCACTCAAGCAACTCAAAGCATGAGTGCTGGCATAGAAAAAATCACAGGTATCAATGAAACTACTTAAACAGCTATTCGATAATAATCGCCGATGGGCCGGCCGCATTCGCCAGGAAAACCCGAGTTTCTTCGAGCAATTGGCGACCCAACAGAATCCCGAGTATCTGTGGATAGGTTGCTCCGACAGTCGGGTGCCCTCGAACCAGATCATCGACCTGATGCCCGGCGAAGTCTTCGTTCACCGCAACATAGCCAACATGGTGATCCACACAGATCTCAACTGCCTGTCGGTGCTGCAATACGCCATCGACGTGCTCAAGGTGAAGCACATAATGGTGGTGGGTCACTACGGCTGTGGCGGTGTACGCGCCGCCATGGGCACCCAACGCCTGGGGTTGATAGATAACTGGCTAGGTCACCTGCGGGACATACATCGCCTGCATCAGGAAGAACTGACAATGCTCGACGAGCAGGCCAGGTTCGATCGCCTGTGTGAGCTCAACGTCATAGAACAAGTGGCCAATGTCACCAGCTCGCCCTTGGTCCAGGAAGCCTGGGAGCGCGGTCAGGAAGTGGCTGTGCATGGCTGGATCTACAGCGTCCAGAATGGCCTGTTGACGGATTTGGACGTGACAGTGGACCGCACCCTGGGGCTCGCCGGCACCCGTTGACATGACAGCCGCTGCTCCATGGCCCGGCTCATCCCAATAAAAAGTCTGCCCCAGGGCAGACTTTTTCCTTTATCGATAAATTTTCCTTAATAAAACATCGCAGATAGCACTTCATCCCAGTTATAATCTGGCGGTTTATTGGAGCGCATCTGACGCGCAACGCATTCTGAGGAGATTACTTCCATGCCCGGTTTTGAATTATTTGGTCCTGAAGAGAAGCAGGAAGTCGCTGACGTAATGGAACACGGCTTCACCTTCCGTTACAACTTTGACCATATGCGTAACGATCGCTGGAAGACCCGCGACATGGAACAGATGCTCTGCGACAAGATGAACGTCAAGCACGTGCACCTGTTATCCAGCGGCACGGCCGCACTGCAGACGGCCATGATGGCCGCCGGCATAGGCGCAGGTGACGAAGTCATAGTGCCACCCTTCACCTTCGTCGCCTCGGTCGAAGCCGTGTTCATGGCCGGTGCCATCCCAGTATTTGCCGAAATCGACGAGACCCTGTGTCTGTCACCCGAAGGCATAGAAGCCGCCATCACCCCACGCACCAAGGCGGTTAACCTGGTGCAGATGTGTGGCTCCATGGCCAAGATGGACGAGATCAAGGCCATCTGTAAGAAGCACAACCTGGTGCTGCTGGAAGATGCCTGCCAGGCCATAGGCGCCAGCTACAAGGGCCAGGCCCTGGGTACCCTGGGCGACGTGGGTTGCTACTCCTTCGATTCGGTCAAGACCATCACCTGTGGTGAAGGCGGCGCCGTATTGACCAACGACACCACTATCTACAACCATGCCCACATGTTCTCCGACCACGGCCACGACCATGTCGGCAACGATCGCGGCGCCGAATCGCACCCCATCATGGGTCTGAACTTCCGCATCTCGGAAATGAACGCCGCCGTGGGTGTCGCCCAGCTGCGCAAGCTGGACACCATCATAGAAATCCAGCGCAAGCACAAAAAGATGATCAAGGATGCCATGGCCGACATCCCGGAAGTCAGCTTCCGCCTGATCCCGGATCCCGAAGGCGACTCAGCCGGTTTCCTGAGCTTCATGCTGCCAACCGAAGAGCGCACTGCCGAGATCAGCCAGAAGCTGGCCGCCAACGGCGTCGATGGCTGCTTCTACTGGTATGTGAACAACTGGCATTACCTGAAAAACTGGAAGCATATCCAGGAGCTGCAGTCCCCGGCCGCCCTGCCCATCATGCTGGTCCAGGACAGACCCGATTACACCCAGGTGTCAGTGCCCAAGTCGGATGCCATCATGAGCCGCACCATCTCCATGCTGATCAAGCTGTCATGGACGGAAGAGCAGATCATGGCGCGTATCGAAAACATCAAGAAAGCCTTCGCCCAATAATTTCAGGCCAATAATTCCCAGGGAGTGTATTGCAATGAGTTTCAAGAATTTTAAAGTCGTTGAAAAAATGATCTTCGGCCGGGGCTCCTTCGCCCAGCTGGACGAAGTGCTGGCCGCCGAGCGCAAGACAGCCGAAGACTTCGTGGTCTTCCTGGTCGACGACGTGCATCAGGGCAAGCCGCTGGAAGCCCGTATTCCCAAGAAGGCCCAGGATCTGGTGATCTGGGTCAACGTCGACGAAGAGCCGAGCACAGTGCAGATAGACACCCTCACCGAACAGGTGCAGGCCTTCAACGCCAAGTTACCGGTCAGCGTGATAGGTCTGGGCGGCGGCTCCACCATGGATGTGGCCAAGGCCGTGTCTCTGATGCTCACCAACCCGGGCGGCTCCGCCATGTACCAGGGCTGGGATCTTATCAAGAACCCGGCGGTGCACCATGTCGGCATTCCTACTATCTCGGGTACCGGCGCCGAAGCCTCGCGCACCGCTGTGCTCTGCGGCCCGGTGCGCAAGCTGGGACTGAACTCGGATTACACTGTATTCGATCAGATCATCATGGACTCTGAGCTCATAGCCGGCGTAGAAACGGATCAATGGTTCTACACAGGCATGGATTGCTATATCCACTGCGTCGAGTCACTGCAGGGCACCTTCCTCAACGAGTTCTCCAAGTCCTATGCCGAGAAGGCCATGGATCTGTGTCGCCAGGTGTACCTGGACGATCATCCGGAGAAAGACGACAAGCTGATGATGGCCTCCTTCATGGGCGGCATGAGCATAGCCTACAGCCAGGTCGGCGCCTGTCATGCCGTGTCTTATGGCCTGGGCTATATCCTCGGCTACCATCACGGCATAGGCAACTGTATCGCCTTCGACGTGCTGGAAGAGTTCTACCCTGAAGGGGTGGCAGAGTTCCGTCTGATGCTGAAGAAGCACAACATCACCCTGCCGAAGAACATCTGCAAAGACTTGCCGGATGAGACCATAGCCAAGATGGTTGCCGTGACCAAGAGCATGGGGCCACTGTGGGCCAACGTCTACGGTCCGACCTGGGAAGAGAAAGTCACGGATGAAATGTTGACTAAGCTATTCCGCCGTATCTAGTCTTAGAGACGCTGCGTTTATTCTGGGGCTCCTTTGGGAGCCCATTTCACTTTAGCCTCGCTAAGTAAAGTAGGTAAATTTGATGAATGTTACTCTGTTGATCCCGGCGCGCTACGGCTCGAGCCGCTTTCCTGGCAAGCCGCTGGCACCCATTAACGGCAAGCCGATGATCCAACACGTCTACGAGAGAGCCGGACTGGCCAAGGGCCTGACCAGCATCTATGTTGCCACCGACGACGTGCGCATCAAGGATGCGGTCGAAGGTTTCGGCGGCAAGGTGGTGATGACCTCGGCCGAAGCGGCATCGGGGACGGACAGGATCGAAGATGCCATCACTCAGCTGGGCCTGGACGATGACGATCTGGTGATCAACCTCCAGGGCGATCAACCACTGATAGATCCTATCTCAATTGAGCAGATCATCAGCCTGTTCGAGCGCCATCCGGGCGAATTCGAAATGGCCACCCTGGGCTTTGAGATAATCGACAAGGCCGAGCTCGACGATCCCATGCATGTGAAGATGGTATTCGACAACGACTATAATGCCCTCTATTTCTCCCGCGCCCGTATTCCCTTCGGCCGCGATACCCAGGACTACCCCGTCTACAAGCATTTGGGGGTATACGCCTACACGCGTCGCTTCGTTAAGCTGTTTAATAGCCTGCCGCTGGGACGTCTGGAAGATCTGGAGAAGCTGGAGCAACTGCGGGCACTGGAATACGGCCATAAGATCAAGGTCGCCATCAGTGCCTTCGATTCGCCGGAAGTCGATACCCCGGAAGACATCCGCAAGTGCGAACAACGCCTGGCGGTAGACTAGCTTGACCGGGTTCCTGTTGCCTTGATGAACAGGAACCCGGATCGGCCTTTAATAACGCGCTTGCGGCAAACCCCGCACAGGCGCGTTAACAACACTGAGATACGCGAGGTTAGAGCATGTCATCATGGGAAGTGTGGATCATCATCCTGCTTGTGGTCGGCGTCATCGCCAGCAACCTCGTGGTCCTGAGATACAACGCCAAATTCAAGCTGCCACAGTTTGGGCCAGAGACCAAGGGCAAGACCAAGCCCGAAGCCCTGCCTGAAACCAAGGCCCCGACCGAGGATGCAGAGTCGAAAGATGCTGAGTCGAAGGATGCCTCCTCAGCGAACAGCAAAGCAGACAAGGCAGAGCCAGTCGAAGCTTCGGCAGACAGAGACGCAGAGGCAAGCCAATCTCAGCCCAGTAATGAAAATCCCAAAACGCAACAACCCAAGAGCTAGCAGGTACGACCCGCGAGTGGTTCGCACTATCCCGCTTGGATGCGGGCTCCCGCTAACGACCGTCGCTGAGCCTGCTACGGATGCAGCCATGGCACTTCTGACGGCTGGCATTTCTGACGGCTGGCACTCCTGACAGATAGCAACTCTTACAGATAGCACTCTGGCGTATTGCCCCCTACCCCTATCATCTTTCCCCGGTCTCCCCCTACTACTTGTTAACTTATTGTTGTTATTGTAATCTTGATGGCAATCTTTTGCGGCCGCCCTGCATTTACAAGCATAAGGGCGTTCGTAAGCATGAGGGTATTCACAAGCATAAGGCTCAGGCCAAGGACACAGATCCAGGGAAGAGATCCAGCAAAACTGCCAATCCCCCCATGTCTTTGTCCCGCCACGCAGCCGCCCTGTTGCAGGCCGCCTTCACAGCTTGCCGACAAAAATGCCTTGACCGCTGGTTGTTAAAAATCCAGATGCCATACAATAACCATGGCGTCCTGCGGTAGCCATGGCCTCCGGTTTTGCCTTTCTCGTGTGACCTGACTCAGCAGAGACTGGCCGGCCGACTGACGCTACCGTCATAATGCTGCCGATAGATGCTAGGTTGCAGCCTTGGGCGTGCTCATCAATGTGTCGCGCATGCGCGTTTGCACAAGAGCGTAATAAAATAACCTTATAACTCAGTGCGTTATAGAAGACTGTATTGAAATAACGAGATCTCGTTATTTGTGTAAAAGCGCATGCGCGTTTAGCCGGAAGACATTGGACTTAAACCAAACTTAATGCTTTACACAACAGTAACTTGTGGTAACGTGGTTTGCATTGGACTAATGTACATATGCGCATGCGCGCTATTAAAATGTTAGCTGTACAGGGAAATCATGGAAGTTGAGTTAATCGTCGATACAAATAGAAAAATCTCTTTATCCTCTTTTGAGAAGCAATTGGACGGTTCATGTTGTGCAGCCATTAATATTGTCAGTAGTAAGCTGACTTACTCTGAAAAAGAGTTCTACTTTGAAGGTTTCCCCCAATTTATAGAAAATCTAGAGTTTATGTACTCAAAACTAAAAGGCTCTGCTGAATTAAGGTTTCACCATGAAAGTGACTATATTAAATTTGAAGCTAAATCATTAGGGCATATTGAAGTTACTGGGGAGTTTCTGGAATATGGTGAAATTCAACAGAATATTTATTTTGGTTTTGCTTTCGATCAAAGTTATTTGCCATCTTTCATAGAAAGTTTAAAAGCTGTATCTGCAAGTTTATACAGCTAACAAGTTACTCAAAAGGACGCAAAACGCTTGGATTGCGCTCCTTCGTCGCTAATTTTAGCCAAGCATTTTTGCGCCCATTAGTAAGGCGCTGGAGGATCCCCTCATAATCCAGGCATGCCTCCGGCATGAACCCGTTTGATGTATTCCATCATAGCCCAACTAAGAGTCGACTCTTTTAATCTGACTCTTTTTAACTGAAATGTTGGCTCGCAGCCGGACTTCCCAAGCCAGACGATCGATAATACTGCCCTGCTACTTGTCCTGTTGGCCTGAAATAGGCGCAATCGAGCAAGGCCTAAGTGGCAGCCATCAGAGAATTAGGTTTTTTGTACCGTCTTTATCAACAAGAGTAAAGAGATTGTTTTTGAGTAAATCGTATAAGATATGGACTCATTTAGGTAGACAGGCGCATGGAGCAGGATCTGTTGGCAAGAGCCAATGAATTCAACAAACAGTGCGAAATTGATTGTATAAAACAACACTATACGTGTCTACCATTCTGAATCCCAAAGGAATTGTCGGGGGGATTCGCTAGCGTACGGCGTTAATTGCTTACAAAAAAGGAAATGAGATGGTTGAATGGAATTCGGTTTTAGTCGTTTTTTATATTTACATAGTTGGGGTTGTCATTCCTGGTCCTAATTTTGTCGCAGTGACCCACACAGCTATATCATCTTCGAGAAAGCATGCATTAGCCCTTGTTGCAGGTATCGTACTTGTGAACCTGTTTTGGGCTGCAAGTGCATTACTTGGTTTAGGTACTGTTTTTAAATTGTTCCCATGGGTCGCATTGGGTGCCAAGTTTTTAGGGGCCGTATATTTAATCTGGTTCGGGTTTAAATTAATTAAAAGTGCCAATATCGTTCAAGAAAATCTTAGCTCTAAGTCTATGCACAACAGCGTTATGTCATCTTTTAGAAGTGGCATAGTCGTTAATATTGTCAATCCAAAATCGATAGCGTTTTATGCGGCGGTGTTCTCGGCGGCGGCTCCTTCAAGTGTTAACATTTCTACTCTGATTGCCATGCTCGGTGTTGTACTAGCTATCGCCACAATTTGGTACGGTTCGGTTGCACTGCTGCTCTCATCGCCAACCGTATCAAATGCATTTAACAAGTTTAAAGCTAAGTTTAATTATCTATGTGGTACTACAATTGTAGTGCTTGGGTTGAAGCAAGCTTTTAGTAGCACCGGTAACTAACAAGACGTTCATAACAAGTGACTGTGTTCAATGGACCTCACCCGCTTTAACGAACCGGCTCATGGCTTAGTTGCTGGCTTAGCGGCTTGGAGTCGTTCCGTCCAGGTGGCCAGGGATTGTAACAGCCGCGTCAGGTGCTCGCGGGTGTCCACATCGATGAGATGACCATCGGCGTCGAAATGGGTGCCGGCGGAAGCGATCATCACCTCGGGTTTATTGACGAAGTGTACATCCAGGTAGATGAGGATGCGGCGCAAGTCGTATTGGGCCCTGGCGCCACCGAAACGTCCTATGCTGGCGCTGACGATGGCCGCGGGTTTATCAGCCAGCGGCATGGGGTTGCAGCGCGACAGCCAGTCTATGCAGTTCTTGAGTACCCCGCTGACCGAGTAATTGTACTCTGGGGTCGCGAACAGTATGGCATCGGCCGCCAGCACCTGTGCCACCAGCGTCTCGACGCTTTTCGGTATGCCTTTATCTTTAATGTCTTGATTATAAATGGGTATATCCGAAATGTCGGCAATCTCAATCTTCATGCCGGCGGGCGCCAATGTCTGCGCCGCCCTGAGGGTCGCCGAATTGTATGAGCCTTGGCGCAGGCTGCCGGAGATAGCAATCACATTAAGCTCAGCCATAACACTTCCTTTCCGATAGGGTTCATCATCTTGGTCTTGTATTTGGCCTAACAGGCCGGTGCATTCAGGCACAGAGTGCCAGCTCAGGCGGCCCCGGCGATAAACCCTGGCCGCCTGACATGCATAATCAGCCTAGTTCATAAAGCGCGCTTGCGACAGTCGGCTAAGCTCGCACTTGGCAGTCGCACTGGGCATAGATTCAGTAGCATAGGTTCAGAGACATAAGCTCAGTAGCATAAGCCAGGGGCATAGCTTGAGCAGACGGGTTCAGAAACATGGCCCGAGATGTGGACGGCCTAATGCGCCGGCGGCTGCCACCAACTTGTGTCTATCGCCGGCATGTCGGCGGGCAAGGTGGGATTGGTCAACTCGAACACCCGTCTATTCCTCAGCCTGGTCACTAGCTGGCCATGATAGCTCAGGAAGAGGCGCTTGAAGGAGCCATCGGCCAGAGCCAGGCGCAGGCCCTTCTCTATGCGATTGGCCAATTGCCGGTTCGCCTTATTGACGAAGAAATAGATGGGATAGTCATAATGCAGCGCCAGTTGGCTATCGACCAACAGCCCAGGGTATTGCGGTCCCATGACGGCCATCTCGTCCCAGACCTCGTTGATGCCCCTGGGCACATAATCGAAGCGGCCGGCATTGAGCATGGGAAACAAGTTCTGATATTGAGTCACCCTCTGAACCTGCAGCCGATTGTGGGTCAATATCGCCAAGTCGGTCCAATCGGCACCGAAACCGGCCACAAAACGGCGCTGCAGCTGTTCCAGCGTCTCCAGTTTGGCAAACTTGGCCTGGTTGCGGCTATGGATCAGCAACACTCGGTAGCCCAGCAAGCCCTGCATGATAGGAATGCGTACGGCTAGCAGCCGTTGTTCGAGTTCCCGGCTGGTAGGCAGGAAGGCCACATCGACCTCCCCCTGCTCCAGCATGGCGATGCCGCGACTCTGGGTCACGGCCGTCGTCAGCGGCTGCAACGGCAAGCCGTTTGCTGCGCTCTCTGTGGCTGTGGTTTCAGTGTCTATTGTTTCAGGAGCTGCGATTTCGGCGGCTTGGCTCTTGCGTAACGCCAGCTCGAGCAGTTCGATCCGATATTGATATCTGAGATCTGTCTGAAAATAGCGTATCTGCTGCGCCGGCTGGGGCTGGGGCTTAGCCATGGCCGCACCAAACAGGCCACAGCCGAGCAACAGCAGACAGCCAACGCCTAAATTAACACAGGATGCAGAAATAAGTCTTAGCCTCATGAGCAGATACAGACACCGGCTTGCCGGCATAATAGAACACAAGAGTGACAGTATATAAGACATGGCGTCACTTGAATAGCATCCCCTTTGCAGTCAATTGCTTAGTGTCTTTAGCGTCCGGCTTAAGTGACCGACTTTGCAGTGCAAGAGTAAGGCGCATGTGGCCGGTCACACAGTGGAAACCAAAAGGGGCGCCGGCGGCGCCCCTTTTTTGAAACCAGGCTTAGACAATCGCCACCTCAGTCCGCCAACTCCTGCTCCAATTGCCGGGCAATCGCCTCGGGCGAGCCGCTGCCGCGGGCAAACACCCCGTAAGCCACAGGGATCACCACCAGGGTAAACAGGGTTGCCAGCAAGATCCCCGACAGCACCACCACCCCTATGACGAAACGCGTCTCGGCGCCGGCGCCTACCGCCAATACCAGAGGCACAGAGCCGGCCGCGGTCGTGATACCCGTCATCAATATGGGCCTGAGCCGTTGGCTCGATGCCTGGATGATGGCGCTATCGAAGTCAATGCCCCTGTCCCTGAGCTGATTGGCAAACTCGACGATGAGGATACCATTCTTGGCCGCCAGCCCCACCAGCATTATGATGCCAATCTGGCTGTAGATATTCAGACTCTGGCCCGTCAACCACAGGCCTATCAGGGCGCCCAGCGTCGCCAGGGGCACGGTCAACATGATCACCACAGGGTGCACATAACTTTCAAATTGCGCCGCCAGCACCAGGAAGACCACCCCGAGCGCCAGGACGAACACGAAGTAGATTGAAGCCCCTGACTCATCATAATCCAGCGATTGCCCCTTGTAGCTGATCACGGCTTCCGCCGGCAGATAGGTACTGGCAAGCCCGTTCAAATAGGTCAGCGCCTCACCCAGGCTGTAGCCGTCCGCCAGGCTGGCCTCTATGGTGATGGCCCGCATGCGGTTGTAGCGATTGAGGGAGCTGGCATCGGCAAACTCTTCCACAGAGACCAGGTTAGAGAGGGGGATCAACTCCTTGCTGCGCTCCGAGCGCACATAGATGTTTTGCAGATCACTCGCCGTATTCTGGCTCTCCCTGTTGCCTTCTATGATGACATCATACTCTTCACCATCACGCATGAAGCTGGTCACCAGGCGCGAACCCAGCATGGACTCCAGGGTACGGCCTATGTGGGAGATGGAGACCCCGAGATCGGCGGCCCTGTCCTTATCTATGACGACCCTCAGCTGTGGCTTGGTTTCCTGATAATCATGATCTAAACCGATCAGCTTGGGGTTTTTCGCCGCCTGCTCGAGAATGATATCCCGCCAGTTGGCCAGATCTTCGTAGCTGGGGCCACCCAGGACGAACTGCACCGGCTTGCCGACCCCGCGACCGAACGCCTGACGCATGATGGGAAAGGCCCTGACCCCCGCCAGATCCGCGAGACGGCTGCGAATATCGGCGATGATCTCCTTCACCGGCCGGCGCTTGCCCCAGTCTTCCAGCACTATGATGGCCATGCCGTTGGAGAAGTCCGCCGCCTGGCCGAAGCCCCTGGGAGCCCGGATCAGCAGGCGCATTATGTCGCCGCTGTCGACCAGCGGCATCAAGCGATTTTCGATCTCGTTCATATAGGATTCTATGTACTCATAGCTGGCACCCTGGGGGCCGTTGACCATGAGGAACAGGGAACCCCTGTCTTCCTGGGGAGCGAACTCCTGTGGCACCTTCTGCACCAGGTAGGCGCTGCTCGCCAATGCCGCCAGCACTATGGCCCCTATCAGCAGCGGCCTATGCATGGCCTGCTGCAGCCCCTTGCGATAGCTGGCTTGCAGCGCCGCCATGATGCCGTCGACCTTGCGCACCAGCCAGGCATCCTCGACCGCAGGCTTGAGCAGCTTGGAACACATCATGGGGCTGAGGGTCAGCGCCACCAGGCTGGAGAAGATCACCGCCGCACTCATGGTCACGGCAAATTCCTTGAACAACTTGCCCAGATCCCCCTCGAGAAAGGTAATGGGCATGAACACCGCCACCAGCACCAGCGTGGTCGCGACCACGGCGAACGCCACCTCGCGGGCTCCGAGAAACGCCGCCTTCAGCGGTGAGTCCCCCTCCTCCACCCGTCTATGGATATTTTCCAGCATGACAATGGCATCATCCACCACCATGCCGATGGCGAGGATCATCGCCAGCAGGGTCAAGAGGTTGATGGTGTAACCCATGACATAGAGCACTATGAAGGTGCCGAGCAAGGACACGGGCACGGTCAGCGCCGGGATCAACATGGCGCGCACACTGCCGAGGAACAGATAGATCACCACTATCACCAGGCTCAAGGCGATAAACAGTGTCTGGTAGACTTCCTTGATCGACGCCTCGATAAAGACGGAGCTGTCGTAGGAGCGCTTGATGGACATCCCCGCCGGCAGTGTCGGATTGATCTTGTCCACCAAGGCATTGGCGGCACGGGCCACCTCCAGGGTGTTGGCGGTCGACTGCTTGGAGACCCCCAGGCCTATCATGGCCTCCTTGTTGCCGCGGAACATGATGCGCTCTTCTTCCGAGCCTATTTCGACCTTGGCCACATCCCCCAACTTGACCAGATAACCGTCTTCCCCCTGGGTGATCACCAGGTTGGCGAAGTCCTCGGCGGTGCGAAAGCCGCGCTCCAGGCGCACGGTAAAGTGGCGCTCCTTGGACTCTATCGAGCCCGCGGGTAACTCGACGTTTTCCGAGCGCAGCGCCGATTCGATATCGGCCACCGTCAGGTTGCGCGCGGCCAGCGCCTGCCTGTCTATCCACACCCGCATGGCGTAAACCTTGCCACCGCCGATGCGGATGTTGGCCACCCCATCGACCACGGAGAAGCGATCCACCAGATAGCGGCGGGCATAGTCCGTCAGTTGCAGCGTGGTCATCTGATCCGACACCAGATTGAGCCACATGATCACTTCGTCACCGCCACTGGCTTTCTGCACTTCCGGTGGATCCGCCTCTTCCGGCAGGTTATTCAGCAGACCTGAGATCCTGTCGCGCACGTCGTTGGCGGCGGCCTCTATGTCGCGGCCTATGTCGAATTCCAGGGTGACGGATGAGCGGCCATCCCGGCTGGAGGAACTCACATGACGTATGCCTTCGACGCCGCTGATCCTGTCTTCGATCAGCTGGGTGATACGACTCTCTACCACGGCGGCACCGGCGCCGCGGTAGCTGGTCTCTATCGAGACTATCGGCGGATCTATGTTGGGATATTCCCGCAGCGGCAGCTTATCGAAGGCCACCAAACCGAAGGCGATCAGCAAGAGGCTGATAACCGAGGCGAATACCGGCCGTTTGACCGAGAGATCTGTCAGTATCATACTCGCGACTCCGTATCGGCATCGTCTTTGAAGCTGAACTGCTCGGCAAATTCCACTTTCACCTCATCGCCCGGGCGCACCTTGAGCAGGCCGCGGATGATGATCTGTTCCCCCAGCGCGACGCCGTCGGTGATTTCGACCCAACCCCGGGTCCGCAAGCCTATGCTCACCCGGCGGCGCTCCACCTTATTCTCCGCGTTGACGAAATACACGAAGTGTTGTTTCTGAATGGGGATGATCGCCGACTCGGGCAAGAGCACAGCGTCGCGGCTCTGCTTGATCAACTTGACCTTCATCAGCATCCCCGGCAGCAGCTGCAGCTTGGGGTTGGCAACTTCGGCCCTGACGATAACGGCGCGGGTGGTGGGATTGACCCGGCTGTCGATGGAGGTCACCAGTCCCTTGAACACCTGCTCAGGAAAGGCCACCGCCCTGGCCTCGACAACCTTGCCCGGCTGCAGATCCTGAATGAAGCGCTCGGGCACGGAAAAATCCAATTTGATGCGGGAGATGTCGTCCAGGGTGGTGATCTCCGTGCCCGGGGTCACCAGGCTGCCGACGCTGACCTGGCGCAGGCCGAGACGACCGGCGAAGGGCGCCGTGATATGCCTGTCTCGCAGCGCCGCTTCCGCCTGTTCCTGCTCTGCCCTGGTGGTATCTATCAGGGTCTGCAAGCGATCGCGTTCCAGCTCGGCCACCGTTTGACTGGTCACCAGGGTGCGGATCCGGTTCAGTTCGCGTATATGATCTTGCACCTTCACCTTGGTGACTTTCACCTTGGCCAACTGCTCGGCATTTTGCAGCTGCACCAACAGGTCCCCTTTCTTGACCAGGTCACCGTCGTCGAAATTAAGGGCGGTGATCCGATCTGTCACCTTGGGGGTAATGCTCACCGAGTCATAGGCCCTGTTGGTGCCTATCGCTTCGACCTCATCGCGGATGGCGACCAGCGCCGCCTTGGCCACCACCACCTTAGTGATGGCTTTCACCTTGGCCGGCAAGCTTGTCTGGGGCTGGAACTGCCGATAGCCGAGCCAGGCAAGGGCCAATACGGCGAGTATGAGTATTATTTTTTTCATCGAGGGTCCATGAGACAACAGGCTAGAATGCGGCTAGTTTACCGGCTCATGTTCGCGTATCAACCCGTTTTACTTTTACTTACAAATTACGCACATAGCTTAAGCGCTTCGCTTGGGTCCGCGTCGGTTCAATCTCCTCTGTGAGGGCGCAAAAAAAAATCCCCCGCAATGAGCGGGGGATTTGGCCGGCATGCAGAGCGCATCCGGTTTAGCGGGCGTTGGTGCTCTCGAAGATCTTGTCGGCCGAGGCGGCAACGAAACCAGAGTACAAGTTGCCGTCGGCCCCGGGGAAGCGACGGGCAAACTCGTAGAAACAGCTGGGGATCATGGCGCTGCCATCGCTGAACTCCACCATGACCTCGTCGGCCAGGGTCGAAGATTGCTTGAGCATCTGCTCTGGGCTGCCCTTGATCTCACCACCTGAGGTGTTGAGCGCAAAACCTGCCTGTTTCAGGGCCTGGTTGACCGAGTCCAGGGTCTCGAAGTTTTGCAGTGCATTGACAGACACAGTGAAGTGGTTGGCTCTGAAGCCCCATACCGCCAGCCAGGCAGCATATTCACTCTCGGCCAACAGGGTACGGTAGGCCGCCTGATCCAACTGCCAATGACGGCCGGAATAGAGGAAGTTATCCGCGGTCACTGCCTCAGGATCCATTTGCTCAACCAATTGGCTCACTATCGCCTGCAGCTCGGGAGAGCATTTCTCCAGCAACAACTCGGAGATAAACACCTTGGGCTGGTTGGCATCCGGATGCTCGAAATGCTTGGCATAGAGCTTCTTCGCCTCGAAATGGTATTCGCCGCACTCGACATAGCCGAGGGCCAGGAAATGCGCCGCCAGCTTGTCCAGGTTGACCTTCTCCAGATTGAAGGTACGCAGTGCGATATGGTCGTTCAGCACATCATTTTGCTGGGAAGATCCCAATAAGGCATGGATCTTGTCTGCCGACGGCGTGACCGTCAGGTAGTTTTGCCATAAGTGTGCGAAAAGCTCGTTGACCTGAGTATGCATATAAATCCTATCTTTAACTGTTGATACTAATGGTTTTATTTATCTTGCGGCGGAAACGTCGACGCTTGTCGCCGTATCGCCTATGCCCGAGCCTAAATGCTCAGACCCGGGCTCAAACTGGCCGGCAGGCTGACACTGTCGGCTTCTACCGATGACACGGGATAGGCGCAGTAGTCCGCCGCATAATAAGCACTCGCCCTGTGGTTGCCACTGGCACCTATGCCGCCGAATGGCGCGGCGCTCGACGCTCCCGTGATAGGTTTATTCCAGTTGACTATCCCGGCGCGGATGCGGCCGAAGAAGTGCCGATAATCGGCTTCATCATCTGCCAGCAGGCCCGCCGACAGGCCGAAGGCCGTGTTATTGGCCTCTTCGATGGCGGCATCGAAGTCATCGAAACGATAGACTTTCAGCAGCGGGCCGAAATGTTCTTCGTCCGGCAAGGGTGCGGCCCGGGTCACATCTATGATCCCCGGGGTGACGAAACCCAGCGCCGGATCTATTTGCCTCAGTTCCAGCAACGACACCCCGCCAGCTGCCTGGATCTCGGCCTGGGCCTTGACCATGCCGGCGGCGGCCTTGGCGCTTATCATGGCACCATAGAAAGGCTGTTCCTCGGCGAACGGCTGCCCCACCTTGATCTTTTGGCTGGCCTCGACCAGCTTGGCCAGGATGGCATCGCCATTGGCACTGTTTTGGATAAACAGGCGCCGGGCACAGGTGCAACGCTGGCCGCTGCTGATGAAGGCAGATTGTATTATATCGTGCACCGCGGCGTCGATATCGGCCACATCCTTGAGCACCAGAGGGTTGTTACCGCCCATCTCCAGCGCCAATATCTTGCCCGGCTGACCGGCATACTGCTGGTGCAGCAGGTGGCCCGTGTTGGAGCTGCCGGTGAAGAACAGACCGTCGATGCCGGGATGACAGGCCAACGCCTTGCCGGTGGCGACTTCGCCCTGTAACAGGCTGATGACGCCGGCCGGCAGTCCCGCCTCTTGCCACAGCTGCACAGTGTATTCGGCAACTTTTGGGGTCAGCTCAGATGGCTTGAACAACACGCTATTGCCGGCGATCAATGCCGGCACTATGTGGCCGTTGGGCAGATGACCCGGGAAGTTGTAGGGGCCGAATACCGCCACTACCCCATGGGGCTTATGCCGTATGAAGGCCCGCGCGCCCGCCATGGGATTTTCCACTGTGCCTGTGCGTTCCTTGTGAGCCTTGATGGAAATGGCTATCTTGCCCGTCATGGCCGCCACTTCGGTGCGGCTCTCCCATAACGCCTTGCCGGTTTCTTCGGCGATCAGCCGTGCCATGGTGTCGCTGTTGGCGGTCAGCTGTGCGGCGAAGGCTTCGACGACCTCGAGGCGCTCGGCCAGAGACAGGGCCGACCAGTGATAGAAGGCGACTCGGGCGGCCTTGACCGCGGCGTCCACCTGGGCGGCATCGGCGCCATGGCCCTGCCAGACGAGTTCGCCGTTGGCCGGGTTGATTGAGGCGAACAGGCCACCATGGCCCTGTTGCCACTCGCCGTTGATCAATTGCGCTTTATTCGTTTGTGTGGCTGAGCTCATTTGGCCCCCTTGTCGAGATTTAAATAACGCACGGCGTCGCCGTCGTTGACATTCAATGCATCCGCCATCGCCGGGCTCATCCACAGGCTATGGGACTCGCTGTCGAACCGGCAATCGTCGCTGACGGTGGCACGAAATGCCTGGCTTTCACAGTTGCAGACGGCCAACTGGTTCTGACCCCGGCGCGCGTCGGCGTCGGCGGTGATCACTACCCTGGCTCTATGGCTCTGCCTGACAGATTTGATCTGCTTCAACTGGGCTTCGACAGTCGGGCCGGCATCGAATAAGTCGACATAGCCCCTGTGATTGAAGCCTTCATTCTCGAGCAGCTTGAGCGCAGGCACGGTATTTTCATGCACCTGGCCTATCACCCGCCTGGCGCTTTCGGGCAACAGGTTGACGTAGATGGGATAACGCGGCATGAGATCGGCGATGAAGCCCTTGTTGCCTACGCCTATCAGGAGATCGGCGGCGCTGAAGTCCATGTTGAAGAAGTTGCTCTGTAACCAATTCCAGAATGGCGGCTGCCCCTGTTCGTCGGCCGCACCGCGCATCTCGGCGATCACCAGCTTGGCGAAACGCTTGGGCTGCTCGGCCATGAACATGAAGCGCACCTTGGACAGGAAGCGGCCATTGAGGCCGACCCTGTAGGGTTCACGCAGGAACAGGGTGCAAATTTCCGTCACCCCTGTGTAGTCGTTGCCGACCGTCAACACTTCTACCGGATTGAACACCCCCAACTCTTTGCACTGATGGACCACAGTGCTCTTGTGGAAATGATACAGGGGGGTGCTCAGGCCTACCGCGGCCTCTATGCCCGTGGTGCCGAGGATCTCGCCCGTGTCCGTGTCTTCGAGCACAAACAGGTAGCCCTCATCGCCCGGCTGGCTGATGTCGGCGGCGAAGCTATGCTCAGAGTGAGTAATTTTTTGGGTTAACTTCTGCTCATCGAGTGGCAAAGAGGTAAAACCTGCCCCCGATTCTCTGGCTATATTCAGCAGCGCAGGATAGTCCGATCCCTGAATTGGGCGGATCAATAACATATGTTTTTCCCTAAGGTAAAGATGAGAGGCGTCCAGGGCCGCTGGTGTCGGCGACCCCGGACGCGAGATGCCTTAGCCGGCGTTGGCCGCAACCAACTTGGCGATGGCGGTCTCGAAACGGGCCAGGCCCTGTTCTATGTCTTGCTCGGGGATCACGAGGGAAGGAGCGAAACGCACTACGTTATAGCCGGCCATCAACACCAGCAGGCCTTCTTCAGCGGCCGCCAGCATGAAATCACGGGACTTGCCGGCATAATCTGCATTGAGCGCCGCGCCGAGCAATAAGCCCTTGCCGCGCACTTCGCTGAACACCTTGTATTTTTCATTGATCGCCATCAGGCCGTCGCGGAACAGCTGTTCCCTCGCCTTGACGCCATTCAGGACTTCGGGCGTGTTGACCGTGTTGAACGACGCCAGGCCCACGGCGCAGGCCAGTGGGTTGCCGCCATAGGTGCTGCCGTGAGTGCCGACAACCAGATGCTTGGCCAGCTCAGTGGTGGTCAACATGGCGCCTATGGGGAAGCCGCCGCCCAGGGCCTTGGCCGTGGTCAACACGTCCGGGGTCACACCCAGTCCCATGTAAGCGTAGAGTTCGCCGGTACGGCCGACACCCGTTTGCACTTCGTCGAAGACCAGCAGGGCATTGTATTGGTTGCAGAGTTCACGCACGCCCTGGATGAATTCCGGGGTCGGATTGATGATGCCGCCCTCGCCCTGCAGTGGCTCCAGCACCACGGCACAGGTACGATCCGAGATCAACGCCTTGAGGCTGTCGAGGTTATTGTATTCGGCATGATCTATGTCCGCCGGCTTGGGGCCGAAACCATCTGAATAGGCAAGTTGGCCGCCGACGGATACGGTAAACAGAGTACGGCCATGGAAGCCTTGTTTGAAGGCGATGATCTGGGACTTCTCGGCACCATGGTTATTCAGGGCCACGCGGCGTACCAGCTTGAGGGCCGCCTCGTTGGCTTCGGCGCCCGAGTTGGCGAAATACACTTTCTCGGCGAAGGTGTTATCCACCAGCTGCTTGGCCAGCATCAGCGCAGGCTCGTTGGTCATGGTGTTGGACAGGTGCCATAGCTTGTTGGCTTGTTCGGTCAGGGCGTTGACCAGCACAGGGTGGCAATGACCCAGGCAGTTGACCGCGATACCGCCGGCAAAATCGATAAACTCGCGTCCCTGTTGATCCCAGAGTCTGGAGCCTTGGCCTTTGACGGGGATAATGGGAGACGGCGCGTAATTGGGAACCATCACTTCATCGAACATACTTCTGCTTATCTGCATACAAACCTCTTGACTCATTCATAAGGGACCGGTTGACCGGATATCTCGTTATTCCTTTATTATATTGAGCAGATATAGCAAAATGCAGCAGCAATAGGAACTAATTTCACAGTAAATTCGATAATTTGACGGAAATATTTAGCAATATGATAAGCAAAGAAGACGAACGCCTGCTGGCACTGCTCAAAAACAATGCCCGCATCAGCGTGTCGGATCTGGCCAGGGAGCTCAATCTGTCACGCTCGACGGTACAAACCCGCATCGCCCGCCTGGAGCAGACAGGCGTCATCAAGGGCTATGGGGTCGAATACGGCGAGGCCTATATCAGCAACCTGGTGTCGGCCCATGTGTCCATCAAGGTGCGACAAAAGTTCACCACCAAGACCAATGTCGAGCTGAAGAAGATGCATAGGATCTCCGAGCTATACGCCATCAGCGGCGAATACGATCTCATCGCCGTGGTACAGGCCCAAACCACAGAGCAGCTCAGTCACCTGCTGGATGACATAGGCAATCTGGATGGCGTGGAACGCACGACCTCGGCGGTGATCCTGGAAACCAAGTTCAAACGCTAGAGCAAGAGCAAGAGCCAGAGCCAGCGCCAGCACACAGTATTCTCGCATAAAATTGTCGCATCTGATTGTTGCATGAAGATTACCGCATAGCATTGTTTCCCAAAGATGACCTCATCCGGCTGTGACTCTGGAGCGTCAATGCCGGCGGCCCACACAGGCTTGCCTTGCCCGCACGCCATAAAAAAATCCCCCGCCTGGGCGAGGGATTTCTCAGACTAACAGCGCCAGTGTTAACGCTGGTTACGATCTTCTTTCATCAGGTTAGCCAACGCCTGGTAGACACCTGCCACCACTTCATTGCTCAGCGGCTCATCTTGGGCATCACGCAGCACTATCTTGGTCTGCTCAGATGCGTCGCCATCTTCGAGCAAGATGCGGTAATTGCCTTCCTTGAGCGGTAACTTGTCATCGCCCCACAGCGAGCTCCAGAAGCCGGAGTTATCGTTGAAGCTCAGGAAATACAGCCCCTTGTTGCTGTCCATGTCGGCAATCTCGAAGCCCATTTCCGGCAGGACGATACGCAGCCGGTCCCACACTTGCTTGTAAGGCGCGGCGGCTAACCAATAGGCCTGACCCGCTTGCTCACCTTCGCCGGCTTGGGGCTCGACCAGAGAGACCTCTATCCCCAGACTCTGCTGCAGACGGGCGGCCTTGATGGCTTTCTCGCGCTTGATGCTCATGTAAGACACGGCGCTGTTGAGCATATCCACGGTATAACGGCGCTTATCTTCGCCACTGAGCAGTATGTCCTGCTCGACACCGTTGTAATGTTCTTCATGCTCTACCAGGTCGATGGTCACATTACCGGTACGGCCATGGGGGCGGACTTCGACATTGAACCGGTAGCGCTGACGCAGCAGGTAGACCTTGTCGGCACTCCACATGTTGGACTCTATGACTTCCTGGCTCTCTATCCAGTCAGTTTCTATGCTGCCTTGCTCATAGTTTTCGCTTCGGCTGCCTATGCCCTGCTTGGCCATGAAGCCCTTGAGCGTAGAGAAGATTTCCTGCTTCAAATCCACCTTATTGTCTATGGACTCGACCACTATCTTGATGTTGTCGCTGCCCTCTTCCACATGGGTGCCTTCGGCCATGGGCAATACCTGCAGTGGCGGGCGTACGTCCAGACGTTTGCCGACCAACAGGGGATCGGCCTTGGGACCGATCGCCGGGATATTGTATTCCTGGTTGTAGCTGGGCTTATGCAAACCGGCCGGGATCACCAACTCGGGGGACGTGGCCGTGTTGACATAGGCGTCGTTGTCGTTGACCTGCCTTCTGTCCAGTGGCGAGCTACAGGCGGCAACGGCGGCGATCAACATGAGTGGAGTGACTTGCTTTAACATTAATTATTTAACCTCTATCCGGGCGGTTGTCATTGCATCTAACAGAAGACCATGACATTGCTCAGAAAGTTCAGTCAAAGGTAAACGAATATGTCCATGGCTGATGAGACCCATGCGGTGGGCGGCCCATTTCACCGGGATCGGATTGGCTTCACAGAAGAGCGCACTGTACAGGCCCCTGAGCGGGGTATCCAGCGTCAGCGCCAGCTCGGCATCGCCGGCCAGGGCGGCGTCACACATGGCTTTGAAGGCCTTGGGGACCAGGTTGTTGGCGACCGAGATCACCCCGTCACCACCGAGCAACAGGAACTCCCTGGCGCTGGCATCATCGCCGCTGTAGAGCTTGAAATCGGCACCGCACAGTTCGCGCAGCCGTGCCACCCGGCTCAAGTCGCCTGTGGCTTCCTTGATGCCTATGATGTTGTCGACACTCGCCAGTTCGGCCACGGTTTCGGGCAACATATCCACTGCGGTACGGCCAGGCACATTGTAAAGAATTTGCGGAATATCTGTGCTGGCGGCGACCGCTTTATAATGGGCAATCAATCCCTTGGGCGACGGCTTATTATAGTAAGGCGTGACCCCAAGCATGGCGTCTACGCCTATCTTGGTCAGGCCCTTGGTCAATTCTATGGCTTCGGCGGTGGCATTGCCGCCATTGCCGCCAATCACAGGGATGCGGCCGGCAACGAATTTGAGTATCTGGGCGACCACCTCGAGATGCTCGGACATAGGCAGGGTCGCCGACTCCCCTGTGGTACCCACGGCCACTATGGCATCAGTGCCCTGGTCTATATGGAATTCGACTAATCTTTCAAGACTTGCAAAATCTACTGCGCCATCACGCAACATTGGCGTGATAAGGGCTACGATGCTTCCGTTTATCATCTGGCTTCCCCAAGATTTCAGGATTCGCTATGGTACTTAGGCCAACCTCTAATGACAAGCATTAACGGGGCTCTCAAATCGATTTAGTTATGCTAGCATTAGCTCCCGCACCCAAACTCAGTTTTAGCGCCTGAGTTTTCGCTCCATGATCTCGAAAAGTGAGGAAAATACATGACCAACTATATGGTCGTAACGGCTATGGGCGTCGATCGTCCCGGCCTCGTCAGTAAACTTGCCCGACTCGCCAGTGATTGCGACTGCGACATAGTCGACAGCCGCATGGCATTATTTGGTAACGAATTTACCCTGATCATGATGTTATCTGGCTCCTGGGCGGCGATAACGAAAATTGAAAGCACACTCCCAAGTCTCAGCGTTGAGCTGGAGCTGATGACGGTGATGAAACGCACCTCCAAGCACACGCCACAGAACTATATCTCGCGCATCGAAGTCGACTTCAACGGTAAAGATCAACGCGGCACCATGAAACGCATCACCCAGTTCCTCGCCGACAGATCCTTGGATCTCGCCGCCGTACGCTCCTACTCGGAAGAAGTGTCGGCCGACACTCAGATCCAGCATGTTTACCTGTCGATCAATATTCCCGAGAAAGTCGAGCTGGAAAAACTGGAGCAGAGCATACATCAGCTGGCCCAGGATATGTCGCTCGACTGCAGCATCAAACGCATGCAAGGCATTGCTGCGCCCTAACCAAGAGTGCCACCGGAAGTAGCCAATGGCGATGGGAATGCCAGTCGCCATCCCAATAGAAGGAAACCAGATGAAGACCTTAAAGGCGGGCGATAACGCCCCACTCTTTACCCTAGAAGATCAGCACCAGCATGAGGTGTCGCTGCAGGATTGCCTGAGCCGAGGCCCGGTATTGGTATACTTCTACCCCAAGGCCATGACCCCGGGTTGCACAGTGCAGGCCTGTGGCCTGCGTGACAGCAAACCCGACCTGGACAGCCTGCAGGTGACGGTACTTGGCATCAGCCCGGATCCCGTCGCCCGACTGGCAAAATTTGCCGACAAGCACCAGCTCAACTTCCCCCTGCTCAGCGATGAAGATCATGCCATCGCCGACGCCTTCGGCGTGTGGGGCGAGAAGAAGTTTATGGGCAAGGTTTACGATGGCATCCACAGACTCAGCTTCCTGATAGGCACAGAAGGCAAGATCATTCATGTGTTTGATAAATTCAAGACCAAAGACCATCATCAGGTCGTCTTGGCCAAACTGGGCAAGTAAGCCCGGCAAAGCCGCGGCAAGCAATTCATTTACATGATGAAAAAAGGCCCTTAGTGGGCCTTTTTGCTGTCAAACTATTTCATTTGCTCACGCCGCTCAAGCTGTTTCATCCGTTCACGCCACTCTATCCGCTCAGGCTGTTTCATCCACTCAAGCGACTCTTTCTGCTCAAGCTGTTTCATCTGCTCAAGCCACTTTATCCAGCTGCTCAAGCTGTCAGCCCATATCCACCGAGTCAGGCATATAAGGCCAGAGGATAGCGCCCGCTATGCTCTGTTCTGCGTTTGCTGCTCTGGTTGCTCTGACTGCTCCGGCAGCGCCTGCTCGGTGGCTTCTTCCTGTGACATGTTGTCCTGGTGCTTGGGCCAGGCGTTGATCACGGCTTTCACCAGAGACGCCAGAGGAATGGCGAAGAACACCCCTAGTACTCCCCAGAGGCCGCCGAAGATGAGCACCGCCGCTATGATGACCACAGGATGCAAGTCCACCGCATCCGAAAACAGGATAGGCACCAGCACATTGCCGTCCAGCGCCTGGATGATGCCATAGCCCAGCATCAGATAGCCGAATTGCGGGCTCACGCCCCATTGGAAAAAGGCCACCAGCGCAATGGGCAAGGTCACCAGAGTCGCCCCCACATAGGGGATCAACACGCTCAGCCCAGTCAATACCCCCAGCAGTGCCGAATACCTCAAGCCCATCAAGGCGAAGAAGACGTAACTCGCCACCCCTATGATGATGATCTCTATCACCTTGCCGCGGATATAGTTGAAAATTTGCTGATCCATCTCGAACCAGACCTGACGGGCCAAGCCCCTGTTGCTGGGGAAGAAACGCTTACTGCCGCGAAGCAATTCGTCCTTGTCCTTGAGGAAGAAAAACACCAGCAGTGGCACCAGGATGGCGTAGACCATCCACACCAGCAGCGAAGCCGAGTAGCCAAGCAGCTGCTTGCCTATGTCGAACAGATGCTGGGTATCGAGCAGTTTCTTCAGCTCGGCCACCATGGTATCCAGCTGCTCCGAGCTGATAAACTGAGGATATTGATTGACCAGGCTCTGAGCCAGCTGCAGGCCTTTATCCAGCATCCCGGGTAAATCTGTGATCAGCCCCACCCCCTGGCGCCACAGGCTGGGGATCAGGCCGAAGAAAATCAGCAAACTGACACCGATAAACAGCACAAGTACCAAGGAGGCGCCCATGGTACGGTTGAGGCCACATCTTTGCATCTGGGCCACCGGCCACTCCAGCAGGAAGGCCAGGATCAGCGCCACCAGCAGGGGCGCCAATAAGCCGCCGGCAAAATAAATCAACAATGCCAGCCCCAACAGGATAAACATCAGGGTCACGGCCTGGGGATCACTAAAACGTTCTTTATACCAGCGAGCTAAAAATGTAAACATCCCAACTACCCATCCTAATTGTTCGCCAAAAGATCCTGTCGCGACAGGCTAGTGTTTCGTGCCGATTTACCCTTTAGCCTTATGCCATTGAGCCAACTCAGGCCGATTTGGTGATCCTCAATGTGAGCCTGTTGGCGTCATTGTACAGCTCCTGCAACCCATGGCCCTGTTTTTTTAGGAACCGGGGAACATCCATGCGGGATCCCGGGTCTGATAACACGACCTGCAACTGTTCGCCCACAGCTAACTGCTTCAGTGCCAGTTTCACCTTCACCAGGGGCAAGGGACAACGATATGAGGTTAAATCAATAAAAACCATAATGAACTTGCTATGAACAAACCTAGGCTATTATCCTAAGTTGCCAGACAAACTACAAGCCAGACTCTCACTCGCTGACATCCTGGTCGGGACATATAAAGGATCCGCTTGCATAACTTGACTCTCTCCAAATTAACCAAATCCTGGATGGCGGGCGCCGCCTCTCTGATGTTGTCGACTCTGGTTGCCCCGAGTTTTGCCGGTAACGATTTGCCCGATCTCGGCACCGCCGCCGTCAATACCTTCAGTTTAGAGAAAGAAACCCAATATGGTGATGCCTATATGCGGGTGATCCGCTCATCGGCGCCCATGCTGAACGATCCTGTGTTGAGCCAGTACCTGACAGAGCTGGGCAATAAACTGGTGGCCCATGCCACAGGCGTCAAGAGTCCCTTCTCTTTCTTCCTGCTCAGGAACGATGAGATCAACGCCTTCGCCTTCTTCGGTGGCCATGTCGGGGTGCACACAGGGCTGTTTCTCAACGCCGACAACGAGAGTGAACTCGCCTCTGTGCTGGGTCACGAGATCACCCACGTCACCCAGCGCCATATGGCCCGCAGCCTCGAAGCACAACAGAAAAGCAGCCCGGCCACCATAGCCGGCATGTTGGGCGCCATACTCCTGACCATAGCCGTGCCTCAGGTCGGCATGGCGGCATTGGCGACCACCCAGGCGCTGTCGGCCCAGACCAAGATCAATTATACCCGCCAGCATGAGCAGGAAGCCGATCGCATCGGCATGCAAATCTTGGTAGAGGCCGGTTTCGACCCGGACGCAGCGGCAGACTTTTTCGCCAAGCTCGCCAGCCGTTATCGCTTTACCAGCAAACCACCACAGATGCTGCTGACTCACCCACTGCCCGAGTCGCGCATCACGGAAGCCAGGAACAGAGCGGCGCAATATCCCCACAGACGCATTGCCGACAGCCTGGATTTTCAGCTGGCCAAGGCCAGGGTCCAGGTGCGTTTCTCCAGTTACAGCGACAACGCCGCCCTGGATATCTTCGACAAGCAGCTCAAGCAGCATAACTACAGCTTCCAGAGCGCCGCCCTCTATGGCAAGGCGCTGGCATTGATGCGACTGAAACAATTTCCTGCGGCCGAAGCCATAGTGGATAAGCTGCTGCAAGGGGACGATGACAACCTCTTCTATCTGGATACCAAGACGGATTTGCTGCTGGAACGCCAGGCGAGCGCCGAGGCCATTGCCCTGCTGGAACACCAGCGCCGGCTCAAACCCAGCTCTCAGGTGCTCAACGCCAACCTGGCCAATGTGTATATAGAAGCGGATCAGGCGCCCAAGGCCATACCTCTGCTGGAGGAGATGATCTTTCTCGACAAGCAGAATCCGCT
This sequence comes from Shewanella salipaludis, assembly GCF_012911865.1. Lineage (GTDB taxonomy): Bacteria > Pseudomonadota > Gammaproteobacteria > Enterobacterales > Shewanellaceae > Shewanella > Shewanella salipaludis. The sequence continues at coordinate 38,325 of NZ_JAAXYH010000021.1, forward strand.
TCCCTACCAGCTGCTCACCGCCGCCTATAACAAGATGGGCGATAAGGCGATGGAACACTTCGTCAACGCCGAATCCCTGGCCTTGAATGCCAACTACTCAGGGGCCATAGATCAGCTCAACTACGCCTACCGCTTCTCCGAGAACAAGCCGCTGCAGCTGGCGAGGATCGAAGCCAGGATCCGGCAATTCAGGCAGGCCCAGAAGCTGTTCGACGAGCTTAAAAAATAATCTCATCCCGCCTCGCCGGCTGACGGGGCGGGACTTTTTCGGTATCATGCCGCCATAACCCTTAACCCATCCAAGAGATCGAGGTTCACCCCTATATGACTCATGCGACCATCTACCACAATCCCCGTTGCTCCAAGAGCCGCCAGACCCTGGCACTGCTGGAACAACAGGGCTGCCAGTTAAGCGTCATCGAATACCTCAAGACGCCGCCGACCGCCACCGAACTGACCGAGATCCTGGCGGCATTGCAACTCAGCCCCAGGGAATTGATGCGCACCAAGGAAGACGAATACCGGGCACTGGCACTGGACAATCCGGCGCTGTCGGATGCCGAACTCATCGCCGCCATGCAGGCCAATCCCAAGCTCATAGAGCGGCCTATCGTCCTGGTGAATGGCAAGGCGGCACTGGGCCGTCCGCCGGAAAACGTGCTCACACTTCTCTGAATCTGGTAATACAATGAAATCAAGCAGTTTATTCCAGCTCGGCCGTATCGGCTATATCGCTCTGCTGTTGCTCCTGTCGGCCTGGTTCATCGGCCAGGGGGTGCGCGGCGAGTACTCAGTGCTGTTCAGTGTCTTATGGATTATTCCTCTATTATTTCCCCTCGCGGGGATCATCAAGGGTAACCCATACACTTATGCCTGGGCGAGTTTCATCCTCTGCCTCTATATGCTCCATGGCCTGACCTTGCTCTACCTCGCAGAGACGGATTTGGCCTTTGCCCTGATAGAGGTCGGCCTGATAGCCGCGCTGCTCGTCGCCTTCCCTTTCTATGCCAGAATCCGTGGCCGTGAGCTGGGGCTGGGACTGAAGAAGCTCAAGGAAAAGACCAAGGAGTAACGGGTTTTCGCCGGCATTCGCCAAGGCCGCCAGCCTATGTCCATAGCGCCCACGGGCGCTTTTTCATTTCTGCCATTTGCTTCCGCTCGGGCATTTCTCATTTCAGATCAGCATGCTATATTGGCTTATCGGCTAATTAGTCACAAAAATCCAACAATGGCGTCACCTCACCACCGGAGCCCTAGCATGCGACATACCCGACAGCTGCCACTCGCAGCCCTGCCCCTCGCATTCGTCATGACACTGCCACTGGCGGGTTGCGGAGGTTCGAGCAGCGCTGCCAGCACCCCAACGCCCACGCCGCCGGCCCAGTCGACGCAGACCCAGCTGCAACGCTGTGACAGCCGCGCCTCGCTGCAAACCGTGACCACAGGCTCCGAGCTCTCTTTCCAGCTGGAGGACCATTACCTTGCCGGCCAGGCCGGAGCCATAATGGCCAGCATTGCCGGCAGAGACAGCCAGGGGTTGAATTATCTATGGCAGCAAACGGCGGGGCCGGCGCTGAGCCTGACCGACAGCCATGGACCGCTGCTGGCGCTAGCCCCTGAGCTCGACGGCGCCTATGGTTTCCGCCTGACCGTCACCGGCGCCGGGGTGGACGTGAGCGAGGAGGTAGAGATCCAGGTCGACGCCGCCGCCGGCACGTCACTGAATGTGCGCCAGGATCAGCAGGTCGTCGAAGGCAATGATGTCAGCCTGCGCCTGGGACGAGTCGACAATGCCGTCGCCGCCGATATCGACTGGTGTGTCGCCGCCGGACCGGATCTCTCGGTCGATCTCAGCAACCAGGAAAGACCGCTGTTCAAGGCACCGCAAGTCGATCGGGACACCCTGAGTCAGTTGAGTGTCAGCGCCACAGTGGCGGGCAATGTCCTGACCGAAAATGCCTATCTGCTGATCACCCAGGCACCCGCCATCGGCTCCAACTATTTCGACACCCCGGTCGCCCGTACCCATGCCTACAGGGCAGATTCTGCCTATGCGGCCACGCTCGCCCCCTGTGTCTACTCCAATCAGCTCAGCGACCCCTGCCCCCTGGCGCAACTGCCGCTCATAGGCCAGCAGGCCGAGGCGACGGATAGGGAAGCGATACTGGACCGGTTGCTGGTATCCCACGACTGGATGGGGGAAAACTTCGAGGCCTTCCTGACCCAAATGGATCCGGACAGTGATTTTGCCAAGTTGCTGCAAGCCGTCACCGCCGTGGTGATCTCCAGCGACATACGGCCTTCTTTCTATTGGGTGGCTACCGGGGCCATCTACCTGGATCCCGAGGATCTTTGGCTGACGGCCGCTCAGCGCGACAGCATCAACGAAGCCCCTGACTATCGCGCCGGCTTCGGCAACGAGCTCGCCTTCCTGATGCCATGGCGTTATGTCAAAGATAACGCCTATGTCTCACGTTTCTACGACCGCAGCCAGAGAGCCGCCCGCACCCTGACGGCGCTCCAGCCGGATCTGGCCTCCCTGCTCTACCATGAACTGGGCCACGCCAACGATTTCTTCCCCCGCAGCATCCACGCCGGCCTGAGCGGACCGACCCTGGTGGATGACTATCGGCGCCGCGATGCCACCAAGGCACTGCTCTCGGATAGCGTCAGCAACCTGTATCCCCTCAACAGCGCCGAAATGCTGGCGCTGGCCGAGGTCAACTTCCTCGGCGCCGACGCCAACGCCACCCAGAAGGCCTATACTCCGGGCGATGTCAGCCAATTTTTCCGGAATGACAGGGCCAATGACTTCTATGCTTACAGCAGCAGCCGCGAAGATACCGCCATGTTGTTCGAAGAAGCCATGATGAGTCACAGGTACGGCATACTGAGGGATGTGGCGGTGACGGATAAGCCTGCCCAGATCACGGCATCCAGCATCAGGGTCGACTGGGGCCAGCGGGGGCGGATCGGCGCGCCCGAACTTGCCGACCGCGCCGCACTCGTCATAGATGGGATCCTGCCCGAACTCAATGGCGCCGCCATCATAGCCGCCCTGCCCGAGCCGCTTGCCATGACGCAGGGACGCTCCTGGAGCGATAACCTGGGCATCTCGCCCATGGCAAGCCAGCCCAAGTCTCAGGGAGTCGCATCCAGGCTCTCCCCGGATGCCACCCCAGAACTGAGGTTAAGCGGCGACAGGCATAAGCCGCTCAACAACTGAAGCCGGCTCCTGAGTCTCATGCCTGAGTCTCATTCATGAGCCCAGTATTCGGGCAGGTAGGCAATGAGCACCGGGCAAACTCGAGGAAAGTACGAGAAAACACAACAAAAAGCGCGGCCAATGGCCGCGCTTTTTGTGTTTAACCTGCCAACCTCAGCACTAGAGGGATAGAGGGCTAGAGGCGCAACATTTCCTTGGCGAAGGGTATGGTCAGCTTACGCTGATGCACCATGGAGGCCTTATCCAGCTTATCCAGCACATCGAACAAGGTACGCAGATCCCTGGCCATGCGATTGAGCAGGAAGCGCCCGACATCCTCGGGCAACTGCAAGCCACGCATCGCCGCCCTGCGCTGCAAGGCGGCCAATTTCTCTTCGTCCGCCATGGGCTGCAGCTGGTAATTGAGCCCCCATTGCATGCGTGAGATCAGATCCGGCAAGCCGAAGCCCGCATCCAGGGGGGAAGAATTGGCACTGACCACCAAGGCGCAACGCTTATGCTCGGCAACGCGATTGTAGAGGTCGAACAGGGCTTCTTCCCACACAGGATGACCGGCTATCGCATGAATATCGTCGATACACACGAGATCCAGGTTTTCCAGGCCTTCCAACAAGGCGGTCGAGATGCTCGCATGTATCCCCAGAGGAATATAAAAGCTGCGCCGCTCGCGCTCATTGGCTTGGGCACAAGCGGCGTGCAGCAGATGGGTACGCCCGGATTTTTCCGGCCCCCAGAGATAAATGGCCGCATCGCTTTGCCCTTGGGCACTGGCCTGCAGTTTCTGGATCAACTCGTCATTACCCATGGCCGGGTAGTAACTGTTGAAGGTCTCATCATCGGGCAAGTGCACCGGCAGGGAAAGTTGCAGAGGTGAGTTTTGTGTCACTCAGGTACGTCTCGATATCAAAATAAAAAATTGCGGCGGCCAGTGTAACACAGGCCCCCTGGAATGTTAAAAACTCACTGGAGGCGCCAGCGGTACAGGAGCAGGGGCGCACCCGACGAAACCTGGGCGGCGTCGGCAGAGAACTGCGCCGGCGGGTTATGCTGGGCCGCATCCTGGGTCACAGAGATCTTCGGCTCCAGGCTCAGCAGCCGCTGCAAATCGGCTTCGGAGCCGAACAGCTCCAGCTTGAAGGTCACAGTGTCGCCCTGGACTCGGCTCAGCTTGGTGGTATTCACCACGCTCAATTGCTGCAGGTACTTTTCAATTTCAACCAGTTGCTTCATCTGGTTGATGCCGGTGAAGGTCACGCTGCTCTGCTGCTTCTCCCCCGAATCTGCTATGGCATATTGGGCCACGAAATAACGGCTCAGCGCCGACATCATCTCGTTGATCGCCGCCGCCGAATCCGCGGTTTCCCCCTGGTGGTAGAAGGCGGGCTGAGTGCCTACGCCGGCACTGCCTTTGGGAAACAGGCTGAGTTGATACTTGATGCTGCCCGCGACAGGTTCCAATGCCGCGATGGCGAAGAAATCTGCCTGGTAACGCGCCGAAGCCGAGGCGACGACCTCGGTAAACATGCCGCGCACATCCGCCACGCCGACCCGCATCACATCGTCCAGATCCATCAACGGGAATAACAGGGGCACGCCCCGTTCGGCGGAAAACTGTGAGAACTGCTGCCGCTCGGCGAGCGCAGAAGCATCCCCCAGCACCAAACGCTCTTCCTGGTTTTCCATCGCCAGCCAGACCAAGGTCAAGGGTCGCTGGCTGCCCCACACGGGCAGATTCGCCTGACGCAGCAGGGCTATGATGCGGCTCCGATCGTAACTGGCCTGCAGCCAGAGCTTGGCGTCACGCTCGACATAACCGTATTGGCTCAATAGGGCTTCCGGACTCTTGAGCTGCGCCCGGATCAACTCGTTATCGAGTACGGCTTCATCGCCGGCGTTTTTCAGTATCACCTGTTGCAGTGCCGTTTTAAGCCCCTGATGCCGTTCGCCCGCATCTCGGGAAGCGACGGCCACCTCGGCATCGGCCAATTGTGACACTTCGATCGCCATGACATTGCCAATCGACAGCAAGGAATACACACACAGAAATAAGGTGGCTTTTGATAAGATTTTCAGCATCTTTGGGAAAGGAAAAATGAACACATTGACGCCAAGTGTATCATAGTTGGCGGGGTTAGCGAGCCTGAGAGGTGTTTCTGTCAGCCTGGGTTAAGGCCGCCCCCGCAGGCAGTCAAGCCGGGAGATCCCGGATAACATCCGCCAACCAGTGAGATCATTCGTTCTTGGCGGCACAAGCTGCTAACATAGGCCGGTTTATATTGGCATGAGCATAACATAATGAAAAAATTGGCTTTACCCCTACAAGGCGCACAGATGTTGTTCGTCGCCTTCGGCGCCTTGGTCCTGATGCCCCTGTTGACCGGGCTGGATACCAGCGTGGCCCTGTTTACCGCCGGCATAGGCACCCTGCTGTTTCAGCTGGTGACCAAACGTCAGGTCCCCATCTTCCTCGCCTCCTCCTTCGCCTTCATCGCCCCTATCCTCTATGGCGTCCAGACCTGGGGCATACCCGCGACCATGGGTGGCCTGATGGCCGCGGGCGCAGTGTACCTGGGGCTGGCGACGCTGGTTAAATTGCGCGGTAGTCACTTCATCCACAACTTGTTGCCGCCCGTGGTCGTGGGCCCGGTGATCATCATCATAGGCCTGGGACTGGCACCGGTTGCGGTCAACATGGCCCTGGGCAAGAGCGGCGATGGCACCTTGGTGCTGGTACAAGCCAATACCGCGCTGGTGATTTCGCTGGCATCTTTGATGACCACCATAGCCGTGGCTATCTTCGCCAAGGGCCTGTTGAGGCTGATGCCTATCCTGAGTGGGATCTTGGTCGGCTACGGCCTGAGTCTGGGCTATGGCATAGTGGACTTCGCCCCTGTGCTTGACGCCAATTGGCTTGCCATGCCGCACTTCGTCGCCCCGGAGTTTAACTGGCATGCCATCGCCTTCATGATCCCCGTGGCCATCGCCCCCGCCGTCGAACATATAGGCGACATACTGGCGATCTCCAATGTCACCGGCAAAGATTTCATGAAGAAGCCCGGCTTGCATCGCACCCTGGCCGGTGACGGCATAGCCACCATAGCCGCCTCGGCCTTCGGGGGGCCGCCAAATACCACCTACTCCGAAGTCACCGGCGCCGTCACCCTGACCCGCAACTTCGATCCCCGTATCATGACCTGGACCGCCATCACGGCCATCACCCTGGCCTTCGTCGGCAAGTTGGGTGCCCTGATGCAAACCATCCCTGTGCCTGTGATGGGCGGCATCATGTGTCTGTTGTTCGGCTCCATCGCCGCCGTCGGCCTCAATACCCTGATCCGCAATCAGGTCGACCTGAACGAGCCGCGCAACCTCAGCATAGTGGGCGTCACCCTGGTGTTCGGCATAGGCGGCATGGCATTCGGCATAGGTTCATTCAGCCTGACCGGCATCAGCCTCTGCGGCATAGTCGCCATTCTGATGAACCTCCTGTTGCCTAAGCCCAAGAAGCTGGCGGCAGCGGCCCAGGCTTAGGCCACCAGCCGCAGGCGCTGGCGCAGGCGCTGGCGCAGGCGCTGGCGCAGGCGCTGGCATAGGTTCGCAGACATAAAAAAGCCCCGGCTCAATGAGCCGGGGCTTTTTCTATCCCGCATGCGTATGCCGGATGCGAGGCTTTACTCGGCCGTCTTATACTTGGCGGCCGTCTCTTTGATCAGAGGTTGCAACTCGCCCTTCTGGAACATTTCCATCACTATGTCACAGCCGCCGATCAGCTCACCTTCGATCCACAACTGTGGGAAGGTTGGCCAGTTGGCGAATTTAGGCAGTTCGGCGCGTATGTCCGGATGCTGCAGAATATCGACGAAGGCAAACTGTTCGCCGCAATTGATCATCACCTGGGCTACCTGAGATGAAAAACCACAGCTCGGCAGTTTTGGTGAACCTTTCATGTACACCAGGATAGGGTTTTCGGCAATTTGCTGTTTAATCTTCTCTACTGTTTCCATCTGCTTTTCCTAATACGACGACATTGACTTTATGGACTATATTGTACGACAGCTGACCTGAGAACAAAATCCCACAGTTTGTAAGGTTATGCCTGCATTTGATTTTTAACCGCCGACTATCTGGACAATTAGCCAAACAATGATTCACTTAAGGGATTTTATCGGTACAATAGCTGGCAGTGAGCAAGTCAAAAAACGATAACCTAAGTCCATGGAGAGATACTAATGGCTTTCGAATTACCCGCATTACCTTATGCAAAGAACGCACTTGAACCCCACATTTCTCAAGAAACCATCGAATACCACTATGGTAAGCATCACAACACTTACGTTGTTAAATTAAATGGTTTGATTGAAGGCACTGATTTCGCAGGCAAGAGCCTGGAAGAGATCATCAAGACTTCAAGCGGTGGCGTGTTCAACAACGCGGCCCAGGTTTGGAACCACACCTTCTACTGGAACTGCCTGTCACCAAACGGTGGCGGTGCACCAACAGGCGCCGTTGCTGCCGCTATCGATGCCGCCTTCGGTTCATTCGACGCGTTCAAGGCCCAGTTCACAGATTCTGCCGTGAACAACTTCGGCAGCGCCTGGACTTGGTTGGTGAAAAAGGCCGATGGCACAGTTGCCATAGTCAACACCAGCAATGCCGGCACCCCGCTGACCGATGAGTCTGTTACGCCTATCATGACAGTGGACGTGTGGGAACACGCTTACTACATAGATTACCGTAACCTGCGTCCAGAGTACCTGGCGCACTACTGGCAGCTGGTCAACTGGGACTTCGTTAACCAGAACTTCGCCGCTTAATCAGCGCGCCGCGCATGGTCTCTGGCTGAGCCAATAGAGACCGAGTGCCGAGCGCTTGCAACTGAAAACGGATACCTGAGGTATCCGTTTTTTATGGGCTTTTTGCCAACACCCCTGCTATGCCAACACAGCAGCGCGCCGAGTCGGGCCCGAGCCTCATGCACCGCTCAGGTTGTCGCCTCTGCCCCGGCAGCGACTTCGGCCTCTTGTTGCTGCACTTGCTGCTGTGCTTGCTGCTGTGCTTGCTGCTGCAGCAAGGCCTGTTCCCTGGCCTCCTGCAGGGCTTCCACTGTGATCAGGCTGATTAGCTCTATGTCGTCAGGCAGGGGCAAGGCTTCATTGGCGGTCACCACCACCAGCTTGTTATCCTTCAGATAGATCAGTGGCAATGCCCCCTCGCCATAGCGCTGCTTGAAGTCATTGAAGCCGAAGCTTTCCGTCAGGTGGGTGCTCTTTATGACTGCGCCCTTGGCCATCAGGCTGGCCAGCTTGGCGTAGGATACCGCCTCGCCGAACAGGCACAGGCGCTTGAGGTAAGCTTCGGACAGCTGATGTCTGGCGCTGCCGGGGTCGATATTGTTCAACCCAAACACCTTGGTGGACCCAAGCATGTCCTGATAATGGAAGTTCACCAGCGGATTGAGTTGACGATAGGGCGACATGATCAGCACCCTGCCTATCCCGGTCAAGTCCAGATAGGTTTCGGCATGCTCCGAAGCCGGGTTGCCGAAATACACTGGGATATTGTCCATCCGCGCCAGGCGAATATTGTCCCAGTTGCTGTCGGACAAGATGACCTTGATCCCATTGGCCTGGAGGACTTTCGCCAGCTCACGGCAAAACTTGGAGGCGCCGAAGATCAGCAGCCCCTGGGCCGAGCCCGCCTCGACCCCTAGAAAGCCGGCCCAGCGCCCCGCCGTCAGGCTCTGGATCACCACAGTGCCTATGATGACCAGAAACACCAGGGGCACGATCAGCTCGGAGCCGGCAATGGCCAAAGCTTCCAGCTTGATGGCAAACAGGGAAGACACCGCCGCAGCCACTATGCCGCGCGGCGCCACCCAGGACAGAAACCACTTATCGGCCGCAGACAGAGAGGTGCCTATGCCGGAGCACCAGACACTGAGTGGCCTGGCGAGCAGCATGATCACCGCCAGCACCCCGAGGCCGCCCCAGCCCAGGCTCATGAGGGCACCCGAGTCCAGCCTGGCCGCCAACAGGATGAACAGCGCCGAGATCAACAGCACAGTCAGCGTCTCCTTGAACTCGAGAATGTCGGCTATGTCGACGCCGCGCATGTTCGCCAGCCACACCCCCATCAGAGTCACGCTCAGGAGGCCCGACTCCTCCTGCAGCAGGTTGGAGCCGACGAATACCCCCAGCATCAGGGTCAACACGGCGGTATTGCGCAGATAATGCGGCAACAGATTATGCCGCAATACCTGGCCCAGCAGATAACCTGCCAGCGCGCCCAGGCCTATCCCGAGCGACAGCATGGACCCCAGGGCAGAGAGGACATGGGATGCGGGCGCGGCGGCGACGCTGATGAATTCGAACACCAGGACCGCCAGCAAGGCGCCTATGGGATCTATCACTATGCCTTCCCAGCGCAAGATACTCGCCAGCTGGGACTTGGGCCTGACACTGCGCAGCATGGGCACTATCACAGTCGGCCCAGTCACCACCACCAGGGCACCGAACAAGAGCGCCAATGACCAGTCGAATGCCAGCAGATAATGGCTGGCCACAGTGGCACAGCCCCAGGTGAGCAGAGTGCCTATGGTGATGAGATGGGTGACCATGCGGCCATGATCTTTGATTTCCTTGAAATTAAGCGTCAGGGCGCCCTCGAAGAGGATCACCGCAACCCCGAGTGAAATGATGGGAAATAAGAGATCGCCGAAGAGGGTATCGGGATCCAGCACCCCGAAGCCGGGGCCGAGCAGCAAACCACAGAGCAGCAGCGGCAAAATGGCAGGCAAGCGCAGGCGCCATCCCAGCCACTGACAGAATAAGGACAAGACACCTATGAGTGCCAACATCCCGGTGATCCTTTCCAGCATAAGCTCTCCTTAGGTGAGTGCAATCCTGTCTTTGCCTATATGCCCAAGGGCAGCGACGGCGCCGACACCCTGTATCATAGCGGTTTTCCCCGCCGGGCCACCAACTTATTCTCGGCGTCGCTCTTTGCGCCGTGCTCTGCATCATTCTTTACATAGTGCTCCGCATAACAGGCAAGCTCTGGCATGGGGCTAAGCAGCATTGGGCTGAGGGTAAGATGGGCCGGGGAGAATCCACAACGAAAAAAGCCCCATCTTTCGATGAGGCTTTTCTCTTGAGTTGGCGGAGCGGACGGGACTCGAACCCGCGACCCCCGGCGTGACAGGCCGGTATTCTAACCAACTGAACTACCGCTCCATTAACTGGCTTGGCTTTTCAGCACTGCTGGGTCAGCTGGCTGACCTAGCAAAAATTCTGGCATAACAATCAAACTCGATTGGCGGAGCGGACGGGACTCGAACCCGCGACCCCCGGCGTGACAGGCCGGTATTCTAACCAACTGAACTACCGCTCCACTCGAGATGCGAAGCATAATACGGTTGCCCTCGGGCAGCGTCAACCGTTTTTTCACCGCCCCCTGCCGATGAGTCAAAAAATGACCAACGACTTAAAATGGCTGACAATTTCCCCCTGCAGCCGGGCTAATCGTCGAGATCATCCTCGTCCGGCAGGGTCAGATCTATCTCCTGCGACGCCAACGGCGCTTTCGATACCGCCGCCGATGCCTGCGCTTTCTGCTCGGCGGCCGCCAAGGCTTGGGCCAGATTCTGGCGTTTGCGCCAGATGACCAACCCCAGCACTCCGAGCAATAACAGGCTGATGTTGATGGTGATTATCCAGAAAATGGCATCATCCTTGGCCTTGGCCTCGGCTGCCTGCGCCTTCTTGGCCGCGATCCTGGCGAGCTCGGCGGCGCTCGGTGGCGGATCCGGCGGGGCGATCAGGTTAAAGAAATGCTCGGGTAAGTCTATGACCACTTCACGGCCGGCGGGCGTGGTGCTGGCGAGAAAACCTGTGACTCTGTAACTGCCAAACTCGGTCGCCTGGGGCAACAACAGGTCGCTGCTCGCCTCACTGAAGCCCTGCTGCACTATGGGCAGTCTCAGTCCCGCCGGGCCGAAGAGTTCGAACCTGACATGGGTCTGCGCCAACACCAGCTGGGTATCATCTATCTCCAGGTGCAATTTGCGCCTGTCCTTGTCGGTGCCATCGAGCTGCATCAAGGTCACAGTGACCGGGCTGGGCGACAGGCTGAACGGCAGGTTCACCTGGCGATCGAACACACTGTTATGGGCCTTCACCTCGAAGACATAATCGCCCCATGGCTGATTGAGATTGAGTTTGGCGGTAAACACCCCGTCGTCGGGCCTTTCATCCAGCCCTTCACCATCGTCACTGTAGGAACCTACTATCAGGGTGCCCGAGGCAAAATTCTCATCACCCGCCTGGTGGGTGCTGATGAATCTGGCCGACCATTCGAACAGATAGTCCAATCCCGGCATCCGCAGCCGCTGGGCATCGCCCATCAATTTGGCCACCAGCTTGACTCTTTCCCCCTGAAACAGCGGCTGCGGCAGCGGCTCGACCTGGATCTCCAGCTTGGAAATCTTGTCTATGGTCGACCCCTGGGTGACTCTGCCGAGCAATTGCCATGGGCCAGGCATGGGATTGGCTATGGTGATCATGTCTCCCGAGAGGCCATCGACCCATTTGACCGTGTCCGGGTGCCTGCTGGGGTACCATTTGCTGCCATCGGGCAATATCAGGATCACGGGCGCCGAGCCATAATCGCGTTTGATCAACAGGGTGACGCTGTCCACCATGTGATCTATGCGAAAACGGTTCTTGAGTTCGGCCGCTTGGGTCGCCTGGGTCACGGCCAGGGCCGTACTGGGCAGGCAGCAACACAGGAGCAAGGCAAAAAGCCGCATAGGCAGGGTCATCACGCTCGGTCTATCCTCTCCAAAGGCATTTCCCCGACTTGGCCACCAAGTCGAGTCTCTGTTCATGCATAAGGAGTTCATCGGCCGAGGCAGAGATCACTTTAAGCTTAGATTTCAGTGGGTCCAATCTTTGGATGCCTCCCCCCTCCTGACCCGCCTGCTCATTGGACAGGTTGAACTTGGTCTGGCCGCCGGTCATGATCAGATAGACGTCGGCGAGGATCTCGGCATCGAGCAAGGCGCCGTGGAGTTCGCGGCGGGAGTTGTCTATGCCATACCTTTTACACAGGGCATCGAGGTTATTCTTCTGCCCTGGGTGCAAGAACTTGGCGATCTCCAGGGTATCCAGCACCTGGCAGATCTCCGCCGTCTTGGGCCCCTGGGGCTGCAACAGGGAAAATTCGTGATCCATGAAGCTGACGTCGAAGTTGGCGTTATGGGCGACAATTTCGGCGCCGTCGATGAAGTCGATGAAGCTCCTGGCAATGTCACGAAACTTGGGCTTGCCCGCCACCGCCTCGTTGGTGATCCCGTGGACCGCGATGGCTTCCTCGTCGATCAGCTGCTCAGGGTTGATATACTCATGAAAATGTCGCCCGGTCAGCTTGCGGTTAATCACCTCGACACAGCCTATTTCGATGATCCTATGCCCCAGGTAAATCGCGCCGCTTCCCTGATTCATACCCGTGGTTTCTGTATCCAGTATGACCTGACGGCTCGCGTTGGAAATGATATTCATAATATTTTGCAGCTTCTTTAAGGTATTTTTGGTTATACTCGGCCGAAATTCATGGCTATGGTAACAACTTGAACACTGAACTCAAACTAATCCATATCTTCACCGATGGATCTTGTTTAGGCAATCCGGGCCCGGGCGGATATGGCATCGTGATGAAATATAAACATCATACCAAGGAGCTTTCCGACGGCTTCTCGCTCACCACCAATAACCGCATGGAACTTCTGGGTCCCATCATCGCCCTGGAGAGCCTGAAAGAGCCATGCAACATAGTGCTCACCAGTGACAGCCAGTATATGCGCCAGGGCATCACCCAGTGGATCCATGGCTGGAAGAAGAAGAACTGGATGACGGCCAGCCGCACCCCGGTGAAAAATGTCGACCTGTGGAAGCGCCTGGATGCCGCCTCACAACAGCATAAGGTCGACTGGCAGTGGGTCAAGGGCCACGCCGGCCATCCAGAGAATG
>NZ_JAAXYH010000022.1 GCF_012911865.1 Shewanella salipaludis
TGATCCCATCCCGAACTCAGAAGTGAAACGCAATCGCGCCGATGGTAGTGTGGGGTCTCCCCATGTGAGAGTAGGTCATTTCCAGGCGCCTAATTTTCTCGAAAGAGAAGCGATAAATCCCCAGCACTCAGTGTTGGGGATTTTTTCGTTTATCACCTTTCGAAATCTCGGCTCGAGCATGGGGATTATAAAGAGTCCGAACTCAGCAAGGCTGACCTTTCCCTGAATTAGTAGCCGTCATCCCGTGCAATAGCTGCATTCCTGCCGTTAAGCGGTTACAATAGCGCTTTCTGACTATTTTTTGTGCCCATGCCGTTAAATTCTTCTCATTCCTTGCTCTCGTTAAATACGCTCGGACTGGCTCAGTCCTGTGCCGAGCTTCATCCTGTGCATTCTACCGCCGAGTTAACCGCAACTTGTTTATCGTTACTCGAGCGGGGGTTGCCATTCTTGATTCTGGGCGGCGGCAGTAATCTGGTGTTCACCGAGGACTTCGATGGTGCCGTGGTGCAGGTGTTGTCCAAAGGCATAGAAGTGACTCAGGATGCGGAGCATTATTTCCTCCGGGTGCAGGCGGGGGAGAGCTGGCATGAACTTGTGTCTTACTCGCTGCAGCAAGGCATAGCTGGCCTGGAAAATTTAGCCTTGATCCCTGGGACCGTCGGGGCGGCGCCTATCCAGAACATTGGTGCCTATGGCCTGGAGTTGTGTGACATATGCGACTGGGTCGAATACCTGGATTTCAGCGATGGGCAGATTAAGCGTCTTACTGCAGACGACTGCGAGTTCGGCTATCGAGACTCGGTATTCAAGGGACGTTTAAGAGACAAGGCCGCCATTACCTCGGTCGGCTTGCGTTTGTCTAAGGATTGGCAGCCTAGGTTAAGTTATGGCCCCCTGCAGGAATTTGATTGCGAGCGTGTCACGCCGCAACAGATATTTGAGCGTGTATGCGAGGTGAGGCGTGAGAAGCTGCCTGATCCTGCAGCGTTGGGGAATGTCGGTAGTTTTTTCAAGAATCCGATAATCAGTGCCGCGACTTACCATGCTCTGGCACAGACTCATTGCCGGATAGTGGCCTATGCCCAGGATGATGGCCGGGTAAAGCTGGCTGCCGGCTGGTTGATCGAGGCCGCAGGACTCAAGGGTTATAGACGTGGCGCGGCGGCGGTGCACGATAAACAAGCCTTGGTGCTGGTTAACTTAGGCGGCGCCAATGGGAATGATATCTGTCAGTTAGCTTTGGATGTGATAGCGCGGGTGCGAACAGAGTTCGGTTTGTTATTGGAACCTGAACCGAGAATTATGGGACGTCACGGTGAGAGGATGCTGACTCATGTCGGATAACTGGAATAGAAAGAGAGCCATCTTGAGCCTGCTGAATGCAGGTGACTTCGTCTCGGGTGAGGCATTGGCCGATGCCCTGGGGATCTCCCGGGCGGCGATTAGCAAGCACATAGATACGCTGGAGACCTATGGCGTCGAGATCTATAGCGTCAAGGGCAAGGGGTATAAGTTGGCCACCCCTGTGTTTCTGATCGATGAGCCTCGACTACTGCAAGCCATAGACAATCGCTGTTTCTATTTCGATGAAACCAGCAGTACCAATGCCTTCCTCCTGAGTCATGCCAAGGAATTGAAGAGTGGTGATATTTGTATCGCCGAATATCAGTCGGCCGGACGTGGTCGCCGTGGCCGAACTTGGGTATCACCCTATGGCAATCACCTCTATTGCTCGCTGTTTTGGGGCTTTTCCCAGGGGATGGCACAGGCCATGGGCCTGAGCCTGGTAGTGGCCTGTTCCTTGGTGAAGGTGCTGCAAGAGCTTGGGGTACCGGATCTGGGGGTCAAATGGCCCAACGATATCTACCTGGACCATAAGAAGCTGGCCGGGGTATTGATAGAAATGAGCGGCCAGGCCGACAGCGAATGCCAGCTGATCATCGGCATAGGCCTGAATATGGCGATGTCGGATAATCAGGCGCAAGCCATAGAGCAACCCTGGAACGACCTGTCCCACTTAGCGTCAATGCCGGATAAGACTGAGCTGGCTATCAAATTACAGCAACAGCTGAAACGTGACTTGCAGTTGTTTGAGCGCGAAGGCTTGCCGGCCTTCATGCCTCGCTGGCAGGCGGTCGATCTGTTCGACGGCCAGCCGGTGAGGTTATTGATGGGAAGCAATGAGATCCAAGGTATTTGCCGCGGTGTCGATGAGCAGGGGTCATTATTGCTGGAAACCGATGCCGGACTGCAAGCTTATGTCGGCGGGGAAATTAGCCTAAGGCCAAATTGAAGCCCATGCGCCTATTTGCGCAATAGCACCTGATCCATCAAATGGTCCTGGCCTTTTTGCAGGATCAGGTGGGCCCGCTCTCGCGTGGGTTGGATGTTCAACTGCAAGTTAGGCCCATTGATAGTATCCCAGATATTGGCGGCTATCTGCTTGGCTTCCTCGTCCGTCAGGGTCGCATAATGGTGGAAATATGAGGACTTATCACTGAACGTCCCTTGCCTGAATTGCAGGAACCTGTCGATATACCACTGCTTCAACAGAGGCTCATCGGCATCGACATAGATGGAGAAATCGACAAAGTCAGACACGAAGGGGCTGCGGATATCGACGGGGGTATCCAGTCCGGTTTGCAATACATTCAAGCCTTCGAGAATGAGGATGTCGGGCTGACAGACCAGCTGTTGCTCTTCGAGTCTGTCATAGGTCACATGGGAGTAGAGCGGTGCCGCTACCCGAGACTTTCCCGCTTTCACCGCCGAGATAAATTCCACCAGTAACTTCATATCGTAACTTTCGGGAAACCCTTTGCGCTGCAGCAAGCCTTTCCGCTTGAGATCCGCCAGAGGGTACAGAAACCCATCTGTGGTGACCAGGTCAACCTTGGGATGCTCCGGCCAATGACTCAGCAGCGCTTGGAGGATACGGGCCGTGGTGCTCTTGCCGACGGCAACACTGCCGGCGATGCTGATGATATAGGGGCTGTTTGAGGGCTTCTGACCCAGAAATTCATCCAACACCAAGCCGCGCTGCTGCTTGGTACCGACGATCAGGTTCAACAATCTGCTAAGCGGCAGGTAAATATCCGTGACTTCTGCCAGCGAGATTTTTTCGTTGATCCCCCTGAGGTTCGCCAGATCGGCTTCACTCAAAGTCAAAGGCA
Organism: Shewanella salipaludis; assembly: GCF_012911865.1. Lineage (GTDB taxonomy): Bacteria > Pseudomonadota > Gammaproteobacteria > Enterobacterales > Shewanellaceae > Shewanella > Shewanella salipaludis. The sequence continues at coordinate 3,177 of NZ_JAAXYH010000022.1, forward strand.
CCGCTTCCCTCAACTGTGCCCATTCCTGGCGTTGAAAAGCTAAATAGAGGGCTTTCTGGATTGAGTTATAAGATGTCATTGGCTTTCCTCACCTTGGGGAAGGCACAGTACACTATGAAATTATCGTGAACAATAGTAAATACAGTTTAGGCAGTTGCTTAACGCCGTCGATTGCGTTTTGGCGCGAGGTTTGGCTCTGGCTCAGGGTCTTTGAGGATAAAAAATCACCGTTTGAGACTTTTTTTAGCTAATTTATAGTTTTTAGCTTGCACTCATGGTCACATTTACCTAATATCCCGTTCCGAAATGATGCGCCGGCATAGCTCAGTTGGTAGAGCAACTGACTTGTAATCAGTAGGTCCCGAGTTCGACTCTTGGTGCCGGCACCATTTTTCTGGAGGGGTTCCCGAGTGGCCAAAGGGATCAGACTGTAAATCTGACGGCTCAGCCTTCGAAGGTTCGAATCCTTCTCCCTCCACCATTTTTTCTAGGTAGTTAGGTAGCCTTAGTTAGGTTGCGCGGGCATCGTATAATGGTATTACTCCAGCCTTCCAAGCTGATAACGCGGGTTCGATTCCCGCTGCCCGCTCCAAATTTGTTGCTGATATGGCTCAGTTGGTAGAGCACACCCTTGGTAAGGGTGAGGTCGGCAGTTCGAATCTGCCTATCAGCACCAGCCTTTCTTAAAAGCACCTACGCCTAATTTAATCGGTTCGATGACATTTTATGCATCGGATTTTTTCTATATGCAGGTTTTCATCACCAAGACTCTTGGATTGAGGCACTACCATGGCAAAAGCTAAATTTGAACGTAACAAACCCCACGTAAACGTGGGCACCATCGGTCACGTTGACCATGGTAAAACCACTCTGACTGCGGCTATCTCTGCAGTTCTGGCTAAGACTTATGGTGGCGAAGTGAAAAACTTTGCTCAAATCGATAACGCTCCAGAAGAGCGTGAGCGCGGTATTACCATCAATACCTCTCACATCGAATACGATACACCTTCACGTCACTACGCCCACGTAGACTGCCCAGGCCATGCTGACTATGTTAAAAACATGATCACCGGTGCTGCCCAGATGGACGGCGCAATCCTGGTTGTTGCTTCTACAGACGGCCCAATGCCACAGACTCGTGAGCACATCCTGCTTTCTCGTCAGGTTGGTGTACCTTTCATCATCGTGTTCATGAACAAGTGTGACATGGTTGATGACGAAGAGCTGCTGGAACTGGTTGAAATGGAAGTTCGTGAACTTCTGTCTGAGTACGACTTCCCAGGTGATGACTTACCAGTCATCCAAGGTTCTGCTCTGAAAGCGCTGGAAGGCGAGCCAGAGTGGGAAGCTAAGATCCTTGAACTGGCAGAAGCCCTGGATACTTATATCCCTGAGCCAGAGCGTGACATCGATAAGCCATTCCTGCTGCCAATCGAAGACGTATTCTCAATTTCAGGCCGTGGTACAGTAGTGACCGGTCGTGTTGAGCGCGGTATCGTTAAAGTAGGTGACGAAGTTGAAATCGTTGGTATCCGTGATACCAGCAAGACAACTTGTACCGGCGTAGAAATGTTCCGTAAGCTGCTTGACGAAGGTCGTGCCGGTGAGAACTGTGGTGTTCTGTTGCGTGGTACTAAGCGTGATGACGTAGAACGTGGTCAAGTACTGGCCAAGCCTGGTTCAATCAACCCACACACCACTTTTGAATCAGAAGTTTACGTTCTGTCAAAAGAAGAAGGTGGCCGTCACACGCCATTCTTCAAAGGCTACCGTCCACAGTTCTACTTCCGTACAACTGACGTAACAGGTACTATCGAACTGCCAGAAGGCGTAGAGATGGTAATGCCAGGCGACAACATCAAGATGGTTGTTACCCTGATCTGCCCAATCGCGATGGACGAAGGTTTACGCTTCGCCATCCGTGAAGGTGGCCGTACAGTTGGTGCTGGTGTAGTAGCAAACATCGTAGCTTAATCGTCAGATTGAGTGATTGAAAAAGGAAGCTTCGGCTTCCTTTTTTGTTTGAGGCGGATTTTTATCGTGGATCTCGGCCCGAATCCACCGGTGTTCTTGCTTACAAAGCTGAATCAGAATACAATCTATGGCCGATTTTTGACCCTGGGCTTATGCGTTTCGAGGGTGAGTTCGGAAATGCAGGTTTGGAGAAATAGTCTTTCCGGTATCTTATACTGGAATGGCACCAAGCTCTAAGCTCAGGTCGTATTGAGTAACGGAATCAACCGATGACAACAAATACTGAAAACCAGGGTAGTTCTCTGGATATGGTGAAGTGGGGCATAGCGATCATACTGCTGGCCGCTGCTGTTATTGGCAATCAACTTTATAGCGAAGCTAGCGTTTTGGTACGTGCTATTGGCGTTATTGTTGCATTCGCTATCGCTGGATTTATTGCTCTGCAGACTGAAAAGGGTAAGAAGGCGTTGGCTTTCGCCCGTGAGTCACACATTGAAGTGCGTAAAGTTGTATGGCCAACACGCCAAGAAGCGCTTAACACCACTTTTATTGTCCTTGCCGCAACCGGTATTCTGGCCCTGATCCTTTGGGGTATGGATGCTGTGTTAGTGCGAATTGTCAATTTTATTACTGGCGTATAGGCACCTCGAATGACTGAAGCTAAAGAAGCGAAAAAAAGATGGTATGTGGTTCAAGCATTCTCAGGCTATGAAGGCCGGGTATGTAAGTCCCTGATCGAACATATCAAGATGCACGGTATGGAAGAGCACTTCGGTGAGATCCTGGTTCCGACCGAAGAAGTCGTTGAAATGCGTGCCGGTCAACGTCGCAAGAGTGAGCGCAAATTCTTTCCTGGCTATGTGCTAGTCCAGATGGAAATGAATGACGACAGCTGGCACTTGGTAAAGAGCATCCCTCGCGTGATGGGCTTTATCGGTGGCACCTCGGATCGTCCAGCGCCGATTTCAGACAAAGAAGCCGATGCTATTTTGCGTCGTCTGCAAGAGACTGTCGAGTCACCGACTCACAGAACCATGTTCGAGCCGGGCGAAGTGGTACGTGTGTGTGATGGTCCGTTCGCCGACTTCAACGGTACCGTTGAAGAAGTGGATTATGACAAGAGCCGCGTGAAGGTGTCTGTGATGATCTTCGGTCGCTCCACACCGGTTGAGCTGGACTTTAGTCAGGTCGAAAAGGGCTGATTAAATAAACTACAAAATCCGTTTGGCAACGGGTGTGGATTTTTATATAATCCGCACCCGTTGTTTTCGGGGGAGCATATCGACATGTCGTTGATACGCGTTTGAACCCAAACTGAGGAAATGTCAGATGGCAAAGAAGATTGATGCTTATATTAAGCTGCAAGTAAAATCCGGTTCTGCGAACCCTTCACCACCAGTTGGTCCAGCTCTGGGTCAGAAAGGTGTGAACATCATGGAATTCTGTAAAGCGTTTAACGCCCGTACAGAAAAAATGGAAAAAGGCATGCCTATTCCAGTCGTGATCACTGTATACAGTGACCGTTCATTCACTTTCGAAACCAAGACGCCACCGGCTTCTTACTTACTGAAGACTGCTGCAGGCCTGAAATCAGGTTCAGCTCGTCCTAACACTCAGAAAGTAGGCACTATCGCTCGTAGCAAGGTTCAGGAAATTGCTGAACTGAAAGCGACCGATATGACTGGTGCTGACATTGAAGCGATGACTCGCTCAATCGAAGGTACTGCGCGTTCAATGGGTTTGGTTGTAGAGGATTAATATAATGGCAAAGCTAACTAAACGCATGCGCGTAATTCGCGAAAAAGTTGACGGTACTAAGAGCTATGACATCAACGAAGCCGTTGCTTTGTTGAAAGAGCTGGCTACTGCCAAGTTCGTTGAAAGTGTTGACGTCGCGGTAAACCTGGGCATCGACCCACGTAAATCAGACCAAAACGTTCGTGGCGCAACTGTATTGCCACACGGTACAGGTCGTGACGTACGCGTTGCCGTCTTTACCCAAGGTGCCAACGCCGAAGCTGCTAAAGCTGCAGGCGCTGAACTGGTAGGTATGGAAGATCTGGCTGAGCAAGTTAAAGCCGGTGAAATGAACTTCGACGTAGTTATCGCATCTCCAGATGCAATGCGCGTTGTTGGTATGTTAGGTCAAATCTTGGGCCCACGTGGTTTAATGCCTAACCCTAAGACTGGTACTGTGACGCCAAACGTTGCCGAAGCAGTCAAGAATGCCAAGGCTGGTCAAGTTCGTTACCGCAACGACAAGAACGGTATTATCCACACTACTATCGGTAAAGTGGATTTCACACCAGTTCAGCTGAAAGAAAACCTGGAAGCGTTGGTGTCAGCACTGAAAAAGGCCAAGCCTGCAGTTGCTAAAGGCATTTACGTTAAGAAAGTCAGCATCTCTACCACTATGGGTGCAGGTGTTGCTATCGACCAGGCTACTCTGGATGCAGCTAACTAATTTTACAAGGCACGCGTATTAGTCTATAATGCGCGCACTTTGTGGGTTGAAGCCTGCTTTTAGAGCGCAATAGTGCGATAGAAGACAGGCTTCCGTCCAAGACCGCAGGTGTTTTCCTAACGGTTTACTTAATTTCCTGCGTAGACGGTGTCAGGCCCCAGCTAAATTTTTTTACTGGATAATCTGCACCGTAAGTCACTAAATACATAAGTATTTAGTATGGTAAATACTAGGGAATACCCTAGGTAGAATCCAGGAGTAAAGCCAATGGCATTAAGACTCGAAGACAAAAAAGCGATTGTTGCTGAAGTCAACGAAGCTGCCAAAGGTGCGCTATCTGCAGTTGCCGCTGATTCACGCGGTGTGACTGTAGGTGCTATGACCGGTCTGCGTAAGAAAGCGCGCGAGAATGGTGTTTATGTACGTGTAGTACGTAACACACTGGCTCGTCGTGCTGTTGAAGGTACAGCTTTTGAGTGCCTAGCAGAAACGTTCACTGGCCCAACTTTGATTGCTTTCTCTCAAGAGCACCCAGGTGCTGCAGCACGTCTGTTAAAAGACTTTGCTAAAGAGCAAGCCGCGTTCGAAGTTAAAGGCGCAGCCTTTGAAGGGAATTTCATCCCTGCAGCTGAAATTGATCGTTTGGCGAAACTGCCAACATACGAAGAAGCACTGGCACAGTTGATGATGACTATGAAAGAAGCATCTGCTGGCAAGTTCGTTCGTACACTGGCCGCCCTGCGCGATCAAAAACAAGAAGCCGCTTAATTTCAAGCTGGCTGCTTAATAAAATTGAATTCAGAACAATAGGAAACATTTGTTATGTCTATCACTAAAGACCAAATCTTAGAAGCCTTTGCAGCTATGTCTGTAATGGAAGTTGTTGAACTGATCGAAGCAATGGAAGAGAAGTTCGGCGTTTCTGCCGCTGCTGCTGTTGTTTCTGGTGGTGGCGAAGGCGCTGCTGCTGCTGAAGAGAAAACAGAGTTCGACGTAGTTATGACTTCTCACGGCGACAACAAAGTTGCTGTAATTAAAGCCGTTCGCGGTTTAACAGGTTTAGGCCTGAAAGAAGCTAAAGCTATGGCAGAAGCTGCTCCAGTAGCAGTTAAAGAAGGCGTTTCTAAAGATGAAGCCGAATCTGCTGCTAAAGAACTGACTGAAGCTGGTGCTACAGTAGAAATCAAGTAAGCTATATTTTAGCTTGCTCACTCAAGTAATTGGGTGAAGGCTGGCGGTTTTTTAACCGTCGGCCTTTTTTGCGCTATATGCGCAGGCGATTTTTTTTCACCGTTTATCGCCAGATTTTGCAGTCCCTAGCAGAGATTACTGGTTAGGTTCTTGCCATCAACGGTGATGGGCAAACGTGCTGAGTTAACATTCAATGTTGGTTCAGTCTTGGTCACATCTCGTAAGCAGAGGAAACCCATGGTTTACTCCTATTCTGAAAAGAAGCGTATTCGCAAAGACTTTGGTAAGCGTCCAAAGGTATTGGACATTCCTTATCTATTGTCTATTCAGTTAGACTCTTTTAAGAAGTTCACCGATCAAGATCCTACCGGTGAGCGTGGCCTAGAGGCCGCTTTCCGTAGCGTTTTTCCCATCAAGAGCTTTTCTGGTTACTCTGAGCTGCAATATGTCAGCTACAAACTAGGCGAGCCAGTATTTGATGTGAAAGAGTGCCAAATTCGTGGTGTTACTTATTCGGCACCATTGCGCGTAAAATTACGCATGGTGCTCTTTGACCGTGAAGCTGCAGCTGGCACAGTTAAAGACATTAAAGAACAAGAAGTCTATATGGGGGATATCCCTCTGATGACTGACAACGGTACCTTCGTTATCAATGGTACCGAGCGTGTTATCGTGTCCCAGTTACACCGTTCTCCCGGTGTATTCTTCGATCACGACCGTGGTAAGACCCACTCTTCAGGTAAGGTGCTGTATAACGCACGTATCATTCCTTACCGTGGTTCATGGTTGGATTTCGAATTCGACCCGAAAGATGCCTTATTCGTACGTATCGACCGTCGCCGTAAGTTGCCTGCGACCATCATATTGCGTGCCTTAGAGTATTCGACTCAAGAAATTCTGGATCTGTTCTTCGAACGCGTTGAATTCAAGATCAAGAAAGACACCCTGGTGATGGCGCTGACGCCCGATCGTCTGCGTGGCGAAACCGCCAGCTATGACATCAAGGATGCCGAAGGTACTCTGCTGGTCGAAGCCGGTCGTCGTATCACTGCACGTCATATCCGTCAGCTGGAAAAAACCAACACCACTGAACTGGAAGTCCCGGTTGAGTACATCGTTGGTAAATATGCGGCTCAGGATTATATAGATCCGGATACCGGCGAAGTCCTGGTTTCTGCCAACAGTGAAATCAGCCTGGAAGACCTGGCTAAACTGTCACTGGCCGGCATTAAGGACATCGGCACTCTATACATCAACGAGCTGGATCACGGTGCCTATATCTCTGACACCCTGCGCATAGATTCAACCACCAACCGCTTGGAAGCGCTGGTTGAAATTTATCGCATGATGCGTCCTGGCGAGCCACCAACCAAAGATGCGGCCGAAGCCCTGTTCCAGAACTTGTTCTTCAGCGAAGAGCGTTATGACCTGTCTAAAGTGGGTCGTATGAAGTTCAATCGTCGTCTGAGCATAGATGATGAAGTCGGCACAGGCGTGTTGTCTAAAGAAGACATAGTTGCGGTAATGAAGAACATCATTCATATCCGTAATGGTTTCGACGAAGTCGATGACATAGATCACTTGGGCAACCGTCGTATTCGTAGCGTCGGTGAAATGGCCGAGAACCAATTCCGCGTCGGTCTGGTGCGTGTTGAACGCGCCGTGCGTGAGCGTCTGTCTTTGGGCGATCTGAACGAGCTGATGCCACAAGACCTGATCAACGCCAAGCCAATTTCTGCCGCGGTGAAAGAGTTCTTCGGTTCTTCTCAGCTGTCACAGTTTATGGATCAGAACAACCCGCTGTCGGAAGTGACCCACAAGCGTCGTATTTCTGCGCTTGGCCCAGGTGGTTTGACCCGTGAGCGCGCCGGCTTCGAAGTCCGCGACGTACACCCAACTCACTATGGTCGTCTGTGTCCAATCGAGACTCCTGAAGGTCCAAACATTGGTCTGATCAACTCGCTGGCAAGCTTTGCCCGCACCAACTCATACGGCTTCCTGGAAACCCCTTACCGCAAGGTAGTGGATGGCGTCATCACCGACGAGGTTGAATATCTGTCGGCGATCGAAGAAGGTCGTTATGTGATCGCCCAGGCAAACATCGAAGTCGATGCCAATGGCCGCATGGTTGAAGAACAGATCGCCTGTCGTCATAAGGGTGAATCTACCTTTATGCGCGCCGCCGACATTCAATACATGGACGTTTCGCCACAACAGATCATTTCTGTTGCTGCGTCGCTGATCCCCTTCCTCGAGCACGACGATGCTAACCGCGCCTTGATGGGTGCGAACATGCAACGTCAGGCCGTACCGACATTGCGCTCAGAGAAGCCGCTGGTAGGTACAGGTATTGAGCGTACTCTGGCTGTGGATTCCGGTGTGGTTGTGGCTGCCAAACGTGGTGGTTTTGTCGATTATGTCGATGCCAGCCGTATCGTGGTTAAAGTCAATGAAGATGAGCTGCGTCCAGGCGAAGCCGGTATCGACATTTACAACCTGACCAAGTACACACGTTCGAACCAGAACACCTGTATCAACCAACGTCCTTGCTGTTCCGTTGGTGATCCTGTGGTACGCGGTGACGTGTTGGCCGACGGTCCTTCAACCGACTTGGGTGACTTGGCCCTTGGGCAGAACATGCGTATCGCGTTCATGCCTTGGAACGGTTACAACTTCGAAGATTCGATCTTGATTTCCGAGCGTGTCGCTCAGGAAGACAGATTTACTACTATCCACATTCAGGAGCTGTCTTGTATCGCTCGTGATACCAAGTTGGGTAGCGAAGAAATCACCGCCGACATTCCCAACGTAGGTGAGTCTGCGCTGTCGAAACTCGACGAGTCAGGTATCGTTTACATAGGTGCCGAAGTCAAAGGCGGCGACATTCTGGTCGGTAAGGTAACACCTAAGGGTGAAACTCAGCTGACACCGGAAGAGAAGTTGTTGCGAGCCATCTTCGGTGAAAAAGCGTCTGACGTTAAAGACAGCTCACTGCGGGTACCTAACTCTGTTAAAGGTACCATCATCGACGTCCAGGTATTTACCCGTGACGGCGTTGAGAAAGACAAGCGTGCCGTTGAAATCGAAGAGATGCACATAGCCCAGGCTCGTAAAGACTTGGGCGAAGAGTTCAAGATCCTTGAAGAAGGTGTCTTGGGACGTGCCCGTAACCTGCTGCTGAGCGCCGGCTACAGTGAAGCACAAATTGCTGATCTGCCACGTAAAGACGTACTGGTTCAGGTTATCGATGACGAAACCAAGCAGACTGAACTCGAGCAGTTGGCCGAACAGCACGAAGAGCTGAAAGCCGACTTCGACAAGAAGTTTGAGATCAAACGCCGCAAGATCACTCAGGGTGATGACTTGGCGCCGGGCGTACTCAAGATCGTCAAGGTTTACCTGGCGGTTAAGCGTACCATCCAACCTGGTGACAAGATGGCGGGTCGTCACGGTAACAAGGGTGTTATCTCCAAGATTTGCCCAATCGAAGACATGCCATACGACGAGCAGGGTAACCCAGTGGATATCGTATTGAACCCACTCGGCGTACCATCACGTATGAACATAGGTCAGGTTCTCGAAGTCCATATGGGCGCAGCGGCTAAAGGCATAGGTAACAAGATTACCGCCATGCTGGAAGAGCAACGCGAACTGGCCGAACTGCGTGGTTACATCAAGCAAGTGTATGAACTGGGTGACGAAGTGCAGCAGCGCGTCGACATAGATTCATTCACCGATGATGAAGTGATGCGTCTTGCGACTAACCTGAAAGGCGGTATCCCGATTGCAACCCCGGCCTTCGATGGTGCCAAAGAGAAAGAGATCAAGCAGATGCTTGAACTTGCAGGCTTGCCAGTTTCTGGCCAGTTGAAGCTGTTTGATGGTCGTACCGGTAACGAATTTGAGCGTCAGGTAACTGTTGGTTACATGTACATGCTCAAACTGAACCACTTGGTTGATGACAAGATGCACGCCCGTTCTACCGGTTCGTACAGCTTGGTTACTCAGCAGCCTCTGGGCGGTAAAGCTCAGTTCGGTGGTCAGCGTTTCGGTGAGATGGAAGTGTGGGCACTGGAAGCTTATGGTGCCGCTTATACGCTTCAAGAAATGCTCACTGTGAAGTCGGATGACGTTAACGGTCGTACTCAGATGTATAAGAACATCGTCGACGGTAACCATCAGATGCAACCAGGCATGCCAGAGTCCTTCAACGTATTGCTGAAGGAGATCCGTTCACTCGGTATTAATATCGAGTTGGATCAAGAATAAGCTTAGCCTTATGGCAATGTGTGGTTAACGAATTGGTGCTCCGCGAGAGCGGGGCACCAGGTTCAACTCCTTCAGGAGAGAAACGTGAAAGACTTATTAAAGTTTCTGAAACAGCAAAGCAAGACTGAAGAATTCAATGGTATCAAGATTGGCCTGGCGTCACCTGATCTCATTCGTTCTTGGTCATTTGGTGAAGTTAAGAAGCCAGAAACCATCAACTACCGTACCTTCAAGCCCGAGCGCGAAGGTCTGTTCTGTGCGCGCATCTTTGGCCCGGTCAAAGATTACGAATGTTTGTGCGGTAAGTACAAGCGTCTGAAGCACCGCGGTGTGATCTGTGAGAAGTGTGGCGTCGAAGTCACCCAGACCAAGGTGCGCCGTGAGCGTATGGGTCATATCGAACTGGCGAGCCCAGTTGCCCACATCTGGTTCTTGAAATCACTGCCGTCCCGTATCGGTTTGATGCTGGATATGACGCTGCGTGACATAGAACGCGTACTCTATTTCGAATCTTTCGTCGTGATCGAAGCTGGCATGACCAGCCTGGAACGCGGCCAGATGCTGACAGAAGAAACCTATCTGGATGCGCTGGAAGAGTATGGTGATGAGTTCGAAGCCAAGATGGGTGCCGAAGCGGTGCTCGAATTGCTGCGCGCCATAGATCTCGAAAAAGAAATCGAGCAGATGCGTGAAGAGCTGCCATCGATCAACTCAGAGACACGTCGCAAGAAAGTGACCAAGCGTCTCAAGCTGATGGAAGCCTTCTATACTTCCGGCAACAAGCCGGAGTGGATGATCCTCAAAGTGCTGCCCGTGCTGCCACCTGACTTGCGTCCGCTGGTACCGCTGGACGGTGGCCGTTTCGCGACCTCAGATCTGAACGATCTGTATCGCCGGGTGATCAACCGTAACAACCGTTTGAAGCGCCTGCTGGATCTGGCCGCGCCTGACATTATCGTACGCAACGAAAAGCGTATGCTGCAAGAGTCGGTCGATGCTCTGCTGGACAACGGTCGTCGCGGTCGTGCCATCACAGGCTCCAACAAACGTCCGCTGAAATCTTTGGCCGATATGATCAAAGGTAAGCAAGGTCGTTTCCGTCAGAACTTGCTCGGTAAGCGTGTTGACTACTCTGGCCGTTCGGTGATTACCGTAGGTCCGACACTGCGTCTGCATCAATGTGGTCTGCCCAAGAAGATGGCACTCGAGCTGTTCAAGCCCTTCATCTATGGCAAGCTGGAAGGTCGTGGTTTAGCCACTACCATCAAAGCGGCCAAGAAGATGGTCGAGCGTGAAGTGGCGGAAGTATGGGACGTACTGGATGAAGTGATCCGCGAACATCCAGTGATGCTCAACCGTGCACCAACACTGCACAGACTGGGTATCCAGGCGTTCGAGCCGGTCCTGATCGAAGGTAAAGCGATCCAATTACACCCACTGGTGTGTGCGGCCTACAACGCCGACTTCGACGGCGACCAAATGGCGGTACACGTACCTTTGACCCTGGAAGCCCAGCTCGAAGCCCGTGCCCTGATGATGTCTACCAACAACATCCTGTCACCCGCCAACGGCGAGCCCGTCATCACCCCGTCTCAAGACGTGGTATTGGGTCTGTACTACACCAGTCGTGAGCGCATCAACGGCCGCGGTGAAGGCATGTCATTCATGTCGGTTGCCGAAGTCGAGAAAGCCTATGCAACCGGCGCCGCCGAACTGCATGCCCGCGTTAAGGTACGTATTACCGAAACCATCATTGCAGACAATGGTGATCGCAGCGAAGCCCGTCGTATCGTAGATACCACAGTCGGCCGTGCACTGCTGTCGCAAATTCTGCCGGCCGGTTTGTCCTACGATCTGGTTAACCAGAACATGGGCAAGAAGCAGATCTCCAAGCTGTTGAACACCTGCTATCGTCAATTGGGTCTGAAAGATACCGTTATCTTCGCCGACCAACTGATGTACACGGGTTTCCGTTTCGCGACTATCTCAGGTGCCTCTGTCGGTATTGACGACATGGTGATCCCGGATGAGAAGTACACCTTGGTTGCCGACGCCGAAGCTGAAGTACTGGAAATCCAGGAACAGTTCCAATCGGGTCTGGTTACCGCAGGTGAGCGTTACAACAAGGTCATCGATATCTGGGCCAGTGCCAACGAGAAAGTCTCTAAGGCCATGATGGAAAACCTGTCAACCGAGACAGTGATTAACCGTGATGGTGTCGAAGAGAAGCAAGCCTCGTTTAACAGCATCTACATGATGGCCGACTCGGGCGCTCGTGGTAGTGCCGCTCAGATACGTCAGTTGGCGGGTATGCGTGGTCTGATGGCGAAACCCGATGGTTCCATCATCGAAACCCCCATCGTGGCGAACTTCCGTGAAGGTCTGAACGTACTCCAGTACTTCATCTCTACTCACGGTGCGCGTAAAGGTCTGGCCGATACCGCATTGAAGACAGCGAACTCGGGTTACCTGACGCGTCGTCTGGTTGACGTTGCACAAGATTTGGTTGTTATCGAAGACGATTGTGGCACCTTCGAAGGCCTGACAATGAAACCGCTGATCGAAGGTGGTGATGTTGTTGAGCCGCTGCGCGAGCGTGTACTGGGTCGTGTGGTTGCCCTGGATGTCTACTACCCAGGTAGTGAAGAGATCCTGGCGCCGCGCAATACTCTGCTCGATGAAGCCTGGTGTGACAAGTTGGAAGAGCACTCGATCGACGAAGTCATAGTTCGCTCGGTGATCAGTTGTGATACCGATTTCGGTGTCTGTGCCGCCTGTTACGGTCGTGACTTGGCCCGTGGCCACATCATCAATCACGGTGAAGCCATAGGTGTTGTTGCTGCCCAGTCAATCGGTGAGCCAGGAACACAGCTGACGATGCGTACCTTCCACATCGGTGGTGCGGCATCACGTGCGTCTGCAGAAAACAACGTTCAGGTGAAAAACGCCGGTACCTTGAAGCTGCACAACGCCAAGCATGTTACCAACAGCGACGGTAAGCTGGTTATCGTTTCTCGTTCTTCTGAGCTGGCCATCATAGATGAGCTGGGTCGTGAGAAAGAGCGTTATAAGGTGCCTTACGGTACCGTGCTCGAGAAGCTGGAAGACACAGGACTCGAAGCCGGCGATATCATAGCTAACTGGGATCCCCATACTCACCCAATCATTTCTGAAGTGGCGGGTAGTATCAAGTTCGTTGACATGATTGACGGTGTCACCATGACACGTCAAACAGACGAACTGACGGGCCTGTCATCTATCGTGATCCTCGACGTAGGTCAGCGTGGTTCAGCGGGTAAAGAAATGCGCCCAATGATACGTCTGCTTGGCGCCGATGGTTCTGATCTGATGATCCCTGGTACCGATGTACCGGCACAGTACTTCCTGCCTGGCAGTGCGATCGTCAACCTGGAAGATAACGCGCAAATCAGCGTCGGTGATGCGTTGGCTCGTATCCCGCAGGAATCTTCCAAGACACGCGACATCACGGGTGGTCTGCCACGGGTAGCCGACTTGTTCGAAGCGCGTAAGCCGAAAGAGCCTGCCATTCTGGCCGAGATCTCGGGTACCATCTCCTTTGGTAAAGAGACCAAGGGCAAGCGTCGTCTGGTGATCACTCCTGCCGAAGGCGGTGAGCACTACGAAGAGATGATCCCTAAGTGGCGTAACCTGAACGTGTTCGAAGGTGAAAAAGTCGAACGTGGTGAAGTTATTGCCGACGGTCCGGAAGCGGCACATGACATCCTGCGTCTGCGCGGCATTCATAACGTAGCCAACTACATAGTGAATGAAGTACAGGACGTATACCGTCTGCAGGGCGTGAAGATCAACGATAAGCATATCGAAGTGATCATCCGTCAGATGCTGCGTAAGTGCCTGATCACCTCTGCCGGTGATACCGAGTTCCTCGAAGGCGAGCAGGTCGAAGTGTCACGCGTCAAGATCGCTAACCGCGAACTCGAGGCCCAAGGCAAGGTCCCTGCGACCTTCGAACGTGAACTGCTGGGTATTACCAAGGCATCTCTGGCGACAGAGTCCTTCATCTCAGCCGCCTCGTTCCAGGAAACTACGCGCGTACTGACCGAAGCCGCCGTAGGTGGTAAGAGCGACCAGTTACGTGGTCTGAAAGAGAACGTTATCGTTGGCCGTCTGATCCCAGCCGGTACAGGTTACGCTTATCACAAGACCCGCAACGAAGCGCGCGCCCAAGCCGCTACGCCTGTGGAAACACCTAAGATTACTGCCAGCGAAGCCGAGCAGAATCTGGCCGATCTCTTAAACCTCGCGGGAAGCCAGGAATAAGTCATAGGTTTGTTATAAAAAGGCGCCCATGGCGCCTTTTTTATTGTAAAACGCGGCAAAAGTTGGCTATTTCTTGACAGTCGGCCTTTACCTTTCTAAAATTCCGCGTCCCACCCTTGTGGGATATAGATTTTTCACACCTTATCGTTGAGTTTGATTCAACTGACTCGGAGCTATACATGGCAACTGTAAACCAGTTGGTACGTAAGCCACGCTCGCCAAAAGTCGAAAAGACTAATGTGCCAGCGTTGAATGCGTGCCCGCAAAAGCGTGGTGTTTGTACACGTGTGTACACAACTACCCCTAAAAAACCTAACTCTGCACTACGTAAAGTAGCTCGTGTGCGCCTGACCAACGGTTTCGAAGTAACTTCGTACATCGGCGGTGAAGGTCACAACCTGCAGGAACACAGTGTAATCCTCATCCGTGGTGGTCGTGTTAAAGACTTACCAGGTGTGCGTTATCACACTGTTCGTGGCGCACTGGACTGTGCCGGCGTGACTACACGTCGCCAAGGTCGTTCTAAGTACGGTGCTAAGCGTCCTAAGTCTTAACGTATCCGTTAAGTAAGGCCAAGCTAGTTTTATTTTGAGAATTCCAGTTTTGGAAGTCCCTGAAGCATACGGAGAATTGTTATGCCAAGACGTCGCGTTGTAGGACAACGTAAAATCCTACCTGATCCAAAGTTTCACAGTGAGTTGCTGGCTAAGTTCATCAACGTCATTATGCAGGACGGCAAAAAGTCGACTGCAGAAAAAATTATCTACAAGGCATTAGATGTTGTCGCTGAAAAGAAAAGCGAAGCACATCTGACTATCCTTGAAGCAGCCCTGGACAACGTTCGCCCATCAGTCGAGGTTAAGTCTCGTCGCGTTGGTGGTTCTACGTACCAGGTACCATGTGAAGTTCGTCCTGTGCGTCGTAACGCACTGGCGATGCGCTGGTTGGTTGAAGCTGCTCGTAAGCGTGGTGAAAAATCTATGGCTTTACGTCTGGCAGGTGAAATGCTGGATGCGTCTGAAAACAAAGGTACTGCTGTTAAGAAGCGTGAAGACGTGCATCGCATGGCTGAAGCTAACAAAGCCTTTGCTCATTACCGCTGGTAATTTGATGGTGTGGGTTTAGGCCCACACCATTGTTGATATTGCTAAGACTCCCGTCTTAGTCGAGAGGGTATAATCGTGGCTCGTACAACCCCAATTGAGCGTTATCGTAATATCGGTATCTGTGCTCATGTTGACGCAGGCAAAACCACAACAACGGAACGTGTTCTGTTCTATACCGGTCTGTCTCATAAAATCGGTGAAGTGCATGACGGCGCCGCTACTACCGACTGGATGGTACAGGAGCAAGAGCGTGGTATTACTATCACCTCGGCTGCAGTAACTACCTTCTGGCATGGTATGGATGCCCAGTTTGCGCAACACAGGATCAATATCATCGATACCCCTGGTCACGTTGACTTCACTATTGAAGTCGAACGTTCTTTGCGTGTGCTCGATGGTGCGGTAGTCGTTTTTTGTGGTTCATCCGGTGTTGAACCCCAATCTGAAACGGTATGGCGCCAAGCTGACAAATACCACGTTCCACGCATGGTATTCGTCAACAAGATGGACCGCGCAGGTGCAGACTTTGAACGCGTAGTGAACCAGATCCGTACCCGCCTGGGAGCGACTTGTGTACCTATTCAATTGAATATCGGGGCAGAAGAACACTTCAGAGGCGTGGTCGATTTGATTAAGATGAAAGCCATCAACTGGACCGAAGCGGACCAGGGGATGACCTTCACTTATGAAGAGATTCCTGCAGATTTAGCGGACAAAGCCGCCGAGATGCATGAGTATCTGCTTGAAGCTGCCGCCGAGGCCTCCGAAGAGCTGATGGATAAATACCTTGAAGAAGGTACTCTGTCGGAAGAAGAGATCAAGAAGGCGCTGCGTCAACGTACCATAAATAACGAAATCGTGCTGGCAACCTGTGGTTCTGCATTCAAGAACAAGGGTGTGCAGGCGGTTCTCGATGCTGTGATTGAATACTTGCCCGCTCCTATCGACGTGCCCGCGATTAAGGGTATCGATGAGAATGAGCAGGAAGTCGAATGTCACGCAGATGACAATGAGCCGTTTGCGGCATTGGCATTTAAGATTGCAACCGACCCATTCGTCGGTACTCTGACCTTTATCCGCGTCTATTCGGGCGTACTTGAGTCAGGTTCAGGGGTTTACAACTCTGTTAAACAGAAGCGTGAACGTATCGGTCGTATCGTGCAGATGCACGCTAATGACAGAACCGAACTGAAAGAGGTGCGTGCCGGAGATATTGCCGCCGCTATCGGTCTGAAAGATGTAACTACGGGTGACACTCTTTGCGACAATGATCACCGAGTGATCTTGGAGCGGATGGAGTTCCCTGAACCAGTGATTACCATTGCCGTCGAGCCTAAGTCGAAAGCCGATCAGGATAAGATGGGGATTGCCCTGCAGAAACTTGCTGCAGAAGATCCTTCTTTCCGGGTTGAGACCGACGAAGAATCGGGTCAGACACTGATTTCCGGTATGGGTGAACTACACTTAGACATTATCGTCGACCGTATGCGTCGCGAATTTAGTGTCGAGTGTAACGTAGGTAAACCTCAGGTAGCCTACCGTGAAACCATACGTGAATCTGTGGAAGTTGAAGGTAAGTTCGTTCGCCAATCCGGTGGCCGTGGACAATTCGGTCATGTTTGGTTAAAACTGGAGCCTCGCGAAGAGGGCGCCGGTTACGAATTTGTCAATGAAATCGTTGGCGGTGTCGTTCCTCGCGAATACATCCCGGCGGTTGACAAAGGTATCCAGGAACAGATGAAAAACGGCGTGCTCGCCGGTTTCCCTGTGCTGGACGTGAAGGTCACTCTGTTCGATGGTTCATATCATGATGTGGACTCGAATGAAATGGCGTTCAAAATTGCAGGTTCTATGGGCTTCAAAAAGGGTGCGTTACTCGCTAACCCTGCGTTGCTCGAACCTTGCATGAAAGTAGAGGTAACTACCCCTGAAGACTATATGGGTGACGTGGTTGGTGATTTGAACCGTCGTCGTGGTCTGATAGAAGGTATGGATGATGGCATCGGTGGTATCAAGCTGGTCCATGCGGTAGTGCCCCTGTCTGAAATGTTTGGTTATGCAACTGATTTGCGTTCTGCAACCCAGGGGCGTGCTTCATACTCCATGGAGTTTTTGAAGTACTCTGATGCACCGCAAAACATTGCGAAAGCGATTATTGAATCTCGTAGCTAATTTCCAGTTACGGCATAAATGTTATATAGTCCGATTTCGGTCGGACTCTTCTGAAAAGAAAGGAATATATCGTGGCAAAAGCTAAATTTGAACGTAATAAGCCTCACGTAAACGTGGGCACCATCGGTCACGTTGACCATGGTAAAACCACTCTGACTGCTGCTATCTCTGCAGTTCTGGCTAAGACTTATGGTGGCGAAGTGAAAAACTTTGCTCAAATCGATAACGCTCCAGAAGAGCGTGAGCGCGGTATTACCATCAATACCTCTCACATCGAATATGATACACCTTCACGTCACTACGCCCACGTAGACTGCCCAGGCCATGCTGACTATGTTAAAAACATGATCACCGGTGCTGCCCAGATGGACGGCGCAATCCTGGTTGTTGCTTCTACAGACGGCCCAATGCCACAGACTCGTGAGCACATCCTGCTTTCTCGTCAGGTTGGTGTACCTTTCATCATCGTGTTCATGAACAAGTGTGACATGGTTGATGACGAAGAGCTGCTGGAACTGGTTGAAATGGAAGTTCGTGAACTTCTGTCAGAGTACGATTTCCCAGGTGATGACTTACCAGTCATCCAAGGTTCTGCTCTGAAAGCGCTGGAAGGCGAGCCAGAGTGGGAAGCTAAGATCATCGAACTGGCAGAAGCCCTGGATACTTATATCCCAGAGCCAGAGCGTGACATCGATAAGCCATTCCTGCTGCCAATCGAAGACGTATTCTCAATTTCAGGCCGTGGTACAGTAGTGACCGGTCGTGTTGAGCGCGGTATCGTTAAAGTAGGTGACGAAGTTGAAATCGTTGGTATTCGTGATACCACCAAGACAACTTGTACCGGCGTAGAAATGTTCCGTAAGCTGCTTGACGAAGGTCGTGCCGGTGAGAACTGTGGTGTTCTGTTGCGTGGTACTAAGCGTGATGACGTAGAACGTGGTCAAGTACTGGCCAAGCCAGGTTCAATCAACCCACACACCACTTTTGAATCAGAAGTTTACGTTCTGTCAAAAGAAGAAGGTGGCCGTCATACGCCATTCTTCAAAGGCTACCGTCCACAGTTCTACTTCCGTACAACTGACGTAACAGGTACTATCGAACTGCCAGAAGGCGTAGAGATGGTAATGCCAGGCGACAACATCAAGATGGTTGTTACCCTGATCTGCCCAATCGCGATGGACGAAGGTTTACGCTTCGCCATCCGTGAAGGTGGCCGTACAGTTGGTGCTGGTGTAGTAGCAAACATCGTAGCTTAATCGTCAGATTGAGTGATTGAAAAAGGAAGCCTCGGCTTCCTTTTTTTATTTTGGGCTTGGCGTGGCAGGCAAATATCTGTAGAATGCTGGCCACTTTAGGTAACCAGTCACTTTGCTGACTATTTACTCAGTGGGCTTGATCTCGCGCTAGAGATCTGTATAATGGCCCCCTCGTCGACCTAGGTTGACGAATATAAATGATTAGTCGCTTAAGTTAATCATTATCACAGCGACTCCGATTGGGAGTCGAACGGTTAAATCATCTCGCTCTGCTTTTCCAATAGGGAAGAAGCTAGAGGGTGATTTTTTATGTGTCCATTTTAGGAGCTCTGGTCAATGCAGAACCAAAGAATCCGTATCCGCTTAAAAGGATTTGATCATCGTTTGATTGATCAGTCTACTGCGGAAATCGTTGAAACTGCTAAGCGTACAGGCGCTCAGGTACGTGGTCCAATTCCACTGCCTACGCGCAAAGAGCGTTATACCGTTTTGATCTCTCCGCACGTTAATAAAGATGCTCGTGACCAGTACGAAATTCGTACTCACAAGCGCCTGGTTGACATCGTAGAGCCAACTGAAAAGACTGTAGACGCTCTGATGCGTTTAGATCTTGCGGCTGGTGTCGACGTACAGATTAGCTTGGGTTAATTGAGATCCTTAGAAGAGGTTTGAGAGATGGCTATCGGTCTTATTGGTCGTAAAGTTGGTATGACTCGCATCTTCACTGAAGATGGTGTTTCAATACCTGTAACAGTAATTGAAGTTGCTGGCAACCGTGTTACCCAAGTGAAAACTTTGGAAACTGACGGCTACCGCGCACTTCAAGTTACTACTGGTACCAAAAAAGCCAATCGCATCACTAAGCCAGAAGCAGGTCACTTTGCCAAGGGCGGCGTAGAAGCCGGTCGTGGTTTGTGGGAAATGCGTTTGGTAGACGGTGAAGGCGAGGGCATTGAAGTTGGTGCTGAGCTGAATGTTGATATCTTCGCTGATGTAGCGAAAGTTGATGTTACTGGTCAGTCTAAAGGTAAGGGCTTCCAAGGCGGCGTTAAGCGTTGGAACTTCCGTACTCAAGACATGACTCACGGTAACTCATTGGCGCACCGCTCGAATGGTTCTATCGGTCAGAACCAAACGCCAGGTCGCGTATTCAAAGGCAAGAAAATGTCAGGCCACATGGGTGCCGAGCGTGTTACTACTCAAAATCTGGACGTTGTACGTGTAGATGTTGAACGTAACCTGCTACTGGTTAAAGGTGCTGTTCCGGGCGCAACTAATGGCGACCTGATCATCAAGCCTGCAGTTAAAGCTTAAGGTCTGAGGAGATAGTAATGGAATTGGTATTGAAAGACGCGCAAAGCGCTCTTGAAGTTTCCGAAACTACCTTCGGCCGTGACTTTAACGAGGCACTGGTTCATCAGGTAGTTGTAGCTTACGCTGCAAACGCGCGTCAAGGCACTCGTGGCCAAAAGACACGTGCGGAAGTAACTGGCTCAGGCAAAAAGCCTTGGCGCCAGAAAGGCACTGGCCGTGCTCGTGCCGGTAGTGTTAAAGGCCCAATCTGGCGTGGCGGTGGCGTAACTTTCGCTGCTAAAACTCAAGATCACAGCCAAAAAGTTAACAAAAAGATGTACCGCGGCGCGCTGAAAAGCATTCTGTCTGAATTGGTACGTCAAGAGCGTCTGGTGGTTGTTGAATCATTCGGTGTTGAAGCTCCTAAAACTAAAGAGCTGAAAGCCAAACTGAAAGCAATGAACCTGGAAGATGTTCTGATTGTGACTTCAGAAGTTGACGAGAATTTATTCTTAGCAGCTCGCAACCTGTACAAGGTTGACGTTCGTGACGTAGCGGGTCTTGACCCAGTTAGTCTGATTGCGTTCAACACTGTCCTTGTTACTGCTGACGCAGTGAAGCAAATCGAGGAGATGCTAGCATGATGATCCGCGAAGAACGTTTGCTAAAAGTGATTCTGGCACCACATATCTCTGAAAAGAGCACTGTGAACGCTGAGAAGACCAACACTGTAGTTTTCCGCGTAGCTATCGATGCAACTAAAGCTGAAATTAAAGCTGCTGTTGCCAAGCTATTTGAAGTTGAAGTTGATTCAGTTCGCACTCTGGTTAACAAAGGCAAAACCAAGCGCACAGGTGGCCGTACCGGTCGTCGTAGCGATTGGAAAAAAGCTTATGTGACTCTGGCTGCTGGTGCTGACATCGATTTCGTCGGCGGCGCTGAGTAAGCAAAGGAGAATTATCATGGCAGTTATTAAGTGTAAGCCAACCTCTCCAGGTCGTCGCCACGTAGTTAAAGTGGTGAACACTGACCTGCACAAGGGTAAACCTTTTGCTGGCCTGTTGGCGAAAAAATCTAAAAGTGGTGGCCGTAACAATACTGGCCGTATCACTGTACGCCACGTAGGTGGTGGACATAAGCAACATTACCGTCTGATCGACTTCAAACGCGATAAAGATGGTATCCCAGCAAAAATCGAGCGTCTGGAATATGATCCAAACCGTACTGCGCACATCGCGCTGGTACTGTACGCAGATGGTGAGCGTCGTTACATCCTTGCTGCCAAAGGCATGCAAGCTGGCGACAAGATCCAGTCTGGCGTAGATGCCGACATCAAAACTGGTAACGCTATGCCACTGCGCAACATACCTGTAGGTAGTGTTGTTCACGCCGTCGAAATGAAGCCTGGTAAAGGTGCTCAGATCGCGCGTTCTGCGGGTGCTTACGTACAAGTTGTTGCTCGTGATGGCGCTTATGCCACTCTGCGTCTTCGCTCTGGCGAAATGCGTAAAGTGCCAGTAGATTGCCGCGCGACATTTGGTGAAGTTGGTAATGCCGAACACATGCTGCGCCAGTTAGGTAAAGCAGGTGCTAAGCGCTGGAGAGGCGTACGCCCAACAGTGCGTGGTGTTGCAATGAACCCGGTAGATCACCCACATGGTGGTGGTGAAGGCCGTACTTCTGGTGGTCGTCACCCAGTGACTCCATGGGGTGTGCCAACTAAGGGTTATAAGACTCGTAGTAACAAGCGCACTGACAAGTACATCGTACGTCGTCGTAATAAATAGTAAGAGGATTCGCCATGCCACGTTCTCTCAAGAAAGGTCCCTTCATTGACCTGCACTTGCTGAAGAAGGTAGAGAAAGCGATGGAAGCGGGTGACAAGAAGCCTATTAAGACTTGGTCACGTCGCTCTATGATCATTCCAAATATGATTGGTTTGACCATCGCTGTCCATAATGGTCGTCAGCACGTTCCTGTGTTCGTAACTGACGAAATGATCGGCCACAAACTTGGTGAATTCTCACCAACTCGCACTTATCGCGGCCATGCTGCTGATAAGAAAGCGAAGAAGCGTTAATACGGGAGGAATAAGATGGAAGTTTTAGCTAAACATCGTTTTGCCCGTACGTCTGCGCAGAAGGCCCGTCTGGTTGCTGATCAAATTCGTGGTTTGCCTGTTGCTAAGGCCCTCGAAATTTTGACTTTCAGCCCCAAGAAAGCCGCCGTACTGGTAAAGAAAGTACTTGACTCAGCTATCGCAAACGCCGAACACAACGAAGGCGCTGACATCGATGAGCTTAAAGTTGGTAAAGTCTTCGTTGACGAAGGTCCAACTATGAAGCGTATCATGCCACGTGCTAAAGGCCGCGCTGATCGTATCATGAAGCGTACCAGCCACATCACTGTGGTTGTATCAGATCGCTAGGAGAGAGCAATGGGACAGAAAGTACATCCTAATGGTATCCGTCTGGGTATCACCAAGCCTTGGATCTCGACCTGGTACGCCGATAAAGCAGATTATGCAAATAACCTGCACAGCGACTGGGAAGTGCGCCAGTTTCTCGTAGAGAAACTGAAAGCCGCGTCAGTATCTAAGATTGTTATCGAACGCCCAGCGAAAAGCATCCGCGTTACTATCCACACTGCCCGTCCAGGCGTTGTGATTGGTAAGAAGGGTGAAGACGTTGAAGTATTGCGTGCTGAAGTTGCTAAGTTAACTGGCACTCCTGCTCAGATTAACATCGCTGAGATCCGCAAGCCCGAATTAGACGCTAAGCTCGTTGCTGACTCTATTGCTCAGCAGTTAGAGCGCCGTGTTATGTTCCGTCGCGCTATGAAGCGTGCGGTACAGAACGCTATGCGTATCGGTGCTCAAGGTATCAAAGTTGAAGTGAGCGGCCGTTTAGGCGGCGCTGAAATCGCGCGCTCCGAGTGGTATCGTGAAGGCCGTGTGCCTCTACATACCTTGCGTGCTGATATCGACTATTCTACTGCGGAAAGTCACACCCAATACGGTGTGATCGGCATTAAAGTTTGGATCTTCAAAGGTGAAGTTCTGGACGGTATGCTGCCACAGATCGAAGAGCCGAAGCAGCAGCAACCTAAGCGCAAGCCTCGTGGTAAATAGGAGAGCCGGCAATGCTGCAACCTAAACGTATGAAGTTTCGCAAGATGTTCAAAGGCCGCAACCGCGGTCTGGCGAACGGTACCGAAGTTAGCTTTGGTACTTTTGGTCTGAAAGCAGTCGGCCGTGGTCGTTTAACTGCACGTCAGATCGAATCTGCACGTCGTGCCATGACACGTCACATTAAGCGTCAGGGACAAATTTGGATTCGAGTTTTCCCGGACAAGCCAATTACCTCTAAGCCTCTCGAAGTGCGTATGGGTAAAGGTAAAGGTAACGTTGAATACTGGGTATGTCAGATTCAACCTGGTAAGGTTCTTTATGAGATGAATGGTGTGTCAGAAGAGATAGCGCGTGAAGCGTTTACTCTGGCTGCTGCCAAGCTTCCTATCAAGACTACCTTCGTAACTAAGACGGTGATGTAATGAAAGCGAGCGAACTAAGAGAAAAGAGCGTTGAAGAACTGAACGCTGAACTACTTGGTCTGCTGCGTGAGCAGTTCAACCTGCGTAT
Organism: Shewanella salipaludis; assembly: GCF_012911865.1. Taxonomy (GTDB): domain Bacteria; phylum Pseudomonadota; class Gammaproteobacteria; order Enterobacterales; family Shewanellaceae; genus Shewanella; species Shewanella salipaludis. The sequence goes on from NZ_JAAXYH010000022.1 coordinate 26,844, forward strand.
GCAACACGCCACTGGTCAGTTGACTCAGACTCATCAACTGAAGACAGTGCGCCGTAACATTGCGCGCGTTAAGACCATTATTACTTCTAAGGCGGGTGCATAATGTCTGATAAAATCCGTACTTTGCAGGGTCGTGTAACTAGCAACAAGATGGACAAGTCCATCACTGTTGCTATCGAACGCCAAGTGAAACACCCAATCTATGGGAAATACATCAAGCGTACGACTAAGATCCATGCACATGACGAAACGAATCAGTGCAATGAAGGCGATTTAGTAGCGATTCGCGAATGTCGTCCTTTGTCTAAGACTAAGTCTTGGACCCTGGTTGAAGTAGTGACAAAGGCCTAAGTTTTCTTAGGTTTAGGTAAACGGCCCCAGGTGTTGGGGCCGTTTGTTTTTTTATACTATGTTTTCCAAAATTATGGTGTTATACTTGCGCGCCATTTTTGACTAATTTATTAGCGAAAATTGGCGTTTATATAGTCCCATAGTGGGAATTTTGTAGTAACGATAGCGGAGCACTTAAAATGATCCAAATGCAATCGACTCTCGACGTCGCATGTAATAGTGGCGCACGTAGAGTTCAGTGTATTAAGGTCTTGGGTGGCTCTCATCGTCGTTATGCCGGTATCGGCGACATCATCAAGGTTTCTGTTAAAGAAGCCATTCCTCGCGCTAAAGCGAAGAAAGGTGATGTGTATAACGCGGTGGTAGTCCGTACTAAGAAAGGCGTACGTCGTCCAGACGGTTCTGTCATTCGCTTCGATCGGAATGCAGCGGTATTGCTTAACGCAAACCTTGCACCGATTGGTACTCGTATCTTTGGACCAGTGACACGTGAATTGCGTAATGAGCAGTTCATGAAGATTGTCTCGCTGGCACCAGAAGTACTGTAAGGAGCTTCAAAATGGCAGCTAAAATCCGTCGTCAAGACGAAGTAATCATACTGGCCGGTAAAGACAAGGGTAAACGCGGTACTGTTGCTCAGGTTTTACCTACTGGTAAGTTAATTGTTGAAGGCATCAATCTGGTCAAGAAGCACCAAAAGCCAAACCCACAACTGGGTGTCGCTGGCGGTATTGTTGAGAAAGAAGCGCCGATACAAGCATCAAATGTAGCGATTTTCAACTCTGCCACTGGCAAAGCTGATCGCGTTGGTTTCCGATTCGAAGACGGCAAAAAAGTTCGTTTCTTCAAATCGAACAGTGAACTCGTTAAGTAATTGGAGTAAACGATGGCGAAACTGCATGATAAATACCAAGAGACTGTTGTCGCTGAACTTGCTAAAAAGTTCGGTTATAGCAGTGTCATGCAAGTCCCTCGGATTGAAAAGATCACCCTGAATATGGGTGTTGGCGAAGCTGTTGCAGACAAGAAAGTGATGGAGCATGCGCTCCGTGACATGACTGCAATTGCCGGCCAGAAACCAGTAGTGACTGTAGCTCGTAAGTCAGTTGCTGGTTTTAAAATCCGTGAAGGCTACCCTATTGGCTGTAAAGTGACCCTGCGCGGTGAGCGTATGTGGGAATTCTTAGAGCGTTTAGTCGATATCGCAATCCCACGTATTCGTGACTTCCGTGGTCTGAGCGCTAAAGCGTTCGACGGCCGTGGTAACTACGCAATGGGCGTGCGTGAGCAGATCATCTTCCCAGAAATCGATTACGATAAAATCGATAAAATTCGTGGTATGGATATCGTTATCACTACTACTGCGAAGAATGATGAAGAAGGTCGTGCTTTGTTAGACGCTTTTAACTTCCCATTCAAGAAATAAGGGTAGCGTAATGGCAAAAACATCAATGAAAGCACGTGAAGCTAAACGTGCACAGCTCGTGGCTAAGTACGCTGAAAAGCGTGCGGCTCTTAAGACTATCATCAGCAGCCCAGAATCTTCTGACGAAGATCGTTGGGATGCGGTGCTTAAGCTGCAAGCTCTACCACGTGATTCCAGCGCAGCGCGTCAACGCAATCGTTGTAATCAAACTGGTCGCCCACATGGCTTCTTACGTAAATTCGGCCTTAGCCGTATTAAATTACGTGAAGCAACCATGCGTGGTGAAGTTCCTGGCCTGCGTAAGGCCAGCTGGTAAGCACTTGTCACGGAGTAAGCTAATATGAGCATGCAAGATCCTATTGCGGATATGTTAACCCGTATTCGTAACGGCCAAGCTGCTAACAAAGTATCTGTGAAGATGCCTTCTGCTAAGCTGAAAATCGCTATCGCGAAACTGCTTAAAGAAGAAGGTTACATCGCTGATTACGCCGTAGCAGATGAAGCCAAGCCTGAACTGGAAGTTACTTTAAAGTATTTCCAAGGCCAACCAGTCGTTGAGACTATCCAGCGCGTAAGTCGTCCTGGTCTTCGTATTTACAAAGGTAAAGACGAACTTCCAAAGGTGATGGGCGGACTGGGTGTCGCAATTGTGTCCACTTCTAAAGGCTTGATGACTGATCGTGCCGCCCGCCTTGCAGGCATGGGTGGCGAGGTTATCTGCTACGTAGCATAAGGAGCTAGGAATGTCTCGTGTAGCAAAAGCACCAGTAGCTATCCCAGCTGGCGTAGAGGTGACCTTAAACGAACAGACTCTTACCGTCAAAGGCGGAAAAGGTAGTCTGACTCGAGTAATCAACAATGCGGTCAATGTTGTCATTGAAGACGGCGTAGTCAAGTTTCTTCCTGTCGAAGGCGTTGTTAACGCTTGGGCACAGGCAGGTACGGCTCGTGCGTTAGTAAACAACATGGTTGTTGGTGTATCTCAAGGTTTTGAGCGTAAGTTAAAGTTGGTAGGTGTTGGTTACCGTGCGAAGCTCGTCGGTTCTGATATTGACCTGACTCTAGGTTTCTCTCATCCGTTAGTACACAAACTGCCCGCAGGCGTTACTGCAGAGTGTCCAAGCCAAACTGATATCACCCTTCGCGGTGTTGATAAGCAGTTAATTGGCCAAGTCGCTGCTGAGATTCGCGGATACCGTCCACCAGAGCCATACAAAGGCAAAGGTGTTCGCTATGACGACGAAGTAGTACGCCGTAAAGAGGCTAAGAAGAAGTAGGTAACGCGATATGGATAAGAAAACATCTCGCTTACGTCGCGCTACTCGCGCTCGTAAGAAGATCCAAGAGCTGGGCGTGAACCGTCTGGTTGTACATCGTACACCGCGTCACATTTATGCTCAGGTGATCAATCCTGAAGCTCAGGTGTTGGCAGCTGCTTCAACCGTTGAAAAAGCGGTTAAAGAGCTACTGAAGAGTACCGGTAACGTAGACGCGGCGAAGGCAGTGGGTAAAGCTGTTGCTGAGCGCGCGATCGAGAAAGGCGTGACTTCTGTTGCGTTCGATCGTTCTGGTTTCAAGTATCACGGTCGTGTGGCTGCATTAGCAGATGCCGCTCGTGAAGCTGGCCTGAAGTTCTAAGGGGTTATAAAATGGCTAAATTAGAAGCTCAGCAAAAAGACGATCTGCAAGAGAAATTGATTGCAGTTAATCGTGTTTCTAAAGTAGTTAAGGGCGGTCGCATCTTTAGCTTCACAGCACTGACAGTAGTGGGTGACGGTAACGGTAAGATTGGCTACGGCTATGGTAAGGCGCGTGAAGTTCCAGCAGCAATTCAAAAAGCTATGGAAAAGGCCCGTCGTAATATGGTGACCGTTGAGTTGAATGCAGGCACCCTGCATCACCCAGTTAAGGGTCGTCATACTGGTTCTAAAGTTTATATGCAACCAGCATCACAGGGTACCGGTATTATTGCCGGTGGCGCAATGCGTGCCGTATTGGAAGTAGCAGGCGTGCATAACGTTCTGTCAAAAGCATACGGTTCTACTAACCCGATCAACATCGTTCGCGCGACTGTCGATGCATTGGTGCACATGAAGTCACCTTCGCAAATCGCAGCTAAGCGTGGCCTGAATGTTGACGAAATTCGGGGGTAATGCACCATGGCTACTAAAACTGTAAAGGTTACTCAGACTAAAAGTGCGATCGGGCGTCTGCCTAAGCATCGCGCGACCTTAACCGGTCTCGGTCTGCGTCGCATTGGTCACACTGTTGAGCTGGAAGATACTCCTTCAGTTCGCGGTATGATCAACAAGGTCTACTACATGGTTAAGGTGGAGGATTAATAGATGCGTTTAAATACTCTATCTCCAGCAGCAGGCGCTAAGTCTGCACCAAAGCGCGTAGGCCGCGGTATTGGTTCTGGTTTAGGTAAAACTGCGGGTCGTGGTCATAAAGGCCAAAAATCTCGCAGCGGTGGCGGTGTACGCCCAGGCTTCGAAGGTGGTCAAATGCCACTTAAGATACGTCTGCCTAAATTCGGTTTTACCTCGCGTCGCGCTCTGGTAACAGCTGAAGTTCGTGTACTCGAACTGGCAAAAGTTAACGGTGATGTTATCGATTTGAACGCACTGAAAGATGCGAACGTAATTACTCGCAACATCCAGTTTGCGAAAATCGTTCTTTCAGGTACCATTGAGCGCCCTGTGACCGTTAAAGGTCTGAAGGTAACCAAAGGTGCACGTGCAGCTATCGAAGCTGCCGGCGGTAAGATCGAGGAATAATACGTCGATGGCAAAACCAGGACTTGATTTAAAAAGCGCGAAAGGTGGACTCTCAGAACTGAAAGCTCGCCTCCTGTTCGTGATTGGCGCGATTATCGTCTTTAGAGCCGGTTCGTTTGTGCCAATTCCTGGTATTGACGCAGCTGTATTAGCAGAGCTGTTTGATCAGCAGAAGGGTACCATCCTGGGCATGTTTAACATGTTCTCGGGTGGTGCTCTTGAGCGTGCCTCCATCTTTGCATTGGGTATCATGCCGTACATTTCGGCATCTATCATAATGCAGCTGTTGACTGTGGTGCATCCTGCTCTCGCCGAACTGAAAAAGGAAGGCGAGTCGGGACGCAAGAAAATCAGTCAATATACGAGGTGGGGTACCTTAGTGCTGGGTACATTACAGGCGATCGGTATTGCAACAGGATTGCCTAACCTGGTTCCTGGCCTTGTGGTCAACCTGGGATTCGGGTTCTATTTTGTTGCTGCTGTCAGCTTGGTCACAGGAACTATGTTCCTGATGTGGCTGGGTGAGCAAATTACCGAGCGTGGTATAGGTAACGGTATCTCGATATTGATTTTCGCAGGTATTGTCGCCGGATTACCCTCAGCTATCGGCCAGACGGCCGAGCAGGCGCGTCAAGGTGACTTGAATGTATTGGTATTGTTGTTGCTCGCGGTCATTGTATTTGCTGTGACTTATTTAGTGGTATTTGTGGAGCGTGGTCAGCGTCGTATCGTCGTTAACTATGCCAAGCGTCAGCAGGGCCGGAAGGTGTTTGCTGCGCAGAGTACACATTTGCCGTTGAAGATAAACATGGCGGGTGTAATACCTCCAATTTTTGCGTCCAGCATCATTTTGTTTCCAGGCACACTGGCTCAGTGGTTTGGTCAAAATGAGTCCATGTCATGGTTGAGTGATTTTTCACTGGCTGTGTCACCGGGACAACCGCTGTACTCATTATTGTATGCGACGGCAATCATTTTCTTCTGTTTCTTCTATACTGCGTTGGTGTTTAACCCGCGCGAAACGGCAGATAACCTGAAGAAAAGTGGTGCATTCATCCCTGGGATCCGTCCTGGAGAACAGACTTCGCGTTACATTGATAAAGTCATGACACGCCTGACATTAGCCGGTGCGTTATACATAACCTTTATCTGCTTAATTCCGGAGTTCATGTTAATCGCGTGGAAAGTACAGTTCTATTTTGGCGGTACTTCACTACTTATTATGGTAGTCGTGATCATGGACTTCATGGCTCAGGTTCAGACCCATATGATGTCACATCAGTATGAGTCTGTGATGAAGAAAGCTAACCTAGTGAACAAAGCGAACTTAGATCGCTTTGGTCGATAAGCTAGCTTTTACGGAGTGATGAAATGAAAGTTCGAGCTTCCGTGAAGAAGATCTGCCGTAATTGCAAGATCGTCAAGCGTAGTGGCGTTGTACGCGTTATCTGTGTTGAACCAAAACACAAACAGCGTCAAGGCTAAAAAAGAAATTTGGTCAGCCCAGCAGATGGGCTGGCCAAATAATGTTTGCAAATCTGTCATCTGTCGAGTATCCTTTCGGGCTTTTCGCAGATGGCCTTTAACTTTAAGGAGTGCATAGTGGCCCGTATCGCTGGCATTAACATTCCTGATCAAAAGCACACAGTCATTGCTTTGACTGCTATTTTCGGCATCGGCCGTACTCGCGCTAGAGCAATCTGCGCGGCTACTGCAATAGCTGAAACTGCTAAGATCAAGGAATTGAGCGAAGCTCAAATAGATATCCTACGCGAAGAAGTTGCCAAATACTCAGTAGAAGGTGACTTACGTCGTGAGATTTCAATGAACATCAAGCGTCTGATGGACCTTGGTTGTTATCGTGGTCTCCGCCATCGCCGTAGCCTGCCTCTTCGTGGGCAACGTACTAAGACCAATGCGCGTACGCGTAAAGGTCCACGTAAACCTATTAGAAAGTAACGGGAAGGTAAAGCAATGGCTAAAGTTCCGTCACGTTCTCCGCGTAAGCGCGTACGTAAACAGGTTGCAGATGGCATGGCTCATATCCATGCTTCTTTCAACAACACAATTGTCACCATTACAGATCGTCAAGGTAATGCGTTGTCATGGGCTACCTCTGGTGGTTCAGGTTTCCGTGGTTCACGTAAATCTACACCATTCGCTGCGCAGGTTGCTGCTGAGCGTGCAGGTGCTGCTGCTCAAGACTACGGTGTTAAAAACCTTGAAGTTTTCGTGAAGGGTCCAGGTCCAGGTCGTGAGTCAGCCATTCGTGCGCTGAACGCTGTTGGTTATAAAATAACCAACATTACCGATGTGACGCCGATCCCTCATAATGGTTGTCGTCCTCCTAAAAAGCGTCGTGTATAACGCCGTTTCCTAGGATAGTTGGAGAAAGATCATGGCAAGATACTTGGGTCCCAAGCTCAAGCTCAGCCGCCGAGAAGGTACAGACCTTTTCTTAAAAAGCGGTGTGAGAGCAATCGATTCGAAGTGTAAGCTTGAAGCTGCACCTGGACAACATGGCGCTCGTAAGCCACGTCTGTCAGAGTACGGTTTACAGTTACGCGAGAAACAAAAAGTTCGTCGTATTTACGGTGTGTTAGAAAAACAATTCCGTAACTACTACAAAGATGCTGCACGTACTAAAGGCAACACAGGTGAAAACCTGCTGCAACTTTTAGAAACCCGTCTGGATAACGTAGTTTATCGTATGGGCTTCGGTGCGACTCGTGCAGAATCACGTCAGCTAGTAAGCCATAAGTCAGTTATGGTTAACGGTCGTGTTGTTAACATTCCGTCATTCAAAGTGTCTGCGAATGATGTTGTGAGCATCCGCGAGAAGTCACGCACTCAAGCTCGTATCAAAGCGGCTTTGGAAGTGGCAGCTCAACGCGAGAAGCCTACATGGGTTGAAGTCGACAATGCGAAAATGGAAGGTGCTTTCAAGCGCGTTCCAGAACGTAGCGATTTGTCTGCGGATATTAACGAACAGCTGATCGTCGAGCTTTACTCTAAGTAAGGCTAACAAACAAGAGAGGACACAATGCAGGGTTCTGTTACAGAATTTCTTAAACCGCGTCTCGTTGATATCGAGCAGGTTAACTCAACACGTGCCAAGGTTACACTGGAACCACTTGAGCGTGGTTTCGGCCACACTTTAGGCAACGCGTTGCGTCGCATCCTATTGTCGTCTATGCCCGGCTGCGCAGTTACTGAAGTCGAGATTGACGGTGTACTGCACGAATACAGCAGTAAGGAAGGCGTTCAAGAAGATATCCTTGAGATATTGTTAAACCTGAAAGGGTTGGCAGTGACTATCGAGGGTAAAGACGAGGCTATGCTCACCTTGAGCAAGTCCGGCGCAGGCCCTGTCATCGCTGCAGATATCACGCATGATGGTGATGTTACTATCATGAATCCTGATCATGTTATCTGTCATCTGACAGGCAACAATGATATCAGCATGCGTATCCGCATTGAGCGTGGTCGTGGTTATGTACCGGCATCAGCCCGTGCACAAACCGAAGACGATGATCGCCCAATTGGCCGCTTGCTGGTTGATGCTTCTTTCTCACCTGTTGCTCGCATTGCTTACAATGTCGAAGCGGCTCGTGTAGAACAACGCACTGACTTGGACAAACTCGTTATCGATATGACCACTAACGGTACTATCGATCCTGAGGAAGCCATCCGTCGCTCTGCAACTATTCTGGCCGAACAGCTGGATGCGTTTGTGGAACTGCGTGATGTGACCGAGCCAGAGCTGAAAGAAGAGAAACCGGAATTCGATCCGATACTGCTGCGTCCTGTCGACGATTTAGAGCTAACTGTACGTTCGGCTAACTGCTTGAAAGCCGAAGCGATTCATTACATCGGAGATCTGGTACAGCGCACTGAAGTTGAGCTGCTGAAGACACCTAACTTGGGTAAGAAATCTCTTACCGAAATTAAGGACGTTTTGGCTTCTCGCGGACTGTCGTTAGGTATGCGTCTGGAAAACTGGCCTCCAGCCAGCTTAGCAGACGACCTATAAGTCTCAGGTTTGTACAGATTTAGGTTATAAGGATTAGGTCATGCGCCATCGTAAGAGTGGTCGTCAACTAAACCGTAACAGCAGTCATCGCCAAGCCATGTTCCGTAACATGGCAAGCTCACTGGTTCGTCATGAGATCATCAAGACAACCGTAGCTAAAGCGAAAGAACTGCGTCGCGTAGTTGAACCTCTGATAACACTTGCTAAGAGTGACAGCGTTGCAAATCGTCGTTTGGCGTTTGCTCGTACTCGCGACACTGAAGTCGTAGGTAAGTTATTTACTGAGTTGGGTCCACGCTACCAGGAACGTCCTGGTGGTTATACCCGTATCCTTAAGTGCGGTCTGCGTGCCGGTGATAAAGCCCCAATGGCTTACATCGAGCTGGTAGGTCGTCCAGAAGCTGCTGAAGCTGTTGATGTTGAAGCTGCTGAGTAATTAAGGTTACACTTGAAAAACCGGGTCCTGGACCCGGTTTTTTTATGCCTGTTGTTCAAGCCTGGCTGACTTATTCAGAATCAACTCCCCTGCATGCGGTGCCTTTCCTGGCGTACCTGTCTCGCTTCCGGCCGTAGTAGGCTGTATTCGCTCTCCTGCCGTCAGCGTCTTAGTTGCGGTCGGCTGATCTTTCCCCCGGATTTAACGCCATGACGGATGTGAGATCCCCGCTTACGCTGCTAACCAGGGAAAGCTCACTGGCTAAAGCCGTCGCTGTCGTGAGCTCCAATGCATGAGGGATAAGAGTGCCTATCGACGGCAATCCAGGCTCATGTCTTGCCTGGCGCCGCCGACAAGCGCATCTGGCTGACAAGTCTCTGGGGAAGGTCAGAGCCTGTTTGGGACTGGAGCTGAAGGCTGGGACAGGAAGTTAAAGCTGGAGGTTAAAGCTGGGGCAGGGAAAGGGGGGAACGGGCCAACACTTGGGCTGGCCGTTCTCAAGCATCAAGCTTATTTGGCGCCGGCTTTTTGCTGGGCGCCGTAATCTAACTTCTGATGATCTTTTCCCATGGCCTCGGCGACTTCCGGAGGCATGTAGTTCTCATCGTGTTTGGCGAGCACCTCGGTGGCCTGCAGCTTGCCGTCGGCCATGAGTATGCCCTGGGCGACTATGCCCTGGCCTTCACGGAAGAGATCGGGCAGGAGATCGTCATAGGTGACCATGACGCTGCCACCGGCACCGTCATGAACGGCGAATTCCACATGCAGACTCTCAGGATCCCTCGAGAGCGAGCCTTCGGTCACCATACCGCCGATACGGATACGCTGGCCAACTTCAGGTTTGATACCCGTATCATGTTTGCCGTTGATTATCTCGCTTGGGGTGTAGAAGAGATTGAGGTTGCTATTGAGTGCATACAATAACAGGGAGGCGGCGGCGGCAACGCCGAAAATCAAGGCGACCGCCAAGGTGAGGCGCTTCTTACGTCTAGGGTTCACTGTTTAGTACTCCGGTTTTGCTTCAATCTTTGTTCACGTTGCATCTTCTGGGCTATCTCCCGCAACACCCGGCCCTTTTGACGGGCACTGCCGACGATGAGGGTGGCCACACAAGCCAGGGTCACTCCGTAAGAGAGCCAGACATAGAAGGCATAGCCCCCCATGTGGAAGAAGTCGCTCATAGAATCAAACTGCATTATTTGGCTCCTGTTGCTGTGGCCAGTTCTCGCACCCAGGGACGCATGCCATTTCTGGCGAGAATTTCGGCCTTGAAACGCACCAGGGTGATGGCGCCAATCATGAAGCCGAACCCCAGAATATTGATCAGCAAGGGATACAGCATCTCCGGCGCCATGGTGGATTCTTCGGTGATGCGTATGGTCGAAGGTTGATGCAATGAACTCCACCATTCGACCGAGTACTTGATGATGGGGATGTTGATCACCCCGACCAGGGTCAGGATGCCGGCGGCGCGGGCGGCCACGACTTTGTCTTCGAAGGAGGCATAGAGTGAAATCACTCCCAGGTACAGGAAGAGCAAGATCAGCTCAGAGGTCAGGCGCGCATCCCATACCCACCAAGTGCCCCACATGGGCTTGCCCCAGGCGGCACCGGTAAACAGGGCGATGAAAGTGATCACTGCGCCTATGGGGGCTATGGCGGCGGCGGCCCAATCGGCCAACTTGATTTGCCAGACCAAGCCGACGAAGGCGGCAGTCGCCATGCCCATGTAGGCTGCCATCGACATGGAGGCCGCCGGCACATGAATGAAGATGATGCGGTAGCTGTCACCCTGCTGATAGTCGCTTGGGGCAAAGGCCAGTCCCCAGACGGTGCCGACGCAGATGAACATGAGTGCCAGAAGGGTAAACCAAGGCTGCAGGCGTTCAGATAGTCGATACGCACGCTGCGGGTCCGCATAGGGATGTAGCCATTTCCACATATTAGTTAGTACTCACTCGCAAAGATGCACCAATTGCAAAAGGTGCCAAAGTTAATGAACCGGCCAGCATTGCGCCTATTATAGCCAGTTGGCCATCATAGGGTAAATTCATTCCTGCTGCATCTATGGCACTGGTCGCAAAAATCAGTACGGGAATGTACAGGGGGAGTATCAACAGACTCAGGAGTACGCCGCCTTTTCTCAGTCCGACCGTGAGTGCGACACCTATGGCGCCCAGCAGTGACAGTACAGGCGTGCCCAAGACCAAGGTGGCGATCAGTGCCGCATAACTCTGGGTCTCGAGATTCAGCAATAGGCCCAGCAGGGGGGCCATGATAATCAGCGGCACGCCGGTCAGCAGCCAATGCGCCAGTACCTTCGCCAGCACCATGAGTGACAGTGGCTGTGGACTCAATAGCATCTGTTCCAGGCTGCCATCGCTGAAATCGGCCTTGAAGAGACGCTCGAGCGACAGCATGGAGGCCAATAAGGCGGCGACCCAGATGACCCCAGGGGCGATGCGCGCCAACATTTGCGGCTCAGGGCCTATGCCTAAGGGAAATAGCGTCACTACCATGATGAAAAAGAGCAGAGGGTTGAAAATATCCCCCCGATGACGGACGGCAATTTTTAAATCCCGCAGCAGCAAGGTAAAAAAAGCTTGGGTGTAGCCTATGCCTCTTAACATTGTCATACCTCAGTCGAAGCGATAATCCAGGCGGATCTTGGTTAATCTGCTGTCGGTGATCTGATTCATATCCTGGTGTGTGGTCAGAATGACACAGCCGCCATTGTCTGCATGGGCGAGCAACAGGCGCTCGAGTTGCTCGACGCCTTTCTTGTCTATGGCAGTAAAGGGCTCGTCCAAGATCCAAACTTTGCTCTGGGTATGCCAGAGGCGCGCCAAGGCGGTGCGTCTGTGTTGCCCGGCCGAGAGGTGACCGGCCAGTGCGTCTTCGAAGCCGGTTAAATTGACCTGGCCCAATATCCCGGCGGTATCGAAATCGACATAGCCGTTCAGTCTCAAGTTGAAATGCAGATTCTCGGTGGCCGTCAGTTCGCTCTTCACGCCGGGCAGGTGACCCAGATAGAGCAGATCTTGATTGTATTCATCACGACAACGGCCTATATCCTGGCCGAGATAACAGACTCGGCCGGCGTAAGGACGGGACAATCCTGCCAGTATCCGCAGCAAACTTGTCTTGCCCGCACCATTGGGTCCTTCGATTTGGAGGATATCACCGCTATTAACGCTAAATGCCAGGGCGTCGAAGAGGATGCGTTCCTCACGAATACAGGTTAGGTCATGGACCGAGATCAGCGCGTTCGCTGTTGTTTGTTGTACCACTGAATCCTCTATTTCAAGCTTGTCTATAACCATAGGATAGCCGCACAAGCCCAGGGCGAGTCGCTCCCGGTTATGTGTTTTGTCATCAGTTAACCGCGCAGACTAGTGCGTCATCTTGCGCTGCATATAGTAACGTATTTGTGCGCTATGTCGCGTATAACAGTGCCGGCAGGGGATTCTGCTCACAAAAAGATGAGTTCTACGCAGCTTTGTAGTAGTCTTGCGGCGCTATAATAAGCCTGCCTATCAATAAAGGGCAGCGTTGAGCCTTGTAAGTATTTGCATTAGGAACATTGAACATGAAAAAATTGTTAGCAATGACTGCAGTCGCTGCCTTGACCTTGTCTACAAGTGTTTTAGCTCAAGAAGGCAAAGATGTTTTCGATAAAGCGTGCCAGATCTGCCACACCATGGGTGTTGCCGGAGCGCCGAAGGCACACACTGCCGATTGGGAGCCTCGTCTGGCTAAAGGCATGGATACCCTGTTGAACAGCGTTAAGTCTGGCTTGAATGCCATGCCACCGGGTGGCATGTGTACCGATTGTACTGACGAAGATTACAAGAACGCCATTGACTTCATGTCTGCCAAGTAATCTGATTTCAGAGTTAAAAAAACCGGCTGCTAGCCGGTTTTTTTGTAGCTGAAATCCATCAGCCCTGGATCACTCGACTAGGGTATCCAGCTGCAGCTCGAGTCGCTCATTCAGCCGTGCCTGAGATTGTCTTCCCTGCAGATCCCCGGCTTGGGGTCTGACGCTGTCGTGTTTGGACAACACGGCTATGACTTCTATGTTGTCGGCCTCGCCGAGAGTCATTTCGCCACCGACAGCTTGAGTCTCGTCCAGAGTGACGGTGACGGGCAGGGTCGCGGCACTTACCTTGGTCGCCGCGAGGGGGATCTTACTGCCATCCGAGGTTCTGGCGAAGACGAACAGGGTATCGGTTGCCGAAACTTGACTCGCCAGGGCACTCGCGACCGAGACCTGGATCGTGAGTTTCTTGGTTTGATTCGCTTGTGGCGGGGTGGGTGAACCCCCTGCTCCTGCTTGCTGGCGCATCTTGGCCGTTGCTATGGCGTTGATCAGCGCTTCCCTGTCCACATCTTGGCGGTCGCTGTTGAGTATCGCCTGCCAAGCGTTGACGGCTTGGTCATAGTCGGCATCGAAGAAGGCATTCATGCCGACGAGCAAGAGGGTGGAAGGATCTTGGGGATCCAGTGCGAGCGCTTGCTCTATCAGCCCCTGGATCTCCGGGGTCATCTGTTGCCCTGCCTTATAATAGAGGGCCGTCGCCTTGGGGCCTATGAGTTCGGCATGGGTGCCGACCAGCTTCATGACAGTGTCGAATGCCTTGACCGCATCATCGAAACGATTCACCGAAATATAGGCATGGCCAAGGGTAAACCAAGCCTGGCTGTTGTCAGGCTCGGCTCGAACCTGTGCCTCCATCATTTGTACTCTCTGGGCCATTAACTGTGCCTCATCGAGCATCCCACGGGGATTGGGTTGCTGCACTATGGCCAGCGCCTCGAAGGCGCCCAAGCGCTGGTAAAGATAGCCGGAAATCACCAATAATAGGATGGACATGGTCACCGGCCAGGCGATTCCCTTGGGCTTGAGCTTATTGACCAGCGACTCGTCTCCGGATTGTTGTACATCCTGTAATAGACTGATCTCCAGCTCGCGTTTGAGGGCATCAAATTCGGTTTGATCCAACAAGTCTTGCTGCAGCTCCTGTTCCAGGATCGCCAGGCGTTCGTTGAACAAGGAAAGGTTGGTTTGTTTGCGCACTCCGGCCTCTTCCGTCTGTAACATCTTCTGTTGACGAAAGTGTGGGAGCCAGATCAGTAACAGACCGATCAAGACGACAAGTGCAATAAAAGTCCAAAATTGGGTCATTGTTTCTATGTTCACTTCAATTCGGTAAAAGTGGCATACCACCTATTTGTGGTTCAGATTATACGGAAAGAATGATCGTTGAACAGCAGTATCAGGCCCTGAACCTGTGGAATGCCGAGACTTGGGCACTGGTTCACACATTCTTGGGGTTAGCCGGAGTGGCTCTGACGGCCACTATTTAGCGACTATCGAAGGCGTTGAGACCAAGGGAGCAGCCCTGGAATGCGACCCGTGACCCAGATTTGTGCGAAAGTGGCAGACAGGAAGGGGAGCAGATACTAAAATGGACGCAATTTCGTGCAATCGGAGATCCCTGTTGCACACCGATTTGGAATATTTCCGGATCTGTTTATTCGTTTTACACTGAGGAAAACCCATGATCCCAGAACTTGGACACTTCTCGCTGATAGTAGGTCTGGCATTTGCCCTCTTATTGGCTAGCGTCCCTCTCGTCGGTGTTGCCCGCAAAGATCAATATTTGGTGAGATATGCCTGGCCCCTGGCCTACGGAATGGTCCTCTTCATTTTCTTGTCCATGCTGAGTCTGGGTTACAGTTTTGCCGTCGACGATTTCTCTGTCGCCTATGTGGCTCATCATTCCAACTCGCAGTTACCCATGTTTTTCAAGATAGCGGCCGTCTGGGGTGGTCATGAAGGCTCGCTGTTGTTTTGGGTCTTCGCCTTGTCTATCTGGGTCTTGGCGGTAGCCATCTTCAGCAAGAAACTGGAAGAAGTGTTCACCGCCAGGGTATTGGCGATATTGGCGATGATCATCGCAGGTTTTACCTTCTTCATGTTGTTGACCTCCAGCCCGTTCGAGCGCTTATTCCCCATGCCGGCGGAAGGACGGGATCTGAACCCCATGCTGCAGGATGTGGGGCTTATCTTCCACCCACCCATGCTGTATTTGGGCTATGTGGGCTTCTCTGTCAGTTTCGCTTTCGCCATCGCCGCCCTGATGAGTGGCAGCCTGGATTCGGCCTGGGCGCGTTGGAGCCGTCCCTGGACCTTGGCTGCCTGGACCTTCCTGACCGGCGGTATCGCACTCGGTTCCTGGTGGGCCTACTATGAACTCGGCTGGGGCGGCTGGTGGTTCTGGGATCCGGTCGAGAATGCTTCCTTCATGCCTTGGTTGGTGGGTACAGCCTTGGTGCATTCCTTGATAGTGACCGAGAAGCGCGGTGCCTTCCGTAACTGGACCGTCTTGCTGTCCATCTTCGCTTTCTCCCTGAGCCTGCTTGGTACCTTCATAGTGCGTTCCGGGGTATTAACCTCGGTCCATTCCTTTGCGACGGATCCCAGCCGTGGTTTGTTTATCTTGCTGCTGTTGGCCGTGGCCATAGGTGGCTCTTTAACCTTGTTCGCGTTCCGCGCCAGCGAGATGAGCAGCCCGGCGCGTTTCGAGTTCAAGTCGAAAGAAACTATGCTCTTGCTCTGTAATTTGTTACTCACAGTCGCCGCAGGCAGCGTCTTGTTGGGCACTCTCTATCCACTGCTCATAGATGCTCTCGGCATGGGTAAAATATCCGTTGGGCCACCGTACTTTAATGCGGTATTCGTTCCCCTGATGTTGGTGTTATTTGCTTTCATGGGAATAGGCCCGACTATTCGCTGGAAAAAAGCCAAGGCGGGCGAGCTGAAGCGCAAACTCCAGTGGCCGGCCTTAGTTGCCCTCGTCATAGGTTTGGCTGTTCCCTTCATCGCTGGTGGTGAATTTAATCTCTGGGTCGCACTCGGCATCATGGCGGCCACTTGGGTGGTATTGGCCACGCTCAGCGCCGCCTATCATATGAGCTGTACTAAGGAAGGTGAATTTAGCCTGTCGCGTTTGGGACGGAGTCAGATAGGGATGATCCTTGCCCATCTGGGCATCGCCGTCTCCATAGTCGGTGCCACCATGGTATCCAATTACTCGATCGAGAAGAGCGTTCGTATGGGACCGGGGATCAGTCAGGAACTGGCGGGCTATACCTTCAAATTCATCGAGATTAAAAATATCATAGGGCCTAACTACACGGCGCAACAGGGGCAGATTGAAGTCATAGAGGAAGGTAAAGTCATAGCTCTGCTGCAACCGGATCGTCGCCAGTACAATGTCAGCACCATGGACATGACGGAAGCCGGCATCGATTGGGGGCTATTCCGCGATCTGTACATCACCATGGGGGATCCCATAAGTGCGACCGAATTTGCCGTGCGTTTGAACTATAAACCCTTCGTGCGCTGGCTCTGGTTTGGGGCAATATTCATGATGATAGGTGGCATCTTTGCCGCTTCTGATAAACGTTATCGCGTTAAGGTAGCTGCCAGCATCAAGACAGATGCGGTCCAGCCCATACCGGTAGCGGTATAAGCGAGGCTTATTATATGAAGAAAGTGTTATTGTTCGTGCCTTTGATCTTGTTTCTCGGAATGGGGGTCTTCCTATACCAGGGATTATCCCTGAATCCACAGAAGCTGGATTCTGCCCTGGAAGGCAAACCCGTCCCCGCCTTCAGCCTGGAAAGGGTAGAGACGCCGGACGAGCTGATCAGCAACCAGGATCTCACGGGTCAGGTGTCTATGTTGAATGTGTGGGCGACCTGGTGTCCTTCATGCAAATACGAACATCCCTTCCTGATGAAACTGGCGAGACAAAATATCCTGCCCATCTATGGTATCAACTATCGTGATGAGCGTGCCATGGCGGTGGACGAGCTGGGTAAGAAGGGCGATCCCTACAATATCAATATTTACGATAAGGAAGGGCGCCTGGGGCTGGACCTAGGTGTCTATGGTGCCCCCGAGAGTTTCATCGTAGATCATCGTGGCATCATCCGCTTTCGCTTCGCCGGGCCGATAGATCAAAGAGTCTGGGATGAGACCCTGTTGCCCGTTATCCGTGAGTTGCAGGCCGATGCGGCCAAGGACGGGGCATCATGATGCGTGCCGGCATATGCAAAGCCCTCGCTGCCGCAGTCACCACACTCTGGTTGCTGGTCATGATGAGCAGCGCTTCGGCGACACCGGTAGATACTTATGAATTCAAGTCGGCCGCAAACCAGCAAAGGGCGCTAGCCCTGGCACATCAGCTGCGGTGCCCCCAGTGCCAGAACCAGAACCTGGTCGACTCCAATTCTCCCGTCGCTAAAGATTTGCGCCTCGAAGTCTACAAGATGGTTGATGCAGGCCGGGACGATGCGGCCATCATAGACTTCATGACCAGTCGCTATGGCGAGTTTGTCTTGTACAAGCCTAAAGTCGAACGTAAGACTTATATACTCTGGTTGGGGCCGCTGGGATTCCTGGTGATTGCCCTGAGCATAGGTTTCTTCTTCGTGCGCAGGCAACGCATCAACCAAGCAGCACCTCAGGAGCTGAGCGAAGCCGATAGGCAGGCATTGGCAGAATTGTTAAAGCGCGACGCCGAGTAGCCTTGTCGGTATCACTCATAAAAGCCCAGCTATATATAGCTGGGCTTTTTGCTGGTGGATCTCATCAAGCCTTTCGCATGGAGTGGCTATGACGCGGGAGCGACACCCAGGCGGGCGGTTGAGCGTCGCCCGCTAAGCTCGGTCTCGCAAGGGGTTAGTACTCTCTATCATGAGTACTATCTATATGGTGAGTTTTAACCGGCCAAAGGCGTAAGACGCGTAAGAGCAAGCTATCTGAGTCTGGCATTTATACGACTCAGGCCCAAACAATATAGATCTTTTCCCTGCGTTCGATCTCCGCCAGGGATCAAAAAAACAGGTTCACAGACAAAAATGCCGGCTTTATGAGCATAAATACTACTAAACAGTGCGTTTTGCTCAAAAGATCGCCGAGCGATCTATTTGTTGTAATAAAGCCCTTGCGCCCCCGCTGAAACTCCCTATAATGCGCATCCACTGACACGGCAGACAGCGAAAGCTAACCACCGAGTCGGGTTGATTTGAGACTGTTACTCTCAGTTGAGAATGGCACTTAAATCGACAGCGAAAAGAAGTTTTAAAAACTCCTTGACGCCAAACGGGAAATGCGTAAAATGCACGACCCTGAGCTGATGAAGCATCAGCCCCGACCCAACGCGGTCAACG
>NZ_JAAXYH010000023.1 GCF_012911865.1 Shewanella salipaludis
CGGACACATTACAATGAAGTGCGCCCGCACAGTTCACTGAATTATCTGCCACCAAGTGAATTTGCAAAACGAGTGGCATAATGAAGGAATTCTCACAGGATGTGGTACTAATCCAGGGGAAAGATCAGCCAAAGCCCACTGTCAGAGTGTCCTTACCGGAAATTTTTTGGGTTTCCGGTAAGGACACTATTTGCCTATTTGACAAAGGGAATCATATCAACGCCCGCATAAGGGGCAGCAAAACGTAGCGGCGATTTGGTTAAACTTGCGAAGCACCAAAACTAAATCGCCGCGTAGTTTTGATGTCCCAGCGAGCCTGCGAGCGACTTGATGCGTTTGTTAGGTATTTGTAGCTCGTTACCCAACGATTTCTACCAGCCGATCATGCTCTCTAAGAGGAGATGATAAGTGCTCACGTTCTGTAAGAACTGTTAAATCAAAATTAATTGACAGCTTTAACCCCAACTCAATAAATTCTTGGGATAAATCTGCATGGAGATTACCTAAGTTTATCCCGCCATTCTTCACTACGAGCAACAAGTCGCAATCATTCGCGTTATCGCATCGAAAGTATGACCCAAAGCCATACACGCTAAGCAGTTCACAGTGTTTTGTATGGATAGACTGGATTTCCTTTATCATCTCTTTGGTGATACTTCCAAAACTCATTTTTCCACAAAGCTCCTGTTAGCTCGCCTGAGTTATACAGGCCAATATTTTTGGACAGGCAAAGCTGTTTTGCTTCTCTTGTATATCCGTTCCAATTACCCCCTACAGATATAAAATTTACCTCTGGAAACTCTTGCAGAATTCGGTAAACCATAGCTTCGCCTAACGTGTACTCGTCAAGGCAAATCAATGTGATTGAGCTACCATCTTTTCTGTCGAACTCCATAATTATATCGTCATGACGATAGTAACGAACCACATTTTCATGTGATTGGATAGCCGATTCCAGCCACGCAATTCGGCTGTAAGACACACCCCATGAGTTTGAACCATTGGACATTATGAGAACACCTCTGAAAATTCACTAGGAAATAATTGATAAGAGTCTAGCCTTTGATAAACGTGCTTTTCATACGACTCTACGTGTGCACGAAACTTCTCGATAGCCCTTATGGTTGGCATTTCGTCGATGAGTTCCTCATTTGCATCTATCAGATTTAAAATCTTCCTATTGTTAGGCAAAATTTTGTCAATTCTTCGCAACTCCCATACAAGATAAGCATTAGAACTGGGATCTGATTGGGCAGCGCTACTCATTGGGCCAAAGGCATCAAATATTGCCTTATTGCTAGCAAGTAACCGTGCAATAGCTATGCGTAATTTAGAAAAGTCATCAAAAATAGTAGTCTTTCCCGCATTACTTATTTCTGCTTCATGTTGTCTCTTCCATTCATGGAGCATGTCGACTGTATAAGTGCCCTCGGGAGCTTTATCAATGTGAGTGTGGTGAGTTGGGCAAAGCAAAATCAAATTATCGTATGAATCTTCTCCGCCTTCGGGAGTACCTCTAGCAGCAGTAGGCTTACTACCTATAACGTGAGCCATTTCTCCCACTACGTAGTTACCTGATTCCACCAAAGCGGTCAAATCTTCATCACAACCAGGTTTTGAGCATCTACCTCCAGCTCTGCCCCAAAGGATTTTTGTATCGACTGTTCCAATTGCCATTCTAAATTACACTCCGAGTTGTAATGCAAATACCTAACATTTTAATAGTGCGCATGCGCATATGTACATTAGTCCAATGCAAACCACGTTATCACAAGTTGCTGTTGTGTAAAGCATTAAGTTCGGTTTTAGTCCAATGCCTTCCGGCTAAACGCGCATCGCTCAGATAATTTTTCGTGCAGAGGTTAAATGAGACAGGCACAACGCTTGTGACTATCTAATTATAACTGTCTAAACCAATCCAAAAATGCCGCAGGCTAAGGGATCCCTTCGGAGCTGCCGCAGGGCGTTGAAGAAAACAACCTAACGCCGACAGCACTTTCGCGGGCAGGGATGCAGGAGCTGCCATAGAAAAAAACGATGACCCCGATTCGAATAAGCCATTTAGCCCTGCCGCGCCGAGCTGCTATACCTTAATTACCTCACAGCTAAGATAGGAAAGCGAGATGGACAGAAATAATGGCAGCCCCACTGGCAAATGCCCGGTCATGCATGGGGCGCAGACCCAAACCGCTGGCGTGGGCCCTTCGAACCGCGACTGGTGGCCAAATCAGTTGAACCTCAAGATCCTCCACCAAAACTCGCCCCTGTCCAATCCCATGGGCGCAGCCTTCAACTATGCCGAGGCCTTCAAGCGCCTCGACTTCAAGGCCCTGAAGCAAGACCTGTTTGCGCTGATGACAGACTCCCAGGACTGGTGGCCCGCCGACTATGGCCACTACGGTCCCTTATTCATCCGCATGGCCTGGCATAGCGCGGGCACTTACCGCATAGGCGATGGTCGCGGCGGTGCAGCCTCGGGCTCGCAGCGTTTCGCCCCGCTCAACAGCTGGCCCGACAATGGCAACCTGGATAAGGCCCGCAGGCTGCTATGGCCCATCAAGCAGAAGTACGGCAGCAAGATCTCCTGGGCCGATCTCATGGTGCTGGCCGGTAACTGTGCCCTGGAGTCCATGGGCTTCAAGACCTTTGGCTTCGGTGGCGGCCGCGAGGATATTTGGGAGCCTGAGGAAGACATCTACTGGGGCGCCGAGGCAGAATGGCTCGGCGACAAGCGCTACAGCGGTGAGCGGCAGTTGGACAATCCGCTCGCGGCCGTGCAGATGGGACTGATCTATGTGAACCCTGAGGGGCCTAACGGTGAGCCGGATCCCCGCGCCGCCGCCATAGACATTCGCGAAACCTTCGCACGCATGGCGATGAACGATTATGAGACGGTCGCGCTCATCGCCGGCGGCCATACCTTCGGCAAGTGCCATGGCGCCGGCGATGCGTCGCAGGTCGGTGCCGAGCCCGAGGCCGCCGCCATAGAACAGCAGGGCTTGGGCTGGCAGAACAGCTTCGGCAGCGGCAAGGGGGAATACACCATCACCAGCGGCCTGGAAGGCGCCTGGACCCCCAACCCTGTGCAGTGGGACAATGGCTACTTCGACACTTTGATGGGCTATGACTGGGAGCTGACGAAGAGCCCGGCCGGGGCCTGGCAGTGGACCCCGAGAGACGCCTCGGCCAAGGACAAGGTGCCCGATGCCCACGACCCGTCGAAACGCCACGCCCCCATGATGGCCACCACAGATCTGGCGCTGAAGCTGGATCCCGTCTATGCCCCCATAGCGCGGCACTTTCACGCGCATCCCGAGGAGCTGGCCGATGCATTCGCCAGGGCCTGGTACAAGCTGATCCACAGGGACATGGGCCCCGTTTCCCGCTACTTGGGTGACGAAGTGCCGCAGGAGGAGCTTCTGTGGCAGGACCCGGTGCCCGCAGTCAGCCATGAGTTAATAGATCCCCAAGACATAGCCGCCCTCAAGGGCAAGCTGCTCACATCCGGGCTGTCAATCCCTGAGCTGGTCTCGACCGCCTGGGCCTCCGCCTCCACCTTCCGCGGCTCGGATAAGCGCGGCGGGGCCAATGGCGCGCGCATCCGTCTCGCGCCGCAAAAGGATTGGCCCGTCAATCAGCCGGCCAAATTGGCGCAGGTGTTGCGCGTCCTGGAGCGGATACAGCAGGAGTTCAACGCCGCCCAGTCGGGCAACAAGCGGGTCTCCCTGGCCGATATCATCGTCCTCGGCGGCTGCGCCGCAGTGGAGCAGGCGGCGATCAATGCCGGCCAGGATATAGTGGTGCCCTTCGCCCCTGGGCGCACCGACGCGACCCAGGCGCAAACCGATGCGGACGCCTTTGCCGTGCTCGAGCCGGTCGCAGACGGGTTCCGCAATTACCTCTCGCCCGGCCTTTCAGGCAGCGACGCTCCCGAGACAGAGGCGGGCGTCTCGGCCGAGGAACTGCTGCTCGACAAGGCGCAGTTGCTCACCCTGACGGCGCCCGAGATGACTGTCCTCATCGGCGGCCTGCGGGTGTTGAATGCCAACGTCGGCCAGTCCCGACATGGGGTCTTCACCACCAGGCCCGAGACCCTCACCAATGACTTCTTCGTCAACCTGCTCGACATGCACACTCGCTGGCAGCCGACCTCCAAGACCGCAACCTTATTCGAGGGCCGGGATCGCAACACGGACCAACTGAAATGGACAGGCACACGTGTCGATCTCATCCTGGGGTCGAATTCCCAGCTGCGCGCCATTGCCGAGGTCTATGCCTGCAGCGACGCCGGGGAGAAGTTTGTCCATGACTTCGTGGCGGCATGGACCAAGGTGATGAACGCGGATCGCTTCGATCTCAACTGAGGCATAGAGGCTGAGGGCGCGGCTCGGCGGCCGCGCCCGCAATCGCCATGACGCGGGAAAGTGTGCGCCAGACGGCGCTTTCGACATCCCATGGCGAGTAGGGCTTTCACTCTGAGGCGGGAAAATTTATCCTATCTTCTTTACCATATCTCCCAACGGCTTAGGCTAGGGAAACCCATGCAGAATGTTGATTTATTCGTCTTCGCCCGCGCACTCCACGTCATCTGCGTCATCCTCTGGATAGGTGGGGTCGGCTTCGTCACCACAGTGCTCATTCCGGCAGTCAGGCGTATCGCCGAACCGGACGAACGTCTGGCGCTGTTCGAGCGACTCGAGCAGGCATTTTCCTTCCAGGCCAAGCTGACGACCCTGCTCACCGGCTTCTCCGGGGCCTATATGCTGTCATTCATCCAGGGCTGGGAGCATTTTCTGCAGCTGCAATACTGGTGGCTGCAGCTGATGACCCTGGTGTGGCTGATCTTCACCCTGGTGTTATTCGTGTTCGAACCTTGGTTCCTGCATCGCTGGTTTCACCTGCAGGCACTCAAGGACAGCGACAGGGCCTTTACCCTGCTGCACCGGATGCATAAGATCTTGTTGGTGCTCAGCCTATTGGCCGCCGCGGGAGCCGTCGCCGGTGCCCATGGGTTCCACTTCGGCTAGTATCCTCAAGCCCCGTGGCCATGGAGCACCACCGGCTCCGGCTCTGGGTCTGGGCTCTCGGGGCAAGCAGGAAATGGGCCCGCGAACCAGGGCATAGACGCCAATCCCGGCCTACTGCGCAGCGACTATAATCAGGCTATCTCTCTACTCATTGCCTGGCATCCGGATGCAGCTGCCCCCTTGCTTTAGCCTGTGCGCCTGCGTACCCAGAATATACCGCTGCGGCTGCATCTTGCTATGCCTTGGCCTGCTGGCCTGCGCCGCCGGGCCACAATTGCCCAAGCTCAACGGCAAGGCCGCCATAGTCCTGGGCTACAGCACGGAAGACTCCAGCCTCTATGAAGGCGGCATGCTCTATACTGGCCTGAGCATAGATGAACTCGACGGCAACCCCATCACCCCGCTGGGGAAATATGACTTCCTCATGCTCGAGCCCGGCGACCACAGGCTGGGGGGCCATTGTTATTGGCGTTTACGTTCTGTGTTTGCGTTCGAGCCGGATTGGCGTGAGCCCGCCACCCTCGCGCTCCACTTGGAAGCGGACCGGATTTATACCCTGCATGTCTCGGTCGATGAGTATAAGTTTCGCTGCAATCTCAGCGCACTCGAGGAGCGGCCCGAGTCACGCTAGCGGGCCGGGTCCGGATTAATACCCAGCTTCAGTCAGACTATTCCGGCTGGTTTTCCTGCCGCTGCAGCGGTGAACAGAACCAGAGCTTATTGCCTTCGCTGTCCAGGAAACTGCCGATATAAAACCCCTCTTCGATCGCCACTACGGCGTCGGCGATGGTCACCCCCCTGGTCTGCAGGAAAGCGGCGGTATCCGGCGCATAATCACAGGCCAGGGTGATCCTGGGGTTAGGCTCGGCGGTGGGAGTGCCGTACCAATCATCCTTCAACATCAGGATGTTTGGCCCGAGCGCATAGCCCAGCATGACGCCGTGCTCATGCGCAGGGGCCAGGCCGAGGGTTTCGCCGTAGAATTTAGTTGCCCGCGCCATGTCGGTTACCGCCAGGGCAACGACCCTGACATGCTGCAGTCCGAGTGAAAGTGTTGTCATAATCTTAACTCCTAGAATCGCGGGAGGTTCAAGTATAGTTGCTGCCAACATTCCGGGATAAACAACAGAGGCTCAAGATGAGATGTTGAAATGCCCTGATGGGTCCCATTTGCGCTCCGGACACCTATCCTCAACGCATTTTTCCTAATGCGGAACGGAGGCACACTTGGCACGGCCCACAAATACTGGCCCTGTTTGAGCATAGTCCCTTTGCCGAACAGGCGCAGCAACAGCTGCGTGCCCGGCGGTTAGACTATCGTTTCAGCAACTGGCAGCAGAGGGAACGGACGGGAAACAGCTGCCAGGTGAGAGACATAGGCAGCTACTGAGGTACAGTTGAAGTCGAGTCGACGCCACACAATTCAGTACTGCAACGAGTTCCCCGCGGGCAGGCTAGGCCCAAAACTCATCCAGAGCATAGAGATCGTCCACATATTCCTTGGCATCCATGACCCAGCCATCTTTGAACTTGAACACTATGCAGCAATCAACCTCGAGCCGTTTGCCATTGCGCTGGGCAATGTTGCGATGCTCGCCGACCACCCGGCCGTCATCACTCGTGAACAGGTGCAGTAACTTGGCCTTGAAACTGCCGTCGGTCTCATTCTTATAGCGGCCGAACAGGGCAAATATCGCCTCCCTGCCCCTGTAGTCGCCGGCGAATGAACTTCGCCCCGGCGTATGCCAGGTGGCGTTCTCATGAATAAGTTCGGCGAGCGTATCCATGTCACCCGAATTGAAAGCCTGGTAACCACGCCAGACCCTGTCGGCATTTTTTTCCACCTCTTTCATAATCCGACCCTCTCAGCATATACAAGCTAATTTATTGCGTTTCAATTGTTTGCGGCTGTCCAACTAACACATCTTTATCCGCGCATAAGAGGTTATGCACCGTGTTCAACTTACAGCGCCCCGGCCATGAGATTGCTGACCATAGGAAAAGTAAAGCACAGATCTGGCGCAGCAGTGCTCCGCAAGTCGGGAAGTGTCTTAGAGTCTTAGGGTCCCAGACTCACGACACATTTCGAGGACGTATTTCAGGGCGCAACAAGCAACAACAATCGGGGGAAGCGCTATGACCGACCGAGCAGCCAGCATAATGACCTGCATCCGTGGGGCAATAGACAGAAAGCAAAAAGCCCGTCCATAGGACGGGCTTTCTGTTGTATGGCTGGGGTACAAGGATTCGAACCTTGGAATGCCGAGATCAAAACCCGGTGCCTTACCGCTTGGCGATACCCCAATAAAACACGTTAACTTCATGTCGGGACAGATGCCGACATGGCCAAATTCAATGAAGTTCACTGACATTTGGATAAATATGGTAGCAATGGCGGGACTTGAACCTGCGACCCCAGCATTATGAGTGCTGTGCTCTAACCAGCTGAGCTACATTGCCATGGCTGGGGTACAAGGATTCGAACCTTGGAATGCCGAGATCAAAACCCGGTGCCTTACCGCTTGGCGATACCCCAATTTGGAACTGTTTTAACGATAAAAATGGCTGGGGTACAAGGATTCGAACCTTGGAATGCCGAGATCAAAACCCGGTGCCTTACCGCTTGGCGATACCCCAATAAAGCTGTTCGAAAAGCCCGCCTGAACCGACTCTTCTTAATAAATGGTACGGGAGGAGAGACTTGAACTCTCACACCTTACGGCACCAGAACCTAAATCTGGCGTGTCTACCAATTTCACCACTCCCGCACTGCACTCGGTTTTACATCCTGAGAGGATGGCAGCTATCTTGTCATCGCCGGGACTCGGGTCCTTACGTAACTCGCTACAGACTCTTATTTACATCAAGAGAAGATGGTAGCTATCTTGCATTGCCGGGACTCGGGTCCTGGCGCAACTTGCTACAGACTCTTTTTTTACATCAAGAGAAGATGGTAGCAATGGCGGGACTTGAACCTGCGACCCCAGCATTATGAGTGCTGTGCTCTAACCAGCTGAGCTACATTGCCACTATACGTCTAGCTATCCCTCTTAGCGAGGAACGGGGCGTATTATGCTTACTCAGGATACCCAGGTCAACAGCTTTTTTAGGCTAAATCCCTTGAGTATCATCGTTCGGCTATAACTTCACCAAACTGAGCGACAGATGCGCAGCGGGGCCTCTGTCGCCAGCCATGGCTATGCCGTAGAGTCGCTTAAACGTTGAACAGGAAGTGCATCACATCGCCGTCTTTGACTATGTACGACTTGCCTTCGACCCTCAGCTTGCCGGCTTCTTTGGCACCGGCTTCGCCCTTATAGGTCACGAAATCTTCGTATGACATGACCTGGGCACGAATGAAGCCGCGCTCGAAGTCTGTGTGGATCACCCCGGCGGCCTGCGGCGCGCTGGCACCGACCGGTACCGTCCAGGCGCGCACTTCCTTGACACCCGCGGTGAAGTAAGTTTGCAGATTCAGCAACTGGTAACCGGCGCGGATCACCCTGTCCAGCCCTGGCTCTTCCAGGCCGAGATCGGCCATGAACTCGTCACGTTCTTCCTTGTCCATCTCGGCCAGTTCGGATTCGATGGCGGCACAGACGGCAACCACTATCGCATTCTCGCGCTCGGCAATGGCACGCACCGTATCCAGGTGCGGGTTGTTGTCGAAACCATCTTCCGACACGTTGGCGATATACATGGTGGGCTTCAGGGTCAGGAAGTTGAGGTAAGCCACAGCTTCCAGCTCTTCCTTGGACAAGTCCAGCGAACGCAACATGTGACCTTCGTCCAGCACGGGACGCATCTTTTCCAGCACTTCGACTTCGAACTTGGCGTCTTTATCGCCACCCTTGGCACGCTTCTGCTGACGCAGCACGGCTCTTTCCAGGCTATCCAGATCGGCGAGCGCCAACTCGGTATTGATGACTTCTATGTCGCCGGCAGGATCTATCTTGTTGGCGACGTGGACTATGTTGTCATCTTCGAAACAACGCACCACATGGCCTATGGCATCGGTTTCACGTATGTTGGCGAGGAACTTATTGCCCAGGCCTTCACCCTTGGAGGCGCCGGCAACCAAACCTGCGATATCGACAAACTCCATGGTGGTCGGCAACACACGCTGTGGCTTGACTATCGCAGCCAGCGCATCCATACGAGGATCGGGCACGGGTACCACACCCGTGTTAGGTTCTATGGTACAGAAGGGGAAATTCGCCGCTTCGATACCAGCCTGAGTTAACGCATTGAAAAGCGTTGATTTACCTACGTTAGGAAGCCCAACAATGCCGCATTTAAAACCCATATTCTAACCCTTTCTCTATGATGGCCCTGAGTCACACTCAGATGCTGATTTCTGGCCTGCCGCGAGGGCGGCAGGCTGATGTTGATTTAGACTGCCTTGAACGAATGCAGCCTGTGCATGGCCTTGACCATGTCTTGTTTAAACAAAATCTCTGTCGCACGCACCGCCTCGTCTATGGCGGCCTCGATCAATGCCTGCTCCGCCGCCGGGGCCTTACCCAGTACGTAACCACTCACTCTGCTCTTGTCGCCCGGGTGGCCTATGCCGATCCGCAGGCGGTAGAAGCCCTTGTTGTTGGCCAGCTTGTCTATTATATCCTTCAGACCATTATGACCGCCATGACCGCCACCCAGCTTAAACTTGGCGACCCCGGGCTCCATGTCCAGCTCGTCGTGAGCCACCAGGATTTCCTCCGGCTCGATGCGAAAGAAGTTGGCCAGGGCACCGACCGACTTGCCGCTGAGATTCATATAAGTGCTGGGGATCAGCAAACGCACGTCTTTGCCATGCAGTGTGACTCTGGCGGATAAACCGAAATATTTACTGTCGGGCACTAAGCTGACACCACAGATACGCGCCAATTCCTGCACATACCAGGCCCCCGCATTGTGGCGGGTGTTGGCGTATTCGGCACCTGGATTGGCGAGGCCGACGATCAGTTTAATATCGCTCATCACAACTCTATCTTCTATGGTCGCGACATGGGCTCATTGGAGCCAAGCCAGACCTTCTGCTAAAAAACGCGGCATTTTAGCACTCAATGGCCGAGTCAACAAATCCCTCAGCCCGAGGGCGCCTGCCCTCGCG
Source organism: Shewanella salipaludis (assembly GCF_012911865.1). Lineage (GTDB taxonomy): Bacteria > Pseudomonadota > Gammaproteobacteria > Enterobacterales > Shewanellaceae > Shewanella > Shewanella salipaludis. Next base: position 10,141 of record NZ_JAAXYH010000023.1, read on the forward strand.
TCAGGCACAGTCATCCGCCGCTGCCTGGCATCAGACCTTGAGCGCCTGGCTCAGTTCAGGCCGAGGGCGTATTTCAATACCTGTTTCTTCAGCGGTGAGTCCAGGTTAGCCAATTTCAGAGCGCCGTTGCGCAGCAGTTTCAGGGGCAATAAATCGTTGCTGAAGCCGGCGTAGAAGAGATCCATGCCCGTCATCATCAGCTGGTTGTCCCGGTAGCGGCGCCCCTGATAGCCGGCCAACACCCGGCTGTCCCACCAGTCGACGCCCTGGCTCATGGCATCCGTCACTTGGGCCAGCAAGGCATCGACATCCTTGAACCCCAGATTGACCCCCTGGCCGGCCAATGGATTTATGGTATGCGCCGCATCGCCGAGGATCACCAGGTTATCTTTATAGTAAGCCTGGGCATGGCGCCGGGTCAGGGCGAAGCTGCCTCTGTCCAGGACCTCGAAGTCAGGATCCAGACGGGCGGGGAAGTTGAGGCGGATCTGTTGCGCCAGTTGTTTGGCCCCCAGCTGCATCAGCTGAGCTATGCGATGGGCATCGTCATACCACACCAGGGAAGCATGGTTGCCGGGCAACGGCAACAGGGAACGCGGCCCCTTGGGGGTGAACTGCTGCCAAGTCACCTCCTGTTGGGGGCAAGCGGTGGCGATGTTGATCAGCATGGCCGACTGGGCATAATCCCAGCCTGTGACCCCTATCTCGGCCCACTGGCGCACCTGGGAATTGGCACCGTCGGCCCCTATGAGCAGCTTGGCACCGAGCACTTCGCCGTTATCCAGGCTGACGTCGATGCCATCCAAATTGCGGGCAAAGGCTGTGACCCTGGCGGGGCAACACAGACGCACATTGGCCAGGGCTTGCAGCTGTTGCCATAGCGCCAGTTGGATCAGGCGGTTCTCTATGATATGCCCCAGGTGGCTGACCTCGAGCTGGTTGGCATGAAAGGCCGTGATGCAGCCCTCCAGCTCCCAGGTTTCCAGCCCAAGGTAGGGGGCGTTGCGCATCTCACGCAGCGCCGCCATGGCGCCGAGGCGCTCGAGCAGCTGCTCCGAGGCGATGCTGATGGCCGACACCCGCACATCCAGCGGCTGCGTCTCGTCATAGGTCAGGGGCTGACGGGATTCCACGACAGTGACCCTGAGTCCCAGCTGCGCCAGGCCTATGGCCGCGGCGGCGCCGACCATGCCGCCACCTATGATGATCACATCCTGAGACTCGCTCCTCGTTTGCTCGTCAGTCACTGCTTGTCCCTCAATCACACCCACCCCTTCATCGAATTCGCCATCTCAGGCGCACCGGGCATGGCCCGTGGCGCCGGATTTATCGTCGTACATTTATAGCCGATAGTGCTGTTGAAGATTATGCCCCAGATCACGCATTCACCCAAGCCGTAACGCCTTACGGCCTGCGACTTAGGCCCCCGGGACTCTCTGCGTCAACCGCAGCCCAGGGCGATCGCCGCCGATTGATGGACAAAAGCTGGTCAGCCGCAGTAACAAGAGGTAAAATGTCGCGCTATTTTTACTGTGGTTCTGAGGGCGACACAAGCTGATGAGTAAGAAACTCCATATAAAAACCTGGGGCTGTCAAATGAATGAGTATGACTCATCCAAGATGGCCGATCTGTTGGACGAATATCAGGGGTACACCCTGACCGAAGAGGCCTCGGAGGCAGACATACTGCTGCTCAACACCTGTTCGATTCGTGAAAAGGCACAGGAAAAGGTGTTTCATCAGCTGGGACGCTGGAAAACCCTCAAGGACAAGAACCCCAACCTCATCATAGGCGTCGGCGGCTGCGTCGCGTCCCAGGAAGGCAAGGCCATCAAAGACAGGGCCCAGTGTGTCGACATCATCTTCGGCCCCCAGACACTGCATCGCCTGCCCGAGATGATAGAGCAGATCAAACGCGGCGAAAAAGCCGTGATCGACATCAGCTTCCCAGAGATCGAAAAGTTCGATCGCCTGCCCGAGCCTCGTGCCGAAGGCCCGACCGCCTTCGTCTCCATCATGGAAGGTTGCAGCAAGTATTGCTCCTTCTGCGTGGTGCCATACACCCGCGGCGAAGAAGTCAGCCGGCCGCTGGACGACATCATACTCGAGATAGCCCAACTGGCGGAGCAAGGGGTGCGTGAAGTCAACCTGCTGGGTCAGAACGTCAACGCCTATCGCGGCGCGACCCATGATGGGGAGATCTGCAGCTTCGCCGAACTGCTGCGCTTCGTCGCCGCCATAGACGGCATAGACAGACTGCGTTTCACCACCAGCCACCCTATCGAGTTCACCCAGGACATAATAGATGTCTATGAAGACACTCCTGAGCTGGTGAGCTTCCTGCACCTGCCGGTGCAGTCGGGCTCGGATCGCATCCTGACCGCCATGAAGCGCGGCCATATGGCGATCGAATACAAGTCTATCATCCGCCGCCTGCGCAAGGCGCGCCCGGATATACTGATCAGCTCCGACTTCATCATAGGCTTCCCGGGTGAAACCAAGGAAGACTTCAATGACACCATGAAGCTCATCGAGGAGATAGGCTTCGATAACAGTTTCAGCTTCATCTACAGTGCCCGTCCGGGCACACCGGCGGCCGACTTGCCGGACGATGTCGATATGGAAGAGAAGAAACAACGCCTGGCAATACTCCAGGATCGCATCACCCAACAGGCGATGCGTTACAGCCGCCATATGATGGGCACGGTACAGCGCATCCTGGTCGAAGGCCCATCGGTGAAGAACCCGATGGAACTGCGCGGCCGCACCGAAAACAGCCGGGTGGTCAACTTCGAAGGCCTGCCCAAGCACATAGGCACCTTCGTCGATGTGGAGATTGTCGACGTCTACACCAACTCGCTGCGCGGCGTGTTCGTGCGCGGTGAAGATGAGATGGACCTGCGTCGCAACCTGCGCCCGTCGGAGATCATGGCCAAGCATAAGAAAGATGACGCTTTGGGCGTGACTCAGTTCCAGCCTTAAGGATCACAGACACCTTAACAGCGAGGGCGAGCCGGAGTCATTCCGGGTCGCCCTTTCTTTTTGTAGCCAGAAGCCAGGGGCGGCACAAACTGCCCGGTGTATTTTCCGTTAGCATTTACGCCCCGGGGCTCGTAAAATGTGAGGTATACGAGAGAGGATGCTCTTAGCCCTTACCTGGAGTTGTATTTGACTAACAAACTCACCACACTCAATTTGTATCTCGAACCCTCGGAAACCCGCCGCCTGGCCTCTTTATGCGGCCCGTTCGATGACAACATCAAACAGCTCGAACGCCGTATAGGCGTAGAGATAAGCTATAAAAACAACCACTTCCAAATCGTCGGCCAGCCACGCAACTGCCTGACCGCCAATAACCTGCTCAAGCAGCTCTATATAGAGACCCAAACCGTCAAGGGCAGTACCCCGGATCTCGAACCGGACACTGTCCACCTGGCAATCCAGGAAGCGATAGCACTGGAAGCGGACGATGCCACAACCGACAAAGACTTGTATATCAAGACGCGTCGCGGGGTGATCAAACCCAGAAATCCAAACCAGAGCGAGTATGTGGCCAACATAGTGCGCCACGACATCAGCTTCGGCATAGGCCCAGCCGGTACCGGCAAGACCTATCTGGCGGTGGCGGCAGCCGTCGATGCGCTGGAGCGCCAGGAAGTGCGCCGCATCCTCTTGACCCGTCCTGCGGTGGAAGCCGGTGAGAAGCTGGGCTTCCTGCCAGGGGACCTGAGCCAGAAGGTCGACCCTTACCTGCGGCCCCTGTACGATGCCTTGTTCGAGATGCTGGGCTTCGAGAAGGTCGAGCGCCTGATAGAGCGCGGCGTCATCGAAGTCGCCCCTCTGGCCTATATGCGCGGCCGCACCCTGAACGATGCCTTCATCATCCTCGACGAGAGCCAAAACACCACGGTCGAGCAGATGAAGATGTTCCTCACCCGCATAGGCTTCAACTCCCGGGCGGTGATCACCGGCGACATCACCCAGGTCGACCTGCCCAAACACCAGAAATCCGGCCTGCGCCATGCGATCGAGGTGCTGAGCGAAGTCGAGGAAGTCAGCTTCAACTTCTTCCAGGCCAAGGACGTGGTGCGCCACCCTGTGGTGGCCAGGATAGTCGAGGCCTATGAGGCCCACGAGCAGACCCAGCAGCGACTGAAAGATCAGAGAGCCAGCCACCAGCAGCAGGAAGCCAGTCACCATGAGTCTTGATTTAGCCTTAGATCTACAGATTGCCACCGACAAACCGAATCTGCCTTCCCAGGCACAGTTCGAGCTCTGGGTGCGCACCGCACTCGGCAGCACCCTGGATGAGGCCGAGCTGACCATACGCCTGGTCGATGCCGCAGAAAGCCAGAGCCTCAACCACAGCTACCGCGGCAAGGATAAGCCCACCAATGTGCTGTCCTTCCCGTTCGAAGCACCGCCGGAAATTGAGTTGCCCTTGCTGGGAGATCTTGTCATTTGCGTCGAGGTGGTCGAGAATGAAGCCCTCGAGCAAGCCAAACCCCTGGAGGCGCATTGGGCACACATGGTTGTACATGGTTGTCTGCATCTGCTAGGGTATGATCACATTGAAGATGCCGAAGCCGAAGAAATGGAGTCATTAGAGACTCAACTGATTGAAAGCTTAGGTTTTACCGACCCATATAAGGAAGCATGATTAGCCTATGTGGCGTAAGCCAGGCTAAGAAAAACACTATGAGTGACGATATCCCCCCGAGTACAAACGCCCATAAGAAAGGCTGGTTTGATAGAGTGAGTCAGTTATTCCAGGGCGAACCTCAAAATCGTGAAGATTTGGTCGATGTGATCCACGGCGCCGAACAGCGCGATCTCATCACCGAAGATACCCGCGAAATGATTAAGGGTGTATTAGAGGTATCCGACCTGCGAGTCCGGGACATAATGATCCCCAGAGCTCAAATAGTCGCGCTGCAAATAGACAACACAGTCGAAGAGCTGCTGGCAACCGTCATAGGCTCGGCCCACTCCCGCTTCCCGGTCGTCAACGAAGATAAAGATCATATCGAGGGCATATTGCTCGCCAAAGATCTGATCAAGTATGGCTTCCACAACGGCGATGAACCCTTCTCCCTCGCCAAGGTCATACGCCCGGCGGTAGTCGTGCCGGAGAGCAAGAGAGTCGATGTCCTGCTCAAGGAATTCCGCTCCCAGCGCTACCACATGGCGATAGTGGTCGATGAGTACGGCGGCGTGTCCGGGCTGGTGACCATTGAAGATATCCTCGAGGAAATCGTCGGCGAGATCGAAGACGAATTCGATCATGACAGCGCCGAAGAAACCGAGATCCGCAAGGTAGGCAATACCGTCTACATGGTCAAGGCGCTGACGCCGATCGAAGACTTCAATCAGCAATTTCATAGCCATTTCAGCGACGAAGAGTTTGATACCGTCGGCGGCCTGGTATCCCATGCCTTCGGCCATCTGCCGGAGCGCAACGAGAGCATAGAAATTGAAGGCATAGAATTCAAAGTGATCAGTGCCGATACCCGTCGTTTGATCCAACTCAGGGTCAAACTGCCCGATCCCAATACCGACGAACAGACAGATACCTGATCCGTGCTGAATACCTTGAGGGCCTGGTCCCGTCATACCAGCGTCAGGCTGACCACGGCCTTTGCCGCGGGAGCCAGCACAGTGCTGTCTTTCGCCCCCTATTCGCTGTGGCCCATCTATCCCCTGGCGCTGGCATTCGCCCTCTGGCAAGGCCGAACCCTGTCGGCCAGGGCCAGCGGCTATTATTGGCTGAGTTTCGGCTTCGGCAGCTTCGCCTTGGGCATCAGTTGGGTGCATGTCAGCATGGCGAGGTTCGGCGGCCTGCCGCTGCTGGCCTCCCTGGGACTGATGGCGCTGCTGGCGGCCTATCTCAGCCTGTATCCGGCCCTGGCCGGCTACCTGCTGCAGAAACTGACACCACAGCGCAATGGGGTGCTATGGCGCAACCTGGCACTCTTCCCCGCCCTATGGACCCTGGGCGAATGGGCCCGCGGCTGGGTGTTGACAGGCTTTCCCTGGCTCTGGGGCGGTTATAGCCAAACCCAGGGACCACTCAAGTCGCTGGCCAGTATTATAGGCGTCCTGGGACTGAGTTTCCTGCTCGCCATGCTGGCCGGTGCCATGGCACTATGCCTGAGCCGCCGCTACAGGAGTCTGGCCATCTTGCTGCCTGTGCTGGCGCTGGCGGTCTTCATCGGCCCCAGAGTCTCGGACATAGAGCGCAGTGGCGAGCGCCTCAAGCTGGTCCTGGTCCAGGGCAATATTCCCCAAAGCATGAAATGGCAACCGGATGCCCTCTGGCCTACCCTGCTGAAATACATGGATCTGACACGGCCACAGCTGGATGCCGACATCATCATCTGGCCCGAGGCCGCAGTTCCTGCGCCCGAAGCCATGGTGGCCGACTTCCTGGAGAACGCCAACCGGGTGGCCAACCTCAATGACAGCGCCATCATCACGGGCATCATCAGCCAAGCAGAGGGAAACTTCTATAATAGCTTGATAGTACTCGGCAACCAGGATGAGAAACACCAAGACAGTGCCGACTACCTGGAAGGGCATGCCAATAGATTCAACAAGCATCACCTGCTGCCCATAGGCGAGTTCGTCCCCTTCGAGTCGCTGCTCAGGCCGATTGCGCCCCTGTTCAACCTGCCCATGTCCTCCTTCGGCCGCGGCGATTATCGGCAGCCCAACCTCAAGGCCCTTGGCTATAAGGTCGCGCCTTCCATCTGCTTCGAAATCGCCTTCCCGGAACAGGTCAGGGATAACCTGGACCCGGACACAGATCTCTTGCTGACTGTGTCCAACGACGCCTGGTTCGGAGAATCCAACGGCCCCTTGCAGCACATGGAAATTGCCCAGATGCGCGCCATAGAGCTGGGACGCCCCCTGGCGCGGGCCACCAACAACGGCGTCACTGCGCTGGTCGATGAACATGGCAACATCAGTGCCCGCCTGCCGCAATTCGAGGCCGGGGTACTGACAGCCGAAGTGCCACTGGTCACGGGCCAAACCTGGTTTGCCCGCTGGGGACAGGCGCCTGTGCTCTGGCTGTGCGGCTTATTGTTCAGCCTCAGCCTATTGGGTCTGCGGCGCTCACCCAAGGCACGGCAACGGCGCGCCTTGGGAACCAAACCACTCTAAGGCGCCAGCGCTTCGCGGGTAAAGGTCTCGCCGTCACACTGAGGACAATCCGGGATCACCCCGGGGAATTCTATGTCCATCGCATGACCACACTGGACGCAGATGAGCTTGCCCTGGCTGACGATATCACCGCTTTGGTAATACCCCTGCTGCTCTATGTCCTGGGTCAGCTCATGCCATTCCACCTGGCTGCGGTCGGTAATTTCATTCAGCCAATGCCAGAAGGTGTTTTCCACGGCGATCACCGTCGGGCTATGGCTCAGGCTGGCATCATTTTGCTGCTGCAAAAAACTGCCTATGTCACGCTTCAGGAATTGTTCCACCAGCGCCAATTCGTCGGCATCGGCGCGGCTCTTGAGCAATAAATAATCTTTACCTTGGGTAACCTCCTGGTATAAATGCTTTGCTGTCAGTGAGTTATCTTCTGCAAACTGAGCTTTCATTCGCTCTATCAGGGCTTGATATAACGCCAGCAACTCCGAACTTCTCTTACTCATGGTTAAGACTCCTTAAGACGAACCTTTTTAATGAATCACTTCTGGTTTATTCTATGCAGATCTCACTCGCGCTTTATAGCGCCAGATCAAATAATAGGCGGCATTGCCGGAAACAGATTGATGCAAGAGCAATATAATCCCTCAGAGATCGAAGCCTTAGTGCAACAGCACTGGCATGACAACAAAACCTTCCAGGTCACAGAAGACCCGAACAAGGAAAAGTTTTATTGCCTTTCCATGTTCCCTTATCCTTCTGGCCGCCTGCATATGGGGCACGTGCGTAACTACACCATAGGAGACGTGGTGGCCCGTTACCAGCGCCTCCAGGGTAAGAATGTGCTGCAACCCATAGGTTGGGATTCATTCGGTTTGCCCGCAGAAAATGCCGCCATCAAGAACAGCACGGCGCCCGCGCCCTGGACCTATGAAAACATAGACTATATGAAGAACCAGCTGAAAATGCTGGGCTTCGGCTATGACTGGAGCCGGGAAATCGCCACTTGTACCCCTGAGTATTATCGCTGGGAACAATGGTTTTTCACCAAGTTGTTCGACAAGGGCCTGGTCTATAAGAAGACGGCTTCGGTCAACTGGTGCCCGAACGATGAGACTGTCCTGGCGAACGAGCAAGTACAGGACGGTTGCTGCTGGCGCTGCGATACTCCTGTGGAGCAGAAAGAAATTCCTCAGTGGTTCATCAAGATCACCGCCTATGCCGAAGAATTGCTCAACGATATAGACACCCTCGATGGCTGGCCAGAACAGGTCAAGACCATGCAGCGCAACTGGATTGGCCGCAGCGAAGGCATAGAAATGACCTTCGGCGTCGCCGACAGCGATACCAGCTTCGACATCTACACCACCCGCCCCGACACCCTGATGGGCGTGACCTATGTGGCGATCGCCGCCGGTCACCCACTGGCGGAACAAGCGGCGCAGCACAATCCTGAGCTGGCGGCCTTCATCGACGAGTGCAAGAACAGCACGACCTCGGAAGCCGAACTGGCGACCATGGAGAAGCGCGGCGTAGCCACAGGCCTGTATGCCATTCATCCCATCAGCGGCAAGCGGGTGCCTATCTGGGCCGCCAACTTCGTGTTGATGAACTATGGCACGGGCGCTGTGATGTCGGTTCCCGGCCACGATCAACGTGACTATGAGTTTGCCACCAAGTACGGCCTGGCGATCGAGGCGGTGATCAAGCCTGTCGACGGCGATGTGGATATCTCAGCTGCCGCCTACACAGAGAAAGGCGTGTTATTCAACTCGGGTGAATTCGACGGCCTGGACTTCCAGGGGGCCTTCGATGCCATCGCCGACAAGTTGGCGGCCGAAGGCAAGGGCAAGCGCCAAGTCAATTACCGTCTGCGCGACTGGGGCGTGTCCCGGCAGCGTTACTGGGGTGCTCCCATCCCCATGGTGACCCTGGCCGATGGCACTGTGATGCCAACCCCGGAAGAACAGCTGCCCGTGCTGCTGCCCGAAGATGTGGTGATGGATGGCATCCAGAGCCCGATCAAGGCAGACAAGGAATGGGCCAAGACCCAAGTCAATGGTCAGGATGCGCTGCGTGAAACAGATACCTTCGATACCTTCATGGAATCTTCATGGTATTACGCCCGCTATTGCAGCCCGCACGCCGACCAGATGCTGGATCCGGCCAAGGCCAACTACTGGTTGCCGGTGGATCAATACATAGGCGGCATAGAACACGCCTGTATGCATTTGCTGTATTTCCGCTTCTTCCATAAGCTGTTGCGTGATGCCGGCCTGGTCAACTCGAACGAGCCCGCCAAGCAACTGCTGACCCAGGGTATGGTGCTGGCCGATGCCTTCTACTACACCAATGAGAAAGGCGCCCGGGTATGGGTATCGCCGCTGGATGTGACAGTGGTCGACAAAGACGACAAGGGCCGTATTCTCAAGGCCGTCGATGCCGAAGGCCATGAGCTGGTGTATACCGGCATGAGCAAGATGTCCAAGTCGAAGAATAACGGCATAGATCCTCAGGTGATGGTGGAGAAATACGGCGCGGATACAGTGCGCCTGTTCATGATGTTCGCCTCACCGCCGGAGCTGACCCTGGAATGGCAGGAGTCTGGGGTCGAAGGTGCCCATAGATTCATCAAGCGGCTGTGGAAATTGGCCAGCGAGCATCTGGCCCATAACAGCCGGGAGACCCTGGATATCAGCCGGCTGAGTGCGGATCAGAAGGCACTGCGCCGTGAAGTGCATAAGACGATCGCCAAGGTCAGCGATGACATAGGCCGTCGCCAGATGTTCAACACCGCCATCGCCGCCGTGATGGAGCTGATGAACCACCTGCAGAAGGCGCCGCAAACCAGTGCCCAAGACAATGCCCTGATAGGTGAAGCCCTGTCGGCCATAGTGCGCCTGCTCTACCCCATCATTCCTCACGTCAGCTTCAAGCTGTGGAATGAACTGGGTAATAGCGGCAGCATAGAAGACAGCCACTGGCCACAGGTCGATGAGTCTGCCTTGGTGGAAGACAGCAAGCTCATAGTAGTGCAGGTCAACGGCAAGGTGCGGGCGAAGATCACAGTCGCCGCCGATGCCAGCAAGGAATCGGTCGAAGCCCTGGGTATGAGTGACGAGCATGTCATCAAGTACACGGATGGCCTGACGGTCCGCAAGATCATTTATGTCCCGGGTAAGTTACTGAGCATAGTGGCAAACTAAGACCTATGGCCTAAGTTAACCCTTAGGCCAACTTTACAAGGAACTGGCGAAAACCTTATGCCGATAAAACGCATATGCTTCGCAATGATGGCACTGCTCATGCTGAGCAGTGCCGGTTGCGGTTTTACACTTCAACGCAGTTATTCTATTCCGACGGCGCTCGGACACCTGAGCCTGAGCAGCTCGGATCAATACAGTGAACTCACCCGCTTGGTACGGGAACGCCTGAGACTGAACAGCATAGTCGTAATAGAGGCCGCCGACGATGTACCGGCACTGAGACTGCTGCATGACTCGCTCGAGCGCTCGACCCTGTCGCTCTATCCCACAGGCAATGTGGCCGAATACGAACTCATCTATCTGGTCGAGTTTGCCGTGGCCCTCCCGGGGAAAGAGGCGCAAGCCTTCAAGGTCGATATCCGCCGCGATTACCTGGACGATCCGCGCACCGCGCTGGCCAAGAGCCGTGAAATGGAGCTGCTGACCAAGGAGATGCGTATCCAGGCCGCCGACAAGATACTCCAGACCCTGGCCGCTACCGAGGTAGATTGATGCGGGTCTATCCTGAGCAACTCGCCCGCCAGCTCAATCCCCTGACGCCCTGCTATCTGATCTTCGGCGACGATCCCTGGCTGGTCGAGACCAGCAAGGCCCAGATCTGTGCCGCCGCCAAGCAGCAAGGCTTCGAAGAAAAGGTGCAACTGACCCAGGAAACGGGTTTCAACTGGCACGAGCTGCAGCAGGAATGGCAGGCGATGAGCCTGTTTGCCAGCCGCCGTATCATAGAGCTGACCCTGCCCCAGGCCAAACCCGGCACCGAAGGCTCACAGACACTGCAATCCCTGCTGCAACAGCCCAACCCGGATATGTTGCTCATCATTCAGGGTCCCAAGCTTGCCAGTGAACAGACCAACAGCAAGTGGTTCAAGAGCCTGGACAGCCAGGGCGTCTATGTTCCCTGCATCACGCCGGAAGGGCCGCAGTTTCAACGCTGGCTCGATGCCCGTATCAAGCACTTCGGCCTCAGATTGCAGGCCGATGCCAGGGCCATGTTGTTTGCCTTGTATGAGGGTAACCTGCTGGCGGCGGATCAGGCGATGCAACTCCTGCAGCTCCTCAGTCCAGAGCAGCCCATAGGTGCCGACGAGCTTGGCCACTATTTCGAGGACCAGTCCCGCTTCAGCGTCTTCCAGCTGACGGATGCGCTCCTGGGCAATAAACAGGATAAGGCGCAGCACATGTTGGCCCAACTGCATGGCGAAGGCACGGCCATGCCCATCTTGCTCTGGAGCCTGTTCAAGGAACTGACCCTGCTGTTGCAGCTCAAGAGCGCCCAGGCCCAGGGCACTGGGCTCAACAGTCTCTGGAGCAAGCATCGCATCTGGGATAAGCGCAAGCCCCTGTATCAGGCGGCGCTGGAGCGACTGACTCTGCCCCAGATAGAACACATGTTGGCCACAGCCTCCAAACTGGAGCTGATGCTCAAGCAGCAAGGGGTGGAAGACTGGACGGCGCTGAGCCACCTATGCCTGCTGTTCGATCCCAAGGCCCACAAGCATCTGGCCCACATAGAGCTCTATTGATATGCCTTTCCTTAGCCCCCGTCTCTCCCTTAGCCCTCATCCGGGCCAGGATGCCAATGGAGTGTTAATCTAAGATGCGTATCGGTATTCTCGGCGGCACCTTCGATCCCATACATTACGGTCACATACGACCGGCGCAGGAAGTGAAACAACAACTTGGGCTGGACGAGATCTGGCTGATGCCCAATCATGTCCCGCCCCATAAACAGGCGCCGAACGTCACCGCCGCCCAGCGCCTGGCCATGGTCGCCGCCGTCTGTGCCGAACTCGATGGCTTCGAGCCCTGTGACATAGAAATCAACAGAAACAGCCCTTCTTATACAGTCACCACCCTGGAGCAACTCAAACGCCGCTACCCGCAGCACGAGTTTCTCTTCCTGCTGGGGATGGACTCCTTCATCGGCCTGCCCAGCTGGCATGAATGGCGGCGCCTGTTCGAGCTGACCAACCTGGTCTTATGCCGGCGTCCCGGCTGGCAGCTGGCCAGCAGCGACCCCATGTTTGCCGAACTCGAAAACCGCCGCGCCACGGTTGCGGCACTGGGCAGCCGCCCAAACGGGCTCATCTTCCCGGTAGACATCCCCCCCCAGCCCTTCTCTTCGACCGAGATCCGCCGTCAGCTCGCCCTTGGGCGGCTGCCCGGCGATGCGCTGGCCCCCAGCACCCAGGCCTACATCCGCGCCCATGGGCTCTATCGCCGCTGAGACGCCAACCCAAAAACAACGACGGCCAACGGGCCTCGAATCATGCCGTTAGCCGCAGCCAATAGCGGGACGCCAACTATATCGCCCCGCGCCAATGTATTCCCGCGAACAAGACTGGTATACTGTTGCGCTATTTTAAATTAACGAGGTACGCCAGCGTGCAAAGCGCGGAATTAAAGCAATTTGTTGTCGATAAGGTCGACGACTTGAAAGCCAGAGACATAGTGGTTTTAGATGTGAGCAATCAATCCAATATCACTGATTATATGGTCATTTGTTCTGGTACATCCAAGACTCATGTCAGAGCCATAGCCGAGAATGTGATTGTTGAAGCCAAGAAAGCCAACATTCCCCCCCTGGGTGTCGAAGGCCGTGACAGCAGTGAATGGGTATTGGTCGATTTAGGCGATGTCATTCTGCATGTGATGCAGGATCAGACCCGTGATTTCTACCAGCTCGAGAAGCTCTGGTCAGAAAAGCAAGACTGATGAAGTTACAACTTGTCGCAGTAGGGACACGGATGCCCGATTGGATCACCCGTGGATTCGAAGAGTACCAGCGCCGCTTTCCCCGGGATATGGCGCTGGAACTGGTGGAGATCCCTGCCGGTAAGCGCGGCAAGAATGCCGATATCGCCCGCATCCTGCAGAAGGAAGGCGAGTCTATGCTGGCAGCCATTCCCAAGGGCAACCACATAGTCAGCCTGGACTTACCTGGCAAGAATTGGACCACCCCGGAGTTGGCCACTCAGCTGAGCAAGTGGCAACACGATGGCCGCGATGTCAGCCTGTTGATAGGCGGCCCCGAAGGCCTGGCTCCCGCCTGCAAGCAAGCCGCCGGCCAGAGCTGGTGCTTGTCGGCATTGACCATGCCACACCCCTTGGTCAGAGTCGTGGTCGCCGAAAGCCTGTATCGCGCCTGGAGCATCAATAACAACCACCCCTACCACAGGGAATAAGCTCACTCTGGGTCAAAACGAGTGCTACAGATGCGCAACAGCCATAACATTGAGTCGGAGATAGCATAAGTGTCGCGAAGAAAGCGGATAACCATGCATGATCACGCCGCAGAGGCGTCGCTGTTCAAACGTCGGGCGCTGTTTACCTTTTTCTGTGTTGTTGCCCTCCTGAGTGTATTGCTCGCCAATCTGTACCAATTGCAGGTCCTGTCCTACAAGGACTATGAAACCCGCTCCAACGACAACAGGATCCGTGTCGTCCCCGTGGCCCCCAGCCGTGGCCTGGTCTATGACAGGCATGGCAAGTTATTGGCCGAGAATCAGCCCTTCTACTCGCTCGAGCTGATCCCCGAGAAAGTCAAAGACATGAGCGCCACCCTGGATGCCTTGGATGCCTATGTCCATATTTCCGCCGATGAGAGGGAGAGCTTTCTCGAGGCGCTCAAACACCACAGACGTTTCAAGCCCCTGACCCTGAAGAGCCGCCTCACGGAGCAGGAGGTGGCGATATTCAGCGTCAACCAATATCAATTCCCGGGTATTTCGGTCGAGGCCGGTCTCAGACGCCATTATCCCTATGACAGTGTGCTGACCCATGTGCTGGGATATGTCGGCAAGATCAACACCCGTGACAGAACCGCCCTAGAGCGCACGGACCAATGGAAAAACTACCCGGCCACCAAGGACATAGGCAAACAGGGGATAGAGAAATTCTATGAGCCCCAGCTCCATGGGCTGCCGGGTCACCTGGAAGAGGAAGTCAATAACCGCGGCCGTATCATACGCACGCTCAAGGTGGTACCGCCCGAGCCGGGACAAGACATCTATCTCACCCTGGATCTCAAGCTGCAACAGAAGGCGGTGGCGCTGTTAGCCGGACGCCGTGGCTCGATAGTGGCCATAGATCCCAGGGACGGCGGCATACTGGCCATGGTGTCCAGCCCGAGCTACGACCCCAACCACTTCGTGCATGGGATCAGCAGTAAAGACTACAGTGCCCTGCTCAACGATAAATCCAGACCCTTGATCAACCGTGCCACCCAGGGCCAATATGCGCCGGCGTCGACGGTCAAACCCTTGATCGCCTTGCTGGGACTGGAGGAAAAGGCCATCACAGAGAAGACCCGCATCTGGGATCCCGGCTTCTGGCAGATCCCCGGGGTCGAACGTAAGTACCGTGACTGGCGGCGCTGGGGCCATGGCTGGGTCAATGTCTACAGCGCGATAACCGAATCCTGCGACATCTTCTTCTATGATCTGGCCTACAAGATAGGGGTAGATAACATGTCCCGTTTCATGGAGCCTTTCGGATTCGGCCAGGTATCCGGGGTCGATATTGCCGAGGAGTCCGCCGGCAACATGCCTTCCAAGGACTGGAAACGCCTCAAGTACAACCAGCCATGGTACATAGGAGATACCATTTCCGTGGGCATAGGCCAAGGTTACTGGACCACCACGCCATTGCAGTTAGCCAATGCCACCGCCATCCTGGCCAACAGGGGCAGACGCTTCACCCCGCACCTGCTCAAGGCTATGCAGACACAGGATGCCGATGTTGCCTTGGATGAACGTCCGCCGATAGTGCTGGATAATCCCCACAACTGGGAGGTGATCAACGAGGCCATGCGTATGACAGCCAACAAGTCGCGCTTTACCGATGCCAGGTATACAGCCGCGATGAAGACGGGCACGGCGCAGGTCTTCAGTGTCGCCGAAGATGCCAGATATGATGCGAAAACCATAGATGAGCGCCTGCGGGATAATGCCCTGATCGTGGCCTACGCTCCCTTCGAGCAGCCCAGGATAGTCATCGCCATGGTGCTGGAAAATGCCGGCTGGGGCGGCGCCAATGCCGGCCCCATCGCCAGGGAATTGCTGGATGAATATATGCTCAGAGACACAGAGGAGCCTGCACTATGAATTCACATCAAGGGCGCAAGAACATCTGGCTGCGATTGCATATCGACCTGCCGTTGTTGATCGGTATCCTGGCCCTGATGAGCTTCGGCCTGTTCGTCATCTATTCCGCCAGCGGTGAAGATCTCGCCATGATGGACAGGCAGCTGCTGCGCATGGGTCTGTCCCTGATGATCATGTTCATAGTGGCCCAGATCAATCCCGAGGTGCTCAAGCGCTGGGCGCTGCCCATCTATATCGCCGGCGTGATACTCTTGCTCGGGGTGCATTTTTTCGGGGAAACCAACAAGGGCGCCCAGCGCTGGCTCAACCTGGGCTTCATGGAATTTCAACCTTCGGAGCTGATCAAACTCGCCTTCCCCATCACCATGGCCTGGTACATAAGCAAGTTTCCGCTGCCGCCGAAGAAACGTTATCTCACCGGCGCCGGGATCATACTGCTGATCCCCACCCTGCTCATCGCCAAGCAGCCGGATCTCGGCACCTCCATCCTGGTGGCGGCATCCGGCATCTTCGTATTATTTCTCTCCGGCATGAGCTGGGCGATCGTCGGCACCATAGCCGCGGCCGTGCTGGCACTCTTGCCGATATTGTGGTTCTTCCTGATGCATGACTATCAGCGCACCCGGGTATTGACCCTGCTCAATCCCGAGCAAGATCCCCTGGGCGCGGGTTATCACATAATACAGTCGAAAATTGCCATTGGCTCAGGCGGTCTCTGGGGCAAGGGTTGGCTCGATGGTACTCAATCGCAACTTGAATTTATTCCCGAGCGTCACACAGACTTCATCTTCGCCGTGATCGGGGAAGAATTCGGCCTGATAGGCAGCATGCTGCTGCTCATCCTGTACCTGTACGTGATTGGCCGTGGCCTGGTCATCGCCTCCCGGGCACAGACCAGCTTCGCCCGCCTGCTGGCGGGCAGTATCATACTGACCTTCTTCGTGTATATTTTCGTCAACATAGGCATGGTCTCGGGGATCTTGCCCGTGGTCGGTGTCCCCCTGCCATTAATCAGCTATGGCGGCACTTCCATGCTGACTTTGATGACGGGATTTGGCATCCTAATGAGCATTAACACCCACAGACGCTTCGTCGACAGATAGGGATACTTTTTATGGGGAAGCTGCAAAGCTGGCTGCTGCCGGCAATTCTGTCACTCGCCGGCTGCAACAACCTGGTCACGGCCGATGAGCCCGAGGACCTGCGCGCCGAGTTTATTCAAACCCAGATAGAGAATGGCTTCAGTCGAGCCGAGATAGAGAGCTTCCTCGGCAAGGCAAGGCGCAATCAGGCCGTACTCGATGCCATATCCAGGCCCTGGGAAGCCAAACCCTGGTTTCAGTATGCGCCGATCTTCTTGACCGAAAAACGCTTGCAGGCCGGGCTGGACTTCTGGCGCCTTCACCAGAAAGCCATCACCAGGGCCGCCAACGAATTTCAAGTCGACCCGCAGATTATCGTCGCCATCATAGGCATAGAGACCTTCTATGGTCAGTACATGGGGACCTACCCTGTGATAGATGCCCTCTACACCCTGGGGTTTTATTACCCTCCCAGAGCGACCTTCTTTCGCAGCGAATTGGCTCAGCTGATGTTGCTGGCCAGAGAGGAACAGCTGGAATTAGCCGAGCTGAAGGGATCTTACGCCGGCGCCATGGGCTATGGTCAGTTCATCCCCTCCAGCTATCGGCATTATGCCGTCGACTTCGATGCCAACGGCAAACGTGAGCTGATGAACAGCCCGGTAGATGCCATAGGCAGTGTCGCCAGCTATTTTCACCGCCACGGCTGGCAACGCGGTGCCGCCGTCGCCCTCCCCCTGGCCAACGCCGGCACTCACGCCCCCAAGACCAAAGCCTGGGCCGGCGAGAAACCCGGGCTCAAGGTCGCCGATATTCTCAGCCCTGAGTTGTCGCTGACAAGCAGCCAGGATCTGGATGTGTCACAATCGGCGCTGCTGATCGCCCTGGAGCAAGAGGAGCATGTCGATTACTGGCTGGGGCTCAACAACTTCTATGTGATCACCCGCTATAACCGCAGCCCTCTGTATGCCATGGCCGTTTATCAATTCAGTCAACAACTCAAAGAGCGTCATGCGAATCCATACTAAGCAGCTATTACTCATCCTGGCCACCGCCACCCTGCTCACAGCCTGCGCCGGTAGCGGCGGGCGTTATAGCCTGAAAAATGATGCGGCGCCGAGCAACGCGCCCGATGTCAGCAAGGTAGAAGATGCCCACGCCAAATATGAAGCCTACAGCCGCCAAGGCAACAAGCCCTACACTGTCCTGGGCAAGTCCTATCAGGTGCTGGCCACAGGCAAAGACTTCAGCCAAACGGGTTATGCCTCCTGGTATGGCAACAAGTTTCATGGCCACCTCACCTCCAACGGGGAAACCTACGACATGTACTCCATGTCCGGTGCCCATAAGACCTTGCCCTTACCCAGCTATGTCAGGGTGACCAATCTGGAAAATGACAGGCAAGTCATAGTCAGGGTCAACGACAGGGGGCCATTCCACGAAGGCAGGATCATAGATCTGTCTTACTCGGCGGCCTATAAACTGGATATGCTGCGCACCGGGACCGCCAAGGTCAAGATAGAGACCTTGTACATGGAAGATCCCCAGTCCAGCAGCCTGGCGGCCCTGCAGGATACAGGCATGAACTATATCCAGCTCACCGCCTCCAAAGATAAGCTGAAACTGCAGGCCCTGGCCAATCAACTCGAAACCAAGTATCAGGTCAAATCACGGCTGCAGCCGGTAACACCCGAGATGTATCGTCTGCAGCTGGGTCCCGTCGGCCAGGCCGAGTTAGCCAACAAGCTGCTCGACACCATAAAGCAGGACGGATACCCCCAGAGCTATATCATTCACGAGTAGTCCAGGGGTAAAAATTGCAGATGAAGGAACCTTCACTGAAATTCGGGGTCGACTAATGTTATACTCGTGACGATTTCAGTCCTTTTCATTTCCCAACTAAAAGACGTGCCTAGTTAATGATGAATTTTGCAAAGAGTCCCATTAGAACCCTGCTGCTTCTCACCTGTGTATCGACTTCTTCCCAGGCAGCTCCCATGGTCATACCCGACGCGCCGAGCGTCGCCGCCAAGGCCTATGTGTTGATGGATTACAACTCCGGCCGCATCATAGCCGAGAGCAATGCTTACGAGAGCCTGAATCCGGCCAGCCTGACCAAGATGATGACAAGTTATGTGATTGGCCGGGAGATCAAGGCGGGGAATATCTCTCCCGAAGATGAAGTCACCATCTCCCAGAATGCCTGGTCGAAAAACTTCCCCGACTCCTCGAAGATGTTTATCGAGGTGGGAAAGACGGTTAAGGTTGAAGATCTTAACCGCGGCATCATAATCCAATCGGGCAACGATGCCTGTGTCGCCATGGCCGAGCATATCGCCGGCACCGAAGGCGCCTTCGTCGATCTGATGAACTCCTGGGCCAAACAGCTGAGCATGAGCGACAGCTATTTCGAGAATGCCCACGGTCTGGATTCCGCAAACCATAAGTCGACGGCCTATGATATGGCGCTGCTGGGTGCGGCACTGATCCGTGACGTACCGCAGGAATATCGCGTCTACAGCGAAAAATCTTATACTTACAACGGCATCAAGCAATATAACCGCAATGGACTCCTGTGGGATAACAGCATGAATGTCGACGGCATCAAGACGGGCCATACTTCGGGTGCCGGTTATAACCTGGTGGCCTCGGCGACCAAGGATGGCATGCGCTTGATCTCGGTGGTGATGGGCACCAAGAGTGAATCTGCCCGTAAGGCCGAGAGCAAGAAGCTGCTCAACTATGGTTTCCGTTTCTTCGAAACCATCACCCCCTACAAGGCGGGCGACAGTTTCGTCACCCAAAAGATCTGGTACGGCGATAAAGAATCTGTCGACTTGGGTGTGATCACAGATACACCAATCACAATCAATCGCGGTAAGGCCAAGAATTTGCAGGCCAATTTCGAACTGACCAAAGCACTGACCGCTCCACTGGCGAAAGGCGAAACCGTTGGCCGCATCTACTTCCAACTCGATGGCAAAGATGTCGCTCAATTCCCGCTGGTGACATTGCAGGAAGTCAATGAAGGCAGCTGGTTCAGCAAGTTAATGGATTACTTTAAGCAGATGTTTGCCGGCTGGCTCGGCTAATCACCGCCTCAGCAAACAAAGCCACCTCAGGGTGGCTTTGTTGTTTGTATGCCCTGCGAGCTTGAATCGGTTATAATCGCCACTATAGAGATCCAACTCCCATCAGCAAGAGCGTAAAATATGTTAGACACTAAATTCGATGAACTAATGGAATTTCCCTGCGCCTTCCCCTTCAAGGTGGTCGGTGATGCCCATGAAGAATTGGCCGACAGGGTCGTCGCCGTGGTGCAGAAACATGCCCCGGGCGATTATTCCCCCACCACCAGAGCCTCGAGCAAAGGCACCTACTATTCGATCACCATACGCGTGACAGTGCTCAGCAAAGACCATGTGGAGACCTTGTACACAGAACTTGCCGCGGTGGAAGGTGTGAGACGCGTGCTATAAGCACCACTCATCAGTCCTGCACGCTACTGTCTTACATTTGGCGGCCAGAGGCGTATAATACCGCCACTTATATTTGAGGGGAGAGGTTGCCCTTGCAAGAAAGCACTTTGCATATCCGGCATCTTGGTCAGCAGGATTACGAGTCTGTATGGCATGCGATGCAGCAGTATACGGACACCCGCAACGGCGACAGCCCGGATCAACTCTGGATAGTAGAGCACCCGAGCGTGTTCACCCAGGGCCAGGCTGGCAAGAGTGAACACATACTCAATGCCGGCGATATCCCGGTCATTCAGGTCGACAGAGGTGGGCAAGTCACCTATCACGGTCCGGGACAGCTCGTAGCCTACCCCCTTATCGACATCAAGAGAGCCAAACTTGGCGTTCGCCAGCTGGTCAATCATATAGAGCAGAGCATAGTCGATATGTTGCAGCCCTATCGGATAACAGCCTATGCCAAGGCCGATGCGCCTGGCGTATATGTCAATGAGCGTAAGATTGCCTCATTGGGACTTAGGATCCGCAAGGGGTGCTCGTTTCACGGCTTGGCACTCAATGTGAACATGGATCTGTCACCCTTTCGTCGCATCAATCCCTGCGGTTATGCCGGCCTCGAAATGGTGCAATGTAAGGAACTTGGCGGTCCACAGTCCGTCGAAGAAGCCGGCAAGCAACTCATTCAAACTTTTAGCCAATTACTCGGCTATCAGCAACTAGTTCATCATCAAGGATTAGCAGAGTCATATGAATAGGCCCGAAAGATTACAACCAGGCGTCAAGCTGCGCGACGCGGATAAAGTATCACGCATACCAGTGAAGATTGTGCCCTCAGAGCGCGAAACCATGCTGCGTAAACCCGACTGGTTGCGAGTGAAATTGCCGGCATCCAATCAAAGGATACTCGAGATCAAGCAGGCCCTGCGCAAGAATGAACTGCATTCTGTGTGCGAGGAAGCTTCATGCCCTAACCTGGCCGAATGCTTCAATCATGGTACTGCGACCTTCATGATCCTCGGGGCAATTTGTACCCGTCGCTGCCCATTCTGTGACGTGGCCCATGGCCGTCCCCTCAAGCCAGATGACAACGAGCCGGTCAAATTGGCCCAGACCATACGTGACATGAAACTCAAGTATGTGGTCATCACCTCGGTGGACAGGGACGATCTGCGTGACGGCGGTGCCCAGCACTTTGCTGACTGCATACGCGAGATCCGCAAACTGAACCCTGAGATAAAGATAGAAATCCTGGTACCGGATTTTCGTGGCCGTATCGATGCCGCCCTGGATATTCTCGCCACCGAGCCACCGGATGTATTCAACCACAACCTGGAAACGGCGCCAATGCATTATCGTAAAGCGCGTCCAGGTGCCAATTACCAATGGTCATTGGATCTGTTGAAACGTTTCAAGGAACGTCATCCAAATGTGCCGACCAAGTCGGGGTTGATGATGGGACTGGGGGAAACCAACGAAGAGATAGCCCAAGTACTGCGTGATCTGCGTGACCATAACGTAGAAATGCTCACCCTGGGACAATATCTGCAGCCATCCAAGTTCCACCTGCCGGTAGAGCGCTATGTGCCACCGGCCGAGTTCGATGAGCTCAAGGCTCTGGCAGATGAGTTAGGCTTCACTCATGCCGCCTGTGGCCCACTGGTACGCTCCAGCTACCATGCGGATCTGCAAGCTCAGGGCAAAGAAGTCAAATAGTCCCGGCACTCAGTTCGCCCAATAAAAAACAGCGCCTCGGCGCTGTTTTTTATTGGGTGCTGTGCAGTGCTCAGCATTGCTCCAAACGCAAGTCCATCAGAATGGCATCTTCGTGACCTGTATCGCTCTGATAATACCCCTTACGCCGCCCCGACTCGACAAAGCCGCTGCTCAGGTAGAGCCGCTGCGCGGCCACATTTGAGGCACGCACTTCGAGTAATATCACCACAGCCTGGCTCTGTATTGCCTGTTCAATCACAGCCTTTAACAACAGGCGTCCCAGACCCTTGCCTTGCTGCTCCGGCGCTATACAGATGTCCAACAAGCTCAACTCATCGACTATCTGCTGCACTATGGCAAACCCTACCAGAGACTCGTCGTGAAACGCCCCCAATACCCGGTACAAGCTGCCGAAGCAAGTCGCCAAGTTAGCCTCAGACCAGGGATGACTATGGGCTTGCGCCTCAATCTGCGCCATCTTATCGACATCGGCAGGCGTCAGGGGAACCAGTATCAGGCTCATATCTTGCTTCCTGTCTGCTTCGAGTCCAACCGGGCCGCAATCTGTTGCCATAGCGCCCGTTTGGCGTTGGCACTGGAGAGCAGGACTTCCAAGGGTTCAGACACCAACCAGGCTTTACGCGGTAACACTGCGGGTCGACGCAGATCCCACACCAGAATCGCATCTCCCGGGACCCGTTCATCGAAGTGGCAATCGTCACTCTCAATCCCCAGCAGGCTGAGCACACTCTTGACCAAGGGGTGATCGGCCAGTTCTATATCCTGATTATGCGCCACGGCAAAAGGCTTGCGCCGAACCGCAGGCTGTTGCCAGCGACTGATGCCCATGGCATCCAAATAAGCAGATTTCTTCACCGACTCTCATTTCTCGACAGGCCAATCCAGGCTGTTAGCATACCAGCTCTAGCTAAACTTTGTTATTCGACACAGGCAAGTATCCGGGCACTGGCCCAACTCAGTTGACAAACTGCAGACATGAAAAAGCCGAGCATAGCTCGGCTTTTTCAGAATTTGGCAGGGGTGGGGAGACTCGAACTCACAACATGCGGTTTTGGAGACCGCCGCTCTACCAATTGGAGCTACACCCCTGTTGACGAGACGCATTATGCTAAAAGCACTCTCAAAGGTAAAGGACTTTTTATGGCAAAAAACATTAACTGCAGGTTTTTCAAACAAGTTCCAAAAATGTAACACCCAAGCCGGCTCCTGAAGAGGATAAACATAGGTCGAGATAAATGCTCATCCGGGAGATGGCAGTCCTACCCAGGCATCCAGGGTCAAAATCATCACAGAAGCGCTGTCGCAGTCTTATCGCTCGCATGCTTGAGGCTACATGACACTGCAGCAGCGAGCCAGGCTGACTATGGCGTCTAAGACCAATACAGGCAGTGCGCCGCGCGGTATTCACACTAACCCCCTATGTTCGGGGACCATCCTGAAAACGGCGCAAAGCCATGCTTCGCCAACATAGCCCATTGCACCCCAGGTGCCCACAAGGATGTGGGATGTGGGAAGTGCCTTAATGTGGGAAGTGCCTTAGATTGTCGGGAGCAATTTTGACTTCACATGGGGGTGAAGATGCTGCGCTTAAGACTCGAAGTAGATTGTTAACTCGTAGCGCGCAGACGCTTGCCTTCGAAGCTGGGGAATCCGCTCAGCGGCGGGAGTCCAAACGCAAAAAAGCCACCTTGTTAGGTGGCTTCTTCACGCTCTTACGAGCAATTAGGCGCCTGTCATGGCCAGCTTCGAGCCAAGCTCTCTGCGTTCAGTGCCGGCATCAAGCTGCGCTTGATAAGCGCAGGCACCTCACTGCGTTCGGGCTTGTTGTCTTCCCCATGAGAGAGGATATTTCAAAAGCTGTTAAACGAAAAAATCCCCAACACAGTGTGCTGAGGATTTATCGCTTCTCTTTCGAGAAAATTAGGCGCCTGGAAATGACCTACTCTCACATGGGGAGACCCCACACTACCATCGGCGCGATTG
>NZ_JAAXYH010000024.1 GCF_012911865.1 Shewanella salipaludis
AAACGCAATCGCGCCGATGGTAGTGTGGGGTCTCCCCATGTGAGAGTAGGTCATTTCCAGGCGCCTAATTTTCTCGAAAGAGAAGCGATAAATCCCCAGCACTCAGTGTTGGGGATTTTTTCGTTTAACAGCGTTTGAAATGCTCACTCGAACATGGGGAAGACAGCAAGCCCGAACGCAGAGAGCTTGGCTCGAAGCTGGCCATGACAGGCGCCTAATTGCTCGTAAGAGCGTGAAGAGGCCACCTAACAAGGTGGCTTTTTTGTGTTTGGACTTGAGTGATATCTTGGGTGTCCGGCGCGAACTTATGCGCATTGCTATGAGGTGGCGTCTCCACTTGAGTAGGCATGAATGCCTACTCCTGATGTCGGTCGATAAATACTCCTTCTATATCGACACTCCCGCCATTCATGGCGGTCGCCCCTGACCTTTCCCCTGGATTAGTACCAGTCATAGATTCTCCGGGTTCAACCAAGGCTAAATACTGCGTATTTATGGCGTCTTGGTTTCATTCCCATGTGAAGCCAAAACTGTTTCCAACGTAAGCACTTCCTACATCCCTGTGGGTCCTGGGGTGTTGCAATGGATCATGTTGGCGAAGCATGGCCTTGCGCCCATTGAACGCGGAGGTTTACCCTAAGCCGATCGTTTCCAGGCGCATCCCTTATCCAACAACAAGAAGGCCACCCCTTGGGTGGCCTTCTTGTTGTTGCGGCTTGTTGCCGGCTTCCTGAGCCTAGGAAGCCGCTTCATAGAGGATGTGTCTTAGGCGACATCTTCAGCAAACATTATGAGGAGAAGTTGGGACGAGGCTGGCAGGGTTGTGAGCTATAAGGGCAACTCTATGCTGACCTTGAGTCCGTGAGGGGGAAGGTTTTCCGCCCAGATCTTGCCTCTGTGGGCAGTGATGGCGGCTTCGGTGATCGCCAGCCCAAGGCCCCAGCCACCGCTTTCTCTTTCCCTGGCCGAATCGGGTCGGTAGAAAGGTTTAAAGATGGTAGCCAACTCGGTTTCATCTATTCCAGGACCATCGTCACAGATACAGATCAGCAGCTTATCCTTGAATGCCTTGGCTTCCAGTGTGACCTCTGAATTGGCGTAGCGGATGGCGTTACGCAGTAAGTTCTCTATCGCCCGGGAAAGGGGTTTGGGATAGTGAGCCAGTTCCAGCTCTTCCGGGATGATGATGCGTATGTGCTTAGCCTGTTGCTCTGCCTCAAATTCGGCATCGTCCAATACTTGGCTTAGCGACTCGGCCAAGCCAAGCTGCACTTTGGTCTCGCGGCTGTTGAGTGTGACCCTGGACAGTTCCAGCAGCTCACCGATCAGCTTATCCAGTTGCTCGGCCTCATAGCCGATGCGTTCGTTTTCGGCCGTCTGTTGCCCCTTCTTGCGCGCCAGTGCCAGGGAGAGTTGCAAGCGTGTGAGTGGGGTCCTGAGTTCATGGGAGATATCGCCCATCAGTCTCTGCTGGCTGAGTACCATGGCCTGGATGGACTCGGCCATGCTGTTGAATGCATTGGCGAGCTGGCCGATTTCGTCGTTCCGGCCCGTGGTTTTCGAGTCGACTCTGCTATTGAGCTCACCCCGAGCCAGTGCATCGGCGGTATTTTTCAGCGATGCCAATGGCTTACCTAAATGCCAAGCGAGCAGGCCGCAGAGGAGGCCCGAGAGTAAGATGGCCAAGCCAAGGGTTAACAGCTTGTTCTCAATGAAGAAGAAGAACCATGGCCGCGGATGGTGAGCGGGCAATCTTCCATAGAGCGCATAGGGGGTATCGTTAACTTTGAAATTGTAGGGCCCGAAGATGAGTTCATCACGGAATTGATGACTGATGGGACGACTGGCCTCATCGGCCATCAAGAGGAAGCTGCGCAGGCCCCGTGAGACTCTGTGGGTGTTCAGCACCTGGCCATGCTCATCGACCAAATACAAGCGCAGCGGCTTACCCTCTGCCGCTCTCTGGTGTTCCCAGCGGCGGAGAAATCCCGAGTCTATGAGACTGGGTTCCTGCTGCAAACGTTCGGCTATATTGGCGAGCAGCCCTGCCAGTTGTGGCGGCAGTGGCGCCCTGTCATGGCTCTGTTGCAGCAGAGGCAATAACCCAATCGAGGCGATGATCAAGGAACTGCATAGCCAAAAACCGAGTAACAGTTTGATGAAGAGTTTGTTTGGAGCTTTGATCGCGCGCATCATGGGATCCAGATATAGCCTTTACCCCGTATGGTCTTGACCCTTGGGCGACCGTCGCTGCGTTCGG
Organism: Shewanella salipaludis; assembly: GCF_012911865.1. GTDB lineage: Bacteria > Pseudomonadota > Gammaproteobacteria > Enterobacterales > Shewanellaceae > Shewanella > Shewanella salipaludis. The sequence goes on from NZ_JAAXYH010000024.1 coordinate 2,261, forward strand.
GGAGCTTCTTGCGGAGGTTGGATAGGTGCATGTCCAGGCTGCGGTCGAAGGGCATGAGCTTCTTGCCAAGCACTTTCTCGCTGAGCAGATCTTTGGTGAGCAACTCGCCGGCCTGCGCCACCAAGGTGTACAGCAGGCTGAATTCGGTCCCCGTCAGCATGATCAGCTGTTCCTTGCAGTAGGCTTCCTGGCGGGCAGGATCCAGGCGCAGGTCACCGAATTGCTGCTCTTGGTGTTGATGATTATCCTGCGAGGTCAGGGTGGCTCTGCGCAGGATGGCACGAATGCGGGCGATGAGTTCCCTGTCGTTGAAGGGTTTGGGGAGGTAATCGTCTGCGCCTATCTCCAGGCCGACGACCCTGTCTATCTCATCACCCCTGGCGGTTAACATGAGCACTGGGGTCTGTTTGTGTTGTCTGAGTGCTCTAAGCACTTCGAAGCCATTGAGCTTGGGCAGCATGACATCCAGGAGTATCAGATCCACATCCTGGCCAAGCGCCAGCTCCAGGCCCTGTTGCCCGTCGTGGGCCAGGAATAACTCGAATCCTTCCAGCTCCAACAATTGGCCAAGGAGCTCCGTCAGACCCAGGTCGTCATCGATGAGTAAAATTCGGCTCATATTTTTCCTCTGTACGGCAAGCTATTAGGGGCATACGCATAGGCTAACGCTGAGTATACCCGCTTTCTTGTCAATTGCGGTTTAGCTGTGTAAGTGAGTGTAAAGAAAGGCGAACTGTCGCAAGTTTACAATGATTTACCTTACTCCAACCCTCACTGACATTGGCAGGGCTAGACTGAACAGGCTCGAGTATGGCCGAGCGCTCAAGTGCAGCGCAACGGCCTGCTCTATAGTTGAATATCAGAAATAGAGAGGTGATTGCTATGAAAACATTATCCCCATTGAAAACGGGCCTGTTCGTACTCCTGGCAGGCTCTGCAATATTGGCAACCAGTGTCCAGGCCGAGCCTTGCACCCATGAGCCTCATGAGAGGGGGAAGATGGCCCACCATGATGGCATGCATGGCATGTTACGTGGCCTGGATTTGACCGATGCGCAGAAAGCAGAGGTCAAGAAGCTCTTCGAACAACACAAGGCCGCCAGGGAAGCAGAAGGTCAGCAGGGAGATCTCAGGGCTGCTCATAGGGAGGCGATGTTGGCGCTGATCACGGCAACGAGTTTCGACGAGGCACAGGCGCGGCAGTTGATATCGGCACGGGAAGCCAAACATGAGGCCCGCGAGATAGAAAGGATGAAGATGCAGAATGAAATATATCATCTGCTGACTCCGGAACAGCAGGCGAAGTACAAGGAACATTTGGCGAAACCCAGAGGTAAAGAAGGTCGCCGTTAATCACGGAAACTGTTATAAAAGGTCATGGTTTTCCGATATTTTCATCTATGACCGACACTTCTCAATATGATTTCTGGGTCAAGCTGGCGAGCCGGGCTTCGGTTGCGACGGCTACGACCCTGATCATCATCAAGCTCCTCGCCTGGCTTTGGTCAGGCTCGGCCAGCATGCTGGCCTCCTTGACGGATTCCTTCGCCGATGTGCTGGCCTCGATAGTCAATTTCATCGCCATTCGCTATGCCATAGTGCCCGCCGATCATGAGCATAGGTATGGCCATGGCAAGGCGGAACCTCTGGCGTCCCTGGCGCAATCTGCCTTCATCTTAGGTTCGGCATTTCTCTTGTTATTCCATGGGGGTGAGCGTCTCTTCAACCCGGCGCCCATGGAGCATACCATGGCGGGGATCTTGGTATCGGGAATCGCGATGCTCTTGACCCTGGCCTTGGTATTGTTGCAGAAGCGTGCCTTAGCCGTGACCAACAGCAGCCTGATCGAGGCCGATGCGTTGCACTATAAGTCGGATCTGTTCCTGAATGGGGCCGTGTTGTTGGCCCTGGTATTGGCTCAGTATGGCTGGTGGTGGGCCGACGGCTTGTTTGCCCTGTTTATCGCCTTATTCATAGGTCAGCAGGCGGTCGATTTGGGCTATAGATCCATGCAGTCCCTGCTCGACAGAGAATTGGATGACGGTACCAGACAAGAGATAGTTACCCTGGCGAGGCAGGATGCCAGAGTGAGGGGATTACACGATCTGCGTACCCGCCAGTCGGGCAAGACCATCTTCATTCAATGTCACCTGGAGTTGGATGGTCGGCTCAGCCTGAATGAGGCCCACGCCATAGCCGAACAGACAGGCTTGAGGATCCAGGGGGCATTCGAACATGCCGAGGTCATCATCCACCAGGACCCTGTCTAGGGTCTATAGCGGTATCCGTCTCATCATCCAGCCCAGGCTCCCAAGCAAGAACAGGACACAAAGACATTTTTTGACTGCCCTGGGTGACCATTGACCGGCTATGTAGTAGTATCCGCACGTTTTGGAGTATTTGTAATCATTATCAGGGAATTAGAATGAAAAATTTATCTATCGCTACGCTGGCCTTGTTGACCTTATTCGCAACGACCCAAGCTGCAGCAGAAACGGACAAGACAGGTTTCTATGTGGGTGGCGCCATTAACAACATCAAGTTAGATGTTGTCGACAGCAACTTCGATGAAGCCGGCATCGGCTTCGGTGTCTACGCAGGTTATAATTTCAACGAATGGTTCGGTCTGGAGTCGAATCTGTTCGTTTCCGGTGATCTCGGCGATAACCACTCAGACATAGGTGCCGGGGCCTTGACCCTAACCCCTAAGCTGACCTTACAGTTTAACGATGTCTTCTCCGGTTATGTTAAGGCGGGACTGGCGTCCATGGCGGTTGTGGAAGAAGTTTCAGGGGAAGGTGATGTGGACTTTTCCGGTATCGGCTGGGCCTATGGTCTGGGCTTTAATGCCGCAGTCACTGAACAGCTGAATATCCGCTTGAGTTACGATATCACCCGTGGCGATCTGGATTCAGATGATTTCTATTTCGATGCCGATAATATCGACATGAAAATTTCTCAGTTTGCCTTGGGCATGCACTACCAGTTTTAATTTATAGATTGGTGAATTCTACTGAGGGATATCATGGATATCCCTTTTTCGTTCTCTGGCCTTAGCAACGGCTCAGTCCATAGACAGCTCTTTCAGCTTACGGGTCAGGGTATTGCGGCCCCAACCCAAGCGTTTGGCGGCTTCCTGTTTATGTCCCTGGGTATGACGCAGCGCGGTTTCCAACAAGATACGCTCGAATGCAGGTTGCACTTGGGTCAGGAGATCGCTCTCACCTGCGGCCAGACGTCTGTCTATCCAATCCTTTAGCGCACTCTGCCAGTCGTTATGGCTCTGGCCATCGGCCGGATGACTTTCTATGGGGGCCTTGAGCAGTTCGGGCGGCAGGTCCTGAGGCAAGATTTCCTGTCCCGAGGCCATCACAGTCAACCAACGACAGGTGTTCTCCAGCTGGCGCACGTTGCCGGGCCAGGGCAGCTGCGACAGCTTAAGCGCAGTTTCCTTGGTGAGTATCTTGGTCTCGACGCCAATTTCCTTGGCGGCACTGGCGAGGAAATGGGTCGCCAACTGGGGTATGTCTTCCCGGCGCTGGGATAGCGGCGGCAGGTGCACCCGGATCACATTGAGGCGATGAAAGAGATCTTCCCTGAATCCCCCCTTCTGCACCAGCAGCTCCAGATCCTGGTGGGTCGCGGCTATGATGCGCACGTCGACCTGCACCGGGGAGTGGCCACCTATGCGATAGAACTGGCCATCGGCCAACACCCTCAGCAAGCGGGTCTGGACATCCAGGGGCATATCGCCGATTTCATCGAGAAACAGGGTGCCGCCGTTGGCTTGCTCGAAGCGGCCCTGGCGCACACTGGCGGCGCCTGTGAAGGCGCCTTTCTCGTGACCGAAGAGTTCCGACTCTATGAGGTCCTTGGGAATGGCCGCCATGTTGAGAGCGATGAAGGGCTTGTCCTTGCGGGGGCTATGCTTATGCAGGGCCCCGGCGACCAGCTCCTTGCCCGTACCGGATTGGCCGTTGATCAACACGCTGATGGAGGAGCGTGACAGGCGGCCTATGGCGCGGAACACTTCCTGCATCGCCGGGGCCTCGCCAATGATCTCCGGGGTCTTGACCTGAGTCTCGCTGATGGTGATCTGAGTCTGTTCTGTGGCATGGCTGAGCGCGCGCTCGACCAGGGCTATGGCTTCGTCTATGTCGAAGGGCTTGGGCAGGTATTCGAAGGCGCCGGCCTGATAGGCGCTGACGGCGCTGTCCAGATCCGAGTGGGCCGTCATTATGATGACGGGGATCTGGGGATAATGCAGCTGCAGCCGCTCCAGCAGGCTCAGGCCATCAGTCCCCGGCATGCGTATATCCGAGATGATGACCTGGGGCCTGGAGAGCTCCAGCGCCTGCCAGAGGGATTCGGCGGCGGCGAAGCTGGCGGTGCTCAGTTTGGCGCCGTGCAGGGCCTTTTCCAGCACCCAGCGGATGGAGCTGTCGTCGTCGAGGATCCAGACTTGTTCACTGATACTCATGGTTTTTCCTCATATTGATCTTGGCCGTCGGCGCTGAACTCATCTGGCGCTGTGGATAGGCAATGAAATAATAAATTCCGTGTGTCCCGGAGTGGAGACACAATCTATGCGGCCATTGTGTAACCTGGCGATGTTGTGGGCGATGGACAGCCCAAGACCCGATCCTTGTTCCTTGCTGGTGACCATGGGGTAAAACAGGGTATCTATGAGCTCAGGCGGGATCCCAGGGCCGTTATCTATGATGGACAATTCCAGCACCAGCTTATGTCTCTGGCTGCCTATGGTGACCTGGTGTTGGGTGCGGGTCTTGATCACTATTTCGCCGCCTGTGGGGTCGAGCGCCTGAATGGCATTCTGCACTATGTTGAGCACCGCCTGCTGCAGCTGATCCGCATCCATCTCTATATCCGGGATAGAGGGGTCGTAATCCCGCCTGAGGCGTATGTTGGTCGGCAAGGCCATTTCCACCAACTTGAGCACCTTCTGCACCACCTGATGTATGTTGTGCAGGCTATGTTGGGTCGGTCTCTGGGGGCCAAGCAGGCGATCCACCAGGCTGCGCAGGCGATCCGCCTGCTCTATGATGAGACTGGTAAATTCTTTCAGGCCAGGGTCGGTCAACTCCCTCGCCAGCAGCTGGGCGGCGCCGCGCAGACCGCCGAGCGGGTTCTTGATCTCATGGGCCAGGTTACGCACCAGGAATTGTGCCGCCTGTTGCTGGGCATCCTGACTCAATTGCTGGTGGATCCTGCGCTGCTGATCGACCTGGCGCAACTCCAGCAGGCTCAGGGTCTGCTCCTGTTCCAGCGGGATCAGGGTGAGATCGACTGTATGATGCTGGCCATCCAGGGTGATGAGCGTCGTGGTATTGACAGTCAGCCCCTGGCCTGTCTGCACTGCGTCCATCAGGAGTTTGGGTTCGACCCCCAGCAGCTGATAGTGTTCCGCCAGGCTCTGCTCCGTGAGTTTATGACTGCCCAGGCCCAGTAATTGCTCGGCAGCGGCGTTGACGAAACACGGCCTGAGCTCCTTGTCTATGACAAGTACCGCGGTAACTAAGTGGTTGAGCAGGTTGTTTGTGTCCATCGGCCATTCCCGGAATAGAGTTGCACCAATATGGTGCACCAAAATGGTGCGTGCTGCAACTTAACTTCACCCGGGAGCGCATGGATATAAATCAGCCTAGTAGGCTGTATTTAAAACATTAATATCAATTTTTCTTGATGCTGGGTAGCGCTCCTGGCTTGGCAAATTGTGCCGCCTGGTGAAGAAATATCTTTCTCGGGGAACTTGATGCAAGGACTTTGCCGTTTTGAGTCACTACTCTAACCTGCAACGAATGCGCGCCCCGATCGATATTCTTGAGGCTGAAGAGCGACTGCCGCTGCGGCTCGCCCTGCAGCTTGCCATCCATGAATAAGGCGAGCAGGTGCTGGCCGGCCAACTCGGGCGTGACCTCGACCCTGAGCTCGAAATCGCCATTGTTATTCCTTATGGTGGCCTCTTCGGCGGGAGAGGCTATGTTCAGTTGGTAATGGATTTCGTCTGGCATTGCCGTTGCGGATCGACGACCCGCATCCGGGGCCGGAGAGGGCAGGGCGATGGCATTTTGCGTGTTTTCCTTCAGTTCGAGCACCTGGGCGTTCGCCTTGGGCTCATCTGAATAATGTACCTTGCCATCCTTATCGACCCACTTATACACGGTCGCCTGCGCCAGGCAGGCGACGAACATCAAGCCAAGAAATATCCGGGTGCGCATGCTAACTCTCTATCAGTCATGGAAGAACCTAACCAAGATTAGCCCCTTTGAGGATAAAAATCATGAGCTTTCTGTCCGACCGGCTCAGGGGCGGGCACGGCGCCGCGACCGCTTACAGGCTATTATCCAGCTCGGCTTCGAGCCGACTGGCCCTGATGAAGCCGGCATGCTGCCGCAGGCGCTCGGCATAGGCCTGAATGTGGCTGAACTTATCTAGCTCCCCCTGGTTTGCCAATATCTCTACTATGAAAGACATCATGATGTCGGCACCGCTGAGGCGTTCCCCCACAAGATAGGTCTTACCCGCCAACATCTCGTTGAGATACCCCATGACCTTGGCGATTTCCATGGCGGCATAGCCTTCGAGGAAGTGGGTCTTGCAGCCATCCTTCTGCACAAACATTTGCAGCAGCAGGGGCAGTATCGCCGAGCTTTCGGCAAAGTGGATCCATTGCAGGTAACTGACATGGTCGCCGCTGTCAGGGGCCGGAGCCAGCGTGTCGGCGGCGTATCTGGCAATCAGGTACTCGGTAATGGCGCCGGATTCGGCAATCACGCGCCCCTCTATCTCTATCACGGGTGATTTACCCAGGGGATGGATCTGTTGCAGTTCCGGCGGCGCGAGAAACGTCTGGCTGTCACGCTGATAGCTTTTAATCTCATAGACTTGCCCCAGCTCTTCCAGCAACCAGATGATGCGTTGCGAGCGGGATTTATTCAGATGGTGCAGGGTGATCATATCGGCTTCCTTGAGAAGTGCGCCGTCCATGGACGGCGCAGGCTTGAGTCTGTTGCTTAAGTTAGGGCTGGTCGGTGAGCTGCGCCATCATGGCCTCGGCCACAGCAGCCGATGAGGCCGGGTTCTGACCCGTGATCAAATTGCCATCCTGAGCTATGAAGGGGCCCCAATCATCACCTTTGAGATAGTTGCCGCCCCGCTCCTGCAGCATGTCTTCGACCAGGAAGGGGACTATGTCGGTCAGTTGCACGGCCGCTTCTTCCGAGTTGCTAAAGCCGGTGACCTTCCTGCCGCCGACCAGTGGCCGGCCATCGGCAGCCTTGGTATGGCGCAGCGCCGCCGGTGCATGACATACCAGGCCGACAGGTTTTCCCGCCAGGTGGAAGGCTTCGATCAGGGCGATGGAGTCCGCGTCTTCGGCCAGATCCCAGAGGGGACCATGGCCACCGGGATAAAACACGGCGTCATAGTCATTGGCCCGGACATGGCGCAACGGGAGAGTGTTGGCTAAGGCGGCCTGGGCCTGAGCATCCTCGGCAAAACGCCGGGTGGCTGAGGTTTGGAAATCCGGCTCGTCGCTCTTGGGATCCAGTGGCGGTTGGCCACCCAGTGGCGATGCCAGGGTCACCTCATACCCCTGATCTTTAAATACATAGTAGGGGGCGGCGAACTCTTCCAGCCAGAAACCTGTTTTAAGGCCGGTGTCGCCTAATTTATCGTGTGAAGTCAGTACCATGAGAATATTCATCTTGATTCCTTACTTGTAGTTCATAGCTGTAGACGGGTGTTTTAGCCGCTCGGCAAGCCGCAGACTGCGGCTCGCCTGGCTCTCTGTTTATCCCGGGCGAAAGCCTTACAGTGCCAGGGTCAAGATGTCGCGACTCATGGCGAGATCGACATCCTGGTGTTCACCCAATGCCACCATGCCGTGGGCTTGCAGTTGCGCTATGACAGCATCCACTGCCTCGGCCCCTAAATTGTAGGCGGATAAATGTGTGGCTATGCCCATGGCTTCGAAGAAGTTACGGGTGTTATCGATCGCCGCCGCTATCTTGTCATCGTCGCTGCCGTCGGTGATATGCCAGACACGGCTGGCGTATTGCAGCAGTTTCTCGCGTTTCTTCGCCTGAGTGACCGTCAGCAGCGCAGGTAACACCAGGGCCAGGGTGCGCGCGTGATCTATGTCGTAGAGTGCGGTCAGCTCATGGCCTATCATGTGGGTCGCCCAATCGTGGGGCACCCCTGTGCCCAGGGTGCCGTTGAGCGCCGTGGTCGCGACCCACATCAAGTTGGCGCGTATGTCGTAATCGCCTGGATTGCGCAATACCTGGGGGCCGAGCTCGATCAAGGTCTGCAACAAACCTTCGGCAAACCTGTCCTGCACCGCGGCATTCACCGGGTAGGTGAGGTACTGCTCTGTGATATGCACGAAGGCGTCTACCACCCCATTGGCCACCTGGCGCTCGGGCAGGGTGAAGGTCTTGGTCGGATCCAAAATGGAAAATTGCGGATAGACCAGATCGTTACGAAATGGCAGTTTGGCCTTGAGCGCTTTGTGGGTGACGACGCTGGCATTGTTCATTTCACTGCCCGTGGCAGGCAGGGTCAGCACTGAGCCGAAGGGCATGGCCTGAGTGACGTTGGCGCCCCAGTTGAGCAAAATATCCCAGGGTTCGCCGTCGAACATGGCGGCGGCGGCAACGAATTTGGTGCCGTCGATGACGGAACCGCCGCCCACAGCCAGCAGGAAGTCGATCTGCTGCGCCTTGACCAGGGCAACCGCCTGCATCAGGGTTTCATAGCTTGGATTGGGTTCGATACCGCTAAACTCCAGCGACTCGCGCTGCCCCAGCGCCCGCTTGACTTCATCCAGGGTGCCCGTCTTCCGGGCGCTGCTGCCCCCGAGCAACACCAGGACCTTGGCGTCTTGCGGCACCAGCTTGTCGAGATCCTGGATCTTGCCTGCGCCGAAGCTGATGCGGGTGGGGTTGTAATAATCGAAATTAAACATGAATGTACCTTCTCAATGCGTTGTATGGTCAAATTAGTAGACCGGTCGTCTAGTTGTTGGCCGCAAAAATGCCGCGTCCGCTTGGGGGGCTGGCGGCGGGTTTAAGGGATTAAGGCAGAGCGTTAAATTGCAACAGGGACTGGGTCGTAATGAGGGCGCGTTCCATCGCGGCAGGGCTATGGCCCAACTTATTCATCAGACTGGCACCCAACCACATGTGGTAGAGCATTTCGGCGCTCGATTGTGGCTCCTGAACGGCGACCGAGCCGTCGCTTATGCCGGTTTCTATGCAGGCAGACAGGCGGTCGATGACGGCGGCGGACCCTTTCAACAGGGCCACCCGCATGGCTTCAGACAGGTCGGCGACTTCGGCACTGAGCTTTACCACCAAACATTTCTGCTCGACACAGGCGTCGGCTTGAATGTTCAACCAGTTCTGCCAGTAGCTCATCAACCTTTCATAACCGCTGAGCCGGCTATTGGCGAACAGGGCATCCAAATGCTCTTGGTATTGCTCGAAATAAGCGGTGATCAGGGCCTCGCCGAATTGTTCTTTCGACTTGAAGTAATGATAGAAGGATCCCTTGGGCACATCGGCCGCTTTCAGCAGTTGTGCTAATCCCATGCAGGTAAATCCCTTGGCAATGATAAGCTTATAGCCTATATCCAGGATATGCTGACGGGTTGAGTGGGTCTGGGTCGCAGTTTTCATGCCGGCGAGTCTAATGTTAATTAGACCGGTCGTCTAGTGATTTGTCTGAAGGCGTTTCTGCTTGGTGCCTGGCTAACGTCAGGCGCTGGTGTCAGCGCCTGACGCCTGAGTCACAGATAGCGACAGCAGTATTCGGCCACCGCGGCATTGCGGAGCCTGAAGCTCACGCCGGCAGCCAATTCAAACTGACTGCCGGCGGCAAACACTTGCCAATCCAGGGCCTGGGGCAATAACACCTCGAAGCTGCCACTCACCACCTGCATTATCTCACCCTGGGAGGTGGCAAACTCATATTCACCCGGTAACACCACTCCCAGGGTCTGTTTGCTGCCATCGGCAAAGAAAATGCTGCGACTCGACACCTTGCCGTCGAAATACAGATTGGCGCGCTTCGCCACCGATACCTGTTCAAATATATCCATAGTCACCTCGGTAAACAAAAAAGATGTAATGAATATATAGGCATATTTATTAAATATCTATGCCTTTGTCAGCCATCATGAATGGCAACAGCCACCCTTGAATATTCATCAGGGGTGGCTGTTGCCAGGCTAACGTTTGCGCCAGATGCTCATCTCGGACACTGTGTGCTGGAACTTGCGCTTGGTCTCGCGGATCACGAAGGGGATCTCTTTCACCGCCACCAATTCAAACTGGCCTATCAGGCTCTCGGTCAGGCCGTCGAGGCTGGTGAAGTTCTCTCCCTTGCGCTTGACGCCGCCGAGCCACTTGTCTTTCGGGGTATATTCCTCCAGCCAGGTATAGGGCGAGGCTATGACCAGATAACCGCCGCGGTTGATCCTCCTGTGTATGTCGGTGAGAAACTCCAGGGGATCGGCCAGGCGGTCGATAAGATTAGAGGCATACACGAGATCATAACCCGTATATTGCGGCTTGAGATTACAGGCGTCACCCTGGACGAAGTTCAGCTTGTCGACCAAATGAGCGTAGCCCAAGGCTTCGAGACTGACGCTCTTGAATTCCTGTAAGTCACCTTCGGTGCGTATGGTGTAGCGCTTCTCGCCTTGCTCCGTCAGGGCGTAAGCCTGTTGGATGAAGCGGGCGGAAAAGTCTATGGCATCGACCCGGTCGAACACCTTGGCCAGCTCGAAGCTGGCGCGGCCGACCGAGCAGCCTATGTCCAGTGCCTTGGCCGTGTGGCCGAGTTGAATTTCGTTCAGCGCCTGGGTGACGCCATTGACACAGAAATTGCCGACCCCGAAATATTCGGCGCCATAATGAAATTCCAGGTATTGGGAGATGAGTTCATCGGTTTCGTACACGTTTACCTCGGCCATTTGGGCAGGATCTTGTTGGGATTGCACATATCTGAAACCTGCATGTTGGTAGAAATGCCGTCTGAAGGCATAGCGTGAGGCGGCTATGGCCTCGTTCCCCGTAGAGATCCATGAACCTCCCTTGATGAGATTGTGTTTGCCATCGAAGGTGGGGGTGGAGAAATCATCATATAAGGGATGGACGGCGAAGCCGTTGAAGCCGTCGATTTGGCTCTCGGTCCATTGCCATACATTGCCGACCAGATCGCAGAATTCCTGGTGCGCGAAGCGATTCACGGGACAGGGGGAGGCGTAGTAGGCCAGGCAGATGTTGCCCGGTACCTCGCGCCAGCTGGGGGCGTCGTCGGCAATCTTTTCCCGCAGCAGATACCATTCGGCCTCGGTGAGCAGGCGTATGGGTGCCTGGGCCTGTTCGGCCTTCCAGTTGCAAAAGGCCTTGGCTTCCAGTTGATTGACTTCCACCGGCCAGTTCAGTGGCAGGGGGATCTCTTGGGTCAGGTTGCGCTGTAGCCAGCGGCCATCCTGTCGGCGCCAGAATCTGGGCATGCTGGCTTGGGTGTAGGCCAGCCAGGCCAGGCCTTCCTCATTCCAGAAGCGCGGCTCTGCATAGCCACCCGCCTCGACGAAATTCAGGTATTCCTGGTTGGATACCAGGTATTTGGCCGCCTTGAAATCGGCCACCTTGAAGCGTTTATGGCCGTATTCGTTGTCCCAGCCATAGGTATGATCGTCGGCGGACTTACCCAGGGTCATAGTCTTGCCTGGCACCGACAGCAGGACATTGGCAGCGGCCGGACCTGTGTCTTGGCAGGCTTGCCATCCGGGATGCGGGCTCACATCCGCCAGGGGTAGCTGACGGATGATCACCGATGAGGTCTCAAGGTGAATGCGCTCGTGCTCTATCCCCATGAGTATCACCCAGGCAGGGCAGTACCGGCTGATGGGCAGGGTCAGTGGCATCTGCTCTATGACGTCATTGACCAAGGCCTTGACCTGGCTGCGATATGTTCGGGTGGCGGCGACGCTCGGCCATTGGTAGTTGTTGGCATCGAGATCGTCCCAGGACATCTCGTCGACCCCTATGGCGAACATGGATTCGAAATTGTCGTCGATACGCTCGTCTATGTATTTGGCCAGTTTTAACTTGTTGATATAGAAGGTCGCTGTGTGGCCGAAATAGAAGATCAGCGGGTGACGCAGGGGTTCGGCCTTGAGGTAATAGGCGGCGTCATTGTTGATCAGCTCGAACAGTGACTCATACAGCTCCCAGGTTTGATTGAAATAGTCTTTCAATTCCTGGCGTTTAGCCGCTTCACTCTCCCCGGTAAGCAACAGAGTCTGGGTGACTGGAGTCGTTCCGGTATTCATCATCAGCAGGCTCCTTATCTACCGTCTTCAACTGGGCTGTCTCTCTCTCGCCGGGGACCTGTGACAGGCGGCCGACTCGACTCCCTGTCTCGCCCCGGATAGCCTTAAAGTATCAGAATGCCGGGCAAATTAACAACAGGTAGCCCAAGGGCCTGGGACTGATGGCAAGAGCACGGCCGCGAGGGCGCCGCAATCATCCGGCGGCGGATCTGTCGGCTGTGTGCTATTGGCCTAGGCGCCGGTATCCCCCTTGGCGAGGGGATCGCGCTTGGCTGTCAGGGCGTTGAACCAACGGCGGGCCGGCAGCTTCATCAACAGCAAGGCGCTCAAGATCAAGGCTATGCCTGTCCATTGCTGCAGATCCAGGGACTCGCCCACCAGTATGACGCCGAGGGAGACGGCCACCATAGGGTTGGTCAGCGCCAACATGCCCATGATCTGTGGTCCCAGACGCCGCAGTGACCAGAGCCAGGCCCAGTAGGCCACGGCGGTGTTGGCTATCGCCAGCCAGGCGATGGCGGGAAAGGCCGTGGTGGGCGGCAGCTGCGGCGGACCGGCCATGAACCAGGCCAGGGGGATCAACATGAGTCCACCGAGGAATAGCTGCCAGGCCGTCAATGTCAGCAGATCCCCCACGTCCCAGCGCTGCATCCAGCGGGAGGATTGGGCTATCAGCAGGGTGGCGAGCAGCACACAGGCAACGCCGAGGGGATCCAGGTTGGCCGAAGGATTGAGCAGCATGAGCACGCCGCTCAGTCCCAGCAGGCCGAGGGCCAGCCATTTGAGCCCGGGTCTTTGCCTGTCCAGCACCCAGGCCAGCAGGATGAACATCAGTGGCAGGGTGGCACCCAGGGTGCCGGCGACGGCCCCCGGCAGTCTGTAGGCGGCGATGAACAGCAGCGCGAAGAAGGCGCCTATGTTGCAAAATGCCAGTAGGATTATTTTGCGCCAAGGCAGGTGGGGCAGTTTCGGCCGCAGCACCAGGAGCAGGATACCCGCAGGCAGTGCCCGCCAGACGGCGACCCAGAAGGGCGACATATCCTTGAGGTAGAGGCTCACGAGTGCATAGGTGGTACCCCAGAATACCGGCGCTAACAGGGCGATCAGAAATGGCATGAAATCTCTCGGATAAGTATCTTGATGTAAAGATATATTAGAAGCCAACGGCGCCGATTGCAAGCCTGAATGTCAGCCAGGCTCAGATCTCCAGCGGCAAGGCGGTGCGGGAGAAGGTTTGTTTCAACACCACGGTCGATTCTATGCCGGCGATGCACTTGAGGCTGCCGAGGGATTTCTTGACGAAACTTTCATAGTCGAGCAGATCCCTGGCGACTATCTTCAGTAGATAGTCGTGGGCGCCGGTGATCACAGAGCATTCCATCACCTGCTCCAGTCCGTCCATGGCGCGCTCGAACAGCTCGGCCGAGGTGTCCGAATTCTCCGTCAGGCGAATGAAGGCATAGACTATGACATTGAGCCCCAACTTCTGTGGATCCAGCTGGGCGCTGTAGCCGGTGATCACCTTGTCCTGCTCCAGTTTTTTGACCCGCCTGAGGCAGGGGGTATCGGACATATTCATGCCGCTGGCCAGCTCGGCCATGGTCATGCGGCCCCTGCGCTGCAACAGCGCCAATATGTTGAGATCTTTCTTATCCATGGTCTGCCCGCCCTTTGAGTTCTCCCCGGATCATACGCAATATTTTGGTGGTATCCGACATTAAAGTTTAATTTTGTGGTGATATGTTGCGTTTGATGGCTTTTGTGTGACGGATTTTGGTGAGATGCGTCTCCGGCGGCATGCTAGGCTAGAGGCATGGAAGCTCTGAGAACCAGGCAACCCGGAACCAGAGTGGCAGCAGAAACCTATCTAGGATAGAGAGCATGAAACCCGTAACCCAAAATACCCAAGCCTTCGATGACTGGCTGCGTGGCCGGTTCGTCGAACTCAACTCACGTCTGGAGAGCCTCTACCGGCAACAGGCGGATCGCGCCAACGTGGCTGGAATAGGCGACACCGAGAAACAGCAACTGGAAGAAGAGGGCAGGGTGCTGATCCAGGCCTTGCTGGAGGAGGGCAACACAGATCAGGGCTTCGACAGCGCCTTCGATCTGTTGGGCAATGTCGGCCTCTACATGGCTGCCTGTCGCCGACACGAGATCACCGAGCCCTCGCGGGAAACCCGCTCGCCATTGGTCGAGGCCTCGGCGCTGGCGATGCACATAGGTGCCTCCATAGGTGTCACCCCGCGCTTCGCCACCGCCCATCTCACCACCCATAACCGGGCCCATAATGGACTCTACAAGCGCTTCACCGACCTGCCGGCCGAGAAGCTGTTCGTGGATTACAACACCAAGGGCATACTGGCCTACAAGCGCGCCGCCGATGCCTTGCTCAAGATAGAACCTCTGGGGATTTCCCATCCCATCAGCCATGACCTGCTGCGTGTGGCCAAGCAGGCGTTGCAGGAGGTGATAGACTCCAATACCTATCTGTTCAACGCCCTGGATGCCGATGATTTCTTCTATTGTGTGCGGCCCTACTACAAGCCTTATCGAGTCGGCTCCGTGGTGTATCGCGGTGCCAACGCCGGCGACTTCGCAGGTATCAATGTGATAGATCTGCTGCTGGGGCTATGTGCCGCCAACGAACCTTCCTATTCGCAGATGCTGGTGGACAAGTTCCTCTACATGATGCCGGAAGATCAGCTGATCCTGCGCGACTGCATGCGCAGAACCAGCCTGATGGACGACTTCCTCGCCGCCGGCGAGCAGCGGGACCAGGACTGGTATAGACATAACCTGGCCCTGTTCCTCGAGGTGTGTGAACTCCATGGGCAGACGGCGATCCAGCATCATAACCAGCTGGTGGAGAAGTATATCGCCGAGCCGGCACAGAAGATGGAGCAGCAACACCTGGACAAGGTGACCGCCAGCGGCCCGCCGCTGCAGCTGCTGCTCGACAGCCTGGAGAAACTCAAGGACAGGCGGGCGGCGCTGCCGCGCAGCGACATACACACCCGCTATCATGATCTGCAGCAACTGAAGGCGACACTGGGATGAAGATGCTACAGCCACAGGAACTCAAACAGGACTTCCACCTGGTCGAGGCCACTTACCTGCTGAACCATTCCGTGGGGCGGCCGCTTAAATCGACCCAAGAAGCCTTGCAGCGGAGCTTCTTCGCCCCCTGGCAGGAATCGGGGCGCGAGCCCTGGGGGGCCTGGCTCGGCATCATAGATGATTTCCGCAACGCCCTGGCGCGACTGTTCAATGGCCGCAGGGATGACTTCTGTCCTCAGGTCAACCTGTCGAGCGCCCTGACCAAGCTGGTGATGTCGCTGGAGCGTTTGCAGGGCGAGCACTGCGTGGTGCTGATGAGTGAGATCGACTTTCCCAGCATGGGATTCGCCCTCAAGAAGGCCCTGGCTGCCGGATGTGAGCTGAGGTTCATCCCCAAGGCGCTGGACATCACGGATGCCAACGTCTGGGATGCGCACCTGGGTGCCGATGTGGATCTGGTGTTTATCAGTCACGCCTATTCCAATACCGGCCAACAGGCGCCGCTGGCTGAGATAGTGCCGCTGGCCAAGTCCCGCGGTTGTCTGACGCTGATAGATGTGGCTCAGTCGGCGGGCATAGTGCCGCTGGATCTCGGCGCCCTGGCCCCCGACTTCATGATAGGCTCCAGCGTCAAGTGGCTCTGCTCGGGTCCGGGGGCGGCTTACCTCTGGGTCAATCCCGGGCGTCTGGATGAGTGTCGTCCCAGGGATGTCGGCTGGTTCAGCCATGAAAATCCGTTCGAGTTCGATATCCACGGCTTTCGTTACCATCCCAGCGCCCTGAGATTCTGGGGCGGCACCCCTTCTATCTTGCCCTATGCCATAGCGGCCAACGCCATAGGCTACTTCGCCGAGCTGGGCTCGCCCTCGCTGCGGGCCCACAATCAGGCGCTGATCGACCTGGTCGCGGCCGAACTGGATGAAGAGTTTGTCTCGCCGCGGGAGTCTGCGAGGCGCAGCGGCACCCTGATACTCGACCTGGGTGAACGCCAGGATAAGCTGCTGCAGGCGCTGCAACAGGCCAACATCAGCGTCGATGCCCGCAGTCAGGGGATCAGGGTGTCACCCCATATCTATAACGACGAGGCGGATATGCGTGCCTTGCTGCGGGTGATCGCCGCCTGCCGTTAGCCCATGGGCCATGCGCCTTGGTGGTATGCCGCGGCGGCGCATGGCATGGAGGCTATTGGGGGGTGATATTCTGGTTCAGGCGGAAAAAGTTGTCCGGATCATACTTGGCTTTCACCGTCGCCAGCCGGGCCAAATTGCTGCCATAGGCACCTTGTACCCTGTCTTCGTCTTCGCTGATGAAGTTGACGTACACCCCGCCGGTGGCGAAGGGCTTGGTGGCCTGGTAAAACTCACGCGCCCATTCGATGCAGACATCGTCCTGCTCTGTGTCGTCCCAGCGGGTATGCACGTTCATGATGAACTCCACGTCCCTGTGCGGATAGGCACAGGCATCGGCGGCCACCCGGTTGGTGGCGCCGCCCATCTGGGCGAGGAAAATTTCCGACTGAGGGCTGGGCAACCTGGCGGCGTAATCCACCAGGGAGTCTATCAGGCCGTCATCCAGTGAGGCGAAGTTGTGGGATTTCCAATAGTTGCGGGCCCCCGGGGTCAGCAGGGGATCGAAGGCCTGTTGAAATGCGCCGAAGGGATGTGGGGCAAATCCGTCGGCTATGGGAGTGCCGAATTTGCGCAGCTGTGCCAGCCACTTGTCGCCTTCCTTGAGATCGCCATTGTACAGCGCCGCCAGGATCAACACCTTGGTGCCATGGGCCGCCTTGGGCAGGAAGGGCAAGGGCGGGGCATCGCGAAACACGGCCCAGACAGAGAGTGCATCCGGACAGTTTTGGCAGAATTGCCGATAAGCCTGGAGTACGAATTTGGCCTGATCGAAGGGGTAGACAATCGCCCCGGACATGACTTCGGGACCGACCGGGTGCAGCTTGAACTTGAATGAGGTCACTATGCCGAAGTTGCCGCCGCCGCCCCGGATGGCCCAGAAGAGATCCGCATAATGGTGGGCGCTGCAGCTCAGCCTTTCTCCGGCGGCGGTGACCACCTCGGCCGCCAGCAAGTTGTCTGCGGTTAAGCCCAGGCTGCGACTGAGCCAGCCGAAACCGCCGCCCAGGCTCAGGCCGGCGATGCCTGTGGTGGAGTTGATCCCCATGGGGACGGCCAGGCCATAGGCCTGGGTTTCGTGATCTACATCCCCCAGGGTGGCACCTGCGCCGGCGGTCACCTCCAATGCATCCGGATCCACCTGCACCGCCGTCATCAGACTGAGATCTATCAGCATGGCACCGTCGAACAGGGACTTGCCGGCGATATTGTGGCCCGCGCCCCTGACACTGGTGAGCAGCTTATGCTGCCTGGCGAATCTGACCGCCTGTATGACATCGGCGGTGCCCCGGCAGCGCACTATGACGGCGGGATGGCGATCGAACATGGCGTTCCAGATTTTCCGTACCTGGTGGTAATCGTCTTCGCCCGGCAAGATCACCTGGCCGCGTATCCCTTGGCGCAGCGCATCCAACTCCGTCTTGTCGAGTTTCTTGGGTTTGTCGTCTAAGGTGTAAATCTGGAATTTTTCCATCGTCTGGCCCCTTCATCATTCTGGTTAGCATCTTTAAAGCTAGCCCATGGCAATGATAAAGCGAGCCGGGCTCACTTGGCCGCCCGACCGTTCCAACCCTGCAGCCGGTCGATGATCTGGCTGGCGGTGAGATCGTGCACCACGTTGATCACGGTCGAGACCCCGTCCGTGATGGCGCCGAGCACCACCAATATGGGGATGGTTTCCAGCGGCAGCCCTAGAGTAGTGACGATGAAAATCTCCCCCAGGAAGGCGCCGCCCGGTACCCCGCCGATGACGAAGGCCGACAGCACAGAGATGAGCAGGGTGACCATGAACACATCGACGCCGAAGTCGAGCCCCAGCAAGGAATAGATGAAGACTATCTTCAGCGCAGTGATCATGGATGCGCCGCCCTTGTTGAGGTTGACCAACAGCGGCAGGCTGATGTCGGCTATCTCTTCCTTGACTCCCATCTTGAGTGCTGTGCTCAGGGTCACAGGCAGGGTCGCCAGCGATGAACTTGTGCCCAATGCCGTGACCGCCGGCGCCAGCGCATGGCGCCAGAATACCCTGACCCCGGGATAACCGCCGCCGAGCCAGGCATAGCAGGTCGACCCCAGGGTGAGGTACAGCAGGCTGGTGGCGAAGAATAAGCCTATGGCGCGGGCGAAGGTGACCACGAGTTCAGGGTCCTGGCTGGCCATGGTCGAGGCGAAGTAAGCGCCCAGGCCCAGCGGGGCGACGAACATTATGATGGACACTATCTTCATGATGACAGTGTTGAGGCTGTCGAGCAGGGCCGAGACTTTTCTGCCGTCGTCACCCGACTGGCCTATGGCGATACCGCTGACGACGGACATGATGATCAGCGCCAGGATGTTGGATTTGGACAAGAGGCCGGAGAAGTCATTGGTGGTGAGCAGACCGACGAAGTCCATATGGGCGGCTCCCGTGTCCAGGGTCTGCTGGAGATCCAGGGTCACCCCTTGGGCAGGATTGAACACCAGTGCCAGGGCCACTATGGCAACGGCGGGAATGATGGCCATGCAGATGGATACCGCCATGATGGACACCAGGATGGCGCCCAGCTTCTTCAGGTCCGTCATCCGGGCGATGGAGGAGGTCACGCTCACCGCCACCAGAGGCACTATGATCATGAACAGCAGATTGAGGAAGATCTGTCCCACTGGCTTGAGCCAGAGCCCCGTCTCGGGTGACAGGCTGCCGATGAGGCCACCCAACAAGAGCGCGGTCAAGAGTATGAGTGAGTCTTTATAGGGTTGCAGTGTGTGCCACATAGGTAAGCGCCTATTGTTATTTTAATAAACCAAGATACCCAAAATGACGGGTATTCATCATGCTGCATGGACCTCATCAAGCTAGCGAGTCGTTTGCCATAGCGCAAGAACTGATTGGAAATGAACAGTTTTAATCTACCAAATGATGGCGAGACGCTGATTGGCGCAGCCATGCTAACAGGCGCATTCATTGCATCCCGGTGAATCCCTGGGGGCTGTATGCTTGGAAAGCCTGCAAATGGTCACAGAGGCAAGAATGTCTTTTGAGGTTAGAGTTCCGAAAGCGGCGAGTCGTGAGTTGTTGAATGACTATCATGGTATTTTTAGCCGATAGGAAATCATTATGAATACAAACTTTAGAATGAAGGCAATTGAGAAAAGGGCTTTTTCTGAGCTGATGAACCTGAGCTCTCAAGAGCTGGAGAAGCTCAATGCCAGCTGGGTGATTGCCGATGCCAAACCAGGCTACCCTTGCAGGGTCTCTTTGAAAGAAGCTGAGATCGGGGAGAGGGTGCTATTGGTGCCTTTCAGGCATCATGATGTCGATTCGCCTTATCGAGCATCTGGCCCCATTTATGTTCGAGAACATGCCGAACAAGCCGAATTGGACGTGAATGAGATTCCCGAGATATTGACTGCAAGATTGCTGTCCATCAGGGCCTACAATCACCAGCACTTTATGGTGCACGCCGAGATTTTACAGGGGGCAGAATTAGCAAACGGCATTCGTCAGCAGTTTTTAAAGGCTGAAGTCAGCTATATCCAAATCCACAATGCCAATCGTGGCTGCTTCAATTGCAGCGTGTACCGAGCTTAAAGCTAGCCATGGCTATGCCTGATAAGTAAAAAAGCCCCGACGAGTCGGGGCTTAATCAATCTGCGGCTAAAGATTACAGGCTGTAGTACATCTCAAACTCAAGCGGGTGAGTGGTGCGGGCCACACGCTCGGCTTCGGCTGTCTTCAGCGCTATGTAAGACTCGATGAAGTCTTTGCTGAATACGCCGCCTTTCATCAGGAACTCATGGTCTGCCTGCAGGTTTTCCAGGGCGTTTTCCAGTGAGGTGGCAACCTGTGGGATCTCGGCCGCTTCTTCGGCCGGCAGATCATACAAGTCTTTGTCCATGGCTTCGCCCGGATGGATCTTGTTCTGGATACCGTCCAGACCCGCCATCAACAGCGCCGCGAAACCCAGGTATGGGTTGGCATGCGGATCCGGGAAACGGGCTTCGATACGACGACCCTTAGGGCTGGGTACCACAGGGATACGGATGGAAGCCGAGCGGTTACGGGCAGAGTAGGCCAGCATCACAGGGGCTTCGAAGTGTGGCACCAGACGCTTGTACGAGTTGGTGCTCGGGTTGGTGAAGGCGTTCAGTGCGCGGGCGTGTTTGATGATACCGCCTATGTAGTACAGGGCGGTTTCACTCAGGCCGGCATACTTGTCACCGGCGAACAGGTTAACCCCGTCTTTGGACAGAGACTGATGCACGTGCATACCGCTGCCGTTGTCGCCAACGATAGGCTTGGGCATGAAGGTCGCCGTCTTGCCGTAGGCGTGGGCCATGTTATGCACCACGTACTTGAGAATTTGGATTTCGTCCGCTTTCTTGGTCAGGGTATTGAAGCGGGTGGCGATTTCGTTTTGACCGGCAGTCGCCACTTCATGGTGATGGGCTTCAACGACCTGACCCATTTCTTCCAGCACCAGACACATGGCGCTGCGCAGATCCTGTGAAGAGTCGACAGGAGCTACCGGGAAGTAACCGCCTTTGACCATGGGTCTGTGGCCCGTGTTGCCGTCATCATAGCTGGTGCCCGAATTCCAAGAGGCTTCCTTGGCATCCACTTTGACGAAACAGCCTGACATGTCGGAACCGAAACGCACATCGTCAAACAGGAAGAATTCAGGCTCGGGACCGATCAGCACAGTGTCGGCGATGCCGGTGGAGCGCAGGTATTCTTCGGCCTTCTTGGCGATGGAGCGGGGGTCACGATCGTAACCTGTCATGGTGCCTGGCTCGAGAATGTCACAACGGATCAGCGCCGTGGTTTCTTCGGTGAAAGGATCCAGCACGAAGGTCGTTGGATCCGGCATCAGCACCATGTCTGATTCGTTGATGCCTTTCCAGCCGGTGATAGAAGAGCCGTCGAACATCTTGCCGTCTTCAAAGAAATCAGCATCTACCTGATGAGAAGGAATAGATACATGCTGCTCTTTACCTTTGGTATCGGTAAAGCGTAAATCAACAAACTTAACTTCTAATTCTTCGAGTTGCTGTAAAACTGATTCAACTGACATTCTCAAGCCTCCGGTAGGGTAAAGGGATGTCCCTTCTATATTCTGTTATCCGCACTCGGGTGAGCGGGTGCAAATTTGCTATACTTAAAGCGATAACTATGCCAACTATTTAATGCCTTGATTTTAAAGCAAGTAAAAAATCCCCGCTCTTACATTCACAGGCTTTTGCACCAATGCGGTGCATGTCTTGATTGTTTTTGGTGCAAGCGTCCAACTTGGAGCATCGACTGCCGGGTCGGCGACTCGCCATACCTGAAACCAGGACAGGTTACGCCTGACACTCAGCCGGCGCGTGCAGTATTACGCTAGCATAAGTCGCGGTTCCTGTAAGGTAGATTTATGCGGCATTTATTAGTGTCATATTAAGCGGCTATATTGGCTTGGGTGCCTCCACAGCGGCCCTTGCCGGCGAGCGAGCCGTTTACTGGCATGCCAGGTGAGCTTCTCGCGTCCGGCGATGCGCTCCGGCTGGGGATGTTTTAGCTTAATGTCATGCCGGCGCCGGGTCAGTGAAGCGGATGAGGACAATATCTTGCCGTCTATCAAGGGACTCGGGTGCAGCGAATGCACCAGGATGTGGCTTGCCCCCGTCGTTTTGGACACATTCCATGGCCGCGGGATGCAGCTTTTGGGCCCATGTTTTACAAGTGCTCAAAAATAATCCTGTGAGATATGCCGTCGCTGGAGTAGAATGGCACGCTTTTTATTATGGCAAAGGCCTTATGCCTGGCCTAATAACCCCTATTTTTGTTTGATGGTAAGAGGTTTATCCGTGCTAGAGAATTTACGTAACATCGCTATTATTGCACACGTCGACCATGGCAAGACGACCCTGGTAGATAAGTTGCTGGCGCAGTCAGGAACCCTTGCGACCCGAGGAGAAGCTACTGAGCGGGTGATGGATTCCAACGATCTTGAAAAGGAGCGTGGGATCACGATTCTGGCAAAGAACACTGCCATCAAGTGGAACGATTACCGTATCAACATAGTTGATACCCCAGGCCACGCCGACTTCGGTGGTGAAGTAGAGCGTGTTCTGTCTATGGTTGACTCGGTATTGTTGCTGGTCGATGCCGTTGACGGTCCAATGCCACAGACTCGCTTCGTGACCAAGAAAGCCTTCGCTCAAGGCCTGAAGCCAATCGTTGTCATCAACAAGATCGACCGTCCGGGTGCACGTCCTGATTGGGTTATCGACCAGGTATTCGATCTGTTCGACAACTTGGGCGCTACCGACGAACAGTTGGACTTCCCTATCGTTTATGCTTCGGCATTGAACGGTTTCGCGACGCTGGATCCTGAAGTCGTCAGCGAAGACATGACCCCCCTGTTCCAGACCATAGTCGAGAAAGTCTCTTCACCCGATGCCGACGCTGAGGGTGCTTTCCAGATGCAAATTTCGCAGCTGGATTACAACTCCTATGTGGGTGTTATCGGCATAGGTCGCATCAAGCGCGGCAGCGTCAAGACAGGCCAGCAGGTCACCATCATAGGTGCCGATGGCAAGACGCGTAACGGCAAGATGGGCCAGGTCTTGGGCTACATGGGTCTGGAGCGTCACGAAGTCGACGTCGCCAACGCAGGTGACATAGTCGCGATCACGGGTCTGGGCGAGCTGAAAATTTCCGACACCATCTGTGCCGTAGGTGCTGTCGAAGCCCTGCCAGCGCTGTCTGTCGATGAGCCTACCCTGACCATGACCTTCCAGGTCAACACTTCTCCGTTCGCGGGTAAAGAAGGCAAGTATGTGACTTCACGTAACATACTTGAGCGTCTGCAACAGGAATTGGTCCACAACGTGGCCCTGCGTGTCGAAGAAACCGACAGCCCGGATCGCTTCCGCGTTTCAGGCCGTGGTGAATTGCACTTGTCTATCCTGATCGAAAACATGCGTCGTGAAGGTTACGAACTGGCGGTATCCCGTCCTGAAGTTATCATCAAGACCATAGATGGCGAGAAGTGTGAGCCATTCGAAACTGTGACTGTCGATGTTGAGGAAGAACATCAAGGTACAGTGATCGAGAAGCTGGGTACCCGTAAGGCCGAAATGAAAGACATGCAGCTCGACGGCAAGGGCCGTGTGCGTATCGACTTCGTTATCCCAAGCCGTGGCTTGATCGGTTTCCAAACCGAGTTCCTGACGGCCACGTCAGGCACGGGTCTGCTGTATCACACATTCGATCATTACGGCCCGCACAAGGGTGGCGATATCGGCCAGCGTGCCAACGGCGTGTTGATCTCCAACGCCACAGGCAAGGCATTGACATTCGCCCTGTTCGGTCTGCAGGACCGCGGTCGTCTCTTTATCGGCCATGCGGCCGAAGTGTACGAAGGCCAGGTTGTGGGTATCCACGCTCGCTCGAACGATCTGACAGTTAACTGTCTGAAAGGCAAGCAGCTGACCAACATGCGCGCCTCAGGTACAGACGAAGCTCAGGTACTGACTCCGCCAATCAACCTGACACTGGAGCAAGCGCTCGAGTTCATCGATGATGACGAGTTGGTAGAAGTGACACCGCTGAACATTCGTGTTCGTAAGCGTCACCTGACCGAAAACGATCGTAAGCGTCATAACCGCGGTTAATGGCAGTTGCGACTGCTGCGACTGACCCGTCAGTCGCTCGGTCCCAGGCTTAAGCTTCGAACCTAAGCTTCGAACCTAAGCTTCGAATCTAGGTTCGAATAAAAAAGCCCCATACAGGCAACTGTGTGGGGCTTTTTGTTTGTCCGCCTTTGATGGCGCTGATGTTTGGCTATCATGCCAGAGGTCTGTGTAGCGAGCCTGGATGTGTTCTGGGAGGTTCATAGGGCTAAGTTTGCCCGGCGTAGCCATCGTGAGTTGGGACTCTCTGAATAGTATTGAGTGGCTAACACTGACACAACAGCGCCTATTTTGACGTCCCTTTCGGCATGGGAGTGGCTGGAAAGTCACGCCAGTCCTGTTTTTATTGGCTTTATGCTTTATTTGGGCAGGTTTCAAACCCTTTTGGATTTGAGCGGCTTGTGGCCGAGACAAGCTTGTCAGGAACAAGGTTGAACAGCGATAGCTGGCCCACAGGGGCGAGTCTCAGCATGAGACGATTCAAGTCGTGGGCTTTCAGCCCACACCCGAGCAAGGAGGACTGCTCGTCCTATCCTCCTTGCATCCACCATGACGCCCCGACGAAGCGGACAACCCCTCTGGCTTATGGGCATCTGAGCTAGCGCCTCATATTCGCCGTTTTACATCCCTGTAAAACATCCCAGTTCGGCAATCCTTGTCTCTCGCTCATAAGCTCAAAAATCACCAATTTTCATTCGCCCCTGGCTCACCTGAGGCTAGCTCGGCAAAGTATGTCCATATATAAGTGCCAGTTCGGCATCCATGCCTCCCGTTCATAAGCTCATGGCTGATGAGATGGTCACCTCGGTCTCGGCATCGCAATGTGCCATGATTTAGGTGCAAAAAATCTGACTCGAGGTGACCGTTATGAACTATAAACTCATCAGCATCGATCTGGCAAAAACTGTCTT
>NZ_JAAXYH010000025.1 GCF_012911865.1 Shewanella salipaludis
GTGGTGTCAATCTTCCCCGTTTGTATCCTGTTGAGTCGACTGTTTCTGGGCTAAACCACTTCCCCAGGCTTGAGCACTCACTGAAAGTGCATTATGTTGTTGTTTTAATATGGCTGGCCTCATACTAATTTTGATGTAGGATTAAAAAAGGCTAGAATACCTGGGATTTCAAAGGGCGCAAAGCGTGGGCCCAAGACAGATCCAAATGCGCCGCATAATAAAAAGATTCGCGAGATCGGCGAACAAATCGAAGCAGATGGAGGAACGGTTATAGCTGGGGGTGGTAGGCTCCCTGAGCAGTTAGTCCGCACTCCTGGCGGAAACAAAAGTGGTCGCAGACCAGACGTTCTTTACCAAGACTGCAAAGGTAACCTGTGTGGAGTAAACGTAGGGAAAACCAAAGCAGATGGCTCCCCAGTTAAGCGTGAACAGCAAGCACTTGATGACTTGAATGGTGCTGGTCTCCCCACAAGATTCGAGCGGTATGATTAGGACGTAAACGATGAAAAAAATAATGATTCAGTTTCACGCCACGCTAGAAGAGCTTGTTGAGTATATAAACTCAATTAGCTCTGAGCTTGGCTTGTTTGTGACTGTGATGGTTCTGAGACCGTTTGCTTTGAGGGAAATAGATGGCAAATTGTCAGTCGAGGCACTGAATATTGATGGCGACGTTCGTATTATCCTCACAGCTCAGAAACCCTCTATGGATGCTTCTTCGCCAAATATCTTCTATGACTTGAACTCAGGTACTATTGGTTTACACATTGGACGATTAACAGAGCAAGGGTTAAAAGAATCAGCTTTGGCATTTATGTCCGATGACAAGGAGAAGGCTGCTATTGCCAATAAGGTTGCTTTAAGATTGAAAAAGTTAACCAAAGCCGGAGCAACAGTAGTAAACCCGGTCAATGGCGCTGAGGCAAACGCTCGATCCCATCGTTATACATCGGGAGCGGAAGCCCTGTATAACGAAGGCATAAAAATACTACCTGTAGCGGGTAATAGTTTTTTTAAGCTCATTGATTAAATGTTACGAAGAAAGAGCAGACAGTAGTAACACTTGTTCCAATCAGCCCCATTTCCTTGGGGCTTTTTCTTGCCTGAAACCGGGCAATTCGACCAGCAGCCTGGGCAGGCTTTGCCGGTAGAAGTGATCAGTGTTGGCCAGCAGGGCGGGCAGTTTGGGGCAGCGCCGCTAATTGGTGGCACTGGCGCAATTGATCGCTTCCGCTGTTCACAAGTGATCACTTCTACTGTTTTAGACTGATCAGGGTGCTGTCAATGTTGCCCAAAAATGGAGACTCGTCCTTTGAGTTCTTTCAAAGAAGTGGGATGGTTGTCTGCCTGAAAAAGCGTATCGATAAGTTTCTGGATCTCGGTATGATGGATGAAGTTGTAAAAGCAGAGCTGACCTTCTTTGGAATTCGGGACCAGCTTTAGCTGGATAGCTCTTTTGCACAAATCTTGGTAGAGCGAAAATACTGGCCTAATGTTAGGTGAATTTTTTAATATTAGCCGCATAGGAATACGAATCTGATTCCCATCAGACAATCGAAACATACTAAAATGCAGATAGTTTTGTACTATATTACTTGCATCATATAGATGCAAAAATTGGGCGTTCAGGTATTCATAAAAGTCGACTGCTATTGCGGAGAACGGAGTAGTGAGGCCAATTTTGAGGAAGTATATAATTGCCAACAATTGATTCCTATCGAAACATGTATTTTCTGGTGTGGTGGACTCCAGGCAAAAGGCTATCCAGCAGGTCAGTGCATGGATGTCGGTGCGGCTCATCAATTTAAGCTCTGTCCTACCGTTTATTTTTTTCTTTCTGATAAGGTTGCCGTAAGCATCTTCTTTGAAGAGCAGGTTGACATAGTTTACCGGAAGATTACCTAACACCTCTTTGATGGATTGTGCCGAAGGTTGGGTATTGTCGATAAGTTGCCACAGTGGGTTGCAGAGCAACGCCTTAAAAGAAAATTCTGCGTTCAGGCGACGGTCAATGTCGTCAACAACATATTCCCTGATGACCGGCTCACCTTGCTCTTTTTTATTAAAGAAGCGGGACGAATTGTTTAGCCATTCTGAGCTGTGACGCCGTTGTTCGTCCTCAGCAAATAACTTCTTTTTCATTCCATAGGCACTTGGGGCATCCAGGTACGCCTTCAAGCAAGCGCACCCGTAGCGGGTAGCAAGTGACCTTGTGTCTCGGCTCAGGCCAAGATAGTTCTCGAAGGTGTACATAGGAGAAGTAAATTTCGCAATTGGCATTGCAAACTGCCGCCTAACAACACAACCAATTGATAAATAGTGTTTTTGTTGTCGAACTCACTCATGAGCTCGTGCCCTTAATTGAAAAAGAAAGCCTTATGCAAGTTTAGTAGGTCTTCATATTCTTAGTTAATCTCACGAAATCAAAGCAGGTTGCAGGATGACTAACAGGCACGGTACCCACTTGGAAGCATTGGCTGCTGAGTTGGAGCGTGAACTCATGCACAGATATGGCTCACCGTTGCTGACTGGTAAAAAGTTAAGCGAAGCCATGGGTTATCCGAGCATTCATGCGCTGCGAAAACACATGTCGCAATCCACCTTTCCGGTTGCACTATTTACCATTCAGGGCCGAAGGGGAAGATATGTGTTGGTAAAGGACATTGCTTTTTGGCTCGCCAAACAAAGAATCGAACATCAATGCCACGTTGAGGAGGAAAGGCCTAACGAAAGATAAGCAAACTATTTATTCGTGATTTAGCCAAGGCACTGAAAGTGAAAAAGCCAACATCTGCAAATGCTGGCTTTTCCGGAATTTGTCGAATTTTCGCGCTCGACAACTTCATTAAAGCTTTCCCATGCCAGACTGTCAAGTTTCGGCCCAGACCGGAGCGTGGGCATGCACGTGCCTTGATTTCATCAACAGTGAAATTAAGGAGCTCATCATGAGCATACAGACATTACGGCAGCTGCTGCGTTTGCTGCTGACCACCAATTACTCAAATCGGCGGATTGCCCAGCTTGTGGGCATATCTCCCAATACGGTGCGGGCTTATCGTAGTAAGCGACGGGAAACCTCTGTGACCCTTGCGGAGCTGGAGCAAGATTCAGATGACCGGCTGCTGAATCGATTGAACCCCGTCACGCCTACGGACAGTATTAAGCGTCAACCTGACTGGGCTTATGTGCATCATTTGATGCAGGAGAAGCATCAAACACTCATTCAGCTCTGGGAGGAATACCGCAGCATTCGTCCCGCCGATGCCTTGTGCTATTCGCAGTTTACTCACTGGTATCGGCACTACGTCAAGTCCATCGACGTGTCCATGCGTCAGTACTATGCCCCCGGCGAGGTGTGCTTTGTCGACTTTGCCGGTAAGCGCATTCCCTGGACAGATCCGCAAACTGGGGAGAAATATTATGCGGAAATTTTTGTGGGTGTTTTGGGGTACTCGCAGCTGGTATTTGCCCAGGCATTGCGCGACCAGAGTCTGGAGGGATGGCTGAAAACCCATCCGTCGATGTTTGATTATATGGGTGGGGTTCCTCGCGTGGTGGTGCCGGACAATCTCAAGTCAGCCGTCACCCGGCCCGGTAAGTTCCCGGAAATAAATCACAGCTACCAGGAGCTGGCCGAGCATTATGGCTTTGTGATAGATCCTGCACGGGTGAGGCGACCACAGGATAAATCCCTGGCCGAAATCGGGGTGTTGCTGGTTACCCGATGGATTACCGTGGTGCTGCGTCGCCGGAGCTTCTTTAGCATTGCCGAGATTAATCAGGCGATTGTCGAGTTGCTGGAGCAGCTGAATCGACGCCCGTTCAAACGCTATAAAGGCAATCGCCGTGAGCGGTTTGAACATACCGAACGTGCGGCGTTGTCTGCCTTACCAAGCAAACCCTTTGATATTGGCCGATGGCTACATCTGCAAAAGGTGAATCGGGATTATCACATTTACGTGCATGGTCACGCCTACTCTGTGCCCTATGAGCTGACTGGCCAATTGGTGGACGTCAAAGTGTGCCAAAGCAAGGTCGAAATCTACTTCCATCACAAGTTGGTTGCCATGCATATACGTAGCCATGTTCAAGGTGGCACTACCACGGAGAACAGCCACAGACCCAAGAGTCATCAGGCGTATGCGGCTCAGTCAAAAGCGCATTTTACCCAATGGGCCACTGGCATTGGCGAGCACGCCTTAGCCTTGGTATCGGCGCAGTTTGACGGCGTACCGGACTATTCATTACAGGGCTGCAAAGCCTGTTCGAAACTGCAAAAGCTCGCCAGGCAATATGGCCAGGCGCGTTTTGAACGGGCATGCCAGTGTGCCTGTGAAATACAGTCGCTGACCGTCAGCAGTGTGCGCTCCATCTTGCAGTGCCGCTTGGATGAACCTTCAGCTGAGGCCGTCCCCGTTCAAGGCCAGCTGCCACTGCACCATAATGTTCGCGGTGCCCGGTATTACCTGGATGGAGGACAGTAAGATGAGCAGTGAACAAAGCGTCTTTGAAAACCTCCAACAACTGCGTCTGACCGGCATGAGTGAAGCCCTGAAAAAAGTCCTGGTGACACCGGATATGGCAGCCCTCCCCATTATCGATATTCTGGCCTTTTTGACCTGTGAGGAAATCCAATACAAGTCTCAGAAAAAGCGGGAGCGACTGTTTAAAGCCGCGAGGCTGAAGCAGGGCCAGGCTTGCGTAGAGAATATTGATTACCTGGCAAAGCGAGGGATTGATAAGGGCTATCTGGCCTCATTGATTAACTGCGACTGGGTCGCTCGAAATCAGTTTTTGCTGATTACCGGGCCGACCGGGGCCGGAAAGAGCTGGATTGCCTGTGCCCTTGCCAACCAGGCAATAAAACTTAATTTTTCAGTGCTGTACAAGCGTTTCAACCTACTGATGGAGGAATTGGACATTGCCCACAGGGATGGTTCCTTGCCGAAACTGCGCAGCGGGCTGGCCAAATACAAACTGCTGGTGCTGGATGATTGGGCCATGGCTCCATTGAACGACCTTAACCGACAGGACTTACTGGAGTTGATAGAAGAGCGTGTCGAATCCGGGGCGCTCATCATCACCACCCAATTGCCGGTCAGCCAATGGCATGAATACATAGGTGAGCCCACCCTTGCCGATGCCATCATGGATCGCATAATTCATCGCGCCCATCGCCTGGAGTTGCACGGCGAATCCATGCGTAAGCTGTACAGAGCGGTTAAGGAGGACAAATGATGGACACAAACCTTCATATTGACGCCTTCGAGCAGATGTTGGCCTCCCCTGATATGGATGACATCTACCTCAAACAGCTCTTCGATATTTACCATCAGCGCTTGCTGGCAAATCCCGGCGTCTGCCAAAAACTGGCGCGGCGAGGGATAAGCATGGGCAGCATAGAAGCGCATTGGATTGGTTATTGCGACCGCACCTTGAATCGCTATGTGCCCACATCGGAACATGCCGATGGTGCCGGATGTCGTGGTGCATTGAGGCGCTTGGGATTAACCAAGGTCAATGGCCATGAGATTTTTCGGGGTTGTATTGTGGAGCCGCTGCTTGAGGGCGACAACATAGTTGCCGCCTGTGGGATAAAACTCATTTGTCCCAGCAGGCCGGCACCGCGGATCATTCAATGGTACAGGCACGGTGTTTATACCCGTGCTGTCAGGTTTCATATCATGATATGGGGGAGGCGCTATGTGGCTCACTAAACCTAACTCGCTAACCTTATCGAACTGCATACAGTACTACCTGGATGTCTGCCGCGCCAAAGGCCAGAGCGAAAACACCGTGGTCAGCAAGGAGGCCTCGTTGTCGCTCTTTTTGCTGTGGACCAAGGGGCACGGCATAGTCGATACAACTCAGATTGATGTGGAAGTACTGGACAACTACCAGCAGTACCTTAACCAGTATCGCAAAGCACGTCATGGAGGCCCCTTATGCCGGGCCACCATACGTTACCGACTGACAACGGTGAAGGTGTTCATTAGAACCTTGTATATCAAAGAGGTGCTTGTGGTGAATAGTACCGAACGTTTTGAACTGCCGAAGAATGGCAGGCGCTTACCCAAGCCCGTTCTGAGTGAAGAGGAGGTAAAGAAGGTGCTAAAGCAGGCCGAGCATTATGGTCTCAAGGGGGTAAGGGACACAGCCATTATGACGACTTACTATGCTTCCGGCATTCGGCGATTTGAGCTTGGCACCTTGGCGCTGGACGATGTGGACTTTGAGCAATGCCAGCTCAGAGTCAATCAGGGGAAAGGCTTTAAAGACAGATATGTGCCCATTGCCAAAGACACTTGCAGTTGGATATATCGCTACCTGAAAGAAGTCAGACCCACCTTGGGCAATGCGTACTCCGGCAAAGCCTTGTTCTTGGCAAACAACGGTAAGCCATTCAGAGCGGCTCAACTGTCTGAACTGGTGGCCAAGTACATCAAGTTGGCCGATGTGCGTAAGTCAGGGGCCTGCAACCAGTATCGCCACGCAGCGGCAACGCACATGGTGGATCACGGTGCCGATATTCGCCATGTCCAAGAGTTCCTGGGGCATGCGGACTTATCCACGACTCAAATCTATGTGCATGTGAGCATGGCCAAACTGAAGGAGGTGTATAACCGGACGCATCCGGCAGCCCGGATTCAGGATTGACAGCCCCGTCAAAAAGGGCGAGACTATAGCCATGGTGCAGCAGACATGCGCAAGCATGACACCACGTAACCCGCAAGGGTCGAGGCAGTGGCCGGTAATGACGTTCTGAATCCAAGTCTGACTTGGCGAAGGCTCCCTCGTTGGAGCCTTTGTTATTTCTGGCCCTACACAATTATAAGAATAATGAGCTTGAAACGTCTCTTTAACCTCGCCGACAGTGAGTATCAGTTTTGGAAACCGTTCGACTATCACGGAACCGAAATCCACTTTGAGCACTTGGTTGCCAGAAAACACACCTATGTTCATCCGCAAAGGAATGAGCAGTACACCCTTTATATTACGCTGTCACACCACGTATTTACCGTAGATCCTGATAAATCCAAAGACCCTTACGGTCCTCAGATATACCCACACAAGCCTGAAGATCCCAGAGCATTCTGCCCAACCAGATATGCCTTGTCCTTCCATTTGGCCCACATACTTGAGACCTTACCCGAGCAGTTCTGTTATCACGGTGGCTACAGTCGCTACTGCACCTGCAAATTGGAAGACGATGATGGCAATGAGATATTCTATCAGGTCGTTTTTCGGGTGTGGAAGGAACAAGGCAAAATGCGTTTTCATGTGGAAAGCGCCTATCCGTTACCCGGCAGACCAGCGAAAGTAAAGAAGGTGAATTTCTGGGTGATTTGCCATAATCTTTTGAACAACAAGAAATTACCCAAGCCATCATCCAAGTGAACACAACACTGATTCCATATGGTAAGGTGCAGCTGTAAGCCACTGTATTCCATGCGCTCTTTAACATTCAGCTCAACTCTCCATTCCGATTAATTCATATGAACGGCCGGGTGTACGATTACAACCTGGGTAGGTTCATGAGCGTTGATCCCTTCATCCAGAGTCCCACCTCGACCCAGAGTATCAACCCCTATTCATACATAATGAACAACCCTATGTCTGGTATAGATCCAACGGGCTACTGTTCGACGGACGATACGCTGAAAGGCTGTGCCGATGGTTTGGAAGCGGGTAAAACCCAAGCCATTACTAATGCGGACGGCAAAACCGTTGGACATATCGGCAAGGATAGCCAAGGTAATGTGCATATCAGTAATGGTTCCAGTAAAGGTCAAGCCGCTGTTACCAACTCAATAGCCAATGTAGGTAAGACTGCTGATATTGGATCTCAGCAGCAAATTGCTTCACAAGGGGTGCAAACTCAGACGGCTTCTAATCAAAATGGAAGAATAGAAAAGCAAACAGATGGTTCTGTCTTAACACCAAATAGGAAACAGGGTATAACATCAGTAGATGAGGATGGCGTGCCTTCCTTTGATGAATCTCATGAAGACTTTCATGATTATTACCTTGATAATTCATGCAGTAAGTCGACCACAGGTTGCAATATTGAAAATGTAAGGCAAGGGTTGCAAAGATATCCTGCTCCGGGGGCTAGTGGTGAGCCTGTTTCCGATGAACAGGTGGGCTTTGCGCTTCCGGTCGGATATGTAAGGCATGAAGTCTCTGCGGACGGAGGAACGGTTATGAATGTTACTCTTCCCCCAAATGAAAAAGGAATACCACGCCATCTATTGAATCCGGGAATCGTCCGGCGCTGGGTTACTCAGGATAAAAACAACGTTTATATACATACCTATGGTGAAGGGACTGGGCCGCTTGGCCGTCCAAATGAAATTTTAAAGCATCAGGTTTGGGATAGAGTTGACGCGCAAGCATTTGGATGGGCCACAGGGGGGAATAGGTGATGGAAATTAATCAAAGTAATCGAAAATTAATCGGTGTATTAGAGCTATTCACGGTTTTGGTATTCTCACTGAGCTTTGTTTATCTTCTTGATGATGTGATCCAAGTTCTATCTCTGGATGGAGTATTAGAAGATATCGTGTTTTATGTTTTTGTTTTTGGCCCCTTGGCTGTATTTCCGCTGTCTTTATTTGGTTGGAAAAAACTTAAGCTAAAGCGATTTGGTTTGTATACGGTTTTAGCTTCTTTTCAAATAGTTATTTTGATTGCTTTTACGTATATATTGATGAATAGCCAAGTATAGAGTACTAGATGCCAAAGCCCGCACTCGCGGGCTTTGTTGTCTCAGGCCTAGGCTGCCAACTCGTTATCGTTGGACCGCCCGATCTGTTTCTCGGCTGCTTATTCGACCTGTTGCTCGGCAAGATACTCACTGGCCATGGCCTTGTGTTTATTGACGCTCATGCAGCAGAAGCAATTAGAAGCAATTAGGGCCACCCACAGTAAATGGTGAGATTCAGCGGTCTCTTCTAAACTGAGATAAATTGTCGATGCTGGAGTCTTGTCATGCCGCGCCCTCGAAGAACTCAAATAAGTGTTGAAGACACGC
>NZ_JAAXYH010000026.1 GCF_012911865.1 Shewanella salipaludis
ATATCAATACGCAACACAACATGCAGATGGTTTGACATCACCGCAAAAGCAGCCACATCAATGGCAAAAACAGCTTCAAGTTCAAAGAGCAGTGACTCTACCCAGCCCCGGCGATGGTCATAGTTCTTCCCCGAATAGGCATCATCACCGCACAGGAAGGCGCGCCGCACCACCCGGCTACAGCAGTGGTAATAGGGCGTGTCTTCAACACTTATTTGAGTTCTTCGAGGGCGCGGCATGACAAGACTCCAGCATCGACAACTTATCTCAGTTTAGAAGAGACCGCTGAATCTCACCATTTACTGTGGGTGGCCCTAATTGCTGTGGGTGGCCCTAATTGCTAGCCCTTAAATGCTTAAGGTCCAGTGTATGTGGGTGGCCATAATTGCTATTTAATTCACTCCGACCCCTTTATTCCTATTCGAATTTTTTCAGTTGTTCTTCATCTAAGATGAACTGGAGCTTGTAAAGTATGATACTAACTATTTCAACATCATGCTCTTTATAGCCGTTAACTAATTTAACAAATTCTTTAAGCTTAATTCTAGGAACTAAAAACTTAAGCCATTCACCTATTTCACTAACAAGTTTTTTCCTACATCCAATATCTAAAATAACCATGAAACTAGATTCATATTTTAGTGCCGTAGAAAGAACTTTAATTAAACATATTCTAGCTCTTCCTTCTATTTCATCAAGCAAAGGAATAGTTAGTCGTAGCAACTCTTCATCCGTCAATCCTTTAATACACTGTTTAAAGGACGCTACATTTTCCTGTCGAGGAAAACCTTTAACAATTTCTATTAATTTCATAACTTACCAAACTCATTAGATGGCAACCTAGCTTGCCAAGCTCTATCCGCCGATGGCTTATAATGTCCAGAGTTATTATTCCAGCCTCTGATCACACCTCGATTATTACCATACCCAAAGCGAATATGGCCAGCGTAATCTACGGAGTTTGCTCCTCTCGCTATGTTATAGTGACCTGTACCTGTTCGACTTACCCATATTTGGCCTTCTTGTGTGACAAACTCATATTCTCCCTTGGGAGTAAACGCATTGCCGTTCCCATCAATAGTTTTCCATCTCCCATTTTGGTTAACTAACTGATATCTCGGTGAAGTATTGAAATAGTCTTCTGGGATTGTATTCTCGAATTTCTCAACCTTGCGGGAAGGTTGTCGCATTTCAACACTGTCATGATCTTCCGGTGGTGGCGGAGATGATGATGCACCAGCCAACTCATTTAAAAAACCAGTTAAAGCCTTTGCTGCAGCTTCATCATTCGCTATTTGTTCAGGCGATTTAGGCCCTGGCATAGGAAGACCAAATGGGCCCGGTATTACTCCAATGCTAACCGTCTCTCCGCCATTAAACCCTGCAGGCGGAGATGAAGGGTTGCCATTCTGATCCGTCCACATGGCATTCCTTGCACCTAAACTACCAACATCATTGACTTTAAAATCAACTTCTAAGGTCGTATTTTTGCCTAACTGGAAACTCGCAGTGTAACTATTGGCGCCATTTTGAGTAATAGTTGCATTGGACTTTTTCTTCTTACCCGCTCCCCCGGAACCAAACTCTATGCTGGTACAACCTGCAACATCATGATCTTTAATGTGACTACCAGTACTGCAATACCCCGTCGGATCCGTCCCTGCCAGCGGGTTGTTCATTATGTAGCTGTAAGGATTCACACTCTGGGTCGAGGTCGGACTCTGAATAAACGGGTCAACACTCATAAACCGACCCAGGTTGTAATCGTACACCCGGCCGTTCATATGGATCAGCTGTTGTTCGTTCAAGTGCTCGTGGTCGGTGAAACCGCGGCGGTTTTTGTTGGTGTCGAGCAAATCACCCAGCGCGCCCGCTTTACTGCTGGTCGCGGTGCGGCCGAAGGGGTCGAAGTAGCGTTGGCTGGCGATATTGCCGTTTTGATCCGCCAGGGTGGTGGCGCTGCCGAGCCTGTCCCTCAGGGTAAACTGCAGCAGGTGACTGCGCTGCGGCGTGTAGCTGAGCACAGCAACATCGTCCAGGTAGGCTCTCCAGGAACCATCATTGTCGACCTCATAGTATTTGTCGACATAATAGGTCGTGGTGCTGCTGCCAGATACAGTCCTGGTTTGCTTGGCGCGCATGTTATCGCTGCCGTAGACAAAACCTGTCACTGTGCTGTTGCCAGGGCCCCGGCCTGTGATGTTCAAGGGTTTATCCATGGCATTATAGGTCATGCTCAAGCCATCACCCAGGCGCAGATTGCCGCGCTTGTCATATTGGAAGCTGACCGTGCTGCCGCTCAGCTTATCCAGTTGACAGACGGCGTTGGGGCCGGCGTTACTGCCTGCGGCGCAGGCCGCACCGCCATAACGGTAGGCGTTACTGCTGTTGGCGCTGTAGTCGGTTTTCTTCAGTAAGTTGCCAACCTTGTCATAGTCGTAGTTTACCGTCGCTGCAAAGGGTGAACTGGTATCGTACAAGGCAAAGCCACTGTTGCTGAAGCTGTATTGACTCAGGCGATTGAGGTCGTCATAAGCATAGCTTTTCTCAAGCCCCGTAATGCCGTTACGCTCGTTGCGCAAATTCATGAAGGCATCATAAGTATCATAATAATGACCATGGATGCGCCCCAAAGGAGCATCCACCTCGACACTGGCCATGGTGCCTTCCGGATTATAGACTCGCGACTCGGTCATTATGTTGTTGGCCAACTTGGCACCCGTGATATGACCCGCCTCGTCCATGGTGCTGATCTCGCGATAGACATAGCCCGAGGCGGCATTGCTGGTTGCGTTCAGGTAGCCATAATCGTTATAGGTGTATTGCAGCGTCAGTCCGTTGGGGTATACCAAGCCCTTGGGGCGACCATAGAAGCCGTCGTATTGGTGCTTGACCGTGTTGCTCACAGTACCGACTGTGACTGTGGTCTGGCTCAGTTGCAGCGCGGCAGTATAGCCATAACTGCGGGTCACGCCGTTTTCTGTTTCTGAGCTGAGCAGGCCCTTCTTGAGGCTATCCCAGAGGAAGCTCGCCGTGCCGGACGCATTGCCGCCTGTAGTGACTTTGGAGGTAATCCGGCCCAGGGTGTCGTGCATGTAAGTCTGCAGCACACCGTTGGCGTCGGTTTGCCTGTCAATCTCACCCAAGGTGTTATAGCCGAAGCTCGTTGTGCCCTGATTGGGGTCAATAACTTGAGTCTTATGGCCGAAGCCGTTGTAGCTGGCCTTGATGTCATGAGTGTTGGCATCGCGGATCACCAATGGGCGACCGGCGGCGTCGTAGGCGAAGCGGTTACTGCCGCTCTTGGCATCGACGGTCTCATACAGCCAGCCCTGGCTGCCATAGGTGCGCGACATGGTGCGTCCCTCGACGCTGATATCCGTCTTCAGGCCGCTGTAGCTGTAGCTCGACTCGAGTCCGCCCGACTTGCCGTTGGGGATGCTGCGCCGGCCCGGTCTGTCCAGGGCGTCGAAGTCACCGAACTCGGTATACTCGGCAGCTGTGCCATTGCCATAGGGGATGGACTCCCGGGTTAACCGCCCGGGCGCATCGTAATGCTTGTCCTGATACTGATAACCGCCATCGAAGCCCTGGGTGGCGCTGCGCAGCAAACGGCCCCGGCCATCAAAATACTGCTCAGTTTCCGGCATGCCGGCACCTGTAGTGCGGGTCATCACTGCGGCGATATTGGCATTATCCTGTGGCGCATTATCGCCGTCACTGGCCAGCAAGTACCGCAGATAGCGGGTCGGGCTGCCGGTCTGCTTAACCTGCACAGGACGGCCAATGGCGTCATATTTGGTTGCTGTCACTATGCTGTTGGGCGCAGTGACCTTGGTCGGCAAACCAAAACCCATGTCATATTCAGTTTTAGTCACATGGCCCTTGGCGTTGGTGACCTCGTAAGGCAGATAACCGTCTGCCTCGGCACTGGTGCCGCCTTTGGTATAGCTGAAGGCAGTCTGGCGAGGTGGTAACTGGTTGCAATTGCTATCCTGGCCCGTCACTTTAGTCCAGTTGGGCAGGCCATAAGCGTTGAACTGAGTCTCCTCAAGTCGCGAACAACTGCTGTTGCTGGCGCTGACTGTGATGCTGGTAGGGCGTTTATGCACCGAGTCCCAACTATCCACGGTTTGCTTTTGCCATTGCGCTACATCCGTCGTACCGGCCGGATCATTGCTCCAACCCCGCACGGCCGCCGCAGTGCTGGTTTTTACCCAGTTGAACTTACGCAACCACCAGTTTGCCTCATTCGCGGCAAACTCAGTCTCGACCGTACTCGTGTAGCTGTTGGCTAGGCCATCGATATAATCGGTGACAGTGCGGCTCTGCTTCTTGATGTTACCCCATTTATCTACGTCCGCAGGCACGATCGTCTGCTCCACCTTGGACATTTTTGTACCATCGAGATCCCAGTTTTGATGCACCGAATTGGTGAGAATATTGTGATAGACACCAGCCACCGAATGCTGCGGGTTATCGGCCCAGGTGTTGTTTGTTTTCAGGACCACGGCCCCGTCCACACTGACCTCCTGGGAGGTCAAAAGGCCCACATAAGGGAACTTCTGCTTGAAGGTGCTGTGCACTGTCTTGTTACGCTGCACATCCTGTTCCCAGATCTGATTGAAGCCAGTGAAGCCACGCCCCTGCAGATTATACATGGCGCCCT
Source organism: Shewanella salipaludis (assembly GCF_012911865.1). Classification (GTDB taxonomy): domain Bacteria; phylum Pseudomonadota; class Gammaproteobacteria; order Enterobacterales; family Shewanellaceae; genus Shewanella; species Shewanella salipaludis. The sequence goes on from NZ_JAAXYH010000026.1 coordinate 4,670, forward strand.
TGTAGGCATACTGAGTCTCGTTATCGCCGCCCTGGCCGTTACTCTGCTTGAAGGACTGCACCACATACATGCTGGAGGCGAAGTGGACATAGCCGGAGCCGACTTCATCGTGATCTGTGCTATAGAGCTTTTCCTGCCCGGCACTGGCCTCGCCCGTGGATAATGGACGGTAACGCCACTCGTTGCTGTTACCCAATCCATCGGTGGCAGCTTGCAGGTAATCGACTGGTTGGTAATCGGCCGAGCTAGCCCCGCTGCCGGCACCATAGTTGCGTGACAAGTAGTGGCCTTCGGCATTGACTATCGTAGAACTGGCAAGATCGGGATAGATAGCATTCAATGAGTGTGGTTTAAACATGAACAACATGTCGGTTAAGCCATCACCATTAATGTCTTCCATGGAGGCTTGTGGGGTACCGATAAAGTCAGTACTGATGGTTGTAGGCACTATAGTGCCTGCCGCATTTAGCGTAAATTTGATGGCATTGTATCTGTAGATACTTTTATCCAAATTCGCTGGGATGGGGGCATTCACCCCCCGCTGAGTACCTGTTTGATACTGCCCATAAATACCATCACCACAAACACGTCTTGCGATACCTGAGGTTGAAACATAGCCACAAGACTCTAATAATCTATCCCCAGGCAACAATAGCTCTGCCGTGCCATCACCATCGACATCCGCCACTTTGAACGCATTGCTATATTTAGGAAAACTAAATTCAAGCGGCTCTTCTGAACCATTGTCCGCCAGCGTTGCGAATGAACGTGCTGCGAATACTTTCTGATTAAAACTGACCGCAGGTGCAAAGTCCGCTTTCCCGTTATTGAGACGATACCAAAGTTCTGTGGGTTGATTCGCTTTGGCTTGGTTTTTCGCCCAATAGAGCCAATCGACGAGGCCATCGCCATTGATGTCCATGATGAATTCAAACAGATCGCTGTCGACGCCTGTGTTTCTGCTTATTTGTGGCAGACTTTTAGAGGTAAACCCATTGCCTTGATTGAGTAAAAACTTGCGTGGCCATGAGCCTGACACACCAAATGCGTGTTTTAATGTTTTTCCTGAAATAAGCACATCACTCAAGCCATTCCCATCGGCGTCGCCGATAAACGACACGCCATCGCTGGGGGTTCCAGGTGAGTAGGAATAAACATAGCTATGCACTAGCTGGCGGTTATTTTCACTGTAGGGCGCACTCGGATTTTGACTGTGAGTGTAAAGATACAATTTGGCATTGGAATAGGCAGGATACTCACCCTTACGGATCATGAGATCTGGCCAACCATCGCCATTGTAGTCGCCGGCATTCAAGAGATCATCTTGAGGGTGGGGTAAATCTATGCCGGCATACTCAAAACGACCGACGCCTGAATCTGTGGTCAAAGCGATATACAGCTTGTTATTTTTTATCTCAAAACTGTCGCTTCTACCGTCTTGGTTCGCATCAAAGATCACGCTTATGGTGCTGTAGGTTAAATCATCAAAATTGCGGTTTCTAAGCTTAATGCTATTCGGTGTAACCAGTTGCAACTCAGCATCACTAAAGTAACCGGGCCAATCCATGACACCATCACCATTGATGTCACCGTCAGAAGCAATGGGGCGATAACCTTCACCAAATATGCCTCTGAGTGAATAGAAGGTAGAACCCAGCCCATCAATTGCATACTCAGAGGTTTTTACAGTGACATATTGATCAGACCAAGTAAACGTTGTTGCCGGAGCACATTGCTGATTATTGTTGGCTTCGCTACATTGTTGTACCCGGGTTAACAGGCTGCGGTTACTAGACTTACTGTTATCATACGAAATTATGTAACTATTTGTTTTTATCAACTCTTTTATATACGTATTAATCTGGCTCAAACGGCGTTGAGTCGATATTTTCCCTCCCGCAATGAAACTTAATCGGGTATCGTTTCTGGGCGAATAAATAAACTCGACGTAGCGCTCATTGCTGCCACTGTAGTAAATATTGCTCAGCAGATGCTCGCCTGCAATCGAATCATCGTATTCATAGTCAATGGTGTTGGCACCATTTGAGAAGGACTCTTGGGCCACCTTCCAGCTCAACACTGTCGTCAGTCCAGAAGGCGCGAAGCGGCTGTTGGATTCGGTGCCATAAGTTGCGCTGTTACCATCGGGTTTATAGACAATAAAACTGGCCGTAGCCGAGTTGATACCGCCGCTTTGAACCACCTTAACAAAAGAGTCCATCTCGGTACGATATACGGTGCCGTTGGCGCCATAAGTACCAGATACAGCCATCAAGCGCTGGCCATCGAGGCAGAGTCTGTCACTGGCGGCGTCGAAGGTCACCGCGCGGGTAAAGCCATCCTGGGCATAGGTAGCGGCACAACGGCTAATGGCTGAACCGGCATTGAGCGCCCAGCCCACGCCGACAATGCCATTGCCGCCCTGAGAGTTGTAGCTGAGTGACACTGTTGGCTGGACGCCGTTGCGACCAGGTGGTAAATCGATGGGGATTTGGTAACTCGCCTGGCCACCGGATACACCGGCACTTCCCTTAAGTGCGACAGCACTCAGATCAATCTCTTCTGTCGGCGGGGTATCACTACCTGTGGCATCGGGGACCTCTGCCGGTATGGTTTGCATCCATTCGGGCGGCAATACCACAGTCACAGCTTGAGATACGGTCCAACCGCTACATCCCGATGCGTTGCAGGCACGCACCTGGTATTTGTAGCTGCCATTGCTGCGAACGGTGCGGGTATAGCTGGTCGTCGTCGGCGAAGCCAGGGTCGTCCAACTGCCACTGTTGACGCTTTCCTGCAGGGTGTAGCTGGTCGCCGTGCCGGCAGCCGGCCAACTAATGGCAATGCTGCCGTTGGTCACAGTCGTTGTCGGCACGCTGATGCTGGCTGGCGTTGGGGGTGGCAGCAACACTGTCACTGCGCTTGAAGCTTTCCAGCTACTGCAACCCGAAGTATTGCAGGCTCTCACTTGGTATTTATAGCTGCCATTGGGTCGGCCGGTACGACTGTAACTGTTGGATGTCGGCGATACGATAGTCGTCCAGGCGCCGTTATTCACGCTTTCCTGCAGTGTGTAACTGGTCGCAGTACTGGACGCGGCCCAACTGATGGCTATGCTGCCATTGGTCACAGTCGTTGTCGGCACGCTGATGCTGACAGGCGCAGGCGGCGGCAACAACACTGTCACTGCACTTGAAGCTTTCCAGCTGCTGCAACCCGAGGTATTGCAAGAACGCAACTGATACTTGTAACTGCCATTGGAACGGCCGGTGCGGGTGTAACTGGTTGTAGTAGGTGAAGCTATGGTCGTCCAAGCGCCGTTATTTACGCTCTCCTGTAGCGTGTAGCTGGTTGCCGTGCCGGCCGCTGGCCAACTGATGGCGATGCTGCCACTGGTCACAGTCGTTGTCGGTACGCTGATGCTGGCTGGCGTTGGGGGTGGCAGCAACACTGTCACTGCGCTTGAAGCCTTCCAGCTGCCGCAACCCGAAGTATTGCAGGCTCTCACTTGGTATTTATAGCTGCCATTGGGTCGGCCGGTACGACTGTAACTGTTGGATGTCGGCGATACGATAGTCGTCCAGGCGCCGTTATTCACGCTTTCCTGC
>NZ_JAAXYH010000027.1 GCF_012911865.1 Shewanella salipaludis
TTTGCCCGTTAGCGCTACTATATCGTCGATGAAACGCTCGTTTCCCAATGCCAGGCCTTTGTTCGCTGCCTTGCGGATATCGTCCAAAAGCCGGACGTCGACATGACTTTTGAATAGTGCGCGGTACCGCTCTTGCCGCTTTGCCTCGTTATCCCCCAGCGTCAGGTACAACCTGTGGGGCGACAGTAGCTCGCTATTTTTACCCAGGCCATTGCATTGGTAACTCGACCAGCTGTAATCGGCAGGATCCGTCACCATACCCGCTCTGACCGGGTTCAATTCAATGTAACGGTAAAGTTGAAAAAGATAGCGGTCTTCTTGTACCAGACAGGAACGGAAACGCCCCTCCCATAAGGTGCCAGAACGACGATACCGCTTATTGAAATACATCACATACATCCGTCCCAGTGCCTGTATCATCTGCGAAATCCCGGTGCTGTTGACCGGCGTGCACAATAAATGGACGTGATTGGTCATCAGTACCCAAGCATGGATGTTCACCCCATACTTTTTGCTATAGTCCTTTAGCCAAGCCAGATAAGCCTTCATATCTTCTTCATTGGCAAAGATCACCTGCCGGTTATTGCCTCGCTGGATCACATGCACTGGCAGACCAGCTATCGATATCCTTGGCTTTCTCGGCATTTTTCAATCCCTGAAACGTTAAATGGCCCACAGCAAGCAGCATAGACCATTTTAAACGGCTCTGACCCTTTTTATTCTCGCGTATCGAACGCGGGCCTTTTCCATTTTTTTGGGTATCTGCCGAGGACGGGGGAGTGGTTTGGGATTGGCATGGCTGCCGGCTTTTGGTTCTGCTAATTGCCTGCCGCAGGCCTTCGCACAGGCACACCCGTGACACGCTGTGAATGCATCCCTGTACGCTCAACGGCGACGTCCTGTCGCCGATGGTCACTGGTGCGTCTGTGCTGTGAGTGGGTGCAAAACTCAGACTTTGGGTGGTAGGGCTGGGTTATTTTTGGTGCTAGTTTCTTATTGAGCGCATGTAAAGGGGCTCTGGCCCCTTTAAATTTTTAATTTTTTTCATAAGAGAGAAAATTGTAGCTATTACTATTATAGTTAACAGTTACAACACCTAATTTACTGAACATCTCTTTAGCTATTATAATCTCTGCTTTGCCGAAGTCATCGGTATATTCGTTATATACTTCATCTCTATAAATAAACAAAACAGTATCAGAAAAATCTTCTAGTTCATTCCATTCATATAAGTCACTTAAAACTGGTCTTTTACATGCTCTTCTTTCCACTTTCATTGAAACCGAAGATGTTATTATTATTGGAACGCCTATCTCTCTTGCTAGATTTTTCAACTGTTTAGGTATGCTAGTGGGAATATGGTTCTGATGGGTTATTTGTTGATTAAGGTGCTGTATTGAATCAATTACAATTAAGTTAAGCTCATGCTTTGAATGTAATTCAATACACTTTTTTCGTAACTCCTCGGCTGTGGAGAATATACTTTCGTCAATATATAGTGGTGATTCGAGTAATAGCCCAAAAGAAGCAGATATTCTCGCCCATTGTTCATCGTCTAAGTTTCCACGGGAAACAGAATGACTATCAATGTATGATACTGAAGAAACTAATCGCTGTGTTAATTGTTCAGCTGTCATCGTCATTGTAAAGTATGCAACGGGTAACTTGTTAGTTAGTGCTGCATGAGTAGCTATATTTAAGGCTAAATCACCTTTCCCCATATTGGGGCGAGCAGCAATCGTTATTAACTGAGAAGAGTGCAGTCCATCAATTAATATGTCTAAGTCAGCTATTCCTGTTTCAAGGCCTGAAATTAAATTCTCATTATTATCATTGTAATTAAGTTCTAATTTATCTACAAAGCATTCTAATAGATCATTCATGCTACGCAATCCAGTACTTTCTTTCATTCTGTTTTTTAACTTAAGTCTATGGCTGATAGATTTTTTTATACCTTTAACAACATCTAGCCAAGCTTCGTCATGGTTACTCCAGCTAGTTACCGCTTTTGCATCTGCTGGTAATGCTTGAAGTTTTGCGAAAGGTGCATCTTCCCAATCAGTAGGCCTTAAAATAATGGGGATTACAATGGATTTATTTGCTTCGTGATTATCAATGGCTATTGATAGTTCTTTTCCGTAGCAATATTCCGATGCTATAAAGTCGGAGCTTACTAGCAATAAAATTATGTCCGCACTTCTAATGTTGTTATCAATTTCTGTTGCCCATTCCTGGCCTGCTGAAATACATCGATCATGCCAAGTAGATATAAGGCCTTTTCTTAGTAAAAGAGATAAGTGAGTTTCTAAATCATCTCTGAGTTTCTCATCTTTGTGTGAATAACTGTAAAAAACTGATACTGAGGAGTTTTCCATAAATTACAACTTAGTCAAGGTGATAGAACAATCATAGATAATAAGAGACAGGACACCTAAACCTTTCTATCCGTTTGACGGATGTAGTCGCACAGCTTCTTCAAGCTTTTCTGGTTGAGGGTTGCCATGTTCAAGCCAGTCGAAGTTGAAAACTCTCATTTGATCTTTTGCGTATTCAGTAGCCTGTGCACCGGTAAAGCCGCTTCCAGGAAGCCCCGACTCTTGTTGAACAATCAGGATGGTTAGGGGCGGAAGCTTGTGAAAAATGCAATAAGACTGTATAGGTTCAAGCAGTTGCCCCAGACCTGCAGCGGGAACACCTGTTAACTTGGATAAGATTCCATAGGTCAATGACTGACGGTTTTTGGCAGCCAATGCCAAGACTGCCCAAATCTGACTTGCGCGCTCTGAACGGGTCATTTCATATCCTTGTATAAAAGTGACAAAAACGAGGGCATCCAGAATTTTGCCCCAATGCACTAAAGCTAAAGGTTACACCCATTTCCCTATCGAAGCCGAGCTGGCTTTTGTCCATGGATGGATTTGGATGCCGAAGCTGTGCTTGGCATCGAGTCCTATCGCCGCCGGGCGCTTATCTCTGCCATCAGCTATGGCTACCGCACTGGCTTTAGCTACCAGATTGCTGTCCAACTCAACAGAAAACCAATAAAAATCTATTTAAAACAAGATCAAATCTAGCAGCTTGCTCAAGGCGAAACCTTAACTTAGGTCATAAACTGCGCCTGTGTTACCCAGGCTGTAAAGCCGGTGAGCCGGGGAAGAAGCAACTTGAAGGTGAGGGTGTCGAAAGCCTGTCCTTGCCTGCTTGTGCTGCTCTTGCCTGTGTAGCTCTAAACAGACGGTAGCGCGCTTCTTCCTTGATCCCTATTGTCTTTGGTTTTAGTGTTTGCTTAAGCTGGCGCTTAAGCTATTTTTTGGCTGGCGTTTAACTTGGGCTTATTGATCATGAATAAAAGGGGTCAGAGCCGTTTTATTTAATGTTCAGCCTTGGGATGCTTCCGCCAGCCCAACTGGCGACCCCTTTTCCCTGCATCCAAGCGTTTGCCCGTTAGCGCTACTATATCGTCGATGAAACGCTCGTTTCCCAATGCCAGGCCTTTGTTCGCTGCCTTGCGGATATCGTCCAAAAGCCGGACGTCGACATGACTTTTGAATAGTGCGCGGTACTGCTCTTGCCGTTTTGCCTCGTTATCCCCCAGCGCCAGGTACAACCTGTGGGGCGACAGTAGCTCGCTATTTCTACCCAGGCCATTGCATTGGTAACTCGACCAGCTGTAATCGGCAGGAGCCGTCACCATACCCGCTCTGACCGGGTTCAATTCAATGTAACGGTAAAGTTGAAAAAGATAGCGGTCTTCTTGTACCAGACAGGAACGGAAACGCCCCTCCCATAAGGTGCCAGAACGACGATACCGCTTATTAAAATACATCACATACATCCGTCCCAGTGCCTGCATCATCTGCGAAATCCCGGTGCTGTTGACCGGCGTGCACAATAAATGGACGTGATTGGTCATCAGTACCCAAGCATGGATGTTCACCCCATACTTTTTGCTATAGTCCTTTAGCCAAGCCAGATAAGCCTTCATATCTTCTTCATTGGCAAAGATCACCTGCCGGTTATTGCCTCGCTGGATCACATGCACTGGCACGCCAGCTATCGATATCCTTGGCTTTCTCGGCATTTTTCAATCCCTGAAACGTTAAATGGCCCACAGCAAGCAGCATAGACCATTTAAAACGGCTCTGACCCCTTTTATTTCCTTTTATTTACTTGGTTAATGCTATGTTCTAGCGCAGCGTATATCATCAAGCTGCAGGCTTAGAGCCCCTAATACTTGGATTCAAATGTCTCTTATTTTCTCGTACCAATTAAGAAAGAACAGCCTTCGGGTAAACTACCTGTATTCAGAGAAACTAATTCCAAGTAGTCTATCTCACTTACCTTGTCTGCACCTTTAAAGCGTTTTATTTCAAAGTAATAGTCCGCATATGGTGAACCTTTTGTTTGCAATTCCAAATATGGGTACTGCCTGTACTTCCAAATGCCATCTATTGATTCAATTACATTTTCGCCGCTTTTTGATAATGATTCGAGGTTGAATGAACCATTCTTATTAAGCTTCAGAGAAGTCGCTGTACCACAATTTTGTGCTTTATAATCGTTAATTAAATCTTGCTTAAAAAAAGTAATGCCGTTATCTATAATTTTAGGGAACAAAAATAACGCTATTGAGTCCTTTGTATACCAGTTGTTTCCTACATTAAAAACTTGTTTTTGCTTAATTGAAAATCCAGCAGAGGCAGATAAGCTTGATACGATATCGATAGATTCAGGCTTCTGTAAAAACAAAGAGTAGAGGAGAGTGTTTACTGTTATATCGGTTGGAAAATCAAAATCGTTTACCTCCACGTGATATTTATCCGATTTCTCGAAGGTGTTTATTATAGCCTCTTTTTGGCTATTATTTAGATACTTTCCATAAATATATACAGTGGGTTGACTTGTGCAACCGGATAGCAGAAATGCTATAAAAATCAGTAGGTAGTTTATCTTTTTCATACGTTACTCATGGCTGTCCGAGTTTCTTTTCGAGTCTAATCCATGCTCCTTCGTTTAACAACCCCAATATGTGGACCATAGCAGGTAGAGCGGCTGTAGCTAAGTCTGAAATCTGAAGAAGTGGAATGGCCCGTATTTCATTGAGACCCTGATGCCTCAATGAGGCTGTTTAAATTATGATCCGATCCGGTACTTTTGGACATCTCGCTAAGTGAGTAAACTCGCTTATTGAGGTGAAGTATGTCAACAAAGAAACCCCGCAATCCATACGCAAGAATTTAAAGCCGAAGAAAATAAAAGGGGTCAAATAAAAGGGGTCAGAGCCGTTTTATTTACCGACAAAAATGACAACATTTACAATTCTGCCCTAATGCACCAAAGCTAAAGGTTGCATCAGTTCTCCCATCGGAGCCGCTTTGGATGCTGAGGTAATGACCGTCGAGCTGGAATCTGCTTTCAAACGGTAATGTTTGTGTTTATTTGCCATTTTTTTTCGCTCGTTTGATGTCTCTAATCCACAATACCGATCCGTTTGTTTTTCTCATTTCAAAGAGGTCGATAGCGGCAAAGAGATCGCTGAGCTTTTTAAAGCCGTAGTTTCTCTGGTCAAAAGAGCTTTGGTTGGAAATGTGGGATCCTATTGGACCAAGTTGCGCCCAGCCATCTTCCTCTTCCGTCGCTTCAATCGCTTGGCGCAGCAGGTTGACTAGCTTGGCGTCACTTTTAAGATTGCACTTTTGCTGGATGGCCGGTTTGGGTTGCACGGCTTTGGTTGTTGAATCTTGCGCCGTGGTTGTTACGGCAGGTTCTGGTTGAGGCAAAGCTTCTGGAGTTGTATCCACGTCTTCTGTTTCTGATACCGACAAAGGTTCTGCATCGAGGTAGAGGAAGCGGGAGCAGCTGTTAACGAAGGCTGTGGGGGCTTTGCGCTCTCCAAAGCCAAAGACGGCTTTACCGTCAGCCAGAGCGCGGGTAACTAAAGGGGTAAAGTCGCAATCTGACGATATCAGGCAGATGATATCGATATCTTTGGTGTAGAGAATATCCATTGCATCGATGACCAATGCAATGTCAGTGGCATTTTTGCCTTTGGTTAAGTCGAATTGTTGGATGGGTTGAATAGCGTATTCGTGCAGTATGTCTTCCCATTGCTTTAACCCTGGGCTCTTCCAGTTCCCGTAGGCCTTGCGGATGCTGATCACGCCATGTTTCGCAAGCTCTGCAAGTACGATATCAAACTTCTTCGCCGGTGCGTTGTCGGCATCGATAAACACCGCAATTTTTTCTTTATCTCTCATGTTTATTTTTCAGCTCCTTCCTCTGGATGTTTAAGCTTGGCTGACCTCTGTCATCATTCAGCCGCCACTAAAGGCCAGTGTCACCTCTGCGATCGCAGGTGGCATCGATCATTTTCCCATCGGTGCCGCCGAAGGGCATAGAGTCTAGCTGGCTTTTGTCCATGGATGGATTTGGATACCGAAGCTGTGCTTGGCATTGAGTTCTATCGCCGCTGGGCGCTTATCTCTGCCATCAGCTATGGCTACCGCACTGGCTCTAGCTACCAGATTGCTGTCCAATGCAACAGAAAACCAATAAAAACCTATTTAAAACAAGATCAAATCTAGCAGCTTGCTCAAGGCGAAGCCTTAACTTAGGTCATGAACTGCGCCTGTGTTACCCAGGCTGTAAAGCCGGTGAGTCGGGGAAGAAGCAACTTGAAGGTGAGGGTGTTGAAAGCCTGTCCTTGCTGTTGTTCATGCTGCTTGAGCAGCGTGCATCTTCCCTGAACCTTAAGCTATTTTCTGGCTGGCGCTTAACTTGGGCTTAGTGATCATAAGCTTAGGGTTAAACATCCTAGCGGCAAAAAGTTTAACCAGCGTACAACATGCGGCTAACTTGAGCAACTGAGATAACTGAGCTGTGGTGAGCGAACCCCTCAGCTCAACATCTTGTTTCGTGACGGGCTCGCCTCAGGCGTTTCATTTAGCCCAAAGCGCTAAGTTAAAAGCCCAAGGCGGCTCGATGGGGATGTCAGACACTATTCATACGTCTTTCATGGGTACTGTGTCCTACCTGTGCTGACTTGAAGGCATGCCTGATGAGATGGTCACCTCGGTCTCGGCATCGCAATGTGCCATGATTTAGGTGCAAAAAATCTGACTCGAGGTGACCGTTATGAACTATAAACTCATCAGCATCGATCTGGCAAAAACTGTCT
>NZ_JAAXYH010000028.1 GCF_012911865.1 Shewanella salipaludis
AGTGAAACTCATTTGGGTTGTATGGTTAAGCGACTAAGCGTATACGGTGGATGCCTTGGCAGTCAGAGGCGATGAAGGACGTAGTAACTTGCGAAAAGCGTTGGCGAGCTAGTAACAAGCATTTGAGCTAACGATGTCCGAATGGGGCAACCCAGCAGCATAAGCTGTTATCTGTACATGAATACATAGTGTGCAGAGGCGAACCCGGGGAACTGAAACATCTAAGTACCCGGAGGAAAAGAAATCAACCGAGATTCCCCTAGTAGCGGCGAGCGAACGGGGATTAGCCCTTAAGTCTATGGGGTGTTAGTGGAATGGTCTGGAAAGTCCAGCGGCACAGGGTGATAGCCCCGTACACGAAAACTAACCGTAGATGAAAACGAGTAAGGCGGGACACGTGATATCCTGTTTGAATATGGGGGGACCATCCTCCAAGGCTAAATACTCCTGACTGACCGATAGTGAACCAGTACCGTGAGGGAAAGGCGAAAAGAACCCCTGTGAGGGGAGTGAAATAGAACCTGAAACCGTATACGTACAAGCAGTGGGAGCGGTTCTTGAGACCGTGACTGCGTACCTTTTGTATAATGGGTCAGCGACTTACATTTTGTAGCGAGGTTAAGCGAATAGCGGAGCCGTAGGGAAACCGAGTGTTAACTGCGCGTTTAGTTGCAAGGTGTAGACCCGAAACCCGGTGATCTAGCCATGGGCAGGTTGAAGGTTGAGTAACATCAACTGGAGGACCGAACCGACTAATGTTGAAAAATTAGCGGATGACTTGTGGCTGGGGGTGAAAGGCCAATCAAACCGGGAGATATCTGGTTCTCCTCGAAAGCTATTTAGGTAGCGCCTCGAGCGAATACCACTGGGGGTAGAGCACTGTTAAGGCTAGGGGGTCATCCCGACTTACCAACCCTTTGCAAACTCCGAATACCAGTGAGTACTACTCGGGAGACAGACGGCGGGTGCTAACGTCCGTCGTCAAAAGGGAAACAACCCAGACCGTCAGCTAAGGTCCCAAAGTACTAGCTAAGTGGGAAACGATGTGGGAAGGCTTAGACAGCTAGGATGTTGGCTTAGAAGCAGCCATCATTTAAAGAAAGCGTAATAGCTCACTAGTCGAGTCGGCCTGCGCGGAAGATGTAACGGGGCTAAGCTAGTCACCGAAGCTACGGGTACATGCCATTAGGCGTGTGCGGTAGAGGAGCGTTCTGTAAGCCGTTGAAGGTGAAGGGGTAACCCACGCTGGAGGTATCAGAAGTGCGAATGCTGACATGAGTAACGATAAAGGGGGTGAAAAACCCCCTCGCCGGAAGACCAAGGGTTCCTGTCCAACGTTAATCGGGGCAGGGTGAGTCGACCCCTAAGGCGAGGCCGAAAGGCGTAGTCGATGGGAAACGGGTTAATATTCCCGTACTTTCGCTAACTGCGATGGAGAGACGGAGAAGGCTAGGCTAGCGCGGCGTTGGTAGTCCGCGTTTAAGGTGGTAGGCTGATTTCTTAGGCAAATCCGGGAAATCTTAAGGCCGAGAGCTGATGACGAGGTCCCACGGGACTGAAGTAGTTGATGCCATGCTTCCAGGAAAATCTTCTAAGCTTCAGGTTAGCGGGAATCGTACCCCAAACCGACACAGGTGGTCGGGTAGAGAATACCAAGGCGCTTGAGAGAACTCGGCTGAAGGAACTAGGCAAAATGGTACCGTAACTTCGGGAGAAGGTACGCTGCTGTTGGTGATGGGACTTGCTCCCTAAGCTGACGGCAGTCGCAGATACCAGGTGGCTGCAACTGTTTATCAAAAACACAGCACTGTGCAAAATCGCAAGATGACGTATACGGTGTGACGCCTGCCCGGTGCCGGAAGGTTAATTGATTGGGTTATCTTCGGAGAAGCTCATGATCGAAGCCCCGGTAAACGGCGGCCGTAACTATAACGGTCCTAAGGTAGCGAAATTCCTTGTCGGGTAAGTTCCGACCTGCACGAATGGCGTAATGATGGCCACGCTGTCTCCAGCCGAGACTCAGTGAAGTTGAAATTGCGGTGAAGATGCCGTATACCCGCGGCTAGACGGAAAGACCCCGTGAACCTTTACTATAGCTTGGCACTGAACATTGAACCTACATGTGTAGGATAGGTGGGAGACTTTGAAGTTGGGACGCTAGTCCTGATGGAGTCGTCCTTGAAATACCACCCTTGTAGTTTTGATGTTCTAACTCTGGCCCCTTATCGGGGTTGAGGACAGTGCCTGGTGGGTAGTTTGACTGGGGCGGTCTCCTCCCAAAGAGTAACGGAGGAGCACGAAGGTTGGCTAAGTACGGTCGGACATCGTACGGTTAGTGCAATGGCATAAGCCAGCTTAACTGCGAGACATACACGTCGAGCAGGTACGAAAGTAGGTCATAGTGATCCGGTGGTTCTGAATGGAAGGGCCATCGCTCAACGGATAAAAGGTACTCCGGGGATAACAGGCTGATACCGCCCAAGAGTTCATATCGACGGCGGTGTTTGGCACCTCGATGTCGGCTCATCACATCCTGGGGCTGAAGTCGGTCCCAAGGGTATGGCTGTTCGCCATTTAAAGTGGTACGCGAGCTGGGTTCAGAACGTCGTGAGACAGTTCGGTCCCTATCTGCCGTGGGCGTTGGATGATTGAAGGGAGCTGCTCCTAGTACGAGAGGACCGGAGTGGACGAACCGCTGGTGTTCGGGTTGTCATGCCAATGGCATTGCCCGGTAGCTACGTTCGGAATCGATAACCGCTGAAAGCATCTAAGCGGGAAGCGAGCCCTAAGATGAGTCATCCCTAGGACTATAAGTCCTCTAAAGAGCCGTTCGAGACTAGGACGTTGATAGGCATGGTGTGTAAGCGTTGTGAGGCGTTGAGCTAACATGTACTAATGACTCGTGAGGCTTAACCATACAACCCAGATGGGTTTTACTGAAAACGCGATTTTCAGACCTTAGATAGAATACAAGCGCTTGATAAAGTGGGTCATAAAATGCTCCAGGCATTTATGACATCAAGTACCTCCATGTACTTGAACTCA
>NZ_JAAXYH010000029.1 GCF_012911865.1 Shewanella salipaludis
ACATATATGGTCACCTTGGGTTTAGCAAGGTTAATGTCCATTTCTTGTCCAAATCCGTTTGCGTCGTTCGATAGTTCACCTTTCACAATAGGGCGTGGTTGTTAATGGTTGGCGGTCTTGCGACATATATCCGGCGTCAGTTGCGCCCTAATGAGATCCAAATTGACGTCTTACCCTCCTTGGCAGCCATATGACCTCGAAGGCCACTGTCCCGTACAGGTTTTGAGTAAGACAAACCGTTTAACTCATTAATACCATTACCGCTGTTGTGCTGTTACTGGTTTTTGTTGCAAAGCGCTGTTGTGAAACGTTAAAAAAAATCAATCTGTTATGCTGCCAACGCCGAGACCTTACAGACTTTTTGTATATCGAAGGCTTGTTGCCGGCTCATCACCGCCCACACCATGCGCGCCAGCTTGTTTGCCAGTGCCACCGTGACTTTACAGATATGGCTGCGCTGTTTCAGCTGCTGTAGCCACAGGCTTAAAGGGTCATCTTTCTTGTCACACCAGGCCAGCACGGTACGCGCGCCGTGGATGAGCAGTCGCCTTAGCGTCTGATTGCCGCGCTTGGTTATCTTGCCCAGCCGATTCGTATTGCCACTGCTGTATTGTGATGGCGTCAATCCCAGCCAAGCCGCCAGCTGTCGGCCATTTTTAAAATCACTGATGTCGTTGATACTGGCTAATATTGTTGCGGCCACGACAGGTCCAACGCCGGGTAGCGTGAGCAACAGCGGATATATCGGCATGGCCTTGGCGAGGGACTGTATCTCCAGTACAACTTGCTCGATTTGCTCATCCAAGACCAACTGGAATTCGTAAAGACGCTGAATAAAGCTGCGCGCCGTCGTCGAGAGGGCATTGTCGGCATTCTCGAGGATAAGGGGGATAGCCATCATCAACTGACGCCGGGTTTTGGCGACAATCACCCCATATTCAGCCAGGAAACCGCGCAGCTGATTGCAGTTGGCGGTGCGGTTATCAACCAAACGTTCCCGAATGCGCAGCAGGGATTGAATATCTTGTTGCTCGACCGTCTTGGGACGCAGCAGACTCACCTTGGGACGGCCCGCAGTTTCACCTATGGCGACGGCATCGTTGGCATCATTCTTATTGCCGACCAGCATGGCTTTTACCATTCTGGTGGGGATCAGGTGGACGTCATGGCCGAGTTGTTGAATCGCCCGGCCCCAGTAGTTGGCGCTGTAACAGGATTCCATCACCACCATGGTTGGGCTGCATTGCCGCAACGTATCGAGTAGGGCCGGCCGGCTCACTTTTCGGTTAAAGGCAATGCTGTTGTCGCCGTTGAAGGCAGCTACCTGGAAGACAGTTTTTGCCAGATCGATGCTGATGAGTTTATAGTTCATAACGGTCACCTCGAGTCAGATTTTTTGCACCTAAATCATGGCACATTGCGATGCCGAGACCGAGGTGACCATCTCATCA
>NZ_JAAXYH010000003.1 GCF_012911865.1 Shewanella salipaludis
CTGGAAGACAGTTTTTGCCAGATCGATGCTGATGAGTTTATAGTTCATAACGGTCACCTCGAGTCAGATTTTTTGCACCTAAATCATGGCACATTGCGATGCCGAGACCGAGGTGACCATCTCATCAGCCAATAAAAAGGACTGCAATTGCAGTCCTTTTTATTGTCCTGGCGCCAAACCGACGCCTTAAACTTTCACATCAGGCTTCCACATCCACGCTCGGGCCGCCCTGGGACACCATCACCATGGCGGGACGCAGCAGACGCTCATTGAGCAGGTAACCCTTCTGCATCACCAGCATCACAGTGTTGGCCGGGAACTCGGCGCTAGGCTGCATGCCAATCGCCTGGTGCAGCTCGGGATCGAAAGCCTCACCCTGAGGATCGACCGGCTTGATGCCGAACTTGTCTACCGCGGTCAGCAGGCCTCTCATGGTCAGCTCGACGCCCTCATGGACCGCCTTGGTGGCCTCATCGGCGGCATCGCTGACGGCCAGTGCCCGCTCCATGTTATCCAGCACGGGCAAGAGTTCGTTGGCGAACTTTTCCAGGGCAAATTTACGCGCCTTGTCCACATCCATGGCGGCACGGCGGCGTATGTTATCCACTTCGGCGGCGGCACGGATAACCGAATCCTTCTGCTCATCGACTTTGGCCTGGGCTTCAGCCAGTGCCTGTTCCAGCTCTTCTACCCGGAAATTAGCCTGGGTCAGCTCATCGACCAGACTCGCCTCCTGGGGCGTAGCCTCGGTATCCAACACTGCTTCAACCGGTGCCTGCTCTGCTTCAATCGACTTCTTGCTCATTGTTACTCCAGCTAAAAATGCTTTGTTTCTAAATACTCTGGGCATATTATGGGGATCAATTTCGACGTTTCAAGTCCCAAGGGCATATCTAACCTAAATATGACGACAAAGTTTCGCACTATTGGCCTCATTGGCAAGCCACATCATCAAGGTACCAATCAGACGCTGCAACGTCTACACCTTTGGCTCGAGGAGCAAGGGTTGGTGGTGCTGGTCGAGGAAAGGGTCGCCAGCGAGCTGGGCAAGGATGTCGAAGCCGTCGACTTGCTCGAACTGGGGCAACGTTGCGATCTGGCCATAGTGGTTGGCGGTGACGGCAACATGCTCGGCGCCGCCAGGGTACTGGCGCGTTTCGATCTGGGGGTGATAGGGGTCAACCGCGGCAATCTGGGCTTTCTGACGGATCTGGCACCGGACGCGTTCGAAGAGGAGCTGGCCAGGGTACTCGCCGGCGAATACGAGACAGAGCATAGATTCCTGCTGGAGGCCGAAGTCCATAGGCATGGCAAAATCAAGGCCAGCAATACCGCGGTCAACGAGGCGGTGCTGCACCCGGGCAAGATAGCCCACATGATAGAGTTCGAGGTCTATATCGACGACCAATTCATGTACAGTCAACGTGCCGACGGCATGATAGTCTCCACCCCCACAGGGTCGACCGCCTATTCACTGTCCGCCGGTGGTGCCATTCTCACCCCTGGCCTGCAGGCGTTGATCTTGGTGCCCATGTTCCCCCATACCCTGTCATGCAGGCCGATAGTGGTGGATGCCTGCAGCACCATCAAGCTGGTGGTCTCACCGGAAAATGGCGATAACCTGGAAGTCAGCTGTGACGGCCATGTGCATTTGGCGGTGTTGCCCGGTGATGAGATCCTCATCAGGTGCAGCAAGGAGCGCTTGCGCCTCATCCATCCCAAGGGCCACAACTACTTTCATGTGCTGCGCAACAAGCTCGGCTGGGGCAGCAAGTTGTTCTGACGGCGGCAAGCCGTCATTCGATTTTCGCCGGTGGAATGGGCATCAGCCCCTTGTTGCGATTGGCCACCGCCTCATCGAGCGCCACCCCGATTTTTCGCCACTGGCTGGCCTCATCGACACTGAATTTCTGCTGTTGCCAACGGTTGGCCTCCTTCAGACTGAATCCTGCCTGCTTCCATCCCAGGCCGCTGCTTGGGGTGAACCCGGCGGCTTTCCAACTCTGGGCCTCAGCGGCGTTGAACCCGGCGGCCTGCCATTGGGCGATATCCGGGTTACTCATGCCCTGCCAATTCCCCGGGGTCGAACTGCATGCCGCCAACAGCAGCGCCAGCGCCGGCATCATTAACTTCTTGCTCATCCTCTGCGCCTCCAAAATATGCCCTCGGCCAAGCATAGCCGTGAATTCCCCATGCCAAGCTTCCATGCCAATGCCCCATGCCAACGCTCAATGACCCGGCACAACTCTGCATCCTTATCCGAGTCTTGCATTGGCGTCTTGTATTGGAGCCTTGTATTGAAGTCTTGCATGAGAGCCTTGTATTGAAGTCTATATGAGAAACAGGAGCCGGGGATGAAGAATAGATGACATGGTCACAGGCGCCCCGATGGCGCCTGCGGCAAGATAGCACTAAAAAGAATGGCGCCGGCAGGAATAGCGCAAGACCCGGGGCTAGCGCGACCCGCCCCTGCTGGCTGGCAGGGCGGCCTTGCCGACGTCGACCCTTCTCATGGCAAACAACATCCACACGGTCAACAGGCTGCTGCAACAGGCGAGCGAGATCCACACCCCGGTCACTCCGAATGCCCAGGCGAAGCCGTAGATCACCAGGCAGATCAACAGCAGCTTGCTGCCGGTGAGGATGGCAGCCTCCCTGGGACAGTTAATCGCCTGGAAGAAGCTGGCCCCCACCAAGATCAGCCCCTCCATGGGCAGGCCCCAGAAATACAACCCCATGCCTTCTATGGCCACGGACGCCAGCTGCGGTGTATCGCCGGCGAACAGATATACCAAGGCTTCGGGGCGACTGTAGATGAGCAGCAGACCCAGGCAGGCGACCAGCAAGCTCATGGCGAAGGCGATGTTACGCGCCAGGCGTACCCGCTCGGTGCGACCGGCACCGGCATTGAAGCTCAGGATCGGCTGACTGCCGAAGGCGATACCCTCGAAAATCAAATAGAAGAAGGCCTCCGTGTAGCCCACCACGGCATAGGCGGCCACATGTATGGGGGCGCCGACCCAGAGGAAGGCGATGTTATGCAGGGTGAGCACTATCGATAGATAGAGGTTCATCAGAAAACTGGGGAAACCGACGCGGGCGATATTCAGGCAAAGGTCCAGGCTGAGGCGCATCTGCTGCCAGTCGATGCCAAGCCGGGTCTTGGGACCGAAGAAATGCCGCAGGCATAGGCCGCCGGTGACGGCCTGGGACAACATGGTGGCAATCGCCGCCCCTGCGAGTCCGAAGGGAAATACGACGATCAACAACCAGTCGAGCAAGGTATTGAGCACCCCGCCCAAGATCAGCACATAGGTCACCCGCTGCGGCTCACCGTCGTTGCGCAACAGCGCGGTAAAGGTCATGGACAAGATGGGGAAATGGCATAGGGCGAAATACCAGAAGAGGTAATCATCGGCGCTCTCCAACACGGCTCCCTCGGCACCCAGGGCGAGCAGTATGTCGTGGGAGAAGAGTCCGCCCAGCAGGGCAAACAGGGCGCCCATGGACAAACAGAGACTGAAGGCATTGCCCAGTATCTTTCTGGCCTTGGGAATATTCCCCTCCCCCAGGCTGATGGACACTAGGGCCGCACTGCCCATGCCGATGAGCGCACCGACGGCATAGAGTATGGCGCCGACCGGGTAGGCCAGCATCATGCCCGCCAAGCCGGTTTCCCCCAGGTAATGACCGACGAAGATCCCGTCTATGGTGACATACACACCTGTCACCAGCATGGAGAAGATGGTCGGAATGGTGTAACGCCAGAAGAGTTTGCTTATCGGCTGCTGGAGCAGACTCAGATCCGGATCCTGGGTTGGCATCAAAATACTCGAGTGATCAAAGAAACGGATTGTATCCAATCCCCGGAGCAAGACCAAGCCCGGCTTGCGCTGGGACGCAGGCCGGCTAGGGCCTGAGCCTGCAGGCGAGCAGCCCGGACTCCAGCTGCTGCCAGTCGAGCCGTTTCGAGGCGATGATCTCCAACCGCGAGTCGAGGGTGTCGTCCAGCTCCGCCAGGCTCAGCTCGTCATCCACCAGATTGAAGCCGGCGATGCCGTCCCGGGTGATCATCACCGCCTTGAGCCTGAGCAGGTGGGCGGATTTGAGCGATTCTATCCAGGCCAACAGGGCATCGAAGTCGAACTCATGTGCGGGTTCGAATAACCAGCCGCAACTGAAATAGCCTTCGGCCGCATTCAACTTTCTCGCCATGCCGCGCTCATCCAGCTCCGGCCCGGCAGCCTGTGGCCGTTCGGCAAAGATCCCCCGAGCCACCATGCCTGCCACCCCAGAGCCCGGCGCCACCCCAGCTCTAGCCTGGCCAGGGGTAACCGCAGGCGATACCTCCAACACCCTGGGCCTGTCCAGGGCCTCCAGCAGGGCCTGGTCCAAGGGCGCCTCGCGGCTGTGGCCCATGATTTCGGTCCCCGCCAGTCCCAGCTCGTCCAGATAGGCTTGCAGCTGCAGCAGCTCATCCCGGCAATAGAGATCCGTCTTGCTTGCCAGAATGAGATCCGCCGCCTGCAGCTGCTGCATGAAGTTGTCATTGCCGCGATAACGCTCATCGCTCACCTTGCGGGCATCTATGAGGCAGAGGGTGCTGCGCAGGGATAAGACATTGTGATAGTGGGGAGCGGACAAGAGCTTGATGATTTCCAGCGGATGCCCGAGCCCGGTAGGTTCGATCAGCAACCTGTCGGGCCTGGCCTTGGCGATCAGCTGATTGATGGCCACCTGGGTCGGTACCCCGGCGGCGCAGCAGATGCAGCCCCCTGCAACCTCGCGGATCTCTATGCCTTCGCCCCCGGCATCGAGCAGCCCGGCATCTATGCCCACCTCACCGAACTCATTGACCAGCACGGCCCAGCGTTCCCCACTCGGCTTGTTGGCCAGCAGCCGGGTGATGAGGGAGGTCTTGCCGACACCGAGGAAACCTGTGATCACATTGGTGGCTATGGCTTGAACTATCATGGTGCGCTTACTCGCTGGGGGTCGCTAACAGATCTCAGGGTTTGATTTTGTTGCCGCCTTGGGCGCCATTGCCTCTCTTGCCGGCGGCGCCCTTGGCTTTGGCATATTTGCCCGCCCGTGCCGGGGCCTTGGCATCCATCACCCCCTTGCGGCTCCTCTGGACATAAGCATTGGGGCCGGCGTACTTCTTGGTCGGCGGTGCATCCCGGTAACGGGCTGGCAGGGGGGCCCCCTCCTCGTAGCCCGGGATCACAGAGACCGGCAGAGGCATGCCTATCAGCGCTTCTATCTCGGCCAGCATGGCGTCATCCGAGGGCGAGACGAAGGAAATCGCCCGCCCCTCAAGGCCGGCGCGGCCGGTACGGCCTATCCTGTGGACATAATCTTCGGCGGCGAAGGGCAACTCCAGGTTGATCACCAAGGGCAGCGCCTGAATGTCCAGGCCACGGGCGGCGACATCTGTCGCCACCAGCAGGCGTATCTTGCCGCTCTTGAAATCTTCCAGCGCCCTGTTGCGGGCCCCCTGGGTCTTGTCGCCATGAAACACGGCGCACTTGATACCATCGAGCTTCAATTCCTGCAGCAGGTGCTCGGCGCTTTCCTTGGTACTGACAAACACCAGCAGCTGTTGCCAATTGTGTCGCCCCACCAGCTCGGATAACAACTCGGCCTTGCGGCGCTGATCCACCCGGTACACTTCCTGGGTCACGCCGCTGGCGGTGCTGCTCTGCGCCACATTCACCCACTGGGCCTGAACGAGCATTTTCTCCGCCAGGCGTTTGACCTCATCGCTATAGGTCGCGGAAAACAACAGGGTCTGGTGCTTGGCCGCGATCAGGCGTTTCACTTTTTCTATGTCGCGCACGAAGCCGAGATCCAGCATACGGTCGGCTTCATCTATCACCAAAGCCGTCACGCCGGACAGGTCCAGACCGAATTGCCCTATGATGTCGAACAGCCTTCCCGGGGTCGCCACCAGGATATCGACGCCTTGTTCGACGCCTTTGCGCTGGGGATTCATGTTGGCGCCGCCATACACAGCCAGGGTCTTGAACGGCAGAAATTGACTGTAGCGCTTGATATTGTCGGCCACCTGAATGGCGAGTTCCCGGGTCGGGGTCAACACCAGCACCCGCAAGCTGGCTGTCCTGGCATTCGCCCCGGACGTAGACTCCATATCCGACTCGCGCTCCGCCTCGAGCAACTGCTGCAGCAGAGGCAGGGCGAAGGCCGCGGTCTTGCCCGTGCCTGTCTGGGCGCAGGCCATGACGTCCTTGGCATCCAGGGCCAGGGGGAGCACCTCCTGCTGCACCTGAGTCAGCTCCTGATAACCACACTCGGCTACCGCATTGAGGATAAGGGGAGACAGAGCGAGTGTTTCAAATTTCATAGTGGGCTCATAGGCTAATTGGCAGAGTATCGATAGTTGCCGGGTGTTGGCTTGGGTTACCGAGTCAGGGACAGGATCTGGGCTGCGGAGTCTATCAAAATAGCCCCCTGCTTTATAGGTAATTTTGTTGCTTGCAGTCCAGCGCCTGGGGCTGCAGATAGCTTTGTGCGAATACCGTTGCCGTCACCACCCGGGAAAACAGGTAGCCTTGGGCATAATCACAACCTATAGCGACCAGCCGCTGGCGCTGGGCCTCTGTCTCGACCCCTTCGGCCGTGACCTTGATGTCCAGCTTATGGGCCATGAGTATGATGGCCTCACAGAGCTTCATCTCATCGTCACTGGCGGTCAAGTTGTTGGTGAGACACTTGTCTATCTTGAGGTAATCTATATGACACTGCTGCAGGTAAGCCAGGGAAGAATAGCCAGTACCGAAATTATCCAGCGACAATTGAATGCCTGCATCCCGATACGCCTTCAGCTGAGCTCTTACCCCTATGTCGGCATCCTGCAACAGGCCTTCCGTGACCTCGATGCAGAGTTCGGCCCCCTTCAGATTCAGCTCATGGAGCAGGGCTATGGCATCCCTGCAGCCATGTTTATCGTCGCGAAATTGCACCTGTGATTCGTTGATGCTGATCTGCACCTCGGTCCCCAGGGTGTCCCGCCAGTAGGCGCTCTGTTTCGCGGCCTGCTCGAATACCCAATTGCCTATGTCGAGGATCAAGCCGGTGTCTTCGGCGATGGGAATGAACTCCGATGGCGATACCATGCCGCGCACCGGATGGCACCAGCGCACCAGGGCTTCGGCCTTGGTGACCCTGCCGCTCTTCAGCTCGACTATGGGCTGATAGTGCAGCTCCAGCTCCTGGTTCTGCAATGCCTGGCGCAGGTCCTGGATCAAGCGCATGCGATACTTGGCATAGACCTGCATCGAAGGGGTGAAATAGTTGAAGCGGTTGCGTCCCAGGTTCTTGGCGGCATACATGGCCTGATCCGCATGCTTGAGCAGCTCCTCCGTGCTGGTCGCATCGTCCGGATACAAGGTGATGCCTACGCTGGCGCTGATATAGGCGGTTTCATCGTCCAGTATGTAGGGCGCGGCGATGCAATTGAGCACCTGATTGGCGAGCCGCTCCAATCTGCCCTGGCTGTCGATATCCATCAGCACCAGGGTGAATTCATCTCCCCCGAGGCGGGCCACCATGTCAGATTCGCGCACACAGGATTTGAGCCGCTTGGCGGTTTCCACCAGCAGCCTGTCACCCATGTCATGCCCCAGGTTGTCGTTCACCTCCTTGAACAGGTCCAGATCCAGGAACAGCAGCGCAAATCCCTGCTGGCTCAGCTGTGACGTGCGGATGCCGGCATCCAGGTACTCCAGCAGCATATGCCGGTTCGGCAGCCCGGTTAAGGCATCGTAATTGGCCTGGCGCCAGATGAGGCGCTCATTTTCTTTCTGTGCCGTGATATCCGAGAAGAGTGCCACCCAAAGATAAGGCCTGTCCTCCTTGTCCCTGATGGTATTCACCGTCAGGCGGATCATATAAGCCTCGCCATTCTTGCGCATCTGCCACAGCTCTCCCTGCCAATGGCCCGTCTGCTCTATGGCTGTGCCCATCTGCTGGTAGAATAGCTGGCTGTTGAGATCGCATTGCAGGATCCGGATTGGCTTATTGCGCACCTCCTCGGCCGCATAACCTGTCATCTCGCAGAAGGCCGCGTTGGTGGTGATTATGGTGCCGTTTTCATCCAGCACACTCATGGCTTCGCTGCTGTTGTTATACACAGAGGCCGCCAGGGAGAGGGATTCCTCCGCCAGTTTGCGCTCGGTGATATCCGAGTGTATGCCACACATGCGCAGCGCCCGTCCCCTGGGGTCCCGTGCCACTATCCGGCCGGTATCCAGCACCCAGCGCACCGCGCCTGAGTCGTGTCTCAGGCGGTATTCCACCTTGTATTGGCAGCTTCTGCCCTGCAAATGCGCCGCCAACGCCTCGAGGATCCGCGGTCTGTCGTCCTGGTGAATTGCGTCTGTCCACAGACAAGGGTTGGCATTGAGGCTGTCGACCTGGACCCCGAGGATCTGGGCACTGCACTGATTGCGCTCTACCCTGTTGGACACCACATCCCAGTCCCACAGGCCGAGATCGCTGCTGTTCAACACCAAGGCCAGCTGCTGCTGGCTGGCCCTGAGCTCAGACTCGGCCTGCTTCTGACGGCCGATATCCAGCAGACCGGCAATCACCAGCTGCACCTTGCCATGGGCACGCTTACAGGCCACCGTCAGATGAACATAGACCAGGCTGCCATCTTTGGCATGGAAGCGCTTGTCCAATTCATATTCATCTATCTCACCGGCCAGCATACGGTTGAATTCCACCAGCTCCGCCGCCAGATCTGCCTTATAGGTCATTTCCGTCCAGGTCATGCGCAGCAAGGCCTGCTCGTCATACTGCAGCATCTGGCACAGGCGCGGATTGACCTTGATCCAGCGCTGGGACACTGAGCTGATGGCCAGGCCCAGGTTGCCCGAGGTAAATTGGTTGCGGAACAGGAAGTCATCCTGCAAACGTATCTGCTCGTCCCGCTCCAGATCGAAGCGCCGGGAAATCAACCTGCCTATGAGCACTGTGGCGCCCGGGTAGATGAGCATCACAGGCAGCGCCACCTGGCGCAAGAGGGTCAGGGCCTGCTCCAGGGGCAGCACGAATAGGCAGCTGAGCATCACCAGATGCACCGTCAGGCCGAAGAAAAACAATTCCTTGAAGCTGATGTCCGTCAGTATGGCGCGCCGGTAATGGCGCCATAGGCCGCCGACGAAACCACTGGCGATGAGGATACTCACCCCCAGCCAGAGATGGTCTCCCCCCATGCCTATGCGGTAGGCCGAGGTCATCAGCACGGCGACCAGGGTCGGCAGCCCGCCGAAGAAGAGCCCGGAAATACTCAGCAGTATGGAGGTCGAATCGAAAACAACCCCGGGTTGGTACTCCCATGGGCTGCTCATTATGGTCATGCCTATGCCACCTATGATCAACCCCAGGACCAGGCCCCATGGTGGAAAATAGCTTTGCTGTCGCTTGGGGATCGCATCGTAGAGCAGCACCAATGCCAGTAACAGCGCGGTGTTTTGGGCCAATGAGAAAAAAATGCTGTCAGTCATGATGAAGTTAACAGTCCCTTAGCTAGTCCCTTGAGCATTGCGCCATACCGCGACGACAAGCAGGTTAAGGATCCTCGGCCGACTCTGCTCGGCATTCCCAGACTAACAAAGTGTAGCAGAAGCCCTGTCGCCGTCGCCGTAAACTCACATGGACATGGAAATGGCCCATGAATGAATACGGGCCCAACAGGGCCCGTATTCATCGAGACAGGCAACAGCCTCAGTCGCTCGGGAGACGATACAGCTCCCGGCGGTAGATGCCGGCGATGGTCTGCCAGTCAAACCTCTGGCCGGCGGCGGCCGTGGCCAGCCGGTGCCAGGCAGGGGAGCCAAAACCGGCCAGCGCCTGTTCCAGCTTGTCGAGCAGCTCCTGGCCCTGCTCCCTGAGATCCCTGCCGCTGAACACCAGACCCGTTTCACCGTCCGTCACCGTATCCTTGAGGCCGCCGACACCATGCACCAGGCACACCTGCCCCGCCCGCATCGCCAACATCTGGCTGATGCCACAGGGTTCGAAGGAACTCGGCATCAGGAATAGATCTCCGGCCCGATAGAGGTGTTCCGCCAGCGCCTCGTCATAACCGTTGAGGAACAGGAAGTTGTCGAAACCGGCCGCCTGGCGGCGAAACTCGGCGGCGATGGCCGCATCGCCGCTGCCGAGCATGATGAACAGGGCGCCGGGCCTGAGCGCCCGCAGCCGGGTCAGCAGGCATTGCAGCAGGTTCTGCCCCTCCGCCCATGGCTGCCTGAGGATCAGCACCTTCTGATCCGTCAGGCGACCGACAGAGGTCAGCAGGAAGTCAGGGGCCCGGCCCCTGTCCAAGGCACGCCATAGGCCGGCGATGCGGCATAGGGCCAAGGTGTCGAGTGCCGGCGTCAACTGACGCGGCCCCTGCCACAACATCAGCGCTTGTTCGGCGGCGCTCAATATCAGGCTAAAATCCCGGGAAGTTGCCGCGGCAGCCCCGTCATAGTGGCAGCCGTTGAGTATCCCCAACAAGCGGCCCTGCTGCGACTTGAGGCGCAGATCCGCCTCCAGGCCCTCGCCGCCAAAGAAACCTTTCTCGCTGCAGGAGGCCTGCAATACTTCCCTGGCATAGCTGGGCGAGACCAGATGTACCCTGTCGCTCAAGACGATGCCGGCGCGCATGGGATTGACACATTGGGGGTAGCGGGGATCCAGGATCTGCGCCAGCTGTTCGCTGTCAAGGTCCCGGAGTAACCCGGGAAACCAGGCCGCCAGGGAAGAAGCCTCATGGCGCACTGGCCTTATCCCCTGCAGCGCCAGATTATGTATGGTAAACACACAGGGGACGGCTCTCAGGCTGCGGTATTCGGGCGCAAATGCCCTGAGCATGGCAAAAAGCCCGGCGTGCCAGTCGTGCAGGTGCAGCACCTCGGGCATGGGGATGAGCCCATTCAGCAAGGCGCCGGCGACGGCGGCGCACCAGAGGGCAAACTTGGTGGCATCTTCGGCGAAGGGCCTATCCGGACTGCCATCGCAGTAAATCCCGCCATGCTCGGTGACAAACAACCCATGTTCCAGCAGGTAGATATGCGCGCCTTCGAGCAGCGGATGCGCGGCGCGATAGACCTCGACCCTTTCCCGGCGGCCACCGAAGGCGACGCTCAGCTCGGCCATGAGCTCGGCCCCGGCCATGGCTGGCAGGAAGCCATAACCCGGCATCACCACATCGACCAGCAGCCCCTGCTCCGCCAGCGCCGGCGGCAGGTCGCGGATCACATCCGCCATGCCGCCGACCTTGGCATGCTCCAGGGCGGCGTTCTCCGCCGCCAACATCAACACACGTTTCGGGCTCACTGTGAAGCTTCTCCCATGTTGCTCTATTCCCATGATTCACTCTTGGCTCGGGCTTGACTCAGGCCTGGCTCGGGCCGGCGCCTCATTCATAACCGACCGGCAAGCCCAGCATGTCGCGGGTCACCAACACCACTCCCTTTTCAGAGACCCTGAAGCCCTTGGCCCTGTCATGCTCGTGGTTGTAGCCTATCTCCATGCCCTCGGGGATGATGCAGCCGCGATCCAGGATGGCGTTCCTGATGCGGCAATGGCGCAGCACCACCACATCGGGCAAGATCACCGAATCTTCCACCAGGGAATAGGAGCAGACCCTGACCTCGTTGAAGAGCACGCTGCGACGCACTGTGGCGCCGGAAATGATGCAGCCGCCCGAGACTATCGAGTCCAGCGCCATGCCGCGCCTGTCATCATCGTCGAAGACGAACTTGGCCGGCGGCAATTGCTCCTGGAAGGTCCAGATGGGCCACTTGGCATCGTAGAGATTCAGCGCCGGGGTCGGCGACAAGAGCTCCATGTTGGCCAGCCAGAAGGAGTCCAGGGTCCCAACATCGCGCCAGTAGGCCTTCTCGTTGGCGAAGGCGCTCTTGAAGGGATAGGCGAACACCTTGTGATGGGCGATGATCGACGGAATGATGTCCTTGCCGAAGTCGCGATCCGAGTCGGCATTCTGGGCGTCTTTCTTCAATTGATCGAACAGGAATTCGGTATTGAACACATAGTTGCCCATGGAGGCCAGACACATCTCGGGATCTTCGGGCAGATGCTTGGGCAGGGCGGGTTTCTCCTCGAAACCGAGAATGCGCATGCTCTGATCCACTTCCATCACCCCGAAGGCACCGGCCGCCTCGGCCACAGGCACCTCGAGGCAGGAAACCGTCATGTCGGCCCCGGACTCGGCATGGGCCGCCAGCAGGCCGGCATAGTCCATGCGATAGACATGATCCCCGGACAGCACCATGACGTACTTGGGCAACTCGTGGCGTATTATGTCTATGTTCTGGAATACCGCATCCGCCGTGCCCTGATACCAGTTGTCCGAGAAGCGTTGCGAGGCGGGCAAGATTTCCACCGACTCCCCCAACTCCTTCTTGAAATGACCCCAGCCGCGCATCACATGGCGGATCAGCGAGTGCGACTTGTACTGAGTCACCACCCCTACCCTGCGAATGCCCGAGTTGATGCAGTTGGACAGGGGGAAATCTATGATGCGGAACTTGCCGCCGAAATAGAGTGCCGGCTTGGCGCGCCAATCGGTCAGCTCATGCAGGCGAGAGCCCCGGCCACCCGCCAAGATCAAGGCATAGGTTTCACGGGTTAAATTACTGATGTAACGTGGATTCTTGTTGGACATAGGCACTGACTCCATAAAGATAACTTCCATTTAAGTGGGACTTCCATGCAATTTCTATAAGCCCTTTGGTACTCTGTGCTGCAGGCGACTCAGAGCCGCCATAT
Source organism: Shewanella salipaludis (assembly GCF_012911865.1). GTDB lineage: Bacteria > Pseudomonadota > Gammaproteobacteria > Enterobacterales > Shewanellaceae > Shewanella > Shewanella salipaludis. Next base: position 12,808 of record NZ_JAAXYH010000003.1, read on the forward strand.
TTCATCGCGATAGCCGGCGATGGTGTTATCGCTGGAGAAGCGGCCGCTGGCGGCCGTGTTGCGTATGCTCTTCTGGGTCCATTGGTGTTGATCCAGATACAGACGGGCGACATTCTCCTGGGCCAGGCGATAGGCCTCGAAGTCGGCCGCCGTCATCCACTGATCGTCGCTGCTCTCGATAGCCGCAATTATGCTGTCGAAGATCCCCGGCTCCAGCAGGTTGAAATGGCCGCTCTTGAGCAAGGCCATCACCTGGGTCAATGCCGGCGACAGGGCGATGGCCTCCCCGGGGCGATAATGGTTACGCATGTCACTCACCTGTGCGGCACTGAGGCCGAATAGAAAGATATTGTCCTCGCCCACGGCCTCGAGCATCTCTATGTTGGCGCCGTCGTGGGTGCCTATGGTCAGGGCGCCGTTCATCATGAACTTCATGTTGCCCGTGCCCGAGGCTTCCTTGCCGGCGGTGGAGATCTGCTCCGACAGATCCGCCGCCGGGCAGATCTGCTCCATGGCGCTGACGTTGTAGTTGGGCAGGAAGGCGAAGCGCAAATAGGGGCTCACCAGGGGATCCGAATTGACCATGTGGGCCACGTTGGCCGCCAGCTTGATGATAAGCTTGGCCATGGCATAGCCGGGGGCCGCCTTGCCGCCGATCAGCACACAGCGCGGCACCATGCCGGCCGTGTTGCCCGCCTGGATCTGATGGTAGAGGTGGATCACATGCAGTATGTTCAGCAGCTGGCGCTTGTACTCGTGGATGCGTTTGACCTGCACATCGAACAGCATGTCGACATCGAAGCTGACCCCGGATTCCCGCTTGACCAGGGCCACCAGCTCGGCCTTGTTGGCCCGCTTGACCTCGCGCCAGCGGCCGAGGAAGGGTTCGTCATGTATGAGGTCCTTCAAGCGGCTCAACTGGCTCAGATCCGTGATCCAGCCCTCCCCCAGATGTTCGCTCAGGAGGCCGGCCAGCCTGGGGTTGGCATGGGCCAGCCAGCGCCTGGGGGTCACGCCATTGGTTCTGTTGTTGAACTTATGGGGCCACAGGGAAAAGAAGTCCCTAAACAGGCCTTCCTTCAGCAGCTGGGTATGGAGCGCCGCCACGCCGTTCACCGAGAAGCTCGCCACTATCGCCAGATAGGCCATGCGCACATGGGCCACAGGCCCCTCTTCTATGATGGACATGGCGGCGAGCTTGGCGCCGTCACCCGGCCAGTGATGGGCCACCAGCTCCAGGTACCTGGCGTTGATCTCATAGATGATCTCCAGCAGGCGGGGCAGCATGTGGGCGAACAGGGGCACGGGCCAGCGCTCCAGCGCCTCGGGCAAGAGGGTATGATTCGTGTAGGCCAGGCTGTTGCAGGTGATATCCCAGGCGGCGTCCCACTCGAGTCCGTAATGATCCAGCAGCAGGCGCATCAACTCGGCCACGGCTATGCTGGGGTGGGTGTCGTTCAGCTGCAGCACATTCTTAGCGGCGAACTGGCTGAAGTCTTCACCATGGTGCGCCACATAGCGCCTGAGCAAGTCCTGCAGGCTGGCGGAGGAGAGAAAGTATTGCTGCCGCAGCCGCAGTTCCTTGCCATTTTCACTGGCATCGTTGGGATAGAGCACCATGGTGATCTGCTCGGCGAGGTTCTTGCTCGCCACCGCTTCGCTGTAGTCGCCCTGGTTGAATTCATCCAGGTCGAAATCATCGGTCGCCTCGGCCTTCCAGAGTCTCAGGGTATTGATGCGGCCATTGCGGTAGCCTGGCACGGGCATGTCGTAGGCGACGGCGAGCACGTCATGGGTATCGTTCCAGGTCATGTGTCTGCGGCCATGCTTGTCGACATGGGACTCGGTATGGCCGAAGAAAGGCACAGTCACATTGTGGCTCGGCAACCGCACCTCCCAGGGGTTGCCATCGCGCAGCCAGCGGTCCGGCCGCTCTATCTGGTAGCCATCGCTGATCTTCTGGGCGAACATGCCATATTCGTATCTGATGCCATAGCCTGTGACCGCCAGATCCATGCTGGCGCAGCTGTCGAGGAAACAGGCCGCCAGGCGTCCCAAGCCGCCATTCCCCAAGCCGGCGTCGTGTTCGGCCTCCTGCAGCTGTTCGAAGCTGACCGCATAGTCGCTCAGCGCCTCACGGCTCTGGGCGGTGAGATCCAGGTTCAGCAAGGCATTGCCCAATGCCCGTCCCATGAGGAACTCCAGCGACAGATACGCCACCTGTTTGGTGTCGAAGTCATTGTCTTTGCTGCGGGTCGCCAGCCAAGCGTCCAACATCTGCTCCTTGACGCTCAGGGCCAGGGCATGAAACAGCTCACTCTCGGCGCCTTCTATGTAACTCAGACCGTAGCGTACATGGCGCTCGAAGGCCGCCGCCAGGGAATCACAGGGTTCACATGGGGGTAACTTAGCGGCCGCTCGTTGCTGCGTAGTCATATCTGTGGCTGCATCACTCATGGTTGGCTCCTGGCTGGCTCTGGCTTGGCTCTGGGTTGGATAGCTCTGGGGTGGATAACTCTGGATGGGTTAGCTCTGGATGGGATAGCTCTGGATTGGACAGCTCGGTGTGAAACAGGATCAGGCTGCGATCCAGCAATAGATAATCGCCGTCCCAGGCTGCATGGATCTGGGTGTCATCGCCATGCTGGGTATGCAGCAGACAACGCCAGGCGCCCAGGCCTGTGGGCCTGGGGGGATGAAACCTCAGCTCTGTGTCGTCGGCATTGACCATCAGCAACAGAGCCTGTTGCCGACCGTCGCCGCACAGGTCCCCCTGCAGCACCAGGGAAAGGCTGCGGCTATGGACCTCGCTCCACAGGGACTTGGTCATTTCTTCCCCCTGGCGGTTGTACCACTTGAGGCCGGCGCTGTCCGACGCCCTGGGCTCGTGGATGAAGCGGCTATGGCAGAGGAGCGGGAAGGCCCGGCGCAGGGCGATCAGCCTACGGGTAAAGTCCAACAACTCCCCATCCAGATGGCGCCAGTCACACCAGTTGAGTTCATTATCCTGGCAATAGGCGTTGTTGTTGCCCCGCTGGCTGCGGCCCATCTCATCGCCGGCCAGCAGCATGGGCACTCCCTGGGACAGGAACAGACTGGTCAACAGGTTGCGACACTGGCGCTGACGCAACGCCACTATGGCGCCGTCGTCGCTCGGGCCTTCGACGCCATGGTTATGGCTGAAATTCTCCTGATGACCATCGCGATTGTCTTCGCCATTGGCCAGGTTGTGGCGCTTGTCATAGCTGACCAGATCCCTGAGGCTGAAACCGTCATGACTCGTGATGAAGTTGATGCTGGCGGCGGGAGTCCTGCCATTGTGCTCGAACAGGTCCCCCGAGCCATGGAAACGTCTGGCAAACTCCGGCAGTATGCCGTTGTCGCCACGCCAGAAGCGCCGCATAGTGTCCCTGTACCTGTCGTTCCACTCGCTGAAGGCCAGGGGGAAATTCCCCAGCTGGTAGCCGCCCGGCCCTATGTCCCAGGGCTCGGCGATGAGCTTCACCTGGCAGAGCACAGGATCCTGCAGCAGGGCATCGAAGAAGCCGGCACCGGCATCGAAACCATAACTTTCCCGCCCGAGACAGGAAGCCAGATCGAACCTGAAGCCATCGACCCCCATCACTTCGACCCAGTAGCGCAATGAGTCGAGCACCAGTTGCAGCACCCTGGGATGGCTCAGGTTGAGGGTGTTGCCGCAGCCGGTGTCGTTGATGTAATGGCGCTGAATGTTGGGGTGCAAGCGGTAATAACTGACGTTGTCTATGCCACGAAAGCTCAGGGTCGGACCGAGCCGGTTGCCCTCGGCGCTGTGGTTATAGACCACATCCAGGATAACTTCGATACCGGCCGAGTGCAGGGTATCGACCATGTCACGGAATTCGCTCACGTCATCGCCCTGCAAATAACTTGGGTGGGGAGCGAAGAAACCTATGCTGTTATAGCCCCAGTAATTGTTCAGCTGTTTTTCCGCCAGGAAAGGCTCGGTGACAAATGCCTGCACCGGCATCAGCTCGACACAGGTCACCCCAAGACGCTGCAGATAGGAGATGACCTCCGCCGCAGCCAAGGCGGCGAAACGCCCCCTGGCGGCGGGAGGCACCCCTGGATGCAGCTGGGTGAATCCCTTGGGGTGCAGCTCATAGATGATGCTCTTCGCCATGGGATGATGGGGGGAGTTATTGGGTCTCTGGCGTAAGTGACGCACGTCCAGCACCCGGCACTTGGGCATGAAAGCGGCGTTATCCCGGATGTCGAACGACAGGTCCAGTTCTTCATGGCCCAGCTGGTAGCCGTAATGGGCCTCGCTTGGCACATAATCGCCCACCAGCTGGCGGGCATAGGGGTCGAGCAGCAATTTGTTGGGATTAAACCTATGCCCCAGGTGCGGCAGATAGGGGCCATGGACCCGGTAACCATAGAGCTGGCCTGCCCCTATCCCCGGCAGATAGCCATGCCAGACCTGCTGGGTCCTGTGGGTCAGCGGGATCCTCCGGCTCTCCCGGCCGGCCGCATCGAACAGACAGAGCTCGACCCCTGTGGCGTTGGCAGAAAACAGGGCGAAATTCACCCCGCCGTCGTCCGGCGTCGCCCCCAGGGGATAAGGCATACCCGCCAACGGCGCCATGCTAGGCCTCAGTGTCCGTAGCACAGTCCGTAGCGCTGTCCGCAGCGCAGGCCACACCGCCAGGCGTGGCACCGGCAATCACGGGCGTCAGCACTATGCAGGCCAGCGGCGGCACTGTGATCAGCGCGCTGCAGGCCTGCCCCTGCCAGGGCTCGGGCTCGGCGACGACCAGGCCGGCATTGCCCTGGTTGCTGCCGCCATAACAGTGGCTGTCGCTGTTGAGGCATTCGCGGTATTCCCCCGCCAGCGGCAGCCCCAGCCTGAAGCCCTGGTGCAACTGTGGGGTCATGTTGACGACGAAGATCAGGCTTGCATCCTCAGGGCCGCCCCGCCGCATGAAGGCAAACACGCTGCTCTGGCTGTTGTCGCAATCGAGCCAGACGAAGCCCCCCGGGACATGATCCGTTGCCGCCAATACCCGCTGCTGCCGATACAGAGCATTGAGATCCCGCACCCAGGCCTGCACCCCCTGATGGGGTGCATACTCCAGCAGATGCCAGTCGAGGCTGCGGCCATGATTCCATTCGTCGCGCTGGGCAAACTCATTGCCCATGAACAGCAACTTCTTGCCCGGATGACCCCACATGAAGCCATAGTAGGCCCTCAGGGTCGCAAACTTCTGCCAGTCGTCGCCGGGGATCTTATGCAGCAAGGAGCCCTTGCCATGCACCACTTCGTCATGGCTCAGTGACAGGATAAATTGCTCCGTATGGGCGTACATCAGGCTGAAGGTCAGTTGATTGTGGTGATGGCCGCGGTACAAGGGATCTCGCCCGAGATAGCTCAGGCTGTCGTTCATCCAGCCCATGTTCCACTTGAAGCCGAAGCCCAGGCCCTTATGCTCAGTTGCCTGGGTCACCCCGGGCCAGGCGGTAGATTCTTCCGCTATCATGCAGATGCCGGGGAACGCCCGATACAGACGGCGGTTCAGGTTCTGCAGGAAGGCGATCGCCTCCAGATTCTCACGCCCTCCCTCGGCGTTGGGCAGCCATTGATCCGCCTCACGGCTATAGTCCAGGTAGAGCATGGACGAGACGGCGTCGAGCCGCAGACCATCGAAATGAAACTCCCGCAACCAGTAGCAGGCATTGCTGAGCAGCAAGCTCTGCACCTCGCCGCGGCCATAGTTGTAGATCAGGGTATCCCAGTCCGGATGAGTGCCCTGCCGCGGATCTTCATGCTCATACAGGCAAGTGCCATCGAAGCGCGCCAGGCCATGGCTGTCCCTGGGAAAATGGGCCACCACCCAGTCCAGCAGCACGGCGATGCCGGCGCCATGGCAGGCATCGACGAAGGCCTTGAGCCCCTTGGCGTCCCCGAACCTGTGGCTGGGAGCGAACAGGCCAACGGGCTGATAGCCCCAGGAGCCGTCGAAGGGATACTCGCTGATGGGCATCAGCTCTATGTGGGTGAACCCCTGCTGCTGCACATAGGGAATGAGTTCGCGCACCAGATCTTGATAGTCCAGGTACGCCTGGCCGTCGTCCCCCTTACGGCGCCAGGATCCCAAGTGCACCTCGTAGATGGACATGGGCGCCTGATGCCAGTGGGTGTCGGCCCTGCGCTCGAGCCAGGCGGCATCCTGCCACTCATGGCTCGTCTCGGGCGGCACCAGGGAGGCATTATGGGGCGGGCACTCCATGACCTTGGCATAGGGATCGGCCTTGGTCTGGCATTCACCGCTTTGCCGCTGGATCTCAAACTTGTAATGGGCCCCCGCCTCGACACCCGGGAGGAAGATCTCCCATAGGCCGTTGGCCAGATGTTGCCGCATCACATGGCTGGCACTGTCCCAGTGATTGAAGTCGCCCAGCAGGGATACCCTCCTGGCATTGGGCGCCCAGACACAGAAATGCACCCCGGTTACCCCTTGGTGGGTGCGCCAGTTGGCCCCGAGAAACTCGTAGGCCCGCTCGGCCGAGCCCTCGCCGAAGAGGTATGAGTCATCGGCATTGAGCAGGCTGGCGAATTGATAGGGATCTATGATCTCTTGCCGGCATAGGGGGTACTCGACCCTGAGCTTGTAGAGGAAAGGCTTGACCCTGCGACCCAGGCTGCCGGCAAACAGCCCCTCGTCGTTGAGCTTCTCCAGGCTGGCAACCTTGCGGTTATCTTTCAGGCCGACGACATCGACACTCATGGCGCCGCGCAGGAAACAGCGCACACTCAGAGCCTTGCCTTGGTTTATGCTGTGCATCCCCAGCAGGGAAAACACATCTATATAGTCGCCGTTGAGCAGCGCTATGTCGGCGCCATCATGAAAATAAGGAGCGTTATGTGTCATATCTCTCTCTTCCTTAAGTTGGGCCTTGGGTCGGCTGGGTGTATTTCAAACGCCTCTTCCCCCCCTGAGTCTTGCTTGGGGGCCGGGTTTGAGCATTGGCTTAGGTGCTGATCTCGATTCCGCTCCTGGTTCTGGCTCTGGTTCTGGTTCTCGTGCCGGCAATGGCGACTGGCGGCCAAGCGCTGCAGCCAGTCCGCCACCTCGGCACTGTTGAAGATCTGCTCGGTACTCAGGGGCAAACGTCGCTGCCAGTTGGGGTATTGCTGCCAGGTCCCGGGAATATTGACAGGGTGCTTCTCCGCCAGCAGATCGGCCAGCTGCACGCTGAACAGGGCAGAAGCCCCAGAGGCCGCCAGGCCTATCCACTCGGGCAACAGGGCGGAGAAACGTATCCCGTCCAGCGCCATGCCGCTCAATGCCCCGCTGCGCCGCCCTATGGCGGCTATGAGCGCCTGCTTATCCAAGTCCCGCTCCTGCAGCGCCTGTCCCAGCAATTCATCCGTCTCCAGCAAGCCCAGCTGCCGGCGCAGGTGCAGGTCACTGCCACACCACCAGGCGGCCAGGTTGGGCACATCGTGGTTGGCCAGCATCATCAGGCTCTGTGGCTTATAGGCGGCCGGCGGCTTGAACCCCCGGGCATCGCGGCAGAAATAGAAGAGTTCGTTGGAATAGATGCCGGCATCGGCCAGCGCCGAGATGATCTCCACAGGCACCAGCCCAAGATCTTCGCCTATCACCAGGCAGCGGGCCCTCTGGCTCTCGAGACAGAGGATGGCGAGCAGGCTGGTCAGCGGATAATACACATAGGCGCCCTCGCCCAGACGCTTATCCAGTGGCCACCACCAGAGCCGCAGCAGGCCCATGATGTGATCCAGCCGCAATGCGCCGCAGGACTTCATGTTGGCTCGCAGCAGGGCGATGAAATGCCGGAAGTCATTCCGCTTGAGGCCGAGGGGATCCAGGGGCGTCAGGCCCCAGTTCTGGCCCTGGGGCGCGAAGGGATCCGGCGGTGCCCCTATGCTGGCGTTGGCGCAAAACTCGTCGGCATGGGTCTGCACCTCGGCCCCATGGGACAGGGCGCCGACGGCCAGGTCACGCACCAGGCCTATGCCCATGCCCGCCTGTCTGGCCTCCAACTGGCATAGCTCCAGCTGGCCGGCGGCGACAAACTGCAGGTAGAGGTAAAAATCCAGCTCCTGTGGCAGGGACGCAGCCCCCCTGGCCAACTCGAGCCGGGCGAAGGCCAACAGGCCCTCCCCCTCCGTCGCAACGAAGGCATGAAACTTCTGCGCCCTGGCGCTGCAAGGCTTCAGGTGCTCATCACGAAATGCCGCATATAAGCATGCCAGGGCCTGGTATTTGAGGCGGCCGACGCCGCCGTAGTCGAGCCAGTTATCCCTGTTCAGCTCGGCTCTGGCCTGCTGCCACCTGGGCCCGGAAAATTCCTCCTGCAGGCCGGCATACTCGGGAACGGCTTGGAGACAGATATACAGGGGGTTGAGCCTGAGGCGATCGCAGGGGCTATAGGGGCTGGCCTGCTCGGGGGCGGCGATATCCAGCGCATGCAGGGGATTCAACAGGATAAAATCGGCGCCCCTGGCGGCGAGCCGGCGCAGCAAGTCTTGCAGATCGCCGAAGTCGCCTATGCCCCATTGCTCCTCGCTGCGCAGGCTGTAGAGCTGGATGCTGATGCCCCAGGGGCGGCGCACGGGCCGCTCCTGGGGCGCCAGCATGCCCTGATAGGCCATTCTCGGTGCCACCATAAGTGTGCCCAGGTATTCACTTTCTGCCTCTGGTTCCTGACTCCCTGAGGGTGTCAGCAGCCGCAAGCGCACCTCATGGTAGCCAAGCCCGAGCACAGGCGGCACAGCCTCTTCGACCGGCTCGGCCCGGGAAGCATCGGCATTCTGCTCTGCATGAGTATCGACCGGGTGGGCATCGACCGGAGGGGTATCGACCGGGTGGGGACCGCCGAGATCTATGCGGTAATTCTGGTAACGCCTGTCGCCTATGCGGTAATCGCCTATGGGGCGCAGCGCACTTGCAGGCACGCAAAATAGCAGGCTCTCGCCGCTCTCAGTGGTCAGTTGCAGCTGCAGATGACCGCAGAAGTCGTCGGCGAGATAACAACTTAACCAGGCATCATCGACATGACACCAATGAAACCCGGGCAATACCCGGGTCCAGGGATGGGCATCCAACTCATAGATGCGCTTGTCTATCCAGCTGTCCTGGGCCTGCTCCACCCTGAGCGGCGCCGCCATGGAGGCGACCGAGTCATGCCCGGCCACATGGGGCTGCGCCGGCGGCTCGGGTAACGAACCGCCGACCATGGCGCTCAGCACTCCCAACCTGTCTTCCTGGGGGATCCGTATCTGCCGGCCAAAACAGTCGACGAACTCGGCTCCCACTCCGTGCAAATACAGTAACTGCTCCAGCCCCATATTCGTCGACCCCGCGACAGTTTACCCATGTCCTAGATAGGCAGTAACCATGCCAGCGGATCATAACAGGATGAAGACAGATTCATTTCAGCGCCATGACAGAGAACTTCCATTGCAGATCATTGGCTTGCGATAAGAGCATGGCGGGGGCGCAAGGGAAGAATGCCCCTTTGCCGGCCGAGTCCCTCCGGCTTAGGGCACTAAGATGAAGCAAATGTGCACAAAAAACGTGCATGCAGATGCATCTAAGGCAAGGGGGCGAGCGCGTCCCTCTGGTTCTGGGCTGCAACCTCACGGGCCCACTCGAACCCATGAAACAAACTCGAGTGCAACACTTTGTATCTTATGCAGTTATTGACTTGCATCCCATTCATGCCCTTGCAAGAATGCATTCCTTGACCGAGTCAATCCGTGCATTTTCGCAGCAGCTTCAGATTTAAGGACGTCACATGAAAAAACTCCTAGTACTGACACTCAGCAGCCTGGTCTTCGCCTGTGGCTCGGGCGAAGACGGCAATCCAGTCCCGCCGCCGGTCACACCGCCTGAGACGCCCCCCAGCCTGGAGGCCGACATCTGCTACCTGATGAGCACCAGCATGGGGGAGATCCGCCTGGCAATAGATCTCAGCAACACGCAGGTTACGGGCCAGAACTTCAAGCAGTATGCCGACAAGGGCTTCTACGATGGCACCCTGTTCCACAGAGCGATCGACAACTTCGTCATCCAGGGCGGCGGTTTCACCACGGAGCTGACGCCCAAGCCGGCCGATGCCCCCATCAAGAATGAAGCAAGCGTTGGCCTGAGCAACAAACGCGGCACCCTGGCGATGGCCCGCACCAACGATCCCGATTCCGCCACCTCGCAATTTTTCATCAACATACTCGACAACCCACAGCTGGACGCCTCCGCCAGCAGCTATGGCTATGCGGTATTCGGCGAGGTGACCCAAGGCATGGAGGTGGTGGATCAGATAAGCATAGTCGAGACCGCCACGGTCAAGGGCATGGCAGATGTGCCCAAGACGGAAGTGCTGATCGACAGCCTGACGGAAGTCACCTGCAATTGAAATAGCCTTAAATTGGAATAGTTCGCAATTGGAGTCGCCGGCAGAGCACCACGGGCAACATGATGGGGCAACAAAAGAGCATGGTGGCGCGCCGCGCAGCAAACAAAAAAGGTGTCCCCCGGGACACCTTTTGCACTATTTCTCTGCACTGTTTTCTGCAATATCCTCTGCACCATTCTCTGCAATATCCGCTGCAATATTCTCCGCACTGCTCTGGCCTTGTGCGGTTCTCAACAGGTCCAAACCTAGTGCTGGGATTCATCGTCCTGGATCTGGCCCACCAGCAACACGGGCGCCGCATCGAGCTCCTCGGCATCCATCATGGAGGCGATACGCTCGACCGCCGACAGCAGCTGGCTCTGTTCCCAGGTTTCCAAACCCTGGTAGCGCTTGATGAAATGTTCCTGCAACGGCTTGGGTGAACTTTCGAGCAGGCTCTTACCCGCCTCGCTCAGATACAGATGCACCTTGCGCTTATCCGACTCGCTGCGCCTGCGGATCACTAAGTCCCGGCTCTCGAGCCTGTCTATGATGTTAGTCACAGTCGCCGGACTCAGGGTGATTTCCTGGGCCACCTGCTTGGCCAGGGGCGCCTCCAGCTGAGCAATTTTTTGCATCACCATCAGCTGTGGCCCGGTCAGCCCCGACTGCTTATTCAGCTGACGAGAGTGTATGTCGATGGCGCGAATGATCCTGCGCAAGGAGATCAATAACTGTTCGTACTTTTCCATAATGCCCTTTCTCTATTATCGACTGCACAATAGCAGAAAACACGCCAACACTCATGCCTCAAATGCCACTCTAAGCCTAATTTGCCGAGATATCTGCAACAACCCGTGGCTGGCCGCCCCGGCTGCATGCATGGAAGCAGAAAACAAAATGGCAGGGCAAGATGTTCATCTTGCCCTGCCATCCGGATTTTCCTGGCCGGCCGTCGGTTAGGTGCCCGGCCGACGCAGGGTCTATGCTTAGAGGCTGAAATTTGGCTTAGAAGCTGAAACCGCTCGGCCTAGAAGCTGAAGGTGCGCGACACGGTCAACACCAGGCGTGCGTCGGCCCTGTCGGTATTCATACTGGTATCTTCGGCTGCCAGGTTGAAATCGAAGCCACTCCAGCTGGTCATATAGGCCAGACGCACATGGTTATAGGCCTCATGCGTATCCCAGGCCCACTTGTCCGTGTTCCCCGAAGTCGAGCGGTCGACGCTCAGGCGCAGTGTATGGCCTTCGGCCACTTCGAAGCTATGGGCCAACATGGCAATATAATGATCCGCCCCCATCCCGAAGTAGTCCCAGCTATACCAGAAGTTGGCTTCCGAATGCCCCAGAGAAGAGTCATAGCCAAACTTGGCATAGACTTCAGGATAGTAGTAGTCAGCGGATGCGTCATCGCCATGATAGGTATAATAGGCGATACCCGTATCCAGGCTGACACGCTCGCTCAACTGTTGGTAGTAACCGCCATAGAAGTCCAGCTCCAGCCAGGTATCCTCGGCACTGCCGAAGTCTACGTTCGAGGCCCAGGATCCCAGATACCAGCCGTTGTCGGCGGCATAATCCAGGCTGGCCTGCAGCGCCGGGCCATTATCCGTCTGGCTGACACCGTTGAAGCTGTAATCAGAGGCGCCGGTCACAGTGGCGGACAGGCCGGCATGCGCCGCACCGGACAAGGCTGCCAGGCCCGAAAAGGTCAGGGCCAATAACGTTTTTTTCATCATGATCTCACTGTTTTTATCTAGTTAGTTTTAAACATATCGCTTCAAGTTCACAGACGGAGGCTAGTTGGCCATTTCTATCTTATTGAAATCTATTTTGTTATCCCGAGGCGAAGCCTCTATCTCACTCACAATCCTGAATTTTTTCACCAGGATATAACCCAGGCAGGCAAATATCAGACCTATGGCCAGGGCCCCCACCCATTGGATCTGCAGGAAATCCAGCTTGAACAACAGGGTCAATGCCGACATGGCGACAAGGTTGCCGAAGAAGTATTTAAGCTTGCCAAAGCGCGCCACCGTCAGCCCCAGGTTGTCCGTATAGAGGCGGATCAAGGAGTCCAGCGAGTTGATCACGAACAGCACCCCGACCAGCACCATGGCCAAGTTGTAGAAACCCGCAGTTTCCAAGCCATTGGCGTTGTAGTAATAGAGCACGGTAAACCAGATGGCGATGGGGATGGAGGGGAACACCATCATGGCCAGCAATACCTGATAGGTCTTGAGGCCACCGACGAAACGGGAAGTGAACTGGCCTATCATTATGCTCCAGGCGAACCACCAGAAGAGGTAGAACTCATGGTAATCGTTGATCGGCAACACGAAGTGGTGAATGTTGACGAAGTAATCCCCCAGCAGGGCGAAGCTGGTTAAAAACTCCCCCGGATGGTTGCCTTCTCCCAGGAAGGCACCGCTCCACATCAGGGCGATCAAGCCGATGAATAACCAGGTGCTGCCCAGACTGAGGATACGGACATATCTGAGGCTGGTGCTCGAATACACCGCCGCGGCTATGACCAGAAAGACGATCAAATAGAAACTGCCGACCAAGGTTTCACCGTCGCCGAGTTCGGGCAAGTACCAGGGCAAATTGGTCAGCAACAGATAGGCGGTGAAGGCACAGGTGCCTATGATCACCAGATTATTGATGAACTTGACCCAGGGGATGTCGAAGAAGCGTACCCTGGGCTCAATGACACAGAAGTAGAAGCAGGTCAGGAAGTAAAACGCCCAGATCAGGAAGGCCCAGAAGCCAAACTCTATCGCCAAAGGGTTACTGAAACCATATTCGGGGCTGGCGGCAGTATTGGCATAACCGGCAAACTCCGTCAGGGGGAACATGATGAGCCCCACATCCAAACCCGAGGTAAATAGGATGGCGATAAAGGTAAAGGTACGTACAGGTGTCACCCCGACGCACTTGAGATTACCCCAGCGATATAGCACGAACGCGATTGCCGTGAAGGTGAATAGAATCCCCGCGGATAGCCAGCCGGTCATTTCAACCACCCAGCAGCATGAGGCAAATAAGACATAGTTATTGCTCCTTATTTTTATTTAAACGCTATTTATCAATAGCTTGATTAAGGAACACAGAGCAATTCTTAAAGCCGTAAACGGCCTCAAGCCTTAAGTATCGCTTGCCGGGCAGTGCACACTGCCAACCTTGATAGCGATAGTTAAACCCTGATAGCTTGCGCCGTGTTCCAATGCTGGGCCTGGGCCCCTTGCTGAGTTCAGCCGGACCCGACCGAGTCGGTCTGGCTGTTCACTGACAGGGCCCGCCCGAACGGGCCCTCTATGTTGATGGCAGGCATCAAGCCGGCTGCCGCTTGGGCTCCCCCTGGCGTTGCTGCCTTTGCCAATCCGTGTCCATGCCGACCTCGGCAGGGCTCGGCGCCAGCACCCGGTGGCCGAGGATGAGATCGGCGGCGCGCTCGGCGACCATGATGGTGGGCGCGTTCAGATTGCCATTGGGAATGGTGGGGAAAATCGATGAGTCGACGACGCGCAACCCCTCCATGCCCCTGACCCGGGTCTGGGGATCCACCACAGCCATGGCATCCACGCCCATCTTGCAGGAGCATGAAGGGTGATAGGCACTCTCGACCGCTTGACGCACGAAGGCATCTATCTGTTCATCCGTCACCACCGAGGTTCCCGGCTGGATCTCTTCGCCGCGATAGGCGTCCAATGCCGGCTGATTGATGATCTCCCGGGTCAGACGCACGCAAGCCCGAAAGCCTTCTCTGTCTGCTGCATGGGAAAGATAATTGAAGCGAATTTGTGGATGCGCCCTGGGATCGGCACTGACGGCCGTGACTGCGCCGCGGCTCTTGGGCTTGTTATGGCCAATATGCACCTGAAAACCATGACCGGCGAAGGCCTCACGACCATCGTAACGCATGGCGGCAGGCAGGAAATGGTACTGAAGATCCGGCCATTCCACCCCGGCCTTGGAGCGGATGAAACCACAGGACTCGAAATGGTTGGTCGCCCCCAACCCGCTGCGATTGAGGATCCAGCGGGCGCCTATCAGCAACTTATTCCAGGGATCCAGCTTGCCGTTGAGCGAGATGGGTTGCTTGCATTTGAACTGGAAATAAAATTCCAGGTGATCCTGCAGGTTTTGGCCAACACCCGGCAATTCATGGCTGAGCGGGATCCCTGCCCGTTCCAGGCTGGCGCGCTCACCTATGCCGGACAGCTGCAGTATATGGGGCGAACCTATGGAGCCGGCCGAGAGTATCACTTCCTTGCTGCAATGCAGCTCCTCGACCTTGCCCTTGCGCTCGAAACGCACCCCGACGGCACGCTTACCCTCCAACAGCAGCTTATGCACCAGGGCATGGGTCAGCACAGTCAGATTGGGACGGGACATGGCGGGCCTGAGGTAGGCATTGGCCGTCGACCAGCGCACCCCATTCTTTACCGTCATGTGCATGGGGCCGAAACCCTCCTGCTGACGCGCGTTATAGTCCAGGGTGTGGAAATAGCCGGCATCGACACCCGCGTCGACGAAGGCCTGGTACAGGGGGTTCTGCATTTGGTTGCCGTTGTTGACCCCAAGGGGGCCAGTGCCGCCCCGGTAGTCATCGGCGCCGAAGGCCCAGGTTTCGGCCTTTTTGAAGTAAGGCAGGCAATGGGCGTAGTCCCAGCCCTCGGCTCCCGTCTGTTGCCACTCGTCGAAGTCCCTGGCATGACCACGGACATACACCATGCCATTGATGGAGGACGAGCCCCCAAGCACCTTGCCCCTGGGGCAATGCATGCGGCGGTTGTTTAGCTGTGGCTCAGGCTCGGTTTCAAACTGCCAGGCGTATTTCTTGCTGTTCATGGGGATCGACAGGGCGGTCGGCATCTGGATGAAGATGCTCTTGTCGCTGCCCCCGGTCTCGAGCAGCAGCACCCGGTTGGCGCCGTCGGCGCTGAGCCTGTTGGCCAACACGCAGCCCGCCGACCCTGCGCCTACTATGATGTAATCAAATTTATGCTCAGGCATGGGGTCTCCTTAAAATGGACTCTCGAGTGGCGTCAATCCCACATACACTGCCTTGAGCTGGGTGTAATGCTTGAGGGTTTCGCTGCCATTCTCCCGCCCTATACCGGACAACTTGTAGCCACCGACCGGCATCTGCGCCGGTGAGGCGCCGTAGGCATTGATCCAGCAGATCCCCGCCTGCAGCTGATGTATCACCCTATGGGCGCGGCTGATGTCCTGGGTGAAGACCCCGGCCGCCAATCCCATCTGGGTATCGTTGGCGCGGCGCACCACTTCATCTTCATCGCCGAAGGTCAACACGGACATCACAGGGCCGAAGATCTCCTCGCGGCAGATGCGCATCTCATCCCGGCAGCGGCCGAAAATGGTGGGGGCAACGAAGTAGCCATCGGACGCATCGGCAGGACTCAGGGCCTCACCGCCATGCAGCAGCTCGGCACCTTCGGCAATGCCCTTGGCTATGTAACCCAGCACCTTGTCTCTGTGGGACTCGGAGATCAGCGCACCGAAGTTGGTTTCGGGACGCATGGGATCCCCTATCACCAGGTTGTTGCGGGTGCGCTCGAGCAGCTTGTCGATGAAACTGGCATAGACAGCCTCATGCACGAACACCCGGGTGCCATTGGTACAGATTTCACCTTGGGTGTAGAAGTTGGCCAACATGGCGGCCGAGACCGCATTGTCCAGGTCGGCATCGTCGAAGATGATCAGCGGTGATTTTCCGCCCAGCTCCATGGTGACGTCCTTCAGGGAGCTGGCCGCCGCCGCCATCACCTTCTTGCCCGTGCCGACTTCCCCGGTGAAGGACACCTTGGCAATGTCGGCATTCAGGGTCAGCCAGGCACCGACGGCGCCATCACCCAGCACCACGTTGAAGACCCCATCCGGCACCCCAGCCTCGGTGAAGATCTCCGCCAGCTTCAGCGCCCCCAGGGGGGTCTCCTCCGAAGGCTTGAAAATCATGACGTTGCCACAGGCCAATGCCGGCGCCGATTTCCAGCAGGCAATCTGCAACGGATAGTTCCAGGCGCCGATACCGGCACAGATACCCAGGGGTTCACGGCGGGTATAGTAAAAGTCGCTGCCCACCTGTTGCTGATTGCCTTCGATCGACGGCGCTATGCCGGCGAAAAATTCGATGGCGTCGGCGCCCGTGACCACGTCGACAACCGAGGCCTCCTGCCAGGGCTTGCCTGTATCCCCGACTTCGATCGCCGCCAGCTCATCGTTGCGCTCACGCAGCAAGGCCACGGCTTTAAGCAGTATGCGACTGCGGTCGGTGGCGCTCATGGCCGACCAGAGGGCAAAGCCCTGTTTGGCACCGGCGATGGCCGCCTGTTTGATCTTGTCATCTGCGACTTCGACCTCATAGGCCACCCGTCCCGTCGCCGGGTTGATGACCTCGAAGGTTTCACCCGTGGCGTTGGCCAGATACCGACCCGAAATAAAATTCTGATAGCACTTCAATGACATGTTACTGCTCCGTATTGGGCTAATTTGTCCGCAATAAACGCCTTACACAGGGCTTCGGCCCGCTCAAACTCGGGAGCCGGATCGGCGCTCAGGGCGCTGCGCAACCAGAAGCCATCTATCATGGCGGCGGTCTGTTTGGCGGCCGGGTCCACCTGCTCAGGCGGCAGGCATTGCCTGTAGGAGTAGCGTAAATTGCGGTATAAACGCTCGCTGTTGATATTCTGTAATCTGCCCAGGGCGGGATCGTGCATCGCCTGGGACCAGAAGCTCAGCCAGGTCTTGGTGGCCGGGCTGGAACGCTGTAATTCGGTAAAGTTGGCCTCGACTATCATCATCAGCCGTTGCGACGGCGATAAAGGCGCGCCGGCGACCCGTTCGAGCAATGCCAGCTTCAGCTGCGACAGCAGATGCCTGAGGGTCGCCTGGATCAGCCCCTGCTTGCCGCCGAAATAATGGCTGATGATCCCGGATGACATGCCGGCGAGTCGGCTTATGCTGTTGATCGTGGTGTTCTGCAGGCCAAACTCCGCCACCGAAGCCAGGGTCGCATCGACCAACTGCTGCTTGCGCACTCTGGAGATGTCTGTTGTTTGCATAGCTGTGTGCCCTGTCGCTTGCCTGGCCCATTTTGCCGGGAAGCAAGCATTGATTGAACGTTCAATCAGCACAATACTAATGATTCGAACAGTAATCATCAAGTGCAAACTCGGCAATGGTCTGGCCTAGACCTGAGGATTTATAAGTCTGTGGCAAGCTAATCAGTCACAGAAAATTGAGATTATTTACATTAAAAACAATTAAGTAAGTATTCCTTTGATTTGTTTTGGCAGCAACGGTAATGGGAAATAATATTTATTGAAATAATTACTGATGATATGAATTTTAGATGATGCCGACCTCTCAAAACGCCATTTGCGCCATGGAGGCGCCTGATCCTGCCAGGCAACGGCGGCGCCGAATGTCATTATGTGACCCGGGTGGCAAGCCATGAACGCCGGTCCCGCTTTAGGTCCTTTGGTTGACGCAGATCAAGCCCGAGTCGGCAACGCCTTGTTAGCTTAACCCCAACATCTATTGACTCAAGCATTCGAGGTAAGGCTATGACTGCTAAATTTTTTATCCCTTCGGTCAACCTGTTGGGCCAAGGCGCGCTGGATGATGCCATAGAGGACATCAAGACACTGGGATTCGAGCGTGCCCTGATAGTGACGGATAAGCCCCTGGTCGAGCTGGGACTGGTGGCCAGAGTGGCCGATAAGCTGGCGACCCTGGGCATAGCCAGCCGTATTTTTGATGGGGTTCAGCCCAACCCGACGGTCGCCAACGTCGAGGCCGGCTTGGCCCTGCTGAGGGGCACCGGCGATAGCCAGGACTGCGACTTTGTGCTCTCACTCGGTGGCGGTTCGCCTCACGACTGCGCCAAGGGCATAGCCCTGGTAGCCAGCAACGGCGGCAGCATCAAGGACTATGAGGGCCTGGACAGATCTGCCAAGCCTCAGCTGCCCCTGGTGGCGATCAACACCACGGCCGGCACCGCCAGTGAGATGACGCGCTTTTGCATCATCACGGATGAGCGCCGCCACATCAAGATGGCGATAGTAGACAAGCACACCACCCCCATCATCTCGGTCAACGATCCCGAGCTGATGCTGGCCAAACCCGCGGCGCTGACGGCGGCAACCGGCATGGATGCCCTCACCCACGCCATCGAGGCCTATGTGTCGACGGCGGCCAACCCGATCACGGATGCCTGTGCCATCAAGGCGATTGAACTGATCGCCGCGAACCTGGCGACAGCGGTCGAGCATGGCGAGGATATCCATGCCCGTGAGCAGATGGCCTACGCCCAATTCATGGCGGGTATGGCGTTCAACAATGCCAGCCTGGGTTATGTTCATGCCATGGCCCACCAGTTGGGCGGCTTCTATGACTTGCCTCACGGCGTCTGCAACGCCCTGCTGCTGCCCCATGTGCAGCAGTATAACGCCGAGGTGGCGGCGCCGCGCCTCAAGGCCGTGGCCCAGGCCCTGGGGGTAGACGTCAGTCTGATGGATGATGAAGAAGGCGCGGCGGCGGCGATTTCGGCCATCAAACGCCTGTCCGTTGCCGTACATATCCCGGAAAACCTGAGCTTGCTTGGGGTCAAGGCCGAAGACATTCCGACACTGGCGACCAACGCCCTGAAAGATGCCTGCGGCTTCACCAACCCCAAACAGGCGACCCATGAGGAGATTTGCCGGATCTTTGCCAACGCCCTCTAGCGGTCTGCAACCAGGCCCGGTTCCGCACACTCGGCCCGGGCCTGGTTGGGCAAGATTAATTACCGCGAACACAGAGAGTTAGCGGGCCTGAACTAAACTTGAATAATGGTTGACCGAATAGAAAAACGGTGCCTATGATGACAAGAATCTCCCCGAACAGGTAGGTAAATTATGACAGCGATAACCCATGTATATAACTACACTGTAAGATGCCCGCATTACAAAGATAACGAACAAACTGCCAGCTGGCTCAATCACATAGAGATCAATCAATCCTGCGAAATTGCCCTCAACCGCATGACCAAATGGCATGAGCAGGCGGGCAATAAAAGCTTCGAAATGAATAAGTTTGTGGTGCGCAAGGCAGACAATGAAGACGCCTATTTCTCGATGCAGAGCGACAGACTGAAAAACGATGGCCATGCCTTGGTCACCTTCAAGATACTGCTGGACAACTGCTGTGAGGACGCCTCGGCGGAGCTGATAATGCAGCACCTGATCGAAGATTATCAACATAGGATCGCCAAGCTGGGCTAAGGTGCAGCCGAAACGCCGCGTCCGTCCCGGCCTTTCCGCCGGCGACGGGCGCTTTTACCGGGTGCGTTTTACTGGCCATAGCTAATACTGGCCATAGTCAAGATTTACTGGCATATTCCCTGGGTTAATTCCCATCCATTATCAAGCCGGAGTGTCTATGCGCCTCTTCAACACCCTGATTATTTCAGCCTTAACATTGGCCAGCCTGGCCGCCTGTGCCGATCTCAAGCAGGCAGGCAGCTCGATCGGCCATGCCGCCAAGGACACCACCAAGGCCATAGGCCATGCTACCCGGGATACCACCAAGGCCGTAGGCCATGCCTCCCGCGATGCCGTCATCTCGGTCAAGGAAGATCTCAGCAAAAAAGGCTGAGCCGCTATGCGCCGCCTCCGCTCAGGCGGCGTTCGCCCGCATGCCATGGGGCACGGGCTGGCCCTGCAGATCCACATTGACGAATACCATCTTCTCTATGCTCACCACTGGCACCTGGCTCAGCTTGTTTCTCACCTCGCACCTTACCGTGATGGAACTCTGCCCCAGACTCAGCAATTCCAGGCCGAACTCGATCACATCCCCCTGGCGTGCGGGCATCATGAAATTGATTTCCGAGATGAGTTTGGTCACATGGCGCTGACTCTTCATCTGACATCCGGCAAAGATGGCCGCCTCTTCATCTATCCAGCTCAATAATTGCCCGCCAAACAAGGTATTGGCCGGATTTAAATGTTCGGGTTTAATCAAGCGACGACTGTAGTATTTCATGGTTGCTGCCCTCCATAGGATAGAGTCAATTCAACAGCATTTTCTGCGCCACATCTATTTCCACATTAAAAACAATAAGATATATAGAGGCATCAATCTGCTTCAGTCTAAGTTGCACCAAAGCTAGCCTTTGTTGCACCCGAAAGATCCGCTTCAAAGTCACAATTAAGACATAAAAATGCAATCTGTATGACCTTGGAACGTCACATTCATCTCCGACAATCTTGGCGCGTTATGACAGGGACCTCCCCCACACTTCAAAAACAACAATGGTGATGAAAGTGATGAATATCAAAAAATTAGCTGCGCTTGTTTCCTGCAGTTTGATGTCTATGGCGGCCAACGCTGCAGTGCTGCCGACGACTCAGACCGACAGCCAGTGGTTCAAGGACAGTGCAGCCAACGTCGCTGCCAAGACGCAGCTGGAGACCAAGGCACACGCCAAGAATGTGATCCTGTTCGTCGGCGATGGCATGGGGATTTCCACCCTCACGGCGGCACGTATTTATCAGGGCCAGCAGATGGCCGGCAATAAGGGCGGCGAGGAGAACTTCCTCAGCTTCGAGCAATTCCCCCATACGGCACTGGTCAAGACCTACAACACCAATCAACAAACCCCGGACTCGGCCGGTACCATGACAGCCATGGCCACAGGGGTAAAATCCAAGGCCGGGGCCATTTCAGTTTCCGACGCCAGCCTGCGTGGTAACTGCCTGTCATCCAAGGGCAATGAACTCATCAGCCTGGTGGATCTTGCCAATGCCAAGGGCCTGTCCACAGGCATAGTCACTACCGCCAGATTGACCCATGCCACGCCGGCGGCGACCTATGCCCATACCCCGGAGCGCGACTGGGAGTCGGACGCCAACTTACCGGCAGAAGCCGTTGCCAACGGCTGTACCGACATCGCCAGCCAATTGGTGATGCGTGATGAAGCCAACGCCCTGAGCGTGGCCATGGGCGGTGGTCGCAGTTACTTCATCCCCAACGACGTCACGGATGGCGAGAACAAGAAAGGCAAGCGCAAAGACGGCCAGGATCTGACCAAGGCCTGGGTCGACAAGTTCAGCAACGCCGCCTATGTCTGGAACCAGGCAGGTTTCGATGCCATAGACACCGCAGCCACGGATCACTTGCTCGGTCTATTCAATCCGTCACACATGCAATATGAAACCGACAGGAGCGATGATGTCGGCGGCGAGCCATCCCTGACGGAGATGACAGCCAAAGCATTGGAAATATTGAAGAAGAATGACAAAGGTTATCTGCTCATAGTCGAAGCCGGCCGCATAGATCACGGTCACCATGCGGGGAATGCCAAACGGGCACTGATCGACGCAGTGGAATTATCCAATGCCGTCAAGGCCGCCGTCGCCGGCACAGATCCGGACGATACCCTGGTCATGGTCACGGCAGATCACAGCCATGTGTTTACCATCGCCGGCTATCCCAAGCGCGGTAACCCCATACTCGGACTGGTGCATAACGTCGATGGCAGCCTGGCCATCGCCGACGATAACAAGCCATACACCACCCTGGCCTACACCAATGGTCCCGGCGCTGTGGAAGGCGTCCGTGATGATCTCACCTCGGTCGACACCCAGGATAAGGACTTCATGCAGCAGTCTCTCATCCCTCTGGGCAGCGAGACCCATGCCGGCGAAGACATAGCCCTGCATGCCACGGGTCCAGGCTCTCAGCTGGCTCAAGGCGTGATAGAGCAGAACGTTATTTTCCACATTATCAATCAGGCGCAGCAGCTTGGCGGCACTAAGTACTAATAACCAATTAACAGAGTGGGAATGAAAATGAACAAGAAATTACTGGTACTTTCGATAGCAGCGCTGCTGGGATTGGCGGCATGTGGCGACGGTGAGACGGGCGAGACGGGTGCCAATGGCACGGATGGTACCAATGGTGCCGATGGCAGCAAGGGCCAGGACTGGACCTCGGTCAACCAATGGTATGTCGATGGTCAGGCACGGGTGACCAAGGCGGCGGGTCTGTCTGCCAATGATGAAGCCGGCGCCGCCAAGAACGTCATACTCTTCGTCGGCGATGGTATGGGTGTGTCCACCATCACCGCGGCCCGCATTCTCGATGGTCAGCTCAAGGGGCAGACGGGCGAGGAAAACTCACTGTCGTTCGAGACCCTGCCCTATGTCGGTCTGTCCAAGACCTATAACGTAGATGGTCAGACACCCGACTCGGCCGGCACCATGAGCGCCATGATGACAGGGGTGAAAACCGATGTCGGCGTCATTTCCCAGGCCGAAGGCGTCGAGCGGAGTAATTGTGCTTCTGCCGATGGCCAAAACCTGGTGACCTCACTGGAACTGGCCGCCATGGCCGGCATGTCTACCGGCGTGGTCACCACGGCCCGTATTACCCATGCAACGCCGGCGGCAACCTATGCCCATGTCCCCGAACGCAACTGGGAGGCAGATTCAAACCTACCCGCCGAAGCCGTGACCAATGGCTGTAAAGACATAGCAGCTCAATTGCTGGACTTCAGCTATGGCGATGGCCTCAACGTGGTCATGGGTGGCGGTCGCCGGGCCTTCATCCCCAAGACCATGACAGATCCCGAAGGCAAGGCGGGTAAACGCAACGACGGTCGCGATCTGACCGCCGAATGGCAGACCAAGTACCCCAATGCCGCCTATGTGCAGGACAGGGACAGTTTCCTGGCGGTAAATCCCCAGGTCACAGATCACTTGCTGGGTTTGTTTAACTCTTCACACATGGAATACGATCTGGACCGCACCGAAGCCGGTGTGACGGGTGAGCCTTCGCTGGCGGAGATGACGGCCAAGTCCATAGATCTGCTGAAGAAGAACGACAAAGGTTTCGTGTTAATCGTCGAAGCCGGCCGCGTAGACCATGCCCACCATGCGGGCAATGCGGCACGCGCCCTGCACGACACCATAGCCTTGTCTGAGGCAGTACGTGTCGCCATGGAGAAAACCTCGGCAAACGACACCCTGGTGATGGTCACTGCGGATCACAGCCATGTGTTCACCATTGCCGGCTATCCGACCCGGGGTAACCCTATCCTGGGCCTGGTGAAGAGCAACGATGCCAATGGCTTGCCTGCGACGACCAACTCCACGGATAACAATGGCCTGCCATACACCACCTTAGGTTACGCCAACGGCATGGGTTATGCCTCATTGGCAACGGGTGGTGACGAGCGTTATGGCTTCCCTGTGAATAGCGGTCGCAAGGATCTCAACTATGTCGACACTCAGAGCCCCGGATACCATCAGGAAGCGCTGATCCCGCTGGGTGACGAGACCCATGCAGGTGAAGACGTGGCTATCTTTGCCCGGGGTCCGAGTGCCAATCTGATCCAAGGCACAGTCGAGCAGAACCACATATTCCACGTCATCAATCATGCCGCTAACCTGGTGGCTAAAGCCGAAGCGGCGCAATAAGCGCTGCACCGGGCAAGCGCAGCACGGCTGCGCTTGCCTTTTGTTATTTTGATTTGGAGAGCCAAATGAAGTCTTGGTTACTGGCATTACCTCTTATAGGCCTGGGTTGCACAGCTGCAGCCCACCCCCTTTCCTCCCCGGCATCGGTCGGCACCTCAACCGACACCCAAACAACGGCTTCGCAGCTGTGCGCTCCACTGGATGCCGAACATCTCAGCGCCCATTATCTCATCAAGAATGAGGCGGGCCAAAGCTGGCAGATCCGCTTGCTGCGCAAGGATCGTAACCTGATAGTGCAGCGCCTGGCTCAGGCGGATGTCCAAAAGCAGGCCGGCCAACAGCAAGTCCAGAGCTTCGAGTCCTGGACCCAGGACGGTGAATATGTGCGTTACTTTCCCAGGGAGAAACGCTCCATCACCTACAGGAAGGGCGATCTCCGCGCCCTGAATATCCAGTATGACGGCGACAGCCTCTACCATCTGGTGCCGAGCAAACTCACGACCGAACTTGAACCCGGGGCCCAGTCCCAACAGGGCTGTTTCGCCACTCAAACATATCGCGGCGAACGCCATGGTGTCAGCATGGATCTCGCTTGGATCCCGGCACTGGCCTTGCCCTATGGCTTCAGCCATCACCAGGGGCAAGATGCATTGAGCTACCAGTTGGTCGACGCCAGCCCCCTGAGTGCGGCCGAATTCGACGCCATGATTGCAGATTATCAGGACCTGGATTTCGCCGATGTGGGTGACAGCGAGTCAGATCCTTTCATCGCCAAGATGATCCACCAGGGCTTCATTCAGCATGGTGGCTCAGGCTTCTACGACAGCGAGGGGCGTCCACTGGCCGATGGCGGTCATGGCCATTAACCGCCATTGACATTGACCCATGCCTATCGTTCGCTCTGGTTAACTCAGCCTACGGACAAGCCAATCAAACAGCCTGCAATCGCAGGCTGTTATCTTTAACTCTGTCTGAGCAGGGACTTGAGCTCCAGCACCAGCTTATCTATATCGGCACGGCCAACATCCTTGTGGGTCACCAGACGCAGGGTGGCAGCCGGACTGATGAGGACTCCCCTGGCCTTGAGCTCCGCTGCCAACGCCCCTGTGTCGACCCCGGCGGCGACCTTGGCATACACCATATTTGTCTGTACCAGGCTCATGTCTATGTCAAACTCGGCTATCTCGCCCAGGGCCCGCGCCAGGTAGGCGGCATTGGCATGGTCTTCACCCAGACGCTCGACCTGCTCCGTCAGTGCCAGCTTGGCCGCCGCGGCCAGGATCCCCGCCTGGCGCATGCCGCCACCCAGCATCTTGCGCCAACGAATGGCCTTGGCGATCAGTCGGCTGTCGCCGAGCAGCAAAGAACCCACAGGGGCACACAGGCCCTTGGAGAGACAGATGGAGACAGAGTCGAAGTGTGAGGTGATGTCGCCGATGGCGATATTCTGTGCCACCGCGGCGTTGGCGACCCTGGCACCATCCAGGTGGATCTTGAGTCCATGGTTGAAGGCCAGGGCCTGGGCCTGGGCGATATAGCTCTGGGGCAATACCTTACCCCCTATGGTGTTCTCCAGGCTCAGTAGCCGGGTGCGGGCAAAATGCACATCGTCGGGTTTGATCGCCGCCTGGATATCACTCAGCAATATGCTGCCATCGCCCTGGTTGGTCAGCGGCTGGGGCTGTATGCTGCCCAGCACAGCCGCACCGCCGCCTTCAAACTTGTAATTGTGGGCCTGCTGACCGCAGAGGTACTCATCACCCCGGTCGCAATGGGACATCAGCGCCAGCAGGTTGGCCTGGGTGCCGGAGCAGGTAAAGAGCGCCGCATCGAAACCGAACATCTGCGCCGCCATCTGCTGCAGCTCGTTGACCGTAGGATCGTCGCCATAGACATCGTCACCGACCTCGGCTCTGGACATGGCCAGGCGCATGGCCTGTGTGGGTTGAGTCACTGTATCACTGCGAAAATCTATCATCTTGGCCTCATCAGAATAACTGTTGCCGGCAAATACCGAGCGGGTGCGGTTCGACTTTACCCATAGCGCGTCGCGCTGTACAGGCTTGTCATTTGAATTTAACGGCAATTTTGCTTAATAGACGCCATCAAGCCGGCGTCGTCATGGGCATCAGTATGGGCATCGGCCGGGAACAAGAGGTCCACCCAAGGATTATCAATAAGTATTTATGATGCAAACATTTAACATTGACGGCCAAATTATCGGCAAAAACCACACTATCAAGCACATCCACATGAAACCAAAGATTAATAAATCTAATGATTGAATGCATTTTTACTCATTGTATTTATCCGGCGGGATCAGGCAGAATTTGCCTCTTTACGATCAACAACAGACACTATGCAAGAAGCTCAATTTATCGGTTTACTCTGGACTATCGGGATCCTGGCCGAGGCCATGACGGGCGCACTGGCCGCCGGTCGCAAACAGATGGATCTTTTCGGCGTCGTCATCATAGGCTGCGCCACCGCCATAGGCGGCGGTACCCTGAGGGACATACTGCTGGGGAATTACCCTTTGATCTGGGTCGAGAATTGGCATTACCTGCTGGCCATCGCTCTGGCTTCGCTGCTGACTGTGGTCATAGCCCCTGTGATGCGCTATCTCTCTAAGCTCTTTCTGGCGATCGATGCCCTGGGACTGGCGGTATTTTCCATTGTCGGCGCCCAGAAGAGCCTGATGTTGGGCTTCAGTCCGGTAGTGGCCGTGGTGATGGGACTGGTCACTGGGGTATTTGGCGGGGTGATCCGGGATATTCTCTGCAACCAGGTGCCGCTGATCTTCCAGAAGGAACTCTATGCGGTGATCTCCCTGCTGACGGCCGGACTCTATATCCTCCTGCTCCAGTATCAGGTTGAGGAATGGCTCAATCTGCTGGTCTGTCTGGCGACCGGTTTCAGCCTGCGGATGCTGGCACTCAAGTATCACTGGTCCATGCCGACCTTCGATTACCAATCCGGCACAGATAATCCCATGCACTAGGCCTAGGCTTTGGGCTTTGGGCTCTGGGCACTGAGCACTAGCGACTAAGGTTAAGGGGGAAGCCGAATTCCCCCTTAACAGCATCAATCCCCCTGTTCACTTATCCGCTTCAGGGCCGCCAACGCCGCATCATAGTCCGGATGATGGCTGATTTCCCCCACCAGTTCACGGTACTGCAAGCGCCCCGCGGCATCTATGATCAGGATAGCCCGCGCCAGCAAGCCTTTGTTCTCGATCAACAGGCCATATTTGTCACCGAAGTCACGCCAGACAGCATCGGATAACACTTTGATCTTATCGACACTCTCGGCCTTGCAGAAACGCTTCTGGGCGAAGGGTAAGTCTGTGCTTATGGTCAGCATCACCACCTCGTCCGGATAGTGACCCACCTCTTTGTTGAAACGTTTGGTCTGCAAGGCACAAACCCCGGTATCCAGGCTGGGAACGGCGCTGATCAGCACCGTCTTGCCCTTGAAGTCGCTCAGGGTGACTGGGTTGAACTTGTCGTCGACCAGCCTGAATCCAGGCGCCATCTGCTGCAACCCGGGTTGTGTACCCAACAGGGTCACAGGCTTGTTGCCCATGGTAACCTGGGGCTTATCCTTGGCCATGGCAGGCCCCAACAGGCTCAGTCCCAAAAGACTCAGTCCCAACAAAGTACCCGGCACAGCGCTCATCGTCATTCTCATGGTCATTCTCCTCATAGTCGTGCTCATAGCTGCGCTCATAGTCGTGCTCATAATCGTGTTCATAGTAGCGCTAATAGCCGCGTCACAGTATTGTCTGCATTTGCAATACGTCCACAGGGCACTCAGGCTACAGCGGCCGATAACAAATTACGGGCATAAAAAAGGTCGGCAACAGCCGACCCAGAGTTCCAAGCGAGCCATTATCTGGCCGCGGCAACTTCTTTAACATGCAAGTCCATTTGTGGAAATGGAATCGAAATGTTGGCGGCATCCAGGGCATTCTTGATCTGCTCCAGCAGCTCGAAACGGCCGGCCCAGTAATCGGCGGTCTTGACCCAAGGGCGAACCACGAAGTTGATCGATGAATCCCCCAACTCAGCCAGAGCGACAGTATAGCCGGGATCTTTCAGCACATACTGATTATTGTCCAATACGCTCTTCAGCACTTCCTTGGTCCTGGCTATGTCCGAATCATAGGCCACCCCTATGATGAGATCGACGCGCCGTTCACCCAGGGCAGAAAAGTTGGTTATTGTGCCGTTCATCATGGCAGAGTTTGGCGCCACTATGACTTTGTTGTCCGGGGTACGCAACTTGGTCGAAAAGATGGTGATCTCGTCTATGGTGCCGGCAATCCCGGCGGCCTCGACATAATCGCCGACCCGGCAAGGACGGAACATCACCATGAGGACACCCGAGGCGAAGTTAGACAAAGATCCCTGTAATGCCAGGCCAACCGCTAAGCCGGCGGCACCCAGCACGGCAATCAGGGAGGCGGTCTGCACGCCAATTTGCCCCAGGGTGGCGATGACGGTAAACACCAGGACCACGGCCCAGACGAGATTCGCCACGAATGAAACGACAGTTTTGTCGACTTTACGGTTATGCAAGACTTTCGTCGTCACTTTCTTGGTGACATGGGCCAGGTAGCGACCAACCAAAAATATGACTATGGCAAAAAAGACTTTCAAGCCATAGGTCATCAAGAGTTCAGGCGCTTGCTCCAACAATCCATCCAGGTTTTCCATTGGTTCACTCCATTAATTAATGACACTGATAACGTTATTTTATTCCAGCGATAAACTCGAGCCGACACCTTAATCCATCTCCAGCAGGCAAGCGGGTAAATATGCTGAGCCAGCAATCTCAGCGACGGCGCTGGCCCGAATGGCCCGGCGCTCATAAGCCTGGTCCTGCCGCAGAAGCTAACCGACACTATCACTGGCTTATCTCGCTGATTGTAAGATTGTATATTCAAATATAGCCAAGATAAAGCCACTAAATTCGCCCCCGACCATGGGGCCCAATAACGACGAAGCGGCTATTGCCGCTTCGTTGTTATTCCTATGTCACCCCG
This sequence comes from Shewanella salipaludis, assembly GCF_012911865.1. GTDB lineage: Bacteria > Pseudomonadota > Gammaproteobacteria > Enterobacterales > Shewanellaceae > Shewanella > Shewanella salipaludis. The sequence goes on from NZ_JAAXYH010000003.1 coordinate 41,745, forward strand.
GGGCTATTTCATCGCCGCCTTGGGGGGATAATTTTGCATTATGCTGGCTACCGCAGCATTGATGATCTGGACTTTTTCCTGGGGGGTCTTCTTATCACGCACTGTGTCTGCCAGTGAGCCACGCCAAACCAGCTTATTGGTCTTGTGATCTACTATATCCAAGATCAGAGTCCCGACTTCGTATTCACGCACGCTGGTCTGGGTCTGCATGCCGGCGCCCCATCCCCAGGCAGGGCCGTAATAAGGGTTGTAACCGAAGTTACTGCTGAAGGTATCGACATCGATCTTCTTGTCTACCTTGGTCAGGTAATTCACCAGCACATCGGCATTGGCCATATCCACCTGTTTGAAGCCCTTCATGGCAAGCTCGGCATTCATCGCATCCCTGACCCGCTCATCCATCAAACCATCCAGTTGATAACTGGCGCCATCCATCTGCTTGGCGACCCAGGCATAGGTCTTATACTGAGTGAAATTTACCCCAGGGTCGTAATCCCAGGTCGTCTTGGTCGAACTACAGGCACTCAATGCCAGTACGACTACAGCCAACAGTAGTTTTTTCATATCGTCTCCAGGTTAGGAACCTATTGCACCCAGTGCATCTTGCCTCAGCTTACCTACTAGTCCCATGATCTACAAATGAATTTAATTTTATGTCAGCCTAGGTTAAGTTTGCACCGCCCACTCTCGCCTACACAAGTGGCATGGTCCACTACCTGTATTGATCATAGCCCATGCCAGGCGCTATTGCCTCTGACCGGGCCGGCGACGGTTCGCTTCAGACCCATTCCATCGCCAACATAAAGCCGTCAGAGTTCAAGATTTTAACTGCCAGAGACAGCGCTATTTTGGTAGACTGAACCGAGTTCAGGAAAAGGTTTAAGACAGATGAAAGCAGATCCCAACGTATCCTTGGTCTACAGTACAGATATAGGCCGCATTACCCAAGAAGCTGCGCCGCAGCAAGCGCCCGAGACCGACGGTATAGTGCGTATTCATAAAGACAGCAAGGGCCGCAAGGGCAAAGGCGTCTCCTTGATCAAGGGCCTGCCGCTCGACGATGCAGGGCTGAAGGCGCTGGCTCAGAAACTCAAGAAACAATGTGGTTGTGGCGGAACGGTCAAAGATTTCGTCATTGAAGTCCAGACAGATAACAGAGAGCAACTCAAGACCTTGTTGGAAAAGCTCAATTATAAGGTCAAACTCGCCGGCGGATAAGATTGCCAGCTTAACTCTGCTATGGAGCCAGTTAATGGATAGCCTGCAAAACCACTTGTTGATCGCCATGCCGTCGCTGCAAGAAACCTTCTTCGAGCGCGCGGTCATCTATGTCTGTGAGCATGATGCCAGGGGTGCCATGGGGCTGATCATCAACCGGCCATTAGGCATAGAGATAGATGAATTGTTGCGGCAGATGGAGCTGCCCGAGCAGCCCAAGGTCGCGACAGAGCTGCATGCCCAGGTGCTGATAGGCGGCCCCGTGACCCCGGACCGGGGTTTCGTGCTCCACGACGCTCAACCCCATTGGAGCAATAGTCAAACCTTGGCCAACGAACTCATGCTCACCAGCTCCAGAGACATATTGTCGGCATTGGGCACGGATAAGGCCCCGAAGCAGTTCATGGTCGCCCTGGGCTATGCCGGCTGGAGCAAAGATCAGCTGGAACAAGAAGTTGCCGACAACGTCTGGTTGACTATTCCCGCGACCAAGGCCCTGTTGTTCGAAGTGCCCTATGACGAACGTTGGCAGCAGGCTTGCCGCGCCTTGGGTTTCGATACCTGGCAGATATCCCACCAAACCGGCCATGCATAGTCGCCGGTCATAATAGACACATATAATGAATTCCAGAACCGTATTAGGCTTCGATTTCGGCACCAAGAGCATAGGTGTCGCCATAGGCCAGGAAATTACCGCCAGCGCCGCCCCACTCCTATCCCTCAAGGCCGTCGACGGGATCCCCAACTGGGATGAGGTAGGTCGACTCATCAAGGAGTGGCAGCCGGACCTGGTGGTGGTCGGCTTGCCGCTCAACATGGACGGCACAGAGCAGGACATGACCCACAGGGCGCGTAAATTCGCCAATCGCATCAATGCCCGCTTCGGCGTCAAGATAGCCACCCAGGATGAGCGGCTCACCACCACAGATGCCAAGGCCAGGCTGTTCGAGCTGGGGGGCTATAAGTCGCTCTCCAAGGGCCAGGTGGATGCCGTCTCGGCTGTGCTCATCATAGAGAGTTATTTCGAGAATCAATACGGCTAGTGCCCAATGCCGGCCGCCAGGGATAGAGACAGGGATATAGAGGCAGGGATAAAAACACAGAGGGAGCCATGGGCTCCCTCTGTGTTTTAGCCGACCCGCATCGGCGCCGCTGCTCCGGGCACTTGATTCGGGCATGAGCTTGCTGTCATTTAGAGATAGGGGTGCACCAGATTGGCCATCATCTTGATATGCAACTCATCATCGTTCAATGCCGATATGTAACGGAATTCCTGGCCACCCGCCTGTTCGAAGATCTCGCGATTCTCGCCCACTATTTCTTCCAGCGTCTCCAAACAATCGGCACTGAAGGCCGGACAGAGTATGGCCACATCCGTGACTCCGCCCTCAGCCAAGGCCTTCATGGTCGCATCCGTGTAGGGCTGCAGCCATTTGGCCTTGCCGAAACGGGACTGGAAGGTCATCACATAGTCACTATCCGTCAGCCCCAACTTTTCGACCACCAATGCCGTGGTCCTGGCACAGAAACAATAATAAGGGTCGCCCAGATGCAGGTTGCGCTCCGGCATGCCATGGTAGGACAGCACCAGTTTCTGCGGCTTGCCATGGCGCTCAAAGTCCTGCCGAATAGAGGCTGCCAGCGCCTCTATATAGTCGGGGTTATCATGATAGCTATTGATGAAATGCAGTGCCGGCAGGTAACGCCACGAAGACAGCTCGGAGGCGATCGCATCGAAGGCCGAAGCTGTGGTAGGTGCGGCATACTGGGGATACAAGGGCAACACCACCAGCTTATCCACCCCGTCCCTATGCATAGTCCGCAGTTCGTTGGCAATCGAAGGTTCACCGTAACGCATGCCTAAACCGACGACAGCCTGACAGCCTTCCTGTTGCAGCAGCGTCGCCAGCTTAGCCTGTTGCCGGCGACTGATGGCCAGCAAGGGTGAGCCATCGGCACGCCACACCTTGCGATACAGGGCAGCCGATTTAGCCGGCCGAATCCGCAATATGATGCCATGCAGTATCAGCAGCCATAAGAATCTGGGGATCTCCACCACCCTGGGATCGGCCAAAAATTCGGCCAAATAACGCCGAACCGCCCCAGTGGTCGGCGCCTCCGGGGTCCCCAAATTCAACAACAGCACCCCGGTTTTACCACGCTCGGCGTGACCCGTTTTTTTCGATAAGCCTAAATATTTAGCCAAAACAGCCTCTTGATAATGGATAATGCAAAAATACTAGAAGAGCGCCTCTATGGCCTGCTTCAGCTCCGCACTGTCGGGTTTGACTCTGGAATTAAACCTCTGCACCTGCTCGCCATCGGCACTGACCAGATACTTGAAGAAATTCCATTTTGGCGAGCCGGCCTTGTCGCCAAGATAGTCGAACACGGGATTCACATCCGAGCCACGCACCGCCGATGTCGCCAGCATGGTGAAGGTGACCCCATAGTTGATGTAGCAAATCTTGGCCGTCTTGGCCTCCTCGTTTTCCTCCTGGAAGAAGTCATCCGATGGAAAACCTATCACCACCAAGCCTTTATCCCTGTATTGCTCATGCAGGGCTTCCAATGCCTTGAACTGGGGCGTGAAACCACAATGGCTGGCGGTGTTGACTATCAACACAGGCTTGCCCTGGGTCAGCTCGCACAGATCAACCGTCTCCTTGGAATGCAGCTTGCGCATCTGATGCTCCAGGTAGGCAGGACAGGTCGCCGCCAGGGCCGTTGTGCCGGAACTGCCCAGCAACAGCAGGGCCAGACTGAGTTTATGAAGCATATGCTCTCCTCCCATGAGGATTATTGGTCGCCGAATGTTTAGGGATCATATTGAAGTTAGAAATAAAAGCCAATGTTGATGTTCAAACGTGAATGCCAGGCGTTGTCGGCTGCGTCTATGCCGACACCCGGGCCATCGACAAACCACATGTTCTTGCCCGCAATCCAATCCAGGTAAGAATAGAATTTACCGGCGGTGATGGCACAGCCGGTGACATTCTGAGTCGATGTGCTGCGACCGGCCCCAGACACTAACACCTGACTGAAGTCATTGTAACAATTCAAGTTCGAAATAGGGCCCCAGCTCACATCTATACTGCGGGAAAGGTTGGCAGTGACCACATCCGCTCTGGAAGCCACTTCGAAGGGAAAGCCGAAGGCCGACAATCCCAGACGGTTGGCCGCCGCTACCCGGTAGTCATAGTGCAGGTATTGCAACTGCGCCTGCCACTGTTGCCAGTCGGTCTGCCAATGTGCGGCCAGGGCATAGGCGGTGGCATCCTCTCCCTGGGAATTGCCGGCTGCACCGACATAATCCAGTTTGGCATATTGCAGGGAGACGCCGAACCTATGGCTCGGCTCTCGCGACTGTTCTCCCTTTGCCATTCCCCCGGGATTGAGCCGATATTCGATTCTGGCATTGAGTTGCCCCGTCTCCTCATAGGGCGAGCCCTCAGTGGTGGCCACATCAAAGGAATATCTGTCATAACGCGTGCCATCGGCGTATTCATCGTTGGCAAAATAGGCCAGATCCAGCCTCAGGTTTTCATCTTTATACTGCCAATGCACGCCGGCATCATAGTCATCTTCGAACCCCAGATAGTAGGTGGCGCCGAACCAGAAAGAGTGGGAGGCATAGGGCAAGAGCCCAAAAGGCACTTGAGTCACCCCGGCTTGCACCTTTTGCTCCTCGGTCAACTGATAACCGAAATAGGCGTGATGGATCACGTCCATATCCTGATACCAGCGATATTGAGCCGAGGCAAACAAGCCGTCTTCCTGATAATTCACCTCGGCGCGGAACAATTCGAAAGCCAGCTTGGGGTCATCATCATAGTCCTTCCAGGCATAATTGACCCGCACTGCGCCACCTAGGTCCAAGCCAGGCGTCACAGCCACGGCCTGGGCGTTGAATGCCAACGGCATACATAGCAGTGGCATGCATGAGAGTGGCAGGGGTAAATAGCGCTTCATAGGCTTCCTCGATAAATATCCATTGCAGTAATCAGTTAAGCCTAGTCGAAACCAAACCCGCTATCGATTTAGGCGCCGCCAATGGTTCATGGACCAAGGCATAACCTAAATGTTGAGCATAAAAAATGGCAGCCCAGGGCTGCCATCGACCGGGTTCAGGGTTTTAATCCATATTCAGGGTCACACCATCCATCAGGCCTGAGTCGGCCGATTCCGAACTCTGCAACTTGATCATCAGGCGCAGATCGTTGGGTGAGTCGGCGTGATGCAGCGCATCTTCGTAAGTGATCTCGCCTTCGAGATACAACTTGAACAAGGCCTGATCGAAGGTCTGCATCCCCTGCTCGTTGGACTTGGACATGGTTTCCTTCAGGCTATGCAGTTCGTTCTTGGCGATGAGCCCGGCGACCCTGGGGGTATTGATCAATATTTCGATAGCGGCGCGGCGGCCGCTGCCGTCTGCCTTGGGCACAAGTTGCTGCGCCACTATGCCGCGCAGATTGAGCGATAAGTCGAACAACAGCTGCTGATGCTTGCTCTCGGGCACCAGGTGCATGATCCTGTCCAGCGCCTGGTTGGCGTTGTTGGCATGCAGGGTCGCCATGCACAGATGGCCCGTCTCGGCAAACGACAGGGCAAACTCCATGGTTTCCTGGGTACGGATCTCGCCTATGAGGATCACATCCGGCGCCTGGCGCAGTGAACTCTTGAGGGCGGCATCGAAGGACTCGGTATCTATGCCCACTTCCCTCTGGGTGATGATGCTCTTCCTATGGTCGTGAACGAATTCCACCGGATCTTCTATGGTCAATATGTGACCGCGGGCATTGGCATTGCGATAGCCAACCAAGGCCGCCAGGGAGGTCGACTTACCCGTGCCTGTGCCGCCGACCATGATGATCAGCCCGCGCTTGCTCATCACCAACTCCTTGAGTATCGGCGGCAGCTTGAGATCATCGACCTCGGGGATCTTGGTCTCGATGCGGCGCATCACGCAGCCGGGAGATTCTCGCTGCCAGAAGGCGCTGACCCGAAAGCGTCCCAGCTCCTTGGCGGCGAAGGCAAAGTTGCATTCCCTGGAGTCATGAAACTCCTGTTTCTGCGCCTCTGTCATCAGGGATTCGACAAAATCCAGCGCCTGAGCCGGGGTGAAGGAGGTCTCGCCCAGTGGGCGCAGCTCGCCGTCTATCTTGGCACTGGGCGGAAAACCTGCGGTGATGAACAAGTCGGAGGCCTTGCGCTCGACCATCACCTTCAAAAAGGGACGAACATCCATCATGGCTCCTTAAAAAGTCGCTTGTTTATTGGAACTCTTGGACATGGCATCCTCACGGGTGATGAGGCCGCGGTTCACCAGGGTCTGCAGGCATTGCTCCAGGGTTTGCATCCCGTGGGCCATGCCTGTCTGGATGGCGGAATACATCTGTGCCACCTTGTCTTCGCGGATCAGGTTGCGAATCGCCGGGGTGCCCATCATGATCTCATGGGCCGCCACCCGGCCACCGCCGACCTTCTTGATCAGCGTCTGGGAGATCACCGCCTGCAAGGATTCGGACAGCATGGTTCTGACCATGTCTTTCTCGCCTGCGGGGAAAACATCCACCACCCTGTCTATGGTCTTGGCCGCCGAGGTGGTATGCAGGGTACCGAACACCAGATGACCGGTTTCGGCCGCCGTCATCGCCAGGCGTATGGTTTCCAGATCGCGCATCTCGCCCACCAGGATCACATCGGGATCCTCACGCAATGCGCTGCGCAGCGCCGCATTGAAACTATGGGTATGACGATGCACCTCACGCTGGTTGATCAGACATTGCTTGTTGGGATGGACGAATTCTATCGGGTCTTCGATGGTCAATATGTGGTCGTGACGGTTCTCGTTGACATAATCTATCATGGCCGCCAGGGTGGTACTCTTACCCGAGCCTGTTGGACCTGTCACCAACACCAATCCCCGCGGAAAGCTGGCAATTTTCTTGAAGATCTCCGGGGCGCCCAACTGTTCCAGGGAGAGTATGTCGCTGGGAATGGTACGGAATACCGCCGCCGCACCGCGGGATTGATTGAAGGCGTTGACACGAAAACGCGCCAAATTGGGTACCTCGAAGGAAAAATCGATTTCCAGGTGTTCTTCGAAGTCCTTGCGCTGCTTGTCGTTCATTATGTCATACACAAGCCGGTGCACGCCCTGGTGGTCCAGCGCGGGTAAGTTAATCTTTCTCACTTCACCGTCCACACGTATCATAGGGGGTATCCCGGCTGACAGGTGTAGATCCGAGGCTTTGTGTTTTACACTAAAGGCTAATAACTCAGTGATTTCCATAGTTAGGGACATCCATTCAAGCAGATAATAACATCATGACAACAATAACAGACAGACTAGCCCAGGCCCAGCACAGGATTGCGCTCGCGGCGCAAAAATGCGCCAGGGATCCCGCAGATATCACCCTGTTGGCCGTCAGTAAAACCAAGCCGCCAGCCCAGATCATAGCAGCCTATGAGGCGGGGCAACGGCGTTTTGGTGAAAACTATGTCCAGGAAGGCGAAAGTAAGATAATTGCACTGAAAGCCAACTATCCGGATATAGAGTGGCATTTCATCGGGCCGCTGCAATCGAACAAGAGCCGCATCGTCGCCGAGCATTTCGATTGGATGCATACCCTGAGTCGGGAGAAGATAGCCCAGCGCCTGAGCGAACAAAGACCCGCCGGCATGGCGCCACTCAATGTCTGCATCCAGATCAATGTCAGTCAGGAAGAGAGCAAGTCCGGGGTCGCGCCGGAACATATGTTGCCACTGGCCGCCGCCATTGCCGGGCTTTCCGGTCTATGCCTCAGGGGGCTGATGGCCATCCCGACCGCAACCTATGACCATGAATTGCAACACAGGGAGTTTGCCCAGCTGCAGCAATTGTTTCGGCAGTTGCAGACCCATTACCCTGAGGTAGATACCCTGTCCATGGGCATGAGTAACGATCTGGAGACCGCCATAGCGCAAGGCTCGACCCTGGTGCGCATCGGCAGCGCCATCTTCGGTGAGCGCGACTAGTCGCTGTTCCCCTTGTTTTTCAGCGATAAAGCCCAAATAATGTTAGGGTTTAGCGCTCAGGACTCATAGAGATCAGGTCACAGACATTCTGGCCGCCAGTAGACACGGTCAACCAACAGCAGAGAATATCATGACTCATCATAAGGTATGTTTTATCGGCGCCGGCAATATGCCGCGCAGCATCATCAGCGGACTGGTAAAGAGTGGCTATCCGGCAACACTCATTCAGGCAAGCAACCCAAGTACCCCCAAGCTCGAGGCGCTCGCGGCCGATTTCGGCATCCGGGTGACCCAGGATAACAGAGCCGCCGCCCAAGAAGCCGATGTGGTGGTGCTCAGCGTAAAACCCCAGTTGATGCAGGCCGTATGCGAAGAGCTGAGCGACATAGATTTCAGCAACAAGCTGGTCGTCACCATAGCCGCAGGCGTCACTGCCGCGCGCTACGGCGACTATTTCAAGCAACCCATTAAACTCATACGCACCATGCCCAACACCCCGACCCAGATAGGCGTCGGCATGACGGGCCTGTATGCCGCCGACGATGTAGCTGCCGCAGACAGAAGCCTCTGTGAACGCCTGATGGCCAGTGGCGGCGAAGTTGTCTGGGTCGATAAGGAGGCAGACTTGAACCAGGTGATCGCCCTGGCCGGCAGTTCTCCGGCATATTTCTTCCTCTTCATGGAAGCCATGATGGATGCCGGCATGGAGATGGGCATGGATGAGGCCAAGGCACGGCAGCTGGTACAGCAAGCGGCCTTGGGAGCCGCGCAGATGCTCAAGCAAAATCCTCAGCTGAGCCCGGCCGAGCTGAGACACAATGTCACCTCCAAGGGCGGCACCACGGCCGAGGCCATAGCCACCTTCGAGCGCGGTGATTTACGGGGTTTGGTCAAACAGGCGATGAGCAACTGTATCAAACGGGCCGAAGACATGGCCAAGACGTTTTAATTCAGGCAATTTATCTCATGCCCATCCAAGAGCATGACAACAAAAGGTAGTAGCTAGCGATGAATGCATTAACCTTCTTAATCAGTACCCTGTTCGATCTCTACCTCATGGTGGTGATACTGCGCATCTGGCTGCAACTGGCAAGGGCCGATTTCTACAATCCGTTCAGCCAGTTTATCGTCAAGGCGACACACCCGATACTGGCCCCCATGCGCCGGATATTGCCTTCCTTCGGCAGTCTGGACACAGCCTCCCTGGTGCTGGCCCTGCTGGTGGTGATAGTGAAGGTGCTGCTGCTCAGCCTGATCGCAGGCGCCGCCATAAACATAATCACCCTGCTGGTGTTTGCCGCCGTCACTGTGGCCAAGCAGGCCGGTGTCCTGCTGTTCTGGATGTTGCTCATCCGCGCCATTCTCAGCTGGTTCAACCAAGGTTATAACCCGATAGTCATGGTGATGGGCCAGCTCACTGAGCCCCTGTTGGCCCCGGTGCGTCGCATCATCCCGCCCATAGGTGGCCTGGACCTGTCCGTGCTCCTGGTCATAATTGCAATGAATTTCATCAACATCTTGCTGGCGCAATACCTGCCTTTCTGGGCCGTCATCTGATGCCAGCGGTCGTGGAGCAGCAGGATGCCCTGCTGCTGAATCTGTATATCCAGCCCAAGGCCAGCCGGGATCAGATAGTGGGTCTGCATGGCGAGGAACTCAAGGTCGCCATCACGGCACCACCGGTCGATGGCAAGGCCAATGCGCATCTGAGCAAGTACCTGGCCAAGGCCTTCAAGGTGCCCAAGAGTGATATTCAGATCCTCAAAGGTGAGCTTGGGCGCCACAAACAAGTCAAGATAATCAATCCCAAACACATACCGCCAGAAATTGCGGCGCTTTTGTGAATGGCGATAAATTCCCTTGGTGCATCCCAAGACACAACACTATACTCAGCAGAAGAACCGAGAATAAGGTAGCTCCCTATGTTACGTAACATACTTACCATGCTAGTCCTGACCGCCAGCCTATGTGGCGTGGCAAATGCCGAACAAAAAGAGCAAGTTGGCAACTATGACATCCACTATATGGCATTGAGCAGCACCTTCCTCACCCCGAGCATTGCCAAGACCTACGGCATAGAGCGCAGTCGTTACACGGGCATAATCAATATTGCTGTGCTCAATACCAGCGAGGAAGGCAACCCCGCGGTGCCGGTGGAAATCTCCGGGATAGCCAATAACTTACTCGATGCCAGGATGGAACTGAAATTCAGGGAAATCCGTGAAGGCGATGCCATCTACTATATTGCCGAAGTGCCTTATCGTGACGATCAGGAGATTAACTTCCAGATAGCGATAAAATATGGCAATCAGTTGAATACCAATTTGAAATTCAAGCAGAAATTCTACGTCGAATAACACCTTTCCCTATAGCCCCCTGCAACGCCCCAGGGCATGGATACCCATGCCCTGCCTCGCCGCCGTATCGAGCCTGTCCCGCCGCCGCAAACTCTGACTCGTCTGTCCTTTAACGCCGGATTTAGGTATCATTGCCCCCAGGATTTCCCCCGTAATTTTGACAGGTAGCAGATGAAGCAAGTGGTACTCGCCAGCGGCAATAAAGGCAAATTAGCAGAATTCGATGAGATGCTGTCCCGCCACGGCATACAGATACTGGCACAGAGCCAATTTTCCGTGCCGGAAGTGGCAGAGACAGGCACCACCTTCGTCGAGAATGCCATCATCAAGGCCAGACATGCGGCAGAAATTACCGGTATGGCGGCCATAGCCGACGACTCAGGGCTGGAGGTCGATTGCCTGCAGGGGGCTCCCGGAATTTATTCGGCCCGCTATGCCGGGGATGACGCCGACGAGCGTGACAACTACCTTAAACTGCTAAGCGCCCTCGGGGATGAGAGCCGCCGCAGCGCCCGCTTCCAGTGTGTCCTGGTGTATATGCGCCACGCCAAAGATCCGACCCCCATCATCTGCCAGGCCAGCTGGGAGGGACAGATAAGCCATACCCCCATGGGCGAGCAGGGTCACGGCTATGATCCCGTGTTCATTCCACTGGGGCAGGATTGCACCGCGGCGCAGCTGAGCAGTGAACAGAAGAACGCCGCCAGTCATAGGGGCAAGGCGCTGGCCTTGCTGGTTGAGGCCATGAAGTCCCGGGGCATCTTCGCCGAGGAAAGCCAAAGCTGATGTTGACCTTGCCACCGCTGAGCCTATACATACATATTCCCTGGTGTGTGCAGAAGTGCCCCTATTGTGACTTCAACTCCCACGGACAGAACGGCGAGCTGCCACAGCAGGCCTATGTCGATGCCTTGCTGGCGGATCTGCGCCTGGATCTCGGCTATGTGCAGGGGCGCGAGATACATACCATCTTCATCGGCGGCGGCACCCCATCTCTGTTCGATGCCGGTCAGATTGAACGTCTGTTGCAAGGGGTCAGGGCCATGGTCCCCTTCAGCGCCGACATAGAAATCACCATGGAAGCCAATCCCGGCACCCTGGAACACGACGACTTCGCCGCCTACCGTCAGGCCGGCGTCACCCGCCTGTCGATTGGGGTGCAGAGCTTCTCCAGAGACAAGCTCAACCTGCTGGGGCGCATTCACGATCAGCATGAGGCCCAAACTGCCGGTTTGAAGGCGGCCGAAGCCGGCTACCAGAGCTTTAACCTGGATCTCATGCATGGCCTGCCCAACCAGAGCTTCGACGAAGCCATGGCAGATATAGACACGGCAGCGGCACTCTCGCCACCGCACCTGTCCTGGTATCAGCTGACCATAGAGCCCAATACCCTGTTTCACTCCAAACCGCCGCAGCTGCCGGATGACGAAGCACTGTGGCATATCTATGAGCAGGGGCAGCAGAAGCTGGCGGCTCTGGGCTATGAGCAGTATGAGATCTCCGCCTACGCCAAGCCGGGTTTTCAATGCCGCCACAATCTCAATTACTGGCAGTTCGGCGATTACCTCGGCATAGGCTGTGGTGCCCATGGCAAGATCACCCTGCCGGGGCAGGATCGTATCCTGCGTACCGTGAAGATAAAGCATCCCAAGGGCTATCTGGCGGCCGATGATTACTGCTTCGAAACCACAGAGGTGGCCGAAGCCGACAGGGCATTGGAATACCTGATGAATAGATTACGCCTGATGGCGCCTATTCCTAAGCTGGAGTTCGAGCAACGCACAGGCCAGTCCAGGGATACCCTGAGCGAAGGCATGGAGAAGGGGCGCCTGCGGGGCCTGCTGACAGAAACCCAGGACTTGTGGCAACTGACCCCCAAGGGGCATATGTTCGTCAACGATCTGCTGTCCCAATTCTGTTAACCAGGGTTTTGTTAACTAAGGTTTTGCTAACTAGGGTGCCGTTAACCAAGGTGCTGTTAACCAGGTTTTGCTAACCAAGCTGCTGTTAGCTAAGGCCGTTACCCAAGTTTCAGCAGCAAGGAGTTCTGTTCGAGAGACTCAGGTTTATGATACCGAGTCATTGCCGCCGGGGGATGTTTACCGCATCACGGGCGGCAATAGACACATTTTCTAACACTTATATCACCACTTTCCCGTCCGGCTTCTTTAGGATAGCAAGCACTATTCACAGGAAGCTTACCCAATGCAGATAACAACCAAAACCAGCATAATTGCATTAACCCTCTCGGCCCTGCTCAGCGGCCCCCTGTATGCCGCATCGACCACTGAGTCAGGTATTGAGGCCAAGACGGGGATCACGGCACAACAGCAGAGCGAGTCACAAAAAGCCAACGCCTTGTTCGAGCGCATCTTCATGGACAATGTCATGGCCAGCCCCATATCCCAGACTTATATGGGTATAAAACAAGATTATGATAAATGGGATGATATTGGCGAGGACGCGGATGCCAAGGCCCATGCCATGACCGAGCGCCACCTGGCCGAGGTGAATCGCATCGATGCCAAGCTGCTCGACGCTCAAACCGGCCTCAGCCTCAAATTGCTGCAACAGTCGCTGCAAAACGAGCTGGCAGACTATAAGTGGCGCTACCACAACTACCCGGTAAACCAGATGTACGGTGGCCACTCTATGATAGCCTCCTTCCTCATCAATCAGCATCAGATCACGGATGTAAGCGATGCCAAGGCCTATATAAGCCGTCTCAAGGGGGTCACCAAACGTCTGGCGCAGCTGCAGACGGCGTTGGAGATCCGCGCCAAGCAAGGCATCATAGCGCCTAAGTTTGTGTTTCCTTACGTCATTTCCGACAGCGAGAACATCATAACAGGCGCCCCCTTCGATAAGGGTGATGACAGTGCCCTATGGGGCGACTTCAAGCGCAAGCTGGCGGCATTGAAGCTGAGTGATGCCGAGGCCGAACCTTTGCTCGAAGCCGCCAGCGAGGCGCTGACGACCCAGGTTGAGCCTGCTTATCGCAAGTTAATCGCCTATGTGAAGACCCTGGAGACCAAGGCGGATAGTCGCGACGGTGTCTGGAAGCTTCCCGAGGGGGCAGCCTTCTACAGGAATGCGCTGCAACGCACTACGACCACGGACATGACGGCGGAGGAGATCCATAAACTCGGGCTCTCAGAAGTCAGCCGTATTCATGAGCAGATGCGCGGCATCATGAAGCAAGTGGGCTTCGAAGGGGATCTGCAGGCCTTCTTCAGCTTCATGCGTGACGATCCCCAATTCTACTATCCCGACACCCAGGAAGGTAAAGCCGCCTACCTGGCCGAGGCCAAGCATCTGATAGGCACCATGAAGTCCAACCTGGACCGGGTGTTCAAGGTCGAACCCAAGGCAGATCTGGTGGTCAAGGCTGTCGAGGCCTTCCGCGAACAGTCCGCAGGCAAGGCCTTCTACGAGCAACCTGCCCCGGACGGCTCCCGCCCAGGTTCTTACTACGCCAACCTCTACGACATGAAGGCCATGCCTAAGTATCAGATGGCGGCGCTGGCTTACCATGAAGGCATCCCCGGCCACCATATGCAGATTGCCATAGCCCAGGAACTGCAGGACATGCCCAAGTTCCGCAAGTTCGGCGGCTATACGGCTTATGTCGAAGGTTGGGGCCTGTACAGCGAGTACTTCCCCAAGGAGATGGGCTTCTACAGCGATCCATACTCAGACTTTGGCAGGCTGGCGATGGAGTTATGGCGCGCCTGTCGCCTGGTGGTGGATACCGGTATTCACGCCAAGCAATGGACCCGGGAACAAGGCATAGCCTACTATGTCGACAATACCCCCAATGCCGAGTCGGACGCCAGGAAGATGGTCGAGCGTCACATAGTCATGCCTGGCCAGGCGACGGCTTACAAGGTAGGCATGCTCAAGATACTGGAATTACGCCACAAGGCCCAGCAACAGCTGGGGGCCAAGTTTGATTTGCGGGACTTCCATACCTTGGTGCTGAAGAATGGTCCGCTGCCGCTGGATGTACTGAGCGAGCAGGTCGATGCCTGGATAGCCGGGCATAAGGCCTAGCCCGGCAAATAAGAGCCAATAAAAAAGCCACATTGAGTGGCTTTTTTATTGGAAGTAATTGGCGCTCCCAACGCATCATCTTACTGTGTATCGCTATTTTAGGTGCGATTTTAGGGTACAGAAAGATAGAATTTTTCCCCGACCGCCGGTTGAGCTTGGTGACTATTAGCTTCTGAGCCTTGAAAAATCACCCCGGCATAACCGCCGGGGTAAACCAAAAATAGGATGATGGTTTCAAAGCCAACATTGTATTAGTTCGTAAACTCTGTCGGCATCGATCCTCAGTTGCAACTTGCCGATCTGTACAACACAAACGAAAGGGGTCATTTCCATTTGCGCCGCAGGACTCAGATCCCTGAGGACCAACTGCACTCATTGTATTGAAAACAAAACAGACTGCAACAGGCATTCTGAAAAAGCCTGTAGCAAGAGAGTTCAATCAGGTTGTTTGAATAACGGTCATAATTTTTAACAAATTGATATTAAACTACTTTTTAAACATCTTTGCCGACAACACCCTCATTATCCACAATAAAGAACAATGTTTCCCTTATCACTTACGTTCGCTGAAGAGTTCGACATAGGGTGCATCCCAATAAGGCGGCGTGCCTATGTGGTTTTTAATGAAGTCGATGAAGGCACTGACCTTGGGTGCCAAGTGTTTGCGCCTCGGATAAACGGCTTGCAGCGGTAGGTTATGGGTCAATTGCCAGTCGCGCAGCAAAGGCACCAGGGTGCCCTTGGCTATCTCGTCTTCCATCAGATAACTGGCCAGATAGACCACCCCCAGGCCGCTGATCGCCGCCGACTTCAGGGCCGGCGCATTGTCGACCCTGAAGTTGCCCGAGACACCTATTTCACAATAGTCATCGCCTTTCTTGAACTGCCACATACTGTGCTCATGCCACTCGCCCTGATAGACGAGACAGTTATGGTCTACCAGCTGCTCAGGGCGGCTTGGTTCCCCATGTCTGGCAACATAGCCGGGAGAGGCCACCAGCAGGAACTGACACTTCATCAGGGGCCGAGCCACCATCCCCAAGGGCAACTGCTCCGACATGGTCAACAAGAGATCCAGGCCTTCGCTGACGACATCGACCTTATGATCCAGCAGGCTGACCTGCAGCTCCAATTCAGGATGTTTGGCCATGAATGCCGGTAAGGCGGGGATCAGGTGCATGGTACCGAAGGATTGCGAAATGCCGACCTTGAGCACCCCACGGGTGGCATCGTTGAGATTGTGCACGCTGGCGATGGCCTGATCCGTATCGCGCAAAATTTCCTCCCCCTGGACATAGAGCAGGTGTCCGGCTTCGGTCAGGCTCAGGCTGCGGGTGGTACGCTGTATCAGTTGCACCCCTAACTTATGTTCCAGATCGGCCACCTGAGTACTCACCTTGGACTTGGAGATCCCCAGCCTTCTGGCCGCCGCGCTGAAACTGCCGGCTCTGGCCACATGAGTAAATATCGCAATAGGTTCTAACAGTTCTAACATGAAAGTTGCCTTAAGCTGGTTACGTCACTGAAGTAATAATTTTCGGCGGCCTAAAATCAGAGTATTCATCTTTTCCATATGTCTTATCCAGCTATATCTGCTGATATTGGCGACATGGAAAGTCTGTCAGGCCGGGGAAAACAAAATAATGCAGGGCTTGCCATCTGAATCTAGAGTCAGATTTTTGTTATTTTTTAAGAGTATATCAAATATTGGCTTGCTGGCTGCATTTATCCTCGAACCTTGGGGTTAAAGCGGCTCCCCGCCTCAGCCAAGCAAGGCAAGATTTCCCGGGAAGGCTATGTTGCAAATGTCGGTGACCCTGGTGCGGCGGCCACTTTCCGGACGCCAGATAAGAAAAAACCCCTGCATCAAAGGGGAATGCAGGGGGCGCAAGTCATTATCGAGCAAGGGAGGTAACAGGCTAACTAATCTCTGATTGAACTATTCGCGCAGAGGCCGAGGCTCGGATTCTGCCAACACATAGGGAGCCAACTCGGGGATTTCCTGTCTCAGCTGCCCTTCGAGCACCAGCAGCTGCTCGAAGCGATTGCACAGGCCTTCGGCCTTGGCTTCCAGGGCCGAAGATTGAGTTTCAACCTGGGTCTCTATATCATCGCCTATGGCCTCCATCTTGGCGGAAAATGTCTCCATTTTCTGCTCGAAGCTATCCCCATCTGAGGACATCAACTGGCTGCCGAGGCTCATCATCAGGCTGCCGATGGAGTTCTGTACCAGATCCTCGATTTCCTGTTCAAATTCATCACCGAAGGCCTCATCCAGCGACGAGTCGGTCGCGCCAAGATAGTAACGCTCACCATCCCGGTAGGCGATGCTGTCGAGACGCTGCTTAAGCCCGGATACGAGCTTGTCAAACTTATCCCCTGAATCTTCCCCCAACAACGGGGTCAATGCCATGGTGACGGCCTTGGATGCCAAGGAGACCGCCTCGTTCACCAGGCCTATGACCTCGGGAACCTGTGCCGACACTTCGGTCGAATACTGGGTAAGCATTGCCTTCTGTTTGGCATTCAGGCTTACCTGCTTGCCTTCGACATAGAGGCGATCCAATTCGATACGATACTGCTCAACCCCTTTGTCGCTGACGGTGAGCTTCTTGGGCTCGACAGTCAGATCGTAATTCAAAGCGACCTTACAGTTATCCACTTCCACGCCATGGGATTGCGCCTCATGGGCCTGTGCCAGGCCGCCCAGGGCAAACAGTCCTGTGCTTATCACTAAACCTGTCATTAACTTATTCATTTTCATCTCTAGCATCCTATTCCGTAAGGGTCCTGATGTGCTGCTTCTTGATACATAGATAGCACAGCGCGTGCCAATCTTTCAATACATTGAAAATAAAGGATTTTAAATGGGATGATACTAGGACTGCGGCCCTGAGTTGGCAAATAACACCATTATCTGGTGTTATTTTCCAGGCGTTTTTCGCCGGGATTGGCGCCATGCGCCTGAGGATGAAGATTCAGAAAAGTGAGTCGAGGCTAGAAGATGCAACGTCCGAGCTCTTGGCTCAAATGCTCCAACATGGCGGTTCCGGCCAGGGAATTTCCCTGTTTATCCAATTCCGGCGACCAGACACAGATAGCCATGTCCCCAGGGATCACGGCAATGATGCCGCCACCTACGCCACTCTTGCCCGGCATGCCGACTCTATAGGCGAATTCACCGGCACCGTCATACAGGCCTGAAGTCGCCAACAGGGCATTCATTTGCCGGGTCTGCACCTGGGTAATCAAACGCTCGCCGGTGAGAGATACACCGCGATTCGCCAGATATATCATGGCCCTGGAGAGATCGGCACAGCTCATCTGCAACGAGCAATAATGGAAATAGCTCTGGAGTACAGTGTTGACGTCACCATGGAAATTACCGAAGGATTTCATCAGGTAAGCAATCGCCGCATTGCGGGCACTGAACTGATACTCGGAATCGGCAACCAGCCTGTCGTAGCTTATCCTCTCGTTGCCACACAGCTTGCGGACCACTTCCAGCATCCTGTGTTTTGGAGCCCCCAGGCGTGCCTGCAGCAGATCGGCAATCACCAAGGCACCGGCATTGATGAAGGGATTACGGGGTATGCCGCTCTCCAGCTCGACCTGCACCAGGGAGTTGAAGGAATGCCCCGACGGCTCCTTGCCTACCCTGGCCCAAATCTCGCTTTCTTCATAAAGCGTCAGTGCCAGGGTCAGGCTGAAGACCTTGGAAATACTCTGGATCGAGAAAGGCTCGAGATAGTCGCCGGCCCCCAGAGTCACACCTTCGACTGTGGTGATGGCGATCCCCAACTTACCCGCATCTACGCTGGCAAGCGCAGGGATATAATCTGCGACCTTTCCCTGCCCTAACAAGGGTCGAACCCGCTCGACCACTTGCTGCAACAAGGCAAGTTCCGGCATTAACCCCACCAGATATCGTAAAGTTCGCTCACTTCGACTTGGGATACTTTTTGCTTATCCCAGAATCCCTTGACCGCGGCTATGTCGTCGGCGGTGCACTTGCCTATGGTCTGGGTCGCAATTATGCCTTCCCATTCCTTATGACCGCCGCCATGGAAACCCAGCTTACGGTTTTCGATCACTTCATCGATAAACTGATCCACCAATGCATCTATGTCCGTCTCAGACACTGAATCATCGAAGGTCCAGCTGATATCGAAACCCAGCTCCTGAAACTCATCTACCCGCAATTTTTTACGCAAACGACGGCTACGGTTCGTGGCCATAAGATTTTCTCCCTAATATGAAATGAGTCACTCCCCGCCGCTGCGGCAAGGAGTGGTATTGTGTCAGGCTATGCGTTCGAACATAAGATCCCAAACTCCGTGGCCCAATCTATGGCCGCGGGCCTCAAATTTGGTCAAGGGTCTATGATCCGGACGTTCGACCACAGTGCCTGTCGCCGACTGGTTCTTGTAGCCGGGTGCGGCATTCATGACTTCCAGCATGTGCTCGCTGTAATCTTCCCAGTCTGTCGCCAGATGGAATACCCCGCCAACTTTCAGTTTACGGCGAATGAGCTCGGCGAACTCGCTCTGTACTATGCGGCGCTTATGGTGACGCTTCTTATGCCAAGGATCCGGGAAGAAGAGTTGTACCCGGGTCAGGGAGCCATCGGCTATGCTATGTTCCAGCACTTCCATGGCATCGTGGTGATAGACTCTCAGGTTGGTGACCCCGGCCTCGCCGGCGCTACCCAGACAGGCACCGACGCCCGGCTTATGCACTTCTATGCCGATGAAGTTAAGCTCGGGAGCCGCGGCCGCCATCTCCACCAGAGATGCGCCCATGCCGAAGCCTATTTCCAGCACTGTATCTGCCTCACGGCCAAACACCCGGGACAAGTCCAAAGGCGCCGGGCTGTAATCCAGGCCCATGGCCGGCCAATGGGATTCCATCGCCTGTGCCTGACCCTTGGTCAGACGCCCTTCTCTCAAGACAAAGCTTCTGATCTTACGCAGATACTTGCCTTCTTCATTAAATTCAGCGGTGGTAACGTCGCTCATGTTTGCCTAGCCTCGTGGACAGCACGGTATATAAAGAAGGGGCATTATCCAAAGTTCAACATACAGTGCAAGCCCTAATGCTGAAAAAGTATACCAAGAATCCCTGGCAGTGCGAGCTTAGCGAATTTACCGGGGATTTTCGCCCTTGTTAAAGGCATTTCCAGTCGCTACACTGCGCCGATGAAATCGACTCCCTCTTTCGCCGAGCGCATCAATGCTTGGTATGACCAACATGGCCGCAAGAGCCTGCCATGGCAACAAGACAAGACCCCCTATAGCGTCTGGGTGTCGGAGATCATGCTGCAACAGACCCAGGTCGCGACCGTTATCCCCTACTACCTCAAGTTTATGGCGCGTTTTCCCGATGTGTGTGCCTTGGCCGATGCGCCCCAGGATGAGGTACTGCACCACTGGACAGGCCTGGGTTACTACGCCAGAGCCAGAAACCTGCATAAGGCGGCACAACTGATAAGGGACGAGTTTGCCGGGAAGTTTCCCGAAGCATTCGAACAGGTACTGGCACTGCCCGGCATAGGCCGCTCTACCGCCGGGGCCATCTTGTCCCTGTCATTGGGGCAACATCACCCCATCTTGGACGGCAATGTCAAACGTGTGCTGGCCAGGCATGGCGCCATCGCCGGCTGGCCGGGGCAAAAGGCTGTCGAAGAGCAACTGTGGCGACTCACCCAGAAACTGACTCCGGCACATGAGATCCAAAAGTACAATCAGGCCATGATGGACATGGGCGCCGGCATCTGCAGCCGCTCCAAACCAGATTGTGCCGCCTGCCCTGTGGCCATCGACTGTCGTGCCCAGTTGAGTGGCAGACAGAGCGACTATCCGGGCAAGAAGCCGAAGAAGAGCATTCCGGCAAAATCGGCCTGGATGCTGGCCTTGGTACGCGACGGCGAGGTACTGCTGCATAAGCGTCCCCCGGCCGGGATCTGGGGTGGCCTCTGGTGTTTCCCCGAATTCGGCACCCGGGCCAGTCTGGATGAGCATCTACAAGGCTTGGGCCTTGGCGGCAAGCAAGGTCTGTGGCTGACGGGTTTTCGCCATACCTTCAGCCACTTCCATCTGGATATCCAGGCGCTGATGCTGGATGTCTCGGGTGGCAAAGAAACCCGGCTTGAGGCCCAAAGCGCTAACCGCATCATGGAACCCGAGTCGGCGCTCTGGTATAACATACACAATCCCGCCAGGATTGGGCTCGCCGCCGCCACCGAGCGGCTGCTTGCCGATCTGGCCGCCACTGGTTCAAATAAGCAGTAAATAAGCAGTAAATAAGGAGTAGTCATGGCTCGCACCATCAATTGTGTGTACTTAAACAAAGAGGCCGAAGGCCTGGATTTCCAGCTTTATCCCGGCGACTTGGGCAAGCGCATCTACGATAACATCAGCAAGGAAGCCTGGAGCCTGTGGCAGAAGAAACAAACCATGTTGATCAACGAGAAGAAGCTCAACATGATGAATGTCGATGATCGCAAGTTTCTGGAAACCCAGATGATAAACTTCCTGTTCGAAGGCAAGGACGTAGAGATCGAAGGCTATGTGCCGCAGAAGGATCAGGACTGATATCAAAGCCTCGATATAAGATAAGCCGAGCAAAAAAGCCACCTGCCGTGCGGGTGGCTTTGTGTATATGGCTGCAGTCACTGTTAGAGTGATGCAGCGACTGCACTGTCACGAAAAAGGGCTGACATCATCCCTTTTCAGCTTTCCTGCGAGTGTAAGCTAAAGCAGATCGAAGCGCTTTTTATAGTCAGCCAAAAGTTGCTGCTGTTTTTGCGTGAAGGCTTCAAGGCTCGGGTTGATTCCACTGTTATGCTGGGTTTCAAACCAATCAATCAGCTCAATACGTATCTGGTATCCCTGTTTTACACAATAACCTGGGTCACTAAGCATAATTTTTGGCGCACCTAAGGTGGCACCCGAATACCAGGTACACTCGGTGTAACCATTGTCGTCAAACCAGTTTCCCAGCTGCCAGCTGTAAACGGCCCAGACCAGTAAAAAAACGGGAAAACTGGCGATGATAAAATAAAGCCCTTTTTTCTGGGCCCGTTCAGATTCTGGACGCCGTAACCGGCAGGCTATGCCTCGTATAAGCACTGCCAGGGCAGGCATCATGACCAGAAGTGGAGGAATCGAGGTGCGTATCTTTATTAAAGTTCCTTGCTCGTGAACACGTGCCAGCATAGACAACTCTGAAAAGAGCGAATACACATAACCCGCTATAACAAGTAAAAGCAGTACTATAAAAAAAATACCCTGTGCTGGTCTCAATTGAGCGTCTTGTGACGACGAAGTGTTCATATTAATAATCGCGTCCGTAGTATGGGATGCCAAACAAACGATGTACAAAACCTATGGGATCTTCATCGTACATACGTCCGGCCCGGTTAATTTCTTGCTTTATTTGCTTCAGATTACTTTGGATATTTTTCTCTAAAGTACGCAAGCTTTCTGAAATTCGGCCATGAGAATGGACAACTCTGGTCAACGCTTGCCTTGGATGAGATTGTAAAATGACGTTCACGGCAATGATATCAGCCATCCAGTGTAGTCCTATTTTTAAGCGCCATTACAAGCAGCTGAAGGCTGCGGAAAAACGCCTCAAAGTGGTACCTATTGCCTGCATGCGAAAGCTCATCGTGATCCAGAATGCCATGCTGAAAATGAGGAGTTGCGGTGTGCAAAAAATGTATAAATATGTTGACTGAACACCACAGTCACTTGTCAGCAACTCACAACACCAACTTGAAGCCTTCATGGGTCGCTTTGAAGCCAAGCTTCTCATAAAACCTGATTGCATCCGGGCGCAACTTGTCACTTGTGAGTTGAACTAGGTTACAGCCCTTACTTTTAGCCTGTTTGATTGCGAACTCAAACATTTGCTCACCGAAACCTCTACCACGGAAATCTTCGTGAATTCTCACGCCTTCAATCAGACAACGCCAACTACCAATATGAGTTAGATAAGGAATAAACATAAGCTGTAACATACCGACTAAAAAACCCTCAAACTCTACAACTAGCAACTCATTATTCGGATCTATATCAATGGCATTAAATGCCGATAGATATGCTTCATTCAGCGGCACTGTTGCGTCTTCCCTTTTGCTACCCAAAGGATCATTTGACAGCAAAGACACTAGACTTTCCAAATCATCGAGTTTAGCTGGACGATATTTCAGTTCCATTGATACTTCCTTTTTGCTTCTGCCTGCTAACACTTCAACCAGCTGGCGCGCTAGTGGTCGGCTGCATTGACTTGTTAGCGCCTTGTTTTGGACGATAGACATCATAGCGCGCAAAATGCTTCCATGTGCCATCCGCTTTTGATGATTCTAGGACAAATACCCAAGTATTAGTTTCCGGGTTGTAGGTAAATGTATCTCGGAAAGTACTAGCAGCACCGTACGGAATTGAAAATTGAATGGAGTTATCAGTGACGCCGCCTGTACCATGTGGAACTGAATATTTTGCGCCAAAGCTATCCAACCAATGTGCAATGATCGTACTACTTTCTGAATCGTATCCGATTAGCACGCGTGCCTCATACTGTGAAGGCACCTGAACATCATCCATGTGGATCTCGGTAAATGTGCCTTGCAGCGTAGGTCCGGCATTCATTCGGTAAGTGACAGGCTTACCCATGACATCACCGGACATAACCCAATCGCCATCCAGTGCTTTTAAGACCTCTGGCCGTTCCGAGATTTTGGGGTGTTCTTCGGCATGCAGGGAGACAACTCCAAAGCACACCAATAAGCCGGCTATTTTTAAAAGTTGCATAAATTTTTCCTTTGAGTACTAGACATAATAATTCCCTGGGCAAGTGTCGGCCTCCTGGTTACTGGCGTAATCGGAAATCTCACATTAGTCATGGTGCTAAATCCGAGGGGAAGGTCAGGCCTTGTTAGCCGAATTATTGATATAACCAATTAATTTTAGCTAGCTCATTATCAATGACAGAACTAGAAAGCTGCTGTGTACCACATTGAAACCATGAGAAATTTGCACGAAACCTATGAAGTTGAGATATTTTCTTTTTAACACCATCAGTAAGTGGCGTAGATGACCAAGGGTTTTCAAAGAATATAATGCCGTCCTTCACTAACAATATTGCACCATGCAGTTGGTTACGCTGTCTAAAAAGCCCTTCTTGCTGCTGTTGATAATAACCAAATTTAAGGTCTAGGTATTTAAGAACAGTTCTTTCTGGAACAAATGTGCTCTCACCCGACTTTCCATAAAATGCATGCCAAACGCCAAAACTACCCGTATAGGCTGTACCTGCATGTAAAACGGTTTTCAATGGTTGTGTATCATCGCTAACCACATCAAAGCCATGAGTTAAATCTAGCCATAGTAAATTTGTCGCATCTCCACGTGTCTGATCGTTTTCGCGCTTATGATTAATTACACGATCAATTACTTTATTGGCTGGATATTTTTTTGCTCCATATGCCTGACCAGTTAGAGGGCGTGAGAATGTGAGAACAACAGATTTACCCTTTTGAGACTTTTGCTGTTCACTCACCGCGGCTATATTTTGCTGTGATGTCTGGGGGCAATAAACCTCAGCAAAACCAGAATCAAATAGCTCAAAATCAGGTGTTTTAGCCCCTTTAGCTTCAGATAAAGGCTTTAGATCGTTAAATGTCTCAGCGAGAAGCCCACCTGCGGTCACTTCAGCAGCAACTTTTGAGTTAAGATAAATCTTATCCTGCATTTCAGTATAAGGCGATGTCGATAATTCTTTCAGATTATCTACTAACCATGAAGTGTGCATATCACGATCAATTAATGCTTCGACTGCTACTGAAAGATTAAGCAAATTCGAATAATTAGCTGCAAGGACACTATTCCCAGCATTTGTCGACATCATATGACCAAGATAGCTATCAGCTAAGACTGATATCTCATTTTTCTTTAAGAAATCATCAAAGCGATGATACCCAAAGTCTCTTAATTCCATAAACGATCATTCCTAACTGTATATTTAGGCGGCTAACAGCTGTATAGTGCGCATGGTCCAATATAAACCACGTTATCATAAGTTGCTGTTGTGTAAAGCATTAAATCCGACTTTCGTGCAAAAAATCATAGACAGCCTCAAAACTTTTACTCAGTAATAAAACACCCTGAACAGAGTCCGTCATTCACTAATTCACCGGTCCCTGGCCATAGCTCACTGGGTAATAAACGCATCAAAGGTAAGGTTGTCGGGGATTGAGATGGCTAATGCGCCAAAGCTTGAGTGCACAAGTGAATTTATGCTGCAAGCTTGACAAAAAGAAACAGCGCCCTCGGGCGCTGTTTCTTTTATCCATGCTGACAAATGCCTGATTGCAATTCCTGGCTACAATTCCTGACTGCAAATCAGGCTGCAAGCCGGCGGCGCAGCCAGGCGCCTCCCGCCAGCAATGACAGGCCGATAAAGGACAGCGCGCCGCCGGCATGGCCCTCGCTATGGCTCTCTTCGGGCGGCAGATCCCAATCGCTGCTCTCCAGCGGCAAGGCATACAACTCATTGGTGTCGTAGGAGCTGATGCTGGCGACCACGTCACCGAAGCCCACTTCGTAGAGATCGATCAACACATCATAGTGATCCGGGCTATAGCCGCTGTAGAGGTTGGTCAACACTTCGAAATCGTCCAGATCTGAGTCGCCCCTGATGGTGAAGACCTCGGTCGTGAAGTAATGGATCCAGGGGCCGCCATCCTTGCTCAAGTAGAGTTCGGCGAACACATCCGCATAGGCATCCGCTTCCAGGCCAAAAACATCGGCATCGAAGGTCACGCTGAAGCTCTGGTAGAAGCCGTCATAGTCATAATCTTCAAACAGACGGCTGCTGACATCATAGATGCTGAACTCATGATAGGCAGGGTTGCTATATTGCTCGGTTGCGCTGCTCGCCTGGCGCTCGGCGGCGCTCGCCTTGGCCTCATGCTCTGCCATCACCTGTTCCCTGGTTTTATCCTGCGCCACGGCTTGCGGCGAGTATGCCTGCTGTGTCTTCTTCAACTGCTGCAGCTGTTGCAACTTTTGCGACTCGTCTGACTGCGCCTCCGTTCGAGCGCCGCCATCGAGACGAGTGCCTGCATCCTCGGCGCCGACCCTGACGGCCTGGGACGCCAGCCTCTTTTGCACCGGCTTTGACCCCATTGCCTCCTCCTCTGCATGGACACTCCCGTGAGCGCCGAGCGCCAGCAAAGCACTCAGTAAGAGTCCCGACTTAAAGCTGCTCTTGGCGGTAACGAAATTGAGACCAGTGCCTGCCTGGCCGACACTCTTTGGCTGGATTGCGGTGGATGAATCTTTCATTGTTCTAACTCCATGAAATGCACTTATGGCCGCCATTAGAAGCGAGCCAAGGTGAACCCAAGCTGAACGTTGCCGGGCAGAATCGTCACCGGGAATGGCATTCAGCCTGGGTTCAGCCAGGCTGGTTAAATTTGGTACGGACAACAGGCATTTCCGCCCTATCTTTAGTCCCATGTTTCTTAATTTTATGGGATCTTTTACACTGAGGTTACGACGCTGAACTGGTGGAACCCATGAAAATTGCTGCATCTTTGTCCCTGATGATCTGCTTATTGCTGCCTTGCCATATTGCGGCGGCGCAGCTACGGCCTGCGAGTCCAGGCCCGGGCGAACGCGCCAGTCAGCCGCCCGCGGCTGAAGCCAGGCTCCAGGTCAACAGTGCACAACAGGCAGTCCAGCTGGTTAAACGTCAATACCAGGGCAAGGTATTGAAAGTCAAAGCGGCCAGGGTCAATGGTCATCCGGGTTATAAGGTCAAGCTGCTGAGCGATGATGGCATGGTGTTCTATGTCGCCGTCGATGCACAAACCGGCAGAGTCATGAGGAACTAACCTATGAGATTACTACTGGTAGAAGATGACATTGACTTACAGAGCAACCTCAAGCACCACCTGCTCGAGGCGAATTACACGGTAGATCTGGCGTCCGATGGCGAAGAGGGTCTGTTTCAGGCCAGTGAGTACGCCTATGATGCGGCCATCATAGATGTCGGCCTGCCGAAGCTGGACGGCATCTCACTGATCACCGAGCTGCGGGCCCGGCAGATAAGCTTTCCTATCCTGGTGCTGACGGCGCGAGACAGCTGGCAGGACAAGGTCGCAGGCCTGGATGCCGGTGCCGACGATTACCTGACCAAGCCGTTTCATCCCCAGGAGCTAGTCGCCAGGCTCAAGGCGTTGATCCGCCGCTCGGCCGGCAAGGCGAGCCCTCTGATCCACAATGGTCCTTTCAGCATCAATACCAGCAGTTATGAAGTCTGCAAGGATGAGCAGCCCATCAACCTGAGTGGTTCCGAATACAAGCTGTTCGAGTTCCTCATGCTGCACCAGGGGGAGGTCAAGTCCAAGACTGTGCTGACGGAACACATATATGATCAGGACTTCGATCTGGACTCCAACGTCATAGAAGTCTTCATCGGCCGGCTGAGAAAAAAACTCGATCCCGACAATCACTATAACCTGATCGAAACCTTGAGGGGCCAGGGATACAGATTGAGATCGCTGGCCGGCGAGACAGCCAACGACCCAGAAAACCCGGCCAACAGCGCCATGGCGGGCAGGAATGCAGACAAGCGGCATGAGTGAGATGAGCTCCTATCCGGCTGCCGAGCCCGAGCCTAAACCTAAGCCAGAGCCTAAAACTGAGATGAAAACGGGAGCAGCAAGAACGCCGCCTCGGGCGCCTTGGCTCAAGACCGGCGTGCTCAACTCCCTCAAGGCCAGGTTAATTGTCAGCGCCCTGCTGCTTATCCTGCTATTGCTGCCCGCCATTGGCATCACCCTGAATGATGCCTTCAAGCAACAAGTCACCACTGCCGCCAGGAATGAGCTGAGCGCCTATGTCTATTCGGTGCTGGCGGTAGCCGAAGTCGATGGTGACAAGCTGTTGATGCCTGAGCAACTGCTTGAAAACCAGTTCAATCTGTTGCAGTCGGGTCTGTATGCCATCATCACCAAACCCGAACCGGGCGCGGTGCAGGAACCCAAGACGGGCATGCTGTGGCATTCAAACTCCTTTCTCGGCCTGGAGCCGCCAGCATCACTACCCGCTCCGGCGATAGGCCGGGGGCAGTTCGGCCGGTTAGCGCTCGCGGATAAGCCCTATCTCATCTACAGCTTCAGTGCCAGCTTTGCCGGCGATGCCCAGGGGGACGAAGCGATCCCAAGCCAGGCCAGGAACTTTCCCATCACTGTGCATATCATCAAGGACATGGCCGATTTTGAGCGACAGAATCGGCTGTTTACCCACAAATTATGGACCAGCCTGTTGGTTATCATGCTATTTCTCATCATAGTGCAACTGGTCTGGCTGTTATGGACACTGAAGCCGCTGGCGAAGTTTAAACGGGAATTGGCCGAAGTCGAGCAGGGAAAGGCCATGCAGCTGAGCACCAGCTACCCCAGGGAATTGCAAGCGGTGGCGCGGCAGCTCAATACCTTACTCGACACTGAGCAGCACCAGCGCAAGCGTTATCGCAATGCCCTGGCCGATCTTGCCCATAGCCTGAAGACGCCGCTGGCGGTGATCCAAAGTCAAACGGATTTGAGCAAGAGTTCGAGCGAACAAGTCGCGGCCATAAATCGCATCATAGGCCACCAGCTGAAACGGGCGCAATCGGCGGCCGGCGCCTCCTGGCACTTGGGGGTCACAGTCGCCGGTCTGGCAGAGAAGTTGCTGCGCACCCTGGGGAAAATTTATCCCCAGGTTGGGCTCCAGAGCCACATAGATCCCCAAGCCCAGTTCAGAGGCGACGAGGCGGATCTGGCCGAACTCCTGGGTAATCTATTGGACAACGCCTGCAAGGCGGCGAGCAAGCGAGTGAGTCTTGACGTCGCCTATGAAGGCGACAGACTGGTGTTCACCATCGAAGATGATGGCCCGGGCGTCCCCCAGGCACAGGAGTCACAGATATTCGAGCGCGGCATCCGTGCCGACTCCTATCACCAAGGCCATGGCATAGGACTGGCGATCGTCAGGGATCTGGTCGACAGTTACCAGGGACAGCTGTCTCTGGCGCGCTCGGCAACACTCGGTGGTGCCAAGTTCAGCTTATCCTTCAAGCGCTGACCCCTTCCAGCTAGATTAAATAATCAATTTACTATCAAATACTTATTGATAACGCATCGCGCTAAACCGGCAAGCATCGGGGGCTGTTTCCAGCCCTGGCCAAGGTATTTTCAGCCTTCAGCTTATGTTCATCTTGACCCGGATATCATCGGCTCATAGTCAAAAGAGACTGGAGGCGACATGAACAGAATCATCAAGTGGAGTTGTCTGTCTATCATGATAGCGCTCAGCCCTACACTGGTCGGTACCCAGGCCCATGCAGAGGAAACCGCTGCGGCGAGTGAACAGGGCCAGTTCAGCGAAGCCGAGTTGGCACAAATGTTGGCTCCCATAGCCCTGTATCCCGACAGTCTGCTCACCCACATACTGATAGCTGCTACCTATCCACTGGAAATCGTCGAGGCGCAGCGCTGGCTCAATAATCATCCGGGACTGAGCACCAAGCAGCTGATGGCCAAGGCCGAAGATCAGGATTGGGATCCTAGTGTCGTGGCCCTGTTGGCGTTTCCCACCGTCCTGAAACAGATGAATGATGATCTGGATTGGACTCGGAAACTCGGCGATGCCTTCTTGCAGGATGAAGCCGGCGTGCTGGCCAGTATCCAGTCCCTGAGGCGAGATGCAGATGCCGCCAACAGCCTGGCCGACATGGACAATATGAAGATAAAACGCGTCGAGCAGCAGATCATCATAGAGCCGGCGCAACCACAAATGGTGTATGTGCCTTACTACGACCCATGGATTGTCTATGGTCACTGGCGCTGGGTCGGTTATCCGCCCGTCTATTGGGACCTCCATCCCTACTACACACGCCATGGACACTTCTATTGGCATACGGGGATATATATCAGCTTCAACTATTTCTTCAGCGCCTTCAACTGGCCTCATCACCACATAATAGTGACTCAGCCGCGGGGGTCGTACCATTACCGCAGCAGACCAGTCATAGCCCACAGCCATGGGGTGCAACGCTGGCACCATCAACCTCACCATCGCCGGGGGGTGGCCTACAGGAATGACAACCTGAGGCATAAGTACCATAGCAACAGACCCAGTATGCTCAGGAGCGACAGCTTGGGCCATAGGCCACAACAGAGTATCAACCGTTCGAAACAGGTACAAACGCTCAAGGGGCTGGAGAATTTCCCGGCATACCAACGCAGTGACAGGCTGCATCAGCCCAGAGATAAGGTATTCATCGACAAGCTGAGGGGCAACGATTACCGCGCCAAGGTCAGGGGGGATGTGCATAAGGGCAAGCACCAGTCGGCTCATGGGCAGCGAGGGCTATCCGGCCCCATGCCCAAAACAATCCCCACCAGGAGGCTGGAGCAAGGAGCCAAGTTCAAGGGGCATCATGATGTGACGACATCGAAACCGGCTGCGGTTAAACCTCAAAACCGGGGAAACAGGGACTGGGGGCACAGGGTCAACAAGAGTTCGGTCGATAGGAGCTCGGTCAACAAGAGCTTGGCCAACAAGAGTTCGGCCGTGGGCCACAACAGGGTAAACCAGGCGAGCAACAATAGCCGCAGTCATTATAAGCAGAATAATCACGGCCACAGCCAAGCCAAGCCCGAGAGCAGACGGGCGCACACAGGGGGAAGACACAATGCGAGCGATGGCAGAAGAATGGAGCAGCGAAAATAGCCATGAAGCCGGATAGGGCTCCACGCCCACAGAGATTGGCGGCGAAACAAGATAGTGCCACAGCAAATGGCCACTTCGAGAGTGGCCATTTTTATCACACAGGCTCAGGCGGCCAAATCCAAAGGCCTACTGACGCACCCCTTCGACCACCAGATTCAGGGCGACATGGGTCGATGCCGGGCCCAGATCGAAGTTGATCCCATAATCTTTCAGGGCAAACTCGCTGGTGCCGACAAAACCGGCACGGTAGCCGCCCCAGGGATCCTGACCTTCACCGACCGCATGGGCCTTGATTGTCAGCGGCTTGGTCACGCCATTAAGGGTCAGTTCGCCCTCAATCAACATATCCCCCTCCCCCTTGTCTGTCACTGAGGTAGATGCGAAGGTCGCGGTGGCAAATTTTGCCGTGTTGAGGAAATCCGGGCTGCGCAGATGCTTATCACGCTCGGCATGGTTCGAATCCAGGCTCAGGGTATTGATGGTGACATTCACCTTGCTCTGGGCCGGCTTGGCCGCATCGAAGTTGAAATTACCGCTGAAGTCGTTGAAGCGTCCGACAACGAAGCTGTAGCCCAGATGGCTCACCCTGAATTCAATCGAGGCATGGGCGCCCTGAGTGTCTATCACATAGTCTGCGGCAGAGGCCGTCAGCGGTGCCGCGGCAGCAGCCAGGAAAGATGTCGCCATCAATGTCTTGAGTAAATTGTTCTTCATTATCCTATCCCCTGTTGAAGGTGAGCATTTTGGTTAAGGTGTTATCTTTATCGAACAGATGATGCTTGAGAGCGCCAGCTGCATGTATCAGTACCAGGGCCATCAGGCCGTAGGCCGCAAATTTGTGAATATCGCCGGCGATATCTGCCTGGTCCGCAAACAATAATCCCGCCGAAGGGATTTCGAACCAGTCGAAGACCCAGAGTCCGCGACCATCGGCGGTCGAAATCAAGATCCCGCAGCCCATGATGAGCAACAAGAGACCATAGAGTAAAAGGTGAGCCAGCTTGGCCAGTCTTTTCTCCCAGGGTCTATGGCCAGCTTCGGCTGCCGGGCGGGTGTCGAAACGCCGCCAGACCAACCTGAATAGCGTCAACAGCAGCAACAGGATGCCAACACTCTTGTGAATATGGGGCGCCGTCTTGTACCAACTGCTGTAATAACTCAGTTGCACCATATAGACCCCCAAGGCAAACAAGCCGAGTACCACCAGGGCCGTCAGCCAATGTACCAAGATGGCCAGGCGGCCATAGGAGCGCTCATTACCGCGAAACATAAGGATCCCCGCTGCTGAATGTTAATGACTATGATAGCGCCATTCTGAAATACTAATATCGCTAAAAATCGGCTATATCGTCCTAATTTATAGAAAGCTGGTTAAAGTGTCAGTTTTATCCATTAATTCGCAGTAAAACAGCCGGGTTAGCCGAGTGGAAATCACAATTAGTGCCGGTTATATCTCCCTTATGGGCCTGAAAGTCCCTCTAGACAGGTAAAAAACACCCACATTGAGCATTAACTAGCCGAACAATTGAGTCATCCGGAAAAAGCACTTGCAGGATGAAAACCCTAGCTATATTATGTGCGCACTCCAAACGACGCAGGCATTAACGACTCAGTTAATACGCGGTTTGCAGTAGTCAACTAGCGCTCAGTTTAGTTGCCCGAATAGCTCAGTCGGTAGAGCAGCGGATTGAAAATCCGCGTGTCCCTGGTTCGATTCCGGGTTCGGGCACCACAATTTAGCCGGCATAGCTCAGTTGGTAGAGCAACTGACTTGTAATCAGTAGGTCCCGAGTTCGACTCTTGGTGCCGGCACCATATAAATAAAGAAACCACCTTATAGGTGGTTTTTTTATGCCTGAAATTTGGCTTAGTGTTTATGGGCAAGTTAGCTAGCGAAGCGTCACTGACGACTCTCGTTAATCACACAGGTCCCGGGCTCGACTCTTGATGCCGACAGCATACAAATAAAGAAACCACCTCCTAGGTGGTTTTTTTATGCCTGAAATTTACGCTTGGCACTGACGACTCTCGCTAATCACGGCGCCATGAAGCAAAAAAGGAGCCAGAGGCTCCTTCTCACAGACTCCCTGCCCCTACCAGCTGCGCATCTTATGGCCCTTGAGCGCATAGAAGAGGATGAACAGATAGCATGGCAGGCCGACCCAATAGCCGAGTTGGGTATCGCCGGCAAAATGGGCCAGCTTGCCGAAAAACAAGGGCAAGATAGCACCGCCGGAAATCCCCATGATCAGCAAAGCCGAACCTTGAGCCGTATATTTGCCCAGGCCATCCAACGCCAGCGGCCAGATAGAAGGCCATACCAAGGCATGCGCCAGGCCCATCAGGGCGACACAGGCAACCGAATTGGGGATGACAGGAATCCCCATCCAGCCCCAAAGCACAGAGGCAATGCCGGTGCTCTCGGTCGAGCCAAACACCACTCCGAGGATACAGAGGCTGCCCGCCAGGGCCGAGGCGAGCAAGGCTTGCTTCTGTGACATGAATCTTGGGATGCAAGTCACCCCTATCAGGTAGCCCAACACCATAAATACCATGGTGTAGGACGTCAGAGACGAGAAGTTACTCAGCCCCAGACTGGCGCCATACAGGCCTATGGTATCACCGGCGATCACTTCGACGCCGACATAGGCAAACAGCGCCATGGCGCCCAGGATCACCTGGGGAAAATGCATTATGCCGGCCTTGTCTGCATGTTCGGCCGGCTGCTCGGCGACCTCCAACTCGGGCAGTGAAGAGAACTTGACCAAGGCGATGAGGAACACCAGAGCCCCGGCCATGTAGACATAGGGCATCACCAAGCGGGAAGATAAGGCGTCGATCTGCGCCGCCCTGTCCACCGGATTCAGGGCCGCCAGATGTTCGGCGGTGAAGTTTTCGAAGCCCGATAGCACCAGGGCGGTGAAGATCAACGGCACTATGACGCCGGCACCCTTGTTGATCAGTCCCATGATGCTGATCCGCATCGCGGCACTCTCACGCGGTCCTATATGCACCACATAGGGGTTCGAAGCCGTTTGCAGAATAGTCAGCCCGGTACCCAGCACAAACAGGGCGGCGAGAAACAAGAGATAATTGGCGGCCTGGGCGGCAGGAATAAACAACAGCGCCCCAACGGCCATGATCCCCAGGCCTATCGCCATGCCATTCTTGTAACCCGTCAGTTTCAGAATGGATGACATGGGCAATGCCATCACCGTGTAGGCAATATAGAAGGCGAATGTCACGAACAATGCCTGAAACTCATTCAACTCACAGATGATCTTCAAGAATGGGATCAGCGAGCCGTTTAACCAGGTCACAAATCCAAAGATGAAGAAGAGCACGCCTACGATAGTCATAGGCAGGACACTGCTTCTTTGGCTCACCTGAGCCTGGGTTGTTGCTGTCATGTTCATAAACCTGCTTCTTATAGTTGTTAATCCCTGATGCCGAAAGACATCCCAGCCATCCTATAACATTATTGGTTGTGACTTTGTAAATATTGCTGTGATCTTTGATGGCTTTTCGGGCCGATGTTTCACCGATGTTAGAACATAAAAGCCAAAAAGACAACGCTGTCATTCATCTGAAATAACAAACCTGTACCCAAGCCGCCGACCCAGGCTGTGGCGCAGGAGTCAGATGCGAATGAAGATGCCACGCAGATACAACCAACGGAGCAACAACCATTGCACCAACAGCAGGGCGATGACACCCAGTAGCTGCTGCGCCGCCAGCGGCGCGGCGGCTATCACACCACCGAACAGACTCTTGGCCAGAAACGCCCAATCGAACAGACTGGATGCCAAATAGATGATGATGGCATTTGTGCCTATCACCACGAAGGGAAAGAAGGCTTTCTGCCACTTGAGCACATCGACCAGGGCGTAGAAGAGCGCCAACAGTATTAAGCTCCAGCCGCTGGTGACCAACACGAAGCTGCTGGTCCAGAGATCTTTATTCACCGCCAGCACGGCATCCAGCCACCACCCCAGCCCCAGGCAGAGCCCCCCCGCCAGCACCAGCATGGCGACCTTGAACCACTCGCCTTTGACATGGGGCCTGATGATGAAGTGGCCGGTGAATACCCCGGCGAGCGCATTGACTACGGCAGGAAGGGTCGACAAGAGTCCCTCGGGATCGTATTCACGTTGCAGGTAAGTGATGCCGGGCAACCAATGGCTGTCTACATAGGCATTGATAGACCCGGCCTGGGTCAAGACGCCGGCGCTGCCGCCGGGGAAAGGCAGCCACAGCTGTATCGCGGCATACCCACATAAGATCCCCAGGGCGCAGATGATTTGTGTCCTGAGCCCCGTATGCCACACCAGCAGCGCGGCGAAGAACCAGGCGAAGCCTATGCGGGCCAATACACTGGCATATCGCACCTTGTCGGGATCGGCCGGCAACCCTGCCCCCCAGCCATGGTTGTAGAGTATACCCAGCACTATCAGCAGTGCCAAGCGCTTGACTCCATGAAGATAATGCGGCCTGCGCTCGGAAAATGGCAAGCTGTCCAGGCGTTTGGGCGACAGCCCCAAAGCGACCCCCGAGAGGAAGATAAACAGCGGAAAAATCAAATCATAGAAGGTGAAGCCATGCCATTGACTGTGGTGCATCTGGGCATCGCCCCGGGTCCATCCCTGCCAGCCGGTTAAGAGCAACAGGGCGGCAAACAGGCCTTCGCCGCCGAGTATCCAGAACATGTCGAATCCCCGCAGCGCATCCAGCGACATGAGCCTGGGTTTGCCCGGTTTGACTTGGTTCGAGTGCATTTATGCTTACCTCTTATTATTATTTTTCAAGTAAAATTAAGCCCTTGCAATAGATTAATATCACAAGGGCTTGCTTCGCATGCCGCCAGGGCTCCCCTACCGGCTCAGCCGGGGAACACGGCTCGCCCGGCTATATAGGTCGCGCTTACCCTTCCCTGGCCGTCCAATATGGCCAGATCGGCACTGTATCCAGGGCCGATGCGCCCCTGTCTATCCGCTATGCCCAGAAACTGGGCCGGATAGAGGGAGGCCATGCGCAGCGCCTCTTCCCTTGGCAGCCCCAGCAGCTCGATCGTGTTGTTGACGGCGCTGGCCATGTCGAGCACACACCCGGCCAACTCGCCGGTCACGGCATTTAACCTGTCACCGACACGGACTACCTGGGTACCGAAGAGTTCGAAACCTGCTTCCTCATCCTGGCCCACGGGCGGCATGGCATCCGTGACCAGCATCACCTTGCCCCTGGGTTTGGCCCGCAGCGCTATTTTAGCCGCCGCCGGATGCACATGGTGACCATCGACAATCAAGCCACACCAGGCATCCTGGCTCTCTATGGCGGCGCCCACCATGCCGGGACTGCGGGAGCCCAATCCGGACATGGCGTTGTACAAGTGGGTGAAGCCAGTCGCCCCGGCTTCGAGCGCGGCAACAACTGTGTCGTAGTCGGCGTTGGAGTGTCCGAGACTGACCTTCACCCCGGCTTCGACCAAGGCCTGGATCACTTCGGGGGCGACGTTCTCCGGGGCCAGAGTCACCAGCTTGAGGCCGAGATCCTGACGGCTGAACAACGCCAGCTCCGCATCCGAGATGCGCCTTATGTACGCCTGGGGATGGACGCCCTTCTTGGGCAGCGACAAGTGTGGGCCCTCGAAGTGTATCCCCAGAACACCGGCGCTGCCCCGGGAGATGGCCAAGGCCACGGCATCGGCCGCCTTGGCCATCACGGCCACATCGTCGGTGATCAGGGTAGGCAGAAAAGCCGTGGTGCCGAAGCGGGCATGGGCACTGCCTATGGTTTCTATGCAGTCCAGAGTCGGGCTGGCATTGAACAGGGCGCCACCGCCGCCGTTGACCTGAACATCGACAAAACCTGGCACCAGGGTGCCGGAATGCCGCGTCTCCTTAACGCCGCCGACGGTATCCAGTGCCAGTATGTGGCCGTCTTCCAGGGTAACAGGGATGTCATGATGGACTCGCTCGCCATCGAATAGGTGTTCGGCTATGAGGGTCTGTTTCATCTTGTCTCTCTATTGCTCATACTCGGGCCTGTGGTTGTCAAAGGTCTCAAATCCCGGCGTCTCAATCGAAGTGCCAAAGTCAAAGTGTCTCAAGCAAAGTGCCGGGTCAAAGTGTCTGGGTCACTTTCTTCAGCCCGGCAGGTTGATCCGGATCTATGCCTCTGGCGAGCGCCACCGCCGCCACATCTATGTAGAAGCGCTGCAGCAAGGCTAAGGGCGCGACCCTTGGATGTATGTGACTGGAGGTCTGGTTCAAATGTACCAAGTCTGCCCCGCGCTGACCTACGTCTTCTATCTTCTCTATGTGACTGGCATAGGACTCATCGCCGACACACACATCCACTATGGTGAGTTTCTTCTCCACCAGAGTCACAGGCCCATGGAGGAACTCGGCGCTGCTGAACGCCTCGGCATGGATGGAGCAGACCTCTTTCAGCTTGAGGGCAATTTCCTTGGATATCGCATAGCCCAGGCCACGTCCCAGCACCACCAGGTTTTTCACCTCAGCCAACGCCGGCGCCGTCAACTGCGGCTCGGCATCGATGGCCGACTGCAGCGCCGCCGGCAGGCCGGCAACGGCTTGTGCCAGTGAATCACTCTGGGTCCAGGCAGCCGCCAACTGCAACAAGGCCGCCAAGGTCGCCAGATAACTCTTGGTCGCGGCAACGGCCTTCTCTTCACCGGCACGCAGCGGCAGCACCACATCGACTATGTCTTTGATGGGGGCCGTCTCATCGTTTACCAGGGCGACGCAAAAAGCGCCGGCATTCTTGGCCATGCGGGCCTGGGCCAGGATATCGGGACTGCGGCCCGACTGGGAGATGACGATCACCAGGCCAGTGTCCAGCTTGAGCGACTTGCCATAGACGCTGGCGACCGAAGGTGCGGCAGCGAATGTCGGCACCCCGGTTTCGATTTCGAACAGGTATTTGGCAAATACACCGGCATGATCCGAAGAACCGCGACCTACTATCATCACGAAACGCGGATTGAACTCACGCAGTTGCTTACCCAGTTCGGCGCTGATGCCGGCATTGGCACTCAGCTGTGCGGCTATTTTTTGCGGTGCTTGACGCGCTTCTTGCTCCATTATGGTATTTGTCATCTCTGTACCCTTAAGTTCTATTACTGCGATAAAGGATCGGCCCGGCAACCGCCGGGCCGCGACTAAGCCAGCTTGTTAAATTCTTGGGTGGCGAAATACACAGCGCCTATTTCCGGTGGTGCCAGGGTCGGTGCCAGGCGCGCCACCACCTCCTCGGCCAGCCAAGGCAACAGGGGCTCGGCCAGGCCTCCTATCATGGAAAATCGCGGCGGATCTATTTCGAAGAGTCTGAGTGCCATCTCGCTGATGTAAGCTGCGCCCTCCTCGACTATGGCCCTGGCGACGGCATCCCCCTCCTGCGCGCATTGCAGCACCAGGCGCGCCAGCCTGGCGTAGTGGCTAGATGAGCGGCCGGCGAGATGCTCGACTATGCCCATGGCATCCGTCGCGGCGAAGTGCGCCAACAGCCGCTCGCTCAGGAGTGTCTGTGTGGCGAAACCATCCAGCGCCAGCAATGCCTGCTCTGCGGCCCTGAGGCCCAACCAGGCGCCACTGCCCTTGTCGCCCAGGGCGAAGCCATGGCCGCCGAGACTGAGACTCTGCTCGCCCACATGGGCATAACCGCAGGAGCCGGTGCCGGTAATGATCACCGCCCCCTCGCCGCCGTTATGGGCACCTATGCAGGCGGTGTGCAGATCTGTGGTGACAAACATCTGCTTGAACGGATGGCCCCAGGTCGCTATCTCTTGGTATAGGTGCGGCACATTGACGCCGGCCAAACCTACACCGGCAACGAGCTCATGAGTGTCACAGCTCGACATGCCCGCATCCTTCAGGGCCAATTCGGTCGACGCCAGGATGGATTCGAAGGTGTGTGCCAGACCATGGAGCGGATTGGCCCGCCCGGCGATACCCGTGCCCAGTATCCCCTCTTCATGGCTATACAGGCTCGCCCGGCATTTGCTGCCACCGCCATCTATACCTATGAACACTTGTTGTATTTTTGTCTGGTTCAACCCCATACACCCTCTGTAGCCATGCATTCAGAACCGCGGCCCAACAGGCTTGGCCGCCGGCTCCTGATTAAGTTAACTCGATGTTACAGCAGAAATGACAACGCTGTCATTTACTTTTTTTAAAAATATCCATGATGAAAAAGATATCTGTGAGCCGCCACGGGCCGAGCTCCGCCGGGGAACATCCGCTTGCCGAGGCTCAGCGCCTTATCTAGCCCTCAATGCCTTATTTGCGCCTCTCGATTAGCGTCAGGCTGCGTCCCCTGCGCCGGCCATCGGCGGCCAGCACCCTGACATCCAGCGGCGGCTTGACCGCGACCGGCCCGGCATAGGGCTGCCATTGGCCTCCGGCTTCGCGGTACTCTATGCCCAGGCCGGGGAAAATCACATTGGCCACCAAGTTGCCGTCGACGATGCGGGCCCCTGGGGTCGGCACCCGATAGCGAATCCCCGCCAGATCGAGTTTACGCAACTCCTTGCTGCCGAGGGTATTGGCCATCCGGCTCCACTGCGCCGCCTGCTTGGCACGCATTTCCTGGCTGAAGAAGCCCGAAGTCCGGTTATAGAGAGCCCCCTGATACTGATAAGGCACCTCCCAGTCGGCCTTATGCCAGGCGCGCTCGGCCAGCATCAACAGCCGCGGAAAGACCATGTACTCGACCGTGGCATCGCTGCGCAGGGTCTCGCTCCAGAGCTGCCCCTGGATCCCCTGAAACCCTTTCCCCTGGAGCAGAGGACCACCTAGCTTCTGACCCGCGGCATTGAGCTTGAGCCTGTCATCGGCTTCGAAGGGCAAGCCTTGGATGTCGGTCCATTGCTCGGCATTGGCCGCCAGGTTATCCGGCATGAAGCTGAACACATGGCGACTGTTGTTACGGCGGGTGCCCCAATAGTAGCCCGGCTCCTTGGGATCTGCCTCATAGGGGAAGTCGAAGTACAGCACCTCGGGGTTGGACAGCACTGTATCCCAGCCGAGATTCGCCTGCTGATGGGCGCGCACATGCCCCCCATAGGCTATTATGTCCCAGACGTTGGACTGCACCTTGGCGGGCATCTTCTCCGCTCTGGTATGACTCATGCCGTCACTCCAGCCGGCGGCTTCTATGCCTTTGGCCTGCAGCAGTTTGGCGATACGCTCGATGAAGTAGGCGCCCAGCTGCGCCGTCGACCCGAGTTCCTCGCCTTCATCTCTGTCTTGGCTGTCGGCATTGGCGCTTACGAGATGCCGGCAGGCCGGCGAGTCCACCCAGGCACCCGCGGTCTCGTCGGCCCCTATGTGATAATGGCGCAGCGGCTGTCCCGCCTGCCGGTGCAGCTCGGCGATTTCATCTATGACCTTTTCGACAAAGTGATAGCTGGACTCGAGGCATACGTTGAGCGTGTTGTCATCGTAATACTGCACCGAGGCATAGCTTGTCTCGTCCAGCGGGTCCACCAAGTTATACTCGGCGGCAGCGACAGGCTCACCGGCGGCGCTCAATCTGCGGCTCCTGGCTGCCATCGACTTGATGGCCGCCCGCGAATGCCCAGGCATATCCATGGAGGGGATCACTTCTATCTGCCTCGCCGCGGCATATTGCAGTATCTCGATATAATCCGCCTTGGAATAGTAACCGCTCACTCCCGTATCTGCATCCGGACCGCTGCCCAACTGAGGCAGCAGGCAGGTATCTTCGGTGAGATCGTGGCAACGCTTGCTGCCCACCTCGGTTAACTCGGGTAAGCCCTCGATCTCCAGACGCCAGCCCTCATCGTCGGCCATGTGCAGATGCAGCTTGTTGAGCTTATAGGCCGCCATCTGATCCAGCAGCTTCAGGATAAAGGCCTTGGTGTGGAAGTTGCGCGCCACATCCACATGCATGCCGCGAAAGGGGTATCTGGGGCTGTCTTCTATGCTCAGGGCATTTACTTTCAGGCTGTTAACATCGACCAAGCCGGCGAGCGACGCCAGTCCATAGGAGAATCCCGCCGCATCAGCGGCGCGTATGTCTATGGCACCTGGCCGGATCTCCAGCCGGTAAGCTCCCTCGCGGGTCTCTGCCCCGGCCTCATTGCCCGTGTCTGTTTCCTTCCCGGCTTCTGCCAGGGGTAAAAAATTCACTGTCACCCCGGTATCTGACTCGGCGACACCGAGGCGAGCCAGGCGCGCCAAGGCCGCGGCGACCTCGGCGCGGGGAAGCCGATTCAATACCACCTCTATGCCATTGGCCAGCGACACAGGGCCGACATCTGGGACGGGGGTGACCGCTTTTGGGGTAGGGATTATGCTGTTCAGCGCCAGTGCCGGCGCGATTGGGGTGGCGGCATTGGCCTCAAACAGGACCCCGGCGCCGGCCCAGTCGATGGCATCTGTCTCGCTGCGCTTATACTGGCGCTCGGCGTCGACGAAGTCCTCGACATAGGGCCGGGTTTCCAAGCCCGTGTCGGGATCGCGGCTCAGCCTGGTGCTGGCGATGACCACGGGTTTGAGTCCGGCGGCAACCAGATAATAGTTGGGCATGGCATCGATTTCCGACAGCTGCCAGTAATCCCCGAGGAAACTCAGGGTGTGGGTCTCCCCCGGCCTGAAGCCGTTGAAGGCCGGCGTCGGTGTCAGCTTATGCAAGTCGCCCTTCACCTGGCTGAGGTTGAACTCCTGCGACCGGAACACTTGTACCGGTCGCATCTGGCTGAAATAGATCGCCCACCCCTTGGCCCGCATCTCGACAGAGGAAGTGAAATCAATCGCCGCGCTGAAACAGCGGCCATCGGCCCTGGCGGCATCACAGCCCTGGGTCCCCACATTGGACAACACCCGATACTTGACCTGGAGTCCATCGGCAAAGCGCTGCAGCTCGGCTTGGCTGATGCCCCCCTGTTGAGCGGCGTTTTTTGTGCCAGGCTCGGTCCGCCCTTGGGTATCGGCAGGCCCGGAGCAGGCCGACAATCCCATGGCCAGGGTGAGGGTAGCGGCGGCAAATGTGAGTTTCATATTCATCCTTATTCGATTAACTGCTGTCCTGGCTATCCGGCGGACACCATCTGGATTGGGGTTATAACCTGAAAGAATTGACCAGTGTCCGCAGTCGCTCACCCTGCTGGAATAAACGCTCACCGGACTGGGCCAACTGCTCGCTGTCCACCGACGCCGAGCCGGAGACATGGGCCAAATCGTTCAAGCTGCGGGAGATAGCCTCGGTGACGCAGGTCTGTTCCTGCGCCGCGTGGGACACCTCTAGGTTCATGGTGCTGATGTTCGACACTAAAAGCGTCACCCGAGTCAGCACCAGCTTGATGTCTTCCGAACGGCTCAATGCCTGTTCCGACAACTCCTGGCTCGAGTGCATCCCGGCAACGGTCGCATCGACCCGCCCCTGCACCTGCTGGATCATCTGCTGAATTTCCCCCGTCGCCTGCTGGGTGCGACTCGCCAGGGTTCTGACCTCATCTGCGACCACGGCGAAACCGCGTCCCTGCTCACCTGCCCTGGCGGCCTCGATAGCCGCATTGAGTGCCAACAGGTTGGTCTGCTCGGCGATGGCCTGGATCACGACCACCACCTCGTCGATCTTCTGGGTCTCCAGTTGCAGCCTGGATACCGAATCGGCCGAACGGGATAACTCCTGTGCCAGGCGGCGGGTGACAGCGAGTCCGGCATCGAACTGAGATTGCCCCTTGTCGACCTCCAGGTCCGCCTGGCCGGCTTCCTCTGCGGTGCGCCTGGCATTGGTCGCCACCTCATTGGCGCTGGCACTGAGCTCGGTCACGGCAGCCACCGCAGCCTCGGTTTCCTTGCGTTGGGTCTGCACCCTGGCATTATTGGCCCTGGACAAGTCCCCCAGGGTCTTGGCCTCCTCGAGCAATTGCGCGGCCGTCTCGTGCACCCTGGCAATAGTGCCATGAATTTGCTCGACAAAACCATTGAATGCCTTGGCTAATTGGCCTATTTCATCCCGGCTCTCTACCGGCAGTCTATGGCTGAGATCGCCATCGCCGCCGGCGATCTCCTCCATGGCCCCGACCACATGGGCCAGAGGCGAAATCACCAGGCGCTTAATGATCAGGAAGATAGCCATTAAGCTGGTGCCGAGAATGATCAATGCCTGCAACAGATATCCCAGGAGGAGCGCCGTCAGTTGTTGCTGCATGGGGTCGGCAGAAAACACCAACGTCAGGCTGCCGGTGGGCTTGCCATTGTCCTCGAAGTGGATCTGCCGCGACGCCAACATAGCCTCGCCCGCCCCGCTCGCTTGCGTATTTTCGGCCAGGAGCTTGCCACGATGATCTCTTACACTAATCGCATGTATTTGCGACGATTTTAGCATCACAGAGAGCACGGCATTCATCTGTTCATAGTCGTAGGTAAACACAGGCTGGGCCATGGTCACCTGCAGATTGGCCAAGGTATTGGCTTCAAACTCGGCAAAGTCCGTCGCCAGCTTGCTGCGCTCACGCCAATAGGCAGATGTAAACAACAGACTCACTATCAGAAACAGTGCCAGCGCCAAGCCCAGCTGTACTTTAGTCGCCAGGGAATTCATCATTTGACTCCTTGCATGCTGAAGAGATCCAACCACAAGGCAGGGCGCGCCGTCGGGGTCAGGGGACTCGAGTCCTGGGTATCCAGTCGCACTATCAGGCGCCGCTCGAATTGAGCCAGCTCATAGAGGGCATCGAGCTTAAGCTCGCGCTTGAACATAGCGTCGAAGCTGCCATCGGCTATCATGCTCTCCAGACCGGCTTCCAGGTCTTGGGCGAGCCGCTGGCGTTTCGGGGAGACGAAAAAATAGGCCGGCGCTCTGTATTGCAGCAGGATATGGCTGTCGACCTCCAGGGCGGGATCCGGATGCTTGGCGAGCTCCTCCCATATTTCCTGGGCACCGAGCGCCAGATAGTCGAAACGTCCGCCCTCGAGCATGGGATAGAGATTCTTGTACTGATAACTGGTCACCAGAGGCAAGCCGTTGGCGGCCAGTATGTCGGCATCCGGCCAGTAGCGGTTTTGTCCGGCGCGCAGGGTGGCGAATTCTTCCTTAGAGCCAACGGCGGCAAATTTGGCCCTGTCTTCGGCGCGGATGATCAGCAGTCTATTCCCCAGCAACCCTTTGAAAATGGGGATCCGCACGGGTATGACGCTCTCCTCCAGCGCTTTGGATGTCATGCTCCAGAACACATCGACATTGCCCGCCAATGCCTCCTCGACCTTGCGCTTCTGGTTCATGTCTGTGGTCAGGGATTGGATCTGATACTGCTCCCGGGAGCGGCTCAGCGCCGTCTGTAATAATGTCAGCTGCCAACTCGGCGGTATGCTGGTAACCACCTTCCCGGCAAGAGGAAGGCTCTGAGTGTCGGCAAGCGCCGGGAATATGCCGCAACAGGCACACAGCAAGACTACGGGAGCCACCCATTTGGATATTGGCACCCATTTAAATATTGGCATAGATGCAGCACCTCTCTCATACCCGGCGAGAAGCCGAGGGCCTTATTCTTATTTTGCCGCTACTTTCAGGCGCCGCTGCTCGATAAAAGCCCGGACCCGATACTGCTGCCGCAGCGTATTTCCCTGAAAAAAAAGCCGGGTACCTGTTACAGCACCCAGCCAACGCTAGTTTCTGGGGAGAGACTATTCAATTACAAACACAAGTGCACAGTCGTTCGACGAGCATGCATTTGCCAAAGACATGAAGCAGGAGACCTCTTCCTCTTCATGCTGATCTACAACAGAGTCACACAAGCAAAATGACAACGCTGTCATTTGTAATGTACACAAGAAAAAACAAGATTTCTACATTTTTTTGACATCTTGGTGTTTTTTGCGATCCAAGGCTGGAAGGCCCGAGCAACGCTCAGGCTCCCTGACAGGGTTCGGGATTAAATCGTCTGGAATCCGAACCTGTATACCTTCTCCAGCAGGTGTCTGTGGCTGGGTAACTCGGCCATCAGGCGCTCGCTCAGCTTGTCTATCTCGGCAAACTTCTGCAGCGCCTGTTCGC
The DNA here is from genome assembly GCF_012911865.1 of Shewanella salipaludis. GTDB lineage: Bacteria > Pseudomonadota > Gammaproteobacteria > Enterobacterales > Shewanellaceae > Shewanella > Shewanella salipaludis. Next base: position 86,227 of record NZ_JAAXYH010000003.1, read on the forward strand.
CGTCGCTGAAGGCGCTGCGATTGGCCGACAAATCTGTATTGAACCCCATGCCATAGAGCACGAACAGATAGCTGTCGAGCACGAAGGGCTCGAAGGCATAGTCGAAATCATGTTTGCTGGGGGGATGATGGCGCCATTGCGTCAATTTCTCCTGCAGGCTGTCGGGAATCGAAGTCGGGGCGACATTGTCCCGCCAGTACTGGCTGTCTCTGCGACCCGAGATGCAATAGTGCAGCTTGATAAAGTCTATGCTCTTGTCCCACCTGAGCTTGAAGGTGGCATTGAACTTGCGCCCGGCATAGTCGAGCGATGCCCTGCGGCGGGGAAAGGTATCGGCCAGCATATTGGCCGCGGCTTCGACCAGGAAGATGGCCGAGGCTTCGAGCGGCTCTATGAAGGCCGCAGACATGCCGATGGCGACGCAGTTATGCTTCCAGAACTCTTCCCTGTAGCCCAAATTCAAGGGGATCTTGCGTACCTCGAGGCCTTCGCTCTCGGCACCGACATAGTCGCGCAACACCGCCTCGGCGCGCTCGGCACTGCTGTGACGGCTCGAATACACATAGCCCACCCCGCGGCGATTGTGCAATCCTATGTCCCAGGTCCAACCCGCTTCATGGGCCGTGGCTATGGTATGGGAGGCGATAGGCGCATCGGGGCTGGAGTAAGGCACCTGCATCGCCAGCGCCGTGTCGTTGAATATAATGTCGTCTATCTTATGCCAACCTACATTCAGCGCCTGCCCCAACAAGATGGCGCGGGAGCCCGAGCAGTCGACAAAAAAGTCTGCGTCGACCCGCCCCCGGGTGTCTGTCACCAGACTGCTGATGGCGCCGGACCCGGCTTGCTCGACCTCAATGACATTGGCGCAGATGAACTTGACCCCGAGTTTCTGGGTACAATGCCGCTTGAGAAAGTCGGCAAACTTGGTGGCGTTCAGGTGATAGGAGTAATTCTGGATGGCGCCATAGCTGGGGGTGGTGATCTTCTTCGGTGCCAGCCCCAACCGGGAGATGCGGCTCTGGGTGGTGGTCGCCATATCGTAGGGCTGTGGACTCTGCCCCAACAACCAATAGGGTGCCAGATTAAAATCATAGGCGGAATGGAATACCGCGCTCAAGGGATGGAAGTAGCTGTGTTTACTGCCCTTGAGCGGCGTCTCGCGCCAGTTGACGAACTCGGCCCCCTGTTTGAAAGTGGCGTCACATTCGCGCATGAATTCGCTCTCGTCCACCCCTATGGACTGCAACGTGCTCCGTATGGTCGGCCAGGTGCCCTCGCCGACCCCGAGGATGGGGATATCCGGCGACTCTATCAGAGTCAGCTGCACCCCGTCAGGGTCCAGGCTATTGAGCTTCTTCGCCAAAATCGCGGCGGCCAGCCAGCCGGCGGTGCCGCCACCTACTATCGCCACTCTGTCTATCGTCTGCTTCTCCATCTGTCCTCACCCCGGCTATTGAGCCAACCTGACTAATGATTGCACCTGATTGAGCGACAGCAGTGCGGCATAAATGGGCGCAAGATAGCCCCCGTGCTTAAGCCCGATGAAAGCCTGATCATCGAGCCGGTTCAGCGCGGCTTCGTCTATCACATAACAGCCCGTCAGTTCGTAGGGCGCCCCTGAATTCAGGCGGATGCTCAGGCTCTGGGACTGGAGCAGCTTCAGCTCAATCAGCCTTTGAATGAATGACTGGGTTATGAGGTTTTTCTGCGCCCAGGCGACAGCCGCTTCGCTGCGGCGATTGAGAAATTCACTGGCATTGGCCCCGTCAAACAGGGCCTCACCTGTTTCCCGGCCGACGAGCGGGCTGGCTTCGTCGATGCAGATGGCGAAACTGTCGCCGCCCTCGCTCACTTTGAGCGCCACCAGCGGGTAATGGCGCAGAGATTCGGGCACATAAGCCCCCAACCAGCCACCGTCTTTCCAAAATAGATTCTGCTCGGGTTTGAGCCCGGTCAGGGCACAGGCCCTGAACTGGCCTGTGTCGCCGTCCTTGACGAAGACTATCGGCAAATGGGTCGCCGCCATGGCAAATTCATGCACGGCCACAGGCAGCAGGTGACGCGTTTTAGCGTGGGCAAAACTCTTGTCAGTGGTTAATTTCAGGCTTTGATGTTTCTGACTGTCCAATGCAACCAAGGTACTCATAAGTTATTCTCGTTATTAGTCGACTAAATGGTTGAAAAACCGTATTGATAGATCCTGTCGAGCAGGTCTCGCTGTTGAGGTAACTCTTTGATTAAATACTCAGTCACCTGCTGCACCTTCTCGAACTGCGCCATGGCTTCGGCATGCAACGGGTAACGCTGCCAATTCACCTGCTCGGGTTTGAACCCCATGCCATATAACACATATTGATAGCTTTCCATCGGGAAAGGCTCATACACATGGGGAAAGTCATAGGCACTGACGACTTGCTGTTGCCAACTGGCCAGGGTCTGCGCCAGCGATGCGGGTATGCTCGACGCCTCCCTATTATCCAACCAGAAGGCCTCGCTGCGCCCGGACAACAGATAATGCATCTTGATGAAATCGACGGTTTTCTGCCAACGAAAATGAAAGGAAGCATTGAACTTCTTCTCCGCATGGATCAGCCCCTGGCGTCGTGACGGCAATTGATCCACCAGCATGTTGCCCGCGGCTTCGATCAAAAATATCGCCGAGGCCTCCAGGGGCTCGACGAAGGCGGCCGACAAACCTATGGCGACACAGTTCTTATGCCAGAACTTATTGCGATAACCCAAGTCTATCTTGAGCTTCCTGGCGGTAAGCCCCGCCGCGGCGTCGCCTATATAGTCCCTCAAGGTACGCTCCGCATCCTCATGGCTCTGGTGCCGACTCGAATAGACATAGCCAACACCACGGCGGTTACTCAGGCCTATGTCCCAGATCCAGCCGGCCTCCTGGGCCGTGGAATGGGTGCAGGCATTGATGGGGCCGGCGGCATCCGGGTAGGGCACCTGAATGGTCACCGCATGATCCGTCAGCAGAGTATCGGCAATGGAGGTGAAACCGACCCCCAGCGCTTCGCCGAGCAGCAGACTCCTGAAGCCACTGCAGTCGACGAAGAAGTCGGCCGCGACCGTACCCCAGGTATCTGTCACCACCGCCTCTATGTAGCCCTCGGCATCCAGGCTGACATCTGTCACATTGGCGGCGATGAACTTGACCCCCAGCTTGTCGATGGCGTGGCTTTTAAGCAGCTCGGCGAACTTGCCGGCATCCAGATGGTAGGCGTAATTCTGTATCCCTTCGTAGGCTTTGGACGTGATCTTCTTCGGTGCCAGACCCAGCTCGGCAATCCTGGCCTGGGCGCTGACGGCCTGGGCATAGGGCAAGTCGCCGGCGTCGCCCTGCAGCCAGTAGGGCGCCAGGTTGAACTGGGTGGGATCGAAGATAGAGGTAAACAGATGATGGTACTGATTGGGTCGACTGGCATTCTGCCAGTTGATGAACTTGGTGCCTTGCTTGAAGGTGCCATGACAGGTGCGCAGAAACTCGGCCTCGTCTATGCCGAGTGACGCCAGGGTGGCACGCATGGTCGGCCAGGTGCCCTCCCCCACACCTATGGTGGGTATGTCCGGCGATTCAATCAGGCACACCTGAATGCTGTTGCCATCCAGGCTGTTGAAGGACTTGGCCAGTTTAGCGGCCGTTAACCAGCCGGCGGTGCCGCCGCCGACCACAAGCACAGAATTAATAGTGTCTGAATGCATTGAGGATACCTGCACAAAATCGATTCCCATAACATATAGCAATGCCGGGGATGGGGATATGCCCACGCAAAAAAGGAAGGCAATTGCCTTCCTTCTCATGCCGTTGGCTCTTAGAAACGATAAGAGGCCTTGAGGGTATAACGACTGCCGTTATCCGTGATAACACGCACGGTTTCGGCACCTGTGCTGTGACGCTGATAGGTTATCTCACCCAGCAGGTTGACCCCTTCCAAAGACACATCGAAATTCTCTGTAATGTGTGCCGTCACAGAGGCATCAAGGAAGTCCTGGGCATCGAATACATCGTTGCCGTTACCCAGGGCAGTACCTTCGGCGGTGAACTCATCACGATTGGTATAGGCGATACGGGCGGTGAAATAATCATGCTCGTAGAAGCCTGTGATGTTGTACTGATTGCGCGAAGAGCCGGGCAAACGAATAGGTTCACCGTCATCGGTTTCACCCGTGGCATCGACATAGGTGTAGTTCACCAAGGCACCGAAACCATTGTCGAAACTGGTCTGCCATTGCAGTTCGAAGCCTTCTATCTTACCGCCACGGCCCTGATCCGGCACAGAGACCTCATACAGATGCGGCACGGGAACCTCGGTCAAGTCTTCAAATATCTTGGTGGTGGTGATGAAAGAAGCTATGTCCTTGTTAAACACCGCAAAAGATAACAGCGAAGACTCATCGTAGTACCACTCCAGCCCTATATCCATCTGGGTGGCGCGGAAGGGATCCAGCGCCGGGTTGCCGCGAGAGGTCTGGTAACGACCGCTCTCGGGCACCGTATCGGGTAAGCCACGGTAACCGGGAGTCAACTGGCTGTAGCCGGCGCGGGTCATGACCTTGGCGGCCGACATGCGCAGTATGAGATCATCGGCCAAGTCTATCGCCAAGTTGAAGCTCGGCAAATAATCGTCGTACTCGCCCTTGAAGGTGTCTATCTCGGTCAGGTTACCGTTGTAAGCGCTGCCTTCGGTCTTAGTTTTGACATAACGCAGGCCCACGTTGCCTCGGTAGCTGTCGCCGTCGAAATTACCCTGAACATAGGCGGCGAACACATCTTCTTCTATCTTGCCATAGTTGCTCAGGCTCTCATCCCAGCTGGTCACTGCATCGTTCAGGGCATGCCAATAGGCCAGGCCGTCAATTTTCACATATTCGGTTGGCGTGCCAGGGGCGACAACCTCATCGAAGTCGCTCAACAGACCATCGTCGAATTGAGAGATGTTGGTGATCTGGCTGGTATCACCGAGCGTCGCGCCAAACTGCCTGTTGGTAAATTCATGCGAGCGCAGTTTCAAACCTGTTTCTATGCTGTTGATGGCGCCGAAATCGACATCCAACTTGAGATCCACCTGCCCATAGACCTCTTCATCCTCAAGCTTGGATTCGGCCAATGAACTGCCTTGGAATGCTTGCCAGCTGGCATCGGACAAAGACACGCCATTGGGCGACAGCAACATGGCATCGGCGAGATCCATGTCCACATCGACAGTGATACCCGTCGCGGCGTTGATTGGTTGACCCCATAGGCCGTTGGCGTTACCGCCGTTGCCGCCGTCGGAGTAGGTCTTGCCCAGGACACCGCTGAGCAGGTAACCGTCACCCTGGTATTCGGTGCGCAAGTCGATGACAGTACTGGTCATCTTGGCGCGGCGGGTGTTGGTATCCTGCGCCAACCAAGCGGCATCGTTCACAGTGCCGCTCAAAGGCAGGCCATTGGGCGCAATACGGGCATTGGCAGTGTTGGTCATGGTTGCACCGTTGGCACCTATCACCAGGAAGTTCTGGTTGGTGTTGGTGGCATCGAGCTCGGTACGGAAGGCATGCAAGGTGAAACCGAGTGCATCCGATGGCTGGAACTGGGCGGTCAGATCGAAGGCGTCGCGGGTACGGTCCTGATCGAAACCGGCAATACCCGATGCCGACCAGCCCTCTTCCCAGTAGTTCTCGGCCTTACGACCGCGACCGATAGACTCCAGAGTCGATGCCATACCCAGGATACCGAAGGTTTCGTCATCATTTTTCCAACTGAACAAGGCACTGCCGCCCAGACCATACTCGCTGTCGGCCAAGGTGTTGGTATTGGCTTCGGCGGAAGCGAAGAAGGTGTTAGTGTCCAGATCCAAAGGCTTGCGGGTATGCAGAATAACGGTACCGCCGACGCCGCCCTCATCGAGCGAGGCAACGGGTGACTTGAAGACCTCCAGACCGGAGATCATCTCGGATGGCATCAGATCCATGTTGAAACTGCGCCTGTTGGCGCCTTGGGAGAACCAGGCGGTGGAGGCCACAAACTGGCCATTCATCTGCACTTGGGTCAGGGTGGGATCGACACCGCGGATGGAGACCTCGGCACCCTCACCGGCGAAACCCCGGTTGATGGATACCCCGGCCACCCGCTGCAGGGATTCGGCGATGTTTTTATCCGGGAATTTGCCTATGTCCTCGGCCGTGATGGCATCGACCACAGCATTGGAAAAGCGCTTCTCGTTCATGGCCGCTTTCTGTGAGGCCCGCATGCCGCGAACTTCAATTTTTTCTATATTTTCAGTACCCACTGCCACCGCATCGGCAGCTTCTGCGGCCATGGCACCGACTGATACCGCGCCTCCGAGCAGGATGGCAATATGTGTTGCTAGAACAGTTTTTCTAAATGTAGATGGTCGCATCTCGTTTCCCTTCCATAACTTTATTATGATTTTTTTATTCATAACCATTCCCGAAAGAATGACAACGCTGTCATGTCTGGGTCAAACATTACACAATTATTAACAGCCTTGCCACAAGAAAATAACGCCGCAACGAAAAGAATGCGCTAAACCAAGAGGCTCAAGTCGTCTCCTTTGTCGCACTTTCCTATTGTAGACAATATGTTAAAATCCATTGCCAAGTTAATTTTTGTATTAAAAATAACCTACTGAAGTGCGGCATCTGTCTTGAGTCAGACTGAATTCGGCATTGCCTATTAGGCAAAAAGCTCGCACTATAAGGCGATGAAATGTAAGACGAGCCGCGACGCTTAGGGCACTCAACAAACCAAAATGCCTGATATTCATAGCAACGGTGAGTGTAACCCCCTTCGGACACAAAGAGTTTTAACCTAGATGAAAGTCACCATAAATGACGTTGCCAAATATGCCGGCGTGTCGATAAAAACCGTCTCGAGGGTTACCAATTGTGAGCCTTCGGTGAAACAGGCCACGATAGACAAGGTCAATGAGGCCATTAAATTCCTCAATTACCAGCCGAACCTGGCGGCAAGAAATCTGGCCGGTACCAAGTCCTATGTCATAGGCTTCATCTATGACAACCCCAATGCTTATTACATCATTGACATGCAAAATGGCATCTTGTCTGCGTGCAAGGATCAGGGCTATGAACTGCTGATCCACCCCTGCAACGCCAAATCGGCCAACATATGCGAAGAGCTGACCACAATGGTGAAACACGCGCGTCTGGCCGGGCTGGTATTGACCCCTCCCTTGTCCGAAGACCCAGACATACTGAAGGCCTTGGATGCCATAGAGGCCAATTACGTGCGCATTATTGCCGGCGAGCAGGCCGGCGCCGAGCCGGGCCTCACTGTCTTGGTCAACGACAGGCATGGGGCGGTAGCCATCACCCAGCATCTCATCGACTTGGGTCATAAAGACATAGCCTTCCTCAGTGGCGACCATCATCACGAATCGACCAAGGAACGCCTCGCCGGCTACCGGCAGGCCTTGAAAGAAAATCGGTTGCCTATTAATGAGGCCAACATTATCGAAGGCCAATACTCGTTCGAATCGGGTGTGGAAGGCGCCAATAAACTGATTGGGTTGGAACATCGTCCTACGGCGATCGTGGCCTGTAACGATGAAATTGCCGCGGGGGCGCTGTTTGCCGCCAGGCTCGCCGGATTGGATATTCCGGCAGACCTGTCTATCGTCGGCTTCGAGGACAGTCCCTTCTCCAGGCAAACTTGGCCAAAGCTCACCACAGTGCATCAACCCAACGAAAGAATTGCCCAAATAGCGACCGAACTCCTGATCGCCAAGCGCAGAGAACAGCACCCTGTGATGTCCAGAGTCTTTACCCCTGAGCCGGTCATTCGCGACTCTTCCGCTATCCCCAAAGGCTAAACCGCCAAGCCAGGGCCTGCGCCAAGACCTGAGTTAGGACCTGCGCCGAACTGCTAATGCAGTTTAAGCTTGGGTCTTTGCCAGCGCAGCAATCTTTGGGCGATCCTATACACCAGGGCCGAAAACCAGCCATAGAGGCTGCTCAGATGTCGCTGGTACAGAGACATATACATCAGCCTGGCAAAGTGACCCTCGATGAAGAAATCACCCGATCTCAGGTTACCCATCAGATTCCCCACCGCCGAGAAGCGGCTCAGGGACACCAGTGAGCCATAGTCTTTATATACGAAGGGCTGCTCCGCCTTATCCTTGAGCCGGTTGAGCATGTTGCGATACAAGGTTTCCGCCATCTGATCGGCCGCCTGGGCCCTCGGCGGCACGGGTTTGCCTGAGTCCAAGATCAGCTGGGCACAGTCTCCCAAGGCATAGATGTCCTCATGACCTTTGACCCGCATGCAAGCATCCACTTCGACCTGATTTCTGGGGGTAATAGGCAGAGGGTCGAAATGCTGAAACACCTTGGGCCCCTTCACCCCAGCCGCCCATACCTTGATGCTGGCCGCGATCAGGTCCCCATCCTGGGTGACGAAGCCCTCTGAGGTGACTTCTTTCACCTGCACCCCAAGGTGCAACCTGATACCTATCCTGTCCAGCACGGCTTGCGCCCTGGCGCTCACCTTTTCGGGCAGCTGAGGCAAAATTTTGGGTGAGGCTTCGATCAGATGCACATCCAGATGATGCTTGGAAATGTTCAGGTAGCCGTATTCCTTCACCGACTCGATCACATGGTGAAGCTCGGCCGCCAATTCCACTCCAGTGGCGCCGGCCCCGACTATGCCGATACTGAGCTTTTCCTGGGTCTCATTGAGCTGTAACAAGGCATCCAGCAGTTTCTGATGAAAATGGTTGGCGTTGTCCAGACTGTCGAGGAAAATGCAATGGGCTTCCGCCCCAGGGGTATTGAAACTGTTGGAGGTACCGCCGAGTGCCAGTACCAGATAATCGTACTCGAGTTGCCGAGACTCAATCAGCGTCTCCCCCTCCTTGGTCAGCACAGGTGCCAGCTGAATGGATTTCTGCATGGGATCGCACTGCAGCAACTCGCCGCGAACATACCTGTAGCCATTTTTCAGGCCGTGGTCCCGATATAATAACCCTTCGTTGGATTGATCTATCACACCGACTGCGACTTCGTGGAGTTTGGGTTTCCAGATATGGATGGCGCTTTTATCGACCAGGGCTATGTCCAACTCACCACTCAGGCCCAATTTACGGCCCAACTTGGAGGCCAAGGCCAAACCACCGGCACCGCCGCCAACAATCACAAGCTTTTTCGCTGTCATAAGCTATCTGTCCAGTCATCAATACTGAGTTCAGTTATACCATGTCGGCCGGCCAAGGTGTTGGCATTAAATAATGAAAATGCAGTACAAAAAATAATACTAAGTCAAATTGACAACATGAATGACTGATGGCAATCGAAATGGAGAGGCAAGGGATAGCAAGTTAAGCAATAAGTTATTGAAAATTAAGCGTTCACTCAGGAGCCGGTAACAGTTCCCGAGTGAGTCTCATTAATGATGACTAAACCGCTTCTTCGTTCTCTTCACCCGTGCGGATACGGATGACGCGCTCGATATCTGTGACAAAAATCTTGCCATCGCCTATCTTTCCGGTTCGAGCCGTTTCAACTATGACATCTATGGCCTGATCCAGGATATCGTCCTGGATCACCAATTCAATTTTCACTTTAGGCAGGAAATCCACCATATATTCGGCACCGCGGTAGAGCTCCGTGTGTCCCTTCTGACGGCCAAAACCTTTGACTTCCAGCACTGTCATCCCGGTAATGCCAATCTCTGCAAGTGACTCACGCACATCATCGAGTTTAAATGGCTTAATAATGGCTTCGACCTTTTTCATCAAAAACTCCTTCTACACTTGCAATGGATTTATCGGCTTGAGATGCACAACATCTTAACATGTTAACTGCTGAGTTCAGAAGCGTTTCTCCTCACTATTGCTCCAACGTACTGCTTCAACGTATTGATTCAGCGGCTCCCGTGATGAAACGGCCATGACAAAATGCCCTATACTGAATTCAGGGGTGCGGTTGGCCCCGAATTCAAGGACGAGCATATGAAACGACTGACGGGGGTAACCCTGATAGAGTTACTGACGACCCTGGCCATCGCCCTGATAGGGGTGCTCTTGAGTGTCCCTTCGCTAAGTAACCTGTATGAGAAAGCCCGCGCCGACAGCGCCATCAGCAGGATACAACAGACACTGCTATTGGCCAGAAATCAGGCCATCAACTTAAATCTCAGCGTCAGTGTCTGTGCCCTGGAGGCAGATATCTGTACCGACCACTGGGAAAATGGTTTGGTGGTGTTCACCGACAGCGGCGAACCCAACAAGCTCGATGGTGAAGACAAGATCCTGCAACAGACGGACGCATTCGATTCAAAAGATACGCTGAACTACAATCGTACCTCGGTGCGATTTCAATCCGATGGCCTGGCATCCGGCAGCAATGGGACGTTCAAATATTGCCCCGGCAGCCTGGACAACCCCAACTCCCGTGCCGTGGTAGTCAACTCCGCGGGCAGAGTACGGCGCTCCCTTGCCAACGACATCAGCTGCAGTAACTAGCCTGGGGGTATTAACGGGCGGTAGCGCATACAGGGCTGCCGGCCGTGAGTTAAATTCCCGCGCTTTTCCTCGGAAGCTGCACACTCATCTGCGCCGGTGCAGGCCGAAGCAAGCCGGTTACAACTGACCAATTTTAGCAACAACTGTGGCTTTATTTTGCTGAAGTCATTGGCGTTCTCCCTTATACTCGAACCACAGCCCGCAAGGAATCTTACCATGACACATAAGCACAACGGATTTACCTTGGTCGAATTGATGGTCACTGTGGCTATCGCCGTCCTCTTGCTGTTAATCGGGGTGCCGGCACTGAGCAGCGTCTACCAACAGAGCCGCAGTGATACCAATATCAAGACCATTCAGGAAGCGCTGACATTCGCCCGCGCTCAGGCGGTGAACTATGGCAGAGAGATCATCGTCTGCCCCTATGCGGCAAGCCCCTGTGGGACAGACTGGAGCAAGGGCTTGAGCGTCTATACCCTGAATGCCGGTGCCAAAAGAGTCCTGAGGGAGTACCAAGGCTTTAACAGTCAGGATGCCATCAAAGTGACGGGAGCAGACGCAGAGGCGAAGATTAGCTTCGGCGCCGATGGCATGGTTTCCTCGAACGCCGAATTTATCTATTGTCCAAACGGCGCCAGTTCCGCATCCAGGAGTGCCAAGTTGGATGCTTCGGGCCGCCTCAGCGAGGGGAGCAATGGTCTGAGCTGCGGATAAGCGCGACGACTTACCTCAGCGTGGCTTTATCCAATTGCTGGGCACGCCCGAGTGTAAACTCTTCATCGAGCGGAACGCATTCTTCCACCGCTTTGATGAAGTATTTTTTCCCTTTGTTATCCATTAATTGCCTGCCAGGCAAGCCTGCCATCTTCAGCTTGAGCTCCGTCGCCTGCCAACGGAAAAACACTATCTGATCTCCCTTGACCGAGCCTATGTAACACTTATAGTCCTGTGTATTGGTCGAGGTTTCCAGCGCATGCCCAGTGAGCGGGAGCAGGCTCAAGAGCAATAGGTAAGCAGTCTTCATTTCCAGCACTCCGCTTTAGGGCCTTTAACGCCGGCATCTGTCATAGTGAGCGAAGTACAAGTCGTATCTCTGCTTGCCTGCGCCCCTTGTGGGGTAGCCGTGATGGTAAAACTGGTCGTCCCCTTGGAAGCCACAGAATAATGCTGGTGCTCGGTCACGAAGGGACTGGCACCCAATCCAAGCTTGGTCATGTCTTCGGTATAGACCCTGTTATCCAAGTAATATTGCTCCTGCAGATTGGCGACACGCATCACGGCCGCCTGGCCCTCGGATCTGGCGCTCTTGGCCACATACTGGATATAGGAAGGGTAGGCAATGGCTGCCAAAATCCCGACCACAGCGACGGCAATCATCAATTCTATCAAGGTGAAACCCGAGTCATTTCCTGGCATTTTCTTTAACATCTTGTTTGGCATCTCTTCTGGCTTAGCTGCAACTGTTGATATTGGCATGGCTCTCGCTATGCCGCTCGAGAGTGTCATGCTACTCATCGACATGATAGTAAATTTTATTCACCCCTAGCCCTGAGCCTACGTTGACCGTCCCGCTACAGGTATTGTCGACACACTCGCCCTTGCCGACCCCGATAATATAAATATAGGAAGGATCGCCGACATTCTCCGGCGGCGGAATGATGATCTGCGGCGTGTCCGGCACACGCTCACCCAGTTCTATGTAGAGTTGCTCATAGGTGCGGGTGCCCTTATGCAGATCGAAGACATACAAACGTCCCTCCCCCGAGGCGACACACACATTGGCGTCGGCGGCATTCACAGGCGGTACATAGGAAGTGAAATAGACTTTACCACCGACGATCAAGCCTGCGGTAAGACTCTTCTCCCCCACATCGGCAAAATCATAATACCAGCCGAGTTTCTGGCCGAAGGCAATATTTTCACTCTCGGACGAAGGCGCCGCCGAGGTCACATTGTAGAGCTGTGCCAGGGTGATAGGCTCAGGGATGGCATTGACTGTGCCATCGAAGCTGCGGGTCACCACATTCCTGTCCTGCAGCACATAATACATGTCCGCCACTTCGGTGCCAGATGGATGCGCCCGGTTGCCTGTGCCCACGGTCACGGCATCGTAAGGCACATTTTGATAGCTCTTGGTGACTGTGGAGGTCTCACCATCGCTGACCGTGACCTCGGAAATATTGCTGAAGACGGTCTGCGCCACCACGGGCTCGGCGAAGAAGCGTCTGTCGGTTGCCGCAGTGCTGCCGCCCAGATCGGCAAACTTAAACCCGGTCCAGGTGGTTTTGTCACTGCCCGGCATATCCATGCGCCACACATAGCCACCCGTATCCGTCGCATATATCCTGTCACTGTCGCCATCGTTGTTGCTGTCAAGCACGGCAACCGTATTGGGGATGCTGTCATCTATACCCGGCAATTGTGTCACCCCGGTCGCCGCAGTCGGGGCAAAGGTATGCAGCAAGCTGCCGGTCTCGGCATCGACTATATATACCCCGCGCCCCGAAGGGCTGGCGGAAGGGGTGGCATCATAACTCAGATCATAACCACCGCCGAAGATCAGCACCGGCTTGGTATAACCGGGAATGCGGGTGATAACTGGTTCGCTCCAGCTCTGTCCCAGTTCGGAAAAGCCGCTGCTCTCGGCAGAAATCCGCCACATAAACTTGGGGCTGTCCGGTGTCGTGATGTCCAAGGCATAGTAAGAACTGCCACCGCGCCGCATGCCGACAAATAACCATACGGTTTCGACCCCTGAGGTATTGCTCTTGACATAGGCGACCGGAGACGCATCCATGCCGTAGACACTATGGCCACCCGTGGCCTTGTTCTCCCTCAGCTTGTTGATATTGGGCAGCAGCTCATAGGGCATGAAGGCCCATGATTCCGAGACACTGTTGCCTGCGTCTTGAAACATGTGCAGCAGGCCTTGGTTGGTGCCCAAGATCACCCTGACATCCGGCGTGGTTGGAGAGCCGAAGTTTATTGCCAATGGTTTGGAGTGCAAGGGATCGCCCATGACATCCGTACGCACATCCGAGTCTTTGACTTCATCGTCGACGTCATAGCCCTTGAGCCAACCGAAGCTGTTGTCCAGCTCGGTCGTGCCCATATAGGTGGCAAGCTCGGCTTCACCGCCGGCAACGGCTGCCGCATTGGTCTTATTCAGCGCCAGCAAGGCCCCGCCCGAGCCCAGGTTACTGTACAGCACCCTTTGGGCAACACTCTGTTTCAGCTTCGCCGCAGCGCCGCCCAGTTCGACGCTGTTACCGTCTTTCACCGAAGTACAATCACTCCAGAAGGTACAGGCGTTATCCTTGATGTTGCCATCGCTGCCTATGGCGGGTGCACCGTTGGCATCGACCAGGGTGCCCGCCGGCGTGACCTTGAGCTTCTTCAGGTTGCCGCTCCATCTGGGCCCCTTGCCCGGCAGGAACATGGCGTAATAGGCGGCGTCGAAGGTCTGGGTTCTATCGAAGTTATTACTGGCGATACTGGGAGAAGTGAAGCTCGAGTCTATCTCGAGAATAGAGGTCAGGGCGTCACTCAATGCATCTTGCAACGCCAGGCTATTCCGGGCGGCAAAGTACTTGCCGCCGCCACGTTTGGCCGTTTCCTGCAACAGGGGCGCGGCATCGTCGGCCCCCGCACTGAAACCTATGGTAAAGGTGCGCACCGTCTGTGGCTGATCTTCGCCGTTGGCATCGTTCACATGGACCAAGTCGTTGTGATACATGTAACTGGCGAGTGCCGGCAGGCTGCTCGGTGTCGCCAGGCCGGTGCTGAAGCTGGAGTAATCCCCTTCGCTGCTGGCGCCAGACGTCAGGGTGGCAATGGCAGTGTCGGCATGGGAATCCACCGTCGGCACCCCATCTGTCACATAGATGACATAGGCAATCCCTGGGCATACCTGGAAAGGCGACACATAACTGCCGGCGGCTTCTATGCTGGTATCGTAAGGCGGTTGATTGGCCCAATAATTATCGCCGCGCAGAAAATTATAATCCGAGTCTTTATGGCCATAGACTATGGGTTTACCGGCAAAATAATTGTAAGCCTCGAACAAGGTTTCACACAGAGGCGTGTTGGTATCGGCCGGGAGTTTATCTATGGTGGAAAGCAGATCACTCTTGGCGGTGGCAGACATCTGTTTAATGCCGGACACTATGCGGCCGCCATCCCTGTCACCTTCGTATGGGTAATTGAGGTTGAATACCGCCAGACCGAAGTCCACCGAAGGTGTGGTGATGACGATGTTTTTTATCGCCTCCTTGGCAACTTCCAAACGACTCTGGGGCACCACAGGCAACTGACCGAGTTGTACCAAGGTATACCAGCGCAGGTAGTTGTCCGTATACAAGGTCACAGGCTCGCCCGTACCAAAATTGGTGCTCTTGGCATCGCCGATGGCATTGGCCCAGCTGCTGGCGGGATCCGAATTGTGATTATAAGGGTATGCCTTATTGTCTACCTTGAGGGCGTCGACCGGGAAGCCATTGGCTATGCCGGTGGCGTTCGCCGGATCGACCGCTTCTATGTCTTCCCAACAGTCTATGATCTCTATGTTGGCACCATTATTTTCCGGTACCTCGATCCAGCTGCCGGTCTTGCCCTTGACGTTGTATTCCCTCAGGAAGCCGGTGAAGCGCCCGTATTTATCCAGTGCGGCTTTGCTCTGGTTACAGCCATTGATGGCGTCGAGGAAGCGTCTGGCTTCGGATGGACTGTCGGGGGTCGGCAAACTGGTATTGTCTATGCCTGAACCCTTGGTGAAATACAGCATTCGCCCCTGATAGGCATTGGATGAGCCCACTGCCGGATAGACGGTATTGGGATCATAACTGCCGGCGGCATCTTCTTCTATGGTGGCCATGCTGCCGGAGTTATCGAAAATAACCAGTACCTTGGCTCTGGCTCCCGTTCGGGTGGAGGATTCAAACACATAGAGTTCGGTATCATCGGCCCAGCTGAGGGCACAAGTGCCAAGCATGGAAAACAATAAGGCCAATACCAGTCGCTTAGTCATCATCTCTAGATCCTTAATACTTCTTGTTCGATACCCGCAACCACGGTGAGTTGCCCAAGATCGTCACGGCCAAAGGTCGAGCTGCTGCTGATTTCCAGCCGTCGACAGGCGATAAGGTTGGCCGCACTCGCATTGGTGCTGCGCTGACAGCTCACATCCTGAATTGTGCCGTCTTCGGGTAAGGGGGTGATGGTCTGGGTGCCATTGAGCAGGCTGCTCTGGGTCGTCGTCGACATGTTGGCCAGGCCGGCGCCCTGATTGCTCGCAATCGCGGCATCCAGGGCGCCATTGGCGGCGATGCCCGCCTCAATTCTCTCCGAGCCGGCGCCGGACATGCGCATGGATTGCAGCGAGTTAACGGCCAAGGCAACCCCGATGAGCGTCATGATGATCAGCACTATCAGGGAGAAAAACAGCACTACGCCTTTCTGCTTGTTCATAATCATTTCCGTTATTTTCGAATAAACACAGGGTTTTCCAACACCACTGTCGTCGACATCACCTTGCGGCGAAAGTGATCGTTGGGCGCGGCTATGCTCTTGTCACCCAAGGTGTAACTGGTGGCGTTGGTGTAACTATTGTCGCTCTGGGTCGAGCGCACCAACAGAAATATCCGCAGCGCCACCAAACGCTGGAACAACTCGTTATCCCACATCAGACTGCTGACATTTTCTACCGGCATGAAACTGTCGGCCGTATCATCCCCGTCGTTGTCGAAACCATAGAGGATGCGCATATTTTCGATGCCCTCGACCAATTGCTCTTCGGTATTCATGCCACTGCCTGTGGTGAGAATTCTGCGTCTGAGCACGGGAATACCGTCGGCATCGTCCTTGATGAAATACACATGATGCTGATACTCCCAGATCCGGCTATTCGGCAGAGCCGGAGCCGTGGTGCCACTGAAAAATTCGGCCTGGGTCGAAGTCGCGGCCACATAATAACGCGCCGTTCCCAGCACCGCCGTGGATGGGCCAATCAAGCGCTTGATCTGCAGCACATCCGTGGTGCTGTTGACATCCCCGGCACCACTGAGGCAAGACAGGCTGTTGCCGCTCACTCCCGCCTCATAGCCCCATAGACGGCGAAAGTGGGCCGGTTGCGAATTGGGCAGACTGGCATTGTTCAAGCCGGCGCCGACACAGTCGTTGACCACATTGGCACTGACCTTGGTATTGCTGCCAACCACAAAGTCGGTACCCGTTATGTCGCCCATGAAGCCCAACTGGCTCACGTCCCGCTCCATCAGCGCCAAGGCGATCCTGCCGTTTTCCTGTAACTGGTTGAACTGACTGGTCGTGGTGACATTGGTCGAGGACATGCTGAACATGGTGAACAGCCCCAGGGTCAGAAACAGACTGATCACCAAAGCGACCATCAGCTCCACCAGTGACATGCCAACCTGTCTTAGTAATACATAATGCAACTCAGTCACCTATATAATCATGGTATTGACGATGAAGATGCGCCTGCGCTTGGCCAATGCCGTCTTGCCACAATCGCTGGCCTCATAACTGGTATCGCTGCTTTCCCTTATGCCACGCCAGGCAATCACCACCTTCACCACGGCATTGGGATAGGTACGTCCATTAAGGGTAGTCGAACTCGTAGTCACACAGGCATAGGGACTGTCCAGGCCGCCAACCAGCTGACTGCCGACGGCCTCGGCCGAGCCGTTGAGCAGCTGCTCCCACTGATACTTGTCCCATGCAGCCGTTTCCGCCGGGGTACACAAACTGGTGGCGCCTATGGCGACATCACAGGCCTTGGCCGGACGCGCCAGGGCACCGGTATAAGTCGCCGCATAGGCAGTCAACTGTCCCCGGTTGAGCTTCATGCGATTGACTATATCCTTGGCATAATAGGACGCCTGGGTCTGCTGGAAAGATTCGAAGCTGCCCCGCTTGGCGACCAAGTGCAAGTTGAAGATGCCGATCAGGCCAATCACGAGTATGACCAGGGCGATCAAAACCTCTATGAGGGAGAAGCCATTTTGCTGCTTGCTCCCGGGTGTCAAACATTCCATTTTAGTCATAATATTGACGTACAAACCTTCTATAAGCTCATGAAAAATGGCGATAAAAACACTATAAAGGTTAATGGTAGTTTAGTCGAATGTAACCTGCCAGTAACATGGTGTTTTATTATGTTGGCGAGGCTTAGCGAATGAATTTTCAGCAAAAAAAAAAGAGGCCCGGGCCTCTTTTTTTTAACTGAAAACTGAGAAATGACTTATCTGAGTTCGGCCGGTACGGCGAAGACGGTATCTTCCTTGCGCCCTTCGACCTCGGTTACCACGCTCGGGGCCAGTTTGGCTATGGCCTGAACCACCTGCTGCACCAACACCTCGGGGGCAGAAGCCCCGGCGGTGACCGCGACCCTGCTGATCCCCTCGAACCAGGCGGCTTCGATATCCGCCTCGGTATCGACCAGATAGGCGGCAGTGCCCGTCTTTTGGGCCAACTCCCGCAGACGATTCGAGTTGGAGCTATTCTTCGAGCCCACCACGATCAGGAGATCCACATCCGCCGACATGCTGCGGACCGCATCCTGGCGGTTCTGGGTGGCATAACAGATATCATCCTTGCGCGGGCCCTCGATGGCAGGAAAACGGCGCTGCAGTGCGGCTATGATGTCCAAGGTATCATCGACCGAAAGCGTGGTCTGAGTGACGAAACACAAGTTATCAGGATCTTTCACCTCGAGCGCGTCGACATCCGCCGGCGACTCGATCAGATAGACGCCGCCGGCTGGGTTATCGTATTGCCCCATGGTGCCTTCGACTTCGGGATGCCCCTCATGGCCGATCAAGATGCACTCGATTCCCTTGCGACTGGCGCGGGTGACCTGCAGATGCACCTTGGTCACCAAGGGACAGGTGGCGTCGAATACCTTCAAACCGCGCTGCTTGGCTTCGGCCCTGACGGCCTGTGATACCCCGTGGGCGCTGAAGATCACTATGCTGTCATCCGGCACCTGCTCCAGCTCATCGACAAACACGGCGCCGCGATCTTTCAGATTCTGGACCACATAACGGTTATGCACCACTTCATGGCGCACATAGATGGGTGGCGAAAACAGCTCGAGTGCCCGTTCAACTATGCTGATGGCCCTGTCGACCCCGGCGCAGAAACCGCGGGGGTTGGCCAGGAGTATATTCAGGCTAGGGCTGGTGGGAGCTTGCTTGGGATCGAAAGTCATAGTTAGAGTACCTGTACCACTTCCAACTCGAAGGTCACTGTCCGCCCCGCCAGAGGATGGTTGAGATCCACTGTGACCGAACTTCCCGCGACGTCACGCACTATGCCGGGTATTTCACTGCCACCCGGGCCGGCGAAACTCACTATCACCCCGGCTTCCAGCTTCATGTCCGCCGGGAAACGGCTCTTGTCCATATGATGAATGGCATCCGGATTCGCTTCACCGAACGCATCCTTGGCGGCCAAGGTAAAGCTATGTTTGGCCCCCACGTCCAGGCCAGCAAGTTCGGCTTCGAACGCCGGGCTCAGGCTGCCATCGCCCAGGTTCAGGCGGGCCGGCTTACCGGACGCCTTGGTGCTGTCGGCGGTAGAGCCGTCTTCGAGCACTATGTTCATGTGGCATATCAATGCAGATGTTGCTGTCACTTAATTTACTCCTGGCCCCTTGGGCTCGCCATTGTGCGCCGGCTTGCCGGCAACCAGGGCGTCCCAGATGATCAAGGCCGCACCTATGCAGATGGCAGAATCGGCAATATTAAACGCCGGGTAATGGCTTCGGCCCCAATACACATCGATAAAGTCGACCACGAAACCATGCATCAAGCGGTCGACCAGATTTCCCAGGGCGCCGCCTATGACCAAGGTATAGGCCAGGTTCAGGCGCCACAGGCCAGCGGCTTGCTTACGCAACCAGATGCTGAGAATGGCGGTGAACCCCAGGGCAATCAGGGTAAACAGCCAGCGCTGCCAGCCGCCGGCGTCACTCAAGAAGCTGAAGGCCGCGCCATAGTTACGCACATAGGTGAAATTGAAGCCGGGTAACAGCTGCAGCGACTCGTGCAGCTCGAAACCCTTCAAGACCCATTGCTTGGACAGCTGATCGGCAATAAACACCAATGCCACCATCCAATACCAACGCAGGCCACTGTCTTTCCAACTCGATGGCATACTCATACCTTAGGCAAACTCACGCTGTTCACCGGCACCTTCGATGTTGGTGACACAGCGTTGACATAATGTTGGATGTGCCTCGATAGTGCTCACCTCTTCTCTGTGGTGCCAGCAACGCTCGCACTTGGCCGCTTCGCTCTTGGCCACCACTAATTTCAAGGCGCCCAGCTCTGTCTCGGCCGCATTGTCCGGCGCCGAAGCCAGTGGCAACACTGAGGCACCTGAGGTCAAGAGCACGAATCTGAGTTCATCGCCTATCTTGGCCAGCTCGGCGGCTAGGGCTGCGTCGGCATACAAGCTGACTTCGGCCTCCAACGAACCGCCGATACGCTTATCGCGGCGCGCCTGCTCTATCACCTTGTTGACTTCGGTACGCACCGCCAGCAGTTGCTGCCAATAGTCATCGCTCAAGTCTGTGGCCAGCGTGACCGACTCCAGACCCTGATACCATTCCTGGGTAAACACATAGGCCGCCCGCTCACCCGGCAGCAGCTGCCAGATTTCATCCGCGGTGAAGCTCAGGATTGGCGCTATCCAGCGCACCATGGCCTCGGCGATGTGATACAGGGCAGACTGACAGCTACGACGGGCATGACCTTCCTGCTTCGCCGTGTATTGTCTGTCTTTGATGATATCCAGATAGAAGCTGCCCAGCTCGACCGAGCAGAACTGCATCAATTTTTGGGTCACCTGGTGGAAGTTGTACTGCTCATAGGCTTCCAACAACTCCTGTTGCAGGGCAGCAGCGCGGCGCACCACCCAACGGTCCAGCGCCACCATGTCCCCGACCGCAACCATGTCTTTCACAGGGTCGAAACCGTTGAGGTTCGCCAGCAAGAAACGCGCCGTGTTACGGATACGGCGATAGGCATCGGCACTGCGGTTGAGGATCTCATCCGAGACCGTCATCTCACCGCTGTAATCGGTGGCAGCCACCCAGAGACGCAGAATATCGGCGCCCAGCTTGTTGGTCACAGTCTGCGGCGCTATCACGTTGCCGACAGACTTGGACATCTTGCGGCCCTTGCCATCGACGGTAAAACCATGGGTCAGCACTTGCTTATAAGGCGCCTTGCCATTCATGGCGGTGGAGATCATCAGGGATGACATGAACCAGCCGCGGTGTTGATCGCTGCCTTCCAGATACAAGTCTATGTCATGGCCCTGGAATTCGGGACGCGCGGCAACCACGGACGAGAAGGTCGAACCCGAGTCGTACCAGACGTCCAGGGTATCCGTCACCTTGCGGTATTGCTCGGCTTCGTCGCCGAGCAGCTCGGCTTCGTCCAGATCCCACCAGGCCTGGATGCCCTGCTGTTCGATACGATGTGCCACCCGCTCCATCAGGGACACGCTGTCCGGATGCAGCTCTTCCGTCTCACGGTGTACGAACAGTGTGATAGGCACGCCCCAGGTACGCTGACGCGAGATACACCAGTCTGGGCGGTTCTCGACCATCTTCTCGATGCGGCTCTGGCCCCAGTCCGGGATCCACTGGGTATTGTCTATTTCCTTCAACGCCTGGGCGCGCAGGCCATGGTTGTCCATGGAGATGAACCACTGAGGTGTGGCGCGGAAGATGATTGGGGTCTTGTGGCGCCAGCAATGAGGGTAGCTGTGACGATAGGCCACATGGTGCAACAGAGTGCCCTTCTCTTTCAGCAGTGCGACCACATTGTCGTTGGCCTTGAACACATGCTGACCGGCGAAGATCTCTGTGTCCGGCTTATAGACGCCGTTATCGCCAACCGGGTTGGCGACTTCCAGGCCGTATTTCTGTCCGACCACGAAGTCGTCCTGGCCATGACCAGGTGCGGTATGCACTATGCCGGTACCCGCGTCTGTAGTGACGTGCTCGCCTAAAATGGCAGGCACATCGAAGGCGTAGAAAGGATGGTTGAAGCGCAGCAGCTCGAGCTCGCTGCCCTTGGCCTGGCCCAGGATGCTATGACGTTCGGCGCCATAACGCTCGAGACAGGCTTCGACCAGCACCTCGGCCAAGATCAGCGCCTGGGTCACACCTTCTTTCTCGAATTCGACCAGGCTGTAGTCCAGCTCAGGACTCAGAGATAAGCCGCGGTTGGCAGGCAGAGTCCAGGGAGTGGTGGTCCAGATCGCCATAGACACTGGGTGTGCGTAATCACCGACCTTGAACTTGGCCAGCACAGCAGCCTTGTCGGCGGCGCCAAAGGCGACGTCGATAGCAGGGGATGTCTTGTCCTCGTATTCCACTTCGGCTTCCGCCAGGGCGGAGCCACAATCGGTACACCAATGCACTGGCTTGACGCCCTTATGCAAGTGACCGCTGGCAATCACCTTGGCGAGCGAGCGCACTATGTTGGCTTCGGTGGCAAAATCCATGGTCAGGTAGGGATTATTCCAGTCACCCAGCACCCCCAAACGAATGAAGTCGTCACGCTGGCCATCGACCTGCGTGGCGGCGTATTTGCGACATTCTTCACGGAACTCGGCGGCGGATATCTTCTGCCCAGGCTTGCCGACTTTCTGTTCGACCTTGAGTTCTATGGGCAAGCCGTGACAATCCCAGCCCGGCACATAAGGAGCGTCGAAACCCGACATAGTCTTGGATTTGACTATGATGTCTTTGAGAATTTTATTAACTGAGTGACCTATATGAATACTGCCATTCGCATAAGGAGGGCCATCATGCAAAATAAAGGGTTTACGGCCAATACGACTCTCACGGATCTGTTGATACAGTCCGTCCTGGGTCCAGCGAGTTAACATTTCTGGCTCGCGATTGGCCAAATTACCGCGCATCGGAAACTCAGTTTCCGGCAAATTCAAAGTAAATTTATAGTCGCTCATTGATCCTATACCGTTAATTAAGCTGATAACCTCAGCCTGCATCATTGCCAAACAAGGCTCTGGCCTCATTTGCATCATTCAAAATTTGTTGTTTCAACGCCTCCAGAGACTCGAAGGGTTGCTCTTCCCGCAGCTTAGCCACCAACTCCACTTCTACCCTGCGACCATAGAGATCGCCGTCGAAATCAAACAAGTGCACCTCGAGCAAACATTCCTGGCCATTGACCGTCGGCCTGAAACCTATGTTGGCCATGCCTTCATACACTTCGCTGCCATCCCAGAAGAAGCGCACCGCAAACACCCCACGCACTGGCACTACGTTGCGTTTGAGGGCTATGTTGGCCGTGGGGAATCCCAAGGTTCGCCCCAGTTTCTGCCCATGAGCCACTCTCCCGCTCAGGGTAAAAGGGTGTCCCAGCATGCGCCTGGCTTGCTCCAGGTTGCCCTTTGCCAACTGCTCCCGCACCGCCGTCGAGCTAACCCGCTGATCGCCGAGCATGAAACTCTGGGTGTTCACCACGGTAAAACCGTACTTCTTACCCGCCTGGTGCAGCATCTCAAAATTGCCGCGACGACCCTTACCGAAACAAAAATCGTCGCCGACAACCAGGTACTTAACCCCCAGCTTGTTGACCAGCAACTCCTGAATAAAATCCTCGGCCGGCTGATTGGCAAACTTGGCATTGAAGTTAACACACACTAACCTCTCAACCCCGAGTTCGTCGAGCAACATGACCTTGTCACGCAATCGGCTCAAACGGGCTGGCGCATTTTCGCCACAGAACAACTCCTGCGGCTGAGGCTCGAAGGTCATCAGGGTGACAGGCAAGTGGTAAAGCTCACCCTTGCTCACCAGATTGGCTATCACCTGCGCGTGGCCACGATGGACACCATCGAAGTTGCCTATGGTCAACACACAACCTTTGTGTGCCGGCAAAATATTGTGTATTCCGCGGATTAATTCCATGACTTTATACGGCTGCCAAACCCAAATCGGCCGATTATATAACAGCTATCGTTGAGAATCAGCACTCAAACTCCAGGTTTCATCTTCCAGGGACGGATACCGAGCAACAACAGACTCAAAATGTAGCTCAAGGCACCCGTAACAATCAGGCCGGTTAAGGCCATGGCGCGCTCTGCCAACTGCCATTGCAGCCATGTGGACAGAGGCGGCGTCAGATAATACAAGACTAACACCATCATCAGGGTCGCCACTACGGCTTTTATGAAAAACCTCAGCGTTTGGCCGCCGACGCGGTAGATACCGGCCAAGTGCAGGCCGCGGTACAAGAGTCCGGCATTGAGCAGCGCCGACATGGAAG
Organism: Shewanella salipaludis; assembly: GCF_012911865.1. Taxonomy (GTDB): domain Bacteria; phylum Pseudomonadota; class Gammaproteobacteria; order Enterobacterales; family Shewanellaceae; genus Shewanella; species Shewanella salipaludis. The sequence continues at coordinate 110,060 of NZ_JAAXYH010000003.1, forward strand.
TGGCAATCGCCAGGCCGACATAACCGAAGGGAATGGCAAATACCAGATTCAGCCCCATGTTGCTCACCATGGCTATGACGCCATAGCGTACCGGCGTCCTGGTATCCTGGCGCGAGTAATAACCGGGTGCGAGCACCTTGACCAACATGAAACTGAGCAAGCCACTGCCGTAGGCCATCAAGCTGTAGGATGCCATGATGACATCCGCTTCAGAAAAGGCCCCACGCATAAAGAGCACCATCAACATGGGTTTGGCCAACAGGATGAGCCCGAACATGGCGGGCAAGCCCAACAACAAAATGGTTTCAATGCCCCACTCCAGGGTGCGGCTGAAGCCGGCGCCCTCGGCATTGACATGCTTGCGCGACAGTGCCGGCAGGATCACGGTCGCGATCGCTATACCGAAGAGTCCAAGGGGGAACTCCAACAAACGGTCGGAATAATAGAGCCAGCTGATCGAGCCCGTCATCAGGAAGCTGGCGATAAAGGTATCGAACAGCAAGTTGATCTGGGAAACGGACACGCCGAACAAGGCCGGCAGCATCAGGGTGCGGATCTTCACCACCCCAGGGTGCTGCCAGCCCCAGGAAGGCTTGACCAGGGCTTTCTCCCTTAAGAGAAACGGGATCTGGAACAGGAATTGAATCACGCCACCGAAAAACACCCCCCAGGCCAGGCCTATCTCGGGGCGGGCCATATTCGGCGCCATGTAGAGGGCGGCGGCTATGATGGCGACGTTCAGGAATACCGGGGTAAAGGCGGATACGGCAAAGCGGCCCCGGGTGTTCAAGATAGACCCGGCCAAGGCGGTGAAGGTGATGAACCAGAGATAGGGAAAGGTGATCTTCAGCATCAGCGATGCCAATTCAAATTTGGCCCCATTGGGCTCATCATTCAGCCAGGCCAGGAACCAACCGCCGCCGAATAAGGCCGACAGTATCGGCGATCCCAGCACGCCGAACAGGGTCACCAGGGTCACCATCAAACCCAAGGTACCTGCGACTTTACTGAGCAACTCCCTGGTTGCCTCCGGCGTGTGTTTTTCTTGATATTCGGTTAATACAGGCACGAAAGCCTGAGCGAATGCCCCTTCGGCAAACAGGCGACGTAAAAAATTGGGGATTTTATTCGCGAAGAAAAAAACATCTGCACTGCTGCCTGCGCCCATTAAGTTGGCAATCACCACATCACGAACCAGGCCTAAAACACGTGAAATCAAGGTCATAGCACTAACTATCATGCCAGACCGCATTAATTTTTTACTCAAACGACCCCCAGAACTCCGCCGGATTTCTTCGGCGATTTATGGCAAAAATTCGACCCTGGCTCTGTCACACGGCGGGAATTGCTGCTAGAATTGCGCCACATATTACACGAGTTGGGTTGAAGATCGCCAAGCCGGTTGGATTAATTTATCTTTATGATGATTATTCAATCATAGTCGTTGACAAAGTGACTAAAAGCAGGCATAGTCCTCGGCCTTTAAAAGTATCAAATCCAGTTTTTAGGAGTTGCACCTTGGCTAATAGCAAGTCTGCAAAGAAGCGCGCGCTTCAGTCTGAAAAGCGTCGTCAGCATAACGCCAGCCGTCGCTCAATGTTACGTACATACGTTAAAAAAGTAATCGCTGCAATTAAAGCAGGTGATCACAAAGTAGCAACAGAAGCTTTTGCTGCTGCACAACCTATAGTTGACCGTATGGCTGCTAAAGGTCTTATTCACAAGAATAAGGCTGCACGTCATAAGGCTCGTCTAAACGCTAAGATCAAAGCACTGGCTGCTTAATCGTTATTAGCGAATGAAAAAAACCGGCTTAGGCCGGTTTTTTTATGCCTGTTTTTCGCCATTCCAAGCCGATAGCCGCCGTCGTCACTGCTGCACGTCCAGCTGCAGACGTATTTACAGGCTTACATACTGACTTACAGTCGGGGCCGGGACAGGGCGTCGACTTTTTGTTAGATTATCCGACGGATAAAACCGCACCTAACTCAGTATCAGCAAATAACAAGAATCAAGGACATGCATGAAGCATTACAGAATGAGCTTATTAGCGAGCCTGCTGGCCGCGAACCTCTTTGGCTGCCAAGTACAGTCGGGCAGCAGCCACAATGCGCCTCAAGCGACGCCGGCGCCCGTCGCCTTGCTGCAACAGCAAGCCCTGGCCTCGGATCTCGGCTACTCCTTGGTCGAATCACTAACGGTGGAAGTCGGTCCACGTCTGGCCGGCAGCGATAAAGATCTGGTCGCCGTCGAATGGGCCGAGAGCAAACTCAAGGAACTCGGCTTCGATCGCGTCTACAAGGAGGCGGTACAAGTCCCAGCATGGGATCGCGGTGAGGCCAAGGCCAGCATAGTCGCGCCTTTCCCCCAACCTCTGGTCATTACCGCCCTCGGCGGCAGCGTGGGCACACCTGAGGCAGGCATTCAGGCCGGCATAGTCCGCTTCGACAGCCTGGCGGCGCTACAGGCAGCCAGCGAAGCCGAGGTCGCGGGCAAAATTGTCTTCATAGATCAAAAGACCGAACGCCACATCACGGGCAAGGGCTATGGCAAGAGCGTGGGCGGTCGCAGCCAGGGAGCCGTCGAGGCGGCCAAGAAAGGCGCAGTCGCCCTGGTGATACGCTCCATAGGCACAGATCATGACCGTATGCCACATACAGGCATGATGCATTATCAGGATGACATCAGCAGAATTCCGGCGGCGGCCATGTCCGCTCCGGATGCCGACTTGGTCGATGCCATGCTGGCACGCGATCCCCATGTGGTGTTGTCGCTCAAGATGTCGCCGAGCAGCCAGGGATTTGCCACCTCTTATAACGTGATTGCCGAAGTGACGGGCAGTTCGAAACCCGAGGAAATCGTCTTGCTCGGCGCACACCTTGACTCATGGGATCAGGGCACGGGTGCCATAGATGACGGTGCCGGGGTCGCCATAGTCACGGCCGCGGCCAAACTCATACAGGATCTGCCCCAAAAGCCTGCCCGCACCGTCAGGGTCGTGCTCTTTGCCGCCGAAGAAATAGGCCTCTTGGGTGGCAAGGCTTATATCCAGGCCCATAAGCAGGAGCTGGCGAAACATTACATGGCGGCGGAGTCCGACTTCGGCGCCGGAAAGATCTATCGGATGGATGTGAATGTCGCAGCAACGGCCTTGGATGAAGTAAAGGCTCTCGCGGCGCCCATGGCCAACAACGGGGTGGCATTCGGCGACAACGGCGCCTCAGGTGGTTCTGAGGTGTCCATGCTGCCGGCACAAGGGGTGCCTGTCGCCTCACTCAGGCAAGATGGTACAGACTATTTCGATTACCATCACACCCCCAACGATACCCTGGACAAGATAGATGCTGCGGCACTGGCACAGAATATCGCCGCCTATGCCCAGTTTGCCTATTTGATGGCCGACTCCAGGCTTCAGCTCAGACCTATCCTCTCCCAAGACGTCCAGGAGTAGCCCGACGGCTTGCCGGCACGATAAAAAAGCAGCCTAAGGCTGCTTTTTTATCTCTCCAGTGCTTATCTGCCCCGCATGCCCGGCTATTGTTCCTCTCTCAAGAAGGTAGGCTGCGCCGGCGTCGACTCTTCCTGGCTGTAGTAATAACCGCCGCCAGTAAATTGCTGTAACTGCTCGAGTGAATTGACACCCTGGGTGATGAGGTATCTTGCCATCATGCCGCGAGCCCGTTTGGCAAAGAAACTGATCACCTTATACTGGCCATTCTTCCTGTCCTTGAATACCGGCGTGATCAAACGCGCCTGCAGCTGTTTGCTCTTAACCGCCTTGAAGTACTCATTGGAGGCGAGGTTAACCAGCATGTCATCGCCCTGGGCGGCCACTGCGTTATCAACCTCATGGGTGATGCTGTCACCCCAGAACTCATACAGGTTCTTTCCCCTGGGATTGGCAAGGGCAGTCCCCATCTCCAGCCGGTAAGGTTGCATCAGATCCAATGGCTTGAGTAAGCCATACAGGCCGGAGAGGATACGCAGATGCCGCTGCGCCGCCGTGAGTTCCGAGTCCGTGAGCGAATCTGCATCCAGGCCGGTGTATACGTCGCCACGAAAGGCGAAGATGGCCTGCTTGGCATTCTCGAAGGAGAATTCGGGTTGCCATTGGGCAAATCTGGCCGCGTTCAAACCGGCAATCTTATCGCTCACCTTCATCAGTGAGCCTATGTCCTGGGGGCTGAGTCGACGGCAGACAGAGATCAACTCCTGGCTTTGATCTATGAAGTCGGGCTGGGTGTGTCTCTGGGTAACTGGGGGATGTTCAAAATCCAATGTTTTCGCCGGTGAAACCAATACCAACATCTAAGACTCCGCTCGTAAGGCGTTAAACAGTGCCCCTATGATATCTTCTGGGCATAAAAAAACCACGCATTAAGTTGCGTGGTTTTTCCGAATGCCCGGATAGACTCAGGCTATCAGCCCAGGATATCAGGTATTGAGCGGACGTTCGAGCGGCTCAGCAGGGTTCAAATCCTCACCATTCGTCCATATGCTGCCATCCAATTGCTCCCTCAGCTCGGGAAACTTGCGTGGGTCAAACTCGGGAATGGTTCCCGCATTCAGTTGCTCACGATAGTCATTGATGACACGAATCGCCAGTCCGGACAAGAGCAACAGCGCCACTATGTTCACCGTCGCCATCAAGCCCATGGACACATCGGCAAGATCCCAAACCAGGCTGATCTTGGCCATGGCACCAAACATCACCATTGCCAGTACACACAGGCGAAACAAGGGTAAGGCCTTCTTGCTGTTGCCCGACAAGAACATCACATTGGTCTCGGCGTAGGAGTAATTGGCGATGATGGAAGTAAAGCAGAACAGGAAAATGGCGATCGCAATGAAAGCCCCGCCCCAATCGCCGACATGGCTGGACAAGGCCCCTATTGTCATTCGGATACCGTCATCTGTCGTGCCCAGATCACCCGACAACAGGATAATGGCCGCAGTCGCGGTACAGATCACAATAGTGTCGACAAAGACGCCGAACATCTGCACGAAGCCCTGTGAGGCAGGATGATTGGGCGTAGGTGAGGCACTGGCCGCCACGTTCGCGGCGCTGCCCATACCAGCTTCGTTGGAAAACAACCCGCGCGCGATGCCTGCCTGCATGGCCTGGGCGACACTGTATGCCACGCCACCCGCTGCAGCTTCTTGCCAACCGAAGGCACTCTTGAAAACCAGGCTGAATATGGCGGGGATCTGCTCCAGATTGCTCATCACCACCATCAAAGCCACTAAGATATAGGCCAGCGCCATCACAGGAACCAAGATCTCGGACACCCTGGCCACCTTACGCATGCCGCCTGTGATGACAAAACCACTGAAGACGACCAGGGCAAGACCCACATACATGGGATTGAAACCGAAGACTTTATCCATGGCACCTGTAATGGTGTTGGCTTGGACGGCATTGAAGACCAGGCCGAAGGCGAGGATCAGGAACAGGGAAAACAAGATCCCCATCCAACGTTGCCCCAGGCCCTTCTCCATGTAGTAGGCCGGCCCGCCACGGAATTGGCCGTCACTATCCTTCACCTTATAAATTTGAGCCAATGTCGACTCTATCATGGCCGTCGCCATCCCCAGTACGGCAATAAGCCACATCCAGAAGACGGCGCCCGGCCCGGCAGCCCCTATGGCAACCGCAACCCCGGCCATATTACCAGCGCCGACGCGGGCCGCCATGCTGGTACAGAAGACCTGAAACGATGACAGGCCACTCTCACAGCCGTCACGGCTCATGGCGAGCACTTTAATCGAATGACCGAAATGGGTTAGCTGAATGAATGCCAACCTGAGGGTGAAATACAAACCGGCTCCCACCAGCCCGTATACCAACAACTTGCCCCAAAGCAGCGCATTAAGAAAATTAACTATGGTTTCTAACATATTATTCTACTTCTTCCCGTAACAAATCCCGCCCAGGCTAGTGCCTGAACGACATTGGTGGTGAATGAATTCTTCTCATCTAACCTGGTGAATAGCGGCTGATTTATCTTTTAAGTTATACATCCGCGATCGGCAACGCCGAAATTCAAGCCATGGCGCCGCTAACCGGTCAGCAAAATAGCACAGTATTCGAAGCTGTCCATGTGATCAAGATCACACAAGAGCATTTGAGCAACATTCAAACAGAGCAAAATATACAAGTCCAAGTCGTTGTTAAACTTGTATTAACAATAACGTTACCCGGCTAATCTCCCAGTTCCGGACTCAAACATCCAATCAGGCGATACCCGACATAACGAGCTTGCCGACAAGTCGGTCCCGAACGCCTCCAGTCAAAGAGGCATTAAACCAAACCAAGCCTACACTAGGCCCAGGTCGACGGCAAACCCGGATGAGAGTGCCCCTTGGCGAGTCCGTCACTGCCACCCTGTTCGGCTTAGATTGGTTTTATGTAAACATTTGGTTCTTAAAGCGTAACAATATGCTGTTTCAATGAAATATTTCAGCCGTCGAGTGGCAAAATGCGCCGGCTCAATAGATAATTATGCCGGCTGGCGACTAAATCTAAGGATCCCCACACTAAGGGCCAGCGGTGTTTTGCAGCAAGTTGCAGAGCAGAAATGGCGGAGCAATATGATAATGGACTTGGAGATTATGATGAAGAATACCTTAAGAGCAGTACTGCTTTCCTCACTCTTGCCCCTCGCGGCAAACGCATCTCAAGAACTCAGCCCTTGGTATCTGGGCGCAGGTGTTGGCGTCAACAATTACGAGCCTAACTGCGATCAAAAAAGCATGAAAGTATGCGGTGAAGATGACCCTTATGCCTGGGACATATTTGCCGGTTACTTATTCAACGACTATCTGGGTGTTGAATTAGGCTACAGAGATCTGGGCAGAGCGGAATGGACCGACTATAGCGATAAGTTCAACGATGTGGGTGTCAAGGGCCCGACCCTGGGCTTGGTCGGCTTCTGGCCATTGGCCAATCGCTGGAGCCTATCGGCCGAAGCGGGTGCCATCAACTACCTCATATACAATGACAAGGCTCATGGCAGTGAGTATTACAGTGACACAGACCTTGCCCCCTACTATGGCGCCGGCGTAGGCTACAACTTTACCGACAACCTGAAGTTGCAGGCCAAGTATCGCCGCTATGAAGGCCTGGATGAAAACAAGTGGGACACCCTGGACATGGACAGCAACTACTGGGGTCTGGAACTGAGTTACCGTTTCGGTCACAAGGCCATGGCCGCCCCCGCTGCTCCGGCGCCAGCCCCTGTCGTCATGGCACCGATAGACACAGATAAAGACGGCGTGACAGATGATATGGATCTCTGCCCTGACACGCCCATGGGGCATAAGGTTGACGGCAAGGGCTGCTCCCTCTATTCGGAGATGACCCACAATCTGGCTATCGATGCCAAGTTCGGCAATGACTCGGCGGTGGTGAAAAACGATTCCTATGCCGAAGTTGAAAAACTGGCCAACTTCATGAAGCGTTTCCCCCATACCCAGGTCAAGATCGAGGGTCATGCTTCCAATGTGGGTGCAGCCGACTACAACATGATGCTGTCGCAGAAACGTGCCGATGCCGTCGCCAAGCTCCTGACCGACAAGTACGGCATAGAGCCGAGCCGGGTCACGACGCAGGGCTATGGGGTCACCCGACCTCTGATACCGGGTCGTTCCGCGGCCGCGAACGCGGCTAACCGCCGGATAGAAGCGCAGATCACAGTGAAAGAGACAGCCCCTCTGACCAAATAATGAGGCTCAACTCAGGCCTTGAAGTCGCTGCCATGCAGCGGCTTTTTTCATTTATGGGCCGGCTGCGGCAGATTAGAAATTATGCCCTACTGGGCGTACACTCAGGTTAGAAGCTATCCAAGACACAAATTGACCTCATTCAATCATTTTTGTAATTTTTTTACATTCAAGGTTGGAAAAGTCGATAAAATCGCTTCTAATACCCACAAGCAAATTATCGAGCTTAGGCTGTTACTTGAGAAGGATGTTTTCCATGGCTACTACACTAGAGCAACTCAAATCCCTGACGACCATCGTTGCGGATACCGGCGATATCGAAGCCATCAAACGCTATCAACCAGAAGATGCCACGACCAATCCGTCACTCATTTTAAAAGCGGCCCAAATTCCTGAATACTCGGCACTCATCGATGATGCTATCGCCTGGGCTCAATCCCAGAGCCAAGAGCTGGCACAACAGCTCGAAGATGCCGGCGACAAGCTTGCCGTTAACATAGGCGTGGAAATTCTCAAGTTGGTGCCGGGACGTATCTCGACCGAAGTCGATGCTCGCCTTTCTTTCGATAAAACCGCTTCGATAGCGAAAGCCCACAAATTGATCAAGTTATATCAGGATGCCGGGATAGATAAGTCACGCATTCTGATCAAGTTAGCCTCTACCTGGGAAGGCATCTGTGCCGCCAAAGAGCTGGAGAAAGATGGCATTAACTGCAACCTTACCCTGTTATTCAGCTTTGCCCAGGCCCGTGCCTGCGCCGAAGCCGGGGTTTATCTTATCTCGCCTTTCGTCGGCCGCATCCTGGATTGGTACAAGAAAGACACTGGCCTGGACTATAGCGCAGCCGAAGATCCGGGCGTGGTTTCCGTGACGGAGATTTATAACTTCTACAAACGCCACGGCTATCACACGGTCGTCATGGGCGCCAGCTTCCGCAACATAGGCGAGATCATCGAACTGGCCGGCTGTGACCGCCTGACGATAGGCCCTGCACTGCTCGAAGAACTGGCCAATAGCGATATTGACATAACGCAAAAACTCACCCCGGCCACAGAGACCGTCGCCCCGGGTGCCCAGCTGACCGAAGCCGAATTCCGCTGGGAATTCAACCAAGATCCTATGGCGGTAGACAAGCTGGCCGAAGGCATTCGCAATTTTGCCTTGGATCAGGGCAAACTCGAGGTTATGTTAACCGCCAAGTTAACCCGATAACACAGCTAGGACGGCAGAATGACGCACTTGACTGAAAGTTCCATCTGGCAGGCTTTAGCCAAACACAGCCTGCAATTACCTCATATGAGGGAAATGTTCGCCAAGGACTCTCAAAGATTCGAGGCCATGTCCTTGTCGGCCTGTGGTCTGTTTCTGGATTACTCCAAGAATAGGGCGACGACCGAGACCTTGGAGTTATTATTCAAGCTGGCCGAAGAGACTGAACTCAAAGATAAAATTTGCGCCATGTTTGCCGGCGATCTCATCAACACCACAGAACAGCGTGCCGTGCTGCATACGGCGCTCAGGGCCGATGCCGACCAGGAGATCCAGGCCGAAGGCCGGGACATAGTGCCTGAGGTGCAGCAAACGCTGGCCAAGATGGAGGCTTTCGTCGACTCGGTAGTCTCTGGACAATGGCGTGGCTATACGGGCAAAGCCATTACCGATATCGTCAGTATCGGCATAGGCGGCTCCTTCCTCGGCCCCAAGATCATCTCCCAGGGACTGCGGCCATACTGGAATACCGGCTTGGCATGCCACTTCGTCGCCAACGTCGATGGCACTGCCATCAGCGAGAAGCTGAAGCTGCTCAATCCGGAAACCACGCTGTTTGTGATGTCATCCAAGTCCTTCGGCACTCAGGAAACCCTGACAAATACCCTGTCCGCCAAGGCCTGGTTCCTGAAACTGGGTGGTTCGCAGTCGGAGGTGGCCAAGCACTTCGTCGCCGTGACCTCCAATGTCACCAAGGCGACAGAGTTTGGTATTGCCACGGATAACATCTTCCCCATGTGGGACTGGGTCGGCGGGCGCTATTCACTCTGGTCGGCCATAGGCTTGCCTATCGCGCTCCTGGTTGGCATGGATAACTTCCGGGCCTTGCTGCGTGGCGCCCATGAGATGGACGAACATTTCGCCAAGGCGCCGCTGAGAGAAAACATGCCCGTCATCATGGGGTTACTCTCCTTATGGTACGGTAACTTTTTCAATGCCCAATCACATGTGGTCTTGACGTACGATCACTACCTGAGGGGATTGCCCGCCTACTTCCAGCAGCTGGATATGGAGAGCAACGGCAAGTCGGTCACGCTCGATGGCACCCGGGTCGACTACAGCACTGGGCCCGTGATCTGGGGCGGCGAAGGTACCAACGGCCAACATGCCTACCACCAGCTGCTGCATCAAGGCACTGCCTTGATCCCGGCCGACTTCATCATGCCGTTGAATAGCCATAATCCTCTGGGCGAACATCATGCCCAGTTGGCGTCCAATTGCTTCGGCCAGACCCAGGCACTGATGCAGGGGCGCACCTTGGATGAAGCCATGGCGGAACTGGCGGGGGCGCAACTGAGCGATGAAGAGAAGCTGCTGATAGCCAAGCATAAGGTCATGCCGGGCAACAAACCCAGCAACACCCTGCTGATGGACAAGCTCACTCCGCAAACCCTGGGGGCGCTGATAGCACTGTATGAGCATAGAACCTTAGTTCAAGGTGCCATCTGGCAGATCAACTCCTTCGATCAATGGGGTGTGGAACTGGGTAAAAATCTCGGTAACGACGTACTGGCGCGCATAGGTGCACCTCAGGCGGCGACAGAACTGGACGCCTCCAGCAATGGGCTGATTAACTTGTACCGTCAGCGGCAGATTTAGCCAAATAGATAAAGACCGGCCCTGGCCGGTCTTTTCATTTCCCGGCTTTCCATGGCCCCCAGACTCCCCCCGACATCATCTAAATGTCACCCTCATTTAACACAATTGAAACATAATTCTTGCACCCTGTTTTGTAAATATGTTATTTAACTGATGACAAAAAATACAAAGACAGGAGGTTGCCATGGATCGCTTAGATTATGGTTGTGCGCTAGATGAAGTCATTGAAAGGCCCGGACGTTCACGAAGCTCCAACAAGAAACGCAAATGGCGTGAGATAGAAGCGTTAAAGGATAAACGCCGTCTACTCAAAGAGCTTCAGGACATAGATAATAATTTTGACTGTGATCTCGATGCTATCCTCTTATAGAGGTATCCGGCAACAGCCTGATTATCGATGAAAAGAGCGCCCTTGGCGCTCTTGTTATTCTTACTCTGCATTCAGCAGGTAATCCCTGAGCTCCTCGAACACTTGCTTGTCGTTGTCGCTGAAGAGAGGATCATCCACCAGCCTCTGCATAGATGACGCCGAGATATCCGCCCAATCCTGTGCATTCAAGTGTTCGGAAAATAACGGGAAAATCTCTGTTTCTTCAAACTCCATATGATGCCTTTGCAGTGCGACATAATTTTGTAAGTCGGCGATCAACTTATCCCTGGACATCACCACATCACTCAAGATCAAATTCAGACTCGCCATCAGCACGCTGGACGCCTCAAACAGGCGTTTATGCTCGGCAGCCAACTGCTCGGTTTCCACCGCCGCCGACACCTTATTCAGATAATATTCATAGACGATCTCTTCCAGGGGATGATGACTATGCTCGACATAGACTTGCATATATTCGAGTATGTCGCGGATCAGGTTGAAGTTAACCGCCTCACCATCGGCAAGCTTCATGCATTTTTTTTCTAATAAGCTTACCAAAATCCCTATATGCTTATGATCATTGATTAGCCTCTGCAACATAACCACCCCACAAAAAAACCGTCTAAGCCCGATGCCTTAATAGTAGTCAAACGAACTATTAATGCCCAATATGCCAAAAGGCTGCTGCCGGCGATATGCTGTGGGTCACAGAAAATGCCGGCAGGCTCGCAAGTTATCCATGTGATCTTGAACAGGAAGGCAAACGAGGAGGCATAGCCTCCCCACGGCTAACTATGATGGCCGAGCGGCCAAGACGCTAATGAGCCGCGCTAAAGCCTGCTGGGCACTAGCGTGACAAGCAGTCGAACATGTGGGCCTTGAGCGCTGCAAAATCGGCAGCGAGCCGCGCCGATAGCAGCGGCTTTTGCGCCACCGCCGCCAACTCAGGCGGCAGGGGTAAATCCAGTTGCAACTCCCGGTCCACCACATCCTTGAATTTTGCCGGGTGCGCGGTACCGAGAAAGATCCCCTGTTCAGCGGCGTCCAGGCTCAGCGACAAAGCCCTGGCTGCGATGGCCGCATGTGGCTCAGACAGATAGCCGTCGTCATGCAAGCGGGCCAGCGCCTCCGACGTCTCGGCCTCGGACAAGGCGACGCCCGTGATGTCGGTTAACGGCCAGCCCAGCTGCGCGCAGATGGCTTCGACCCGCGGCCAATTGCTCGGCTCGGAAACATCCATGGCATTGGACATGGTCGCCACCGTCGTTTCGGGTACCCAGTCCCCGCTCTTCAGGTAACGTGGCACCGTATCATTGCTGTTGGTGGCGGCAATGAAGCGTTTTATCGGTAATCCCATGGCCTTGGCCAACAAGCCAGCGGTCAGGTTACCGAAATTACCGCTGGGCACGGCAACCACAGGCTCGGCAAATCCCAGGGCTTGCGCCTGGGCAACCGCCTCGAAGTAATAACATACCTGCGCCAGCAGGCGGCTGATGTTGATCGAATTGGCCGAATTCAGATGCAGCCCTTCGCGTATGTCCTCGTCGTCGAAGGCCTGTTTCACCAGGTGCTGGCAGGCATCGAAGTCGGATGCGACCGCCACAGTATGTATGTTGCCGCCCAAGGTGGAGAACATCTTTTCCTGCAACAGGCTGATCTTACCCTCGGGATACAGCACCATCACCTTCACCTTCTCCAGCCCGAAGAAGGCATCGGCCACGGCGGCACCCGTGTCGCCCGAGGTCGCAGTCAATATGGTCAGCACCTTGTCGCCGGCGAGCCGGTTGATGCACTGGGCCATGAAACGGGCACCAAAATCTTTGAAGGCCAGAGTCGGGCCATGGAAGAGCTCCAGACAGGCGCGCCGCTCATCCACCTTGACCAGGGGCAAGGGAAAATTGAACGCCCCTTCAACCAAGGCATCCACCGCCGGCTGCCCCAGCTCTGACGCCAGCCAGGCACCGAGCACTTTCTTGCTGCGCTCGACGAAAGGCAATGCCAGCAGGCTATCCATGTCTTCCAGTACAGGGATCTCGGTCGGGAAGAAGAGTCCCCTATCCTTGCCCAACCCCAATTGTACCGCCTCACTGAAACTCACCAGCTGTTGCGGGTGTTTTAAGTTATATAACTGCATCTTATTGTATCCTATGTCTTATTCCGATAATCGAGACTCAATCCACCCTGCGGGCACCCTGTTTATCCAGGCGGCATATATGGCTGAAACCACCGGGGCCGGACAGGTAATGCTGCTCGAGCCAGTCCCTGGCCGCCTGTGCCGTCGCCAGGGTGTCGGTGACAGAAAACAGCGTAGGGCCGCTGCCGGAAATCCCGGTAGTCAACATGCCGAGCTCCGCCAAGCCCGCCCTCGCCTGGCGGTAACCTGGAATGGCATCGGCACGATAGGGTTCGGCCAACACATCCTTGAGCACCTCGATGGCCAGCGCAGCATCCTGTTTATAGGAGGCATGCACGAAGGCACTCAGGTAACGGCCAAAATCTATCGCAACGCTCCTGTCATAGTGTTCCGGCAGCAGGGCCCGCATCTTGGCCGTCGACAGGGAAATCCCCGGATAGGCCAGCACCCAATACCAGTCATCGAAGCCGGGAATGGTGTCGCATACCCTTCCCGGCACATTCAACATGAGTTGCATGCCGCCCAAATAGCAGGGCGCGACATTATCAAAATGCACCGAGCCGCTGATCTTGCCTTCGAACTCGCCCATCAACAGCAGCAGCTGTTGTGGCGAATAAGGCTCGTCGAAATACAGGTTGAGGGCGTACAGGGCCGCCACGACCGAGCTGGCGCTGGATCCCAGGCCACTGCCCACCGGCAGGTTCTTCTCCAGCGTCAAGGCCAGGCCGACAGAGGGTTTCCCCAGGGCCTCAAGAAAGAAACAGGCGCACTGATAGACGATATTCTGCTGCTGAGACTCGGGCAGCTTATGGGCCCAGGGACCGGTCAACGTCAGCTTGACCCCGGAAGGCGCCGCCTCGATGAAGACTCTGTCCCCCAGCAGACTGCCGTCGAGCGGTGCCAGGGCGGCGCCGAGCAGATCGAAGCCGACACCGACATTCCCCATGGAGGCGGGGGCGTATACCTTAATGCTCATAGGCTCACCTCGCGGGTCCAGTTCAGGGTCCTGAGCACGTCGGCGAAGGCACCGGCGGCGGTCACCTCGGTGCCGGCGCCATAGCCACGCAATACGAAAGGCAATGGCTGATAATAGCGACTGTAAAATGCCAAGGCATTCTCGCCCCCCTTGACGCTATAGAGAGGATCTGCGGCATCGACCTCGACGATGCGCACCCGGCAGCGCCCCTCCTCTATCTGGCCGACATAGCGCAGCAACTTGCCTTCGGTTTTAGCGGCAGCGACGCGCATCGCCATGGCATTGTCCAGTTGCGGCAGCCTTGCCATGAAAGCGTCGACATCACCCGAGGCATCGAAGTCCAGTGGCAACACAGACTCCACCTCCACATCATCCAGCTCGAGCTGCAACCCCACTTCCCGCGCCAGGATCAACACCTTGCGGGCCACATCCATGCCACAGAGATCGTCCCTGGGATCGGGCTCGGTGAAACACTTGTCCCTGGCGATGGCCGTCGCCTGCGACAGTGTCATCCCTTCATCCAGCATGCCGAAGATAAACGACAGGGAGCCGGACAATATGCCGTTGAACTGATGTAACTTATCGCCGGCAAACAACAGCTTCTTGAGGTTGTCTATGACAGGCAGGCCGGCACCTACCGTCGTCTCATACAGAAACTGACGCCTTTGTTTCAGTGCCGTCTGACGCAATGCCTGATAATAGCCAAAGTCACGGGTGTTGGCTTTCTTGTTGGGGGTCACCACATGCAGGCCAGCGTTCAGTACCTCGAGATAGCCGTCTGCAACCAGGCTGCTGGAGGTGCAATCGACCAGCACGGGATTGAGCAGCTGCTGCTCCCTGGCCCATGCCAGCATCAGGTTCAGATCATTGGCCTGCTGGCTGTCGGCAAGCAAGGACTGCCAACGGTTCAAATCTATGCCGGCGCTGTCGAGCAACATGGTGCGTGAATTGGCGATGCCGCACACCCGCATGCAGATGTGTTGTGCCTTGAGCATCTGGGCCTGCTGTTTGATCTGTTCCAGCAGCCCAGTGCCTACGTTGCCACAGCCGACCAGGAATACGTCCAGATACTGCAGCACATCGAAGAACCCCTGATGGCAGGCGCCTATGGCGTGCTTGGTCTTACGCTGCTCTATCACTGCCGAGATGGAGCGCTCAGAGGATCCCTGGGCGATGGCGATGATATTCACACTCGCCTGGGCCAGAGATTGGAAGAACTTGGCGGCAACCCCCTTATGGGTGCGCATGCCATCGCCTATCAGCGACACTATCGCCAGCTCATGGCGGCATTCTATCTGCTCTATGAGCTCACTCTTTATTTCCAACTCGAACTCTTGTTCCAGTGCCCATTTGACCTTGGCGGCATCCTGGGTCGCCACACAGAAACTGATGCTGTACTCGGATGAACTTTGGGTGATGAGGGATACGGATACCCCGCTGTGGGAAATGGCTGCCAGGGTACGGCTGGCCATGCCCACCATGCCCTTCATGCCAGGGCCCGAGATATCGAACATGCTCTGGCTATCGAGATTGGAGATGGCCTTGACCTGCAGCCCTGTCTCATCCGGCTGACTGGAGACCAGGGTGCCGGGCGCCTCTGGGTTGAAACTATTCTTGATATAACAGGGGATGTGATACTGGGCTATGGGGGTGATGGTCTTGGGGTGCAACACCTTGGCGCCGAAATAAGATAACTCCATCGCCTCCTGATAGCTCAACTGAGTCAGTAGCTTGGCATCGGCCACCACCCTGGGATCTGTGTTATACACTCCGTCGACGTCGGTCCAGATCTCACAGCTGCTGGCATCGAGACAGGCAGCCAACACGGCCGCAGAATAATCTGAGCCGTTGCGCCCCAGGGTCACCACCTGACCATCGACATTGGCGGCGGTGAAACCCGGCATCACCCATACCCGCTTCTCATCCAGCGACAAGAGGCTGAACCTGGGTTTGCTGATGGCGATATCGACTATCGATTCCAGTGGCTTGCCATGGGCCAGGAATAAACGCCTGGGATCGAGCTGTCCTGCGGTGACGCCCTTAGCCTGCAGCACTTGCTCCATCAGGGCTGCCGACAGGCGTTCCCCGGCAACCACTATCTCGGCACGCACATTATCCGGGCATACCCCGAGTAAGCTGACGCCATGTAACTTGTCGCGCCAGATGCCGAGCTGGGTGGCAAGCTCCGCCGACAAATGCTGGCTCTGTGCCTCGGACAGGAGTGCCGCCGCCTCCTGAAACAAGCCGGCGAACACTTGTTCGACCCGAGACAGCACAGCCCGGTAGTCCCCGGCGGCAACGGCGACGTCGGCCATGTCCAACAAGGCATTGGTCACAGTTGCCGGTGCCGACAAGACGGTGGCGACAGCTTCATTCCTAGCGGACTGGGCCACTATCTCTGCCGCCATCAGGAATCGCTGCCAGTTGGCGAGCGAGGTACCACCAAACTTCATCACTTTCATCTTCATATCTCCTTAGTACCGCACCCGCTAAGAAACAAAAAAGCCCGCTTCTTGGTGGGAAGCGGGCTTGTAGTTTAATTCTTTCAGGGTGTAATCAGCCCGCCCCCACTTTGATAATAGTGGTGGTTGTAATAATGGTGGTTACAACTGGGCTGAGATTAGGCATTTGGCTGCGCTTAGTTAGCTTCGATTACTTGGTAAACAGAATTGCCTTTTTTGCCTGTCCTTGTCAACCCCGGGAAGCGAGTTATACATGAGGAATAATAAAGATGTTCGCCGTTCCAGGTGTTTTCCTCAGTTTTTACAGGCTATTTTTGCATTTAATGCAACACAACAGGGTTTACGTAAAGGTAACCCCAGGTATCTCGCATAAGTAAAAATATTTTTAATTCAAATGGTTAAGATATTTATTGATATGTAGCCATCAGAATTTTGTATTTAAAGTGCTATTTGCTACCTATTTCATTGCCAAGGGGATGAATTCAGATGTTTTGCCCATGACAGTCAGCCTGCAACGCCCCTGTGGCTGAAAAATGCAAAAGGGCAATTTGTCCACAACAGATCATCGCCAACGACATAAAAGCACGTTACTATGCGCCCACATTCAGCTCTGGAGGCAATATGAAAATCACTCGACATAGCGCGGTAACCCTTCATTACCGTTTAACCGATGACCAAGGCAGACTGCTCGAAAGCTCTTTCGATGCCGAGCCTATGCAGTACATACACGGCACCGAAAACCTGATCCCGGGTCTCGAAGCCGCGCTGGACGGTAGAGTCAAGGGGGATACCCTGGAGGTGACTATCGCCGCAGCCGAAGCCTATGGTGAGTATCATGAGGGTCTGCGCCAGGAAGTGCCAGTCGACGCCTTCGGCGACATCGAAGACATAGTCCCTGGCATGCGTTTCATCGCCGAGACTGAGATGGGCCAACGCCCGGTTCAAGTACTTGAAGTCAAAGATGATCTAGTCGTTGTCGACGGCAACCATCCGCTGGCCGGTCAGGCATTGAGTTTCAGTCTGGAGATCATGGATGTCCGTGAAGCCAGTGCCGACGAACTGGCCCATGGTCATGTCCACGCCCCCGGTGGTTGCGGCAGCCATGGTCATGACCATGATCATGATGGACACGAATAAAGGCTGCGAGACACAGTGAGCCCCGAGGTGACTCGGGTTGCCACTGTCCCTTAGCGCTAAAAAAAACGCGGCGCCGGCTCGGGCCGCGGTTTTGAAACATTAACTGCCTTGGCTTGACTAGGAGATCAAACCCTTGATCTTCTCTCTATGCTCAACCGACATGTGCTTCAGATAATTAGAGCAGCGGGTGATGGTGGCTATGCTCACCTGATATTCGGCTGCAATTTGCCGCTGGCTCAAGTCCCCACTGAGCAGGAGTTGAAACACTTTCAGTCGCCCAGCGATGGCACTGCGCTCCTCTTCTGTGAGTAACAATTGGAACAGGGCGATGAGTTCATCATGTTCGGCATGACTCAAGACTTTCTCTAATACTAATTCCCAATTTGCCCGCATGTCGCCTTTCTCCGGTACTGTTACAGCATTACATTTGCCAGTTTAACAAAACGGCTGCCAACACAAAACCTCTTATCCGAGCCGCCGTGGCTTTACACACAATCAGTGACAAAATAGCTTCTAGTACACGGGGTTAATATGTGTAGAATGGCCTGGCAATGTCACTCATATGCCTTATTGAACAGTGGAAAACAGATGAAAAAGAGACTATTAATCTTAATCGCCAGCACAGCATTGACTGCCGGTGCCCAAGCCAATGATTTCAAAAATACCGATGCTGCCATTCATTATCGTCAGTCGGCATTCGACTTAATCGCCCATAACTTCGGTGACATGGGTGCCATGCTCAAGGGTAAGAAAGCCTTCGATGCAGATACCTTCGCCATGCGGGCGACCCATGTTGCGGCATTGGCAAAAATACCTTTCGAAGGTTTCGTTGCCGGTTCGGATCAGGGCGATACCGACGCATTGGCAAAAATTTGGCAGGACAGAGCGGATTTTGATGCCAAGATGAGTCGCTTCCAGGAAAATGCCGCCAAGCTCGCACTCGTTGCCCAACAAGGCGAAAAAATGGCTATCAAGCAAGCCTTCATGGAAACAGGCAAGAGCTGCAAGGGCTGCCACGACAGCTACAAGAAAGACTGACAAGCCTGAGCCTCAAACAAACCCTAAAGCCTGCACTCAGATGCAGGCTTTTTTGTGGCTGTTATTGATGGCTCACAGACTCTGGAGCACGGGTCGCATCAGGGTAACAAATACCAGACTCCCCAAGATGCTCAACAGGGCTATCGCGACCAATACAGAGGTAAATCTGAGCCGGGTATCGCCACACCCGTTATGCTTCTTATAACCACTCACCATGGCCCACACCAGCTTATCTCCCTTAAACCAATGCAACGCCACGGCGGCGATGTGTATTGCAGCCAGTCCAAGGATGAGTAAGAAATTTTGCTTATGCAGCCAAGTCAGGGAGGATGCCGTCTCGGCACTCACCCAGGAATACAGGGGTCCCTCGGTAAAGATCTCATCTGTGGCGAACAGACCTGTGGCCAACTGCAGACTCAGGGTGGAAATAAGCGCCAGCACCATATAGCCCCCCAGGGGATTATGACCCAAGGTCGCAGGCAGCTCCCCCCTGCGACCGGACTTAAGGTAATCTACTACCCTCTTGGGGCCGTGAACAAACTGTTTGAATCTGGCGGTATCACTGCCCACAAATCCCCAGAGGATCCGAAAGCCAATAAAAACCAACAGGGTATAAGCCAGAAGTTGATGCCACTGCATTTCCCCCGCATCGGCACTCCACCAGAGACAAGCCAGCAGCAACACCATACCCCAGTGGAAGACCCGGGTCGGGAGATCCCATACCTTGATCTTAATCTCTTTCGCACTCATATATTGGCTCTCATCGACACCACCTACAGCGGTTTTGTGATCTATACTCATCGAAGGCAGTTTATATGAAAGCTTACGGCAGGCAATGTTTCTATGGGGTAAATTTAAGTAAAGCTGGCAGGGTTATCCACTCGAATATGCGCTGGTTTCAAGCCGATAACAAGACCTTTGCTTCGTTTTTCAGCCGAAAATGTCTAAGTGTTCAAATATGCGCCTAACAGTCTGGAGGGAGCCGGAAAGTGTGATTTAAATCACATTATACAAGACTAAGCTTGATAGTCTGAACACAGGGAAACAACAGAAGGTTCGACATATGATAAAAATCACAAGCAAGCAACTTGAAGTCACCCCCCCTATTCGTGAGCGTGTCGAGAGCCGATTTGACAAGCTGGCACGGCACCAGATCCACTTGATCAACCCTCATGTCATCATCAACCAGGAGAAAAGCCTTTTTAAGATTGAAGCCTCTGTCGGTGTTCCAAACGGAGAGTTGTTCGCCCAGGCGAAGCATGAAAACCTCTATGCCGCAATTACGGCGGTGGGACAAAAGCTGGAGAAGCAGCTAAATCGCCTGATCCACAAGCCTGAAGCTCAACGCCATATTTCACTTGAAACTGAGCCTGAAATACTCGGCACTGACTTCGATGAACAGTATGAGGAGGTATACGCAGCTTGATATTATATTCAACGTTCAGCCGGCGCACCTTAGGGTGCGCTTTTTATTGAATAAGCGCCAAGTTGAGCAAGTTTCCATTGACAGCGCAGGAGCCGCGCTTTAGCTTTAATGGCATGAATAGTCTAATCCCGGCCTTTTTTGCTTTCTTTTTTATTCCCCCCTCGGATGGCGGCGGATTTTCGGTGTAAAAACGAAAGTGAAAAATCCAAAGCCTCCCAAGTGGGAGGCTTTTTTGTCTGTAGCCATGACAGGTACCCCCAGAGTAACGATGAGGTCAGCATGCCCAATCCACAACCGTTAAACCAGACCCGAGAACAGATCACCGCATTGGACAAAGATCTCTTGGCCTTACTGGCAAAGCGCCGCAGTCTCAGCCTGGAAGTGGCCCGCAGCAAGGAAGTCGATGTGCGACCCATCAGGGATACTCAAAGAGAGAAAGATCTGCTTGCCCGATTGGTGCAACAGGGCAAGGCCCAGGGACTGGATGCCCATTTCGTGCTGTCACTCTATCAAAGCATAATAGAAGACTCGGTGCTCAATCAGCAGGCCTATCTCCATGGCAGGGCCAATCCCGATACCCAGAAACCCGCCTATTGCATCGCATATCTGGGCGCCAGGGGCTCCTACTCCTACCTGGCCGCGACCCGCTATTGCCAACGGCGTCAGGTCGAGATGCAGGATCTGGGCTGCAAGAGTTTCGATGACATAGTGCAGGCCGTCGAGCTGGGCCATGCCGACTATGGTTTCCTGCCGATCGAAAACACCTCCTCCGGCTCCATCAATGAAGTCTACGACGTGCTGCAACACACCAGCCTGTCCATAGTAGGGGAAACCACCATAGAGGTTGGTCATTGCCTGTTGGCAAAGGCTGGCACCAGTCTCAGTGAGATCAAAACTGTGTATGCCCATCCCCAGCCCATCAGTCAATGCAGCCGCTACCTTAGCCAACACCCTGAGTTCAAACTGGAATACTGCTCCAGCAGTGCCGAAGCCATGGAACGTGTGACCCAGGCCGACGACAAGAGTGTCGCCGCCATAGGCAGCGTAGAGGGCGGCAACTTGTATCGGCTGGAAGCCATAGAGGACAAGCTGGCGAACCAAAAAGTCAATCAGAGCCGTTTCATCGTCGTCGCCCGCAAAGCCGCAGAAGTGCCGGAACAGCTGCCGGCCAAGACGACGCTCATCATGGCAACGGGTCAGAAACCGGGCGCCCTGGTCGAAGCCCTGTTGATACTCAAGGCGCAGGATTTGAATATGAGCAAGCTCGAATCCCGGCCGATCCCCGGCACCCCATGGGAAGAGATGTTCTACCTGGATATAGATGCCAACCTCGCAGGTGATGCCATGCAGGCGGCGTTGAAGCAACTCGAGCGGATAACCCGTTTCATTAAGGTGCTGGGGTGTTATCCAAGCGAAACCGTTAAGCCAACCCAACTGAATAACAGCCAGTTACTGATCGAACCCCAATCCCAGGCCGAACAAACCACAGCTGAACCGCCGCAGACGACCCTGCTCAGGTACAGCAAACACTACAAGCCCGAGGCAACCGAGATCAGCCGAGGCCCATTGCAACTGGGCACGGGTCAGTTTGCCGCCATAGCACAGCTGAAATTACCCATAGAAGCGGCCGAATTAGAGCAGTTGGCCAAGACGGTGAAAGCATGCGGTTTTCAAGCCATGATAATCGACGGCCTTAGCCGCCAGAGTGAACCTAGCCAGAGTCTGGCGCACATAAGACATAGGCTCAATCAGTTCGATCTCTGCTGCATACTGACAGTCGAGCATGAGTCTGAATTGACTGCCGCGAGCCAGGAAGCCGATATCCTGCTGCTAAGCGGTAAGCTGATGTTCAATCAGGCATTGCTGATGCGTGCCGGCTCCTTGCCTATCCCCCTGATCCTGGAAAGAAATGCTCTGGCAAGTTCTGAGGACTACCTGGCGGCGACAGAAACCATCTTAAGCCAAGGCAACCAACAGCTGATCTTATGCGAGGCCGGCATTAATACCTTTAACAACGCCAGCCACCCGTCGCTGGACCTGGCCAGTGTCGTCAACCTCAAGGCCGACAGCCACTTACCTGTGCTGGTTAATCCGAGTCATCTCGTCTCGCCACAGGCCCTGCCGGCGCAGGCCCTCGCCATAAAACGCCTCGATGCCGACGGCATCATACTCAGTCTCGACGCCTTGGGAGGCATAGACAAGGACAGCCTGGCGTCACTCGCCGGCTTGGTCGAGGCGCTGTACCGCTAGTCCCTGCCACCTGGCCTCATGGCGTCTCCTTGAGGTCCTGTGACGGACGTGCCTGCGCAGCAACAGGCTTGGCCCTGTTGCTGCGCTTGATCAAGCCGGGAATGGTCGAGCCCTGCACCAAGATGGAGAAAAGCACCACGGAATAGGTCATCACCAACAGCAGATCCCGCACACTCAGCTCACTGGCCGCGCTCAGGGTCGTGCCTTCGGGCAGACTCATGGCCATGGCGATCGCCAGCCCACCCCGCAGCCCACCCCAGATCAGAATGCCCTCGGCATAGGGGTTATAGGATTTAACCAGCCGAAAGCCCAGATAGGGCAAGAGTACGCTCACAGTCCTGGCAAATAAGACCAATGGGATAGCCGTCAACACGAACCACCATAGCTCAGTGTCGAAGTGCACCAACAAGAGAATTAACCCCAACAGCAGAAATAACAGATCATTGAAGAAGGCTTGGATCAGTGACCAGAACACCCCGAGCTTCAGCCGCTCGAAGTGACTGAAGTATTTGGGGATACACACATTGCCTATCAGTATGCCGGCACTCACCATGGCCAGGGGGCCGGACACGCCCAGGGTCTCGGCAAACACATAACCCGCCGTGGGTATGGACAGGGTGATCAGCATCAGCTGGGCATCGTCCTCACAGAGCCTAAACAGCAGATACAGGGCGCCGGCGAGCAATGCCCCATAGAGGATGCCGCCCAGGGCCTCCCGCAGGAACAGGTTCCCCACATCGGCCAAGGTTAAAGGTTCGGTCGAGAAGGCCAATTGAAAAATAGACACGAAGATCACCAGGCCGATGCCGTCATTGAACAGGGACTCCCCCTCGACCTGAATGGCAATATCCTCGGGGGCCCCCAACTTCTTGATGATGGCCAGCACGGCGATGGGATCCGTCGGGGAAATCAAGGCACCAAACAGGAGGCAATGGCTCAGTTGCAATGGCAGCCCCAGCCAGGGTGCTATCCAGAACAGCACACCGCCGACCACGCAAGTGGAGATCCCTGTGCTCAACAGGGAGAGGGTCAAGATCTCCCACTTCTGATGGCGCAACACCTTCAAGCGTATCTGCAAGGCACCGGCAAACAGCAGGAAACCTAGCATGCCCTTGAGCAGCACGGCATCGAAATCCAGCTGTTGCAATCCCTGCACCAGGGGGGCATAGATGTCATCGCCCAGGCCCTTACCCACCAACAGGACCAACAGGCTCAGGCAGAGGGAAAAGGCGGTGATGGCCACTGTCTCTTGTAATCTATGCAGGTGTGAAGAGATGAGCGAGGTGGCCAACGCCAGCGTCGCCAACAAACAGAGTATCTGGTAGCTTGTCATCTAAGGTCTCAAAAATCCTTTAATAATGAGACTCTAACATAGATAACTAGATTTCCAAGCCGTCGAGCAACGACAACCAGCCTTTGAGCAGCCGATAGCAAAACCAGCCCAGGGCCATCAGGTAGACCAGCAGACTGAGCCAGAGTTGAGGTAACCAATACCCCAAAGCCAGCAACAGGAACAAGCCCATGTTCGCCTGGCGCTGCCAGCGCAGATGCGACGCCAACAGGGGGCTCAGCTCCTCCTGTTTCTGAGTCAGATTGATCAACAGACTCAGGAGTACGGGAATAAGCAGCAGCGGAAATCCACTCATAAGCCCATACAATAGATAGCCTAAACTGCGGTCTTCCAGTTGCGCATCATAACCTGTTGTCGATGTCATTCGCATACTCCAGCCGGCTCAAAAGGCGCCGGGATTGACGATCAAGACAAAGCGCGCCCCGGCTCTTTAACCTTACTTTCTCGCCTAAAAAAGCGCAATGCAGCGGCACAAAAAATCATCGGAGACGATCCGCAGCCCAGCAGAAACGGCTAGCTGCACTTCATGTCATTGACAGATTGCAGCATGACCCGGCTCTCCTGCTGAAACTGCGGCGCGAAATCACCGAACCACAGGGCGACACGACGAAACTGGGCGATGAACTCCTCCCTGTTGCCCGTCTTGAGCAATTCGAGGGCCTCGCGGTAATTATCCAGGTAGTCACAGATCACCTGCTCACTGCCCTGCTGGGCAAAGATGATGTCGGCATAGAGTTCCGGGCTCTGGGCAAAGAGGCGCCCGACCATGGCCAGTTCCAGCCGATAGATGGGCGAGCTGAATTGCAACAGGCTATCTATATCCGCCGCCTCTTTATACAGATTCAGGCCATAGACGAAGGTGGAAAAATGCCGCATCGCCTGCACCAACTGCATGGCATCATCGTGTCGCTTAGGCTCGGCTTCCACTACCCTGGCACCCCAGATCTCTATCTGCTGTAACAACCACAGGTAAGCCTGTCGCTGACGGCCATGACAGACGACCACCACCTGTTTGGCGAGACTGCCGACATCCGGGCCAAACATGGGATGCAAGCCGACAACGGGTCCCTCATGCGCCGCCAGCATGGCCTGCATCGGCGCTTCCTTGATGGAAGTCAGATCGGCCAGGATGCAGTCCTCTGGTAAGTGAGTCAGTTTTTCCCGGATAAGTTCGCAGGTCACAGAAATGGGCACTGTGACCAACACCAGGCCGGCTCCCGCGAACAGATCCGGCGCCCGCTGCCAATCGTCTTTATCCAGCGTCTCTACCCGATAGCCGGACAAACTCAGCATTTGACCGAATAGTCGCCCGAGTTGGCCTTCGCCGCCCACTATGACTACCTGTCCCAGATCCGGCTTGATTTGCTTGAAACCGACATCTTTCTCGTTCAGATAAGACTCGCGCATCAGACGCCGCAATATATCTTCGATCAGCTGCGGCGCGACCCCCATGGCGCCGGCTTCTTCACGGCGTTTGGCCAACATGGCCGCTTCGCGTTGAGGTGCATAGATAGGCAGGCCGGCGGCATGCTTGACCGCGCCGACCCTGGCGACCAGATCCAGGCGCTTGCGCAGCAGCCGCAACAACTCCTGATCTACGCCATCGATAAGGCCGCGCAGCTGTTCCAGCTCAGCCGTGGTTTTCTCATTCATCACAGACATCTCTCATTCTCAATTCTTCCCTGCCCAGAAGCCCATAGCCAGGCTGGCATACACCCGGACTCGGCTCACTATGACTCACTATGGCTCACTACAATATCAGGCATTGGCCAGGCGCAACCTGTCGAAACGAGTCGGCAGCACCCTGGTCAATTGGGTGGCCCCCCGGCGCAGCAGAGCCTCGGTTGTTGCCCAATCTATGCAGGCATCCGTCACAGAGACGCCGTAAGCGAGTTCACCGAGCGGCTTGTCGCAGCTCTGATTCCCCTCGTTGAGGTGGCTCTCGAGCATCACACCTATGATGGACTTGTTACCCAGGGCTATCTGCTGGAAGACATCTTCACAGACGCCTGTCTGACGCCGGTGATCTTTGGATGAATTGCCATGGCTGCAATCTATGATGAGCCTGGCGTTGAGCCCGGCCTCATGCAGCTGGGTCTCGCACTCGGCAACGCTGGCAACATCATAGTTAGGGGTCGCGCCACCACGCAAGATCACATGGCCGTCCGGGTTACCTGCCGTCTGTAGCAGGGCGACCTGACCTTGCTGGTTGATGCCCATGAACCTGTGGCTGCTGGCGGCCGACTTCAGCGCATTGATGGCCACCTCCAGCTTGCCGTCGGTACCGTTCTTGAAGCCAACAGGCATGGACAGGCCAGAAGCCATCTCCCTATGGGTCTGGGACTCTGTGGTACGAGCGCCAATCGCCGACCAGGTGACGAGTTCGGAGATGTACTGAGGGCTGATGGGATCCAATGCCTCGGTCGCCACCGGCAGCTCCAGCTCGGCCAACCAGAGCATCAGCTCACGCGCCATCTTGAGCCCCTTCTCCACATCGAAAGACTCGTCCATGTCGGGATCGTTGATCATGCCCTTCCAGCCCACTGTGGTGCGGGGTTTCTCGAAATAGACTCGCATCAAGATGTAGAAATCATCCTTGAGTTCGTCATGGAGCCGCTTCAGTTTGAGTGCATACTCCTTGGCAGCCTCCATGTCATGGATAGAACAAGGCCCCGTGATGACCAATACCCTTTTATCGCGCTTGTGGACTATGTCCGCCACAGTTTGCCTGGCATCGAGAATATATTGATAAGCATGCGCCGACAAAGGTAATTCCCGCTTGAGCTCTTCCGGGGTGATCAACACCTTTTCCGAACTGATATGCACATTGTTGATGGTATCTTGTTGCATGCTATCCGCCTGTTCTGTCCGTTCAATTAGCCATTCAATTAGCCATTCAATTAGCCATAGGTGCCGACGCCTGGTCATAGTGCCAACATCTAGTAATAGTGCCAATGCACCATTATCGCAATAGCGTAACGCTACAGCATTACACTGAGAGGCTACTATGCCTCGTCCGAACCGGGAGATCAAGCCTTAAGTCGTTTTTCAGGGCAAACAAAAACCCGCCACTAGGGCGGGTTGATGTGCGAACACTGCGTCTTTTTTTCTGTAGCTGTAACTATTACTTAGTTGCCAGCTTCTCACGGATACGTGCAGACTTACCTGAACGATCACGCAGATAGTACAGCTTGGCGCGACGAACGCGGCCACGACGCTTAACTTCAATGCTTGAGATCAGTGGGCTGTGCGTTTGGAATGCACGCTCAACACCTTCACCATTAGAGATTTTACGCACTGTGAATGCAGAATGCAGACCGCGGTTACGCTTAGCGATAACCACACCTTCAAACGCCTGCAGACGCTCTTTTTCACCTTCTTTAACACGAACCTGAACCACTACTGTATCACCAGCACCGAAAGCAGGTACGTCTGTTTTCATTTGCTCATCGTTGAGCATTTTAATGATGTTGTTCATAACTTACTCCATTCTAGTATTAACTGAGCTACGACTAAGGACGCTTGTCCGTTGTTTCAACAAACTGCGCTAATAGAGTCGCTTGTTCGTCAGTCAGAGCTAGATTTTCAAATAATTCCGGTCGTCGCAGAAAAGTCCTACCTAGGCTTTGCTGTAGACGCCAGAGTCTAATTTGTTCGTGGTTGCCACTCAACAAGACTGCCGGTACAGCTAATCCATCCAGGCTTTCGGGGCGAGTATAGTGGGGACAATCCAGTAAACCGTCAGAGAAGGAGTCCTGCTCTGCCGAAGCTTGTTTTCCCAGCACGCCGGGAACCAACCTGGATACCGAATCAATCAGAGTCATGGCAGGTAGTTCGCCGCCCGAGAGCACGTAATCACCTATCGACCACTCTTCATCCACTTCAGTTTGTATGATGCGCTCATCGATACCTTCGTAACGACCACACACCAATACCAAACTGGGTGATTCTGCCAGTTCAGCAACGCCACGCTGAGTCAGCTTGCGTCCCTGAGGAGACAGATAAATCACTTTCGCACCTTCGCCTGCCGCAGCCTTAGCCGCGTGAATGGCGTCGCGTAACGGTTGCACCATCATCAACATACCCGGGCCACCGCCGTAGGGGCGATCATCCACAGTGTTATGTCTATCATGGGTGAAATCACGGGGATTCCACGTGTGCAACTCAAGCAGGCCGTTTTTCACGGCACGACCCGTAACACCAAAGTCTGTAACGGCACGAAACATCTCTGGAAACAGGGTAACTACCCCTAACCACATATGTTATACCTCGACTTAGAAGTCAGGATCCCAATCCACTGTTATCTGTTTACCTTGCAGATCCACCTTGACGATGAATTGCTCGGTGACAAAGGGGATCATACGTTCCGCTTTGCCGAAGCCATCTTTTTCGTTGGCCTTAACCAGTAACACGTCGTTCGATCCTGTTTCCACGATCTGATCGACTATGCCCATGTTATAGCCATTAGTATTCACCACTTCACAACCTATGAGATCGCGCCAGTAGAACTCGTCTTCCGGCAGATCATTCATTTGCTGTGGCAGTATGCCAATCTCACAATTAGTGAGCATTTGCGCCTGCTCGCGAGTGTCGACCCCTTCGAGTGCGGCCACGACAGCCTTACCCTGGAAACGCCACTGAGTGACTTTAACTTCACGCCATTCGCCCTGCTCTTTTATCAACCAGGGTGAATAGTCAAAAATGCCTTCAACAGAATCGGTATAGGCGGTGATTTTCAACCAACCTTTAATGCCGTGACAGGAGCCTAATTTGCCCAGTACAACTGGCTGTTGGTTACTGCTCATCAATCTATACCTTAACGCTATTAAGCAGCAGCTTTACGCGCGTCTTTGATCAGTTTCGCTACGCGATCTGATGTTGCTGCACCTGTGGCAACCCAGTGCTCAACGCGATCCAGGTCTAAACGCAGAGTTTCTTCCTGGCCACGGGCCAGTGGGTTGAAGAAACCAACACGCTCAATGAAACGACCGTCACGAGCGTTACGGCTGTCAGCAACAACGATGTTGTAAAATGGACGCTTTTTTGCGCCGCCACGAGCTAAACGAATGGTAACCATGCGTTTTCAATCCTCTAATGATTTGCCTGAAGCAAAAATAAAAACTGGAACCCCGTGTTCGCGAAGAGTCCCAGTAGAAAGCCGGAAGATTTTACCTGACTTTCCACCGAATGCAACCAAATCTGGCGATTATTAAGGCTGCGGCCACTTGGCATCTCGGATGAAAATCGGGAACAACCGACTGATAGCCAATAAAATTGTCTATCCCTTGGCCGAATTAACGTCCGGGTAATTTCATTCCCGGTGGCATCATGCCACGCATACCGCGCATCATTTTCTGCATCCCACCCTTGGCAGACATTTTTTTCATCATCTTCTGCATCTGGGTGAATTGTTTCAGCAGGCGGTTAACATCCTGGATCTGGGTGCCGGAACCGGCGGCGATGCGACGCTTGCGCGAGCCCTTGATCAGATCCGGATTCTTGCGTTCCTTGGCCGTCATGGAGTTGATGATGGCCTCCATCTGGCCGGTCATCCTGCCATCCTGTACCTGCGCCAGGGCTTCCGGAGGCAGTTGACCGACACCGGGCAATTTTTCCAGCATGTTCATCATGCCACCCATGTTCTTCATCTGCTGCAGCTGTTCACGGAAATCTTCCAGGTCGAAACTGCCGCCTTGCTTGACCTTGGACGCCAGCTTCAGCGCCTTTTCCTTGTCTACGCCACGCTCGACTTCTTCGATGAGCGACAAGACGTCCCCCATGCCCAGGATCCGCGAAGCGATACGGTCCGGATGGAATGGCTCCAGGGCATCAGTCTTCTCGCCCACACCGAGGAACTTAATCGGCTTACCCGTGATATGGCGAATAGACAAGGCCGCACCGCCGCGGGCATCACCGTCGACCTTGGTGAGTATCACACCTGTCAGTGGCAATGCTTCGTTGAAGGCCTGGGCGGTATTGGCCGCATCCTGACCCGTCATGGCATCGACCACGAACAGGGTTTCTATCGGGTTAACCACCTGGTGCAGATGCTTGATCTCTTCCATCATGGCTTCGTCGACGTGCAGACGGCCGGCGGTATCGAGCAGCACCACATCGATGAACTTGAGCTTGGCGTGCGCTATGGCCGCCTTGGCAATATCCACGGGCTTCTGGCTGACATCGGATGGGAAGAACTCGACTTCGACTTCCCCCGCCAGGGTCTCCAGCTGTTTGATCGCCGCCGGACGATAAACGTCGGCACTGACCACAAGCACGGACTTCTTATGCCGGGTACGCAGGAATTTCCCCAGCTTGGCCACACTTGTGGTCTTACCGGCACCTTGCAGACCGGCCATCATGATCACTGCCGGCGGCTGGGCGGCGAGATCCAACGCCTCGTTGGCCTCGCCCATGGATTTTTCCAGTTCACTCTGGACTATCTTGATGAAGGCCTGACCAGGACTCAGGCTCTTTGAGACTTCCTGCCCAACGGCTCTTTCCTTGACGCTGTTGACGAATTCCCGCACCACAGGCAGGGCGACATCCGCCTCCAGCAGCGCCATACGCACTTCGCGTAGGGTTTCCTTAACATTTTCTTCAGTTAAGCGACCACGGCCGCTGATATTTTTCAGCGTGCGTGACAATCTGTCGGTTAGGTTCTCAAACATGGTCCTGTTCTATACCCTTAAGAATTTACATTATTGGCCTGTATTATAGCGATGCCTGCATATTATGCTACTGCCGCGCCGCACTTGTGCCAGTATGCACCCGGGCGCCGATCCTGGGGCATTTTTCACCTGAGCGTAAATAATTTAGAGTTAAGCGTCAGAATCTGTTAAATTTTGCAATCCAGGTCACCGCCCGCTATCCGGGGGACATGTTAGTCTGGCAACTGACATGGATGAACTCGTTTTCACGGTCACATACAAACAACACGATAGGTTAATTCCAGATGGTCATTTTTTCTGCCGCAGCCATGTTTTTTTACTGCATCGCCTTGGTATTAGTGACGAGCCGCCTGTTTCATGCCCAGGGGCCCAATCGCGGTGCCGTGGCCATTTTTGCCACCATAGGGGTGCTGCTGCATGGCGCCGCCTTATCCCAGGCGATCATGACGACAGACGGCCAGAATTTCAGCCTGACCAATGTCATCTCCCTGGTCAACTGGATCATCGCCTTTACCTTTACCGTGCTGATATTTCGCATTCGCGTCATCGTCTTGATGCCGGTGATCTACGCCTGCTCGGTGATTTCCGTGGCGCTCCTGTGGTTGCTGCCACCGGAGTTTATCACCCATTTCGAACTCTACCCCAAGGTGCTGGTGCATGTGGTCCTGTCCCTGATGGCTTACAGCGCCCTGATGATCGCCGCACTCTACGCCATTCAGCTGGCCTTGATCCAGAACAAGCTGAAGAATAAAAAGACTCTGGTCCTGAGCCCGGCCATGCCTCCGCTGATGACGGTCGAGAAACAGTTATACCACCTGGTCATCATAGGGGTGGTCCTCCTGAGCCTGTCGCTGGTCACAGGATTCATTTTCCTGGACGATATGTTTGCCGGCGGTACGGCCCATAAGGCCGTGCTGTCGATCATCGCCTGGTTTGTCTATGTTGCCATGCTGTGGCAACACTATCGGGTGGGCTGCAAGATGCGCACCGCGGTCATTTATACCCTGACGGGGGCCGGCTTGCTGACACTGGCTTATTTCGGCGCCAGAATTGTCAAAGAATTAATATTATCTTAACCTTATAGCCTGTCGGTTGAAGGCCGGACCTTCGACCGCCAGTTTCTTATTCTAACTTGTCGGCACGGACGCAAGCTTGCCGGCTATAACGGAGCCCTTTTTGGACGCGATATCGACAAGCGCACTCCTCATATTCCTGTTGGTGTTAATCTTAACCTCTGCCTATTTTTCCGGCTCAGAAACCGCCATGATGACACTCAATCGCTATCGGCTGCGTCACCTGGCCTCCAACGGCCATAAGGGTGCCCTGAGAGCGATCAAACTGCTCGAGCGCCCGGACAGACTCATAGGGCTGATCCTCATAGGCAACAACCTGGTCAACATCCTGGCCTCTGCCGTAGCCACCATCATAGGCACGCGCCTGTGGGGCGACTTGGGGATAGCCATAGCTACCGGCGTGTTAACCATGGTGGTGTTGATATTTGCAGAGGTCACGCCCAAAACCATCGCGGCATTGCATCCGGAACGCATCGCCTTCCCCTCGAGCTGGCTGCTGCGTATCTTGCTCATTGTCTTGTCACCACTGGTCAAAATTATTAACTGGATTACCTCGGGTTTCTTACGCCTGTTTGGGGTTGGTTCGGTCAACAGCGATGACGCCCTGAGCCAGGAAGAGCTGCGCACTGTGGTACACGAGGCCGGCGCCCTGATCCCCCAACGCCATCAGGAAATGCTGCTGTCGATTCTGGATCTGGAGAAGGTCACGGTCGAAGACATCATGGTGCCGCGCTCGGACATCTACGCCATCAACATGAATGATGACTTCAAAAATATCAATAGGTTGGTAGTGCAAAGCCCCCATACCCGGGTCTTGGTATATCGCGATACTGTAGACGATGCCGTCGGTTTCATTCACCTGCGCGATGCGCTGCGACTGCAATCCAAGGAACAGTTCAGCAAGTCTTCCTTGCTGCGGGCGGTGAAGGAGCTGTATTTCGTCCCCGAAGGCACACCGCTCAATGTGCAACTGGCCAACTTCCAGCAGAATAAACAGCGCATCGGCCTGGTGGTCGACGAGTACGGTGACATTCAGGGGCTGGTGACACTGGAAGACATTCTCGAGGAAATCGTCGGCGACTTCACCACTTCAATGCTGACCACCGCCAGCGAAGACATCAATGTGCAGCAGGATGGCAGCTATCTGATCGATGCCAGCATCAACATTCGCGATCTGAACAAGGAAATGAAATGGGACTTTCCTACCGACGGTCCCAAGACACTCAATGGCCTCATTCTCGAATACCTGGAAGAGATCCCTGCCCCGAACACCAGCCTGAGATTGGCGGGCTATCCGATAGAAATCGTCGACGTCGCCGACAATATGATCAAGACGGTACGGGTGATGCCCCAGTATTTTCAGCCGCCGGGCACCCACTAGCCCTTTGGGCTCACTTGTCCGAGCATAGTCCAAAGCAGCTGAAATCCGAGACAGCTGGAACTAGGACAGCCCTTGCCTGTGCGCCTTATCCAGCGCCTGGCGTCTGGCCAAGGCCAACGGGGTGATGGCTTGGGCGAGTGACTGTTCCAGCCCACATTTGAAATAGACTTCGGCCATCAGAAAGAAAGGCCCGATCAGGAGTTGACTCAGGTCCTCCAGGAAAGCCGGCTTGGCCTGCTCATACCTATGGCCGAGCAACTGGAATAGCCAACCGACCACGAAGGCCCCGCTCGCTGTCGCGATAAGATGAGGGGTTTGCGTCATCCACTCGGCACTCAGCAGCAGAGGCAAGAAGACTAAGGTCATGCCCAATGCCAGGCGCCAATGCAGCCTGAAGTAATAGAGCAATACCACAGGCGTTAGCAGCATGGCGACACTGAGCCTATGCCCTTCGGCGCCAAGGCGGAAGTCCAGCGACGCCAGCAGTAGCATCAGGGCCCAGAGGATCAGCGGCACCCCGATGAAGTGAGTGCCGATATTGCGAGGGTCCAGATGCACACTCTTATAGCGAGCCAATTGTTCTACTGCCGATTTCATGGCGCGACTCCCGTTGCAGTTCAAACTTGCTGCCGTAAACCAAGACTTCAATCCATGAGAGCGGCCGCTGCCGGGTTCACGTGGATCACAGTTATACCACTCCTTATAAATATCTGATCAATTCGGGCCGAGCACAAAGTAGAAAATAACAAAGGAGCCTGGCGGCTCCTTTGATGCTAGGGCGAGATACGGCAAAACTGCCTAGTCAGAGGTTTCCAGGATCACTGTCGCCACCGCGTAACGCTGCTCGTCGGCGATAGACACATGCCCTACCACGGCCCGCAGCACCTGCATCCTGGCCAGCGCCCCATCGCTGAAGCTTATTGTCGGCGCCCCATCGGCATTGTTGCCTATGTGGATATGCTGGAAGGATACCCCCCTGCCTATGCCTGTGCCCAGGGCCTTGGCCGCCGCTTCCTTGGCGGCGAAGCGCTTGGCCAGATAGCGCCCGGGTTGCCCCATGCCATGGTATATCGCCAACTCGGCCTCGGTCAGCACCCGCTTGGCGAGCTTATCGCCGCCCCTGGCAAGCTGGGCCTCTATGCGTTCAATCTCGACAATATCCGTGCCTAAACCGACGATCGCCATTATTCGCCCCTGCGTCCTTCGAGCATCAGGGTCTTCATGTCCTTGACCGCGGTCGCCAAGCCGTCAATCGCCGCCCTGGCGATGATCGCATGGCCTATGTTGAGCTCGTACAGCTCGGGGATCGCGGCTATGGGTTTGACATTGTGATAGTGCAGGCCATGACCCGCATTAACCACCAGGCCCTTGCCGTGGGCGTATTGTGCCATCTCGCTGATGCGGGCCAGTTCTTGCGCGGCCTGCGCATCGGTTGTCGCATCTGCGTAGCAACCCGTATGGATCTCGATAACCGGGGCGCCCGCGGCAACGGCGGCATCGATTTGCGCCTTATCGGCATCGATAAACAGCGATACCTTGATGCCCTGCTCCGCCAAGCGAGCCACGGCAGCGCTGATCTTCTCCAGCTGCCCGGCGACATCCAGGCCACCTTCGGTGGTGACTTCCTGGCGCTTCTCCGGCACGAGACACACATAGGTGGGCTTGACCTCACAGGCTATGGTCAGCATCTCTTCGGTGACGGCAATTTCCAGATTCATCCGGGTCTTGAGGGTCTTGGCCAACAGATACACGTCTCTGTCTATGATGTGACGTCTGTCTTCACGCAGATGAATAGTGATGCCTTCGGCACCCGCATGCTCGGCAACGGCCGCCGCATGGACAGGATCTGGATAACGGGTGCCACGGGCCTGACGCAGGGTGGCAATATGATCTATGTTCACGCCCAATAAGATACCACTCACCGGGAACTCCTTTTTAATGACGGCTGATTGCGGCTTATTGTATACCTAAACTCGGCCGCATTGCAGGTAATAAACCGCCATCTGAGCGCAAAATCCCCGCCAAGAAAGCGAATTTATTTCACGGCTTTGGCATGCACACTGCGGCTGAAAAGCTGCCGACTGAGGAGGGGTTTATTTCCCAACAGGGGGTGTAACAACAAGCGCATCAGCTGCTTTAGCTCGGCAAAGTGAGTGGCTTCTATTGTATGTTGCTCGAGTGCCATCAGGGATGCACCGGAGAAACTGTTGCTCGCATGGGTTGCCAGCGTCGGCCAAAAGCCTTCTTCCGCTACCCAACGATAATAGATCACTGCCTCCAAAGGGTCGCCGGCCGCATCCATGGCCAACGAAGGCATGGCGCCGAGCTCATGCAAGAGTGACTGCTCGAAATAACGCAGCTGGCTCTGACAAAACCGCGCGGCCATCGCCATCAGTGCCTGATGATAGGTGATGAACAGGTTTTCGGCACCATGATGCACCGACAGGGTACGCACCAACAGTTCGTTGAGATACATGCCCGCATACAGGCCATGGCCGGCCAGGGGCACGGGCGGGGCGCCGGCCTCCACTTGGGTCAGGTTCTTTAATTCGGACTTGCCGGAAAATTCAAAAATGAGCGGCTGGAAGGGTTGCAGGATACTCTTGATCGAGCGTCTGCCGCTGCCCAGCCTGGCAACGGCATCGATACGCCCATGGCCATCGACCAGGAGGTTCACCAGGACGTTGGCCTCC
The DNA here is from genome assembly GCF_012911865.1 of Shewanella salipaludis. GTDB lineage: Bacteria > Pseudomonadota > Gammaproteobacteria > Enterobacterales > Shewanellaceae > Shewanella > Shewanella salipaludis. Next base: position 145,610 of record NZ_JAAXYH010000003.1, read on the forward strand.
TTATAGGGTCTATGGTGCAGCACATAACCGCGTTCCATGGGCTTTAGCCTAGGCGCGTTGCCGGGCGAGTCTTCACCGGCTCAGTCTTCACCGTAACCCAGGCTGCGCAGCGCCCGCTCGTCATCGGCCCAGCCCGACTTGACCTTGACCCAGACCTCGAGGAAGACCTTGTTGTCGAACAGGGTTTCCATGTCGAGACGCGCCTGGGTGGCTATGGTGCGGATACGTTCGCCCTTGTTGCCTATCACCATGCGTTTCTGACCCTCGCGCTCGACCAAGATCAGGGCGTTGATCTGGTAGACGCCATTCTCCATCATCTTGAACTGCTCGATTTCCACCGTCGCATCGTAGGGCAACTCGTCGCCGAGGAAGCGCATCAGTTTTTCCCGCACTATCTCGGACGCCATGAAACGCTGGGATCTGTCGGTCACATAGTCTTCCGGGAAGAAGTGTGGCCCCTCGGGCAGAGACTCACTCGCCAGCTGCATGATGCGCTGCACATTGGTGCCTTTGCTGGCGGAGATGGGCAGTATCTCATCGAAGTCATATTTCTTGGCTATCTCTTGCAGATAGGGAAACAAGGCTTCCTTGTCTTTGATGTTATCGACCTTGTTGATCGCCAACACTGTCTTGCGCTCCTCACCGCCACGGCGCAATTTGCTGAGCACCATTTCATCGTCGGCGGTCCAGGTCATGCCATCGACCACGAAGATCGCCATGCTGACATCGGCCAGTGAGCTGGCGGCGGCACGGTTCATCAACCGGTTGATGGCCCGCTGCTCTTCGATATGCAGCCCTGGGGTATCGATAAACACTATCTGCCGCGGGCCATCCGTGTGGATACCCATGATGCGGTGGCGTGTGGTCTGGGGTTTCTTGGAGGTGATACTCACCTTCTGTCCCAGCAAGCGGTTCAACAGCGTCGACTTGCCGACATTGGGACGCCCAACTATGGCGACCATGCCGCAGTAACTGACATCATGTTGCGCCACCGGCGTCGGTGTCGACTGATTCATCTTAGCCAGCAGTTCATCCAAGCTGGGCTCGGTCGCCTGCTGTGGCTGAACGTCAGTCAAACCTTTCTTTTTACTCATTTCTTCAACAACTCCAATACCTGTGCTGCAGCGAGCTGCTCCGCTTTTCTTCTCGAGCTGGCCACCCCTATGGTGCTCTGGCTCAAGCCATCGACCCGGCACTCGACTGTGAAGGTTTGATCATGGGCTTCGCCCTCGATATTGATCACCTGATAGTCGGGCAAGGGTTTCTTAAAGCCTTGCAGGTGCTCCTGCAGCAAGGTCTTGGGATCTTTCTGACTTATCCCGGGTTTAATTTCCTGTAAGCGTGCCTGATACCAGTTTAGAAGCAAGTCCCGGCAAACATCCAGGTTGGCATCCAGGTAGATGGCACCTATGATGGCCTCGACGGCATCGGCCAGGATAGACTCGCGCCTGAAACCACCGCTCTTGAGCTCTCCCGGGCCCAAGTAGAGGTAATCGCCGAGCTTGAACTCCTTGGCGATCAGGGTCAGGGTATCGCCACGCACCAGGGTCGCCCGCATCCGGCTGAGATCGCCCTCGGTCGCCTTGGGGAACTGGTGATACAGGGCATCGGAAATCACGATAGACAGAATCGAATCGCCGAGGAACTCGAGCCGCTCGTTGTGCTTGTTGGCGGCGCTCCTGTGGGTCAATGCCTGGGTCAGCAAATCCATGTTGCTGAATTCGTAACCCAAGGTGCGACACAGGCGCGGCAAATTTTTAATGGGCTCCATCATCAAATGATCCCACCCACACGTTCGAACCTGATGCCGGTTGGGACCCAAGTCGGCAGTATATCCGCCGGGGTACGCTCGAATTCGAAGCTGATCCAGATAGCCACAGCCTTGCCGACCAGGTTAGCCTCGGGGACGAAGCCCCAGAAGCGGCTGTCGGTGCTGTTATCCCTGTTATCACCCATCATGAAATAATGGCCTTCAGGCACCACAAACTCCCCCATGGCATGCCCTGGCTGATGATGGAAATAGCCCAGCATGTCGGGGCGGGTCGGGTTGAGCAGTATGTCGTGGCTGACATCCCCCAGCTGTTCCTTATATCTCAGCAGGGGCACGCCATCCTGAGTAAAGTCGCCGCGGCTGACGTCCACGTGTTTGACCAATTCGGGCCCAGGACATTGGGTCTGCACCGAGGCACAGGCCTTCTGCAGAAACAGCTGTTTATTGCGGTAAATGATACGATCCCCAGGCAAGCCGACCACCCGCTTGATATAGTCTATCTGCGGGTTGTCCGGATACTTGAACACCACCACATCGCCGCGCTCAGGTTCGCCTGTCTCGATAAGCTTGTTGCGCCAGACGGGATCCTTCAGGCCATAGCTGAACTTCTCGACCAGGATAAAATCCCCAACCAAAAGCGTTGGCATCATGGAGCCCGATGGGATCTGAAATGGCTCATAGATGAAAGAGCGCAATATCAGCACGAAGGCGATCACGGGGAAGATGGAATGGGCCGTCTCGACCAGCGCCGGCTCACGTATGATCTTATCTATTGCGTCCTCGCTCAACTCTGCCTGGCTCGCCTGCGCCAATGCCAGATTGGCACGGCGTTTAGGTGCCATCAGGAGCGCATCCAACATCCAAATCAGTCCGCTTCCCAGCGTAACCAGCACTAATATCAGCGAAAAATAGGCTGCCATAGTTACAAACTCCTGCCTCAAAATATAAATCAATAGGGAACATTGCCCGGCGAACAGGCTTTAGTTAGGTTACCCATGGCCCGGCGCCGCGACGCCGCTGTTGCTGCGGGTAAACTAACTAAAGCGCCGCAAACTGCGGCGCAATATCTGACTCAGCGGTAACACAAAATCTGTTATTCGTTAAGCTTCAGCACCGCCAGGAAGGCTTCCTGTGGCACTTCGACGTTACCGACTTGCTTCATACGTTTCTTACCTTCTTTTTGTTTATTAAGAAGTTTTTTCTTACGAGAAACGTCGCCACCATAACATTTAGCCGTCACATCCTTACGCAGCGCCTTCACGGTAGAGCGCGCTATCACCTGGCTGCCGATGGCCGCCTGAATGGCGATATCAAACATCTGCCTCGGGATAAGCTCCTTCATCTTCTCCACCAACGCCAAACCACGGTGACGTATGTTTGAACGGTGGATGACCATGGCCAGGGCATCGACCCTGTCACCGTTGATCAGGATGTCCAGGCGTACCATGTCGGCCGGCTCGAAACGTATGAAGTTATATTCCAGCGAGGCATAACCCCGGCTGGTCGACTTCAGACGGTCGAAGAAGTCCATCACCACTTCCGCCATGGGGATCTCGTAGGTGATCGCCACTTGGTTGCCGTGGTAGACCATGTTTTTCTGCGAGCCGCGCTTCTCGATACACAGGGTGATGACGTTACCCAGGTAGTCTTTCGGCACCAGGATATTGGCCTCGACTATGGGCTCACGAATTTCGGCTATGTTGTTAATCGCCGGCAGATCCGATGGATTGTCGACATAGACGACCGAGCCATTGGTCATCTCGACTTCGTAGACCACGGTTGGCGCCGTGGTGATCAGCTCCAGATTGTATTCGCGTTCCAAGCGCTCCTGGATGATCTCCATGTGCAGCAGGCCCAGGTAACCGATACGGAAACCAAAGCCCAGCGCCGATGAGGTCTCGGGCTCGAAGAACAAGGAGGCATCGTTGAGGCTGAGTTTGTTCAGCGCGTCACGGAAGTTCTCGTACTCGTCGGTGGAAATGGGGAACACCCCGGCATAGACCTGAGGCTTGACCTTCTTGAAGCCAGGCAAGGGCTTGTCGGCACCATGTTTGGCATGGGTCAAGGTATCGCCCACAGGAGCGCCGTGGATTTCTTTCAAGCCGGCGATCACATAGCCTACTTCACCCGTGCCCAGCTGCGGTCTGTCGGTTTGTTTCGGGGTGAAGATACCGACGCGATCTGCGGTATGGGTTTGTCCGGTCGACATCACCTTGAACTTGTCGCCCTTCTTCAGGACGCCGTGCATCACCCGCACCAAAGATACCACCCCTAAATAGCTGTCGAACCAAGAGTCGATGATCAAGGCCTGCAGTGGTCCTTCCGGGTTGCCTTGCGGCGGCGGGATCTGTGCCACTATCACTTCGAGCACCTCATCGACGCCTACGCCGGTCTTGGCCGAACAACGCACCGCGTCCATGGCATCTATGCCGACTATGTCTTCGATTTCCGCGGCGACACGCTCGGGATCGGCTTGGGGCAAGTCGATCTTATTCAGTACCGGCACCACGTCCAGATCCATTTCCAGCGCGGTATAGCAGTTGGCCAGAGTCTGGGCTTCTACGCCCTGACCGGCATCGACCACCAGCAAGGCACCTTCACAGGCGGCCAACGAGCGCGAGACTTCATAGGAGAAGTCGACGTGGCCGGGCGTATCGATGAAGTTGAGCTGATAGGTCTCACCGTCTTTGGCCTTATAATCCAGAGTCACACTCTGGGCCTTGATGGTGATGCCACGTTCACGCTCCAGATCCATAGAGTCCAGAACCTGTGCAGCCATTTCACGGTCGGTTAACCCGCCACAAACCTGAATAAGGCGATCTGATAAGGTAGATTTGCCATGATCGATATGGGCAATAATCGAGAAGTTTCTAATGTGTTTCATTATGCTGCAATGACTAATTCTGAAAATGGATATGGATTAAAGGAGCGAAATTGTACCTGATTGCAGTGTCAATACCAATCAGATTCAACGTTAGTTGCCGTTAAGCGCTAAGACCCAAGAGCTAAGGGCTGGAGATATCTGCCGTGACTCAGAGCCCTTAACAAGGGCTGGCTTCAATCAGGCTGGCGCTGCAGGCTGACAGCCGCGCCTAAATAGGCCAAAACCACGGGTTGAGCCTGGGCTTCGAGTTTCCCCGCCAGACGCCGCCCCCAATACCAGCTGAGCAGCGCCCCACAGGCGCCGAAGACAATGGCAGTCGGATCCTTGGCCAGCGCCAATCCGGAAGCCATGAGTAGCCCCATGCCGGCACCGACGAACAACCCCAGCAAGGGCAGGAGATAAACCAGCGCCGCCGCCTTCAGGATCACGCTCTCCGGCAGCCCGAGTTTCAACAACTCGCCGGGACGACAGGCCTGGTCGCAGGGAATTGAGAATTGCTGGGTCTTGGGAGAAAAGGCCTTGGCCACGGCCGAGGTGCCGCAAGACTCACTGCTGGCACAGTGATTACAGCCACTCTTAATCTCGACCTCGACGGTCGCCCAGCCAGAGGCATCATAACTGACCACTCTGGCTATTTCTTCCATCATACTCGGCTCCCGTTACTCGAGCGTCAGGCTCTTGGCTATGCGGCTCAAGGTTTCCATCGGCACCTTGCCCAGGGCAACGACTTCGGCATTACCGACCTTCTCCGTCACCAGGGAGAGTCCATTTCGAGTGAGTAACTCTTCCGGCAACGGGCTGCTGCCGGCCCTGGCTACATAGACGGAAATACTCGCCATGCCATCGCTCAAACCTATATATTCCACCGCCTCATGGCTGCCGATTAACCTGTGATGATCCCGGATCAACACGCTGAAGCCCTTGGGCAGCCAGGCAAACTGCCAGTTCTGCCCTTCCTGACGTTCGGCCTGATCTATCACAGGCGGCCACTCATGTTTGTAGGCTTCGAGCAACAGCGCCGGCGGCTCCTGCAGTTCCAGCAGTTCTATCACCATCAGCTGTTCCAGCAGCTGCCTGTCTTCGGTCAGCATGTCGAAACGCAGTGGCAAATAGGTCTCCATATCCAGCCACACCTGATAACCATAGCGTGAATTATCATAGGGTAGCAGACGGATCATCTGTCCAGGACGGCCGGCAATACGGGAACGGCCGCCGAGGATAAACTGGTAGCTGGTTTCCAAGGCGCCGATGTCACCGGCGAAGGCGGCGGGCCATATGCCCTGCAGTCTGCCGGCAACCACGCTGTAAGGGGCTTGGTCATGTTCGATAAAAGTCACTGTATTACCGACTCTGACCGCGTTCTTCGGCGGACCATTGAGGTATTCGAGGAAGGCGATCTCCTGGCCGTTTACTATGCCATGCAGGTAAACCAACGGACGCACATGACCGGCCTGGAGCTGAATGAGAGAGGCTTTAAACTCTTTATCCCGCAGTGCCTGACTCATGTTGTTCAGCCAGGTCTTGGCTGACATATCTTCTTGGGCTGCCGCGGGAAAGACCAGGGCCGCCAACACCAGCAGGATTACGCGCAAGTTAACTCCTTGTTATTGATTGACAGAAACGGGGGTATCCTCGCTATTGTCATCGATAACCACCCCGGTATTCAATCTCTGTTGCAACATATGATCTTGGATATAGGCGTTGATGCGACGGCGCTGCTCTATCACTTGCTCGTTGGTGTACCCCTGAGGCTGTTTCACTGCACCCGTCTGGAAGCTGACGGGTGAAGCACTGCCTACCAAGGGACGGGTCACCAATACCGGCGACAGAGACTGGCCATTGTCTGCATCCTGACTGTAATTCTGCACGCCAACGATAGCAACCAGGGCGACGCTGGCAGCTATGGCATATTGGCCGAACTGCTTGAGCGACTGTGTGAAGAAAGGCACCACCTTGCTCTGGGCCGCCTGGGTGGCAACCTCGGGCTCGGATGCCACCAATGCCGGCTCAGACTCGATTGCCGCTGCAACCCTGGCCGCAAAATCCAGGTCAATAGTCTGAGGCAGCTCGCCCCGCATGGCATCGCCTATCAGGTGATACTTTTGCCACTGACCATGCGAATGTGTATCGGCAGACAAGGCCGCCAACGTCTGCGCATCTGTCTCATCATCGACCGCGGCAGATACCCATTCCGGATTTAATTTATCCATTATTCACCTGTAAAAATAGGTTGTTACTCTTCCAGCATAGGCTGAAGCTTTTTATCTATGGCCTCACGGGCACGGAAGATACGCGATCTCACGGTCCCCACGGGGCAATCCATTATGTTGGCGATATCTTCGTAACTCATGCCATCGAGTTCACGCAGGGATATGGCCATACGCAATTCTTCGGGCAAGGACTCCAGGGTATCGAAGATCACTTTCTTGATCTCATCCGATAACATCAGCCGCTCCGGGGAGGCAAACTCCTTGAGCGCGTCGCTGCCTTCATAGTACTCGGCATCTTCGGCATCGACATCGTTGGCAGGCGTCCTGCGCCCCTGCGATACCAGATGATTCTTTGCGGTATTGACCGCTATGCGGTACAACCAGGTATAAAACGCACTCTCACCACGGAAGTTGGGCAAAGCCCGATACGCCTTAATGAAGGCTTCCTGTGCCACATCGGCAATGTCGGCCTGATTTCGCATATAGCGGGAAATCAAACTGAACACCTTGCTCTGATATTTAAGCACCAGCAGGTTAAAAGCGTTTTTATCTCCTTGCTGTACGCGCTCAACTAATTGTTGATCACTTATTGGTCCACTCATCCGAGCCGACTTCTCCCAAATCTAAAATGCTGATTTCTCAGTCGCTCGAATCATATTCACTTATGTAGACTAGCGTGCGTTGAAAAAGTTCTTAAAATTATAAAAATAGCCAAAACCACAGGAAAGTACCCATAAGACTAAAGTTGGTTTACCATAGTTGGCACTCCCAGCCACACCATGATACCTGATGAAACAAGTAGTTGAACACCAATCTGATATTCTGATTATTGGCAGCGGTGCCGCCGGTCTGACGCTCGCATTGCATCTCGCTGAAAAATCAAAAGTAATCCTGCTCTCCAAGGGGCCACTCTGCGAAGGTTCGACCTATTATGCCCAGGGCGGCATAGCCTCGGTGTTCGACGAAGGCGATACCATAGAGTCGCATGTCGCCGACACCTTAGTCGCAGGCGCCGGCCTATGTGATAAATCTGTCGTCACCTACACGGCCGAAAATGCCAAGGCGGCCATGCAGTGGCTCATCCAATGCGGTGTCGCCTTCGACAAGGAAGAAACCCCCGAGGGGGACACGGGCGATGCCCCCTACCACCTGACCCGCGAAGGCGGTCACAGTCACAGGCGCATACTGCACGCCGCCGACGCCACGGGTAAGGCGGTCCAGACCACGCTGCAAGAGCGGGCACTCGCCCACCCCAATATTCAGGTGCTCGAGCGTTACAATGCCATAGATCTTATCACCAGCCGCAAGCTGCATCTGCCGGGCAACCGGGTCCTGGGTGCCTATGTATGGAACCGGGATCAGGAACATGTGGAGACGGTCAGAGCCAAGTTTGTCGCCCTGGCAACGGGTGGCTGCTCCAAGGTCTACCAATATACCTCCAATCCGGACGTCGCCAGTGGCGATGGTATCGCCATGGCCTGGCGCGCCGGTTGCCGGGTGGCCAACATGGAGTTCAACCAATTTCATCCGACCTGTTTGTACCATGTCGATGCCCGTAACTTCCTGCTGACCGAGGCCCTTCGCGGCGAAGGCGCCTACCTGCGGCGTCCGGATGGCAGCCGTTTCATGCCGGAATTCGACGAGCGCGCCGAGCTGGCGCCGCGGGACATAGTCGCCCGGGCCATAGACTATGAGATGAAGCGCCTGGGGGCCGATTGTGTCTATCTGGATATCAGCCATAAACCGGCGGATTTTGTCATCAAGCACTTCCCAACCATCTACAGCCGCTGTCTGGAGCTGGGGATAGACATCACCACGGACAGGATCCCCGTGGTACCCGCCGCCCATTATACCTGTGGCGGAGTGATGACGGACCTGCATGGCCAGACAGATCTCAATGGCCTCTACGCCATAGGCGAAGTCGCTTATACCGGTCTGCATGGCGCCAACCGCCTGGCCAGCAACTCGTTGCTCGAGTGCCTGGTCTTTGCCCGCGCCGCCGCCCAGGATATCGACAGCCAGCTCGGCAAGATAGCCATGCCTGGCATGCTCCCACATTGGGATGAGAGCAAGGTCAGCAACTCGGACGAAGAAGTCGTGATAGCCCATAACTGGCATGAGCTGAGGCTGTTCATGTGGGATTATGTCGGCATAGTGCGCTCGGACAAACGTCTGGAGCGGGCGCTGCGCCGCTGCGCCATGCTGCAACAGGAGATCCAGGAGTATTACAGCAACTTCAGGGTGAGCAATAACCTGCTCGAACTGCGCAACCTGGTACAGGTTGCCGAGCTGATCATTCGCTGTGCCATGCAGCGCAAGGAAAGCCGCGGGCTACACTATAATATCGATCATCCGAGCAAGAACGACGCCCCCCGCCCCACCATACTCCAGCCAGATTGACAGGCCAGCTCATGTGAATGAGCTAGCCTGGTCTGTGGCTGAGCAAGAGACGACACAGCCGGCGATAGTCGGCGTCGTCCAACATATCCGCCCAGACGATCAACAAGCGCTTCCCCGAAGGTGCATGCAGATAGATGAGGCAGGCAAAAGGCGTGACCCAAGGTTTCCCCTGCAGTCGACAGCTCTCGCCCGCCCCCAGGTTGACGGCACCTCGGTCGTCGAGCACCAACAGTAGCTGCCAATGACCGAGTGACCATAGCTGGTAACTAAAAAATATCAGGGTGGCGAGAAACAGCAGTAATTGCAGCAACCGATACCAGAATAAATCCAGTTCGGGCCAGGCAAGAAAGGAACTCAGGCAGACACAGGCGAGCACGACCAACGACAGCCGCTGGTCGAAAGAGGCTTCGAGGCGAAAACTATGGCGCCTCGCGTCCACGTACCTGCACTACCATGCGGGCCAGTTCGGGATCCGGACAGGTTTCATGTCCCATGAACCAGGCAAACAACTCGGGATCCTCGCCCTCGAGTAAGCGGATAAACAGCGCCTTATCGGCATCAGACAAGTGCTGATACTCATGCTCGACAAACGGCTGAAACAAGACATCCAGCTCCAGCATGCCACGACGGCAAGCCCACCTTACTCTGGCGATGTTCATTAATTCCAACACTCTTCTCCCTCACGGCTAAATTGCCGCTAGTTTACCGTTCGCGGCCCACAGTGTCGATTCCCTTTATGCTTATATCGAGGCCTGCACCTGCCGATCCCGTCCGGCAAACAGCTCGGCAAAATCGGTTGCCAACAGGCGCTTGACCGCCGGATGCTGGATCATACGCTCGGCAAACATCACATGGTACTCTTCCTTGATGTCGCAGGTTTCGCCCAAAAGGTGCATCCCATGGGAGAGGATCTCCTGGCGATAGATGGAAGGCGCCACGAAAATCCCCCGCCTGAAATAGCCGAAGGCCTTCATCATGGCGGCATCATCGAACTCCCCCAGAATACTGACCTTGAGACCCTGCTCGTCGAACCAGCGATACAGTTGTTGCCCCAGGGAAGTGCGCCGCCCAGGGATCAACAGAGGCGCAGCTTCCAGGCAAGCGGGGAAGGCGGCAGGATAGGATTCGGAGGAGAAAAAACTGACCCCACACTCGCCGAGTTTCTTCGACAGTATCTCCGGATACTTGAGCGACTCCCCGGCACAGTCGGATAAGATCATATCCAACTTATGCTCCCGCAGCCGGGTCATCAAGTCGTCGTGGGAAGACTCATAGCAGGCTAAATGCATGGAGGCATCGCCCGGCACCACGCTGAGCAGGACCCGACTCACCAGCGCCTTGGACAAGGCATCGGCGATGCCCACCTCGAACAGTGTCGCGGCGTCCTTTTGATAGTTGAGCAGGTCGAGCATTTCATAGCTCAGACTGAACATCTTGTCGGCGTAACGAAATACCAATTCCCCCAGCTCGGTCGCCTCCAGTGAACGGCCGACCCGAGTGAACAGGCTGCCGTTGAGCCGCTGCTCCAGGGCCCGGATTTGTCCTGTGACTGTCTGGGGCGTCAGGCAGAGCACCTCGGCGGCACGAACCACGGAACCAGACTTCTTCACCATCCAGAAATAATACAAATGGTTATAGTTCAGATGCGACATAACAAGCTATCCCATTCGCCTCAGACTTTGTCCGCATCGGACCGACGCAGCGCGGCGGCAGGCAGCACCCTGGCGAGCCAGAAATAACCTATTCCCGCCGCCAGCATGGAGCCCAACAAGATCCCCAACCGGGCAAGGTCCCCATAGTCCCTGCCCGAGTGTTCGAAGGCCAGTGAGGCAATAAACATGGACATGGTGAAGCCGATACCGCACATCACGGCTACGGGCATTATCTGGCGCCAGCCGATACCTGAGGGCAACTCGGCCAGCCTCAACTTGACCGCCAGATAACTGAAGCCGAGCACGCCCAGGGGTTTGCCCAGCAACAGGCCGAGCGCTATGCCAACCGGGACCGGCGAGACAATATCCGTCAACGCCATGGCGCCGAGGGCGACCCCGGCATTGGCGAAGGCGAACAGGGGCAAGATCAGGAAGGTGCTCCAGGGGTGCAGGCTATGCTCCAACTGCTCCGAGGGTGAGCTGCCATCTTTGGCTCGCAGCGGAATACAGAAGGCGATGATCACCCCGGCGAGGGTCGCATGCACCCCAGATTTCAACACCGCGACCCAGAGAATGAAGCCGAATAGCCCATAAGGCGTGAGCGAGGTCACGCCGCTGCGGTTGAGAATCACCAGCACCAGGATCGCCAAGGCGGCAATCGCCAGGCTCAGCATGGACAAGTCGCTGCTGTAGAACAGGGCGATGATCACTATCACGCCGAGATCGTCTATGATCGCCAGCGCCAACAGAAACACCTTCAAGGCAACCGGCACTCGACTGCCGAGCAGGGCCATGATCCCGAGCGCGAAGGCGATGTCGGTCGCCGCCGGGATGGCCCAGCCGACCTGAGTCACAGGATCGCCATGGTTAAACAACAGGTAGATGGCCGCGGGAAACAACATGCCGCCCAAGGCTGCGAAGCTGGGCAAGGAGGCCTTGGTCACACTCGAGAGCGCACCTTCGAGCAACTCACGTTTGACTTCCAGGCCGATCAACAGGAAAAACAAGGCCATCAGACCATCGTTGATCCATAACAACAAGGGCTTGTTTATGTCCAGCTCACCCAGTCGCAGCTGGAACTCGGTGCCGAGCAGGCTCTGGTACAGAGCGGAAAGCGGTGAGTTGGCGAAGAGCATGGCCAAGGCCACCGCCACTAACAAGAGGATGCCGCCGGCCGACTCCTGACTGAGAAAATCCCTGATTGCCTTTTGCATAAATAGACTCCTTAAACCCGAATGCTTCGAGTGTAACCGAATCTATTCTACTAAGATAATCGTATGTTTCTGCCCAATACCTCAGTTATTCCGAGGTATTGGGCGAACAGTCACTGAGAACATTCCTATCAGATGGCGACAGGCGCCTTGATATGGGGATGGGATTGATAGCCTGTGAGCTCGAAATCCTCGAAGCGATAATCGAAGATAGACTCGGGTTTGCGCAGGATCTTCATCTGCGGCAAGTCGTAAGGCCGACGGCTGAGCTGCAGCTCGGTCTGCTCCATGTGGTTAGAATAGAGATGCGTGTCACCGCCGGTCCAGACGAAGTCACCCAGCTGGAGATCGCACTGCTGGGCGACCATCATGGTCAGCAAGGCATAGCTGGCGATGTTGAATGGCAAACCGAGAAACACATCACAGCTGCGCTGATACAACTGGCAGGACAGCTTGCCGTCGGCGACGTAGAACTGAAAGAAGGCATGGCAAGGCGCCAACGCCATCTTATCGAGTTCACCCACATTCCAGGCCGAGACTATCAGACGGCGCGAGTCCGGCTGCTGCTTGATCTGCTCTATGACTTGGCTTATCTGATCTATGGACTCGCCGCCCTGGGTCGGCCAGCTGCGCCACTGGGCGCCGTACACTGGCCCAAGATCGCCCTGCTCATCGGCCCACTCGTCCCAGATGCTGACCTTGTTGTCCTTCAGGTAGGCGATATTGGTGTCCCCCTTCAGGAACCAGAGCAACTCATGCACTATGGAACGCAGATGGCATTTCTTGGTCGTCACCAGGGGGAAGCCCTGATTGAGATCGAAACGCATCTGATAACCGAATACCGAACGTGTCCCGGTACCTGTGCGATCCGTCTTCTCCGTGCCCTCGGCCAAGATGTGCTGCATTAACGCTAAATATTGTTTCATGACGCCTTACCCTGTTTACGCATAAGCAAATACAAACCACACAAGATCATGGGAACAGACAAGATTTGCCCCATGGTCATCATCCCCCAATACAGGCCCAGTTGGGCATCGGGCTGGCGCACGGTTTCGACAACCACCCTGAAGATGCCGTAGCCCAGCAGGAACATGCCTGAGACGGCGCCGGTTTTGCGCGGCGTCTTACTGAACCAGTAAAGCAGCAGAAACAGGGCCACCCCTTCGAGGGCAAACTGATACAACTGGGATGGATGGCGGGGATAAGGGCCGCCGTTGGGGAATACCATGGCCCAAGGCACATCCGTGACCCTGCCCCACAGCTCGCCGTTGATGAAGTTGCCGATGCGACCGGCTCCCAAACCTATGGGTACCACGGGTGCCACCATATCGGCCACGGCGAAGAAGTTGCGTTTTTGCTTCCAGGTGATGTACAGCATGCCGGTGATCACCCCTATCAGGCCACCATGGAAAGACATGCCGCCTTCGGTGATCTTGAACAGGTACAGGGGATCGGCGAGGAAGAAGTCGAAATGATAGAAGAGCACATACCCTATTCGCCCACCGAGCACGACCCCGAGGAAACCGTAGAAGAGCAGATCCGAGACTTGCTCCCGGCTCCAGATGCCATTGGAGTCATCGGCCTTGCGATTGAGTAGCCACATGGCGGCGATAAAGCCCACCAAGTACATGAAGCCATACCAGCGCAGCGCAGGCTCAAAGGTCTGGCCAAAAACATGAAAGGGGCCAAACGACACTATGATGGGATCAATATTCGGAAAATTCAACGCCATAACTAAATCCATTATTCCCTCTGACGAGGTACGAGAGTAAAAATCAGGTCAGAATCAACTTAAGACCCAAACTAAAGAGCAAGACTGCAAATATCCGCTTGAGCACCAGTGTCGGCCAATGGCTCGCCGCCCTGACGCCCACCGGCGCCATCAGCATGGAGGTCAGCACTATCCCCAGCAAGGCCGGCAGATAGATGAAACCCAAGGTCCACTGGGGTAAACCCGGCACGTCGGCACCGGCCAGCACATAGCCCAGGCTGCCGACCAATGAAATGAGCAGGCCTGTCATGGCGGAAAAACCGACAGCATGGCGCATCTGCAGGCCACACCAGGTTAAAAAGGGCACCAATAATACCCCGCCACCTATCCCCATCATGCCGGCGAGCAAGGCTATCGAGACTGACACCCAAAACAGCACCCAAGTCCCGGGCAAGCTGCGCCCGGCCTCGGCCTTCCTGGGAAAGGCCATCTGCGCCGACATCAGCAGCACGAATAAGGCGAAGCCTTGCTGCAACCTATGGGCCGGGATCTGCTCCGAGATAAAGGCCGCCGCCAAGGCACCGACTATGATGCCGGGCATCATGGGCTTAAACAGCGCCCAGGGAATATTCCCCCTGTTGTAGTGCGCTCTGGCAGAGGAGGAAGAGGTCAGTATGATGGCCGCCAGGGAGGTGGCGATGGCGATATGGGGCAGTTGCTCGGCGTTGATGCCGACAGATGGCAGGAGGTAGATCAGGGCGGGGACGACGAGCAAACCGCCGCCAATGCCCAGCAGACCGGCCAAGAAGCCAACCAGAGCTCCCAGGACTAAACAGTCAACAAACACCCACAACACACTGTCCAATGAATACCTTCGCTCTGCCGAATTTTGGCGACTAGCTTAAATCAATTCCGCCAATTAGTTAAGAATAGATCCCAGGTTGCGCGCATTTAGGTATTCGGTGACCAATTGGCGCACCTGGCCGCCATTGGCCAGTTTCAGCGCCTGTTCGAGCAAGCACTTCAGCTCACTCTTGGACACCCTGCGCAGCAGATAGTTGATCCGCGCCAGACTGCCCTGGTTCATGCTCAGTTGCTCGTACCCCATGGCCACCAGCAGCAGTGCCCCCATGGGTTCCCCCGCCAGTTCACCACAGACACTGACGTCCAACTTAAACTTCTCACAATCGAACCAGGCCCGCTTCAGCGCCCTCAGGATCCCCGGATGGTAGCTGTCAAACAATGAACTCACCCTGGGATTGTTGCGATCGACGGCCAACAGATACTGAGTCAGATCGTTGCTGCCGACCGACACGAAGTCGACCCGCTGCGCCACTTCATTGAGCTGATAGAGCAGCGCCGGCACTTCCAGCATGATGCCGATTTTCGGACGGGTGATATCCTGGTTAACATCGACCTTAAGCTCCATATAGGCCTGATCCAGATACCCCAGCGCCTGATCTATCTCATCCAGACTGCTGACCATGGGCAAGAGGATCCTCAATTGCTCACCACAGCCCCCCGCCTGCAACATGGCCCTGAGTTGCACCAAAAACAGCTCGGGATGATCCAGCGACAGGCGGATCCCCCGCCAGCCGAGAAACGGGTTATCTTCATTGATGGGGAAATAGGGCAAGGGTTTATCGCCGCCAACGTCCAGAGTGCGCATCACCACTGGCCTGCCGGAGGCCGCCGCCAGGACCTGCCGATAGACCTTGATCTGCTCGGACTCGCTGGGAAAACGTTGCTGCAACATGAAGGGAATTTCGGTGCGATACAAGCCGATACCATCGGCACCTTCGGCAATTTCGGTCGCCAAGCCGCTCAGGAGACCGGCATTGAGGTATAAACGGATCCGCTCGCCATCCAAGGTAGCGGCCGGCAGACTCAGCTCCTGAGCGTACTGGCGTTGCAACGCCTGGTGGGCCGAGATCAGGCTGCGGTACTCGTCGATCACCGCGGCAGAAGGCGACACCATGAGATGACCACGGCTGGCATTCAATACCAGCAGCTTCTGATCTATCTCGGTCGACAGTATCTGCTCGACGCCCGTGATCGCCGGCACCTCGAGCGCCCGCGCCAATATCGCCGCATGGGAGTTGACCCCACCCATCTCAGTCACTATGCCTGCGAGTTTTTGTCGCGGAAATTCGGCCAGCAGGGTGGCGTCGGCTTCCCTGGTCACCAAGATCACGGGTTTATCCGGCTCCTGTGCCAAGCGTCCCGGCTCTATCAGCTGCCTGAGCACCTTCTGGCCCAAATCCCGTATGTCGCTGGCACGCTCCTTGAGGTAGGGATCTTCCATCGCCAAAAACTGCTGGATATAACGCAGGGATACCCGGCTGACCGCAGACTCGGCGCTCCACCCCAGCTGGACCTCCCTGGCGTACTCGCCGCCGAGACTGGCATCGTCGAGCAGCAGCTGCAACGCGGTGAAGATGGAAACCACTTCCTCGTCTTGCTCCCGGTCGAAACGTTGTGACAAGGCGGCGAGCGCTTCCTTGCAGCGCCCCATGGCGAGAGACAACCTGTAGACTTCGGGCGCAACATCGTCGCAGGCCACTTCGGGTTGTTCCAGGGAAATTTCCCCGCCTATCACCAATGCCTGGGCGATGGCGATACCGCTCGAAGCCGACGTGCCCTGAAACAGGATCTGATGTCCATGACTCCGGACTTCGGCTTTCTGTTTATGTCCTTTGACTGCCATGGCCAGCTGGGCAGCCAGGGTCATCAGGAAGGCTTCTTCGCCTTCGCTGAACTGGCGGGTGTTGGCCTGCTGCACCACTATGACGCCAAGCACTTGTTTTTGGTAGATGATGGGTACGGCGAGGAAGGCGCGATATTCTTCTTCGGCAACCTCAGGGAATAATTTGAATCTGGGGTGAAGACGGGCATCTGCGAGGTTAACCGCTTCTTCGCGCTCGGCTACCAAGCCGACCAAGCCCTCGGACAAGGGCATTTTCACCGTGCCGACGGCACCTTTTTCCAGGCCATCGGTCGCGGACAACACCAATTGCTGCTGTTCGAGAATATAGATGGAACAGACCTGGGTGTTCATTGCGGTTTTAGTCTGGGTGACCAGCAGCTCCAGCGCACTGTCGAGATTGCCGGCCGAGGCCACCGCCTGGGTAATGTCCCTGAGGGTATTCAACACTTTTAGCTATCCCCTTCTAAATCTGCACTTATCCCCTTTGACGCATCCGCTTTCGTGGCATTTCCTGAACCTGGAATGCCAATGCCGTCGCCGCAAACTCCTTCATCACCTTACGATAGACGTCACGCTTGAATGACACCACTTGCCTGACAGGATACCAATAGCTCACCCAGCGCCAATCATCAAATTCAGGATGGCCGGAAGAATTCAGATTGACGGCACTGTCCTGACTCTTCAGCTGTAATAGGAACCACTTCTGTTTCTGCCCGATACAGACAGGTTTACTCTCTTGGCGCACCAAACGTTTGGGCAACCTGTAACGCAACCAGGAACGGGTCGAGGTCAGGATCTGCACATGCTCGGGCCTGAGGCCGACTTCCTCATAGAGTTCCCGGTACATGGCTTCTTCTGCCGACTCACCATCGTCGACGCCCCCTTGGGGGAATTGCCAGGAGTGCTGGCCGAATCGTCTGGCCCACATAACCTGGCCGAATCTATTACAGATTATGATGCCCACATTTGCGCGAAAGCCGTCGCTATCAATCACATGGACTCCGAATACACAAAAATGCTAATGATCCGATTGTTTCACAAAGCCAGTCTATCGGCAAACCTCTATTTCACCCACAGCGTTGGATAAAAATCAGAAACACACACAATTATCAACAGCAGTTTCCAGAGCGTCGACTGGATATCCACATTTTCTGTGGATATCTCTGTTTGAAACTCGATTAAACTTATGGAAACGTTTAAAAAACGGCTCAATCCCGGGTTAACGCATGTATTCCAAAACAATTAAAAACCAATTAAATTCAGATATATATATAAACATAGAATAAAACAAGCTAGAAGCCAGCAGCAAAAGCGCACTTTTTAAGCAGTCGAATACCCTTGAATAACTCGCCCCCGGATCCGCTTGGGTTATACACAGAACACCCCGGAGTTTCGTTTGAAACCGGCTAAAAAAGCCCTTTTATCCGGTTGACTAGGGCTTTTTTATCGGTTAAAGACACCAACTTGATAAGTTATCCATAATTTCTGTGGATAAATAGGTTGAAAAAGCTGGGGAAATACCCGGGTAACTTTCCCCCAAAGCGGCACAAGTGACACAATGCCAATATATTCCATTTTAATTCAGTCAGTTATATCAGGGCTTATTCAAAAATGTTCAACGACACCCTGGCGTACACTTTTTAACCGGGATTGATCAACCTAAGATCTCAGGTAAAATCCCGCCATGGAAAAAATATCCCCTCCCCAAGATCTCGCCGAGTTGATGTCCAGGGCCAATATGATGGCCGGCTTAACCTTGGCACAAATTGCCGCGCCCCACGGGCAAGCGGTGCCGGCCGATCTCAAGCGTGACAAAGGTTGGGTCGGGCAGATGATAGAGACTGAGCTGGGGGCAAACGCCGGCTCCAAACCCCAGCAGGACTTCCTCCACCTGGGGGTGGAACTCAAGACCATCCCCATAGATGGTGCGGGGCGGCCACTGGAAACCACCTATGTCTGTGTCGCGCCCTTAATCAACATCCAGGGGCTGAGCTGGGAACAGAGCCTGGTATGCCACAAGCTGGAAAAGGTCCTGTGGGTACCGGTCGAAGGTGACAGGCAGTTGCCGATAGCCGCCAGACGGGTCGGTACCCCCATACTCTGGCAACCCGACGCTCGAGAACAAGCGCTGTTGCGTCAGGACTGGGAAGAAATAATGGAACTCATCAGCCTGGGAAAGGTGGAACAAATCAGTGCCCGCCATGGCGAAGTACTGCAACTTAGGCCCAAAGCGGCCAACAGCCAGGCCCTGACCCAGAGCATAGCCGAGGACGGCAGCATCAAACTCACCAATCCCAGGGGCTTCTATTTGAAGACCCAATTCACCGCCCGGATACTGGCCCGGCACTTCGGCTAGCAGGCTCATGCCGGACTATTGGCCTAAAAAGGCTTGAAAACGCCTTAAAAGGGGGCGGACAAGATTGAGTGACTAATAGTCCTGGCCCAAGCGGGGGTGTTTTCTATAAACTAGCCCATCCTGAAATACAGCATATCCGGATACCTTAACCACAGTGAAAGCCCGTCGACAGGCGAAAAAATTACTCTTTGCAATAGTGGCATGGGCTGCGGCCATGGGCGCGTTTGTGTTTTTTCGCTACGCCCAAACCCCGGAATTGCCACAATGGGCCAGAGGCAACGCAGATCTGGCGACCTTGGCCGTCTACATGGGGGTCATTTTTGGCAGCCTGCACTGGATGTCCAATCTCATCACGGATTTTCGCATCATCAATCGCCTGCCCTATATTTTCTCGGTCACTTTCAAGGGACTATTCTTGCTCTTGGGGGCAATCACACTCGCCTATATGATCCAATACCTCAACATGTGGGCGATAGAACACCACATGGTCCCCCTGAGGCAGATGTTAACGGCACAAATACTCTATAGCCCCTCGTTTCAGGCCCTGCTGATTTATCTCGTGGTGGTGCGCCTCGGCCTGGCTTTCATAGAGCAGATGGCCTTGCTCATGGGCCCCAGAATATTGCTCAATATCGGGCTGGGGAAATACCATAAGCCCAGGTATGAACAGAGGCTCTTCCTCTTCCTCGACATGGTTGCATCCACCTCACATGCCGAGGCGCTGGGTGATTATCGCTTCAGCCGTCTCATCCAGGACAGCTTCAACCTGTTGTCGGACACAGTGACCAACAATGACGCCGAGATCTACCGTTATATGGGGGATGCAGTGCTGATCCACTGGCCGTTGGAGACGGGAATAGTGCATGACAGGTGCATGAATGTTTATTTCGAGTTCAGCCAGCAACTGCATTGGCACAGGCACTATTTCGAGAAACACTACGGCTTCGTGCCTGAATTCAAGGCCGCGGCCCATTGCGGTCAGGTGGTGGCGGCCGTCGTCGGCGTGCATAAACAAGAGATCAGCTTCTTCAGCGACGTGCTCAACACCCTCACCCGCTTGCAAGATCAGTGCAATCCGCTCGGCCAGCGGATGCTGATCTCAGGTGCCCTGTCCGGACGCCTGGACAACCAGGAATCCCAGTATAAGCGCACTAACCTGGGCCCCATTAAACTCAAAGGCAAACAACATTCCATCGAGGTGTTTGCCGTTTCCCCCAAGCTGGCCTCAGCCAATTAGCCTTGGAGCAGAGTTTGGATCTCCAGCCCCAAGGTACGGAAGGTCAGGATGCGGCTGGTCGTCTGCCGCCATACCAGGCCTATGTCGCGGTAGGGGGCTTTCCCCGGCGGCGTCATAACCACCAGGTCCGTGTCATTCAGGATACCTGCGTCTATCGCCATTTGCGGCAGGAAGGTCGTGCCCAGCTTACTGTTCACCATCTGCACCAAGGTATGCAGGCTGGTGGCGGCGAAGGGGTTGATCTTATTGCTGTCTCCCAGCTCACAAGCACTGATGGCATGGCCTGTGATGCAATGCTCTCCCTGTAGCAGGAAGATGCTCTCGTCCGGCAGGGACTGGTAATCCAGCGGCTCATGCACATCTCCCAACAAATCCTTATGCATCACCATCTTAAAAGGATCTATGCCCACCTTCATGCTGTGATACCCACCGGTATCTACGGGTAAAGCCAGAATGAGCAAATCCAGTTCTCCCTTACCCAGGGCCTCCAACAGCCGCTCTGTGGTATCTTCCTTCAGCAGCAGACTCAAGCCGGGGTAGGCCTGCTGGCACTGGCGCATGACCCGGCTCAGCAGGAAGGGGGCTATCGTAGGTATGCACCCCAGGCGTATGTCGCCTGTCATGGGGTCACCCTGATTCTTCACCAACTCGACCAGGTCGTCGACCTCGGTGAGGATCTTCCTGGCACGCAGCACCACCTCTTCGCCTATGGCGGTAAAGATGAAAGACTTATGATCTCTCTCTATCAATTGATGTCCGAGTTGCTCTTCCAGGTTCTGAATGCCGCTCGACAGGGTCGATTGGCTGACGAAACTCACTTTGGCCGCCCGATTAAAATTCTGCTCTTGATGCAGATTAACCAAATAATAGAGATTTTTCAGACTGGGTAAGTTTTTCATTTAATCGATTACCATGTGCTTAATTAATTCAATAGTTGAAACTACTCTACCACAGTCAGGGATGACTGCCAGCAGCGCTAAATAACGCCTGCCGTTAGCCTCACATGGCTTGCCAATACAGGGGGGGCATCTATACTTTTTGAGTCGTTTCCAAATGGGATATAGAGGAATGAAGGGGGTTGTCGCTGGACTATGCTTACTCCTGCTGCTGCCATTCGCCTATGGCAAAGTGAATCTTTCCGAAGGAAATCGACTCTTACCCCTGGCCTCGCTATACAGCCCCCTGAACGTTGGCAACGCCCACGCACTGAGTCTGTATCTGGATAGCCAGGCCACCGAAGCCCAATTCCACTCGGGCCCCTGGCAAAGTCTTACCATCACCAATACCCAACAGAAAACCGGCCTCTGGTATCTGACCCAAGCCGATGCCCGCCAGGTATCCCCCCTGTTGGTACGCTCGGGAGACAAGCTGACCCCGCTCGCGGGGAAAACCTTCATCTGGCCCATGGCAACCCATGTCTATTTGCTGACCCTGGGTCCCAATGAAACCAAACAACTCTTGGTTCAGCATGATAACAGCCCGACCCAACTCTGGTCTGCGGCTTGGTGGCAAGACTGGCAGGACACGGCATCCGCCTGTGGTTACTTGCTGATCGGGGCCTTGAGTGGTCTCTGCCTCATGCATCTGGCCCTGTGTCTGCTACAGGGGGGCAGGTGCGGCGATTTACTGCTCTTGCAGGCGTTGAATATCACCTTTTTAATCAACAACATCTGGGTTGCGGATAAACACTTGTCTTTCTTTATCAACCTGCCGCTGCCTCTGCTGGCCTTCTCACTGGTGCTGCTCTTCAACCAGGCCGAGCCCCATCTGGCCAAGACAATGTCGGAACGAGCGCTGCTCAGCGTCAGGCTATTCCTCTGTGCCTGTCTGGCATTAGCCATAACCTCGTTATTCTTCGTGAACTCAACCTGGTATGACGCCATGCTTTTTATCCTGTTATTCAGCATAGTGAGCCTGACCGGCTTGCTGTTGCACGGAATGAAACAGCACTTCCAGCCCCATTATTTGCCCCTCATAGGGATCTGCTTATGTCTGGCCAGCATGACTGTGACTCAGTATCAACTGACGCTGGTCACCGAACGCTTGTATCTGTACTTGCCCCTGCTGGCACTCAATCTGCTGGCGCTGACACTGACCATGCTCAACTCAGCCCCCCAGAGGCAAGCACGCCTGAGTCGGGACAACATGAGTCCGGCCGAAGCCCTCAGCAATAATAGATTAAGGTACGAAACCTTAGTGCAACAGCTGGCCGAACTGCAGATAAATTACAAACTCCTGCTGGAGAAAAATGCCATAGATTTCCTCACCGGCTTGAAGAACAGGCAATTTTTCAACGAAAAATACCACCGTGAGCTGACCCAGAGCATGCGGGAACAACAGGCTCTCAGCCTGATCATCATAGACATAGACTTTTTCAAGAAAGTGAACGACAAATACGGTCATCAGACGGGAGATGAGGTGTTGCAAGCCGTCGCCAAGCGGTTTTACGCCGTGCTCAAGCGTCCGGCAGATTCAATCTGTCGTTACGGTGGCGAAGAGTTTGCCGTGCTCCTGCCGAACACAGAACTGCAGGGCGCCGCCCACGTTGCCGAGCTCATTCGCAAGAGCGTCAAGAGCAAACCCATACTGACCAATCAGGGGGAAATTCACGTCACGGTCAGCCAGGGCATAGCCTCAATGGTGCACTCTGCCGAAACACCCACAGACAAGCTCCTGAACAGTGCAGACAAGGCACTGTATCAGGCCAAAAACTTGGGCAGGGACAGGATAGAACTGGCGCCGACAAAACCTTATATAGTCACTGCCGGGCGCCAAAGTTGATGCCATCAGGCTTTGGCTTGCAGGAATTGCTTCAACTGTTGCAAATCATCGAAGGCATGTTCGACTATGACATTGAGCCAATTCGCGTGGCCCGCTTCCCATTCGGCTTCCTCGCCATGTTGCAACAACTGGGCATACTGCTGGATGCGTTTCAATCCAACCGAGCCCGCCGCCCCCTTGAACTTATGCGCTTCGCCGCACAGGGTCTCCTTATCGCCGCTATCATAGGCTTTTTGGAGGTTGGCGACATATTCGGGCATCAATTGCTCAAATAAAACCACACTTTTCAATAAGGTACCTGCACCTATCGCACTACAATATTGATCCAGGGTATTCAGATCCAGGATTGCTTCTAATTCCATTGTGGCCATGAAGGCACCTCTTAAAGACTGTCAAATGCTTAATACCGATTCACCCCATAATACCCACTAAAATGTCAGGTGCAACTTAATAGCGGCAACAGAGTCCAGATAGCGCCAGATTTAACCCATGTGCTTGCGGTTAGCGCCTGTTGTGGGCAACAGCCGTGAGCCCAGGCATAAATGCGCCGGCCGTCGAAGGCATGACACAGAGCCGCACCGCCGCGGCCTGGGCTCAGGCTATCGGGTGCGCCACTATCGCATAAAAAAATGAATAATTAAGCAAAAAGGGTAATTTTTTAACTATTCTTCAGTATCTGTAATGAAAATCACTGTCCGTGAATTTAAAAAATTCGGCATAAAATGTTGCCAAAGCGTAAATCAAAAGTCTCACCAATTTTAAAATTCTTTTTATTCATAATGTTATACAAGCACTTCCACAGTTTACGTTAACGTAAATCAACTATATTTACTGCAAAAAATCTGCTGAAACGCCATGAGTATAGGCAAATTTATGGTTTGACCTTTGCTGAACCCCAGGCTAATTTGGGTGGTTCGGGTGCATATCTATATAGAATGTCTGTTACATTTCTCCCGAGTCGTATTTAGCCGAGGTTTAGGGAGGTTTCTGTATGAGCTTATATCATCCCAGTTTTGAGCGGGACAACTGTGGTTTTGGACTGATAGCACAGATGGATGGCGAAGCCAGCCACAGGATAGTGCGCACAGCCATCCATGGTCTGGATCGCATGAAGCATAGAGGTGGTATTGCCGCCGACGGTCGCACGGGAGACGGTTGCGGCCTGTTGATGCAAATGCCCACCCAGTTTTTCGAAGCGGTCGCCGCCGAAAATGACTGGCACCTGAGCCGCAAATTTGCCGTCGGCATGCTATTCCTCAGCCAGGACGAAGACAAGGCCCAACTGGCCAAGCACCTGCTGGAGCGTGAGTTGGAGCGGGAAACCCTCAGCATCGCCGGCTGGCGCAAGGTGCCGGTCAATCCCGAGGTGTTGGGTGAAATAGGCAAGGCCAGCCTGCCGCAGATAGTACAGGTGCTGATCAACTCCCCCATAGGCTGGCGCGAGAAAGATCTCGAGCGGCGCCTCTATATGGCCCGCCGTCGCTTGGAGCAGCAGATAGTCGACGACAGCGACTTCTATGTCGCCAGTCTCTCGGGCCAGGTCATAGTCTACAAGGGCCTGATGATGCCGGTCGACCTGCCGGCCTTCTACACGGATCTGGCCGATATCCGCCTCAAGAGCGCCATCTGCCTGTTCCACCAGCGCTTCTCCACCAACACTTCGCCCAAGTGGCCGCTGGCACAGCCTTTCCGCTTCCTGGCGCACAATGGTGAGATCAACACCATCACGGGCAACCGCCAATGGGCCAGGGCTCGCGCCTACAAGTTCAACTCGCCGCTGCTGCCGGATTTGCAGCAGGCGGCGCCCTTCGTCAATGAAACGGGTTCAGACTCCTCGTCGCTGGACAACATGCTGGAGATGCTGCTCAGTGGCGGCATGGATCTGTACCGTGCCATGCGCCTGTTGATCCCGCCGGCATGGCAAAGCAACCCGGAGATGGATGATGAGCTCAAGGCCTTCTACGACTTCAACTCCATGCACATGGAGCCCTGGGACGGTCCGGCGGGCATAGTCATGACCAATGGTCGCCATGCCGCCTGCGCCGTCGACCGTAATGGCCTGCGGCCCTCGCGTTATGTGATCACCAAGGACAGGATACTGACCCTGGCCTCGGAAGTGGGCATCTGGGACTATGCCGCCGATGAGGTGATAGAGAAGGGCCGTGTCGGTCCCGGCGAGCTGCTGGTGCTCGACACCCTCAACGGTCGTCTGTATCAATCCTTCGAGATAGACAACGATCTCAAGCGCCGTCACCCCTATAAGGAGTGGATGGCGAAAAATAGCCGCACCCTAATTCCCGCCGAGCAACTGGCCTCGGAGCAACATGGCGCCAGCGAATTCAGCCCGCAGACGCTACTGAGCTACCAGAAACTGTTCGGCTATAGCCGTGAAGAACTGGAACAAGTGATCTGGGTGCTGGCCAAGCAAGGCGAGGAAGCCACAGGCTCCATGGGTGACGATACCCCCATGGCGGTACTGTCGAGGCAATCCCGTTCCCTGTACGACTATTTCCGGCAGAAATTTGCCCAGGTAACCAACCCGCCGATAGATCCGCTGCGCGAGAAGCACGTGATGTCGCTCACCACCTGTATCGGCCGGGAGCAGAACCTGTTCAACGAGACCACGGGTAACGCCTATCGGGTGATGTTCGACTCCCCCATATTATTGTTCAGCGATTTCAATCAATTGCTGGGCCTGGACAGCACTTACTATCGCGCCAACAAGGTGGATCTCAACTATGATCCCAGCGAAGGCCTGGAGCATGCCATTCGCCGCATCACGGACGAGGCCGAACGCCTGGCCCGCTCCGGCACTACCCTGCTGATCCTCTCGGATCGCGCCATCGCCAAGTCGGCACAAGTCATCCCGGCCGCCATGGCCGTGGGCGCGGTGCAACAGATGCTGGTAGACAAGAGCCTGCGCTGCGACACCAACATCATAGTGGAGACGGCATCGGCGCGGGATCCGCACCACTTCGCCGTGCTGCTGGGCTTCGGCGCCACCGCCATCTACCCCTATCTGGTCTACGAGTCCATCTCGGATCTCGCCAAACGCCATGGTGCGGGCGACGGCGCCAACACGAGTGACACCACGGCCCTGATGCTCAACTTCCGTTACGGCATAGAAAAGGGCCTGCGCAAGATCATGTCCAAGATGGGCATCAGCACGGTCGGTTCCTACCGCTGCAGCCAGCAGTTTGAAGCCATAGGTCTGGCGAGCGATGTCATCAGCCTCTGCTTCAAGGGAGTCATCAGCCGCATCGAAGGAGTCAGTTTCCAGGGTATTGCCGATGATCAACAGCTGCTGCATAAGGCGGCCTTCAGGCCCCATGTGCCCCTGCCCCAGGGCGGACTGCTCAAATATGTCGAGGGTGGCGAATACCATAGCTTCAACCCGGATGTGGTCAACAGCCTGCAGGCCTCGCTCAAAGACAAGGACTATGGTGCCTACAAACAATTTGCCCAACTGGTAGATCAGCGCCCGGTCGCGACCCTGAGAGATCTCATCGGCATCCAGGGCGACCAGGCACCCATCTCCCTGGCAACCGTCGAAGCCGCCGGCACGCTTTACCCGCGTTTCGACAGCGCCGCCATGAGTATCGGCGCCCTCAGCCCCGAGGCCCATGAGGCATTGGCCATCGCCATGAACCGTCTCGGCGGGCGCTCCAACTCGGGTGAAGGCGGCGAAGATGCCCGCCGCTTCAACAGCGAGCGCAACTCGGCCATCAAACAGATAGCCTCGGCACGCTTCGGGGTCACGGCCCATTATCTGGTCAACGCCGAAGTGCTGCAGATCAAGGTCGCCCAGGGCGCCAAACCGGGCGAAGGCGGACAACTGCCGGGTCACAAGGTGAGTGTCGAGATCGCCGGCCTGCGCCATGCCAGACCCGGGGTGACACTGATCTCGCCGCCGCCACACCATGACATCTATTCCATCGAAGACCTGGCGCAGCTGATCTTCGATCTCAAGCAGATCAACCCCAAGGCCCTGGTCTCGGTGAAGCTGGTGTCCGAGCCAGGTGTTGGCACCATCGCCACCGGCGTCGCCAAGGCCTACGCCGACATGATCACTATCTCAGGTTACGACGGTGGCACTGGGGCCAGCCCCATCACCTCGGTCAAGTATGCCGGCAGCCCCTGGGAATTGGGGCTGGCCGAAGTCCACCAGTCGCTGGTGGAAAACGGCCTGCGGCATAAGATACGCCTGCAGGTCGACGGCGGCCTGAAAACCGGCACGGACGTCATCAAGGCGGCGCTGCTCGGCGCCGAGAGCTTCGGCTTCGGCACTGTGCCCATGATAGCGCTCGGCTGTAAGTACCTGCGCATCTGTCATCTCAACAACTGTGCCACCGGGGTCGCGACCCAGGATAAGCATCTACGGGATAACCACTACCATGGCTTACCCGAGCGGGTGATGACTTACTTCGAATTCGTCGCCGAGGAAGTGCGCGAATGGATGGCGAAACTCGGCGTGGCGCGCTTCGAAGACTTGGTCGGTCACAGCGAGTGGCTCCATGCCCTCGAAGGCCAAACCAGCAAGCAACAGGGGCTGGATCTGTCGCCTATCCTCTATCGGCCCAAGCTGCCGGCAAGCTCGGCGCTCACCTGGCAGGAAACCAATCCACCGGCGGATCAGGGCTTGTTGAACCAACACTTGCTCAACGAATGCCGGCAGGCGGTGGATCTGGGCGAAACCTTCGAGGCCGCCTATGCCATCAACAACACCGACCGCTCGGTCGGCGCCGCACTGTCGGGCTACATAGCCGGCAAGCTCGGCGTCAAAGGCACGAAGCAAGCCCTGAGGCTTAACTTCAGTGGCAGCGCCGGCCAAAGCTTTGGCGTGTGGAATAGCCCAGGACTCGAACTCAGGCTCTGCGGTGACGCCAACGACTATGTCGGCAAGGGCATGTCCGGCGGCAAGCTGGTCATCAACCCGCCGCTGGGCAGCCCATTCCAGAGTGAGCGCAGCGCCATCGTCGGCAATACCTGTCTGTATGGCGCCACCGGCGGCAAGCTGTTCGCCGCCGGCCAGGCGGGCGAGCGCTTCGCAGTGCGCAACTCTGGGGCCATCGCCGTGGTCGAAGGCACGGGCGATAACGCCTGTGAGTACATGACGGGCGGCATAGTAGTGGTGCTGGGCAAGACGGGCGTCAATTTCGGCGCCGGCATGACGGGCGGCTTCGCCTATGTGTTCGACCAATTCGGCCGCTTCAACCGCAGGGTCAATACCGAGCTGGTCGATACCCAGAAGCTGGAGTCTCCGATCCAACAGCAACACCTGAAGGGCTTGATCCAGGAGCATGTGGCCGAAACCGGCAGCGAACATGCCAGCGCTATCCTGGAGGAGTTCGATAACTGGCTGGACTGTTTTGTGTTGGTGAAACCTAAAAATATCGCCGTCGCCGATCTGCTTAAGATAGAGCAGTCGAGCCCGGAACTAGCAGTAAGAGTGGGGTAAGCAGCATGAGCAATGATTTTCAATTTATCGAGGTCGGACGCCAGGATCCTGCCAAGCACCCGGCGGCCAAACGTGCGACTCAGTTCATCGAGATCTATCAACCCTTCTCCCAGCCCCAGGTGGCCGAGCAGGCGGATCGCTGTCTGGATTGCGGTAACCCTTATTGCGAGTGGAAGTGCCCGCTGCATAACTATATCCCCAACTGGCTGAAGCTCGCCGAGCAGGGGCGCATCATGGAAGCGGCGGATTTGGTCCACGAGACCAATACCCTGCCGGAGATCTGCGGCAGAGTCTGTCCCCAGGACAGGCTCTGTGAGGGCGCCTGTACCCTTAATGAGGGCTTCGGTGCCGTTACCATAGGCAATGTGGAGAAATACATCACAGATACCGCCATCGCCCAGGGCTGGCGGCCGGACATGACCAAGGTCAGCCCGCGCAGCGAGCGGGTCGCCATAGTAGGTGCCGGTCCTGCCGGTCTCGGCTGTGCCGATATCCTGGCGCGCAACGGCGTCAAGGCGGTGGTGTTCGACAAGTATCCCCAGATAGGCGGCCTGCTGACCTATGGTATTCCGTCATTCAAGCTGGACAAGGAAGTGATGGCGACTCGCCGCAGCGTGCTCGAAGGCATGGGCATAGAGTTCAGGCTCGGCGTCACCATAGGCAAAGATCTGGCGTTCGCCCAGCTGCTCGAAGAGTACGATGCCGTCTTCCTCGGCATGGGCACCTATACCGCCATGAAGGGCAACCTGCCGGGCGAGGACGCCCAAGGGGTACACCAGGCACTGCCCTACCTCATAGGCAACACACATCACATAATGGGCACCCAGGATGAGGCCACTCCTTACCTGAGCCTGGCTAACAAGCGGGTGGTGGTGCTGGGCGGCGGCGACACCGCCATGGATTGCGTGCGCACCGCAGTGCGCCAGGGCGCCACCCAGGTGACCTGCGTCTATCGCCGCGACGAGGCCAACATGCCGGGGTCGCGGCGTGAGGTGCAAAATGCCCGCGAAGAAGGGGTCAACTTCCTCTTCAACCGTCAGCCGGTCGAAATCGAGACCGTCGCCGGCCGGGTGAGCGGCATCGCCTGTGTCGAGACCCGGATGGGCGCCGCCGACGCCAGTGGCCGTCAGAGGGCCGAAGCCATCCCCGGCAGCGAGCAGGTGCTGGAGGCAGATGCCATCATCATCGCCTTCGGTTTCCAGCCGAGTCCTGCCCCCTGGTTTGCCGAGCATGACATCGCCCTGGATCAATGGGGTCGGGTCGAGGCCAACAAGCAGAGCGACAACCCCTTCCAGACCAGCAATCCCAAGGTATTTGCCGGGGGCGACATGGTAAGGGGCTCCGACTTGGTGGTCACGGCCATCGCCGAAGGTCGGGATGCCGCCATGGGGATACTCAACTACCTGGATTAACCCGGGCACATAGGGCTCGAGTGAAATGCCGGCGCATCCATGGATGCGCCGGCATTTTTTGCGCCGCCGCCAAACTGGCCCGACGTCTTAGGCGACTAACATTTTCATCACTCTATGCTATATTAGCGCGCATATTTTACCCCGATAAGCCTGCGGACTCACGGCGCAGCTTATTGTTATCAGGAAAGATCCCCATGAAACTAGGTATCATAGGCGCTATGGAGCCGGAAGTGGCTCACCTCATCGCCTCGATGAAGCACCCCAGCTCGCAAACCATTGCCGGCATTGAATTCGTATCCGGCCAACTGGCAGGCAAAGATGTGGTAGTGACTCGCTCCGGCATAGGCAAGGTCGCCGCCAGCATAGCCACGACCCTGCTGATCGAGAAATTCGCCCCGGATGCGGTGATCAACACAGGCTCGGCCGGCGGCTTCGTCGACACCCTGTCCATAGGCGACATAGTCATTTCCTCCGAGGTGCGGCATCACGATGTGGATGTCACCGCCTTCGGTTATGAAATGGGTCAAATGGCACAGCAGCCAGCGGCATTCATCCCGGATGCACGCCTGGTCGCCGCCGCCAAGCAGGCGATTCAGCACCTGGGTGAAGTCCAGGCCATCGAAGGTCTCATCTGTACCGGCGACAGCTTCATCTGCGATCCCGAGCGCACCGCCACCATGCGCAAGCATTTCCCAACCATGGCTGCCTGCGAAATGGAAGGCGCCGCCATTGCCCAGGTATGCCACCAGTTCAAGGTCCCCTTCGTGGTGATCCGTTCCCTGTCGGACAATGCCAACAACGATTCGCCGGTGGATTTCGATGCCTATCTGGTCAAGGCCGGGCACCATTCGGCCTTGATGGTCATGGCACTACTAGAGCAACTCTAAGCGGCAGAGACTGAACCCATGACTACCCCCTTCTATGAGCAATTGGTCCTTGTCGATGGCAACTTGTTTGAGGGATTCCTGGTTCTGTTTTTTGCCCTGCTGTTGGCACGACTGGCACCACTGCCGCGGGAAATGCAGCCGCTGATCTGGTTCGGCCATCTGGCCAAGCGACTGGCCGCCAAGGTCAACAAGCCGGAACGCTCGCCGTCACAGCGGGTCACCGCCGGCTTGCTCGCCAGTCTGCTGTTAATCTTGCCCTTCTGGGGCATCATCAGCTTCCTGCTCGAACTGGCGGCCTTCCCCTGGTTTTTCGAGTTTCTGGTGCTGTACCTCTGCCTCAGTGACGCCAGCTTCAGCCAGGTGGCCGACGATGTCGCCCAGGCGCTGGAGCGGGATGACAATGCCGGCGCCAAGCGCCTGCTCCGTCTCTGGGTGGCGCGTGATACCCAGAATCTCTCCCCCGTGGGGGTGAGTAAGGCCACCATAGAGAAACTGGTCTCCTCGCCGGTTTACGGCACGGCGGCCACCCTGTTCTTCTTCGGCCTGGCCGGCGCCTCGGCGGTATTGGCCGTGCGCATGCTCAAGCAGCTGGAACTGGCTTGGCCGGCACTGGACCCACGCTATCGCCACTTTAACCGCCCCGTGTACCTAACCAGCTCAGTGCTGCTGCTCATCCCCTCCTGGTTATGGAGCTTTTCGCTGGCGATCCAGGGCGGGCCCAGGGCGCTGAAGGCGCTACTGAGTCCACCCGTCAGCCGCTTCCCGCTGGGAAATACGCTGCTGAGTCTGCATGTCAGCGCCACCATATTGGGCCTGGAACTGGGCGGACCGCAGAAGTTCAACAACATACGGATCGCCGTCGAGCCCATAGGCCGGGGGCCGCTGCCCAACGGCGCCCAGATCCGCCCTGCGGTGAAACTCGCCTCCCGCGCCTGCGCGCTCTGGTTCAGTTCCGTGGTCATTTTACCTCTGCTATGGGCAGGCCTGCGCTGGCAACAGAGCCTCTAACCACTTGTTTTAAAAGATACCCATGAGTCATACTCTTTGGGCCATATTCCAGAGTCATTAGTTCATAGAAAGAGGCTGCCATCTTGCTGGAAAATATACACCTGTCGCTGACGACCCCCGCCCTGCTATTCCCGGCGATATCTTTGCTGTTACTGGCCTATACCAATCGCTTCTTCGCCCTGGCGGCATTGATCAGGAGCCTGAGCGGCGAGAATAAACCCGTACATGACGATCAGATCAAAAATTTACGTCAGCGGATAGTGCTGATCCGCAGGATGCAGGAGGCCGGCGTCTCCAGCTTCGCCCTGTGCGTGCTATGCATGATCTTCCTCTACGCAGGCTTCACCCAGACAGGCTCGGTGATCTTCGGTTGCAGCCTGCTCCTGCTGCTGTATTCGCTGATCTTGTCCGTGATAGAGATACGCATCTCTGTCATCGCCTTGAATATTCACCTCAAAGAGATGAGCAAGTAAGCGAGTGCCGCCGACAAAGCCCGGGTTGCAGAGCCAATGCCATGGTCCCTGCATCCCGAGCTTGATCGCAGCCCCATGAGTAGGCATTATTCGAATATTGTGTCTGGCGAGCCGCCCCATACGCCCGAGCCCTGGCTTACCCGGGCCTGACATACCACAAGCCGCGCGGCGGCTGATATAAAAACAAAGAGACCTTAGTGTGCGAATACTCTGCTTCATCCTCAGCCTCTTGTGTTTGCCCGTGTCGGCAAATTCGGGTGACATGCCCGAGGAACAACGGCTGGCGATGCGTTATCTGCAGGCGCTGACCGAGCATGATTACCCTGCCTTGAAACGCTTCTACAACCGCGACAGTGTCTTTTATGACAGGACCGCCGACCGCAAATACAAGGGACAGCGCCACATCATAGCTTTCCTCGAGCGAGCCCATGAAGGGGTGCTCGAATATGAATTCAATATCGAGCATATGTTCAACTCCGGCTCCCTGGTGGTGATGATAGGCAACTATCATTTCAAGGGGCCGGGCGAACAATTCGGCAAACCAGGCAAGATCATCGACATCGCCATTCCCGGGGTGACCAGCCTCAAGCTGGACATGCAGCATAGGCGAGTGATGGAACACTTGGATCTGATGGACTATCAGACCATGTCGGATCAATTGGCCGGCCAATAGGCGTTAGGCCGCAACGACGCCCACAAAAAAGGGTCTGTACTCAGTACAGACCCTTTTTTAATCGGCTCGAAAACACGCTATGAGTCAGCTCACACTGACCTTGGCGAACTTGCGCTTGCCGACCTGGAACACAGCTTGGGTACCCGCGGGCAGCAACAGCCGGCTGTCATCCAGCTTGTCGCCGTCCATCTTGACCGCACCTTGCTTGATCATCCGCATCGCATCCGAGGTCGAGGCGACCAAACCTGCGTCTTTGAGCAGGTTGGCGATCGGCAGGCCCTCAGGGGCAATCAAGGCCACTTCGGGGATGTCATCCGGGATGGCACCCTTCTGGAATCTGTCGATAAAGGCCTGGTGGGCCGCTTCGGCAGAGGCTGCATCGTGGAAGCGGGTGATGATTTCCTTCGCCAGGAGTATCTTGGTATCCCGCGGGTTGGCGCCCTGGGCAATATCCTGCCTGAACTGTTCGATTTCGGCCAAGGGACGGAATGACAGCAGCTCAAAGTAACGCCACATCAGCTCATCCGAGATAGACATTATCTTGCCGAACATCTCGTTGGCCGGCTCGCTCACGCCTATATAGTTGTTGGCCGACTTGGACATCTTCTTGACGCCGTCCAGGCCTTCGAGCAGTGGCATCATGATCACCGCCTGGGGCTTCTGGCCTTCGGCCTTCTGCAACTCACGCCCCATCAGCAGGTTGAACTTCTGATCCGTGCCGCCCAGCTCGACGTCGGCCTCGAGGGCAACAGAATCATAGCCCTGCAGCAGAGGATACATAAATTCGTGAATGGCGATCGACTGGCCGGAAGCATAACGCTTCTTGAAATCGTCCCTTTCCATCATACGGGCAACCGTCTGCTTCGACGCCAGGCGTATCATGCCGGCGGCGCCGAGCGGCTCCAGCCAGCTGGAATTGAATTCGATGCGGGTCTTGGCCGGGTCCAGGATCTTATACACCTGTTCCTTGTAGGTCTCGGCATTGGCCAGCACTTGCTCACGGGTCAGTGGCGGGCGCGTGCTGTTCTTGCCGCTCGGATCACCCACCATGCCGGTGAAATCACCTATGAGAAAGATGACCTCATGGCCCAGCTCCTGGAACGCTCTGAGTTTATTCAGAATAACCGTGTGTCCCAGGTGAATATCCGGCGCCGTGGGATCGGCACCCAACTTGATCCTTAAGGGGCGGCCTTCCTTGAGTTTTTCCAACAGATCCGCTTCGAGCAAGATCTCGTCGGTACCACGTTTAATTTCTGCTAATACTTGGTCTAAATCAGCCATCTGGGCAGCGACTCCTGGGCCTTACGCATAAAATAATGGCGCTTATGTTACTTGTTAGCCAGTCTAAATGAAAGTGTGTACACTAAGGGGATAATAAAGAGCTCAGGAAATTGGTACAGTCGTCGATGGGAAAGGTCATTAGGGTATTCAAATTACTGCCGAAAAAGCATCAAATACTGCTCAGCATCCTCATGGTTATCCTGACCGTCACAGTATTGCTGCCCGCCGAAGATGCCGAAGCGTCCAGACAAACCCGGGACCAGACTATCGAGATCAATACCCGTTATCCAGTGCCCTTGGCATTTCGCACTCCGACACCGCCTTCGGCCACCGAGACCAAGGCAGCGGCAGACACCTCGGCCCAGTCCCAGCCCTTGTTACAGTCCCAATCACAATCTCAATTACAATCACAGTCACAGCCTGAAGCAGAGTCGGCTCAGCCGCTCCCAGACACAGCAGAGGCGACCGAGCTCGCCAGACATGCAGACGTTGAGCATTTTGAAGTCAAAGCGGGCGACACCCTGGCGGCGCTGTTCAATCGCGCCGGCCTGAGTGCCAGAGAAGTCTATGACATCACCCAGTTGCCACTGGCGAAGAAAAACCTGTTGAAAATCATGCCAGGGGAAGAAATTGTCATCGCCAAAGATGCCAAGGGTGAACTGACAGAGGTCAGTTACCGGGTCGATGCCATCACGACCTTGCTGATCAGCAAGCAAAACCAGCAATACCAGGAGCGCATGTCGGTCAAGAAGGTCGAAGTACGCACCCAGTTTGCCAGCGCCAATATCAAGAGTAACTTCTGGAATGCCGCCATAGATGCCGGCATGACCCCAAACCAGGTGATGCAGCTGGCGACTGTCTTCGGCTGGGACATAGACTTTGCCTTGGATCTCAGAAAAGGCGACAACTTTGCCCTCCTCTATGAACAGGAATATGCCGACGGTGAGTTCTTGCGCAACGGCAACATACTGGCAGCCGAATTCATCAATCAGGGTGAGCGCTATACCGCGGTGCGCTATAGCGATGGCAATTATTATTCGGAAAGCGGCAACAGCATGCGCAAGGCCTTCCTGCGCTCACCGGTCGACTTCAAATACGTCAGCTCCAACTTCAACCCCAAGCGCCTGCACCCGGTAACGGGCCAGGTCAGGGCCCATAGAGGCGTGGACTATGTCGCCGCCATAGGCACGCCGATCAAGGCGGCCGGCCGCGGCAAGGTCGTAGCGTCAAGCTACAATCAGTACAACGGCAACTATGTGTTCATCAAACACAATGACACTTATACCACCAAATACCTGCACCTGAGCAAACGCCTGGTCAAACAGGGACAAACCATCAAGCAGGGGCAGATCATCGGCAAGCTGGGCAAGACAGGCCGGGTCACTGGCGCCCACTTGCACTATGAATTTATCGTCAACGGGGTGCACCGCAACCCCCGCACCATCAGCCTGCCCAAGGCCGAAGCCATAGATAAGCGCGAAAAACAGCAATTTACCGCCCTCAGCCAACAACTCATGGCTACACTTCAACATGACAAGCAAGTACAAGTTGCCATGCAATCAGCCAGCGGACCCGAATCATGAAAACCGCCTATTACATTGGACTCATGTCAGGCACCAGCATGGATGGTGTCGATGCCGTACTGGTGGACTTCGCCGACGGCCAGCCCAGGCTCATCGCCAGCCATAGCGAAATGATCCCGGCGCACTTGCTCAAGGGATTGCAGCGCTTATGCCAGTCCGATAGCGATGAAATCAACCGCCTGGGCAGGCTGGACCGCAGTGTGGGGCAACTCTTCGGCACGACGGTCAATCGCCTCATAGAGATGAGCGGCGTCGCCAGGGAAGACATAATAGCCATAGGCAGCCATGGACAGACTGTCAGGCATATGCCCAATCTCGAAATGGGCTTCACCCTGCAGATAGGCGATCCCAACACTATTTCAGTCGAGACAGGCATAGACGTGATCGCCGACTTTCGCCGCAAGGATATCGCCCTCGGCGGTCAGGGCGCCCCCTTGGTGCCGGCCTTCCACCAGCAGATCTTCGCCGCCGCCGGCCGGCAGCGGGTGATACTCAACATAGGCGGCATAGCCAATGTGACTTACCTGCCCGGCGACAGCGACCAGGTGCTGGGCTTCGACACAGGCCCAGGCAATACCCTGATCGACGGCTGGATCCAACAGGTCAAGAACGAAGCCTTCGACTTCGATGGCCAATGGGCCGAGTCGGGCAAGACAGATGACGGCCTGCTGCAGCACCTCTTGTCTCATCCCTATTTCGCCCTGGATTACCCCAAGAGTACGGGACGGGAACTGTTCAACCAAGCCTGGCTGGAGCAACAGATGGCGCCCTATGCCAATCTGGACGAGGAAGACATACAGTCGACCCTGCTGGATTTGACTTGCCACAGCATAGCCAATGACATCAACAAGCTCTCCCCCCGGGGTGAACTCTTCGTCTGCGGCGGCGGCGCCCTCAACAAGACGCTGATGCAGAGACTGACCGCCCTGCTGCCGGGTTATCAGGTGCAAACCACCTCTGTGCTGGGCATAGACGCCAAATGGGTCGAGGCCATCGCCTTCGCCTGGCTCGCCATGCGCCATCATCTGGGGCTGCCGGCAAACTTGCCTGCGGTCACGGGCGCCTCGCGTCCGGCCGTACTCGGCGGTCGCTTCAGCGCCAAGTAGCGGCCATTGACTGAGTCCGGACCAGGCACCTGGCGCCACCAACAGTGACAAATGCGGACTTAGTCGGCTCTTCTCTTTTTCAATTCCACCGCAGATGATACCATGCCCCATCTGGCTTTTTTGCTGCGTCGCCCCCGGGCCACCCATCAAGCTCGCCGCAGCAGTTACCACCTATTTATCACAGACAATCCAAGCACGAGAGATACC
Source organism: Shewanella salipaludis (assembly GCF_012911865.1). GTDB lineage: Bacteria > Pseudomonadota > Gammaproteobacteria > Enterobacterales > Shewanellaceae > Shewanella > Shewanella salipaludis. The sequence continues at coordinate 182,618 of NZ_JAAXYH010000003.1, forward strand.
TATACCATGAGCGACACTGCAAAAAAACTGGCCGAGATCACCGCCATGACTCCGGAAGCACGTTACGATTATATGGTCGAGCAAATCAAGGCAGATAAGACCCTCTGGACACTGCAAGATCAAGACGGCTGCGTCATGCTGACCACGGAAGAAGAAGACTGCATTCCCATGTGGCCAAACGAAGAGAGTGCCGCACTCTGGGCGGTCGACGAATGGAAAGACTGCCAGCCTCTGGCGATCCCACTCAATGAATGGCAGGAAAGATGGGTTTCCGGCATGGAAGACGATGATCTGTTCGTCGCCGTATTCCCGGTGCAGGACGATCTCGGTGTGGTGATCCCGCCTTATGAGCTGGACCAAAGACTCACTCCCAAGACACGTCACTGAGCCGGGTCGTGAAGGAGGAAACAGCCTTGAGCGAGAAAGCAGCCTTGAGCGAAAAAGCAGCCCTGAGCCAAGAAACAGACTTGAGCGAGGAACGAGCCCAGGAAGAAGCCGCTGTCGCGAGCGAGTCGAGCCCCAAGCCCAAGGCGAAACTCCCCAAGCGCTTAGCCGCGCTGATGCTGCTCTATGTGGCGGCCTCCGTCAGCGGCCTGCTGGCCAAGCAAGGAGTACTCTTCTGCGTGCTGACGCTGTTCATGGTAGTGGCTGTACTGGGGCGACAGAAGACGGCCTTGATTCTGCTCAGGGGCTACACCTTGGTGCAGTTGTTCCTGCTGAGTCTGCTGCCGCTGGTCCTGTATGACCCGGACAACCTGGTGGCCGGCCCAACCACGGTCCACCTGGGCGAGTGGCAAGCCAAGCTGCCCGACTATCTGATCTTCATCGCACTGCTGCTGTTGGCCCTGCTGCAAGTCTGGATAGCCTTCAACGCCAAGGTGAAGGCCTGGTTCAAGCCCAGGATCAATCTCAACATCATGGGCTGAGCGGCTCAATGAGCCCGCAGACTTCCCTCTGCGGGCTTTTTTACAAGAGCACAGACGAAACCCAAGCTCACAGCCCATGTCAGCCCCTAGCCAGCCATACCTAGCCAGCCCCTATCCAGCCGCTCATGTTTAGCCGGCCAAAGGGTCTGTTCGCCGGCAATTCAGTCCCCAGCAGAACGCACATACAGGCCACAAGTTCCCGGCTTCTTTCATCCCTGCTTCTTTCATTCCGGCATCTGGCAGCCGAGGCCGCTATTTAGTAAACTGCCAGGCATCATAGGTCACTTAAGATGAAGATAAATGGCTCAGTTTGTATACAGCATGCTGCGGGTGGGCAAGATAGTCCCGCCCAAGAAGCAGATCCTTAAAGATATCTCCCTCAGCTTTTTCCCCGGCGCCAAGATAGGTGTGCTGGGCCTCAACGGCTCGGGTAAGTCGACCCTGCTGCGCATCATGGCCGGCATAGACACGGAAATCGAAGGCGAAGCCCGCCCCATGCCTGGACTGAAGATAGGCTATCTGCCCCAGGAGCCCAGGCTCAATCCCAACCAGACGGTGCGCGAAGCCATAGAAGAGGCGGTGTTCGAGGCCAAGAATGCCCTGACCCGCCTGGACGAGGTCTACGCCGCCTATGCCGAGCCGGATGCGGATTTCGACGCCTTGGCCAAGGAGCAGGGTGAGCTGGAAGCCATCATCCAGTCTCAGGATGCCCACAACCTGGATCACATACTCGAGCGCGCCGCCAACGCCCTGCGCCTGCCGGACTGGGACGAGAAGATCGAAGTCCTGTCCGGTGGTGAACGCCGCCGGGTCGCTATCTGTCGCCTGCTGCTGGAAAAACCCGAGATGCTGCTGCTCGACGAGCCGACCAACCACTTGGACGCCGAATCCGTCGCCTGGCTGGAGCACTTCCTGCAGGAATACGCCGGCACTGTGGTGGCCATCACCCACGATCGCTACTTCCTCGACAACGCCGCCGGCTGGATCCTGGAACTGGACCGTGGCGAAGGCATTCCCTGGGAAGGCAACTACTCTTCCTGGCTGGAGCAGAAAGACGCCCGTCTGCAGCAGGAATCCGCCACAGAGAGCGCCCGCCAGAAGACCATAGCCAAGGAATTGGAGTGGGTGCGTCAGGGAGCCAAGGGACGTCAGTCCAAGGGCAAGGCCCGCCTGGCCCGCTTCGAGGAGCTGAACACCAATGACTATCAGAAGCGCAACGAGACCAACGAGCTCTTCATTCCGCCAGGCCCACGCCTCGGTGACAAGGTCATTGAAATCAACAATCTGACTAAGTCATACGGCGATCGCGTGTTGATCGACAACCTGTCGTTTACCGTGCCCAAGGGTGCGATAGTCGGCATCATAGGCGCCAACGGTGCCGGTAAGTCGACCCTGTTCCGCATGTTGTCCGGCGCCGAACAGCCCGACAGCGGCACCATAGACATAGGGGATACGGTGCAGCTGGCGTCGGTGGAGCAGTTCCGCGATTCCATGAACGACAAGAATACCGTCTGGCAGGAGATCTCCGGCGGCCTGGACATCATGCGCATCAACAACACGGAAATCCCCAGCCGCGCCTATGTCGGTCGCTTCAACTTCCGCGGCGGCGATCAGCAGAAGATCATAGGCACACTGTCGGGCGGTGAGCGCAACCGGGTGCACCTGGCCAAGCTGCTGCAGGCCGGCGGCAACGTGTTGCTGCTCGACGAACCGACCAACGATCTGGACGTCGAAACCCTGCGCGCGCTGGAAGAAGCCCTGTTGGAATTCCCCGGCTGCGCCATGGTGATCTCGCACGACCGTTGGTTCCTCGACCGCATCGCGACCCATATCCTGGACTACCGCGACGAAGGCCAGGTCAACTTTTACGAGGGCAACTACACAGAGTACACAGCCTGGTTGAAGAACACCTATGGCGCCGATGTAGTCGAGCCCCATAAGCTGAAGTACAAGCGCATGAGCAAGTAAGGCGGCGAAGACAAGAACGGAGACCCTGGGTCTCCGTTTTTTTTCCTGCTGTGCACTCAAGCTTCACTGGGCGGCGAAATGTGCCACCAGGCTGTCCAGCATCAGCCTGAGCGCCGGCGGCAAGTGTTTGCGGGATTGATAGACACCATAGATACCCAAGGACTGGGGTCGATAATCGGGCAACAGCAGCTGCAATTGCCCCGAGTCCAGATAGGGCTGCGCCGCCAGCACAGGCTGCATGGCAACCCCCTCGCCGGCTAAGGCCGCCTCCAACACCACCATGGAATCGTTGGCGCTGAAATTCCCCCGCACCGGCACCTTGAAACTCCGCCCTTCGCGCTCGAATTGCCACAGTGCATCACCAAAATAGGAATAACTCAGGCAGTTATGCAAGGTTAAATCTTCCGGCGAGTTCAGACCGGGTCGCGATGCCAAATAGGCAGGCGCGGCGCAGATGACAGAATCACAGCGCCCCAAGCGTCTGGCGATCAGACCGGGATCCAGTTCATTGGTGATGCGAATGGTGAGATCTATGCGCTCGGCGATCAGATCCACCGTCTGGCTGCTCACGTGCAAATTCACACTCGCCTCCGGATAGCTCGCCAGATACTGCCGCACCACGGGGGCGAGTATCTGATGCGCGACAAACTGGGAGCAGCCGATGCGCAGCAACCCCCTCGGCATGGCCGTGCCATGATCCACCGCCGGCACTTCGTTGGCCAGCTCCAGCAATCTATGGCAATGGCCCAGCACTCGCTCGCCGGCCGGTGTCAGGCTCAGGCTGCGGGTCGAACGGTGCAACAAGCGTGACCCAGACCAGTCCTCCATTTCCGCTAAATAGCGGGTCACCATGGAGCGGGACATCGCCAGCGCGTTCGCCGCCGCGACCAGGCTGCCACGCTCTACTATGGTCACAAATACGTTCGCCGCCGTGAGTCTATCCATTATTCGCTCGATTCATGCAACAAAGATGGGCAAATACTAGCGTTTATCCGATGATTTTTGCAACCTATACTGGGCTCACTCCTGCAGCAGCGACTGTCGGCAGACTATTATTCGAGACGAGAAGCGAGCCCATGATGCACATATTACCCCTTAGCCTTTCCAACCCTCTTTCTACCCGCCTTTCTGCCACAGTATTGAGCTCGGCCTTACTGCTGACGGTTTTGAGTCCCGGGGTCGATGCCGCCCCGCTGCAAGTGACGCATTTCAACCCCGGCGCCGACAGCATCTTTCCCGTGACGTCCAGTTTCATCAGCGGCGAGCACGAACTGGTCCTGGTCGATGCCCAGTTCCAAACTAATGATGCCCAGACCTTGGTGGATACCATCAAGGCCAGTGGCAAACGCCTGACCAAGGTGTTCATCAGTCACGGCGATCCGGATTTTTACTTCGGTCTGGCCCTAATCAGGGCCAACTTCCCCAAAGCGGAAATCCTCGCCACCCCAAGCACCCGTGCCCATATCCAGTCCTCCATGGCGAGTAAACTGGCCTACTGGGGACCGATACTGAAAGACAATGCCCCCAAGGAGCTAGTCCTGCCCGAGGCGATCACCGGCGATAGCTTCAGTGTCGATGGTGAAACCGTCAGAATAATTGGCTACCGGAGCCAAGATCCCGAGCATAGCTTCCTCTGGGTACCTTCGGCCAAGACCATCACAGGCGGGGTCGAAGTGTTCGACGGTATGCATATGTGGATGGCGGACACCCAGACAAAGGCATCACGCCAGAACTGGTTGCAGCATCTCGATACCATGTTGGCCTTGCAGCCAGAGGCGGTGATCCCCGGCCATTACCTGGTGAACCCTGAGCAGGGCAAAGCCTCCCTGGATAAGCGTGCCATAACCGCCACCCGCGACTATGTACAGACATTCGAACAAGCGGCGAGCCAGGCAGACAACGCGGCTCAACTGATACATAAGATGCAGCAGAGCTACCCAGAATACCGCGGCGCCGGCCTGCTCGACATCAGTGCCAAGGTGATCATGGGCGAGATGGCCTGGCCACAATAAGCCGCCGACTCGACTTTCCTGAAGACCAAGGCCGGGGCATTGCCCGGCCCGATACCCAAGAGAATACCCCATGACACAGACAGCCAGACTCCACGCCATCATAGATCCCCTCTGCGGCTGGTGTTATGCCGCGGCGCCACTCTTGGCTGCGGCCGCAGCGGCGGGCTTTAACATAACACTGCACGCCGGCGGCATGCTGACAGGCACCAGGTGCAGACAGATAGATGCCGCATGGCGCGACTATGTGATCCCCCAGGACTTACGCATCGCCGAACTCAGCGGTCAGCCCTTCGGCGCCGCCTACTTCGACGGCCTGTTGCGCGACACCTCAATCCTGCTGGACTCGGCCCCGCCCAGCATCGCCATGCTGGCGGTAGCCGCCATGGGCGGCGACAGCCTGGCATTCTTGCACCGAGTGCAGCTGGCCCACTATCGCGACGGACACTGCGCCAGCGACAAGGCCGGATTAACGGCACTGGCACAGGCGCAGGGATTGGCGAGTGATAGCTTCTTGGCTCACTATGCCCTGAGTGCCGCCGGGCTGACACCACATCTGGAGGCTTCGCGGGCGTTGCTCCGGCGCCTGGGGGCCCGGGGATTTCCGGCCATCGCCATGGAACAGGCGAACGGCGACCTACGGCAGCTAAACATCAACCGCTTCTACGGCCAGGCCGATGCCTGGGTCGCCTACCTGGAAACCCGGTACGCCGCTATGCACTCCTGAGGCACTCCTGAGATGCTCAAAGCAGCACTCGCCCAAGAGCAAAAAACGAATGCCTGCCGTTGAGGCAGGTATCTATCAATCAATATTTGAGCACTGATGCAGCTGATTTTAATCCGGATCGGCTTAACGCGCCGATAAACAGGTTATCCATCTCAAACTTCGTCAAATTAATATCCAAAGTCAATTTAATGACACGATTTTAAATTATTAAAATCAATTTTAAACAGGTTGTTTTTCACTCCAACTCAGTACATAAATAAGCCAAGACAACCTATCCCGGCTTATTTTTTCGGCATGAGAAAGAAGGGTAATCCCTTGTAAAACAAAAATCTTGCCACAGGAAAAGCCAATAAAACAGGGCTGGACAGCATATAACCAATTCCTGGGATACACGGAACATTGGCTCTAACCGTATGACTTACTAATAAGAATATTTTCATGTTATTATTTGGCTACGATTTTATCGATTGATCATCCAGGGTTTGCCAATGAAGTTAAACAGCCTGAAAATAAGACATAGAATTGTCTTGCTCACCTTTGTGGCCATCGCCTCATTCGTTGTTTCTTTAATAATCAACAATCAGAGTGTGCAACAAAATGCTGAGCGCTTAAATGGACTTCAAACTCAGCTCTACCCTGTGCTTAATTTAGCCACTGTCAATCAAGGCCTGCTCATTCAGCTGGAGCAGCACATACAGACGGCTGTGACCACAGGGGAAGAAGACAGCTTGACCACGGCCAACAGCATGGTGGAACAAATATTCAGCAACCTGAACAAAATCAAAACCTTGCTTCCGACAGAAACGTCCGACGCGGCCAGGTTACAGGCTGAATTGACCTTGTACCACACCAACGCCAAGGCCTTGGTGACCGAATTTTTGAAGGACGATGTCGACTTCAACAGCATCAAACGTCAGGCGGCCGATAATGCCGGGCGTTATGAAGACTTGGTAGCACAATTTAACGGCAAACAAGCCGCCTTTGACGAGCTATTCCAGGAGAGCATCCAAACGACCCTGGCCAGTTCGAACAGTGCCGTAAAATCTATGTTATCAATAGGTTTGTTGGCTTCTGTCATCTTGATAGTGGTCGGCTACCTGGTCAACCGCTCGATTATCGTCACCCTGGAGAATGTGACGGACTCGCTGCAAAATATCTCTGAAGGCGAAGGGGATCTGCGGGCGCGCATAAGCTATGACGGCAAGGATGAGATTGCCACCCTGGTCCATTGGTTCAATCAATTTGTCGCCAAGCTGCAGGTTTCGATCGCCGATACCCAGCAGACCAGCGACAGCCTGAGCTCAGTGTCCAGCAGTTTATTGGCCAGCAGCACCAACAGTGAACTGACGGTAAAACAACAAAATGCCGCCATAGAAGAGATCTCTCACGCCATGCGGGAAATGTTCATCAGCGTCGGGCAGATAGCCGAATATGCCACCAATGCCGCATCCGAGGCCGACCATGCCAACCTGGAAGCACTTGAGGGCCAGAAAGTGGTCGCCAATGCCGTCAAGACCATAGAGCAACTCGCCGCAGAAGTGCAGACCACGGCCGTCATAGTCAATCAGTTGGAAGCCTTTACCAGCAATGTGAACGATATTCTGGATACCATCAGGGGCATTGCCGATCAGACCAACCTGCTCGCCCTCAATGCCGCCATAGAAGCCGCCAGAGCCGGCGAGCAAGGACGGGGCTTCGCCGTGGTGGCCGATGAAGTCAGGACCCTGGCTTCACGCACCCAGGCATCGACCCAGGAAATTCAGCAGGTACTGCAGGAATTGCGCTCGACATCCAAGCAGGCCGTCGATGCCATGCAGCGTGGCATAGAAACGGCCGCCGAAGGGGTCAAATCGACCTCGCTGGCGGGAGATGCCTTAACCAGCATCACGGCCAAAGTCAGCGCCATCACGGTAGTCAACGACCAAATTGCCGCCGCCACAGAAGAGCAACACAATACCTCTGAACAGATCCAGGACTATGTGGCCGACATAGAGAAGTACTCGCTAAACGTTAAAACAACGACAGATGAAATGGGTAATATCAGTGCCGACATTCAGAATATCAGTCGGCGCCTGCAATCTATTACGGGTCAATTTAAAGTTTAACGGGATAATTAACCAGCCCGACTGGATAAATATAATAAGTCCTAATGGACAATATAATAACTGGAGTAACACTATGAAGTTTAACTTGAAAACGCTGACTGCAGCGGTTTCGTGCGCTTTATTGCCGACGATGGCCATGGCGGCACAAACCACAGATGAGAAACTGGCACAGCTTGAACAGCAAATTAAAACCTTGCAGACTCAACAAACGGCCAATTTAACCGAAAAATTTAATTTCAACGGTTTCATCAGTGGCGCCTATATAAGTTCAGACAATGATGCCGGCTATGATTATGCGGGCAGCAGTGCCAATTTCGACCAAGACAGTAAGTTTGGTTTGCAAGGTGCGTTTCAGGTCAACGACAGCACTCAAGCCGTCATGCAATTAATGATGCGTGGCGAAGACAATTGGGATCCTGAATTGGAGTGGGCGTATCTCTCACACAGTTTCGCCAATGGTATCCAGGTCCGCGGCGGTAAATTACGTTTGCCCTTGTTCATGTACTCAGATTATCTGGATGTAGGTTATGCCCAGCCTTGGGCCAGGCCACCGGAAGAAGTCTATAACGGTGTGCCGGTATCCGCCTACACAGGGTTGGACATCAGCTATGATCTCGAGCTTGCGGACTCGACCCTGACCTTCCAGGGTTTCGGCGGCTCTTCCAGGGTCAATGCCAATGCCGATCTGAAAAATAGCCTGGGCGGCAACCTGAGCTGGACAGATGAAACCTGGACCCTGAGGGCGACCTATGCCCAGGGGACATTGGAAGGCAAGGTCACCACCCAAGTTAACCTGTCTCCCGATCCGAGCGCGCCTGTCTATGCCGACTACACCCTGATAGCCTTCGATGATGACAAGGCGACCTTCACGGGTGTCGGTGCCAGTTATGATAACGGCAACTACCTGGTGGTTGGCGAATGGACCCGCTCCGAAATCGATGGCCTCTACCCGGATACAGATTCGGGCTACCTGACCCTGGGCTACCGGATTAACGACTTCACCCCCTATGCCACCCTGGCCTATTTAGCCACCCAGGATGACGCACAGCGCACACAGGATGACGCACAGCGCACAATAGTCGATCAGCAATCGGCCGTTTTAGCCGCCGCCTTCAACGCCGAGCGCACCTCATACAGCCTGGGGCTGCGTTGGGATGTCATGGCCAATATCGCACTCAAGTTTGATGCCACCTACGCCCATAAGTTTGGTGACACTTCCGGTCGTTTGCCTGGCAATCTTGGCCGGAGTTTCGATGACACCTTAGTGTACACAGTCAAATTCGACGCAGTATTTTAATAGGGAGCGATGAAATGAAGAAGTTACTTGCTGTTTTAGCGCTCGGTTTGAGTTGTATAAGCTATGCCAATGCTGCAGTCGTCGTCATAGGCAATAATGCGGGTCCAGGCGATATGTCCAAGGCCGATGCCAAGAAATTATTCCTGGGCAAAGGGGCACTATCCAATGGGGCTGCGGCACTGGTATTTGAATTGGACGAAGGCAACCCGCTGCGCAGCCAATTTCATGAACTGGTCACAGGCAAATCGGATGCGCAATTAAAAGCCTTCTGGTCGAAACAAGTCTTTACCGGCAAAGGCAATCCACCGGCGACAGTTGCCAGCGCCGCCGCCATGAAAACGGCCGTCGCCTCGGCGCCCAATGCCATAGGTTATCTGGATGAAGCCGATGTCGATGCCAGCGTCAAGGTGATCTTGAAACCCTGACACTCACACAGATATTGCGCCTGTCTTAATATCTGCGTTGTATTTCTGGAGCCGGGGCCATCATGGCCCCGGCTCTTTTCATTCAGGTCAAGTTCACCCCTCCAGCATAGCGCTCTGGCCCCTGCGGAACAGGGCCTGCTTCCTCTGGGTCAGCAAATTCCCCGTCAGCACCAGCATGAGCCCAAGACTCGAGTACCAGGTCCAGCGGTAGCCCTCGAATAGGCTGGACACCAGCAAGGCGATCACCGGGGTTATCAGCAGCAGGTAGGCGGCATTGTTGGCGCCCATGCGATCGACCAGCATCAGGTAAACGGTGAAGCCTATGACGGATGCTGGAATGGCCAGATACAGGAGGCTGGCGACATACTGCGGCTGCCAGTCCAGCTCCAGACTCAGGCCCTTGGCGGCTATGATGAGCAACAAGGCCAGGCAACCATAGGCCATGGCATAACTTGTGGCCGTGAAGGGTTGGATGCTGTTGCGGCTGTTGCGCATGCTGATCATATTCCCCATGGAGAAAAACCAGGTACCCGCCAGTGAGAAGCCCAGCCCCAGCAACACCTGGCTCGACCAGTGAGTGATGGCCAAGTCGGCGCCGAACAGCAGGCCTATGCCTGCCAGCCCGATGAACATGCCAGGCCAAAAGTTGGCACTGACGTCGATGCGGTAAAACAGCTTGCCATGCACCGCATTGAAGATGGGGGCGCTCGCCATCACCACGGCCGTCAGGCCACTGGCAATGTAGTGGGTGGCGTTGTAGAAGGCCAGAAAATTGCAGCAAAACAGACATAGCCCCTGCAGGGCGAAGAAGGCCTGTTGTTGCAGGGTGGTTTTTTGCAATTTATTGAAGAGCTTGCCTATGATGAACATCAACATGGCCGCTATGGCGAAACGGTACAGAATAGAGACTTCGGTCGACACCTCGCCCTGCTGCCATTTTATCGCTATCCAGGAGAAACCCCACACCCCTATCATCAAGCCATACATGAGTGCTGTCATCTTTGTCGCCCGCCAAGCTGTTAGAGTGCCTTATGTTGTCAGCGGATTATCAACCCTGGGGCAGGCTTTGTCTGTCACTATCTTGAGCCTGATAACACTATCTTGCGGTTTTATTTAACCGTCTGGATTGAGTGGCAAAAAGCCAGCAGATATGATGCTCTCATGAGCGCAAAACCCAAAATCGTCAGCTTCGAACAATCATCCAAAGTCTGCTTCCGGCACCAATCTCTGACGGAGGCCTTGTCCTGGGCCCATTACCAGAATGCCGACGATCGCCTCTATTACCAGAACGATCGCCAACATACCCTGAGCATGTATCTCGCCGGCGGTTATCAGACCCATAGAACCGATGTTCGCGCCGACTATGGGGCGCCCGGACGCTTCTGCCTCATGCCACTTGGCAGCCAAAGCCATTGGCAGTTGGGCGCGCCGCAGCAGTTTATGCACTTGTACTTCGACGATGCCCACCTCAAGCAGCTGGCCATCCGGGTGTTCGACATGGATCCCCGCACAGTGCAGCTGCCCGAGCAGACCTTCATCAGCAACCCTGGGCTCGAGGCCCTGTATCGCCATAACATGGCGCCTCTGGATTGGTCGGCCGGCGAGAACAAGCTGCTGCTGATGCAGATCACAGATACCATACTGGTGACCATGTTGCAGAGCATGGGATTAACCAAGCCGCTGGGACGGCTCAAGGGGGGACTGTCACCCGTCATCGCCGGGCGGGTAAAAGATTTCATCCAGGCCAACTTTGCGCGGCAGCTCTATTTGCAGGAACTCGCCGCCATTGCCCAGCTGAGCGAATACCACTTCTGCCGCATGTTCAAGACGAGTTTCGCCGTCACGCCGCAGGAATACCTGATGCAGATCAGAGTCGAGCGGGTCAAGCAGCGGCTGATACAAGGCGATGCAAGCTTGAGCGACATAGCCCTGAGCTGCGGCTTCTCCAACCAGAGTCATATGGGGCGCTACTTCAAGAAATGGGTCGGGCTCACCCCGGGCGAGTTCCAGAAACTGCAGCGCCCATGAGGCCAAGGGCGGCTCTATGCACACTGACTCGCCACTTTTGTGGCTCTTTTGCCACTCTTTTGCCTAAGAATGGCGGCGGGGATGTATCGGCAGCGATTTTTATAGTATAAGCATCGTCAATTTCGTCTTCTCACTAGAGGCTCCCCGGATGTCTGATAAATTTTTCTTCAAAGGCCGTAAAACCCCCAAGCCAAAACACGAAAGTTTCGGCTATAACACCAAACGCGCCGCCAAACTCGGCACCCAAGCCTTTCCCCTGACCCTGACTGTGACCAGTGAGGCCCGCAGGCTCGAAGTCCAGGCGCTGCTCGACACCCATGGGCTGTTTGCCAAGCTGGATCTCGATGCCAAGGGGCAGGAAGATCTGCTCGAGCTGGATGCCTGGTTGAACAAACCCAAGACCACCAGCTTCGAGAAGAAACCCAACCGTAACGAGGCCTGTCCCTGTGGCAGCGGCGACAAATACAAGAAGTGCTGCGGCCAGTAAGCCAACCTGTGGCTCAGACCTGCTTCTTTTTCAAAATTTTCTTGGCTGCCTTGGTTAAGCTGCCGTCATCGCTGATGCTGAGAGCCTGGTTCGCCCAGGTCTTGGCCTGGCTCAACTCACCTTTGGCCAGCAGCAACTGGGCCATACGCAGTTGTGCCCAGCCCTGATACTTGTCCCATTGCACACTATCGCCACCTGTCATCAGGCGCTGCAGACTGATTATGCCCAGCTCTGTCTGGCTGCCCGACTTGGCGCAATATTTCCCCAATTGGTAGTACACATCTGCCAGCAGCCCGGTTTGTTCTTCCGTGGCGGCAGGGTAATCTTTGGCCCGGGAGAGTATGGCGATGGCCCGCTCGGGCTTGTCCTCGAACTGGCGAGCCTCTATCAGGGCGAGACTCAAATCCTGTGGAAACGCTTGCTTGGTCTCCAGCAACAAGGCATCGAATGCCTCTCGCTTGTCCTCTTTGGCATAGTATTGCAGCAGCGCCAAGGCCCCCTCGCGCGGGGCTGAGTCCCGCAAGGCTTGAGCGACGGCCAAGGCCTTGTCGGCATCGCCGCCGGCCATGCCCGGGGCATACAAATAGAAGGAGAATAAGGCATCGGCAATCTGTGGCGTTGCAGGCGCCAGTCGGTAGGCTTGCTCATAATTGTGGCGCGCCTGCTTGGCGTAGCCCAAGGCGGAAAAAATACTGGTGTGTTGCGCCATGGCGGCATAGACATCTCCGGCCATTTTCAGTACCAGCGGCGCCTCCGCCCTCTTCGACAGATATTGCTGCGTCAGTTGCTCGGCGTCATCCAGCTCATCTTGTTCCACCAGGGCCATCAGCTTAACGGCGTAGAGCTCGATACTCGCCTGGGCATCTATCTGGCTTACCAGCTCGGCATAGTGTTTCTTGCTGAAGAGGTTATTGGCTTCTTTCTGTGTGAGTCCGAAACCCGGAGCCGACAGCATGGCCAGGGAAAGTGTCAATGCCGGCAACATCAGGCGGATCCTTTGCATATTACGTCCTTTTTTGTGGGTACCCTAGGCCCGAGGCGAGCCTAATGTTTAATATTAGCTTTGGGGTTGGAGCACTAAGCCAGAGAAAAGTTCAATAAATTCAAGCTAGTTACCAGATGAAGGAGTCTTATCGGTAGATGGCGCCGATTTCAGTTGCCGTCAGTTCACGACTCTCGCCGGGTGCCAGTCCGGGATCCAGGCTGATATCGCCGATGGACAGCCTATGCAGCGCCAGCACAGGATTGCGGAAGCGACCGAACATGCGCTTTATCTGATGGTACTTGCCCTCACTCAGGGTCACCCGGGCAAGATGCTCACCGAGGATCTCCAGCTTGGCCGGCGCCGTGGTGATGTCTTCGAAGCCAAAATACATGCCCTCGGCGAAGGCCGCCACATAGTCGCAGGTCAAGGGGTTTTCCAGGGTTACAAGATAGACTTTGTCGACCTTATGCTCGGGAGATGTCAGCGCCGCCGACCAGCGGCCATCGTTGGTGATAAGCAGCAAGCCCGAGGAATTAAGATCCAGCCGGCCGGCGATATGCATATGGGTTTTATCTATCCCGCAGAGCAGGTCCAGCGCCGTCTTGTGTTGCTCATCCCGGGTGGCGCTCACCACGCCGACGGGTTTATGCAGCATCAAATAGCTGGGCGTATTGGCCTGCAGCAGCCGGGAGTCGACGCTGATCCGGGAGAACTCATCGACCAGCCTGTCCATCTGGGTGACTATGACAGAATCCACCTCGACCCTGCCCGCCAGCAACAGCAGGCGGACCTCTTTGCGACTGATTTGCAGCTTGGTGCAGATGAAGCGGTCCAACCGCCCACGTTTGGATTGCATGCAGAATTTTTACTGGCTGTGATTTTAGCGGCCAGTTTACCAGCAGGGGCCGCAATTCGATAGCCGGACCCGCAGCCGAAACCTAAGCCGCTTGCCGCGTTAATCGGCTGAATAGGCAATCCGATGAGACTCATCCCGAGGTAATTTGTTAGGCTGGGAGGCCAGGCACACGCAAATGTGCACAGACGATGCCGGATTTTCACCGAAAATAGGAATGAATCACTATGACCCGCACTCTCATGTTGGCCTTCAGCCTCGCCCTGCTGGGGCTTTCCACCGTCGCTTGGGCGACGGACTCAGCTGCGGTTCAACCTCAGTCCCAGGGCGGCATCTTCGACAAACCCCTCATGGAAAGGTATGTGCTCGATGAGCTCAAGTCACTGCGTCACGATCAACAAGATCTGGAGCGCAAATTGACGGTCGACATTACCGACAGGGAATTATCCGTCGCCGACAAATCCCTCAACTACGCCAATGTGACTGTGACTTACTTCTTCTACATCATAGCCGGCGTCGCCTCCCTGGTAGCTTTCATTGGCTGGCAATCCTTGCGGGAAATCAAGACCAACACGGCCAAACTCGCCGCCAACCAGCTGCAAAACATAGCCGAACAATACGAAGAAAAATTTAAACTGCTGGAGCAGGATCTGAAGCGCAAGAGCCGCATCATCACCGAAAACAACCGTGAAATTGAAATCATCAACGAAGTCCATACCCTGTGGTTGCATGCCCAGGGGGCACAAACGCCGGAGCAGAAAATTGATGTCTACGATGAGATCTTGAGCATACGCCCGGGCGATTTGGAGGCGCTCACCTACAAAGCCGATGCCGCCATGGAAATGCGGGAATTCAACTGGGCCCTGAGTCTATGCAACAGGGTACTGGAAGTGGACACCACCAATGCCCACGCCCTGTATCAAAGAGCCTGTGCGTTCGCCTGTCTCGGCCGGGAAGACAGAGCCATCTCAGATCTGGAGCGCGCCATCAACTACAGCGCTTCTTTCAGAGAAGTGGCCGCCGAGGAAGCCGATTTTGCCCCGCTGAAAGAAAATCCCAAATATGAGGCCCTGGTCAAGGCTCCCGAGTCCTAATTGGGAAGGAAGCAGGCGCAAATTCTGCTCATAGCGCCGGGATCTAATCCGGCGCTAATCCGGCGCTGGGTGTCGAGCCGGCATCTTATGCAGCCAGCCGTCCCGTCACTGGGCCAAGGGCACCAATTTATAGGCACAGCGGCGGGCCCCTTCGATGATGTGCTCCTCCCGCGTCACACTGGCTAACCCCGCAAAGAGCGTCTGAAACAGCTGCAGTTCGGAGCGGCAGAAGTTCTGACAACTGCTGGCGGCTGCACAAATGGGGCAATGATTTTCCAGCAACCAGTACACCCCTTGCTGCACCTCGACACAGGCCATGTAGCCTTCATCGCTGCGCAATTTTGCCAAGACGCCGAGCTTAGCCTCCATGTCATCGACCCGCATCAATGCCTGTCCATAAGAGGTCAAGGATGCCTGCTCTCTATGGGCGATCAATTGCTCCAAACCCTGCTCACCGAAGACGGTTTTAACCGAGGTAATGAGTTGCACAGTGAGCTCATCATGACGATCGACAAAATGGCTGTTGCTGCTCTGGGTCAAGGCCCAATAGCGCGCCGGCCGGCCACGGCCTTCGGCCCTGTCTTCGAATGTCACATCGCCATCATCTTCCAGAGCCTGCAAATGCTGGCGCACACCCATGGTGGTCAATGCCAGTTCCGCCGCCAGACTCTTGGCCGTCATAGGGCCCTGGAGCTTCAACAGCTGTATGATCTTATCTGTAGTCTTCATTCCTACCTCCGTCCCTCATTATTGCCGATCGACAGATTAAGTAAACTTTTTTATTTACTTTCACTTTACTTTATTAAGTAAAGCTATTACCTTACAAATAAATTAATAAACAAAAAGGTTTACTTAACATGAATCTACTCATCGTCAGCAGCAGTCAAAGATTGCCATCGGAAAGTGCCAAAGTCGCCGAATATATAGCGAAAACCAGTCAGGGATACGATGAGATATTCCACCTGGAACTCTGCCGCTACCAGCTTCCTTTCTGGAATGGTGAGTCCTTGGCCAAGGGAGAGGATTGGGATGAGATAGAGCTAAGGCTATCCAAGGCCGATGCCTTAGTCCTGGTCACTCCTGAGTGGGGAGGCATGGCATCGCCGCTGCTGAAGAATTTCTTGCTCATGTGTGACCGCCAGACAACGGCCCATAAGCCTGCTCTGCTGGTCTCTGTATGCAGCGGCATCAGTGGCGCTTACCCTATCGCCGAATTGCGGATGAATTCGTTTAAAAACAATAAACTCGTCGCCATCCCGGATCATCTCATCATCAGGGATGTCAACAATATGCTGGGTGAACTCTGCAGTGGTGAGCATGACATAAACCTCAGGTCCAGGGTGGCCTACAGCCTGCATATGCTAAAGCAATACAGTCAGGCGTTAAGCCAGATACGCATGGCCCATGCGGCTCAAGCCTATCCCATGGAACAAGAATACGCTTACGGCATGTAAGCAACTGAAAAACAAACACAATAGACAAGGAGTGCATCATGATACATCTGGAACATCTCAACCTGGTCGTTGCCGATATCCCTTCAACATTGAACTTCTATCGGGCCGCCTTGCCCCACTGGCGCATTCGCGGTGGCGATAAGGGCTCCTGGTATGGCAAGCCCCGCAACTGGGTCCACTTCGGTGATGATTACCAATACCTGACCTTCAACGACTCGGGTGAAGGCCAGAATCGGGAGCTCAGCGGTCATCAAGTCGGACTGGCACACTTCGCCTTAGTCACCAGCAACGTCAGACCACATCGATACAATGGTGGTTTGAGCCCAAATGAGTCAGAGAGAAGATACTGGCTTAACTATAAACCTGTGACCAGTTTTACTTGACCACTACATAGCCAGGCTCGCCCAAGCGGGCTTTCCCATTGCCAAGGATGGGGCAGAAGATCCCTATCGCAAGAACGTGTATTTCGTCGATCCCTCGGGCTATGAGGTCGAGTTTGTCGAATACTTGAGTGACTTGCCTTCGCAGCGCAATAGCTACTGAGATCCAAACAGGCTGTCCGCCAGACATGGCGACAGCCTGTTTGCGCCGCCCCGGAAGCAGTGGATGATGTTAATTTTTAGCTTGCTCAATTTCCTGGCGTTGCTCCGCCAATGCATTTTTCAGGTTTTTCTGTGCCCGCTCGAAATAGCTCGGCGAGCTGTCTATCGCCTTCTGAAACAACTCGATCGCCTGGGCGTATTGGCCTTCCAGCATCAGAAAATAGCCGAGATCATTTAAGGCATCGGCCGGACTCATGGTCTGCTCCAAGGTAGAGAGCGCCTTGGCATACCAACCTTGCCTGATATAAATCAGCCCCAAATTAGTTCTGGCTCGCTTAAACCCAGGGTCCTCACTGATGGCGCGTTTGAGGTAGTGCTCGGCGGTGATAAACTCCCCGGTCAAATAATATGAATAGCCAAGATTGGTGGCTATCATTGCCGATTGCGGCTGAAAGTCGAGCACCAACCTGAAATAGTCTCTCGCCGCTTCATGCTGATTCTCCAAATCATCCAGAATCGCCAACGCGTTATAGACCCTCAATGGCGAGTCTTGATCTAAAGGAAAGTGTGACTTGAGTTGAGTGCTGTTCTGCAGCGCCTCCAACCTATGCTGATCCAGGCCGACGGCTTTTTCCAGGTGCAGACGTGCCTGGTGATATTGCCTCTGCTCCATCTCTATCACCCCCAACTCGGCATGCGCCAGCATATGCTCAGGATTGAGCACCAGGGCCTCCTGGTAGGCCCTATAGGCTATGGGAGCATTGCCCCTGACGGACTGAACATTGGCAATATGATACAGGGTGTCGGCGTTGGACTCGTTGAAATCCAATGCCTGTATGTAGGAATATAAAGCCTTATCCAAATGACCGGCGCGCTCTTCTGCCGCGGCCCTATCCAGGGCTTCCTGTTCCGTCCTGGGTGGGGCATCTGGGCTCGCCGTCGGTACGGATTGACCACCGAAGAGGTCCTGCCTTTGGGGCGGCTTAACGGCCCCGACTTCTGACTGTGTCGACGAACATCCCGCGATACTGAGCACGCCGCAGAGCAGCAAGAAGCTCATCAACGCCTGGCTCTTTATCCTATTTATCAATAGAGTCCCCATACCTACTCCAATTACTATCCCCGAAATCCCGGTCCTTCAATGGGTTGGCTAGAATGCCTGCCCCCATACCTTCATGACTTTCAACACGGCGGGCCCGACAGCGACGATGAAGAAGGAGGGCCAGATGCAAAACATCATGGGAAATATCATTTTCACCGCCAATTTTGCCGCCTGCTCTTCCGCCTGTTGCAGCCGCTTATTCCGGTACTCATCGGAGAATACCCGCAAGGTTTCCGCTATCCCTGTGCCTAATCTTATGCTCTGGGAAATAGCCGAATTAAGCCCCCTGATATCTTCCAATCCGGTACGGTCGGTAAACTCCTGCAATGCCACCTTGATGGTGAGCCCTGCCCTCACCTTGGCGCAAACCAATTCGAGTTCGCTCGCCAGATTGGGATGACTTATGGATAACTCCCTGGCGACACGCTGCAAGGCGGCCAACAGGCCCAAGCCCGCTTCACAACACACGACCAAGAGGTCGAGTGCATCCGGAAATCCCACTCTCAGGGAACGCATCCGCCGTTTGGCAAGCATCTGCAACACGAGTGAAGGGGTTAAGAAAGCCCCACCCAGGATGAGGCACACTATATAAGCACTCATTAACCCTGAGACTTCGGGAAATAAACCCAGGACAACCACAGACACCACGGCACCGATGAGTAATAACAACAGCCTGATGGCGCTGAATACCGCCAAGGCCCCCTCGGAATGTAACCCCGCGTGTATCAGCAAGCGACGGGTTTCATCATTGGAAAGGTTCAGATAGGGTTGTTTGGCAAGTTTGCCTATGCCATGCTCCAGCGTCTTGCTGACATCTTGACTTTCCTGAGCCTGTGTTGGCGCATTTTTATTCAGCACCTGCATCCGCTTGCGGATCGGGGAATATACGCCACTGATAAGGTATGAGAGAGACACGGCCAGGGTCACTCCGGCAATGGCGGCGACGGCATAGATAGCCCATTCCACATGCTGGGGATCATCGAATGTGGCGCTGAAAAGTCCAATTAAGTAGTCCATATCACATATCTATCCTAATCAGTTTACTAATCCATAGACCACCGGCAGTCATACCTATGGCCCCCCACATCAATAACCTGTTGCCATCCTCCGTGCCCGTCAACTCGGCAACATAACCCGGGGTTTGCAGGTAAATAACGGCAAATAGCACGAAGGGTAGCAAAATCAATATCCAGGCAGATAAACGCCCTTCTGCAGACAGGGTCCTGACGCGACGCCTGAAGGTAAATCTCTGTCGTATCACCCTGGATAAGTTATCGATATTCTCGGCGAGATTACCGCCGGTTTCTTTCTGCACCATGACGGCGCTGGCGAAGGCCATCGCCGACACACTGGGGATCCGCTCGATAAAGGCTAAAATCGCGCGTTTGGTATCTTTGCTGTAGTTAATGTTGGCAAACATCAGGCTGAACTCTTTCGCCAGGGGGCCCTCCATTTCTTCGGTGACCAATTTCACCGCATCGGAGAAAGAATAACCAGCCTGTAATGCCCGCCTCAAGACATCGAGCGCGTCGGGGAAACTGCCCTCGATGGCATCCATTCGCTTAGTCGTATCCCTGCTCAATTTGAAATGAAACAGCATGATGGTGATCCACACCACGAAAGCACTGAGAACCGGCTCCCTGAAATAAAACCAGCTCGCAATCCCCGACACCGCAGCGCAAAAGAGTGCCAGAGCCAAGAACTGATGCCCCAACATCTTATAATCGGCCAGCTCGAGGCGATAGCTCAGGTTTTCAATGAATTCAATGCCCTCCAAACCCCGGCCAACGGGGCCCAGCTTACTCAAACGGCTCTTTCGCAGCAGTGATGTTTCAAAATTGCCATCACCCGAATCTTGCGACAGTTTTTTCAGGCGCTTACGCACCAGGGCCGCATTGGCTCTCTGGGGACTGTAGACAGGCAAAAAGAGTGCCTGGGATAGAAAGATAACGGCGACGAAAATAAGCCCGAGAAAGATAATCTCATTGGAAAACATCAGAATTTCTCCTAAAAATTCGCAAAGGGATCACCACAGTTAAACAAGTGATAAGGTAGATCTATGCCGTGTTGTTTCAGCTTGGTATGGAAGCCAGGGATCACCCCAGTGGCAGCAAACTTGCCCTTAATATTGCCGTTTTCATCTATCCCCTCACGGCTAAAGCGGAAGATTTCAGACATAGTAATGATGTCGCCTTCCATACCATTGATTTCCTGAATGCTGGTGACCCGCCGACGACCATCTTCCTGGCGCTCCAACTGCACTACTATGTCTATTGCCGAGGCAATTTGCGTGCGAATATTACTGACGGGCATCTCGAACCCCGCCATGCACACCATGTACTCCAGGCGGCCTAAGGCGTCCCTGGGACTATTGGCATGCAGGGTGGTGAGCGAGCCCTCATGACCAGTATTCATCGCAGTCAACATGTCCAGCGCCTCGCCACCACGCACCTCACCTATCACTATCCTGTCGGGTCGCATCCGCAAACAATTTTTCACCAGATCTCTTTGGGTCACTTCCCCACGTCCCTCAATGTTCTGTGGGCGAGTCTCCAGTCTCACAACATGGGGTTGTTGTAATTGCAACTCGGCAGAATCCTCTATGGTCACTATGCGCTCATCGCTCGGAATATATCCGGATAACATGTTGAGCAAGGTGGTTTTACCGCTGCCTGTTCCGCCTGAGACCAGGACATTGAGTTTGCCTTTCACGGCGCCACGCAGCAGTTCGACCATGGATTCTGTAATTGAGCCATAATCGATCAATTCCTTGGCGGTGAGTTTATCGACGGCAAACCTGCGTATCGACAGGGAAGGACCGTCCAGGGCCAATGGCGGTATGATGGCGTTGACCCGGGAACCATCGGCGAGTCTGGCATCCACCATGGGCGAGGATTCATCGATGCGACGCCCCACACTGGACACTATGCGATCTATGATATTGAGCAAATGGGCATTGCTGTGGAATTTAATATTAACGGCTTCGAGTTTCCCCTTGCGTTCAACATAAACCCTGTCGAAGGAGTTGACCAAGATGTCCGATATTGTCGGATCTGCCAACAAGGTCTCCAGGGGACCCAGGCCTAACACCTCATCGATAACAAGCTTTATCAATCTTTTACGTAGAGATAGATTAATAGGTAAATGCAGATCATTGATAAGCTGTTCACTGATGTCACTGATCTGCTGACGCGCCTGTTCTTTCGAGATAGTTTCAATCAAAGACAGGTCCATCACGCTTAACAGTCGATCGTACAGCTGTATCTTGATCTCCTGCTCTTCGGCACTCAGAGGTTGATACTGTACTGCCGGAGCCATAGATGCTCGATTTTCCATAATTTACTTCCCTAAGATGCGCGCCCAAAACCCAGTTGCTTTTTTGCTGGGATCTTCCGTTGCCGGTAAAAAACGCTCTGTGATGAGCTTCAGGTCTTGCAGCATGCGCTGGCGTTTAGCCACTTTGGTGATAGGTTTTCCCAGATCGGCACACTCGCTCGCGAGTTTGTAGTCATTGGCGATCACGAATATCGATTCGATACCCACGGCATTCTGTATATCTATGAGTTTTATCGCCGTATTGGACTTGTCATAGCGATTAACCACCAAATGAATTTTATCTTTCGCTATGCCCATGTTCGTCATCAATTGTTGCACCAGGGCCTTGGTCTCACGCACTATCATTAAATTCTGCTGCGTCACGATAAGAATATCGGCATTGCGGAGCAGTTCACCGTTCCAGTTTTCCGGCCCTCTGGATAGATCTACTATGACCTGGTTATAGTGTTGCCGGCATTTCCATAGCAAGTCGTAGATATTGCCTAGCTTGATATCCTCATAGGAATTAAGCATGGAGAAAGGGGCCGCCGCCAGAAGATGCAATTTTCCCCGGCTCGTCATGGCGCTTTTTAAGGCGACTTCATCCATATCCCCCAGTGCCTGCAAGGCGTCTGAAATGAAATAGGTAGGCTCGAACCCCAAGATGTGTGCCAATGAACCATAGTGTAAATCTGTGTCCAACAAGGCCACGTCTTTGTCATTACGATCTGCGGCAATGACGGCCAAGCTGGAGGCGATGAAACTGGCACCCGAGCCCCCTTTACCGTTGACCACCACCAACACTGAGGCCAATTCGGTTTTCTCGCTCAGCTGAAGCGCTATTTTCTTCAAGGCTTGGAATAGCTCGATATCCGGCGCATCCAATGGGATGAAATCACTCACACCATGTTGAAATGCCAGCCTTAATACGGACTGAGGAGTGTCCTGGCCCAGGATGATAATGTCGGCACCATAACTGGAAGCACATTTGAGGGCTTGCTGAGCAAGCAAGTCATCATGGGGGATGACCAGGAGGATCAAATTGAAGGGTTTGCCCGATGATTTACTCGTCTTAATGCCACTTAAATCTGAGGTTTTTTCCCAACTCAAGTTGATACAGCGGGTCAGGTTGGCCTCGAGTTGAGGTAAAAACTCTTTCTGAGCATCGATGAGGAGCGCATTGATGGGGAAAGGCATGGCAAAAACGACATGCTCCTCTGACTGGGGCGCATCCTGGGTATCTGACATCAATAATTCCAGCGGCTTATCCATGGTCTACCCCTTCCTTGCACGTAAAAACCTTATGTTTACTATAGTATTCATTTCCTGCTTGATGATTTTATTTAGCTGCATGTCGTGGTCCCCCCGCGGAAGACACCCAGACTCTCTCTGGGCAAGGTGGTAAAAAAAGTTGGAGAATTGAGTGTCCTATATAGACCCGGTACCAAGAACTGGTGTTGATAATTGCGTATCTCTGCCCGTACCAAATAAATATCTGAACCATCGGGTGCCGAGGCATCATTGCCATTCTTATTTAAGTAGCGGATAACCAGGTTACTCGGGCCGAGATTGGGAACCAGCTCAGCGCCATTGAACAGTGCCAGGTTGTCTATGTCTGTACTGGGATGGCACACGACGGCGAGTCTGGCCGCACGTCTGGAAGCTTCCTGCAACACACTGTAGGTGTAGAGCAGGCGTCCCACTTCGATGGCGCCGAACAGGAGCAGGAAAAACACCCCGGCGACGATGGAAAATTCAACCATGTAGATACCTTTATGCTGTTTCATAATGCCGTCACCGCGTAACTGGTATTTAAGTTAAAACTCAGATCCAGGGTGTCACCCAGCCCGAAGGTATTGAAGCTATCGCCAAACAACGGCTGCCAATTGTAGCTGACCGACACCACCAGCCGCCGGCTGCCCGCTGGGGACTCGAGGATAGTCACATCGGCCGTGGATAACCCATTGAGTAAGGGAGTCCCGCCTGAAGCCATATTGCCGTACACAAGGAGATTTTTGGTTTCGGTAATGCAGTTACCACAGCCGGCATCTGTCAGGGGGTTAGGTAAATTACCCGTCTGTCTGGTATCTGCGGTACCGGCCAAGTACCTGGCGGCATCCCGCACCAGGAGGGTCAGGGTACTGTATTGATACATGGCCCGGCCAAATTCGGCGGTAGCGAATACTATGAGGAGCAATAGAGGCAGCAAGATGGTTAACTCAACCGCCGCAACTCCCTTTTGTCGCAAGAAATGCATCTCGGCCTCCTATCCTAAGAGTCTGGACTATCGGGATCTCGGTACAGGACTATGGTGTAGTTATTGCTGACGAAGTTGGGATCGATCGAGGCATTGCCTGTACCGGCACACTCCTCGACAAACTCGCCGACGATGAATGACTCCTGCCCGCCTTGATCCATGTCCTGTACCAGGAAGAAACACCCGATACTGAGCACATCGATATCGTTGCGCCCGTTGGCCAAGCCATCGCACAAGCCTATGACCACAGGCATTTCCCGCCTGCCGTTCACTTCTATGGTCGTATCTATGCAGCTGTCGATATCGTCATCGTTCAGATACTGCCCATGGGTATAGAAAGCCGCTGCCTCGTTGGCTATGTTGCCATCGGCATCGAGTGTGACTCGCTCGCCCTGACATATGTTTCTGTCTCTGGGATGATCTATGGAGTTCAGGCCGCCGCCCTGCCACTGACCGAAACGGGTATTGATCCCCTGAGAGACGGGACCGACGTTGTTGCCCGGCTCGGTTGGCACTGTGTCGCCGGCGCCGACACAGGCATCGGGCGAGTATTCCCCCGCCAAAGATTTACGCACTATGTTACCGCCTGTGCCCGACAGCGCCAGCAGCTGGAAATTCCCCGGACCTATGGTGGAACTGTCCTGCGCCGAACCGGATTTCATCGCATACAGCTTCTCGGTTTCAATGCCATAGGGCCCATTGGGATCATCCGGATCTTCGCTGGCGGCGCAGACGAGCAGGGGCACTATTTTATGGTTGCACATGATATCCGTGCTGCGACCCGCGACGGCAGAGGCCCTGAGACGCTTATTGAAACTCATGATTTGCGCCAGGAAATTGCCCTGGGCAATATTCTCCACCCTCACCCGCACATACTCGCTGCCTTCAGCCAGGGTAGGAATAAAGGGGTCCGGTAACGCGGAAAACTCGACAGATATATTACTCGTGACTTGAGTGATGTTGTAATTCGGCGCGCTGAAACTGACATGGGTTTCCAGCGCATTGTTTTCGGCGTACGCCAGATTTTGTGCCAGCATGACAACGGCAGCCTGACGCGCCTCGGCGAGCGTAGCGCCATCATCCAGGGCTTTGGCCGCATGTAAGGCCGACGCATCGACCGCATTCTGTATCCGCCCCTTATTGAGCAGCATGTCACCGCCATCCAGGGCCAGGGCGGCAACGGCAATGATTGCAAACAGCCCTATGGTGAACATCACCAGTATGGCACCAGCTTGTCGCTGCATTCCCCCGTCAATAGATACTGCCGGTCTAGGCCTAGGTTGCATGGTATTCATATCCCCCTCCAAAGACGGATATCAATTCGAAGAAATAATCGACTTACCCATATCCTTGGCGGTGGCGGGAGCCACATTGCTTTCCCTATAGGTCACCATGACCCTGCGACCATAATTTCCCTCCAGGCTGAGTACAATACCGTCGTTGCGCTCGGCCGCGCCGGGATCAAGGATCTGCACTTGTCTGACCTGGTTGTAACTCGCATCCATGGGAAAGTCATGAAGCTGGGCACAAGCAGATAGAAACAACAGCCCAGCCACTGACACACAACGACAGATCACAGTCATACTCTTAAAGAAAATAGCCATTTAACCAACCTCCACACTATAGTGAATGCCCGTATTTTTGCTGGGTCCCACTGTCTTCTGCTGTTGTGCCCGCCTCGACAGGCTCGTATGGCATATCGCCCCGCGCCTGACGGCGTTCTTTATGCGATAACTTGCCTAACAAGTAAAATTCGACATCTGACGGAGAGACGAAACCATCCGTTGGCAGTGAAATATCTTTCTTGTTGAAAGGACGAACCAGACGAGGTGTCACCAAGATCACCAATTCACTCTGGCCACTGCGGAAATTCTTGCTCGAGAACAATTGCCCCAATACGGGCACATCTCCCAAGCCGGGGATCTTATCGACATTCTCCCTCAGGGTGTCGCTTATCAAACCACTGATGGCAATGGTCTGGCCATCGGCCAATTCGACCGTAGTCGCAGTGCTGCGTTTAACCAGAGACGGGACAATCAACACGGACGAAGTCGAGTTGGCAGCAACAGAGACGGAATTGGCATTACTCAGCTCACTCACCACCACATTCAAGTTCAGGTTTATCTGCCCGGAATCCAATACCGTAGGCACAAATTTAACCCCTACACCGAAGTCCCGATATTGTATGGTCGTGCTGCCATTCTTATCGGGCACAGGAATAGGGAACTCACCACCGGATAAAAACTCTGCCGGTTGGCCGCTGAGTGCTGTGACATTGGGTTCTGCCAGTACCTTGGCCAGGCCATTCTGTTTCGCCACATCCAAGGCGAAATTCATCAAGAGATCCTTATTGATGTACTGAGCGAAGAAGCCCTTGCTGGTCACCCCACCTATGTTGGAATTAAAACCACCACCTCCGCCGACTATGCCTCCCGAGAGATGCGAGCCCTGATTGAATATCAAGAATTTGGAATCGAACTGCCGAGCGACCTCACGTTGCACCTCTGCGACGACGACTTCAAGCATCACCTGATGACCACCGCCTATGGTCATCATGTTAAGCACATTGCTCTTGGATTTACCTACTGTGGCGGCATCCACGTACCCCTGAGCCAATTCAACTGCAGTATTCATCTTCTGTAAATTAGAGGCTTGTCCGCTGAGCAACAACTGCCCCTGAGAGGTTTGCACCCCCAGTTTTTCACTCGGCAAAAACTCATGTAAACGTGACTTCAGGCCATTGAGGTCATGGGTGACCTCTATGTCTATCACGTTGTTCAGCACCTCATTTTCATCCCAAACCATCACATTGGTACTGCCCAGCTGCTTACCCAAGAGATACAGCTCATTGTTGGGCAAGAGTTTGATATCTGCTATGTCGGGATTGCCGACCGATACCCTGTGAACCTGCTTGGGTAGCTTGAGAACCCGGGATTTGAAGATAGGAATGAGCTTAATGTCATTCCGCCCCCCCATGGGTCCGCCCGCAAAGGCCGTACCCTGAAGTAGCATCGAGCATAAAGCCAGTAAACAGCATCCCAGCTTCATCATATTGTGAATTGAACGCGGCATGGTGCACTCCTTTTTAAACTCTCTTGTTGTCGCCCATAAACCCTGAAATGATCAGTTTTCCAATTTAACCTCTTGCTCGCGTACCCCTCTCAGCAAGTAGACCTTCTCTCTCCCCTTGGGTGCCGGAACATAAACCACTCTTTCCACGGGTTTGGGATCTGTGACTTTTGCTGCAACCGGCTCCGGCGGCTTATTCATGTCGGCCAAACTCACCTCGGTTTCATCGTTGGGATTTCTCAGCGCCAGCTGCAAAGACCCACGCCCCTCGGCGATCATCAGGATTTCAGCCTGTTTCAGGTTCAATTCCAAGGTGACGGCCCGCACCAGTACAGGCTTATTCTCATCATTCGATGCACGCTGATCTATGGCGAGGATTTTGACATTCGACAGCACCACGTCAGTCTTAAAGCCGTCATTCTTATATAGGTTAATGACGTCGACACGATTACCGGGTAACAGAAAACCTGCCACCCCGACCACATCATTGACCCTAATGGTTACCGCACGCATTTGTGGTTTAATCAGGCTCGCCAGGGTACTGCCCTCACCCTTCTTGGTCAGCCTTTCTTCCCGCAATACTTCGCCCTGATACAGCTTCTGATTGACCACTTTGCCTTCGGCATCCTCAAGCTTTCTCACCGACCCCAGGGGCACCAGAGACTCAGGCACAGGTGTCACGGCAAGGTGTTTTCTTTCTATGATGGTGCCCATGGGAACCATAGTCGCCATGGTGATGACGTTACTCGTCTGTTCTGTGGTTGCACTATTGCCGCTATTTGACTTCAACCAGTTTTGCGCCAGATAAACGGCAAACACGCCAAAGACCAGCGACAAGAGAACAAATAAGATGGTTTTGTTGTTCATAATGAGCTCCTTTCGTTTAACGACTGGATGCAGTCATCAATAACGCTAAACAAAATATATTGACCATGCCGAATCGATCAGGGATTGAGTCACCACGGGTTCATATCTCATGAAATGAATTTGGTCTGACATAATTCCCAACAAATCCCTTGGATAACACGGAATCAGCGGACGTTCATAACGCTTGTGATATTCAAGAAGTAAGTATTGAAACACTTCTTCACTGCAACTCAGGCCCAAGTCCTGGCAAACCTGAAACCAAATCTGTCGATATAAGTCTTGATCTAAGGCATCGAAATGAATTTTGTAGCCCAAGCGTCGCAGGAACGCCTCATCCACTAATTCCTTGGGATCAAGGTTAGTAGAGAAAAGCAAGATAAGCTCAAATGGAATTTCAAAATGTTCACCCGACTGCAGGCTTAAAAAATCCCTGCGCTCTTCCATAGGAATGATCCAGCGATTAAATAGTTGTTTGGCGCTGATACGCTGCCGTCCGAGGTCATCGAGTAATAAGATGCCATTGTTCGCTTTTAATTGCAGGGGGGCCATGTAAGTGCGGCTGTGAGTATCGAATTGCACCTCAAGCATTTCAGATGTCAATTCACCACCCGTTATCCGCAACGGCCTATGGCACCGAATCCACCTGGGATCATGTCCCTTGGCCAAGTCCAGGGGGTTCAATTTTCTTTCATCTTTCACACTGTGATGCAGCTCAGGATCGAATACCTGAATGATCTCGTTGCCTATTGCCAAAGCATAGGGGATAAGGACATCGTCGCCGATAGTAAGGTTGAGGTGCCGGCATAGATAACTCTTCCCGGTTCCCGGTGGGCCATAGATGAGTACCGGACGACTCGAATTCATCGCCGGGCCTATCTTATAGAGCAGCTCCTTGGGCAGTACCAAGGCCTTCAGCCCTTGAGCCAACATCTCATAGGTGATGGGATTGGCCCGGCTCGATTGCAGCTTACAGACAGGAATATATTGTTTCAGCGGTATTGGGGCTAACCCCAGATAACCATTGCGGGCAAAGGCTTGTTTGGCATGGATTTCCCCCGCAAGGCTCAAGGCATAACGCATCTGGCCATCCGCTGTGGTTTGGCGGTTTTCAACCCAGCCAAGTTTCTTGGCGGTATCCAATAACGCTTGCAGTATCCCACCTGTGACGCCGATTTTGGCAACCATTTGCTCTTTGGTCAGCACACCCGAGGTGAATATATGTTTAGCCACCAGATCCAGTAACAAAGACTCGGACAGTCCGGTATCGGCCATGGTTGTCGGCCGGGGCGCCAACTGAGTCGCATCCAAGGACGGCTGTGACTGAGGGTTTATTTGATAGAGAGGTGTTTTTTCTGAATTTGTTCCTGGGCTGGATTGCAACATATCATGCCCCCAAAGTACCAAAATATTGATTCAATTCAACATAAAGACCGACCACCTGATTATCCAGGGAACAGGCCCAAATCCAGCCTAGCGCGAGGGCCGGTGCATAAGGCACTTTCTGCCCCGCCGCTTCCCCGGGTTCGGGTCGAAAATAAGTTCGGCAATAGACACAATACCAATAGCGCTTGAGTGTCTTGACCAGGCCGGAGAAACCCGTCTTCCACATGATCAACATCAGGCTGGTAATAGCGCCGGCCGCCACGCCGTATGCCAGACTCCAGAATAATAACTGGGGGCCCATCAGGGCACCTATTCCCATCATGAGTTTCACGTCTCCCGCCCCCAGGATGCGTATTGCGAAAACAGGGAACAAAACCACAAATGCCAGCGCAAAACCCAAACTTGCCAACAAGACACCCTGCAGCTGGGCAAAGTAGCCATTGATGGCAAAACCACAGAAGATAGCCCACAGACATAAGGCATTGGGAATTTTCTCTCTGGAAAGATCGAAGCCTATGGCCAGGATGAAGAATAGGCCAGAGAGCAATAGCTGTAGTGTTAATTGGGGATCACTCATGACAGTTTATATCCCTATTCCTGTCTCAGTCATCTGACTGAGATAATACCCAGACCGAGGACCGGTCCGGGTATTATGGGAGGCTATCTAACTAAGGTGCACAATTAGTGCTGACACCATTTACGGCAGAAGCTAAACATTCGATTTTTGCTGTCGCATTTTCACCCAAGAGATTAAATGCAGCGATCATTCCTCCGACAACCAGCCCCCCCGCAATCGCGTATTCCACTGCGGTCAGACCGCTTTCGTCTTCAACAAATTCTGTCAGTAAATTTTTAAGATTCATAACCGTTATCTCCTAACGACAAGATGCAGCACGTACCGAGATAACCGAGTAACACTCATATTTTGAATGACGCTCTTCTAGGGCTCACTCATATGCTACTCAATACTCTTTTCCGTGTAGTCCAAATTAGTCAACATGCATAACATCATCTTCCATCGTTCCATCGACCTCACCTTCCATCGGCTAGCCTGCCAACCTCAACAACACCTTAACTGCCCACTCAATATGAACGCTAAAGCTGTACTTAAAGGTAGCAAAGCCAATCAACTTACTTTGTATTGATTAAATTAGTGCCCTATCTGTTGTCTGGTGACAAAATACCGACCAGAGATACGATTTACAATGCAAGCCATTATATTAATAGGAAGTTTTATATCGTGGCGGGCGATAACGCCACGAAACAGGACAGGCCATTCCAGCCGACAGTGAACACAGTTAAAATATAGGCTATTGATATTAAATTAAAAAAATATCGAAGCCCAGTCAGAGCAACTCAAGCCCTTGCAAGTTAAAAATTTGTAAACAGAAGCAAAATCAGGCCACTTTATTAATCAGTAATTCATGTTGAACAAAAGCATCCAAAGGATTAATTCCTTGTTTCACAATATTAATTCTCATTCAGAAACTATGGCCTGATGTTGGCTCACAAGGATGGACTTGCAAACAGACTCCAAAACAAGGAAACAAGAGAGATAAAAAGGAGGCGAACCGAGCTTAGATATCACCCGGGCCCTAGGTGAAAACATTAACATGGGATGACGACTGCCTGGCCATAGAGCTTAAGGCTTAAGCCTTAAGTGAACGGCATAAATTGAGAAGATTAGGCTCTGGCATCAAAAATAAGCCGGGCAAAAAACCGTCGGCAGACTCAACAACCTAGCTTCAAGACAAGCCCAGACGGCTTAAAATACGGTAGACGCTCGATATTTCATAGTCGATACCGAATGAAGATGAAATGTATGCTTTGATTTCGGGCCCACCGATCTTGTCTTTATCCATTTTCTTCAATCTTTTGGTCACATAAGCAGACAACTGCGACTCTTGTTCCGGCGTCAGGAAGGGAGGCCGCCCCGAATGCTTCTTATCCTTTAGCCCTTTCAAACCATGGGACAGATAACTGCTTATCCATTTATTGACACTGGTGCGACTGACTTTTAAATAAGCGGCTATCTGATAGCGGGACTTGCCATCATGAAAATGCAGCAAGGCTAACAGTTTCAACCGCATTCGGGCGTTCTTCTCTTTGCGAATGAGTTGCGTGAGCTCCTTGGCCTGAACTTCCATAGCCTCATCCTTTATGATCTAAATGATAGATATCGGGGCGGATCTGCAGCACTCCGGCATCATCGACCCAAGTCGTGTGATAGGTGATATACACTGGCATAGGTCTGGGCAGGTTAAAGTCACTTGGATGCTGCTGAGCCGCCAAATTATCGATAACGGCCGCATTCAGTGCGGCATTTTTTCGCAGCAAATACTTTAACAGAGCCTGTGGTTGTTCGAGACGGATACAGCCATGGCTCAGGGCGCGGTTGCGCTTGCGAAATAGCGACTTCACCGGCGTATCATGCAGATAAATGGCATTGGTATTGGGAATGGAAAATCTCAGCTTGCCGAGCGCATTTCTCGTGCCCGGCGCCTGAACCAACTGGTATTCCGACAAATGCCCGGCTATCTGACTGGCCGACATATCGGCGAGCGGGAGCACCTGGGCCTCATTAGCTCTTGGCTTGCGCAACTCGAAGCCCTGACTCGATAAATACCCGGGCTCCCGGCTATTTTTGGGTATCAGTTCACCATAGATGATGCTGGCCGGCGGGGTCCAGGTCGGATTGAGGGTAAAACGGGTCAAATGCGTCGTAAACTGAGGGGTTGGGGTAGATGATTTGCCCACTATCACCTTCATGCTCATCACCTCTACGGCGCTGTCGATGACATCCAACCTGAACGCCGGGAGATTGATCCACAGATAGTCCTCGGGCAAGGCGGGGAGTTCAAGCCAACGCCAAAGATTGGCTTGCATCTGTGAGATGCGTGCCTCGGGAGGGGTATTCAATGCCTGCAGCGTGGCGCCGTCGAGCTCGCCATTTATCGCCAATCCATGCCTTTGCTGGAAATGTTTTATCGCCGAGACCAGAGCCGGCTCATAGATAGCCTCCCGATACGCATCCGCCTCTGCCGCGGCCAGATCTCCCAGCTGGCGTAACATCCACCTGAGCTTAGCAATCTGTGGCGATCTCTGTCCCAACTTGAACTCCAGCTGTTCCAGCGAAGGCCAAACATAGCGGGTCATGTCCCGATAGCGCCTGATCATCTGCCGCAGCCGGGTCACTTCCCCTGGCTGTGGCAACATTTGCTTGATGAAGGACGGCAGCTGTCCTTGGCTGGCTTTGAGCCTCAGCGCCTGAGGCGTGAGTGGCACATCCAGACCGCGCTCCCTGGCGACGCTATTGAGCAGGGTCAGAAACAGCCGAGTATAACTGGCATCCAACTCGGCCGTGGCAGCGGCGCCAACCCCGGGTCTGGTTTCCTGTGACGATGACGGTATCGAGCCCAGATCTTCGGCCCAAGACAAGAGCTCAGAGGTCAAGGCCTTGGGCCCATTGCCATCGAACCAGAGCAAACTCTGCGCTGCGTGAGTTTCCTGTGCCGATGACACTGCATTGACGGCCTGGTTTGCCGCCAGCGCAGTGCAATGACCAAGAAGGCAAGCGAGAGCGAGCCAAAGACCAGGGCATCGCCGCCCCACGACCTTGCCATGACTGAGCGCCAACGGCGAGGCATGCAGCCATTGCCGACAGGGCCGCGCCTGCTGCCTGGAGGAAAGAGTGCCGGATATGCCTGTCACTGAGCTGGTCTTTGTATCCATAATTCCCGTCTGCTCAAACAAATAACCGAATAAAACGGCGAGCCCCAATAACTCAAAAGACGCATTGCAACCCAATTCAGGGGCGAGTCATGGGCAAGGCTCGTGTAGCAAGCTTGTATAAAGCTCTAGTACAAAACCAGGCCAACGACAACTCGGGAGAGCGGCTCAGCCCCTTGGCCACGCCGATATTTTTTAGTCCAGGGAAAATTCATGACTATACTTTTTAAGTGTTGCCATTCGATGGTTTAGCTTGTCCACCACAGGATTGGCGTTAGACGAAGGGAGTTGTGAGTGACATGAAGCTAAGCAAAACACATTCAGCACAAATCATTCTGACACTCATCATCTTGCTCTTGTTTGCCGTCATACTCTTCCCAGCCTGGAGCCTTGTAAACGCCCGCTTCGCGGTGCAATCGGAACGGGAATCCGGGGCCACATTGGCGGAGCGTTATCTCATTCTGGGAGACTGGCCATCGGGCCGGGGTGAAGATGCATTGCGCCACTACGGCGATTTCCAGGTGCATGACGACGCCCAACCCCATGACCCCATGGCAGCTGAGGATAATGGTGACTAGGAGTCATGGCAGCTAAAAAATATGGCCTGGGCCAAGATGATAGGCTCACAGAGGCACACCAAGTACAGGAAGAGCAGGACATGCAGGAAGCGCAGGAATGAAGGGATGAGTCGGGGGACATAACACATGCCGGAAACCCAGAGCCAAGCAGCACAGATCTCGCTGATGCGTACCTACCTGAGAACGCTGGCATTCATGCTGTTTCTATTAGTCATTCTGTTCAATTACAAACACTTGATACAATACTACTCCGCCTTTTCGCTCGCCAATGCCATGACACGCCTGGACCCGGAGCAGCTGTTGAGCGAGGGGCTCATCCTGGATATCGGCTATTTCCTTGGGGTCGTCATAGTGCTGCATGCCTGTTGGGCCGCCGTCATCACCCTGTCCTGTCGTCCCTGGTTCAAGCTGATCCGCAATGAGAATATCAAGACCCAGATCTGGCTGGTCCTGCTCCTGCTGCACCTGATACTGGCGTTGGCGGCAAACTCCTACTTTTACCCAACCTCCCTGTTAGGCATCTTCCGCGGCACCCCTCTGGCCAGCGCGCCCTTCATCGGCTTGCTGGCCAGTCTGTTGGCGGCCAATTTCCTCTATGGCCTCATAGGCAGCCTCTACGCCTCATTGGGCATAACCAGAGTGAACACACTGCTCGCATCCATGCTGCTGCTCACGGCCCTGCTCTCAATCAATAGCCCCAAGAGTGGTAACAGCACCGCCAGCCAGACGCCGAATATCTTCATCATAGGCATAGATGCCTTGCGTCCGGATCATCTGGCCTATCGGGGAGGAGATAGCAAACTGGCCCCCAATCTCAATGCCCTGCTCGCCAAGGCCACTGTCTATAACAAGGCATATACCCCCCAGGGGCGCACCTATGTCGCCTGGATGAGCATCCTGTCCGGCCAATACCCGACCACCAATGGCGCCAGATTCAACCTGGCACCGCCCGAGTTGGTAGAGCACAAGTTCCCGCTGTTGAGCGAATTATCGGCCCTTGGCTATCAGACCAGCTACGCCATGGATGAGCGGCGCTTCAATCAAATAGATGAAGACTATGGCTTCGATATCAGCATAGGCCCCAAAATCGGTGCCGCCGATGCCGTCATCGCCAGCCTCGCCGATCTGCCACTGGTCAATCTGCTGAGCAATACCCTGGGCTCCCGCTATCTATTCCCTTATCTGTTTATCAACAGGGCCTATGGCAAGGCCTATGATCCCGAGGTTTTCAACCATGAGGTCCTCTCCGGGCTCGCCATGGACAGGCCCAATTTCCTGGCGATCCATTTCTGCCAGCTGCATTGGCCCTTCACCTCGAAAGACTTTGTCGAACTCGAACCTGCCCGCTGGGATGGCAACTACAACCACTATATGTATCAACAAATGCTCAAGAAGGTCGACAGGCAAGTGGCTGACTTTATCCAGGGGCTGGCGCGGCTTGGGCTGCTGGACAATGCCCTTGTGTATCTGCTGTCGGATCATGGCGAGGGCTTCATGCTGTCACAGGATAGACTCATGGCCGCTACCTCGGCGGACAAGGCGTCCCAGAGTCATGGGAAGCTCAAGGTGGCCGCCTGGGGTCATGGCACCAATCTCCTGGCTCAGGAGCAATCGGATGTACTGCTGGCCCGGCTGAGATACCGTAACGGCCGGGTCGTGAGTGCTCCACAGCGAGTGGATGGCCTCTTCTCCCTGGTCGATCTGGCACCCAGCATATTCAAGGAGCTCGGCCTGGGGGCAAAATCCAAGGCGGCCAAGTTCGACGGTGAGCCGCTGCCCAGACCATGGATGCCCAAGGATCTGGAGCGCAAAATCTATGTCGAGTCCTCTATTCCCGTGCGTTCAGTCAATGCCAGCTTCATAGATGAGAAGCGGGTCCTGTCGGAGACGGCTTCATTCTATGAAGTCAGGGATAATGGCAGGGCCGTGATGAAACCCGAGGATTACAAGCTCAGTATCGCCCTGAAACAGAGGGCGGTTTACTACCGCCAGTGGCAACTGACCCTGCTTCCCAAGGAAGACAGGCTCATACTGGTCGACACCCAAGCCAAGAATTGGCAGAGCCTGGCCGATTACCGGGGGGCAGCCCCCTGGCGCGAGATGCTGGCCGCCCTGTGTGCTCACTATGCCAAGGACCCAGGCTTTCCCGGGCCGAGGCAATGTGTTGACAAGTATCTGGCGAGCAACCTGGGCGGCGCGGCGCGGCAAGCCCCCGGCTCTCCGCCTTAACGGCCAGAGCCTTAACACCCAGCGCCTCAATATAAGCGATAAGCGCCTTAACATGAGCGGCCACCCGATAGACACAGCCACCAGGAAGCAGACATGGACACATTCGAAAGCGGCGCCAGGCTCCCGGCATGCGAGCCGACGGCAAGCAGTGCGCTCCGGGTCGGGCGCCAGGAGCATACTCAGGTCAAGCTGCTGCTCGGCTTGCTCGGACTGGCCTTCGGCGCCCGCTTATTTGTCGCCTTTCGCTATGAAATAAATTGGGATGAGTTTTACTTCTTGTCGCTCATCTATCGATATCTGGATGGCGAGCTGTCCAGCGGCTTGCAGACATTTCATGTGCGACTCTTCACTTGGATACGCTGGTTAGGCGGCGATGAAGTAGAGCAGATAATACTGCTCAGGCTATTGATGTTGGGCCTGCAACTGCTGACCTGCGGCTTCATCTACCGTATCTGTCGCCGCTACACGGGCCCTGCCGCCGCCCTGTTCGCCGTGCTGGCCTACGCCTCTGTGTCCTACAATGTCAGGATGGGCGCGAGTTTCAGGGCAGATCCTCTGGTGACTTGCTGCTTGATGGCCAGCCTGGATTGGCTGCTCGCCAAAAAATCCGGGCTCACCGCCTACCTGCTGGCCGGTGCCGCAACCGCATTGGCGCTGCTGCTGACGCTCAAGTCGGCCCTGTATCTGCCGACGCTGGGCATCATAATGCTGGTCCCGATACTGACCTCGGCCAAGCCCAAAACCGCCGTCTTCAGGCTCCTGGCCTTTAGTCTGGCGGGACTGGTTATCTTCTGGCTGCTCTATCTTTATCACAGGACAGGAGTCAATGTCATAGACGCAGACAAAGATGTTTCCATGCTGGCCAACAGCTTCGACAAGACGGTCAAACACCCAGGCCTGCTCCCCAGGAAACGCTATCTCTTCCGGAGTTTCATCCTGGATATGGCCTATTGGTTGACTCTGCTCTACGGCGTCAGGCATGTCTTGGCCGCCATGGTTAACGGGCCGAAGGCGGCCCGGATCAGGGGCTGCATACTGCTGGCCTTGCTCTTGCCATTGGCCTCAGTGTTGTTTTATCGCAATGCCTTCCCCTATTTTTACGCCTTCATCTTGGCGCCGGCCAGCCTACTATGCGCCATCGCCTGGGATAGCCTGGGGAAACAAACAGACATGCGCGCGGCACCAAATGCGAGAGAAGAGAGAGAAGCGAGAGAGGCAAATATCATCAAGGGCCTGGTGCTGCTCGGCCTAGGCATCAGCCTAATAGGCAATGGCCTGGTGCTGCCGCAAACCCGGAATCTGGATCGCCAACGGCAACTCCTGGCCCTGGTCCACAGGGCATTTCCAGCTCCGACAACTTATTTGGATCGCTGCGCCATGGTCGCCTCCTACCCCAGAGTGGGATTCTTCATGAGCACCTGGGGGATGGACAACTATCGCCGGCAAAACCGCCCCCTGCTGGCACAGGCCATAGAAGAGCGGAAGCCTAAATTTTTCATCGCCAACCTGGGCTCGCTCGATGTCGAGCACAAGACCAACCTGAAAAGCGTGGCGGCATACCGCCTCCTGGATCCGGATCAACGGGCGCTGAGTGACAATTACATCCATCATTGGGGGGAGCTCTATGTCGCGGGTAAACGCTTTACCCTGGAGAACGCCGCCAGCGAGATACGCTTTCCCATCATCATAGACGGCCGTTACACACTCGAGAGCGAGGCCAAGGTCTCGATAGACGAGATTCGGCTTGCCCCTGGAGAGACCCTGTGGCTCGAGGCCGGAAACCACAAGATCCAAGGCGCAGCGGCCCCGGGACGCTATACACTGAGATGGGGGGAGCACTTGTATCGCCCGAGCGAGCCAGCGCCGAACACAGACATTTTCACCGGGTTCTAAAGCCTGCAATCAATACGGATAGCTAATACGGATAGCCGAGGTATGGAAGATGAAACTGATAGTGCAAATTCCCTGCTACAACGAAGCCGCCAACCTCACCTCAGTCATCGAGGCGATCCCCAGGCGCATTCCCGGCATCGACAGCATAGAAACCCTGGTCATAGATGATGGCTCCACCGATGGCACGGCCGAGGTCGCCAGAAAGGCCGGGGTGCAGCACATCATAGTCAATACCGGCAATAAAGGGCTGGCGCGCAGCTTCCATACCGGCATAGAGACCTGCCTGCACCTGGGAGCCGACATCATAGTCAACACGGACGGTGACAACCAATACTGCGGCGAAGACATAGCGCGCCTGGTGCAACCCGTCCTGGGCGGTCGGGCGGATATCGTCGTCGGCGACAGGGGC
This sequence comes from Shewanella salipaludis, assembly GCF_012911865.1. Classification (GTDB taxonomy): domain Bacteria; phylum Pseudomonadota; class Gammaproteobacteria; order Enterobacterales; family Shewanellaceae; genus Shewanella; species Shewanella salipaludis. The sequence continues at coordinate 220,349 of NZ_JAAXYH010000003.1, forward strand.
GGTTATCGCAATCCGCACTTTTCGTTTTTTAAACGCAGCCTGCAGGTGTTAGGCAGTTTCATCATTAGAAAAGCCCTGGCGCTGGACATAGCCGATGCCGTCAGCGGTTTCAGGGCGATTTCCCGCACCGCCGCCCAACAGCTCAACATAGTCTCGGACTTCAGCTACACCATAGAGATGCTGGTGCAGGCGAGCGCCAAGCGCCTGAGTGTGCAATCTGTCCCGATACGCACCAACGGTAAACTGCGCGCCTCGCGCTTATTTCGCAACATCCCCCAGTTCCTTTACCTCTCCTGCAGCACCCTGGTGCGCATCTATACCATGTACCGGCCGCTGCGGGTGTTTTTCAGCCTGGGGCTGCTGGCGGTCATCATAGGCGGCGTGCCTATCATACGCTTCCTCTATTTCTATTTTCAGGGCATGGGTGATGGCCATGTGCAATCCTTGATCCTCGGCGGCACCCTGTTGGTGCTGGGCTTCATCATACTGCTGATCGGCCTGGTGGCAGATCTCATCAACTTCAATCGCAAGCTGATGGAAAAAATGCTCTATCGCATGGAGAAACTGGAGCAAATGCTGGCCGACACCCGGGCGGACGGCTATGTTTTAATTAGCGGCAGCAATGAGATTAACAACAAGAGCAGCAAAGACTTAGATGTCCTTAAGCAGCAGGGGCCGCCGGAGTGCCGGGTCGCAGCCACGGACACAAATACAGACACACAGACAGAAGCCAATCTCAGATGATGGGCGGACTTGGGAGCAGAGATGACACAGGCACGAGCCGGCGGGCATGGGGGACATGACAAGAGACGTGTCCTCTGCGTCACCTCCAACTACCCCAGATGGGAAGGCGACAGCACCACGCCCTTTGTACAGCACTTGGCCCAGGATCTCCTGGCCTTGGGCTGGGAGGTGGATGTGCTGGCCCCCCACGCGCCGAGCGCGGCGAGCCGGGAACAACTCAATGGCATCAGTGTCGACCGCTTTCACTACCTCTGGCCCGAGCGCCTGGAGACAGTCTGTTACCAGGGAGGCGCCTTGCTGAATTTGCAAAAGAACAAGTTGAATTACCTCAAGTTACCCGCGCTGGTGTTCTTTCAATGGACGGCGATAGTCAAACGCCTGCTGTCGGGTCACTATGATCTGCTGCACTCCCACTGGATACTGCCCCAGGGATTCACAGGTGTCCTCGCCGCCAGGCCCTTTAACCTGCCCCATGTGGTAACGGTACACGGCAGCGATGCCTTCGCACTCAAGGGCGAACTGCTGAGCAAGTTTAAGGCCTTCTCCCTGATGGGCGCCGATGCTGTGACAGTCAACAGCTCGGCGACCCGGCAACAGGTGCTTGCCATCGCCCCCGAATTGACCGCACTCAGCCTGATCCCCATGGGGATAGCCCTCAACCAGCCCAACCCGGACAGGGTCGCCCAGTTGCGGCAGCAATTCCGCGGCGACCAGGGGCCGCTGTTGATCTATGTCGGGCGCCTGGTCGAGCAAAAGGGCATAGGCGACTTGCTCAGGGCCGTGGCGCTGCTGAGCCAAACGCTCACGGATTGTCGCTTGCTCATTCTGGGGGAAGGCCCCTGGCGTGATGCCTTGGTGAGCCTAGCGGACCGCCTGGGCATAAGCCAAAGAGTGAGCTTCATTGGCTGGGTTGAGCCCTCGGACGTCCCCAATTACCTCGCCGCCGCCGACATCTTCGTCGGCCCTTCGAAGCAGATGCCCGACGGCAGCACAGAAGCCCAGGGGCTGAGCTTCATCGAAGCCATGCAGGCCGGCACCCCCGTCATAGCCACGGATGTCGGCGGCATAGGGGATACGGTAAAACACGAGGAAACCGGACTCCTGGTGCCCCAAGACGATCCCGGGGCCATCGCCGGCAGCGTGTTGCGCCTGCTGTCCGAACCCCAGTTGGCAGACAAGTTAATCTTCCAGGCGAAACAAGCGACCAAACATTACACCAGAGAGGCCACGGCGGTACAATTTGCCCAGCTTTTCGACGCCATGCTCCACCACAAATCCCATAGAAGTTAAGGCTTGGCGCAAGCCTGGGCTACAGGGACAACCAGAGCACACTCGGTTTTTGCATTGAGTCTTACGGCACTCGGTTGGCTTAACAACAAGGAGCGATGAAAAGGAGCAATGAAATGACAGAACGACTCGATCTCCGGCAACGTCAAGGGCTGCACGGTGCCGACTATGTCGCTCGCTATCGCCGGAAATCACCGCTGCGATTATGCCGTCTGGTTGATTTGATGACGGCCAGCAGGAGCCAAGGGCTACAAGGTGCGGATGTTGTCGATTTCGGCTGCGGTGATGCAGTGATCGTCGAGTACATCAGAGATAAGGTAAGCACTTACAAGGGGGTCGACTTCTCGGCAGAGTTTATCCAGGTGGCCAATCAAAGAAAGGCCGCGCTGAAGGCCAGCAATGTGGATTTCAGCTGTGATTCCATAACCCATTTCGGCCGACAACATAGGGATTGTTTCGACATTGGGTTTTCTTTCGATTTAAGTGAACATGTCTATGATGATGAATGGCAAGAAATTGTAAATTCAATGTATTCCTGCCTACGTCCAGGCGGGCACCTGTATCTGCATACACCCAACGCCGATTTTCTATTGGAAATAATGAAAAAACACAATTTTTTGCTGAAACAATTCCCGGAACACATAGCGGTAAGAAACGTCCAGGAAAATTGTCACTTCCTGGCTGAGGCTGGATTTGAGGATGTCAGCGCGCAGGTTATCCCACACTATAATATTGCACGCATAGTTCACCCATTATCACTGCTGCCTTGGGTAGGCAAATACTTCCAGGCGCGCCTTTTTATTACGGCCAAGAAGCCAATGACGGCCTGACTGAGGGGGACGATTGAACACACTAGTGCGCTGCTGCGGCCTGATCCTGGTCCTGTTAACCAGTCTATTCTTTGTCAAATACGCACTGGACAACTGGTCTCTCATCGCCGGCAGCCTGATCTATGCCGATACCTTGCCCAGCGTCTTGGCCGGGCTCTTCTGCTATCTCAATGCCTTCCTGATAAGCGCCATTGCCTGGCACCTCTTGCTGCGTGCCGTCGGCGCCAGCCCCAGGCTGCCTGGGGTATTGACTGCGCTGCTGCTCTCCCAATTTGCCAAGTACCTGCCGGGCAATGTTGGCCAGCATATCAGCCGGGCAGTATTGGCCCACAAGATGGGTCTGACCAATGCCAGTATCGCGGTGACCATGGTACTGGAGATCCTGCTGGTCATACTGGCAGCCGGCGGCACCGGCCTGCTCGCCCTCTGGCTGAATAACAGCCTCCTGCTCTCCAGCCTGCCTCAGGTGGCGGCGCCCGGCAAGATCGCCCTCCTTTGTCTGCTGCCGCTGGCGCTGCTGGCCGGCCTCTGGTTGGCCAAGTCTTTCGGCCTGAAGAGACTGACCGCCAGGTTCGGGATAACGAGCGTCAGCCTGCCGAGGCCCCCCTGCCTGCTGGCTTGCTATCTGCTCTACAGTGTCAACTTCCTCATCATGGGGCTGATCCTATATCTGCTGATGGCGGCATTCGGCGGTGGGCCGGCGACGGATTTCTGGTTGTTGACCGGGGTCTTCTCCCTCGCCTGGATTGCCGGCTTCATCACCCCGGGCGCACCCGCCGGCATAGGGCTGCGCGAGGCAGTGCTGGTCGCCACCCTGGATCCCCTCTATGGCTCGGCTATGGCCTTGTCACTGGCCATAGCACTGCGCCTCATCACCACCTCGGGTGACGGCCTGGGTTTTCTCATCGGCATGGCGTTGCGGCAGTGGCTTAAACGCAACCCCAGGCGGGTCATCAACTAGCAAACGGGCATGCCATGACGGCAAAAAAATATCACCGAAATTGGCAGTCTTTCTCAATATCTTTATGAGGTTAGCGGTGCTAGATTGCTGGTGTAAATGGCACTGAATTCGAGACGGGATCCGAGCGGTTCGCATCATGGCCATTGGTTGTGGTATTCAAATAACAAAAGGAAAAATCATGAAAATTTTATCCAGCCTGCCCTTCAGCGCCAAGATCCTTATCGCCTCGGCATTGATGAGCTTTACGTCATTCGCAGCAGAAGAAGAGACCCTGCCCATGGCAACGGATGCGGATGTCGCCGAACTCACGGCAGCTTGTCAGCAGATGGCGGCCGAAGATCAGGTGGAAGACGCAGACCTGCCCCAATACCTGCTCGATTGTGTCAACGATCAGCTCACGGAAATGGGCTACCAAACACTCCCGGAACTCAAATGAGCACTCAAGTAAGCACTCGAGTGAGCACCGCGGCACCCGAGTGAATGAGGGGACCTGTCGGCTCAGGCCCTTCTGTTCAGACTATCTTGTCAAAATAGCCTGGTGCAGATAAGCGACCCGCCACACAAGAGAGGGGCATCGAATCGATGCCCCTCTTTCATTCAGGCAAGAGCCCAATCCATGGCCGGTAATGGCGGCAGCTTGGCTAAACCACAAGTTGCCGCTGTTCCTCGTTGCCCATGGCCAGCATCACGGGATCTTGCTGCTGCCGCGCCGTGAAATCCCCCTTGGCATGCCAGTCGAACCAACGTATGCCAATCAGACTCTGGGCCACAGGGCCGCCCAAGGTATTGCCAGGCCCGAGTATGATGACCTTGTCCGGGGCAAACTCTTTCACCGCCACCTGCAACGCCAGGGTGAAATCATAGGGCTCCACCACCTGATGCCCCAAGGTGTAGTCCCGCAACTTGTCGACATCCGCCCCATAGCTGGTCCAGATGCTACCGCTGCCGTCTATCAGTGGCAGCTGTGGCCGCTTGAATAGTTCGGGCCCCAGGAGGGCCAAACCTCTGGCCGAGACCCCCTGCAACAGCGGCGAGTGAAAGGCGCCATGGTTGTAGAGCCGCAGCGGATAGCGTTCATCCAGTGGCGGCAACCGCGCCTCGGCCAGCTTGAGTCCGGCCTCGTTACCCGCCAGCACCCGATAGCCGCCCAGGTAGATGGAAGTGAAGATCTCGGCGCCATCCTCGGCATTGATGTCCCTGATGCAAGCATCTATGAGTGCCGTCTTGGCCGGATCTTTCACCCAGTCGGCATCCATTTCCGGGTAGATGAGCTGGCCGCCGATCAAACCGTCCTGCATCATGGAGCCCATGGTGTTGATCAGGGTAATCGCCGCCTTGGGGTCGAGCGCACCGGCACAGGCCAGGGCGATATACCAGCCCATGGAGTTGCCCGTGACTGCGACTATCTCGTACTTGTCCCTGTCTATGTCCATGAAGTCGGCCATGGCGCAGGCATAGATGAGTGCCGAGGCATTTTCGCCTGGGGTATGCAGCTTGAAGGCATACTTGGCTGCGGCGTCCAGTTTCGCCACCCCGGGTTGTTTCTGGCTCGCCCTGTAGTCATCTATGGCGGCGATGAACTCTGTCTTGCCGCCATGAAAACGCTGCAAATAACCCAGTTCGTCTTTGTTGTAACAGCCCCGCCCCGGGGCGACCACCAGCACACGCTGGCGGGCCTTGGGCTGGCTCGTCTCAGAGCCGTCCAGGGCTTGGGCATCAAGAGTCTTGTGATTGAGAGTTCCGTTCATGCTACGCCTCCCTCTGACGTTGTTGCGGTACCGTGTTTGCCAGCAGGGCCTGCGCCGCCGCCACTATGCCGTCTTTGCCCGGCAGTGGCAGGGTTGCCGCCCCGGCCAGCGGAATGAAACTGTCTTCGGCGGTAACCCTGGCCAGCGGCGGGCACTCGGCCCCCAGCGCCTCATGCAGGCAGGTCACTATGGCTTCACTTATGGATGCCGTCCTGCGGCATTCGTCGACGATCAACACATGGCGACACTCTCTGGCGGCCGCTATGATGGCCTGCTGATTGAGCGGTGCCAACCAGCGCAGGTCCAGCACCCGCGCCGCCACCCCCTGTTCGGCCAGCAGCTTAGCGGCCTGGCGGCTGAGATAATAACCGTTGCCATAACTTATGATGCAGAGCTCTTCACCCGTGCCGTGCTGGCCCGGCGTACCCAGCGCCAAGGGGGCGGCCGCATGCTCGGGCACATAGTCGAAACTCCATAGGGCATCGCCCGCCTCATGCAGATCCCGGGTCATGTAGAGGGCGATAGGCTCGAGGAAGATCACCACCCTCTGTTCCTCCCGCGCCAGCCTGACGGACTCGCGCAGCATGGCGACGGCATCGGCGCCATTGGAGGGACAGGCGATGATGAGCCCGGGAATATCCCGGAACACGGCGAAGGAATTGTCGTTGTGGAAGTGGCCACCGAAGCCCTTCTGATAGGCGAGCCCGGCGATGCGGATCACCATGGGGTTGCTGAATTGGCCGTTGGAGAAGAAAGGCAAGGTGGCGGCCTCGCCGCGGATCTGATCTTCAGCATTATGCACATAGGCCAGGAACTGGATCTCGGGGATCGGCAGTATGCCATTGTGGGCCATGCCGATCCCCAATCCGAGGATCGAGGTCTCGTCCAGCAGGGTATTGATCACCCTGTTGGGGCCGAAACGCTCCACCAGACGTGAGGTGACATTGTATACCCCGCCCTTCTTGCCCACGTCTTCCCCGCAGACCAGCACATTGTCGAACCTGGCCATCAGCTCGGTCAGCGCCAGGTTGATCAGCTTGCCCATGTGCTGCGGCTTGCTCAGGGCCAGCTTATCCGTGCTCAGCAGCCGGCTCAGCTGTTCCTCGGTCAGGCAGGCAACCTCGGGAACCTTCGCTCTGGGCGGGATCACCCCGGCAATCACCTGCTCGGCCGTGGTCAGCTTGGGACGGGTGACGGCCTGGCGGGAAATCGCCTCTATCCTGGCTTTCAGCGTCTGGTACATGTCGACTATCTGTTCCGCCGACAGCAGGCCCGCCTGAATGAGCTGCAGGGCGCTGATCAGCAGGGGATCCTGCGCCTCGTTGTCTCTGATTTGTTGTTTCGTCAGATAGGCCACCTCGGCATCGCTGCCGGCATGGCCCATGAGGCGCACCGTGCGTACATGCAAAAACACGGGTTTGCGGTGGGTACGGGCAAAATCGGCGGCCGCTTTACTCACCTTGTAGCAGTCGAGAATGTCCCGGCCATCACAGTAGAAGTACTTGAGTTCTGGCCTGTTGCCGAAATTGGCCCGGATCCAGCCTTTTGGGGTCGGCGTCGATATGCCTATGCCATTGTCTTCACAGATGAACACCAGGGGCAGAGGCACATTCTGGTACGCGGCCCAGCAGGCGGCGTTGATGGCGGTCTGGGCACTGGCGTGGTTGGCGGAGGCATCGCCGAAATTGCACAGCACCAGGCTGTCGTAAGGCATGTTAGCCGCCAGGCCCAGGCGCTGCGTCAGTGGAATGCTCAGCGCGGCACCGACGGCCTTGGGCAGGTGCGAGGCTATGGTGGAGGTCTGCGGCGGGATCGCCAGCCGCTTGCTGCCAAGCACCTTATGGCGGCCACCCGAAATAGGATCCTCGCTGGAGGCGGCGAAGGACAACAACATGTCGTAGAGCTGGGTTTCACCTGCAAGCTGGCGTCCACGCTCTATCATGAAGGCGGCACTGCGGTAATGCAGGAAGGCCATGTCCGTCGGCCTGAAGGCCAGGCCATAGGCGGCGTTGCCCTCATGCCCCGAACTGCCTATGGTGTAGAAGCCCTGGTTGCGGCCGCGCATCTTGCGGGATTCGAGATCCAGCAAGCGACTCTTGAGCTGGGATTCGAACAGGCCGATGAAGTCGCTGTCCGTCAGTCCCAGCCGCCGGTGATCCCAGCCGTTGGCCAATTCCTGGCTCGACACCTGACTGCCTGGCCGGCGGCCAAAATCCTGCCCGAGCACACGTTCGATAAATTGCCTGTCTATCAGAGTCGCACTGTCTTCCATATTCTCGCCATCCGTCATAGGGCCATAGCTTGTCAAGAGAGCTTGCCAAGCTATGGCAGCATAGCTGCGCCCCTCATCCATCCGGGCTCGGGGCGTTTCACTCGAGGGACCGGACTCTCAGCCCGGCGCTGACCGCTCTGTGGCTATCAGCCGAAGGCCTGAATGCCCGTCTGTGCCCGGCCGAGGATCAAGGCATGCACGTCATGGGTGCCTTCATAGGTGTTGACCGCTTCCAGGTTCATCACATGGCGGATCACATGGAACTCGTCGCTGATGCCGTTGCCACCATGCATATCCCTGGCGACACGGGCGATATCCAGCGCCTTGCCGCAGGAATTGCGTTTGATCAGCGAAATGGCTTCCACCGGCAGGGTCCCGGCGTCCATCAGGCGGCCGGCTTGCAGGCAGGCCAGCAGGCCGGTGGCGATTTCCGTCTGCATGTCGGCGAGCTTCTTCTGGATCAGCTGGGTCGCCGCCAAGGGGCGATTGAACTGGATCCTGTCCAGGCTGTATTGGCGCGCCGCATGCCAGCAAAACTCGGCGGCGCCCAGCGCGCCCCAGGCGATACCGTAACGGGCCTTATTCAGGCAACCGAATGGCCCCTTGAGCCCCTCGACATTGGGCAATATCGCCGACTCGGGCACTTCGACCCCGTCCATGACGATTTCGCCGGTGATCGATGCCCGCAGGGAAAACTTGCCTTCTATCTTGGGGGCACTCAGGCCCTTCATGCCCTTGTCGAGAATGAAGCCACGAATGACCCCATCTAGCTTGGCCCAGACCACAAACACATCGGCGATGGGCGAGTTGGTGATCCACATCTTGCTGCCTGTGAGACGGTAACCGCCGTCTATGCGCTCGGCGCGGGTCTTCATGCTGCCGGGATCCGAGCCCGCATCCGGCTCTGTCAGGCCGAAGCAGCCGACCCATTCACCCGTGGCCAGCTTGGGCAGGTAGCGCATGCGTTGCGCTTCGCTGCCGTAGGCATGTATGGGGTGCATCACCAGGGAGGACTGGACACTCATGGCGGAGCGATAGCCACTATCGACCCTCTCTATCTCCCTTGCCACCAGGCCATAACTGACATAGTTGACGTTGGCACAACCATAGGCTTCCGGCAGCGTCGCCCCCAGCAGGCCCAAGGCCCCCAACTCGTTCATGATCTCCCGGTCGAAATGCTCGTTGCGGTTGGCCATCAACACCCGGCTCATGAGTTTGTCCTGGGCATATTCGTGGACGCTGTCACGTATGAGGCGTTCTTCCTCGCTGAGCAGGGAGTCGAGTTGCAGTGGGTCTTGCCAGTCGAAATGCTGTCGGGCCATGGTTATCATCCTTATCTTGGCTGAAATGTAACTGTCTAATATCGTGACTTAAGCGGCCTGTTGCATCCTGTTGCATGAAGTGCGAACGCAAGCTGCCGATAAATCAACCATTGCTTATTGGCCTAGCATAGGCATAATTTTGACTTAGGAAAAATATTCTTTTTCTCTGGCATCTATAGGTTTTACCTATAGCATTGCTGCCACCAGTCCTGGCACCATTTTGGCGCCAACAGTCCATTTGCAGGAGAGCCGGGTGAACCTCAGAGCCTTGAGTTATTTTGTCGCTGTGATAGAGAAAGGCAGCATAAGCCAGGCGGCGAAGCAGTGTTTCATCGCCCAGCCGTCGATCTCGGCCGCCATAGCCCAGCTGGAGTCTGAGCTCAATGTGCAGTTATTCCATCGCCACGGCAAGGGGGTGAGTCCGACCGAAGCCGGCATGCGTCTCTATCCCCTGGCCCAGAAATTACTCAATGACTCGCGGGCAATTCAGGCCCTGTTTACCAAGGCCGAGGCCCAAGTCCCCTTCAAGCTGGGGTTGATCCGCTCCCTCGGGGTACAGCGCATGAGCATGCTGCTCAAGGACTTCACCAACGCCTGCCCGGCCATGGATCTCACCCTGGTGGAACCGGATCAGCAGGCCGACGCCCGCATAGTGACCACCTGTGATTTGACCTCGAACGAACACTTCTTCCCCATGTGGCATGACAAATATGTGTTGGCTATCCCGCCGTCCATGAGCCTGAGCCTGAAGGGCCAGATACGCTTGCAGGATCTGCAGCAGCAGCCCTTCATTCACAGATCCCCCTGTGAGGCCCTGACGGCATTGCAGCAGCTGCTGGATCTCGAAGGCATCAGGGTGCAGGTCAGGGCCAGGATCCAAACCATAGAATATGCCGTCGGCCTGGTGGCTGCAGGTCTGGGGATCGCCCTGGTGCCTGCGCTGCCGGCGTTGCTGGAACAGCAGGAAATCGTTTTCCGACCACTGCAGGACATAGATCTGAAGCGTACCGTCGGCCTGGCCTTGCCCCAGGTGGCGGTGCTGAGCGAGCAACAGCTGGCATTACAACATCTATGCGGGCAATACAATTGAAGTTGCGGTTAAAGCTGTAACACTTTGCATCAAGCGGCAAATTGCCGCTGCCCTGGATGGCATTCGATGCTACTCTCATGAACCCTTTGTCAAGCAAGCACTAAAAGCACCTGCCATGTCCAGAAATTGCCTCAGCATTAGCCTAGGTCTGCTGCTCTTTAGCCTGTCGGGGCTCGCACTGGCCGACTCTGGCTGCAACCAAGACGAGGAGTGCATCCCCGTCGGCCAATGGGAATTGGGCCTGGCGCTCGGCTGGGGCAAGAAAACCAATCCCTTGGCGGATTATGAGGATATTCCCCTCTATCTGTTGCCTTCGGTAGCCTACTATGGCGACAACTGGTTCTTCGACAATGGCAACCTGGGCTACACCCTGGCCGAAGATGAGCACTTCAGCGTCAATCTGACGACCAGCTATAGCCTGGACAGGGCCTACTTCTACCGCTGGGATCCCAGCAATATTTTCATCGCCAATGGCAACAATCAGGCCGCCGCGATAGCGACCCAGGAAAGCTTAAGGGACCAGGGGCCTCAGCCCGCCATCGGGGCCCTGGAGGCCAGGCATTTCACCCTGCTCGGCGGCGCCGAAGCCTTCTTCTATACCCCCATGGGGACATTCAGGCTCGCCCTGGGCCATGACCTATTCGATGTGCATCGGGGGACCGAGGCCCAAATCAAATGGGCCTATAAACTGGCGCTGCAGCGTTGGCGATTCGATCTGGCACTGCTGCTGGAATGGAAGAGCCGGGAAATAGTCGACTACTACTATGGCATCAGACCCGGTGAAAGCCGCTACTGGAACCAAGAATACCGGGCCGAGGCGGCATGGAACCGGGGAGCCGAGTTCAGCGGCCGCTATGTGCTGAACGAGCATTGGGAATTATTGCTTGCCACCCGCTACACCAAGATTGCCGCTGAAATAGTTGCCAGTCCCTTGTTGAATAAAGACTATAGCAGCAGCTACTTCATCGGCGCGGCCTATAGGTTCTGATTTTGGTGACTCGCGGCATTCAATACATTCACTTTGGCATACTCTGTTGGCTGCTCGCCATGGCGCTGCATGGCGAAGCCTTGGCGGCTGATAAACCCCGGCTTGCCCGCCTCAAGCTGACCCCGGAGCAATGCATCACCCAGACCAAGGCACAGAGCTGTGACATGCAAATCACCCTCCAGTGGCAATTGGTACACGAGGAACTCATCTGCATCATCTCGGACTATGGCGCCAGGCAACACTGGTGCAACGACTCGCCCGAGGTCGACAGGCTCACACTGCAGATTGAGACGCACAAAGACATACATTTTGTCATGATAAGCCAGGCAACCCATAAGACCCTGGCCAAGGCACAGCTGACCGTCAGCTCAGTCGCGGCGCCGCAGGTACGCAGGCGCTATCGCAACCCATGGAGTGTATTTTGATGACCCCCACCCAAGCCCCCCATAGAGTATTATTGGTCGAAGACGATACCCGCCTGGCCAATCTGATCCTGGACTACCTTAAACTCAACGGCATGCACGTAGAGATAGAACGTCGCGGCGATACCGTGTTGAGCCGGCTGATCACCTATCAACCCGATATCATACTGCTGGACATAATGTTGCCCGGCATGGACGGTCTCAGCCTATGCGAAAAACTGCCCGAATATTTTGCCGGCCCCATATTGCTGATGAGCGCCCTGGGCTCGAGCGAAGATCAAATCCGGGGACTCGAGCTGGGGGCCGATGACTATGTCGTCAAACCCGTGGATCCCGCCCTGCTGGTGGCGCGCATCAACAATCTGCTGCGACGCCAGCAACAGCAGCAACCTGCTTCATCCCACTGCCTGAGCTTCGGCAAGCTCAGCATAGATCCCCACACCCAGGCGATACACCTGGGCAGCAGCGACATAGATCTGACCAGTCACGAATTTGAACTCCTGTGGTTGCTGGCCTCGCAGGCGGGCCAGGTGCTCAGCCGACAATACATATATCACTACCTGCTCAACATTGATTTCGATGGCAAAGACAGGAAAATCGATGTGCGCATCTCCCGTCTGCGGAAGAAACTGGGGGATAGCCTGGACACCCCATTCCGCATTAAAACCGTCTGGGGCCAGGGCTACTTGTTTGCCCCCGGGGCCTGGAATAATTGAGCCAGAGGCAAGTGCCCGAATGAAACGTCTCTTCATCAGTCTCTATCTGCTGTTAAGCCTGAGCTTGCTCGGCATAGGCTGGACCCTGGACAGCCTGTGGCAACAGCATGTCGATGACAACGGCGTCTTAGATGCGCCGCTGCTGGCGCTGGCACAAGTGCTGGCGCAGCTGCCTGTCGCCGAACGCCAAACCTATCTGCAGGCAATCGACACCCGCGGGGCCATGCCGCTGCAACTGCTCGCCCCCGAGCAGCTGGCCCTGCCGCAGCAACGCCGCCTGACTCGGGGCGAGCTGTTCACCACCACAACCCCTGAGGGACGTCAGCTGCAGTTTGTCGGGCTGGGCACCCAGGTGCTGGTGGCAGGACCTATCGACATGGATCCCAGGGCCGAGTCACGCGGCCTGTTTACCCTGCTGTTTTATCTGGCGCTCGCCCTGGTCATCCTGCTCTGGGTCGCGCCGCTGTCGCGGGACTTGCGCATCTTGCGGCGGGCGACCGAGGCCTTCGGCGCAGCCAAGTGGGATACCCGCATCGCCTTGTCCAGCCGCTCCCAGGTGCGGCCGCTGGGCAACACCTTCAATGACATGGCCCGGCGCATCGGCACCCTGATCGACAACCAGCAGCACTTGTCCAATGCCGTGTCCCATGAGATCCGTACCCCACTGGCCCGGCTCAAGTTTGCCCTCGCCCTCTTGGCGCAACACAGCCCATCCGCCGGGCATGCGGATAAACGCCGGCAGTTGCTCGAAGGCATGGGCCAAGATGTCGCTGAAATGGAAAGCCTGCTGCAGGAGCTGCTGACCTACGCCAGCCTGGAGACCCAACCCCAGACGCCTGGGAGCGAGCCCATAGAGCTGCTCGTCCTGGTGCGCCAAACCGTCGCCAGAGTCCAGGATCTCGGCATCCAGGCCATTTTATTGCATGCCCGCCAAGAGCAGATCCGGCTGCAGTGTGAGCCGGCGCTGCTCGAACGAGCCTTGCAGAACTTGCTTACCAATGCCCAGCGCTTCGCCAGGACGGCTATCCGGGTCGAAGTGGGTCTATCCCAGGGCATGATAACGCTGGCGGTGAGTAACGATGGCCCCACCATCCCGGAGGAAGAACGGCAACGTCTGTTCGAACCTTTCTATCGCGGCAAAGTGGCGGACGGTGAGCATAAGGGGCATGGGCTAGGGCTGGCGATAGTCAAACGCATCATGGCGCGGCACAGGGGGCGGGTGACACTGGATAGCGAGAGCGGCGAAACCCGCTTCAGCCTCATCTGGCCACAAAGCCCGGAACACTAAGCCCGAACCTCAATCCAGGCTGAAATCACCGAAGTCGAGATCGGCTTCCGGGGCCGGGTCGAAATTCAATTCAGGATTGGCCTCGGCCCTTTGCTGTTGCAATTGCGCCTGCTGCGCCTTGAGCAGCGCCAGCTGACGCCGGCGTTTGCGCTGCTTGCACAGGCGGATCACATCGTATTTCTGCGCATCGGAAAAAGTCTGCCAATTAAACCTCTCATCCCGGCTGCGCATGCAGCCGAGGCAATAGCCTCTGTCATCGGACTGGCAGACGCCGATGCAGGGGCTGGGAATGGCGAAGAAGGCTAATTGTTCCATGGGTTAAAGCTATAAGAAAATGCGCTATTTTTCTACAGCCCAGGCTAAATAATGGGCATTTTTGCTAAAATTGCACACACTCAAGCAAAGTGCATAAACCCATAAGCCCAGAGAATAACAAGGAGCCCAACATGCCCTTTCGCCGCTTAGCCCTTCACCGGCTGATGTTAGCCTGTTTGTCCCTGTGTCTGCTCTATGGCTGCAGCAGCCAGCCCAAGCAAGACTATGCCCTGAATTATGACTTCACCCGCCTGCACAGTTACGCCCTGTTGCCGAATATTGCCACGGACGATCCCCTGAGCAGCCAGCGCATCCAAGCCGACATAACCACAGAGCTGAGGCGTAAAGGCTTTGCCGAGCTGGCTCAAGGGGCCGATTTCCTGGTCGGCTTCAGCGTCCGGACCCAAGACAAGCCCGCAGATTCCGGCCTGTCCCTCGGCCTGGGCACAGGCAGCTGGGGGCGCTCCGGCGGCGTAAGCGTCGGCACCAGTGTCGGGATCCCCCTCGGCAGCGAGACCGCCAAGCGTCAGACAATACAGATAGATATCCTGGACTCAGCCAACCGCCGGCTCGTCTGGCGCGGCAGTGACAGCTTCGATTTCGATACCGGCGCCGCAGACAAGGCCATGGCATCGGCCAAGGCAGTCGCCCGGATCCTGGCCCGCTTCCCACCACGGCAATAGCAAACAATCCGGGCCAAACGCCCGTTTAGTGATATAAGATGAGGTAAACTAAGGCAAAAATAATCGGCCAACGGCCAGTATATAAAGGTACCCGAATGAAAGGCTTTCAATTGACAGAGATGCAGCCGCTGGGCACACCCCATTGCCAGGGAGCTGTCCGTGCCATGTTGCTCGGCTGTGGCGAGCTGGGCAAAGAAGTCGCCATAGAATTACAACGCCTGGGGGTGGAAGTCATAGGGGTCGACAGATACCCCAACGCCCCGGCGATGCAGCTTGCCCACAGATTTCATGTTATCGACATGCTGGATGGGGCGGCGCTCAGGGCCGTTATCGCCCTGGAGCAACCTCAACTTGTGATCCCGGAAATCGAGGCCATAGCCACCCAGACCCTGGTCGAGCTGGAAGCCGATGGCCTGCATGTCGTGCCTACCGCCAGGGCGGCGCAGCTGACCATGGACAGGGAAGGCATCCGCAGGTTGGCGGCACAGGACTTGGGCCTGCCCACCTCGGATTATCGCTTCTGCGACACCCGGGCCGAATTTGAGCAGGCCGTATCCCAGATAGGCCTGCCCTGTGTCGTCAAGCCGCTGATGAGTTCATCGGGCAAAGGCCAGAGCCTGATCCGCCGGCCAGACACTGTGGCCTCTGCCTGGGACCATGCCCAGCAGGGTGGCCGCGCCGGCGAAGGCCGAGTGATAGTCGAAGCCTTCATTCCCTTCGACTATGAGATCACCCTGCTGACGGTGAGCGCCATAGATGGGATTCACTTCTGTGCCCCCATAGGCCACAGGCAAGAGGATGGCGACTATCGCGAGTCCTGGCAGCCACAGGCCATGTCCGAGATGGCGCTCACCCGCGCCCGGGAGATAGCCCATAAGGTGGTCACTGCGCTCGGCGGCTATGGTCTGTTTGGGGTGGAGCTGTTCATCAGAGGCGATGAGGTGTACTTCTCCGAGGTCTCGCCCAGGCCACACGACACTGGCATGGTGACCCTCATCAGCCAGGATCTGTCTGAGTTTGCCCTGCATGTGCGCGCCATCCTGGGCCTGCCGATCCACGGCATACGCCAACTGGGTGCCTGCGCCTCGGCGGTGATCCTGGCCGAAGGCCACTCGGACAACCTGAGTTACACCGGCCTGCCGCAGGCGCTGGCGCAGCCGGACACTCAGTTGCGCCTGTTCGGCAAACCCGTTATCGCCGGCCGCCGCCGTCTTGGGGTCGCCCTGGCACGGGCCGAAGACACGGACGGCGCCATCGCCAAGGCATTGGCGGCCGCCGCCGAGGTAAAGGTAAGCTTCTGATACGGCGCCCAGGGCCTGAGGGCGAGGGTGCCCTCAGTTCACCCTGTTGATCGCTTTGCCGGCCAGGAAGGCCTGAATGTTGGCCACGGCGATATCCAACAAGTTTTGCCTGGCCTCGCGCGTCGCCCAGGCGATATGGGGACTGATGCTGATGTTGGCCGCGCTCAGCAGCGGGTTGTCCGCGGCCGGCGGCTCGGTCGACAGCACATCGACACCGGCGCGCAGCCGACCGGCATTGAGGGCGGCGGCCAGTGCCGCTTCGTCTATCAGGCCGCCCCTGGCCGTGTTGATCAGCAAGGCACCCGGCTGCATCAGCGCCAGTGTGGCGGCGTTGATCAGCTTGTCGGTTTCCCGGGTCAAGGGGCAATGCAGGGATAAGATATCCGCCTGGGCCAGCAGGCTTTCGAATGGGGCCCAGGCGATGCCCTCGGGCAACGCCTGGCGGTTGCCGCTGGACTCTCCCCCAAGACTGCGGCTATGCACCAGGACGCGCATCCCAAAGGCCAAGGCGATGCTCGCCACCCGTTGGCCTATGGCGCCATAACCTATCAGTCCCAGGGTCTTGCCTTTCAGCGATTGCAAGGGCGCCAGGGTGAAGCAGAAGTCTGCCGCCCGGCTCCAGGCGCCGGCCTTCACCGCACTGTCATGCAATGCCAGGCTTTGGCTGTGGTGCAGTATATGGGCAAACACCATCTGCGCCACCGCATCCGGACCATAGCCCGGCACATTGGTCACACATATGCCCTGCTCGCTGGCGGCAGCCATATCCACCACATTGGTGCCGGTGGCCAACACCCCGATATAGCTGAGCTCGGGAAGCCGGGCCAAGGTTTCCCGGCCCAGGGGAGTCTTGTTGGTGAGCAAGACCTGCGCCCCCCTGGCTCGCGCCGGGATAGACTCGACCCGGGTCCTGTCGTGGCTTATGACCTCCCCCAGGGACTGCAGCGCCCGGTCATCCAAGTCCCCGGGATTCAAGGTAAAGCCGTCGAGTATCACTATCTTCATCTTGGCCACACTCATATTGCCCGCCTTCATCAGTTAGCTTCAACAGTTAGCTTCAACAATCTCAGCCGGCTTAGCCGAGTCTGCAGCAACCTCAGCGCATGCCGCGCTCGGTTTTGACCCTGTCGTAGGCCGCCTGGATATCCTGAGCCTTGGCCTTGGCCAAGGCCATCATCTCGGCCGGCAAGCCCTTGGCAATTAACTTATCCGGGTGATGCTCATTCATCAACTTGCGGTAGGCCCGCTTGACCTCTTGATCCGTTGCCGATGACGCCAAGCCGAGCAAGTGATAAGCATCTGTGATGGAGGTTCTGTTAGTGCCCGGGGCTTGGTGGAAACGATACTCGGCCTGCCAGCGCTTCAACATGGCATCCAGCTGTGCCCGGCCGAGCCCCAGCTCCTGGGCTATGACCAGCAAGATGCCGTGCTCCTTGGCATCCAGCTCGCCATCGGATAAGGCCGTCTGGATCTGGATCTCGATAAACATCTGGATAAGTTCCGGTCGCCCCAGGGTGAGGCGGCGCAGGGCACTCAGGCTGGCGTGAATATCGAAATCGGCCTCCTTGCCTTGCCTGAACGCCTGCTGCGCATCGCGTCTGGCATCGCCGCTCAGCTGCATCTGGTCCATCAGCAGCGTCGCGATGCGGATATCCGTCTGGGTCACCTGGCCCGATGCCTTGGCCACATGGCCCATGACGGCAAAGGTGGTATTGAAGAACAGCGCCTGGCGACTGCCGCCATGCAGGCCCGCCGCCAACGGCTGACGCCTGTCGTACATATGTCCCAGCCAGAGACCGAGAATCGCACCGAAGATGCGGCCAAACATGAAGCCTATGATGAATCCGAAAACCTTGCCCCAAACGCGCATGCCTATTCCTATATTGCCTGTTTTGAGTATGAGTACTGGGTATGAGTACCGGGTATGAGTACCGAAAATGGGCACAGGGTATCAGTAGTGAGTCCCCATTTCCTGCCCCTATGGCCTGGCGCCGGACCGGCTCAAATGCGCCTCGAGTGCCCGCAGGCGCTCGACCGTGCCCACATCGCACCAGAAGCCGGAAAAATGCGCCCCGCTCACCCTGTCCAGCGCCATCTGTTGCCGCAGCAAGGGCGCCAGGGCGACCGCGCCTTGGGGGATACCGGCAAATAACGCCGGATGATACAACCCCATGCCCGAAAACGTCAGCCTGACATCGCCCCTATCCTCGACCCTGGTGTCACACAGGGCAAAGTCCCCCAGGGGATTTTGCTCTGGATTGTCCACCAACCAGAGGTGGGCCAGCTTGCCTTCGGCCAGGGCTGGCATATCAGGCAGGCTGTCGATGAAGACATCGCCGTTAATCACCAGGAAAGGCGCCTCGCCGAGCAAGGGCAAGGCCTGCTTGATGCCGCCGGCCGTCTCCAGCGGCGTTGGCTCGGCGCTGTAATGCAGCTGCACTCCCCAACGGCTGCCATCTCCCAGGCTGGCGGGCAATGTATGTCCGAGCCAGGCGTGGTTGATGACTATCTCCTTAACCCCGATCGCGGCTAAGCGTTCGATATGATAAACAATCAGGGGTTTACCAGCCACTGGGATCAACGGCTTGGGCAAGGTATCCGTCAGGGGTCTGAGGCGCTCACCCCGGCCTGCGGCCAAGATCATGGCCTTCATCCTCTGGCCTCCAGCGCCGGAATGACGCGGGCGGCGACCCAATGAGCGAGTGGCTGCAACTCGGGATAGCGGCCGGCAACATCGACTATGTAACTCAGGGTCAGTGGAATATCCGCCATATAGGCCGGCTTATTGTCCCTGTGGTTGAGCCTGGCGAAGATGCCGGCGGCCTTGAGATGACGCTGCACCCCCATGAGATCGAACCAACGGCGATACCTGCCTATATCCGTGTTGTTATCCAGCAGGCCTTCCGCCATACAGAGACGATAGTGGTACTCCATGAGTTCATCGACCAGAGCGTCCGGCCAACGCACATAGCAGTCCCTGAGCAAGGACACGGCATCATAGGTCACGGGGCCCAGGACGGCATCCTGGAAGTCGATCACACTCAAGCCCTCCTGCTGCAGCATCAGGTTGCGACTATGAAAGTCCCTATGCATGCCGACTGTCGGTTGTTCGAGGGCGCTGGCTACCAGGCACTTGAAGGCGGCATCGAGCAGCCTCTCAGTGTCACCGTCCAGTGGCAGCCCCAGGTGCGTGCCCAGCAACCAATGGGTAAAGATCTGCAGCTCGCGCTCGACAAAGGCCGCATCATACTCGGGTAGGGGGCCGGCTGCCGTAGCAGTGACCCCGGCTATCCGAGGCAAGAGTGTCAGCGCCTGGCGATAATAATCACCGACATTGCCCTGGTTAAGCACGGCTAACAGCTGCACATCGCCCAAATCGGACAACAACATGAAACCCATCTCCTCCGAGGCCGCAATCGTCTGCGGCACCCTCAACCCGGCATCGGCATAGGCCTCGGCCAATTGCATAAAAGCTGCGATAGGCACCTGCGCCGGCGGGGAATCGACGGCGATAAAACTGCGTTGCTCGCCATGAACTCTGAAATAACGTCTGAAACTGGCATCGCCCGAGATCAACACTGGAGTGACGTGGGTATCTAAATACTGGCTAAGCCAGTGAGTTAGGGAAATAAATCTCGGATCGGATAAGGTCATCTCATGGCTCTTCAGGAAAAATTGCTTTATTATAGCCGGCATAAAATTTGGAAACAGCTAAGAAATTATCACATTGACTCAGCTGAGTTAGTTATTCCTAGCTAACTTTCCCGACCCTATACTTGTCAAGACTAAGAAATCATAATCATTGACCAAGATGCAGACTCGTTACCTTCTGGCCCTGAGCCTATTACCCGGATTCGCTTTGGCAGAAGCCTCCTCCGCTGACATCCAAAGCCAATCCCAATGCATCATTGCACTGCCGGCCAGCCGTGTGGTTGCTCCGCCGCCACAAGGCACCCCTGCGGAACAGATACGGATCATCTCCGACAGCACCCGAGCCCAGATGGGCAAACAGGCTGTGTTCAGCGGCGATGTCAGTTTTACCCAAGGAGAGCGCAGCATAGCCGCCGATAGGGCCAGCCTGGATCAACGCACCGAGCGGCTCAAGGCCAACGGCAACCTGATGTTCCAGGACAGTCTGTTTACCGTGACGGCCGATTCCCTCGAGGCGCGGATGCGCACTAACACGGCCACGCTGAAGGGGGCTCAGTACTGGCTCCATGGACAACAGGTCCATGGCGATGCCGAGCAGCTGGAGATCACCCAGAAGAACAACCTGATCCTGACCAATACCAACTTCACCACCTGTCCACCGGATAATGTCTCCTGGTTGCTGGAAGCCGAGAAGATCAAGATAGACAGTGAGGAAGAATGGGGCGAGATCTGGAATGCCAAGCTCAGAATAGCCGATGTGCCTGTGTTCTATATCCCCTATATGACTATCCCTGTGTCAGACAAGCGTAAATCCGGCTTCCTGTTTCCAGGCTTCAGTACCAGCACCACCAATGGGGTCGAATTCGCTCTACCCTACTATTGGAATATCGCCCCTGAATACGATTTGACCTTTACCCCTAACTATATGTCATCCAGGGGCCTATATCTCAAGACCGAGTTCAGGTATCTGGCGGGCGACGCGCAGGCAGGTCAAATCAATCTGGAATATTTGCCGGACGACAAGCTATTGGACACCAGTCCCAACAGGTATCTGTATCACTGGCAGCACAAGGGGGCACTGGATGAGAACTGGCGGGTACAGGCCAACTTTACCGATGTCTCGGACAACAATTACTTCAATGATTTAAAGTCGGACGTGAACCGGGCGACAGACAACCAACTATCGCGTATCGGGGAGCTGAGTTACTTCGAACGTAACTGGGATCTTGGCATCAGGGTACAGGACATCAAGGTGTTGGGCGAAGACGAAAAACCCTATCAGGTGCTGCCACAGGTCAACTTCAACTACAGAGCGCCTGACTTTTGGAAGTTTGTCGATTTTGACTTCAATACCGAAGTCGCCAATTTCGAACACAGCAGATCGGACCATGCCACGGCCACCCGCTTTCATCTGGCCCCCAGCCTGACCCTGCCACTCCATGGTCCCGCCGGCTCATTAACCAGTGAACTCAAGCTGCTACAGACCTATTACTGGCAACAAAACACCCAGGCCGACTCTGGGCTTGAAGAAACCGTCAGCCGCACCCTGCCGCAGGTACGAATCCACGGTCAGATCAACTTCGAACGCCCGGCACAGATGTTCGGCCAAGACTATCGCCAGACCCTCGAGCCCCAGTTCCAGTATTTATACGTAGGCTATCAGGATCAGTCCAACATAGGGCTGTACGACACGGCCCAACTGCAGGAGGATTATTTCGGCCTCTTCCGTGACCGTCGCTTCTCCGGACTCGACAGGATAGCCGACGCCAATCAGGTGACTCTGGGGCTGTCCACCCGGTTGTTCGACGAGCATAATCTGGAAGACATGAAACTCAGTCTGGGCCAAATATTCTATTTGCAAGACAGCAGGGTCAATATGTCTGACACGGCCAATGCCCAGGCGCCCTCACGCTCAGTGCTGGCCGCCGAGCTCGACACCCGCATCTACCAAGACTGGTTCTTCAGTGGTGCCATCCAATACGATACCCAACAGCAACTGACCAAGAAGAGCGAAGTCACCCTGGACTTCAGGCCTGGTGCCAACAAACTGCTCCAGTTCAGCTATCGTTACGTCCCGGATCTGCTCAACAGCAGCACCAACGCCCAGGTGAATGTCTCCCAGGCGGGTCTGCGCGGTGCCTGGCCCATAAATGATTCACTCTATTTTGTCGGCAACTGGTACTATGACATGGACCAGGCCCGCAGTGTCGAAGTCTACTCAGGCTTTCAATATGAGGCTTGCTGCTGGGCGGTGCGCCTGAGTTACCACTATAGGATCAAGACCAATTTTGATGACGACTTTGCGCCAATCCAAGACAATCGCGCCGAGTTCGAAACCGGGGTCTTCTTAAACTTTGTCATCAAGGGACTGGGCGGCTCAGGCCCTCTTGGGGTCTCAGACATGCTCAACGATGGTCTATTTAACTACCGTAAACCGCTTTATCTGAGGAATTAGCAAAGATTTATGCTAGATTGCTGAACCTAGACGGCGGTGGAGAGTCCAATGGATTCAACCCCTGACAACTCGCTATCGAATAAGCTGTCGAAACAGACATTAGAACGTGCCAAGGATTTTGTGGATGAAGCCCAGTAAAAAACTGATTTTTGCGTTATTAGCCCTGGTGGTTAGCCAAGCATCATTGGCAGCCCCGGAGCAACTTGACCGTGTTGCCCTGCAGATCAATGAAGGCATAGTGTTGGAAAGTGAAATCACCAACCTGATTGCCACCGTCAAGGCCAATGCCCAGGCGGCGGGGCAATCCCTGCCATCGGATACCGCGCTGCGCACTCAGGTGATCGACCGCCTGATCATGACCCGACTGCAACTGCAAATGGCGGATCGCATAGGTCTGCATATAGGTGATCTGCAGCTGGATCAGACCATAGCCAACATAGCCAAAGAGCAGAAGATGACTGTCGCTCAGATGCAACAGAAGATCGAAGCCGAAGGCCAGAGCTTCAGCCAGTACCGTGAACAGCTGCGGGAAGAAGTCACCCTGGGTGAGATCCAGCGTATCCAGGTGCAACGCCGAATTCAGGTGTCACCTCAGGAGATTGCCAGCCTGGTCAAGCTCATAGAAGAACAGGGGCTGAAGGACGTTGAATTTCAGGTAGGCCACATACTGATAGACGTGCCAAGCAATCCCAGCGGCGAGCAATTGGACGCCGCCAGCAAACGCGCCAACATAGTACTCAAGCGTCTCAAAGAGGGTGAAGACTTCCGTCGTACCGCCATCGCCTCTTCCTCCGGCCCCAAGGCGCTCGAAGGCGGCATCTGGGACTACATGAACATCAACGAGATGCCGACCCTGTTTGCCGAAGTGATCCGTGGCAGCAAGAAAGGCGACATCATAGGCCCAATCAAGAGTGGCTCAGGTTTCCACATCATCAAGATCATGGATGCCAGGGGCCTGGAAACCAAGGAGTTGGATGAAGTCAGGGCGCGTCATATCCTGCTGAAGCCATCCCCCATATTGTCCGAAGATAGAGCCAAGGCCATGCTGGAGCAATTTGCGAAACAGCTGCGTGCCGATGACAGCAAATTCGCCGAGTTGGCCCATCAGTACTCGGAAGATCCCGGTTCGAGTGCCAAGGGCGGTGAACTGGGTTGGGCCGATCCCAACATCTATGTTCCCGAGTTTACCCAGGAGCTGAAAGGTTTGCAGCTGGGTGAGATAAGTGAGCCCTTCCGCACTACCCATGGCTGGCATATAGTGCAGCTCGAAGAGCGCCGCAAGACGGATGCCACGGCTCAATTCAACAGCAACAGGGCACATCAACTGATCTTCCGCCGCAAGTTCAACGAAGAACTGCAGAGCTGGCTGGACGAGATGCGCTCAGAAGCCTACATTGAAATTTTTGAGCCGATAAGCAAGCGAGGTTAACCTTAATTGACGACTAAACGTATCGCCATTACCCCGGGTGAACCCGCAGGTATTGGTCCCGATTTAGTGATCCAACTAGCTCAGCAGGCCTGGCCTGCTGAGCTCGTCGTTTGCGCCGCCCCTGAGCTGTTGCAAGACAGGGCCAAAATGCTCGGACTGCCGCTCACGCTACAGCCCTACCAACCTGGCAGCACGCCCAAGCCACAGCAGGCCGGCACCCTCACCCTGCTGCCATTTTCCCTGGCGGCACAAGTACAATGCGGTGTATTGGATGAACAGAACAGCGCCTATGTGATAGATACCCTGCGCTGCGCCGGCGAAAAGAACATGAGCGGCGAGTTCGATGCCGTGGTCACAGGCCCAGTGCATAAGGGAATCATCAATCAGGCCGGTATCTCCTTCAGCGGCCACACGGAATTTTTTGCCCAGCAGGCCAATTGCCAGGACGTGGTGATGATGCTGTCCACCCCTGGATTACAGGTGGCGCTGGTCACGACCCATATTCCACTGGCCTATGTCGCCAAGGCCATTACCAGAGACAGACTGCAGCATATCATCAAGATCTTGCATCGGGATCTGGTGGACAAATTCGCCATAGCCTCACCGAAAATTTATGTCTGTGGCCTCAACCCCCATGCGGGCGAAGACGGTCACCTGGGGCGCGAAGAGCTGGATGTGATCATCCCCGCCCTGAATGAACTCAGGGATGAATTGAATATGGACATAGTCGGGCCCTTGCCCGCCGATACCCTGTTCCAGCCCAAATACCTGGATGACGCCGACGTGGTGCTGGCCATGTACCATGATCAGGGCCTGCCTGTGCTAAAATCTCAGGGTTTTGGCAAGTCAGTCAACATCACCTTAGGGTTACCTTATATCCGTACCTCGGTCGATCACGGTACCGCTTTGGATCTCGCGGGCACAGGCAAGGCCGATATCGGCAGTTTCGTCTGTGCACTGAATAAAGCCATTGAGTTATCCTCAAAACACTAAACGATTACATTATTAATGAGCAGCAAAGTACATTTGGGCCATACGGCCAGAAAGCGTTTCGGACAGAATTTCTTAACCGACAGCAATGTGATAAATCGCATCGTCGGCGCCATAGCGCCGGACAATGAGCATGTCATGGTCGAGATCGGCCCGGGCCTTGGGGCATTGACCGAGCCGGTTGCCGCAGCCGTGGACAAGCTGACCGTGGTAGAACTCGATCGGGATCTGGTCGAACGCCTGCACCAGCATCCGGTATTGAAGCATAAGCTGGAAGTTCACCAGGGCGACGCCCTGCAATTCGACTTCATGCAACTGGTGCAGCCTGGCAAGAAGATGAAAGTGTTTGGCAATCTGCCCTATAACATCTCTACCCCCTTGATGTTTCATCTGTTCGAATTTGCCGAACAAATTGAAACCATGCACTTCATGTTACAAAAAGAAGTCGTGCTGCGCCTGTCCGCGAGTCCGGGTTGCAAAGCCTACGGCCGCTTGACCGTGATGGCCCAGTACTTCTGTCAGATAGTGCCAGTACTGGAAGTGCCGCCGACCAGCTTTACCCCGGCGCCCAAGGTCGATTCGGCCGTGGTCCGCCTGCTCCCCTATGAGACCAAGCCCTGGCCCTGCAAAGACGTCAACGTCTTGCGTCACCTATGCACCACAGCATTCAATATGCGACGTAAGACTTTAAGAAATAACCTGAAACTGCTATTGTCCGATGAAGACTTTGCCCAGCTGGGGATAGATGCCAGCCTGAGACCAGAGCAAATCAGCGTGCCGCAGTATGTGGCCATGGCCAATCTGGTGATCGACAAGAAAGCCGGCTAACCCGGGTTATAGGAACCGCCATGACGACATTGGAAGACTCGATCAGAGTAGAAGTGACCACTGAGTATATAGAACAGCAATCGTCGCCGGACGAAGACAAGTATCTATTCAGTTACACCATCACCATAATCAATCTCGGGGATAGCGCCGCTAAGCTCGAGACCCGTCATTGGCTCATCACGGATGCCAACGGTCATATCAGCGAGGTGCAGGGCGCAGGTGTCGTGGGCGAGACGCCCACCATAGCTCCCAATACCGCCTACCAATATACCAGTGGCACTGTGCTCGAGACCCCCGTGGGTATCATGCAGGGCAGCTACGGCATGGTGAGCGAAAAGGGCGAGAGCTTCAAAGCCATCATCCCCCCATTCAGGCTGGCCGTACCCGGCCTGCTGCATTGATGCTCGGGTAAGAGGCGCTGTGGCACATTATTTTGTCGGCGACATTCAGGGCTGCTTCAAGGAACTCCAACGCCTGCTGGATAAGGTCGACTTCAGCCCTTCCCGCGATGAACTTTGGTCCGTCGGTGACTTGGTGGCCCGAGGCCCGGACTCGCTGGCGACACTGAGATTTTTTGCAGCATTAGGCGATGCCGCCAAGGTGGTGCTCGGCAATCACGATCTGCATCTGCTGGCGGTGCATGGCAAGCTCAAACGTCCCAAGGCCAGTGACAAACTGCAAGCCTTGCTCGAAGCCGCCGATCTCCCCGCACTCATCCACTGGTTACGGCATCAACCCTTGTTCAGGGAATTGGCTTCACACAAGGTCATAATGACCCATGCCGGGGTTCCCCCCCAATGGTCCTTGCCGACACTGCGTGAAGAAACGGCCAGGGTCGGTAGATTGTTGGCAGCTGATAATTATCTGAGTGACGTCATAGAACATATGTACTCTGATACCCCGGCACTCTGGGATCCACAGCTGACGGGCATGGCGCGGCTGCGCTATTGCATCAATGCCATGACGCGCATGCGCTATCTCTACCCCGACGGCAGCTTAAATTTCGATTGTAAGCAGCCGCCCCAGAGTTGTGATATTCCGGAACTGCACCCCTGGTATCAGGAAATGACGCCGCTGCGCCGGTCGCATACCCTGGTGTTTGGCCATTGGGCAGCCCTCATGGGACGGGTAGAGGATCCTCAACTCAAGGCACTGGATACAGGTTGCTGCTGGGGCGAACACCTGACGCTATGGCATTTGGAGGCGGACCAAAAAATTACCCAAAAGAAGTTAAAAAGGGGTTAAACTAACCCGCATTGTGGCCGATAACCTGCCTAGCATCTAGACAGTAATACCAGACAATTTAGCCTGTTATCGTTCGGGATAATTATAATAGCCGGAGTACCTATGAAAATTAATGTTGCCACCCGAGTCATTGGCGGATTTAGTGTAGTAACACTGCTACTGATCTTATTAGGTGGAGCGTCGCTATTCAACAATAGCAAGCTCAAGAGCAGCACCCTCATGCTGCAGGAGCTCAGCCTGCCGGCTCTGGAGTCTACCGGTCATTTATCTGAAACCATCAGCGAGCAGCAACGCCAGATCCTCATGGCTTATCACACGAGCCGGTCATCGAAAATTCCCGCGATTCAAAAAGCCTTCGCCGAACATAGCAAGCAGTTCCAGGCAGAATTCAACACCCTGTCGACTCTGGTGCAGGATCAAAATAACTTCACCACAGTCTTATCCCAGCTCAAGAGCAGCTACGGCAGTTTCGAACGTGACAGCCAAACCATGATCAACGAGCGCGAAACCGCTCTCAGCCAACAAGAGGCATTGATCAAACAAAGATCGACACTGGAAAATGCCGCCGATGAGGCATCCTCCATGCTGTTGGACATCATAGACCTGGAAACCAGTCCCGACGAAGTGAAGCGAGGCCTTGCCGCCTCGGCGACTTCGGTCGACACCAACCTCAGCAGCATAATCACGACTATTTTCGATCTGGTCGCCACCGATGAGCAGAGCAAATACGACATCATCATCAAAGAGCTGGATTACATCATAGGCGAAGCCAAGACTAAACTGGCCTATATTAACCGCCATGGCCAAGGCCTGATTGACGCCGACACCCTGACCTCGATCAACAAGGAAAGCGCCAAGGTCTTCAAGTTGCTCGAAGGCAACGATTCCATGGTCAGCCAAAAAGCCAGCCAGTTGAATCATGAAAAACTCGCCGCCGCTAAGCTGGCCGCCATAGAAAACGACGCCAAAGATGTGAACAGCAAGATGGATAATCTGGCCAAAAGTATCGAAGGTGTCACCAGCGAGAACAGTAACGCGGCAATCAACAACATAGACTCTGCCAGCATCCAGACTATGGTGGTGGTTGCTATCGCCATCCTGGTCGCCATCATGGTCAGCATAGCCGTAGTACGCCCCCTGACCCGGTCACTGGGCCAGGTCAACAATGCGCTCAACATCCTCGCCTCCGGCGACTTGACCCACAAACTGGACGACAGCGGTCACGATGAATTTGCCGAGCTTGCCAAGAACTGTAATCGCTTGGTGGACAGCTTGCGCGGCCTGATAGTTGGCATACTGGATCGCTCCAACCAACTGGCGGCAGCGGCGGAACAAACTTCGGCCATCACGGCACAAACAACCGTTGGCATTCAGGAGCAGAAGAGCCAGGTCGATCAGGTTGCCACCGCAACCACAGAATTGAGTTCCAGTGCCCAACAAGTGTCCATGAGTGCAGATCAGGCCTTGGAGCAAATAAAGCAGGCAGATCAGGAAACCCAGCACATGCGGGCTCTGGCAGAAGAGAATAAACGCACTATCCTGGCCTTGGCAGACGAAGTCGCCAAGGCTGGACAAGTGAT
The DNA here is from genome assembly GCF_012911865.1 of Shewanella salipaludis. Taxonomy (GTDB): domain Bacteria; phylum Pseudomonadota; class Gammaproteobacteria; order Enterobacterales; family Shewanellaceae; genus Shewanella; species Shewanella salipaludis. The sequence goes on from NZ_JAAXYH010000003.1 coordinate 248,494, forward strand.
CAATAAGGTTCACTCGGACAGTGCCTCTATCGGCTCCATCCTGGATGTGATCCGCGGCATCGCCGAGCAGACTAACCTGTTGGCACTCAATGCCGCCATCGAAGCCGCCCGTGCCGGTGAGCAAGGCAGAGGCTTTGCCGTGGTTGCCGATGAAGTTCGCAGCCTAGCCTCGAGAACTCAGGATTCAACCCGCGAAATCCAGCAGATGATCGAGATGCTGCAGCAGGGGGCACAGCAGGCCGTATCCGTGATGGATCTGGGCCGCAGCCAGGCCAATACCTGTGTCGAGAAAACCGAACAGGCGAACCTGGCACTGGAAACCATCAGCCAATCCGTGCATAAGGCCTATGACTCCGGTACGCATATCGCCCATGCCGCCCAGGAGCAAAATATCGTTAGCCAACAGGTTTCCGAGAAACTTGAGCACATAGCCGCCATCTCGGAAGAAACCTCCATAGGTGCGGATCAAACGGCGCAGTCCAGCCATCAGGTGGCGCAACTGGCCGAAGAGCTGCAAGCCTCGGTCGGTGAGTTCAGGGTTTGATATGACCAGTTTGATATGACATAGAGGAGGAGCCTTGCTCCCCCTCTATGTATTGCAGATATCAAAGAATTGCAGATATAAAAATGCCGGACCTGGGTCCGGCATTTTTATATCTGTTACTTTTATATCAGTTACTAGGGGACGCGATGCTTACTCTTCGTCGTCGCCACCACCGCCGCCCAAACGCTCATTGATGGCAGCGGTAATAGGGCTGGCGCCATGGCCGTTGGCATTGGCCCAGGCTTGGATCGTCATGCCATCGGCTTCGGCACCGCTCAGCTCGGTCGCGGTCAAACGTTTGGCGATAAACTCACCTACCTCATTTGAGCCGGCGGTCAATGAGGTCCGCAACAGACTCACACCATCACAGCTGACACCCGAATATATATTGCGTAACTTTACCCGGCTCTCTTTCAGTTTCTTACGTAAACGGTTTTTATCGTTCGACTTCACATAGTCACATATGTTGGCAACCAGCTGATCCTGATCGGCCACCGCAGGGGTAGGCACAGAGGACGCAGCAATCAGCGCAACCATAGCCACAGGCAAAAGACGCATCTGATACTCCTTTCTATTTTTATTTTACTTATCAAGCAACCAAAGAACTTTTCAGGCCAGGCTGCAATTTAGGGTAAAAACTACGCGCCTAATTTAACATTTTTTTACTAAAGTGATAAAGCGATATTGCAAACCGTCGGCATTCTTCCCCATTTCACTGTCGACTAATGCCCACGCATCTGGGTCCCAGGCGGGAAAATGCGTGTCCCCATCGACCTCGAGCTCTATCTCGGTCAGGTACAGAACCTCGGCCTGATCCAGTATGGCGGCATAGAGTTGACCGCCGCCTATCACCACCAATTCTTCACACGGTCCGGCTGCGGTTTTGGCTTCCTCGAACGAAGCTACCCGGGTAACCCCCTCAGGGGCATAATCGGCCTGGCGGCTGATCACTATGTTATGCCGTCCGGGAAGGGGTCTGCCGATGGATTCAAAGGTCTTTCTCCCCATGACCACGGGTTTGCCCAGGGTCAGCTGTTTGAAGTGTCTGAGGTCCTCAGGGAGATGCCATGGCATCTGATTCTCTTTCCCTATGACTCGATTCTTTGCCATGGCGGCAATCATAGCGATACGCATGCGATGTCCTTGTATTCTTATTGGAGTGAAGCTGAACGCCTAAGTGGCTGCTACTTTAGCATCTCGGACAGTATCTTCGAAACCTTTGAGCGCGTGCGCAAGCCAAGTGACGACAATCAGAATCGCGGCTCTATGTCTTTAGCTGGAGAAAATGGGGGAAACAAGCAAACCTTTCCTGGGAAGCAGGCAGGAGAAATGGGGCTGGTCATAAAAACAATAAGGCAAGGCTATACGCCTTGCCTTATCGATTCGCTGCTGACCTGAAGAACTAAGCCAACGGGTATCCGCTCTTATCTTTGGTAGATAACTTCGACATCATAGTCATCATCATCGAAATCGTCATCGAAATCATCGTCATAATCTTCGTTGACCGAATCAGTGTTGGCCTGATGATAATTATCCCACTTGAATTCGACTTCGGCGTCAGGATCTTGGATGACATCTTCGGCCGGCAGACTCTGGATATAGTCCAACAGCTTAAGGCTCAACGCCTGAGTGCCTTCACGGTTATAGGCAGACATGGTATACACATCCCCGGTCCACTCTAGCTCGCTGACGATGCGCGCCATTTTTTCCTGCAGTTCTTCCTCGAGCAACAGATCTGTCTTGTTGAACACCAACCAGCGAGGCTTGGTCGCAAGCTTGGGAGAGTATTTCTCCAGCTCGCCAACTATTGCCCGTGCCGCTTCGACGGGATCACTACCATCGATAGGCTCTATGTCTATGATATGCAGCAGGATACGACAACGCTCAAGGTGCTTGAGGAAGCGGATCCCCAAGCCGGCACCGTCGGCAGCCCCTTCGATAAGGCCGGGAATGTCGGCGATCACGAAGCTCTGCCCCGGACGCGGATTCACCACCCCCAGGTTAGGTACCAGGGTCGTGAACGGATAATCTGCGACTTTGGGTGTGGCGCGGGAGACGGCACGAATGAAGGTCGACTTACCGGCATTGGGCATGCCCAACAGGCCAACATCGGCCAACAACAACAGCTCGAGTTTCAGACTGCGGACTTCACCCGGAGTACCCAAGGTTTTCTGACGCGGCGCCCTGTTGGTACTGCTCTTGAAGCGGGTATTACCCAACCCATGGAAACCGCCCTTGGCAACCAACAGCTTCTGTCCATGGGTAGTTAAATCCCCCAGCACTTCCTCGGTTTCGTGATCCACGGCACGGGTACCGACAGGCACTTTCAGCACCAGATCTTTACCGCTATGGCCGGTACAATCGCGACCGCGGCCATTCTCACCACGTTCTGCCATATGGAAGCGTTCGAAGCGAAAATCGATCAGTGTGTTGTAGTTTTCATCGGCCTGCAGAAACACGCTGCCGCCATCACCACCGTCACCACCGTCAGGCCCGCCATCGGGTACATATTTTTCGCGTCTGAAACTCACGCAACCGCTTCCGCCGTCGCCCGCTTCAACCCTAATTACTGCCTCATCGACAAACTTCATACTTACTCCTGGCACCACCGAATGGAGGAATTATACCGCCTAACTTCGCAGGTCGCCAAAAAACTCTACATACCTTGTTCTAATCCGATATTAAGCAACCACTTACCTATCTTTGACAGCCAGGGTTGCAACATGAGATCAGAACACAAAAACAGAAAGCCCCACCAAAGGCGGGGCTTTAACAGTACTGCTGAGTTCGAAAATTAAGCTTCGATGCTAATAAACTTACGGTTATTAGGACCTTTAACTTCAAACTTAACTTTACCGTCGGTCAGGGCAAACAGAGTATGGTCACGACCAATACCTACGTTTACACCGGCGTGGAACTTAGTACCACGTTGACGAACGATGATGTTACCAGCTAGAACTGATTCGCCGCCAAAGCGCTTAACACCAAGACGTTTACTTTCTGAATCGCGGCCGTTACGAGTAGAACCGCCAGCTTTTTTATGTGCCATGAGTCAGACTCCTATTATGCGTTGATAGCAGTAATTTTAACTTCAGTGAACCACTGACGGTGGCCCATCTTCTTGTCGTGATGCTTACGACGACGGAACTTAACGATAGTGACTTTATCGCCGCGACCGTGGCTTACAACTTCAGCAACGACTTTACCGCCGGCAACTAAAGGAGCACCAACGTGCACAGTTTCACCGTCAGCGATCAACAGAACTTGATCGAACTCAACAGTAGAACCTGTAGCAACTTCTAATTTTTCTAAACGAACTGTGTGGCCTTCGGCTACACGGTGTTGTTTACCACCACTTTGAAAAACAGCGTACATAGCTATTTTACTCCGATATTCCTAACACGCGGGCTCACTCTTGGGCGAGGCAGGGTGCTACAAAAATTTTATTGACAATGGGCGCGGAGTTTACGTGAAGAATCCACTTCTGGCAAGCCCTAATCGACAAAGAATAAAAAAAGCGCGGAATAGTGACGACAAAGCTGCCACAACTACTGTCTTATACGGATAATTTAGGTAAAATCCGGGGTATTATAACACATGAGCCTAAATAAGGGCCGGCTAACTCAACAGCCCTGATAACCAGAGACTATTATGGACTTAAATGCCATTCGTCAGCTGGCTGACACTGACATGCAAGCGGTCAATCAGCTGATTTACACACAACTCGAATCTGATGTTGCCCTGATCAATCAACTGGGATTTTACATCATCAATGGTGGTGGTAAGCGTCTTCGTCCTCTTCTGTCTGTGCTCGCGGCACGTGCGGTGAACTATGAGGGCGATGCCCATCTCAAGCTCGCCGCCATCATAGAATTCATCCATACCGCCTCGCTGCTGCACGATGATGTGGTCGATGAGTCGACTCTCAGGCGCGGCAGGGAAACCGCCAACGCCTTGTTCGGCAACAGTGCCAGCGTACTGGTCGGTGACTTCCTCCATACCCGTTCATTTCAGATGATGACCGAACTCGACAGCATGAAAGTGCTCAAGGTATTGGCCGATACCACCAACTTATTGGCCGAGGGCGAAGTGTTGCAGTTGATGAATTGCAACGATCCCAATACCACAGAAGAAAATTATATGCGGGTCATCTACTGCAAAACGGCCAAGCTGTTCGAAGCGGCGACTCGCCTGGCGGCGGTACTGGCCGGCAGCGATGAAGCCCTGGAGCTGGCGCTGGGGGAATATGGCAAGTATTTAGGCACCGCCTTCCAGCTCACAGACGATCTGCTCGACTATACCGCCAATGTGGACGAATTGGGTAAGAACATAGGCGATGACTTGGCCGAAGGTAAGCCGACACTGCCACTCATCTATGCCATGATGCATGGCTCCGAGGCAGAGAAGGAACTTATCAAGCAAGCGATAGAAAGGGGTGATGGCAGCCATGCCGTTGCCGAAATCGTCGCCGCACTGCATAAATCCGGAGCCCTGGAATACACCCAGAGAAAGGCAATAGAAGAGTCCAACAAGGCGATAGCCGCCCTCGATATCCTGCCCGAGAGTGATTACAAGTTGGCACTGATTTCCTTGGCCAAGCTCGCGGTAGAACGCACCCACTAGGCCCTCCGAGGCTCAATCTCAATACCCGAAGCCGTCGCCTGAGTGCAACGGCTTTTTTATGCCCTGTGCCCTCATGGCGCCAACCCTTGATCCCATCCCAGTACCTAGGATTGTGCCAAGGGCCGGATTAAAGCTGCCAGTCTATGGCTCTCGAGCCCCGGGATGCCAACAGCTGATTAGCCCTGGAAAAGTGTCGGCAACCGAAGAAACCACGATAGGCTGACAGGGGCGATGGGTGAGGACCGCTGAGCACAGTGTGCTGGCTGGCGATGATGACCTTGCCCTTCTTGATGGCATGGCTGCCCCAGAGGATGAAGATGATGGGCTGGGCTTGCTGGTTGAGCAATTCGAGTGCATGGGTAGTGAAGATTTCCCAGCCCGCCTTGGCATGGGAATGCGCCCTTCCCCGTTCGACAGTCAATACGGTATTGAGCAGCAGCACCCCTTGCCTGGCCCAGTGAGACAAGTCGCCATGGGATGGGATCTCGAAGCCGTCGATATCGCTCGCCAGCTCCTTGTAGATGTTGGCTAGGGATGGCGGCGGCTTGATCCCGGGTTTGACCGAGAAACACAGTCCATGGGCTTGCCCCGGGCCATGATAGGGATCCTGGCCCAGGATCACCACCCGCACCTCTGCCAGCGGCGTCATCTCGAATGCATTAAAGACCTCGACCTCGGGTGGGTAAATGTGTTTGCCTTGGCCGCGCTCGGCCGCAACATAGGCCATCAGCTCTTGAAAGTAGGTTTGTTGCTTCTCGGCATCGATAAAGGCCCGCCAACTGGCTACAGCTGCCATAGGTAAAACTCCCTGAAAAAATGCTGCCTAGCTTAAGAGTCTCCGGCCCAAGGCGCAAGTGCCCTATAACTCAAGTCACCATTCGGATAAAAAGCCAAAGACAGGCAACAGCTATAGACGAGTGGCACTAAACGGCTGAACCCCCTTCACTGGTATCGAAGCCGCCCTAGGCACCCTCCTGAAAGCACTGCTGGCTCACAAGGTCCACAGCACCCTGGCCGCCAGTAGGATTAACACTACCCCGGAAATCTTATCTATCAGTCCCGCCTTCTCCCTGAGCCTTGGCAGGACATTGGGGTGTGACAGCAACAAGGCTATCAGGGTATACCAGAGGCCATCCACCAACAGCGGAGTCAAGACGATGAGGGACTGGCCGGTCAGGTTATCCGCCGCCAGCACGAACTGACTGAATAAGGCGATAAAGAATAACATTATCTTGGGATTAAACAGGGAGATGGCCAAGCCATCACGGGCGGCGGTCAGCACATCTGTCGCTTCCCCTGCCATGAGTTTGGCCTGCATGCCCCCCCGGGATCTCAAAGCTTGTACACCTATCCAGGCTAAATAGAGTGCCCCGAGGATCGCTATGCCATTAAACAGGAGCGGGGCTTTTTTCAACATCACCGCCAGCCCCAACAGGGTCACGAGTGCGTAGACGCCAATGCCGATGGAATGGGCCCAGGCACAGACTATGCCCTTGCCGCGACCGCCCCCCAGGGTATGCCTCACCACCATGGCCAGACTGGGTCCTGGCGACATGGCCCCCAGACAACAGATGGCCAGCAGGCTCAACCACACGCTCACACTCATAGATGCCCCTCATTGTTCATGTTACAGCCATTAAAAAGGGCCCTCAGGCCCTGAATTTATATCGCCCCTGACTCGCGGCAGCTATTGCTCAATATACAACGTCTGCCCCACAGGATAATAGTGCCTATTGGCCCTGTCGCTAATGTTAACAGCAGCAATGAGGCATAGCGCCCACAGCCAAACAAGCATAGCCTCCAGCATAGACGCAAACACACTATCGAAAATTCCCAATAAAAAAGGCTGCTACTGCAGCCTTTTTGCTCACGTCAAATCGGTCTGAACCCGTCTGCTGAAAGGTGGGCAGCAGACGCTTGGTTCCCAGGCTTAACGCCTAGAAACGATAGCTCAGACGTCCATAGTAAAAACCGCCGTTATAGTCGAATGGACCACTTTCATAGTAGACACCACCCAACTCGCCCAAGGTGCCGTCTTTCAGTTTTTGCGCCTTTTGATCGAATAGGTTGTTCGCACCTACGGACAGGGTTAAGCCATCCGTCAGGGCGTAACTGACTTCCAGATCGACTGTGACTGCCGCATCTGCGACTTCGGAGCCCCAATCAGAGGTGTCGTCCGCATGGGTGGCGTAATATTCACCGAAATAGTTACCACGCAACGTCATACTCAGGTCATCCCAGGATTGAGCCCAAGTCAAGGTAGCGCGATGCGCCGGAATACCATCCTCCAAGCGGCGAACCTTACCCGCATCAGTGGTTGCAGGATCATATTTGTCGACACTGGTATCTGTCCAACCATAGGCCAGACTGAATTTAGCGTAGCCAGACAAGAGTTCAGTGTCATAAGAGCCAACTATGTCAACACCTTGGGTTGTGGTATCGAAATCATTGGTATAGAAAGTAACTGCGGAAATGAGCTCGGGATGATCAACGCCCGCCGCTCTCAAGGCATCATAATCTTCAGCTTCTACCGAAATCTGGCTCGACTGAGCAATACGTCCTTCCACCTCGATATGGTAGTAATCGACAGTCAGGAAGAAATCGCCATCCTCATACACCACACCGAAGGCATTGCTCACCGACTCTTCAGGTTCCAATACTTTACCACCATAGAATGCCGAGAGAGGATTGGTTGGTGGTGCGATAAAGGTCTGAATTAAATCACCGTTTACAATAGATGTCTGAGTGTTGACAACGTTTTCCTGGCCCACGGTTGGTGCCCGGAACCCTGTGCTGTGCGAGGCACGGAGTGACAACTCATCTGTGGCAGAGAACTGAGCGCTGAGCTTGTAATTTAAGGTATCACCGAAGGTGGAGAAGTCTTCATAACGCAGTGCCGCCCCGAGCAGCCAACGATCACCTATGTAGGCCTCTGTATCTGCATAGATACCTATGTTATGGCGTGAGTTTTTACCCGCAGACTCTGGGCCGAAGCCTTTGAAACCGTGGGAGCCGATATTGAACCCTTGATCCGCATAGGGTCCCGCTATCCATGAGGCTTCTTCACCCTGGGTAATCTCAAACGACTCTTCACGCCATTCGAAGCCCGTGGCAAAACTGATATCTTCTGACAAGCCGACATTGATGAAACGCGAGACATCCAGGTTCACTGTGGATTCTACTTGCTCATAGGCACCGGTTTCAAAATCGGTCGGGGTATCCAGACCCAATGAAGGGTTCAGAGAATTTCTCAGGCTAAAGGTCGATTTATTCTTACCTGTCCCGGCGCTGGCATCATAGTTCCACTCGCCAACCACCCCCTTAACCCCGGCGAAAAATGACCTGTCTTCGACCGTACCGGCAAACTGCGGCGTATAACCGCCCGGACGGATCTGGTTCATTGAAAAACAGTTGGGATCGGCAACCATATCGAGATAAGGCTGACTCGTCAGCACATTGCCATCAACCGTGTTGCCGTTGGCGTCGGTGGTTTTGGGAATAGGCACTATGCCGCAGCTCGATTGATCCCCATTGACGGCCCCGACCAGCAAGGTTTCGCCCTCATCGTTCGAATAAACGTTGCCGCGATTATGTGGGTTACGATAGTAGAAACCGCCTACAACATCCCGCGATGAGTAGTTACCGAACGCATAGAGATGGGCCTTGTCATTGATATCGAATCCGGAATTAATAAAGATGCTGTAGTCGTCGTTGATTTCAGGATTACCCCAAATTTGCGCCGGATCTTTAACCTCTGTGTTGCCCTGGGCAATCAGGTTTGCCGCATCGAAGCGCTGCACGCTGCGACTGGTGGCATCGGCATTCTTGTATTGAGCACTGATGTTGACGAAACCATCGTCGGTCAGGGGCAGGCCTATGTTGCCGTCGACTGTCGTAGTCGCGCCATCGCCCTTGTAATATTCACCCTGGCTAACAGTGATGGAGCCGCCCTCGGAATCATCCTTCAGGACGAAGTTCATCACCCCGGCGATGGCGTCCGAACCGTATTGCGCCGCTGCGCCGTCGCGCAGTACTTCCACCTGCTTCAATGCAGCACCCGGGATCACTGAGATATCCGGCCCCTGGGCACCGTCGTTGATGCCGCCGCCCTGGAAGGCGATGACAGAGGCTCTGTGCCGACGCTTGCCGTTGACCAAGACTAAGGTGCTGTCAGATGGCAAGCCACGCAGGTTCACCGGGCGCACCAAAGTTGCTGCATCGCTGATAGGTTGGGCACGGGAGTTGAAAGAGGGGACCGAAGTGACCAACATATCGATCATATCTGTCGAACCATTTTTCTTGAGATCATCGCTGCTGATGATGTCGATAGGTACCGGCGAGTCGCCTATGGAGCGTGGGGCGGCGCGCGAGCCGACTACGGCAATTTTTTCAACATTTTCAAGTTTTGCTTCTTCCTCTGCAGCAAAGGCTTGGGTACTGACCAGTGCTCCCGATAGCGCAATTGAAATGGCCAAACTTAATGAGCTAACCCCGAACTTTTTATTTTTCATCATCATTCATTCTCTCAACTGCTTGTTATCATTATTTTTCATGTTCGTATCTGTTGGCTTATCCGGAATTAATCCTTAGACCAAAAAACACTAAACAGGAACACCTTGAAAACATTTTTATAACAATAAGTGAACAATTGCCATAACAAATTGTCATCATAAGCAGGGTAAATCCATCAATCCTGCATTTTCAAATAGTTACAAATTAAATTATTTGCGAACTTCCATTTGGTATCGGGCGGTGCATGAAGACAGCTTAGGCGCTCATGCATCAGACTGTGATCCCGATCCAATGCGCGATATGTCGTGAGTTGATTTTTGCCGCTATACTGAGCCAAAGTCGACGAATGCAGCCTGCGCCCATTTCTATGTCCCAGCCTAAACAAACACTAGAGCCAGCCTCGACGGCATACCCGAGTTTTCTGCCGGAAAATACCTTACTGCTCAACGCCGTCGGTGAAGGCATTTATGGCTTCGATCTGGCGGGTAATGCTGTCTTCATCAACCCGGCCGCCGAACGTATGACGGGTTGGAAGAATGCCGAGCTGCTGGGCAAGAATATCCACGAATGCCACCATCACAGCCATGCCGACGGCAGCCACTATCCCAGGGAAGACTGCCCCATCTTCAATACACTCAAAGATGGCATCGCCAGGGAAATAGATCAGGATGTCTTCTGGCGCAAAGATGGCAGCAGTTTTCCCGTGCATTACACGTCCACCCCTGTCTACAAGGACAATAAGCTGGTGGGAGTAGTGGCGATATTTCGTGATATCAGCATCCAGAAACAGACGGAAGCCTCCCTGAGACAGGCGCTGTCACAGGTACAGGCCTTATCCGAACGTCTCACCAGCGAGAATCACTATCTGCAGGCCGAACTGGCGGACAAGAGTGGTGACATGGGGATCTCAGGCAAGAGCCCGGCGATACAGGAGATGCTCAAACAGATCCAACTGGTCGCCAACACCGACAGCACAGTGCTTATTTGTGGCGAGAATGGGACGGGCAAGGAATTGGTCGCCCGTAACCTGCATAGATTGAGTCATAGGCGGGATAAGCCGATGATCAGCGTCAATTGCGCCGCCTTCTCGGCCGCATTGCTCGAGAGTGAGCTGTTCGGCCATGAGAAAGGGGCCTTCACCGGGGCGACCCACAGGCGCAAGGGCCGTTTCGAACTGGCGGATGGGGGCACACTGTTTCTCGACGAGGTGGCCGAGCTGAGCCTGCAAGCCCAGTCCAAGCTCTTGCGGGTGATCCAGGAACAGACCTTCGAGCGCGTCGGCGGCAGCGACACCCTGAAGGTGGACATACGCCTGGTGGCCGCCAGTCACCACAACTTGCTGAAAAGAGTCGAGCAAGGCCTGTTTCGTATGGATCTCTTCTATCGGCTCAACGTCTTTCCCATCAATGTGCCGCCGCTGCGGGAGCGTCTCGGCGACATTCCCAGCCTGGTGGCGGATATACTCCCTAAACTGAATCATAAGCTGGGCAAGAAAATACGCGCGGTCAGCCAGAAGGGGCTGGCCAAATTGGCCTCATATACCTGGCCAGGCAACGTCCGGGAACTGCAGAACCTGCTCGAGCGAGAAGCCATACTGGCCCAGGGCGAACTCTTGCACATAGGCACCATGCCCAGCACCTCCTCCCCCCAGACGGGCGCACTGCCAACCTTGGCCGAGGCCGAAGCGGCACTGATCCTGCGTACCCTGAAACAGCTCAACTGGCGCATCGCCGGCGACAAGGGGGCCGCCAGGCTCTTGGGGGTGCCGCCCAGCACCCTGAGATCCCGGATGCAAAAACTGGGGATCCAAAGGCAAGCATCAGAGTAAAAACACGATATATCGCCAATACGCGACATATCGTGTCACAAGTCTGGTCTACTGAATTTAAAATTCAGTAAAATCAATGCGATACAACAAATTCATTGTTGGCCCGCGATTTGCTCTGACTCCTGATAATTCGTATGCAATACTTCAGGAAACCTTATGTCGAATCACAACCCCTCCCCCAGCCCCAGCCAGAGCCAGAGCCAGGGCCAGGGCCAGGGCCAGGTGCAGCAAGCCATTCCCCGTGCCATTCAGCAAACAATTCCAATCGTCCAGCTCGAGCCCGGCGGCGGCAAGATCCACTTCAGGGAGCAGAAAGGCGATTTCCAGCGATTGCGCACCCGGCTCAACAGCCTGCTGGTGTGCCTATTCCTGTTCATTCCCTTCCTGAACTACCAGGGACACCAGGCCATTCTGTTCGACATAGTGCAGCAACAGTTTTTCTTCTTCGGTATCAGCCTCTGGCCCCAGGATTTCACTCTGCTGGCCTGGGTATTCATCATCGCCGCCTTCGCTCTCTTCTTCGTCACTGTCTTCTGGGGGCGGGTCTGGTGTGGCTATCTCTGCCCACAGACGGCCTGGACCTTCATGTTTTCCTGGATAGAAAACCGTATCGTGGGCAACAGCAACAACCGCAAGGCATTGGATAAGGCGCCCTGGAGCCTGGCCAAGTTCAGGAAACGCCTGGCCAAGCATAGCCTCTGGGGACTGATGGCCTTGTTGACCGGCTGTGGTTTCATAGGTTACTTCATTCCCGCTCGCGAACTCTATGTCGACATCTTCAGTTTCAGCGCCGGCTTCTGGGTCACCTCCTGGGTATGGTTCTTCGCCCTCTGCACCTATCTCAATGCGGGTTGGATGCGGGAGATGATGTGCCTGCACTGCTGCCCCTATGCCAGATTCCAGTCGGTGATGTTCGACGCCAATACCAAGACAGTGACCTATGATGCCGCCAGGGGTGAAGCCAGGGGACCGAGAAAACGCAAACAGGAGACCCAGCTGGGCGATTGCGTCGACTGTAACCTGTGTGTCGATGTCTGCCCGACCGGCATAGACATACGCAACGGCCTGCAGTACGAGTGCATCAACTGTGGCGCCTGTGTCGACGCCTGCAATCAAACCATGGAGAAATTCGGCTATCCTCTCAATCTGATAAGCTACGCCAGCGAGAATCAACTCAAGGGCCAGAAGCATGTCATCTGGCGCTCACCGAGATTCCTTGGCTATGGCGCCGCCGTGTTGATCATGCTGATCATCCTGGGGCTGGACATGCGCAGCCGCAGCGAGATCCAACTGAACGTGATCCGGGATCGCCAGAGCCTGTACAGGGAAACCCTGGACGAGATGATAGAAAACAGTTACCGGCTCAAGATACGCAACAAGACCCAGCAGGACAGGGAGTATCAGTTGCAACTCGGCGGCAACCCTCAGTATCGGCTGCTGGCCGACGCCAGGCTGCTGATCCATGCAGGTGAACAGCTGGACTACCCCATCACGGTTCAGGCACCGAGTGCCGCCCTGGATACGAGTCGTCAAACCATAGACTTTATCGTCACAGACATGGACATGGACGCAAACGGCCAGGCCCCGAGCGTCTCTCAATCCTCGAGCTTCTTCAGCCACTGAGCCGCCGACTTAGCCCCACCGGCTCGGACCCGGCCCCTCTCGCCCAGGTGCATAGTGCAAACTATGCACCCGGGTCGAGCCGGCTGGCCATTCCACAGACTGACCATTTGCATCCCACAACTCACTGCCGCAGCCGCTGCCGGGACCAGGTTGGCGGCCGACGGCTTTTTTTCACTCTGGCATTGCCTCCCAAGTCATTCCACACTAATCTAAACAACTGTTTTATTTTATAATAACAATAATAAGCTTCGCGGCCAGAGGTAACAGAAATGCCCTATGATATAGATACTAAGCTGACATTGAGCCAATATCCGTCCCTGATCGACCTCATAGAACAGAGCTGCGAGCGTTATCAAGATAAGCCCGCCTATATCTGCCAGGACAAGTGCAGCAGTTTCACCGAGATAGAAACTCTGTCGCGTCATTTCGCCGCCTACCTGCAGCACAGGACAGAGCTGAAGCCGGGGGATAGAATCGCCATCCAACTCCCCAACATCACCCAGTTTGTGATCGCCGCCTATGGCGCCATCCGCGCTGGATTGGTGTTGGTCAACACCAATCCCCTCTATACCGAGCGGGAACTCATCCACCAGTTCAATGATTCGGGTGCCAAGGCACTGGTGGTGCTGTCGGATCTGCTGCCGACCCTGGCCAAGGTGATCAACAGTACCCGGCTGAGCCTGGTGATCTCCACCCATCTGCAGGATCTTATCTCCCCCCAGATACACCCCAAGACGGGACTGAAAAATGTCGAGTTTTGCCGGGTGCTCGCCGAGGGAGCCAAGCTGGCATATAGCCGCTGCCATGCTACCCAAGACAGCTTGGCGGCACTGCAATACACGGGCGGCACCACGGGCCTGTCCAAGGGAGCCATGCTGAGCCACGGCAACCTGATTGCCAATGCACTGCAGTGCAGATCGCGCCTGGGTGATACGCTGGTCGAAGGTGAAGGCATCTATGTTGCGCCCTTGCCGGTTTACCACATCTACGCCTTCCTGCTCAATCTGGTGCTGTTTTTCGAGCGCGGCGCCTGCTCCCTGTTGATCGCCAATCCAAGGGACATAGGGGCGCTGATAAAGACACTGGCCAAATATCCCTTCACCGGGTTTGCCGGGCTCAACACCCTGTTCGTCGCCCTATGCCATCAGCAGGAATTCAAGGCACTGGACTTCAGTCACCTCAAGCTCACCATCTCAGGCGGCACCGCCTTGACCCAGACGGCGGCCAGCCTATGGCAACAGATCACGGGCTGCACCATTTCCGAAGGCTATGGCCTGTCCGAGACTTCCCCAGTGGTAACACTCAACGCCCCTGGCCAGGAACAACTGGGCACCATAGGCAAGCCTTTGCTGGAAACCCGGGTGAAACTGCTGGATGAGGAAGGCCATGAAGTCGCCCCTGGGCAGGCCGGCGAGCTAGCGGTGAAAGGCCCACAGGTGATGCAGGGCTATTGGCAGCAGCCGGAAGAAACCGCGGCAGTGATGACTCAGGATGGTTTCTTCAAGACAGGGGATATTGCCATGGTCACGGCCGCCGGCCTGTACAAGATAGTCGACCGCAAGAAGGACATGATCATAGTCTCGGGCTTCAACGTCTACCCCAACGAGGTAGAGGAAGTCTTGAGCCGTCATGCCAGCGTGCTCGAATGTGCCGTGATTGGGGTCGAGGATGAAATCACGGGCGAAGCCGTGAAAGCCTTCATAGTGCCGGCGGCCCCCGAGTTCGAAGCGGCCGCGACCGAGGCGCAGTTACTCGCCCATTGCCGTGAAGAACTGGCGGCCTATAAGATCCCGAAAATTATCGAATTCGTGCCGCAACTGCCCAAGAGTACCGTCGGCAAGATACTCAGGCGGGCCTTGCGCTAAGGCCTATCGACGCCATCAGCAGCACGGCGCCGCATTTTCCGCTCTCAAGCTTCCCCAAAACCCAGCAAAACTCAGCAAAAAAAAAGCCGGCTCAGTGAGCCGGCCTTGTCATACAGTAACGGCCAGAGGCGCAGCGCGCCTCCGGCGGCTTAACGAGGTTGAATGATCAAAGGTTCGAAGGTCGCAGTGGCATTGGCACTGGCGCCCTTACGTCCAAGATATTGCTGGCCTTCCATCAAGGTGTAGTAGACATCGACATAGTCATCGTCGTTGGTAAACCAGGCATCTGGCATGGCGCTCAGGATGCCATTGGTGATCTGGGGGATGATGGCGAATTGCTGCACCTCGGGATCCGGGATCAGCTTCATGATGGCCGTCGCCGCCTCCAGCAACTTACTGGCCAGATCCTTGTAGTTGGTACCATCGTCATGCTCCATCAGTATCATGTCGGCAGCGCCCCAACGATAGCGATCCCAGTGGATCACCACCTGATTGGGGTAGTAGCTGGACTCGGCGTAATCCAGATAAGGCATTTCTACCACATCCAGCATGGGCTCATCGCGGCTGGGATCGACCCCGGTGACTATGCCATAGATCTCGGCCTTGCCCGATATCCAGGGTTCCATATCGTCCTGCAGGCTGATCTCCTTGATCAGCGTCGTCGAAATGGGGTTGGTCTCCGCCAGCGTCGTCAGGCTGAGCGCCTTGGCCTGAGCCGTTCCATCGGCCAGATGGGCGGCGAAGGTTTGGCGCATCTGCTCCATACCCGCCTGAAAGGCTTTTTTCTCATCCAAACCTATGACGAACACAGGCTGATCAGGCAGATTATAGACATCCAACTGATGAATATTGCCCTGTACATCGAAGGCCTCGATATAATCCCAATGGCTGTCATCGCCATCCGGGGCGTAGGCAAACAGCGGATTCTCGCCCTGTTGCCAATCGGCAACCATGGACTCATCGGCCAGGCGCAGCTGTACCAGTGAATCTTGCATCTCATCCAAGCCCTTGGCATGGCGAATATGCTGATCGGCCTGGCGCAACGTCTTACCGTTCACCGTACTGCCAGACAGTAACTCATCAGCATTTATCACTAGATCATACTGGGTAATCTTCTCACGCAATATGGGAGCCAACTTGGCGTACTGAGCACTGATATTCAGGGCTATGTCACGCTTGCTGTCGGCGAGATTGACCTGGGTATCGGCGAGACGAAAATCGGCGGCTTCTCTGTCCTTGGCTTGTACCGCCAGTGACGAAGCAGATAATAACAATATCAGGGTAGATGTTATTTTTTTCATGTAAGTTCCTATAAATTATTGTAAATGAGGCATCCAAACCTCGGGTGATATACCAGCATATGTCGAAGAAGATGTAAACAGAATGCAACGCATTTTCATTGCCCAAGATCCACTGCCCCTATGCAGTTAAAACAACATCGACATTGGCACCCGAAAAAAAAATAAGCCTAAACAAAAACATCTGCAGCACCGAACCACAAGGTTCAAACGCCAACAATGAAAATAGTTAAATACTCTTTACAATTAAATATTTACAGCATGAAAAACTGTTTGAAATGAAATTCAGATATAAGCAACAGCACAGGATACGGCGCCAGAGCGGAAGCCGAATGCCAGGGAATAGGCTTATGCTGGGTTGATGACGCTTCGGGCATGGCTTTTGTCTATGGCATTCGCCTATGGCTATGCCACGCCAAACAGGCCGCGAGGCGCGGCTGAGCCAAGGGGGCTTTCCGGGCAAAGACACTGAGCCCGGCTCATTGCGGCTCAGATCATCGCGGCTCAGAGCATCACAATCCAGATCATTGCAACCCGGATCGCTGCGACTCAGGCCCCCCAAGCCATACGCCGCCTAAGCCGGGCTAGAGGGCGCCTCGGTCAACAGCTGCAGGCTGGCAAACTCGCGATAGAGATCATTGCTGCTCATCAACTGTTCATGGGTACCGCTGGCAACCAAATGGCCCTTATCGAACACCAGGATGCGGTCGGCGTTGACGACTGTCGAGAGCCTATGGGCTATGATGAGGGTGGTCTTGTTCTGCATCAGGCTATCGAGCGCCTGCTTGACTTTCTGTTCGCTGATGGCATCCAGGGCACTGGTGGCCTCATCGAGCAGGAGTATGGGCCTGTCGGCCAGTATCGCCCTGGCGATGGCGATGCGCTGCTTCTGTCCGCCCGATAACCGCACGCCTCGCTCCCCCAAATAGGTTTGGTAACCTTCGCTGAACTCGCTGATGAATTCATGGGCCCTGGCGGCGATGCAGGCCTGGATGACCTCCTGCTCGCTGGCATCTATCCGGCCATAGCGCACATTCTCCAGCACACTGGTGGCGAAGATCACCGCCTCCTGAGGTACCAGGGCGAACTGCTGCCTGAGCACCGCAGGGGCGAGATCGGCTATGTCTATGCCATCCAGGCTGATACTGCCCTGGCTCGGCACATAGAAACGCTGCAATAACTGGAACAGGGTACTCTTACCGGCACCGCTCGGGCCCACCAATGCCACCCGCTCGCCGGGACTGACCCGAAACTCGACCCCGGAGATCACCGCCTGTGTCCCTTGGCTCGGATAGGCAAAATGCAAGTCGGTCAGCTTGAGCTCGCCGCGAACCGGCGCAGCCAATGCCTTGGGCCTGGCCGGAGCAGGAATATCGACCGGGGCTTCGAGCAGTTCGAGCAGCCGCTCCGTGGCCCCGGAGGCACGCTGAATATCGCCTATCACCTCCCCTATGGTCGCCACGGCCCCCGCCACCAGCACGGCATAAAACATGAAGGCCGTGAGTTCACCGCCTGTCATGCTGCCGGCCATCACATCCAGGGCACCGACCCAGGTCACCAGGGCCATGGCCCCTATGCTCAAGAACATCACACTGGAGATCAACACGGCACGATAGCCGATCCTCGCCTTGGCCGCCGACATCACCTCTTCGACCCTGACACCGAAGTGCCGCCTGTCCTCGGCTTCATGACCGTAGGACTGGACAGTATGTATCTCATGCAGGCTTTCATCCACATAGGCGCCGAGATCTGCGACCCTGTCCTGGCTCTGGCGGGCGAGTCTGCGCACCTTGCGACCGAAGAAGCTCACCGGGCCAAGCACCAGAGGCACCGCCAGCAATACCAGCAGGGTCATCTTGACGCTGGTCACCCCCATCATCACCAAGCCCCCCAGGACAGTCACCCCGGAACGCAGCGCCATCGACAGGCTGGAGCCCACCACGGTTTGCAGCAGGGTGGTATCCGCGGTGAAGCGGGAGATCACCTCACCCGTGCGCAAGTTGGCGTAGAAGGTCGGCGACAGGGTCAACAGATGGTTATAGACCTTGATGCGAATGTCGGCGCTGATGCGCTCCCCCAGCCAGCTCATCAGATAGAAACGGCAAAACACGGCGCCGGCGCTCACGGCGGTGATGCCCAACAACAGGAAGATGCTCCGGGCCAGGCGCGCGCCGCTGTCCCCACCGAAGCCCTCGTCGACCAACAGCCGTACCCCCTGCCCCAGCGACAGCCAGGCCAGAGAACCGATAAATAAAAACACCACGGCGGCCAAGACCTTGAGTTTATAGGGTGCCAGAAAACCTGCTATCCAAGGCAGCACAGATTTATAGCCGGCATCTTTGCCCCGACCCGGTGTTGGGCCCGAGCCTGTGTCGGCAAGCCGGGCGGCAGGGTTGCGACCGGCGGCTTCGGCAGCGGCCCCGCTCTGACTGGAGGTTAAATGTTGGCTCACCTTGGCAATCCTTTAGGTAACATACTGATGTAGCAGCGGGAAGATCACTATACCTTAAGTTTAACCGCCCAGGCGAGCCTGTATCAGGGCAAATCCGGCTCAGGGCTTCACCGGCAGGAGGCTTTTGCTTTATAGTACAAGTAAGTACACAGATTGTAGCGACAGTCATCCCAGCCGTGAGTAATGCATCCAGATGAAGAGCAACATTTCCAGCGAAACCCAAGAACAGGCCTTGAAACTGGCCAGAGCCACCCAAAGCCAGGGGCAAACCAAGGAGCAGACCAGGCTGATTGCCCAGGGGATAGAGAAAGGCATCGCCGAGTACAAGAAATTGCACAAGGCGAAGGCCAGGGAGAGGGATAAACTGCGTAAACAGCAACTCAAGTCCAAGAGTCGCAGCGGCGATAGCAGCCAGGAGCAGGAGGCAGCACTGCCGCAGCCCCGGGCCGGCGGCCGGTTACCCTGGGTCTTGCTTGGGCTCAGCTGGGCAGGCTTCATCGCCTTCCTGCTGTTCAGTCATGGCTAACAGCGGCCGGCATGGCCAGGCCAGCAGCACAGAAGTCGAGTCACTCTCGGTTGCTGCCAGGGTATTTATGGGATACCCGGTTTTCCCCTTGGTCTCTGCTATGCGAAATGCTGGTATGCAAGAATGCTGATATGCAAGAAGACTGGTATGCAAGAGTACTGATATGAAAGAATATTGGGATACTAGAGTGCCGGGATTAGACGGGTTTAAGGATTGAAAATATGGGGAGCATGGAATGACTAAATTACCTTTGATGCTGGCGGCGTTACTGCCGCTGTGTTTGACGTCCGCTTGCGCCGAACTGGCGTGCAGTGCCAGAACCGACGTCGACCCTTATGATCCTCTCCTCGACAAACAACGCTGTGTTGAGCAGGTTGAAAAAAACATGGCGGACAATAAACGTGCCGAGCGTGAAGCCGAGAATAAGCGCTTGAAAGCCGCCCTGGCCGATGCCATGAATAAAAAGCCCTAGATTAACGCGCAATAGGCTGGCGAGCCGTCAGCCGCTCATTAGTCGATCGGGGCTTATGGGGTACTGGATAGAAAGGGCTACAGGACGGATGCGTCCGGCCCAAACATTGCGACCCGGCTCTTTATTCCCAGCCCCATCAATCCCTGGCCAACAGCGCGCGGATCTCGGCCAGATGGGTATCGACCCAGGCGCTGCTGATCGGCCCCCAGGTCAGCACCCGGTAGTAACCCGCATTATGGCGCTCGCCATCCTGAACAAACTCCACCAGCACACCTATATCGGCGAAGGCGCTGATGGCATCCTGCAAGGTGCGCCTCGGCATGCCGGTTAACTTGGCCAAAGACAGCAAATTATGTCGTTCATCGTCCATCAGGTGCGCCAGATACAGTTTGCGCAAGAATGCCTTTTGTTGCTTGCTGGCTGGGCCTTGTAACACCATAGGGACTCCCGTCCTGATAATCATGCCCCCAAGCTACTTGATATTCGCCAAATAGCGCAATAGCTTAGCGAAAAAAAGCCTGCCCTCCACCGCCCCCCCATGGCCGTCAGCCCCGGCCTTGATGCCAGCAATGCCTTAGGTTAGATTAGTGGCAGCCAATCCCATCCACCCGAGGAAGATGCAGATGATGACCCACCCGGAGGCCAAGCAAATACTGGAATTTTGGTTCGAGGAAATCACCCCAGGCCATTGGTGGAAGAAGGATGCGGCCTTCGATCTCCTGGTGGCCAAACGTTTCGGCGCCCAGCTCGAGCGGGCAAAACGCGGCGAGCTTTACCCCTGGCGCAATACGGTTCAGGGGCGGTTGGCAGAAATCATCCTGCTGGATCAATTCTCCCGCAATGTCTATCGTGACACCCCGGATGCCTTCGCCGCCGACGCTATGGCCCTGGTCCTGGCCCAGGAGGCGGTCGCCGCCGGCCTGGATAAAACCTTGCCCCCCAGGCAGCTCGCCTTCCTGTACATGCCCTACATGCATAGCGAGTCGGCCGTCATCCAGGAAGTCGCAGTGAGCCTGTTCAGCCAAGAGGCGGTGGCCGGCAACTTGGACTTCGCGCTGCGCCATAAGGCCATCATAGACAGATTCGGTCGCTATCCCCATAGGAATGCCATTCTGGGGCGGACCTCCGGCGCCGAGGAGCTGGCATTTCTCCAACAGCCAGGCTCGGGTTTCTGAGCCGTCCTGGCCTGGAGGCTATTTCACCACCAGCACAGGGCATTTAGCCCTGTTGGCCACGGACTCGGCGACATTGGTATGCAAGAAGTGGGCTATGCCGGTGCGCCCATGACTGGCGATCACCACCATGCCGACTTCATCGCTGTCGATTTCTTCCAATATCTGCTCGGTGGCGTTGCCACGGCGGATCACAGTTTCCACCTTGAGCTCTGTCTTCAACTGCGCCAATAGTTTATGCATCTTATCGGCGGCTTCATCTTCCATGCTCTTGGCCAGTTCATCCGGGGTGATAGCCAACAGCATATAGTTTTCATCACCTATGGGTTGCTCGACCACGTGGAGTATCTTGAGCCCGACGTGATACAGGTTGGCCATTTCTATGGCATAACGCAGGGCATGAGATGCGGTTTCGGAGAAATCCGTCGGCCACAATATTTTCCCGGTACGCATAAGCAATCTCCTCAAATAACATGCACGGCGGCGTGCGCCTCGAACCTGGCCATGCCGCCGCTGCTCATTCCTTCAACCAGTCCAGGGCATCCGTCTCATCCCGAAAATACCTGACCTTGATAGGCGTAAACCAGTCGGCCATCCGACTCATCCAATGTTGCAGTTCCGTCTTGCCCAGTATGGCGATCTTCTCGAATTGATGACCGTGTTTCAGCCCGAGTTTCAAGTCGTCCCACATGGCCCTGGCCTCCCAACCGTCCATTTCTGTCACGTCCAGGAAAGCATAAATATCCGGTGACTTAACCCCGGCGATGGCCGACTCCAGCATGGGAACCATGTACTCATAATCTGCGTGGGTCAGCTTGCCGACGGCCTTGATGTTGACGAAGAAGTCTCCCTCGCCATGCCTTTCTATACCTAGCGAAATACCGTGTTTTAACATAGTGATAGCCTCGTCCTGAATCCATGCCATGAGTTAAGTTTAGGCCCGGGCAGGGTAAAGATCAGTGTTTGAGATCAAACAAAACGCACAAAGTTTGTCTCATTTCGATTAGAGGAGTAATATCAAACCGACTAATCAGTCGGTCAATTTGCCGGCACGGCAATCAGGAGAAAACCATGAATATGGTCGCAGAGGGAATAAGGGAGCTGTCTTTGGAAGAGGTATTACGCAACCAGCGCGCCGGCTTCAACGCCGAGCCGGCCCCAGGCTATGAGCAGCGGCGCTCGCGGCTCGAACGCCTCAAGACCGCGCTGCTAGGACATCGACAGCAGCTGATCGAGGCCCTGAGTCAGGATTATGGCCAGAGATCGGCCGATGACAGCCTGATCGCGGATATTCTGCCCTGCATCAACAATCTCAACTACACCCTGAAGCACCTCAAGCGCTGGATGCAGCCCTCGACCAGGCATGCCGGCATACTGCTGGCACCTGCCAGGGTGAAGGTTCACTACCAGCCCCTTGGCGTCGTCGGCATCATAGTGCCGTGGAACTTTCCCGTGATGCTCTCCATAGGCCCGTTGACCACGGCGCTGGCCGCCGGTAACAGGGCCATGCTGAAACTGTCCGAGTTCACCCCGGCCACCAACAAGGTGCTCAAGGCCATGCTGGCCCAGGTATTCGATGAGTCTGTGGTGGCCGTCATCGAAGGCGAGGCCGAGGTCGCCGCCGTCTTCTCGGCCCTGCCCTTCGATCATCTGCTGTTCACCGGCTCCACCACTGTCGGTCGCCAGGTGATGCGCGCCGCCGCCGCCAATCTGACCCCAGTGACCCTGGAGTTAGGCGGCAAGTCGCCGGTGCTCATAGCGCCCGACATGCCGCTGGCCGAAGCGGCCACGCGCCTCATTTATGGCAAGTGCCTCAATGCCGGGCAGATCTGTATCGCCCCCGACTATGTGCTCTGCCCCAGGGAGAGCGTAGAGGCCCTGGTGCAGGCCTATAAGGCCAGGTTCGCCGACCTCTATGGCAAGGTGACCAACAACCCTGACTATGGCTGCATCATCAACCAGCGACAGTTCGAGCGCCTGCTGGCCCTGCTCGAGGATGCCGAGGCCAAGGGCGCCGACATCATCCCCGCCACAGACGAAGACATAGACATGGAGCAACGCAAGCTGGCGACTCGGCTGATCACCGGAGTGACTGAGGATATGCATTTGATGCAGGAGGAGATCTTCGGTCCGCTGCTGCCCATCCTGGCCTATGATTCCCTCGACGAGGCGCTGGCCTATGTCAATGGCCATCCCCGCCCCCTGGCCCTATACCTGATGAGTTTCGACGCCCACACCCAGCAAAAGGTGCTGGAGCAGACGCATTCCGGCGGCGTCTGCATCAATGAGACGGTATTCCATGTGGCGGCCGACGATGCCCCCTTCGGCGGCATAGGCCCTTCCGGCATGGGCCACTATCATGGCAGGGAAGGCTTCATGACCTTCAGCCACGCCAAGACAGTGCTCAGTCGTGGCAGGTTGAACACGGGCAAGCTGGTGCATCCGCCCTATGGCGGCTGGATCCAAAGGCTGCTGCTGAAGGTCTTCCTGCGATGATGGCGACAAGCAAGCCACAGACAGACAAGCGCCAGGCGATTCTGGACAGTGCCCTCAGTCTCTTCGTCGAGCAGGGGTTTCATGCCAGCTCGACGGCTTCGATAGCCAGGAATGCCGGTGTCGCCACCGGCACCCTGTTTCACCATTTTCCCAGCAAGGATGCCCTGCTGGAATGCCTGTTTCTGGAGATAAAACAGGAATTTGCCGACGCCATCCTGGCCGGCTATCGCAGCGGCACAGGACCGAGTGGGATACCGCAGACCGAGGAGAGTCAGGGCATGAGTCTGCAACGAGCCGCCAACCTGTTATGGCAGAGCGCCATAGACTGGGGGTTGCAACACCCGCAGAAGCAAGCCTTCTTTCAGCAGTATGCCATGTCACCCGCCATCGCCGCGCCGGTGCGCGCACAGGCGATGAACCTCATACTCGGCTTCATAGGCCAGCTTATCGGTCAGGGGCAACGCCAGGGACTCATCGCCGACTATCCCCTGGCGCTGATGCTGGAAAACTGCCAGGGCCAGTACCTGGCCGCCAGCCGCTTCTTCCTGGATAACCCCCAACTGGGCAAGGATGAGAGCCACAGGCAGGCCAGCTTCGCACTGTTTTGGCGGGCCATGGCACTTTAGGCCTGACGTCAAGTCATGGCGGTTTAAGTCTGACGTCAGGTCATAGGCAACCAGCAACTGACGCTCAGGCCACCGCCCTGACGGTTGCTCAGGCCGATGCGGCCTTCGTGGGCTTCGATGATCTCCCGGCATAGCGCCAGCCCCAGACCTGTGCCGGCCTGCTTGGTCGAATAGAAAGGCAGCAGCGCCTGCTCCAACACTTCGGCCGACATCCCAGGCCCCCTGTCATCGACATGGATACTCACCCCCTTGCTGCCACCCTGCTCGCCACTGACTATGCTCATGCTGATGTCCTCCGGCGCCGAGCCGGACTCATGGGCATTCTTGAGCAGGTTGAGCAACACTTGCTCCAGTTGAATAGGATCGCATAACCCGGGCGCCTCGGGCAGGGGCGCCGCCAGGCTGAAGGGATAATGCTGCGCCAGCTGGCCCGTGAGCTTGGACCAATTGATGGCTTCCAGCTTGGGCAGCGGCAATCTGGCAAACTTGGCATAATCTGAGATGAACTGACTCAGGTGATGGGTTCTGTCGGCTATGGTGTCGAAGATCAGCCTGAGTTTGGGCTCGTCCAGATCTTGGGTCAGCAGCTTGCCGGAATTGACCATGGAGGCGATGGGCGCCACGGAGTTGTTCAGCTCATGGCTGATGATGCGGATGACCTTCTTCCACACGGCCACCTCCTGGCGGTGCAACTCCCGGGTAAGCTGCTTGAGCAGGATAAGCTGGTGCCGCTGATTATTGAGCAGGAAGCGCCCGCGGCTCAGGTGCCAGGTCTCGGGTTCATCCTCTCCCATCACGAACAGGCCGTCCTTGCCCTGAGCCACCGCGGCCACCAGCTCGACAGGCATCCCGCTCAGCAGTTCATCCAGCATCAAACCATCGACCCTCTGGCCCTGGTAAAACAGATGCCGGGCGGCATCGTTGGCATAGAGCACCCGCTGGCGATCGTCCAGCAACAGCATCACGTTGGGGGAGCTCTGGATCACCTTGTCCAGCAACAACTCCCGCTGATATATGTATTGACGCTCCTTCCTGAGTTTATCGGCCGCCTCGTTGAACAGCCGCGCCAGCGCCCGCAGCTGGGGATCGCCGCTGACGGGAATACTGACACTGAAATCATTGTCTTTGAAATTCAGCAGGCCTATCTCCAGCGCCGCCAGACTCCTGGCCAGGTTGCGGGTCAGCATCAGGCCACAGCCCCAGGCCAGCGTCAGGGAGAGCAGGCCGGCCAGCCAGAAAAAGTCCGTCCCCAGCCACAACTGCACCCCATAGGCGAGCCCGAACCCCAGGATGCAGGCTAACATGGAAAAAGCGATTAACTTTGTTCTCAGTGACACAGATACTTCCTTAATACATGGGCTTAATGCTCTGGCTCTGGCTCTGGCTCAGCCTCAGCTCCCTATGCCGAACTTTTCCATCCGCCGGTACAAGGCCTGGCGACTGAGTCCAAGTGACTTGGCCACCCTGGCGATCACCCCTTTATGCTCGGCCAAGGCCAGCTCTATGGCGTGCTTGCTGATGTCCTCGGGCGGATGCGCCGATGTCGAGACGGGCTGAATTGCGGCCGCAGAGCCAGCAGCCGCCTGGACTGGGGCATTGGCGGCTGCCGGCGCATCACTGGCGAGTGCCAGACCAAAGTCGGCGGCGGTTAACAGCCTGGCCTGTGCCAGCAACACGGCGCGCTTGCAGGCATTTTCCAGTTCACGCACGTTCCCCGGCCAGGGATGGGCCAGCAGGGCCTGCTTGGCCTGCTTATCCAGAGTGAATTTGGGGCCGATGAAGTGCTGCACCAAGGGCAGAATATCGTCCTTGCGTTGATTGAGCGGTACCAGGGCCAGTTCGATCACATTGAGGCGATAGAAGAGATCCTCCCGAAAGCGGCCCTTGGCTATGTCGTCCGCCAGGTCCGCATTGGTGGCGCTGAGCACCCGTACCTTGACCTTACGGGTCTGGTGGCTGCCCAGACGCTCGAACTCGCCGGTCTGCAACACCCGCAGCAACTTGACCTGACCGGACAGCGGCAGGTTGCCTATCTCGTCCAGGAACAGGGTGCCGCCGTCGGCGGCTTCGAAGCGTCCCAGGCGCGCCTTG
Source organism: Shewanella salipaludis (assembly GCF_012911865.1). Lineage (GTDB taxonomy): Bacteria > Pseudomonadota > Gammaproteobacteria > Enterobacterales > Shewanellaceae > Shewanella > Shewanella salipaludis. The sequence continues at coordinate 274,622 of NZ_JAAXYH010000003.1, forward strand.
GTGGCCCCCGTGAAGGCCCCCGCCTCGGCGCCGAACAGCTCGGCCTCGAGCAACTCCATCGGCAGCGCGCCGACATTGACCTTGATGAAGGGCTTGTCCTTGAGTGACGAGTTGGCGTGTATTATGTCGGCCAACTTATCCTTGCCGGCGCCGTTGGGGCCGGTGATCAACACAGACACATCGGATTTTGCCAGCTGCAGCGCCAGATCGACACAGCGCTGCATGGCGCCGCTGGCAAACACCAGACCGCAGAGATCCGCACCCACTATCGCCGCCATTCTCTGGGTCTCGACCCGCTCCAGGCGGTTGTTGGCGCTGGACAGCTTATACAGGGAAACCAAGTTATTGATGCTGTTGAGCAGCTTGGCATCATCCCAGGGTTTACCCATGTAATCGGCGGCGCCGGCCTTGACCAGCTCCACCGCGGTTTCCAACTGGGTCCAGGCCGTCATCAGTATGATGGGGATATCGGGTTGCGCCTCACGCAGGGCATAGAAGAGGCTCTTGCCCTCCTCCCCCGAAGTGGTGTCTCGGGTGAAGTTCATGTCCTGGATCACCAGCGAGATGTCCTGTTGTGACAACAATGCCAAGGCGGCTTCCGGCGTATTGCAACACAAGGTCCGATAACCGTGGAGTTCCAGCATGAGTGCCAGCGCACTGCAAATGGCCGGATTATCATCGACGACGAGTAGGGTATCCATAGTTTTGAGTTCTGATTCTTATATGAAAATAGCCAATTTAATAACAACTTAACCTAAAGCAGGACAGATTTCTAATCCTATCCTGCTCGAGTGCCGGGTCAGACGCTGCGGGTGGCGAGCGCAGGTGAGATATCGGCGGCCTTCCTGGCGGGGAAAAATACCGCCATAGTGGTCACCAACAAGAGTCCCGCCAGGGTCAACAGCGGATAGATGAGCTCCAGCTTGGGCAGGCTGTAGAACTTCATCAGCTGCTGGCCCAGCAGCACCGCCAGCAGGGCCCCAAGGATGCCGCCGGCGAGGCAGATGAGGTAATTCTCCACCAGGAAATAACTCATGATGTCGCGTTTCCTGGCGCCCAAGGCGCGGCGGGTGCCTATCTGCTTGGTGCGCCGCTCTATGTTGAACATCACCATGCCGGCGAGCCCCAGGGAGGTGATGAGCAGCAGCAGGACCACCATCATGGACAGTATTGTCACCATCAGCTCATGATCCCGGTAAGAGCTTGCCCTGTGCTCGGCGATAGTCTTGAAGTTGTCTATCACACGATTGGGGTTCTCCCTGTGCAGCGCCGCGATGATGCTGTCTTTCAAACCCGGGAGTGCCGCCGCACCGGCCCGCACCATGTAGCTGCTGTTGGCGCCCTGCCCGCCCCAATCTACATTCGCTATGACGCTGTATTCGAAGTTGCGGTGATCGACCCAGGCCCCCTGCAGCTGCTCTATGACACCTATGATCTCCACCTGTTGATCTGTGCCCTGGTACATGATCTTGCCCACAGGCGACTCCTCACCCCAGAAGGCCTGGGCCAAAGGCTTGGATACCAGGGCCAAGATGCCGCTTTCTGCCGGGCTGGAGCGGATCTCCTCGGCAAAGAAGTTACGCCCCTCGACTATTTTGACCCCCAGGGTGTCGACCATCTGCTCGTTGCCCAGGTAAAAAGCAAATCCCGGCGTACTCTTGGCCGTCTCCACGTCGGGACCATCGACCAACCTGTCCATCCAGCCACCGCCACTGAGCGGCAGCATGTTGGTGGAGCTGGCACTGATGACCCCGGGCAGGGCACGCAATATTTGCTGATCCTGTTTGTTCTGCTGCGCCATATCCATGCTGGGATCGAAGTTGTACACATTGAAGCTTAAGATCTCCTCCTCGGCGATGCCCGAGTCCCGCGACATGAGCGCCAGGCGCTCATGTATGATGAAGCTGGCGTTGGCCACTATGGCCACAGACAATATGATTTGAATGAGCAGCAACAGCGGACCGCTTTTGCTGCGCAGCAGGCTGCTCAAGATAGGTTTGATATGCAACATGGTCAGTCCCTTATTGGCTTTTCAGGTAAACGCTTGGCTTGGTGCGGCACACCACCCAGGCGGGATAGAGGCCGGCAATGACGGCGGTGCTGATGGCGATCATGGGCGTGATGAGCCACATGCTGAGATCCAGCCGGGTCAGGCCATCGGCGATATCGAAGCGCGCCGACAAGATCTGCAACGCACCTACCGCCCACAACAGCCCCAGTACGCCACCGAGCAAGCCTATGCTGCCCACCTCCACCATGTACTGGGCGAAAATCTGGGCGCGGCTGGCGCCTATGGCCCGGCGCACCCCGACCTCGGGTGCCCGCTTGAGAAACTTGGTCAGCAGCAGGCCGAGGATGTTGACCAGGCAGACCGACAGGAAGAGCACGCTCAGACCCACCAGCACCTTGTTGTCTTCGGCCACCACATTGTTTTGGGCGAGCCAGGCCGCAATGTCCACCAGGCGCTGCTTGTCCCTTGGCTGCTTGGGATCTGTGAAGCGACCCAACGCCTGCTGCTGCTCGACATAGCCTGCCAGATAGTCGCTGTAGGCGTCGATTTGCTCCTTGCCCTGCAACTCGACCCAGTACTGGATCCAGGCTTTCTCTGAAATGAGCCTGTCGTTGTAGGTCAGCATAGGTTCGAACTTCCAGCCATTGGTATTTCCCCACACCTCGAACTCCTCTATGGGTGTCAGGGAGAAGGGCACGAAGATCTCCTCGGCGTCATTGAAGGCGCCATTGGTGGGATCATAGTATTTGGGCTGCGGGTTCCATTCCTTGATGACCCCGACCACCTGATAAGGCTTACGATTGAGATAGACAGTCCGGCCGACGCTGTTTTCTCCCTTGAAGAAGGTCCGGTTGAGCTTCTCACCTATCACCACTTGGTAGGCGGGCTCAGTGTCGACACTTGCCTCCCAGGCGCTGCCATAGAGGAAAGGCACGGAAAAAATCCCGAAGAAGTCGCTGTCTGTCACCCGTATGCTCTGAAGCACCGGTGCTATCGATTCGTCGTCCGATTGCAAGGCCATGCCGGTGCGAAAGGCCGCCGCTTGGCGCTGAGCGAGATTGGCACTGCGCAGGTTGATCACATCCTGGTAGGTGCGGTTGACATCGAATTCGTCCCAGGAATCCGGGCCCTGACTCCAGAGCTGCACCGAATGGATCTGAGTGCTGCGCTCGCCTGCCGGGTTGAAGGACATCATCTTGTAGACATTGAGTGTGGTGATGGTGATGCCTATGCCGATGGAGATGGCCAGCACCATGAGGAGTGACAAGAAAGGCGTCTTCCTGATGCTGCGCCAGGCGAGATCCACATAATATAAGAACATAGCTATCTCCTCAGGCGCTGGCTTTGGCTTTGGCGGCAAAATCGGCAGCCAGGTCGGCAAGGGGGGTCAGCTCTTGATCCTGGCGCAGTCCCTGCTGCTGACCCAGGCCGGAAGCGGCGAAATCGCATACCTGACCATCGACAATCTGGATATTGCGCTGGGCGCGGCGGGCCAGTTCAGGGTCATGGGTCACCATGACGATGGTGGTGCCTGCCTGGTTGATCTTCTCCAGCAGCTCCATCACCTGACGCGCCATCAGGCTGTCGAGGTTACCCGTAGGTTCGTCGGCGAGCAGGAATCTGGGTTCCCCCGCCAAGGCGCGGGCAATGGCTACCCTTTGTTGCTGGCCACCGGACAGCTGGGTCGGCAGATGCTTCATCCTGGCGCCCAGTCCCACCTGCTCCAGTGCCTGCTCGACCCTGCGCCTGCGCTCGGCGGCCTTGATGCCGCGATAGCGCAGCGGCACTTCGACGTTTTCGGCCAGGTTCAGATCCGGGATCAGATTGAAGCCCTGGAAGATGAAACCTATCTTCTCGTTGCGTACCGCGGCGCTCTTGTTATCGCTCAGGTTGGAGACATCGACACCATCGAGCAGGTATTCACCGTGGGTGAAGCCTTCCAGCATGCCTGCTATGTTGAGGAAGGTGGTCTTGCCCGACCCAGAGGGGCCTGTCACTGCGACAAATTCCCCTTCGTTGACCTCGAGATTAAAGTCGCGCAGTGCGTGGGTCTCGACCAGATCCGTCTTGAATACTTTGCTGATATTTCTCATAGATAACATAGTAATTTTCCTTTTAATTTATTTAGGCGCGTTGCGTAGCAAACCGCAGATTAAATCCCACACACTGGCCAGTAACTCCCGCAACAGCTCGGAGAATAACTGGCTCACACAGATAACATCGGGCCTGGCTGAGCCCTGGGTCCATTCCAACAGGTTCACACTCAGCAAGAACCAGGAGTTAAACTCGGACAGAGCCACTTCTATTCCGGCCGCCAACATGAGCAGGACCACCAGGGTCAGTAGCTTATGTTGCACTGCCTTGGCCGCTAATGCCGCGGCGCTCCGGTACTGTTCAGCCGACTTGTACATCAGCGTACCCTCACCTGCTGCGCCTGACCGAAGCCCTCCAGGCTGGAAATCACCCACACGTCCCCTTCCTGGCCGCCGCCGAGCACTTCGACATCGCTCATGCTGCGGGCACCCAGCTTGATCCGGGTCCTGCTGGCGACATCACCCTCGACCACATAGGCCAACTCGCCGCCACCACTGGTGACGAAGGCGCCGCGTCTCACCATCAAGACGTTTGCCCTGTTCTCCAGCAAGACCCGGGCCGACAGCCGCTGATTCTGACGCAGCTTGAGCCCAGAGTCCTGGGCGAAACGTACCCGTGCCGTCACCTCGCGGTTGCGCACTTCCGGTGAGATGGACGCCAGCTGTCCCATCAGGGTCTCGCCGCCGAAACTCAGCTCCACATCCATGCCCAGCCCCAGCTCATCGGCATAGGATTCGGGCACCGCCAGTTCGGCCTCGAAGGCACTGAGATCCACCACGGTCAAGATGGGCTGACCGGCCGAGATGCGTGCCTTCTGCTCCGTCAGCCAGTTGCCTATGATGCCATCCACAGGGGCCTGGACATCGAGCGCCGCCACCTGCCGCTGCAGCTCGGTCACCACCAGCGCCTGACGCTCAACCTCGAGCGCCTTGTTTTTCAGCTCGAAGCTCAGGGTATCTTTCATCAGCGCCGCTTCCTGCTCGGCGTGCTTGAACATCAACCCGGCCTTATGCAGCTCGTCCTTGCCCTTCTCATAATCTATCTTGCTGATCAGGCTGGCCTGGATCAGCTGTTCGCCACGGCGGCTCTCCCTGTCCGCCGCCGCCATGTCGACCCGCGCCATGTCCAGAGCCTTGTTGGCCTGTAGCTGCTCCCGTCTGGCATCCAGCTTGGCCCGCTCCAGGCTGCCCTGCAGGCCGGCGAGCACCGCCTGTTGTTGTCTCAGGTTGCTGGTCAGCTTGGGACTGGCGATATTGGCCAACACGTCCCCCTTGGCCACCATGTCACCCGGCTGACTCAGCAGGGTGACAGTGCCCTCCTCCGTGCTGTAGAGGATAGGCGCATTGGCGGCCACTATCTTGCCCGTGGTGGCTATGTCACGCACCAGGGTGCCGCGGGTCAGGGTCGCCATTTTCAGCTCGGCGCCATCGACTGACTTGCTGACATCGCCGCCATCCAGGCCGGCCCACACCAGGGCACTGACAAGCACGGTGGCGGTGGCGACCAGCAGTGGTAACTTGAGCCTGCGTCTCAAGCCGGGTTGTAACACCTTGTCCTGGCCACTGGTATCCTTGATCATCCTTTATTCTCCCGCATTATCATCGTCTAATCGAAACTGTCCGCACCCGCTGCCCGGGTGCACCATGGCAAGCTATAGAGCAGGGAATGTGCCAATATTAAATTATCATTATATTTCATATAGATATAATTTTATTTTAATGAGCCAAGGAGAATAAGTGTCCGCGGACACGGGGAAAGTGTCCGCTGTTCGGCCGGGGAAGAGTAAAAGTGTCCGCGGGAATCACTATGTTGACAAGGTTCTTGAGAAAAAACATAAATACCAGTAAGTTAGCCTTATTAACATCGGGGCATGCAGAGACGCTTCCTGTGGCCAGCAATCAAAGGACTGAATAGTCCAGCGACTAAATAATAAGAAGACGAAACAATGGACTATGTAACGATAAACAAAGCCGCCTGGGACAAGTGCACCAAAGTGCACCTGGAATCGGAATTCTATGATGTTAAAGGTTTCATCGCAGGTAAATCATCACTGAATGCCATCGAGTTGGAGCAGGTTGGGGAAGTCAAAGGCAAGAGTCTGCTTCACCTGCAATGCCATTTCGGCCAGGACACTCTGTCTTGGGCCAGGTTGGGCGCCAAGGTGACTGGGGTCGATTTGTCTTCCGAGGCCATAGGGCAAGCCAAAAACCTGGCCAGGGAACTTGGCCTCGATGCCCACTTCATAGATGAGGATATCTACAGCTTTGGGAAAACCAACAGCACGGAATTTGATATCGTCTTCACCTCTTACGGGGCCCTGTGCTGGTTGCCTGACCTGGATCTTTGGGCCGAGACCATAGCCGCGTCACTGAAAGTCGGCGGACAATTCAACCTGGTTGAATTTCATGCTGTTCACGATCTGTTATCGGGTTACTCCTACTTCCCCTCCGACACCCCAGACATTGAAGACGAGGGTACTTATACGGAGAATTGTCCGGGGGAGACGTCGATCCAGGTGACCTGGGCACACTCGTTGAGCCAAGTCATAGGCGCCTTGATAAAGGCGGGAATAGTCATAGAAGACTTTCAGGAATATCCCTACAGTCCTTACAATTGTTTTCCCGAGTTGGAGTTCATCGAAGGCCACGGCTATCAAATGCTGTTCAAAGGCCGGCAAGTCCCGCTCATCTACTCGGTTAAGGGGCGAAAAATCGCCCGATAAGCCTCGGCAAAGGCCTATTTGCCGACATTCTTAAACTTGTACTCGCGAAATGCGCAGCTGAACCCGGGGTGCTCACGGGAGGCTTCATAGCTGCAGCTCATCAGCTGCCGCGGGCTGCAGCACTGCGACACCAGTGCCCGTTTAGGGTGCCACTTCAGTTTTAACCCGCTGGGATTGAGCTTAAAACACCTGCCAGAAGATGCCGAAGCTGGCGAGGGTGGCGATGAACCAGGACAGGGATCTCAGGCTGCCTTTATTGAGCAAATACAAGCAGTGGTACGCCAGGCGGGCGGCGACATGCACCAACGCCAGGGTCGCGGCCGTGTCGTTGACCTTATTGGTGGCGATCACCGCCAAGACGGCCAAACCGAAGATCAGCAGGGATTCGAAGGCGTTCTGATGCGCCGCCAACGCCCGGGCGCCGAAGCCGGTCAGGCTCGCCTCCTGGATCCTGGGATAGGCGTTATCATAGCCGCCGGTTTCGGCCCCGGCTTTAGCCATGGCCCAGGCCAGCGGGCCCTTGGCCAGGTAAGGCAATAGCATGGCGACAAACAGGGATATCAATAGGGTATTCATGGCAATTCCTTTTAAAAACGATTCCAGCGTTCCAATTCCTGGCCCTTTGCATGGGGCCTTAGGTTCTGACTATTAAATACTTGGCCTCGTCTGTACAGGCTCTTTCTCTGCAGGTTCATTCCCTACAGGCTCTTTATTTACAGGCTTTTTATTTACAGGCTTTTTATTTACAGGCTCTGGCCCCCTGGCCTTATCCAGCGCATCACACACCAACTGCACCCCCAGCAGGGCCCTGGGCGCGGCCCTATGCAGCAGATCTGCGTCGAGTTGATAGATATGCCCGCCCTTCACCGCCGGGATCTCCGGCCACTTGGACCAGTCCAGGCCATGCACATTGCCCTCATCCCGGCTCTGGAGTATGACCTGCGGCATGGTCAACAAGACGTTTTCCAAACTGACCTGGGGATAGTCGCTGGCGGCCTGGTAGAACACATTCCGCCCGTGGCAGACTTGGATGATCTGCTGGATCCAGCTGTTCTTCGCCACCGTCATCAGGGGGCTGGACCAGAGCTGGTAGAAGACAGATACCTCGGGCTTGGCCTGGTTCCGGGCCCGAATTTGCGTCAAAGAGGCCAGAAAATCCCCGGCCACCCGGTTCGCCTCCGCCTCATGGCCCACCAGTTTACCCAAGTCCTGCAGCTCATGGGCTATGGCTTCCAGCGTCTTGGGATTACTGTGATACAGCTTGAAGCCCAGGGCTTGCAGCCGGGTTATGTCTTCGACCTTGTTGCCCGAGTCCCACACCAGCACCAGATCCGGATTGAGCTCTATCACCTTCTCTATCTGGATGCCGTAGTAACCGCCGATGCGGGGGATCTGTCTGGCCGCCTCGGGATAATCGGCATGATCTGTGGTGGCGACTATGGCGTCACCCGCCCCTATGGCGTAGAGCATCTCCACCCCATGGGGCGACAGGGCTATGATGCGCTTGGCCGGGTGCTCCTTGGCAACCGAGGGCTCGTCCCCCGCCTGGACCAAAGCCAAAGGCCCATACGGGCCGAATAACAGCGCCATGGATATCAACATCCGGCTTATATGTTTCATGGTATTTCCCTCGTGAATGAACAGCCCCTGACTAAGCAGCGATAAAGTAACATGAAAATGCCCTTTCACTGAGAGCCTGATTCAGTTTCAAGGCTCAGGTTAGCCCGCCGATCCAGGCACAAAAATGTAACATTTAATGAAACTCGCTCTCGAAGCGATTGCAGTTTGCTAAACTGACCGCCGCTATGCCACGCTCTCCAGCCATTACCCCATAAATAACAAGAACAAGGACGGATTTAGATGATACTCAAGAGAAACCTGCTCGCCGGCGCCGTGCTGCTGGCCCTCGGCGCTTGTGGTACCCAAACCCCGACCACGGGCGCATCGGCTGCAGCGACCGAGGCCAAGGTGTCCGGTGTCGACATGACGGCACTCGATACCCAGGTGCGCCCCCAGGATGATTTCTATCAATTTGCCAACGGCGGCTGGCTGGATAATACCGAGATCCCGAAAATCTACTCCGGCTACACCATCTACCACCAGGTCTATGAAGATGCCGAAAAAAGTCTGCTAGAGATCATCAAGCATGCCGCCGCCAGCCAGGCCAAGCCGGGCACAGAAGCCCAGAAGGTCGGCGACACCTATGCCGGCTGGATGGACACAGCCAATATCGAAGCCAAGGGCCTGACGCCGCTCGAGGACGAACTGCAGGCCATAGCCGCGCTCAAGGGGCAAGACGGCTTGGTTGAACTGTTCGCGCAGATGATCCGCGATCAACAGGAAGCGCCGCTGGGCATGTATGTGTCACCGGATCTGAAAGACTCTTCGCAATATGCCGTGTATTTCTACCAGAGCGGCCTGACCCTGCCGAACCGCGATTACTACCTGGATAAAGACAATCAGAACTTCGCCAACATTCGCGAGCAGCTCCCCGCCTTCATCCAAAAAATGCTGAGCTTTACCGATGCCGGCATGACACTCGAGCGCGCCAATGCCGTGTATCGCCTCGAACATAAGATCGCCGAACACCAGTGGTCACAGGTTGAGAACCGGGACGATGAGAAGACCTACAACCCCTACAAGCGCAGCGAGTTGCCGCAACTGGGTAAACACCTGCAGTGGCAGCCCCTGATGGCGGCATTGGGCTTGGATGAGGTCAACCGCGTCATCATAGGCCAGCCCAGCTATTTCAGCGCCCTGGATACACTCATTGCCGAAACGCCCTTAACCGTGTGGCAAGACTACCTCAGCTTCCACTTGGTGCTGGGCTACGCCGGCGACCTGCCAGCGGCCATAGACAGCACGGCCTTCGAGTTTATGGGGCAGAAGCTGCAGGGCCAGAGCGAGCAGACGCCACGTTGGAAGCGCGGTGTCGGCAAGGTCAATGGCGCACTGGGTGAGGCCGTCGGCAAGCTCTATGTCGAGCAACGCTTCCCGGCCAAGGCCAAGGAGAAGATGACCGAGCTGGTCAACAACGTGCTGGCGGTATTCGACGACAGCATAGACAAGCTGGATTGGATGAGTGAAGCGACCCGCAAGGCCGCCAAGCTCAAGCGCTCCCAGTTCACCACCAAGATAGGCTATCCCGATGTCTGGCGCGACTATTCGGCACTGACCATAGTCCCTGGCGATCACCTGGGCAATATGCAGCGCGTGCATGCCTTCGACTATCAACGCCAACTCGACAAGCTGGGTAACCCCATAGACAAGAACGAGTGGTTCATGACGCCACAGACGGTCAATGCCTATTACGATCCGACCAAGAACGAGATAGTGTTTCCGGCGGCGCGCCTGCAACAACCCTTCTTCCAGCTCGATGCCGACGATGCCATCAACTATGGCGCCATAGGCGGGGTGATAGGTCATGAGATCAGCCATGGTTTCGACGACAGCGGCAGCAAATACGATGGTCGGGGCAATTTGCACGACTGGTGGACCAAGGCCGACAGAGCCGCCTTCGAGGCCCGTACCCAGCGCCTGGTCGAGCAATATAACCAGTTTTCCCCCATAGAAGGCATGACGGTCAACGGCGAACTCACCCTGGGTGAGAACATAGGGGATCTGTCCGGGGTCACCATGGCCTACCGCGCCTATATCCGCAGCCTCAAGGGCAAGAAAGCACCGGTGATCAACGGCTTTACCGGGCCGCAGCGTTTCTTCATCGGCTATGCCATGTCGCGCAAGGGCAAATACAAGCGCGAGACCACGGTCAGCCGCCTGGCCTCGGATCCCCATTCACCGCTGCAATACAGGGTCAATGGCGTCTATCGCAACCTGACCGAGTTCCAGCAGGCCTTCGACGTCAAACCCGGCGACGGCATGTACCTAGCCCCCGAGGACAGAGTACAGCTCTGGTAAGTGGCTAACAGCCCAAATAAGAAGCAGGCCTAAAAAGCCTGCTTTTTTATTGCCAGGCGGCAGCTGGCAGGTGCAAGCACTAAGGTGACACGCTTGTCGAGATAGCTGGCACGCCGACTTTTGATCTTAAAAGAGTTGTCCCTATAAGCTCTACGCTGGTATCTGACCGCCAAGGAGGGTGGAAATGCCTATGGCGTATGGAACGCCCTAAATAGCGGTTCCTAAATGTAGTTCCACCAAGCCGACATCAAGCGCAGACACGCATAAATCCATCCATGGAGCTCCTACGTGCCATCCATGGCGCGAAGGGTCTGCTTATTGAGGTCGGCTTGCTTGGGGTGATAGTTGCATCATTCGAAACACTTATAAAGCCCCTCCTTGCGAAGGCCAAACGCCCGCTTGCACCCTATGAGTTACCTCTTCGTATCGACAGCGCCCGAAGTCTGCGACTGTCTTGACTCGCCGATCGATCCACTTCGAGGAACGACTGGATGCTTACATCGCTATGACAGGCTCGCACAGGTAAATATTATTTCGTAAAAACCTAACGCATATCATCAATTTATTTTATGAGCGCGAAGCAAGCGATTAAAATTCCACTGAATGCTTATGTCAGGATTCGCTACCATATTCAGTGAAACAAGTCTTTCTCTAACGCGTTTTAAGATGCGATATGTTCTATAATCTCTACCAACAACCGCTGCAATCAATATAAACATTATCATTACAAAAAAACCAGCTATAGACTCAACCCCAGTGCCCATAACAATATTAGCCGAACCCATAATCATCCCAAACAAAAACAAAAATGTAGCAGCAAAAAATGAGTAAGTAAACTGTAGCTTATCAAACCAATCAACCTCGACAGCAGCTTTCATATTGTCCGACCTTATATATTGAGACAATCTTTTTAACTCACCATTACTCGCCACGCCTAAAATGTATATCTCCATCAAAATATTATTATTCTCAGGAGTAGACTTAACCCCAGAAGCAAGTCTAAATATCTCATTTTCTTTCAACAACTTAAGGTACCGACCAGAAACAGACTCTTCATCTAGGTGCTCATTTAATGATATCAACCTTTTAAAATATCGTTTCACAAAAACTTCTTCGTAAAAATCAATCAACCCTTTAACTACCCTCACAGCGACACCTATAAGGGCTACAGTTAAACCGATTCCGAATGTAATTGTATTCTCTTTTACAATTTCAGGGATAGCTATGTCCATATATTCCTCAAAAAATTCAAGCCAAAAAAAAATTCAAGCCAGCCATATTAAAACAATAACATAATGCCCTTTCAGTTAGTGCTCAAGCTAGGGAAAATGATTTAGCCGATAAAGAGTCGACAGGACATGATGCAAAACGGATGAGGATTGATAAAACAGGTCTACTTCACTCAAAAACAGTGATTTTTGGCGCCAGTTACCCAACCCATTTCCATTCATAGGATCCTGAAAGGTACCGCTTTAAACAATGAAGTTAACGTCAGCCTGCATTGAGGTGCTGACAACTGGCGTAAAAATGCCGTCGTCGTTTCTCTAAATGCTCACAATAGCTGCTGAGCTCTTGCAGCGTTCCCACCTCCGATAGGACATGTGAACACTTCGCTTGACGTCGCGGATCCGGAATGGATTCTAGGTAATCGAGCAAAGACTTCTGGGCCATTGACCAAAAAAAAGCCACTAATGCTCTCACCCTGGGCTCTCGGGTAGACTTGAATATTTCTAGAGGGTAGGATTGCCATAGAGCCTATAAACACGGAGGGTAAATAATGCACGATCGAGTTCCAGAAGGAATAGAGGCACTTGAAGTCCCCTATAACGCCCCTATACTCCCATACGAAAAACCTGAACTTGAAGTCAATTATTGGATTGCTGATGATTTTTTCCCGGAACAGCATGCGATAGAAATTTCAAATAGATGTTTTAACAAACCAAAATGGAAATTAGGAAAACCATATACAAATGAATTATGGCCCGGTAGACGCTCACATAATGCATTAAATAAAAAGGAATTATCTATTATTGAAGAGTGGGTAAAAGTTAAAATCAAGAAAGACAAATTGTGGGTTGAAAAATCGGACACTGTTGTGGTTGACAGTAATGCGGCTATCTTGGTGGGAGAAGAAGAAGGGAGTGCTAGACCGCATGTTGATAATAGGAAATTATGCAGGTATGCCGCAGTGCTATTTTTAAGCCCTAAACCAGAAGCATCAGCAGGCACATCATTTTATCGCCTTAAATATACAAATGGCGCTGCAGGCGGGAATATTGTTCCCTCACCATTTTTCAATTTGGTTGATGCCTTGAATGTCACTAGTTTACCATCGAGTGCCTGGTATTTGGACCAGACAATTGAAAACAAGTTTAATAGACTTATTTTATTTAAGGGCAATATGGTTCATAGCGCCAGCGCTTATTTCGGGAAAGAAAAACGAGAAAAAAGATTGGCTGTCACATTTTTTTGGATGACAGAGGATTAATTTTTTTCGCAGCCTGAATATATGCCAGTACAACAGCTGAAAGCGATAAATGAGCCACATCTAAAGCAACGATAAGAGTGAGAATATTGAACAGAAAATTGAGGCAAAAAAGCCTTGAGTGAGCAGAACATTACCTTGACTCACAGGGAACGTCCATATATGGACTTATTTTTTAAGCTTCCTTAGTTATTTAAGCCTCAATTTAAAAACAGCTACACATTTTATATAAGTTTTCTTTTGTTCTTAGGCATCAACACGTTCCCATAAATGAACTAATGCAGAAGCAAGAGTTATTTTATGTATATTCTATGTAGAATTATATATCAAAGAGTTAATTTTATCATGGAATTTATCTCTACCGGTGCTACCCACTAATTTCTCAAACACCTCCTGATTAATTGCATCATAATCGCCAGGAAAATCCCAATAAGATCGCTCAATAACAAACATTAACACTCTTTACTTAAACTCAGCGCTAACAGTATCCTCACATCTCAACAACCACGACAAAAAATTTAATTACACCCCGAAATCAAAATTGTAAAACAGCTTTTAAAACTGCCTTTTCAACGAATATGTCTTTAATATTTAAGCGTGTTTTCATTGGATATTCCATGTGATGTTTACTGTAATAAGTTAAGGTGACAAACTCAGTAAATCTCTCTATTGCATATGGTATCCTATTTTTATTCAAGCTTTGCCAGTGTTTTTTAATAGAAACGGTATGCAGCAAACACTCCCTTCAATAGCTTGCTTTTCATAAAATGAAAACATTTCTTTAATATTTGAATGCTCTACAAAATGTTTCATTGCAATGTAAGAGACGGGAAACAAGCCTCGTTTCAGTATCCCATCAATCCGATGTGGATTAAAATCGCGACTTTCTACTCCCGAACTAAAGAGATGTTCAGTAAACAACTCATCATTAGCAATTAATTCATGGCACTTTTTCCATCCTTGTGTATCAAAGCCATCTAATTTTTTCTCTAAAAAAGACGCAGATAAAAATCCTTAAGGCTATGTGACTGATGCATTATTGCTATTCTACGAACATCATCTTCAAGGACACTAGATTTATTCACCAAAACTCCTAGGGATTTAACGCCCAGCTCTAGCGAATCCCCAGATAATTCCTTTTGGATTCAATTTAGCAGACATGCATGGTGTTGTTTGATCTAATCAATTTCGCCACCTATTCTAGGAACTGGCTACTAGAGCCTACTCCATGCGCGTTACTTTCGTCATGTGAGCGTATCTTACACGATTTACTCAAAAAGCAATGCTCTCACTCTCGTATATAAAAGAAGAATAAAAAATACCTTAATTATCTGATGGTTGCCATGAAGACCTTGCTTGATCATATTAATTGGAGAGGCATAACTTTTTTCAAGCCAATACACTCCAATCGAAGAGACAAATTTCCCCATCGAAGCTCCACGACTTTATTCCAAGCGTAGTTTGGAAAAATGAAGACAGCACAGGCACAACTCCCCAATGAACCTTACAGCTGCGCAGGCATTGTTTCACCAGTGACCTTCGGCGCTTAATTTCGAGACAGCAGGGATGTTTTAGTAGAGCCCACATGGGCGTGCTTGCGGTAGGTCACTGGTGGAACAATGCCAAGGTCAAATTAGCCGAAGTCTTGGTCCAAGTTCTTCTCTAATGCTCCAATAAAAAACCGCAGTCAGACTGCGGTTTTGTTTTTGAGACCGACACTTGGGTCACAGATGCTAATCTGGGTCAGATTAGAAGCTGTAGACCGCCTTGGCGTAGTAGGCGCCGCCGTTGATGCCGAAGGGCAAGGTTTCCCAGCCATAGGTGAAACCTGCCTGACTGTAGACGTCGCCTTCTTCACCCCACTTGTCCGGATAGACGTCGAAGATGTTGGTGCCGCCGATGGTCAATCTCAGCTCATCGGTCGCCTGATAGCTCACCGACAGGTCCGTCAGCCACTTGCCGCTCCAGGTCTTCTTGGAACCGAAGGCCTGACCGGACACTTCGCCATAGTAAGTGTTGTTCAGCGCCACTTCCCAATCGCTCAGCTGATAGATGACCGACAGGTTGAGCTTCTCACCCGGCTGGCCCTCTTCCAGACGCAGCTTCTGCACGTCGCCGAACAGGGTCTCAGCCGGAATGATGGACGACTTGGAATGGATCGCCTTGACCTCGTTATCCACCAGACTCAGTGCCGCCGCCAGCTTGAGATCGGCGCCGTGATCCAGCGATATGTCATAGGTGGCCACCAGATCCAGGCCGCGGGTGCGGGTGTCCACCGAGTTGGTGAAGAACTGCGCCGCCCCCAGGCGGTTGGCCGCCAGTGCCGCCGCCACCTCAGGGCCTATGTCGGCGGTCAGGGGATCTGAGATCACTATCCTGTCGTCTATGTCTATCTGGAAGATATCCAGAGACAGCTTCAGATCGTCTATGGGCTCGGCCACCATGCCTATGCTGTAGCTGAGCGAGGTTTCCACGTCCAGATTTTCGATGCCGAACTCGGCGGCCACTGGGCTGGAGTTGGCGACTGTGCCTGTCTCAACCAGCTCGCCATTGACCAGGTTGGTCAGCACCTGGCTGTAGTTGATCTGCTGCACGCCCGGGGCCCGGAAGCCGGAAGACACTGTGCCCCTGATGGAGAAGCTGTCGTTGAACTCGTAACGGCTCGACAGCTTGCCGGAGACGTTGTCACCCGCCATCTGGTAGTGCTCATAGCGCACCGCGGCGCCGACCAAGAGTTCGTCGGTCAGATTGGTCTCGGCATCGGCATACAGGGCATAGCTGCTCCTGTCCTGATCCACCGCCTGTTTGGGGCCGAATCCCGGGAAGCCCTGGATACCCGCCATCACTGGGGTGCCTGTGTCGCTGTGCAGTATGGGGGTCGTGCCGTTGTTGCGGCCATAGCTGTAGGACCAGGGATCGCCCGCCACTATCTGGTAGGCATCCTGGCGCAGTTCCAGACCGAAGGCCAGGTACAGGGGCTCGAGATTGGCGCCCCAGTCCACGCTGCCGTTGATGTCGGCGTTGACCGTGGTCTGCTCGAAGATCAGCGTGCCGTCGTGGGCCGAGGTCGGTGTCTCGCCATAGATGCCGCTGTTGTCCGGCTTGGGCTCGTAGTACCAGCTGACGTTGGCCGAATTATTGGAGTTGAAGGAGAACTCGCTGCGGCCCCAGACGGCGCCCACGTCCCATTTCCAGTCTTCGTTCAGATCGCCGCGCAGGCCTGCCGCCGCCGAGGTATCGTCGACATTGGTGCTGAGTTGCGGCAGGAAGCCCTCGGGATAGAGCTCAGGAATAGTCCTGTCGCTGCCCGGGCCACGGAAGAAACCGGCCGACTCGCCGTCGCGGCTGGAATAGCCACCGAAGAAGTACAGCTCAGTGGTGTCGCTGAGATCGTAGCCGCCGTTGACCCAGGCATAGAGGTTTTTGGACTCGGCATCCCCTATGTGCAGGCGCACCACGCTCTGATCGTTCTCATCCCACCACTTGCCGATGAGATTGCCGCCGGTCAGTTCCAGCGTCGCCGGCCCCGCCCTGTTGGTCTCGCCCCTGTCCCTGTACTCCAGGCTCAGGTTGATGAAGCCGGCGTCACCCAGGGCGAAGCCCTTGTTCGCCGCCAGCACCAGGTTTTCACCGTCGCCCTCGTAGGTCTGGCCGGCTTCCACCCGCAGGCTGCCCGCTTCGCTCGAGTCCTTCAGCACTATGTTGATCACCCCGGCAATGGCATCCGAACCATACTGGGCGGCGGCGCCGTCACGCAGTACCTCGACCCTTTTGACCGCACTCAAGGGGATGGCGTTGATATCGTAACCCGCCGAGCCCTTGCCCACGGTTTCCTGGGTATTGACCAGGGCCTGCTGATGGCGGCGCTTGCCGTTGACCAGCACCAACACCTGATCCGGGCCCAAGCCCCTCAGGGTGGCCGGACGTATGATGTCGCTGCCGTCGCTGACCGTGGTGCTGGAGAAGTTGAATGACGGGGCGGCTATCTGCAGCGCCCGGCCAAGCTCGGTGGCGCCGCTCTGTGCCAGCTGCTCCTCGCCTATGATGTCCACCGGCGCCGGTGATTCTGTCGCCATCCGGCCACTGACCCTGGTGCCTATGGTGGTGATGACCTCTATCTTCTTCTGCCCGGTCGCCTGGGGCGCATCCTCTGCGGCCAACACCTGAAAGGAAGCGCCCAGACACAGGGCGGCAATGCTGGCCGCCAGGGGAGAGAGACGCACTATGTTGTTCGTTTGATTTCCCGTGTTCTTGTTCAACTTAAATACTCCACTTCATTGATTTTAAGTTATATTTTTCTGTTTGCATCCGGTGCCCTGACGGCATCTTGTTATCAAACAGCAAACAGCTGCACCCACGCTAACATAGGTGTAACCCATGATTAACAAAATGCAAGGTGAAAATTTTTCACCTTGAGGCTGACTGCAAAGCGGCAGGGGCATAGCGAGCAAGCCAGGGATGGATTTAGTCGGTTTTAAACAAAGAGTTAACTCTAAAGCCGTGAAAACCCTTGGGGGTGTTGAAGAAAGCAGCAGGAGTCAAACATGATGCGCTTGAGCCTATGGCAGGCAAGGCGTCCACCAAAGCAGATGAGCCGCCTTATTCAGGCAGTATTGCCGACGCAAAGCCGGATAATTTCCTTTCACGGCGCTGTTTTGTTACTCTCGACGCCCAGATTTGAGCCCGGGTGCATACAGTACCTGAGGTTTCTCCCCCACATCACTTGGTACAGGAGCATAAAAACAATGACATCCCCCCAGTCCACGCCCAAGGGCTTTCCCAAGGCGTTTTGGATAGCCAACTGCGTCGAATTGCTGGAGCGCGCCGCCTATTACGGCGTCTTCATAGTGATCACCCTGTATCTGTCACGGATCCTCGGATTCGATGACATAGAAGCCGCCTGGATCGCCGGCTCCTTCTCCGCCGGCCTGTATTTCCTGCCCACCTTCTCCGGCGCCCTGGCCGACAAGATAGGTTTCAGGCGCGCCCTGATGCTGGCATTCGGCCTGCTGACCCTGGGTTATGCCGGTCTGGCACTGTTTCCGGCACTGCTCGAAGGTCAGGGGCTGGTACAATATGGCCGCGAGGTGGTATTCAATGGGCTGCAACAGGCGGATATCCGCTGGGCGATAGTGCCCATCATGGTGGTCATAATGATCGGCGGCTCCTTCATCAAGGCGGTGATCACAGGTACCGTCGCCCGGGAAACGACGGAATCCAACCGCGCCAAGGGCTTTTCCATCTTCTACATGATGGTCAACATAGGTGCCTTCTCCGGCAAGACGATAGTCAAGCCATTGCGGGAATCCATGGGGGACTTGGGTCTCATTAACCTCAACTATTTTGCCGCCGCCATGACCCTGCTGGCATTTTTCTGCATTCTGCTGTTCTACAAGAATGCCGAATCCAGCCAGAACGGCAAATCCGTCGGCGAGATCTGGCAGTCGCTGCTCAAGGTGCTGGGCAACACCCGCCTCATCACCCTGATCCTCATCATCACAGGCTTCTGGATGGTACAACACCAGCTCTACGCCACCATGCCCAAATACGTGCTGCGCATGGCCGGCGAAGGCGCTTCCCCTTCCTGGTATGCCAACGTCAACCCCCTGGTCGTGGTCGTCACTGTCGGCTTCGTCACCTCGCTGATGAAGGGCCGCAGCTCGCTGTTTTCCATGACTGTGGGCATGTTTATCATGCCTGTCTCGGCGCTCGCCATGGCCTCGGGCAACCTGCTCGGCGGCGGAAATATAGATCTGGGCCTGGTGCAGATGCATCCGGTTGCCCTGATGATGATAGTCGGCATCATATTCCAGGGTCTCGCCGAATCCTTCATCTCGCCGCGCTTCCTGGAGTTCTTCTCCCTGCAGGCCCCCAAGGGTGAGGAAGGCCTGTATCTGGGTTTCTCCCATCTGCATTCCTTCATCAGTTCCCTGATAGGCTTCGGCCTGTCGGGCTATCTGCTGAGTGCCTACTGCCCGGATCCCAAGACCTTTGCCACCACGGCCGAGTGGCAGGCCGCAGCCAGCAACGCCCACTACATCTGGTACGTGTTCGCCGCCATAGCTTTGGTGTCGGCCATCTCGCTGGTGATCTACGGCAAGGTGATCGCCCGCCTGGATGCCAAGCAGCAAACCGGCGGAGCGACCGAGTTGGCCGCCGAAGTGTGAGCGGCAAAAACAAGATGATATGAAAACAAAAAAGGAGCCCAGGCTCCTTTTTTATTGCTCACAACTCAGCATACCAACAGCGGGCTATTTCACTCGCCAGATTTCACCTGCCAGGCGATGGTCTCACCGGCACGGATCGGCACCACACAGGTGTCGCCCAGAGGGTAAGACTCGGGCACGGACCAGTCGGCCTTAACCAGGGTGATGCTGTCTGTGTTGCGCGGCAGGCCGTAAAAATCCGGGCCGTTGAAGCTGGCGAAGGCCTCCAGCTTGTCCAGGGCATCGACCGACTCGAAGGCTTCGGCGTACAGTTCTATGGCGGCATGGGCCGTATAGGAACCGGCGCAGCCGCAGGCGGCTTCCTTCTTGTCCTTGTAATGGGGCGCCGAGTCGGTGCCGAGGAAGAACTTCTTGCTGCCTGAGGCGATGGCGCCCAACAGCGCCTCTTGATGTGTGTTGCGCTTGAGGATAGGCAGGCAGTAGAAGTGTGGCCTGATGCCACCGGCCAACATATGGTTGCGGTTATACAGCAGGTGATGGGCCGTGATGGTCGCCGCCACCTTGTCCGATGCCTGGTTAACGAAGTCCACCGCATCCTTGGTGGTGATGTGTTCCAGCACCACTTTCAGCTCGGGAAAATCCGCCACTACCTGGCTGAGTATCTTGTCGATGAAGATCTGCTCGCGATCGAAGATGTCGATACTCGAGTCTGTCACCTCACCATGCACCAACAGCAGCAATCCGGCCTCCTGCATGGCGGCCAGCACGGGATAGATGTTCTTCACATCCGTCACACCTGAATCCGAGTTGGTGGTGGCACCGGCGGGATACAGCTTGGCGGCAACGACTTTCCCCGAGGCCTTGGCCTTGAAGATCTCCTCGGCCCTGGTGTTGTCCGTCAGGTACAGGACCATCAAGGGCTCGAACTGACCTTGGGGTTGTGCCTGTTGGATCCTGCCGTAATAGCCCAGCGCCGCCGCCGTGTCCATCACGGGTGGCACCAGATTCGGCATCACTACCGCGCGCCCCATGTAGCGGCTGATGTCTCTCACTGTGTCTTTAAGTTGACTGCCGTCACGCAGGTGTACGTGCCAGTCATCCGGGCGGGTAATAGTAATACTTGTCATTGCCGTCTCTTTTGCTTGCAGGGTTTGAGGGATCTTATTGCCCGCAGAGGGCGCTGTAAAGCATTCGAGAACGAAACAGCCTATCGTTGCGGCCTTTCCCATGCCCTAAGCCCGGAAAAGGGTGCCTACAGCCGCAGTGGCCCGAGCCCGTAATAAAGAGCTGGCATCACAAAACTGTCATCTTGGTCTATATTTTCTAGCGGTGGGATTGTCAAATCCCCTGTCATAAAACCAATTAAGGATGATGAATGATGAACAGATCATGGTTACTAGTGCCTGTCCTGGGCACACTCTATCTCAATGGTGTCAGTGCCAACGAGCTTTATCCTCACGACAACGTACAACACATGTACCTGGGACTCAGCGGCGCTTTCGTCGATGTCGATGCAGACGTTGTTGATTTTGATACTCTGGCGGCAGGGTCTCTGAGCATAGACAACACCCTGCTGGGGGTTATCGTCGGCTATCAGCTGCACGAGAACTTCGCCTTCGAGGCCAGGGGCTATGGCAATACCTCTGATGAAACTATTGATGGCATTGATTTTTCAGTGGACAGCCATTTCAGCGTACTGGCCAGAGGGATCTTGCCGTTAAATCAATATTTCAGGCCCTATGTCCTCTTGGGCTATGGCAAGTCAAGGGCGTCGATCGGAGGATTTTCTGACGACGACAACGACATCATCTATGGCGCGGGACTCGCCATATCCAACGGCAACAGGGTGCAACTGGAGCTGGAATGGATGCGGATCTACGATGAGAGTTTCAGTACGGGAAGTGGAAGCCTGAGCCTGAAAGGCGACAGCATCAACCTGAACTTGGTGTACCACTTCCCCAGCCCCTAGATTAACCCTACTGCACCTTAGCGATGGGCCGACACTCGGCTGAGTGTCGGCCCATCAAATATTCCACCAGCCTGGAAACGAAGCCGGCCGATGACCCCCTGAGTCAATAATCGAACCCGGGCTGGGCCTTGATGCCGGCTTCGAAGGCATGTTTGATCGGCTGCACTTCGCTGACCGTGTCGGCCAGTTCTATTATGTCCCTGTGGCAGGCGCGGCCCGTGACTACCACATGCTGCATCGGCGGACGGTTTCTCAGGGCATCCAGCACCCGTGCCAACTCCAGGTAGTGATAGCTGACCATATAGGTCAGCTCGTCGAGCAGCAGCAGATCCACGCTGGGATCCTTGAGCAAGGTTTCCGCCGCCGCCCAAGCCGCCTCGGCCGCCGCCGTGTCCTTGGCCTTGTCCTGGGTTTCCCAGGTGAAGCCCGTGCCCATCACATGGAACTCGACCCCGGCACCTTCGAGCAGGGTGCGCTCGCCGCATTCCCAGGTGCCCTTGATGAACTGCACCACGGCCGCCTTCTTGCCGTGGCCGACGGCGCGGGCGACGGTGCCGAAGCCGGCCGTGCTCTTGCCCTTGCCGTTACCCGTGAGCACCAGCAAGATGCCCTTCTCCTCCTGGGCGGCGGCTATCTTGGCATCCACCCCGGCCTTCACCTTCTGCTGGCGGGCCTTATGGCGCTCGGCCTTGCGTTCCTGCTGTTGCAGCTCTTGCTGCTGAGTCTGTTTATCCGTCATGCCTTGCTGTCCTCCCGTAGAATTTGCTGTAATTTGTCCATGTCCAGATGGGCCGCCAAGACGTCGGCGAGCCGGTCGAGCTGTTGTTCGCGGATGAGATTGATATCGACCGCCCCTGCCCCTGGATCCATTCCAGTCGATGCCATCCCGGCCCATTGCAACAGCAGGCCACAGGCTGTGGGTGAATCGAACAGCCCATGCAGATAGGTGCCGAGGATCTGGCCGTCGTCACTGAGCAGGCCGTCGCAAAAGCCCGAGTCTGTTCCTGAGTCTGAGTCTAAGCCCGAGCCCAGGGCATGCTCAAGTGTTAGCCTGATGGGCGAAGCGGCATTCGCCGGCAAGTCCGAGCTGCCGCAGTGGATCTCATAGCCCTGCACGGCCGCGGTTTGCCCAAGCAATGAGAGCTCCCCCGTCACCCGCCGCAGCTGCTTGTCGGCTTCGAGTCCGGTCGTCAGCGGCAACAGCCGGAGGCCTGGGCTGAGTCCCGGCGCGCCTTCCACTCCGAGGGGATCGGCTATCCACTGGCCCAGCATCTGATAACCGCCGCAGACGCCCATGAGCTTGCCACCGTACCTCAGATGCCGTGCTATGTCCCCGTCCCAGCCCTGCTGTCGCAGGAAGGCCAGATCGGCGCGCACATTCTTGCTGCCGGGCAAGATGATGAGATCCGCCGCCGGCAAACGCTTGTCACCGCACTGCGCCTGGCTCTGCAGCGACACATACTGAAAGTCTACCCCTGGATGCAGGCGCAAGGGGTCGAAGTCTGTGTGGTTGCTGATGTGCGGGTAAACCAGCACCAGCACCCTGAGTCCGGCGCTTGCCTGACTTGCCTGAGACGAGAGCCCTGCTTGCGACTGAGTGGCTTGCGGCAGCGCATCCTCGGCGTCCAGATGCAGATCGTGCAGATAGGGCAGCACCCCGAGCACGGGCTTATGGGTATAGGCTTCGAGCCAGTCTATGCCGGGTTGCAGCAGGCCGATGTCGCCGCGAAAACGATTGATGACGAAGCCCTTGACCCTGGCCCGCTCGCTGGCCGACAGCAGCGCCAGGGTGCCCACCAGATGGGC
This sequence comes from Shewanella salipaludis, assembly GCF_012911865.1. Lineage (GTDB taxonomy): Bacteria > Pseudomonadota > Gammaproteobacteria > Enterobacterales > Shewanellaceae > Shewanella > Shewanella salipaludis. The sequence continues at coordinate 297,794 of NZ_JAAXYH010000003.1, forward strand.
GAACACCCCGCCCTTGTCTATGTCGGCGATGAGGATAACAGGGCAATCGACCGCCTCGGCGAAGCCCATGTTGGCTATGTCGCCCTCGCGCAGGTTGATCTCCGCCGGGCTGCCCGCCCCTTCCACCAGCAGCAGGCGATAGCCCAGCCGCAAACGGGAGAAGGAGTCGAGCACGGCCGCCATGGCCCGCGCCTTGTAATCGCGACTGGCCGGGCCGAAGAACTGCCCCGCCTCCAGGGTCGTCAGCGCCTTGCCCTGGATGATCACCTGGGCGCCGGTGTCCGAGCTGGGCTTGAGCAGCACGGGGTTGAAGTCTGTGTGGGGCATGAGATAGCAGGCGGCCGCCTGCAGCGCCTGAGCCCGGCCTATCTCGCCGCCGTCCGAGGTCACAGCGCTGTTGAGCGCCATGTTCTGCGGCTTGAAGGGCGCCACGGAATCGAACCCCAGCCCTGGATCTCTGGCGAACAGGCGGCAGAGGCCGGCCACCAGGGTGCTCTTGCCCGCATCCGAGGTGGTGCCCTGCACCATCAGCATGTTAGCCCCAGGCGCAGGCACCTCAGGTGCAGCAGCTCCAGACAGAGCAGTCTCAGGTGCAGTAGTCTCAGGCATAGCAGCCTGGGTCATGCAAACTTTGGCGTTCATGCCATGCCTCCCTTGAGTGGCAGCGGCAAGCCGGCCACCACCAGGGTGACGCTGTCGGCAACCTGGGCCATGGCCTGATTGAGCCAGCCTGCCTCGTCGACGAATTGGCGGCTCAGCTCCCCCATGGGCACTATTCCTGAACCTACCTCGTTACTGATCAATATGATATCTCCTGGTAACCCTGGCAGGCATGCCAGCAGCCTGGCCTTATGCCCCGGCCAGTCGGCAGGGCATTGCAGCAGTTCATTGGTGAGATACAAGGTCAGGCAATCTACCAGTATCACCCTGTTCGCCGCCGCCAAGGCCGTCAGCGCATCAGCCAGAGCCAGCGGCACTTCGTGCAGCTGCCAGTCCAGGCCCCCCGCCTGCCGCTGGCGGCGATGGCGGGCGATGCGCGCCGCCATCTCCCCGTCCCCGGCGGTGGCCGTCGCCAAATACAGGCACTCATGGCCCTCGCGTGCCAGGGCCTGCACCAGAGATTCGCCGTAGCTGCTCTTGCCGCTGCGGGCACCGCCCAACACCAGATGTATCATAGGGCATTCCCCATGGCCAGGAGCACCAGGTAACAGCCCAGCTCGGCGAGCTGCTGGGCCGCCCCCAGGGTATCGCCGGTATAACCCCCTATCTGGCGCCGGAATAGGGCCACCAGCAAGCAGCGGATCAGCCACAGGGCGATAAGCAGGGCGAAGGCAACCACCCCATTGAGACACAGGAGCAGCAGGAGCCCGGTCGCCAGCAAGATCAGCAACTCGTCGATGCCCTGTGTCTGAGCCAGAGGCCTGGACTTGCTGCTGTCATCGTCACGCACATAGGTCTCGGTGAAGATGATGCTGGCCGCCAGCACCCGGCTGAGGCAGTGGCCCAGCACCAGCGCCCACACAGCCACCATGGGGGCATACAGGGCCAGCTCAACCAACAGCTGCCACTTGAGCAGCAGCGCCAGCACCAACGCCAGAGCGCCATAGGTGCCCAGGCGCGAGTCCTTCATTATGCTGAGCTTGTCGGCGACGCACCAACCACCGCCGAAACCATCGGCGGTGTCGGCCAGGCCATCCTCATGAAAGCCGCCGGTGAGCAATACCCCGGCGATCATCGCCAACAAGACGGCCACCCCGGCCGGCAACCACAGCTGACTCAGCCAGAACACAAAGGCGCAGCACAGGCCGATGCACAGGCCCACCAGGCCGAAGTAACGGCTGGCCTGGTTGAGCTTGTCGCCGTCCACCTCGACCCAGGAGGGCATGGGGATGCGGGTGAAAAATCCCAGGGCCACGAAGAAGAGATCGCTCTGCCTGTGCCAGTGATGCTTGCGTGACATGGAACATCCTTAACCTTGTTGATACTTATGCTGCCCAGCCGGACCTGGCCGGCAGCAGGTTTACTGGCCTTGTTACTGGCCCGTTAATCAGACGACCGAAGTCACCCCGGCCTCGTCGAAGCTCGCCATCTGGTTGTAGAAATTCGCCGCCGCCTGCACCAGAGGCAGGGCCAGCGCGGCGCCCGTGCCCTCTCCCAGCCTCAGTCCCAGGCTCAACAGGGGTCTGGCACCCAGCTCGGCGAGCAGCAGCTTATGGCCGCGCTCCTCGGACTCGTGGGCGAAGATCATATAGTCCCTGGCATTGGCATTCAGCCTGACCGCCAGCAGGGCCGACACCGTGGCGATGAAGCCGTCGACCAACACCAGCATCCCAAGCTCGGCCGCCGCCAGCATGGCGCCCGTCATCTGCACTATCTCGAAGCCGCCGAGGCAGGCGAGGACTCGCAGCGGATCCGGCCGAGCCTGGGCCTGCCCGGACGTCGGCTCATCCCCATGCAAGGCCAGCGCCCGGGCCAGCAGCGCCCTCTTGTTGGCCAGCGCGGCATCGTCTATGCCGGTGCCGCGGCCGACACAGTCCGTCAGCGGCAAGCCGGTCAAGGCCGCCATGACAGCCGCCGCCGAGGAGGTATTGCCTATGCCCATCTCGCCCAGGGCGATGAGGTTAGCCCCGGCCTCATGGTGGCGGGCCACCAGGGCGCGCGCCAATGCCAGCCCCTGGGTCACCTGGGCCTGGGTCATGGCGGCCTCCAGATGTATCGCGCCCGTGCCTGCCCCCAGACGCTGTGCTACCAGGCCAGGGGTTGGCGGCAGCGGCTCTAGGATGCCGCAGTCTATGACCTCCAGCTCATAGCCCAGCTGGCGGCAGAACACATTGATGGCGGCGCCGCCGCCGAGGAAGTTATGCACCATCTGGGTGGTGACAGCACTCGGGGCTATCGATACCCCATGGGCGGCGATGCCGTGATCTGCGGCAAACACCAGCATGGTCGGCCTGCGGATCGCCGGCGCCTCCTTGCCCAGCACCCTGGCCAGCTGCAACGCCAGCGGCTCAAGTTCCCCCAGGGCCCCTGGCGGTTTGGTCTTGTGGTCTATCCTGTGCTGGATCTCGGCGTCGCCGGCATGGCTGAGGGCGGGAATATTGAACATGGCTACTCACTCTAAGGTTAAGGCTGCTGTTAAGGGCAATCTTGGCTGGATAAGAGACCCGGCCTAGCCGTAGCGGCCACGGCGACGCAGCACGAACAGGAAGAACACGCTGCCGATCGCCGCGGTAATGATGCCGACCGGCAGCTCCTGGTTGCCCAACAAGCATCTGGCCAGCACGTCTATCCACACCATGAACAGCCCGCCCACCAGGGCCGTCAGCAATATGGGCTGCCGGCCGGGAAACAGCAGCCTGACGATATGGGGGATCATCAGGCCGACGAAGCCTATGCCGCCACAGCTGGCGACCAGTATGGCGGTGATCAGCGAGCATAGCAGCAAGATCCCCAGCCGCAGCTTGGGCACATTGACCCCCAGGGTATGGGCCGTCTCATCCCCGGCCTGCAGCGCCAGGATCTGCCGCTTGAGTGCCAGTATCACCAACAAGCTCAGGCTCACCACCAGCAGGGGCAGTGACAACAGGGCCCAGCTGGCCTTGGCGAAGCTGCCCAGGCTCCAGAAGAGCACAGAGGCCGTGGCCTGGGGACTGGCGAAATACAAGAGCAAACTGGTGAGGGCGCCGAACATGAAGGAGGTCGCCACCCCGGACAAGAGCATGCGCTCGACCTGGCTGCTGATGCCGAGCCCGGAGAGCAGCAGCACCAGGAGCACTGACAGGCTGGCACCGCAGAAGGCCCCCAGCGGCAGAAGCAGCCACATCAGCAGCGACAGCCCTGAGCCGGCAGACAGCCCTGAGCCTGAGGCGGCAAGGCCTGAGTCGACGGCGAGCCCGGAGCCCGCCAACAGGCCGGTGCCTGTGAACAGGGTCAGCATGACCACGGCGCCGAACGAGGCCCCGGAGCTGATGCCGAACAGATAAGGATCCGCCAGCGGATTGCGGGTCACCAGCTGCAGCACGGCGCCGGCGATCGACAGCCCGGCCCCCGCCACGAAGGCCAGCACTGTCCGCGGCAACCTCAGCTCCAGCACTATCCGCTCCGTTATCGCGCTCGGTTGGCCGATATCGAACAACTTATGTCCCAGCACCCGCACCACGTCCAGCATGCTGATGTTGGCGGCCCCGAAGCTGGTCGCCAGCAGCGGCGTCAGCAGTGCCAGCAAGGCCAGCGCCAACAGCAGCCAGCCCTGCAGCGACAAGGGGGTGAGCAGTAAGCCCAGAGACGCTTTCAAGCCCCCTTTCAATGCCCGGTCCTCAAATTTCTCAGTCGATTGCATCTTGGGTTCCCTGTGTCATAGCGGCCGTCGCGGCGCTGTAACCGTAGAAGTAGCTGATCAGCGGCTTGCCATGCTGGGGATGGGGCTGCACCCGGCAACAGACGCCGAAGACCTCGGCGATGCGCTGCTCCGTCAGCACCAGATCCGGGGTGCCGCTGACGATGCAGCGGCCCTTATCCAGCAACAGCAGGCTGTCGCACAGGGCGCTGGCAAGGTTGAGATCATGGATGGAGGCGATGACGCTGATCCCCAGGCTGCGCACCAGTTCGAGGATCTGGATTTGGTATCTGATGTCCAGGTGATTGGTGGGCTCGTCGAGGATCAACAATTGGGGCCGCTGCACTATGGCACGGGCGATCAGCGCCCGCTGCTTCTCGCCGCCGGACAGGTGTTCGTACTGCTGGGCCGCCTTATGGCTCAGGCCGACCCTCGCCAGCGCCTGGGCTATGTCGGCCTTGTCCGCCTGGCTGGTGCCGTCGAACGGCCCCTTATGTGGGGTCAGCCCCATGGCCACCAACTGAGTGGTGCTCATGTCGAAATAATGGGGGGTATCCTGCTGCACCACGGCCACCCTGCAGGCGAATGCCTTGGCGGCTATGCCGGCTATGTCCATGCCATGCAGGCAGATCTCGCCGGACGTAGGTCGGATAAACTTGTACAGGCAACGCAACAGGCTGGACTTGCCGGCGCCATTTGGGCCTATGATGCCCAGCATCTGCCCCTGGGTCAGTCCCAGGCTGATGCCCGACAGAATGGCCTTGTCGCCGAGGCGCCAACTCAGATCCGAGACAGACAGAGCCAGGGGCATGGTCCCGGTTTCGGCGACTGTCATAGCCGGCGACCTGCGAGGGTCAACGCCGCCATGGCACGGGCCATGGGTAAAAATAGTGTCATCTTAAGCTCCCCCGAGTCACCCGCTCGAGCACAGTGATGGAACCGGCGCAGCGCTGCGACGGCGTACAAACCCAGGCAGGTATCCTGACTCGAGTGGCAAGAGGCCGGCCTCCTTGCTCCACACTCACAGTTGCGGGCACAGTTCGGGCTGGCGGCAGCTATTGCCGTTCCCCGATTCCCTGTCACGCCGGGTTGATGGCGGCGCTTGGCCAACCATCCCCGACACCTGGGTTCATTTACCCCGGCCAGGCCGGGGACGGATTATTATCCGGCTTTTACATCAATAGGCAAGACGGCTAGCTTCCGGGCCAGTGCAGCCGGTAGCTGCAAGCGGCCTCGCGCTCTTCGTCATGGCCCCAGAACACCTCAAGGCGCACCAGGGCGGCGTAGGGCAAAGCCAGGCTATGGTAGAAACCGGCACTCGGCGCCACCCCCAACACCCGCGCCAACAGATGGCGCATCACCCCGCCGTGGGTCAGCAGCAAGGCGGTCTCAGGCCCGGCGGGCGATTCACCGGCGGCAGAAGAGGCACGGCGCAGCGCCGCCAGCACTGAGGCGAAGGCGGCATCCACCCTGGCCTCGAAGGCCGCCATGGACTCGCCGCCCGGCGGCGCTGCCGCCCAAGGGTCTTGCCAATAGGCGTCGAGCGCCTCTGCCTGGGTGAGATACAGCTGCTCCCAGCTCTGCCCATCCCAGTCACCGAAGTCCAGCTCGCGCAGACCCGGGAGCTCCCTCGGCCGCCAGCCGTCGGCGGCCAGCTCGGCGGCAAAATCGGCACAGCGCCGCAGTGGCGAGCTGTACAGGTGCGGCGCCGTCCCCCAAGCCAGTGTCTCATGGCCAGGCGCCGACACCTGGACCTGAGTCTGGACCTGAGTCTGGGCCAGAGCCTTGGCCTGGGCCTGAACCAGAGTCTGGGCCTGGGCCAGAGCCGCCCGCATCTGCGCCCGCCCCTGCGCCGTCAGGGCCACATCCGTGCGGCCGCGCAGTATGGCACCGCCCTCGCATTCGCCATGCCTGAGTAAGAAAATCTGTGCCCGTTGCATAACACCCCGATAGCGTCAGTTTTCCGGCCGCGGTCCAGGGCCGGGAAAAGAAGTGCGCGCCGGGGGCCGGGCTAACATTGACCTTGCCCTCGAGCGATTATGTCGCGTATTATGGACGTCTATACGTATGTATGTCCAAAAATAATTAACCGACGGCAACATTTTCCCGTCGAAAACCAGACACCATACGCTCGATTCGGTACTTTTAACTTAGCACTCTTAACTGAGCACTCTTAACCGAGCACTCTGCAGGTAACGACTTATGGCGACAGCGACTCCCATCACATTGCAACGGGCCCAGGCCCTGACTCAGGCGCTAAGAGCCCAACTGCAACAAGGCATACTGATCCTCGATGGCGCCATGGGCACCATGATCCAGGACCACAAACTGCAAGAGGCGGATTACCGCGGCGAGCCCTTCAAGGACTGGCATTGCGACGTCAAGGGCAACAACGATCTGCTGGTGCTGAGCCAGCCAGGGCTCATCAAGCAGATCCACCTGGACTACCTCAATGCCGGCGCGCACATAATAGAGACCAACAGCTTCAACGCCACCACCATAGCCATGGCCGATTACGACATGCAGGCCCAGTCCAGGGACATCAACTTCGCCGCCGCCCGCCTCGCCCGCGAAGCCTGTGATGAGGTGGCCGCCGCCAGCGGCATTCCCCGCTATGTGGCCGGGGTGCTGGGTCCCACCAACAGGACCTGCTCCATCAGCCCGGATGTGAATGACCCAGGCTACCGCAACGTCAGCTTCGATGAGTTGGTGACCGCTTACATAGAATCCACCCGGGCGCTGATTGAAGGCGGCGCCGACATCATCATGGTGGAAACCATCTTCGATACCCTCAACGCCAAGGCGGCGCTGTTCGCCATCGAATCCGTGTTCGACGAGCTGTTCGGCGTGCCTGCCGATGGCAGCCAAGAACGCCTGCCTGTGATGATCTCGGGCACCATCACGGATGCCTCCGGCCGCACTCTCACGGGCCAGACGACCGAGGCCTTCTACAACTCGCTGCGCCACATCAAGCCCCTGTGTATCGGCCTCAACTGCGCCTTGGGGCCCAAGGAGCTGCGCCCCTATGTGGAAGAGTTGGCGCGCATCGCCGAATGTTATGTCTCGGCCCACCCCAACGCCGGCCTGCCGAACGAGTTCGGCGGCTATGACGAAACCCCGGAGGAGATGGCCGACGTCATAGGCGAGTGGGCGGCCGAGGGCCTGCTCAACATAGTCGGCGGCTGCTGCGGCAGCACCCCGAAACACATAAGTGCCATACGCGACGCGGTGAGCAAGCACTCACCTCGGGTGATCCCCGAGATCCCCGTAGCCTGCCGTTTGTCCGGGCTGGAACCCCTGACCATAGACGCCCAGTCGCTGTTCGTGAACGTGGGCGAGCGCACCAACGTCACCGGCTCGGCCAAGTTCCTCAAACTCATCAAGGAGGGGCTGTTCGAGAAGGCGCTGGACGTGGCCAGGGAGCAGGTGGAGAACGGCGCCCAGATCATCGACATCAACATGGACGAAGGCATGCTCGACGGCGTCGAAATCATGCACAAGTTCCTCAACCTCATCGCCTCCGAGCCCGACATCAGCCGGGTGCCCGTGATGATCGACTCCTCCAAGTGGGAAGTGATAGAGGCCGGCCTCAAGTGCATCCAGGGCAAGGGCATAGTCAACTCCATCTCCCTCAAGGAAGGCGAAGCCAAGTTCATCGAGCAGGCGCGGCTGGTGAAGCGCTACGGCGCCGCCGCCATCGTCATGGCCTTTGACGAACAGGGCCAGGCCGATACCCGCGCCCGCAAACTGGAGATCTGTACCCGCGCCTACCGGGTGTTGGTGGATAAGGTCGGCTTCCCGCCGGAAGACATCATCTTCGACCCCAACATCTTCGCCATCGCCACCGGCATAGAGGAGCACGACAACTATGCGGTCGACTTCATCGAGGCCATCAGGGACATCAAGGCCAGCCTGCCCCATGCGATGATCTCCGGCGGCGTGTCCAACGTGTCCTTCTCGTTTCGCGGCAACAACCCGGTGCGCGAGGCCATCCACGCCGTGTTCCTGTACCACGCCATTCAGGCCGGCATGGACATGGGCATAGTCAACGCCGGCCAACTGGCGATCTACGACGACATAGATCCCGAGCTCAAGCTTTTGGTCGAAAACGTGGTGTTGAACCTGCCCTGCACCGCAGTGGATGCCAACGGGGAAGCGTCGAGCAACACTGAGCAGCTGCTCCATGTCGCCGAGAAGTACCGCGGCGACGGCGCCACGGCCGGCAAGAAGGAAGATCTCCAATGGCGCAGCCTGCCGGTGAGCGAGCGCCTGGCCCATGCCCTGGTGAAGGGCATCACGGAATTTATCGATCAGGATACCGAAGAGGCGAGACAGGCCGCCGCCCGGCCGCTGGATGTGATCGAAGGCGCGCTGATGGACGGCATGAATCTGGTCGGCGATCTGTTCGGCTCGGGCAAGATGTTCCTGCCCCAGGTGGTCAAGTCGGCACGGGTGATGAAAAAGGCCGTGGCCTACCTCAACCCCTACATAGAGCTGGAGAAGGTCGCCGGCCAGTCCAACGGCAGGATATTGATGGTGACGGTCAAGGGCGACGTCCACGACATAGGCAAGAATATCGTCGGCGTGGTGCTGGCCTGCAACGGCTTTGAGGTGTTCGATCTCGGGGTGATGGTGTCGGTGGAGCGCATTCTCGAGGCCGTCAAGGAGCACAATATCGACATCATAGGCATGTCCGGGCTCATCACCCCCAGCCTGGATGAGATGGTGCATAACGTCAAGACCTTCGCCCGCGAAGGCCTGACCATTCCCGCCATCATAGGCGGCGCCACCTGCTCCAAGATCCACACTGCGGTGAAGATAGCGCCCCACTACCCCCATGGCGCCATCTATATCGCCGATGCCTCCCGCGCCGTGCCCATGGTGAGCAAGCTCGTCAGCAACCAGACCCGCCAGGCCACCATAGATGCCGAATACGCCGACTACGACAACCTGCGCGAGAAGCGGCTGTCGCAGACCAAGCGCAAGCACATTGTCTCCATCGCGGCGGCGCGGGACAACCGCTGCCAGCACGACTGGGCCAGCTATACCCCAGTGACCCCCAAGGTGCTGGGCAAGCAGGTATTCGACGACTACCCGCTGACCGATCTCGTCGAGCGCATCGACTGGACGCCCTTCTTCCGCGCCTGGGAGCTGCACGGCCACTATCCTGAAATTCTCGACGACAAGGTGGTCGGCGAGGAGGCGCGCAAGCTGTTCGCCGACGGCCAGGCCATGCTGGAGACCCTGATCCGGGAGAAATGGCTCACCGCCAAGGGGGTCATAGGCCTGTTCCCGGCCAATACCGTCGGCCACGACGACATAGAGCTGTACAGCGACGAGTCGCGCCAACAGGTGCTCATGACCACTCATCACCTGAGGATGCAGCTGGAGCGGGTCGGCAACGACAACTTCTGTCTGGCCGACTTCGTCGCCCCCAAAGACTCGGGCGTCGCCGACTACATGGGCGGCTTCGCGGTCACCGCCGGCCACGGCATAGACGAACATGTGGCGCGCTTCGAGGCCAACCACGACGACTACAACGCCATCATGCTCAAGTGCCTGGCCGACCGCCTGGCGGAGGCCTTCGCCGAGCGGATGCACGAACGGGTGCGCAAGGAATTCTGGGGTTATGCCGCGGATGAACGGCTGGACAACGAGGCGCTGATCCGCGAGAAATACAAGGGCATAAGGCCGGCGCCCGGCTACCCCGCCTGCCCGGATCATACCGAGAAGGGCCTGCTGTGGGACTTGCTCAAGCCCGACGAGTGTATAGATCTCAATATCACCGAGAGCTTCGCCATGTTCCCCACGGCCGCGGTCTCCGGCTGGTACTTCGCCCATCCCAAGTCGCGCTACTTCGGCGTCACCAACATAGGCAAAGATCAGGTGGCGGATTACGCGGCGCGCAAGGGCATGAGCCTTGAGGAGACGGAGAGGTGGTTGGCACCGATATTGGATTATGACCCAGAATAGGGAGCGATCTTGAGTCATCGCCATGACTCTTGCCGGCAGCCAAGCTGCGCTTGGAAAAGGTCGTGGAACTCCGTTCCACACCAGGGCAAGAGGGGGATCAACAGCAATCCCCCTCTTGCATCTCCCCGTGCCAACAACTTCCCTGTTTAACAGCCAGTTCGGCATCCATGCCTCTCGTTCGTAACGCTGCTATGCAGCACTCACCCCGACGAAGTTGAAAGCCCCTTGGGCTTATTCAAAAATAACTAACGCTTACGATGGTACATCCTGTACCTCGCAAGCTAACTCGGCATCCATGCCGAGTTCACGCTATTTTCTTCAACGCCCTGCAGCAACTTCGAAGGGGGATTCTGTATTCTGCGGCAGCATTTGAAATCACTGGCTACGGTAGATATCCGCCATTTTTATTGATAAAACTTAAGATTAGCTCCCTTCCAAATTACATCTAAACCCAGTACAATTTAAAATTATAGTCACCACTAAACCTAAGGATATTCGGTTGGCCACACAACAAGAAGATATTAGAGTCGTCAAACATTATCTTGGTAAAATTGATTATCAATCTCGAACTCAAGGAGTTAGTGATGAAAACATATCAGAAGACAGAGTCATTACTATTGAAGAACTTTATGACTATATCTTTGAAATAATTGGGTTTAGTAAGGAATACAGTAAGGGGAAATTGTGCTTCACTCTTGAACACATAAAAAAAATAGATAATCACTTAGCTTTAATGATAAATATCTTAGATAAAAGCAAAGCCACTACAGTTTTAAAGAATCAAAACACTAAAGAAAGAACAGAAATAACTCCAAACATAAGTAAAGGACAAGGGTATGAGTACTCTTGTCACATTTTAATAGATCTAACCCCAAACAAAAATAAGAATTACAATGTTCTGATAGAACAAGTAAACAAAATAAGCCAACAAATAATTAACCTATTCATTAACAAAGTGCTCTTTCAAATAGCAAAAACAAATGAGGTAAGATTTAGTTGCTCACCAAGATATCAAGACAAAAATTTGAAGCATATAAAATACAAACCAGTAATCACTTTAAACTCAAAACCATGCGATGATTTTTTAAATGATATTAGGCATGGAACAATATCTAACGTAACTTTAATTAAAGAGAAACATATAGACATATCCATTCCCGACAGTCACCAAATAATTCGCCCTAAAGATTTTAAAATGAGTATAGACACCAGCATTATAACACAAGACTCTATTGGGTATTTAAAGTCTGTATGTGGCTACATTATGGAAAGTGAAGATTATAATTTTGATAAAATAAAAATATCATATAAAAAACGAGGTACTAAGGTTGCATCAAACACTGCCACATTACTTGTTGATGGTTTCGTTGCAGAATCTATGGACAATCTAGTCACAAAGAAATATATACTCCAGAACTTTGAAAACCAACTGAAAGATTCATATAATGAAATCAACACAGAAATAGTCAAAAAAATGATCACTGAAAAGGAAGCATAAAATGCTATATCAGTTAACCAGACCATTTAGCTACTTAACAATAAAAGGTATGGGTGGAAAAAAATTTTATGATATTGTGATACCGTTCACATTAATGACTATCACAGTTTCGTCCATATTGTACCCTGAATTTAATATAAAAGCATTGATTGGAGAAAATAGCTTCATCGCTAAAACCATTTCATTTACTTCTGGGCTACCAGGCTTCTTCATTGCTGCTTTGGCTGCTATCGCTACATTTAAAAGAGAAGGTATTGATGAGCCAATAAGCAGCAATGGCGAGTCACCCTACATTTTTGTAAAAGGAGTCAGGGATAACGGAAATGAATACATGTCAAAAGAAATCATTACAAGGAGAGTTTTTCTTTGCATGCTTTTTTCTTTTTTAACAGCTCAAAGCTTTATTTTAATTATAGGTTGCAATATTTACACATCAATTTTTGAGGTGACATCGCACGTTTTCACATCTACAATATCATCGTGTATCTTTACATTTATGTTCTATCAAATTGTAGTTACCACTTTTTTTGGCCTATACTATCTTGGTGATAGAATACACCATTAACAAACACACTAAATCTCCGAGTTTAAACATATTCATTCCACACCACTTCAAAATTACTTATTTCATCATTAACTCTAGAAAGAGTCTTATCATAGTCACCTTTAAACATAAATTCTTCCCCAGTGGTCAGGTCGAGAACACTATACTCAAACCTCGGGTCATTAACGGCTTCTTTAATCAAAACACATATAATGTTTGCTCTTACCTGCGTCATCTTTTCTGACTCGTTAAAATGTAGTTTAACAAGTCTTGGTTCGCCATTAAGGACAACATTTAACTCAGGATTACAATTAATACTTGTGGCAGAATGTACATAACACTCTCTAATTGGGGTGTATGCGCTGATAGTTTTACCAGATTGCCAATTTTTAAACACTCCAGAAATTTTCTCAAACTTCGCTTTTTTAGTCGGATTGCTTTGTTTCCTAGAAACATCATACAAATATGAAATGTGCCTTTTTTGAGTAAATATACTCTTAATCGCTGTACGAAGACCTAAATAATAGTCTTTATAAAATGCGTAAGGTTCACGATTAACAATCTTACGAATTTTTGTATTTTTTGGCTTACCTGTCGTAACTGCGATCATTGAAAATTCTGAAACTCCCAGTTCAATCATACTAACTCCTTAAAAAACTTAGTTATGCCAACAAAACCCTTGGTCTAGTGTTAATAGCAAAAAAAAGTTAGTGACAACAGCCATTACTCTCATTTGCACCTATCTCCCGAGATCGATCCAACACGGATGTTTTTAGTTCCCTGTTTCAACTCCTTGCACAACATCATATTCAAACAACACTTTGCTGGTCGGGTGTGAGCGAGCTTTTAGCCTTCGACTTTCTATTTAAAAATAGTAGGATGTTTTCGCAGAGCCCACACGGATGTGCTCGCGGCGTGCCAAAAGAGCGCTGGCACCTGAGCCTAGGGCACTTCAGACAGATTACCGTTCCGCGTTGCGGGCCGTAATCCCTTGGCGTCCGCTAAACGACTGACACTCTTCAGTCGTTCGTCCTGCTGACACGCTACCGCCCATAACTTTGGCTGCCACAGAGCAATGTGAAACACCATTTTTAGAGTTAACAACAAGAGTGACCATATCTTAACCGCATCTTGGCGATAAGATATTGATCTGCTGCACTAAGGAGGAAGATGGAATGTGATGCGCTTCCATTCATAACAACGGCTCCTGGAGCACCGCGTTGACTGACACTTATGCCCCCACTCCTTGAAACAACTTAAACACCAGCCTTATGCCTGATTAATCAACGGTTATATGTTTAGCCGAGAACCCAATAAGACTACTCCAGACGCGCTACATACGGCAAGAAAACCCATAAATTACATTCAACAAATCAGTAACATCCAGGACATTAAAATATTCAGCTTCAAAACCAGCCCTTGCCCATGACTGAAAGGTAAAAGGACAGGACTGTCATTTGAGCGTCGTTTTTCTGTGATTTAAATTTCGTCTTAATATCACCTCATTGTCACTCCTTTGTCACTTGGCAAGCCGAATAATGACGCATCAAGGATCCACAGGGAGCAATTAATGACAGGTGTAGCTTTGGTTACCGGCGGTACTGGGGGCATAGGCAGTGCCATCTGCCAGGCATTGAGCCGCGAAGATTATCGGGTGGTTTCCACTTACAGCAACGAGACCAAGGCCAGGCAATGGCAGGATGAGCAGAGGCGACAGGGACACGACATCGCCATCTTTGGCAGCGACGTGCGCAACTATGACCAGTGCCTGCGCACTGTGCTGGATATCGAGGAGGTGCTGGGCCCCATTGCCGTGCTGGTCAATTGCGCCGGTATCACCCGCGACAAGAGCATCAAGAAGCTGACCCCTGAGATGTGGCAGCAGGTGATAGACGTCAACCTCACAGGGGTATTCAACTTCAGCTCCATAGTGGCCAAGTGCATGCTGGAGCGCAACTACGGCCGTATCATCAACATCTCTTCCATCAATGGCCGCAAGGGCCAGTTCGGCCAGGTCAACTACGCCGCCGCCAAGGCAGGGATCCACGGCCTGACCATGAGCCTGGCCCAGGAACTGGCGCCCCACGGCATCACAGTCAACACCCTGGCCCCCGGCTATGTCGCCACCGAGATGGTGATGCAGGTGCCGAGCGAGATACTCGACAAGATAGTGGCCCAGATCCCAGTGGGACGCCTGGGGCAACCGGAGGAGATCGCCCGCGCCGTCAGCTTCCTGGCAAGCCCGGATGCCGGCTTTATCACAGGCAGCGAACTGGCCATCAACGGCGGCCAGCACATGTACTGAGCTCAAACAACTCAAGTAACTCAAGTGACCTAAGCAACCCAACCACGCAATAAGGAAATGACGATGGATTACAACCTTTTCAACAGCTTCAGCGAACAAGCCCAAAAGATGTTCAAGCCCGTCAGCGATATCAACCGCCTGATGGTGGACAATATCCAGATGGTCACAGATTTCCAGCTGACCACCCTCAAGACCTATGCCGATCTACAGCTGCAACAGTTGAAAAGCGCCACAGAGATCCGCGATCCCGACAGCCTGCAACACTATGTCAAGGGCCAGATGGATTTCATGACCAAGGTGAACCAGCAGATGGTGGAAGACGGCAAGACACTGACCGACATGGGTCAGCGTTTCCGTGACCAGATGCAGCAGATCCTGGCTGAGGAAGGCGCTGCCAAGTCTGCTCCCAAGGCCCAGGCCAAGGCCGTCTGACGCTAAGCTCTGAGCACTCGGCTCTGAGCACTCGGCTCTGAGCACTTAGCTCTGAGCATTTAGCTCTGAACTCTCAGTTCTGAATGAAAGAGGCAGCGACCCGACGAGACGCTGCCTTCATGCCAATGCCCATCCAGTGCGGATGAGCAATCCGGGTGGGCAATGGCATGGAGCAACCCAGACGACAGACTTAGGCAACAGACTTAGACAATAGACGCAGCCGGGTCGCAGACTGACATAGGCGAGCGTTGGATAGCATTGGACGAGCGTTAAACAAAATCGGGTGATAAATGACAGCGCATAAAGACTGGGAGCAGGAATGCTTCGAGCTCGGCAAATCCTATTGGCAGGTGTTCGACAACCTCTGGCAGCAGGGCAACAGCTACTGGCAGGGCGATGGCGGCGAGCAGTGGGCCGAGGCAGTCAAGCAGGCCAACCAGGCCTGGCTTGGCAATCCCAGCGGGCTGTTTTCCCTCTACAACCAATGGCTGGAGAAGCAGCAACAACTGTGGCAGCAGACCAGCCAGCGCCTGCTGGGTGGCCAATTTCACACTGTGGCCGAGCCCAGGACGGGCGATCAGCGCTTCAATCATCCCCAGTGGCAAAGCCACCCGCTGTTTGACTTCATCAAGCAGGCCTATCTCATCAACAGCGAATACCTGGACGCCCTCTTCGCCCAACTGCCCGAGCTGGATCCCAAGATGCGCCGGCAATTGCAGTTCAATACCCGCCAGTACATCAGCGCCCTGGCGCCGACCAACTTCCCCTGGTCCAACCCGGACGTGATAGAGCAGACCCTGGCCTCGGGGGGCAAGAACCTCAGCGAGGGCCTCAAGCGCCTGGCGGACGATCTGGAAAACAGCCCTTTGGGGCTCAACCTGCCGATGACAGATTTGAACGCCTTCAAGCTGGGGGAAAATATTGCCGCCACTCCCGGCCAGGTGGTGTTCCAAAACCGCCTGATGCAGCTCATCCAATACCAGCCCAGCACAGACACAGTCGCCAAACGGCCGCTGCTGCTGGTGCCGCCCTGGATCAACAAGTTCTACGTGCTGGATCTCAAGCCCCAGAACTCGCTGATAAAATACCTAGTGGATCAGGGCCATAGCTTATTTGTGATCTCCTGGGTCAACCCGGATGCCAGCCTGGCCGAGGTGAGCTTCGAAGATTATATGCAAGAAGGCCCGCTGGCGGCACTGGAGGCCATAGCCCTGGCCACGGGCGAGCAACAGGTCAATATCCTGGGATATTGCATAGGTGGCACCCTGTTGGCCTGCACCCAGGCCTTGCTCGCCTCCAGGCGCAGCAAACGCATCGCCAGCACCACTTACCTGACCACACTGCTGGACTTTGCCGATCCCGGCGAAATAGGGGTGTTCATCAATGAGCAGTCAGTCACGGCGCTGGAGCGGCAGATGCAACAAGTGGGCTTCTTCGATGGCCGCATGATGGCGCTCGGCTTCAACATGCTCAGGGAAAACGATCTCTTCTGGTCTTTCTTCATCAGCAACTACCTCAAGGGCGAGCTGCCGCCAGCCTTCGATCTCTTGTATTGGAACAGCGACAGCACCAATCTGCCGGCGGCCATGCACAGCTTCTACCTGCGGCAGATGTACCTGGAGAACAAGCTGGTCAAGGATGAGCTCAAGCTGGCCGGGCGCTATCTGCGCCTGGGCAAAATAGCCACACCGTCCTACTTTCTGGCGACGGAGAAGGACCATATTGCCAAGTGGCAGGCCTGCTTCCAGGGCGCCCGCGCCCACGGCGGCGACAAGACCTTCGTGCTCGCCGGCTCAGGTCATATCGCCGGGGTCATCAACCCGCCGTCGGCACAAAAATACGGCTACAGCACCTGTGCTGATCTGGCGTTGGAACCGCTGGAGTGGCAACACAGGGCCGAGCGCCACAATGGTTCCTGGTGGGAACACTGGCAGGCTTGGCTTAAGCCTCTGCGCGGCGCAGAGGTCCCCGCCCGCCAGCCCGGCGACGGTCAGTTGCCTGTGTTAGAAGCCGCCCCCGGCAGCTATGTGCGCAAGCGGCTCTAGCGCACAGTCCCGATCCTGCTTAGTTCTACCTCCCAAATCCATTTAGTCGGCGACAACTTAGCAGGAGATGGGGCCTGTATCAGAGCCTGGGCTAAATCTTGGTGCAGACAAACAAGGCATTGCCCGAGCGATCGCCACCAAGCTCTGCGCCCCAGGGCACGATTCTTTGGTAATCGTGCTCGAAAATCTGCACCTCGAAATAGGGCGTCAGCAGGGCCTGCAGCTCACTGAAACTGGTCGCCACCATGGCATGAGTGTCTTGCCACTGCTCAGTCACCTCATCCCGGGTCTTGGCTATGCTGAGGTTCAGCGCCTGCTGCTCCCCCTCACCGCAATAATGCCAACCGGATTCGAACACAAAGCGGCTGTCTTCAAACTCGGCGCTGTGCCTGACCGATGCCTTATTGTTGATCTTGTGCTTGTCGACACTGTTGAAACAAAACAGTCCGCCGGCATTCAAGGCCCGGTGCGCGCTGGCGATGCAGGCCTCAAGGGCTTGGATACCGGCCGAATAATGGATGGAATACAGGAAGCAGGTGATGAGATCCACACTCTGCTCCAGGCAGAAAGCCGCCATGTCCTGCAGGCTGAAGTGTGCCTCTGGGCAGCGGCGCATGGCGATGTCCAGCATCGGCTGATTGATATCCAGTCCGCCGCTCAGATAACCCAGGTCGATGAAATGCCTGACATGGGGGCCGGTGCCGCAGGCCAGATCCAGATGCTGGTTGCCGCCGTTGCCAAACAGCTGCGCCAGGCGATCTATGCCCTTGCTTTGCTGTTGGTAGTCTATGTCGCAACACATTAAATCATAGTAACAGGACAGATCCGTATAGAGGGCAGTGGAAGACATGGAATGTAAGGGGTGCATGGGGCAAGTTAGGGTGGCGCATCATATATCAGATAACGCAAATCACGAAGCGGCTCGTTAACACAGCTGCCGAGGGATGAGGCACGACAAAATAGGGACAGGCATAAGGCTTTTCCGATATTGGTTGCCTCCCGCCGCCGCTGCGCACGGATTTGAAATCCTATGGTCTTTTGGCTCTACTCCCGGACGCAGGTTTGTTAGAATCGGCAGCCTGCGAATAATGAGCATGCATCCGATGCAAGCTGCCAACACAAGCAACCAACCCAAGGAATGAATGTGAATCCTATTATTGCCCTCTTGAAAGAACACAATATCAGCGACCAGCAAGTCAAGGCCCTGTTCCAGAGCCTCACGGAAAATCCCCTGATGGCCATGGGCACCCTGGGGCAGCTCGGCATCGCGCCGGAAAAACTGCAGGGACTCATGATGCAGGTGATGCAAAACCCTGGCCTCATCAAGGACGCAGTCGCCGAACTGGGACTGGATTTTGCCAAGGTGGAAGCCGCCAAGGCACAGATGAAGTAAGGGTGTTTCGCCCCCACGCTTTTCGGCCTTGCGGTCGATAACGTCGTGGAATTCCATTCCACACCAGGGCAAGAAGGGGATCAACAGCAATCCCCCTCTTGCATCTCCCCGTGCCGCCCCACGAAGTTACATGCATTAGGTAGATGCCTCATACTCCAGTGAAAATTGCCTAACGGCTCAGATGGGGCATCCCTGCCCCTCCGAGCCTTAGCCATCATCCATGATGGCTATTCGGCATTTTCACCTGCGTATTTTGGCAACTTCGAAGGGGGATGGGTGTATTCCTCGGCAATTGGCGTAGCTTTGATCGGACTGAATTATGCTTGCCCCAGCTTTCTGTCGCTTTTCGGGCAATGAATGCTTCAAGCTAGAAACAGAGCGGGGATAGCCTAAAGACTTTTGGAAAAACTAAGTAGTTACTGCTGGAACTGTACTTCAGCTTGGTACATCAGTTTCCACGTTGAGTCATGGCTAAAGGAAATATTGCTGTTACGCAAATTTTCGGGCATAGGAAATGAGCTACTGTTGTAAGCGACTGGTTTTAGGAGCAATCGAAATTATGCCGACTACTATGCTCCGCTCTGAACCTTACCACGGCACCATCTGCCGCCCTGTTGATCTTAAATGCCCACATCGCCCCCCAACGGCCATAGGTACCGTGGTAGTGATGACGATAGATCAGGGAAAATTCCTACGCTCCTACTTTATCTTGACAAAAACGTTCATTCAAGTGTTCATGTGCAGCACTAGAAATATCACATCCTATAGCATTTCGTCCGAGGTTTTTAGCGGCTATTAACCCTGAACCAGAGCCAAAGAATGGATCAACAACCAGCTCCCCTGGACTTGAGCTTTGCTCAATTAGTATTTCTATCAGAGAGATTGGTTTCTCCGTTGGGTATCCATTATAAACTCGCTTGCATTGCAGGACATCGGGGATCCCGAGGTCATTCAGTTTTCTTTTTCCTTTTTCAAAGAAAAGGATAAATTCATACTTAGAACGATAATGGTAACCCATGCCAATACTAGTTTTATCCCAGACTATCGGCTTCCAAAATTTGAAACCTACTTTCTCGGCGATAGGTTTGACCACAAACATAGTTTCTTGATCACAAAATAGGTAAAAATGAGAGTTCTTCTTCAGCACACGAAAAACTTCTCGAAAAAGATTCTCGAATCGTGAGTTAGGGAAAATCTCGAACCATTGGTTATTTGATGATTTACTTACTTTTAATCGAGTTGTCGTACCTATCTTTCTGTGTTTTTCGAGAGATTCATAGGGTGGGTCTGTGATGATCAAGTCGACACTCGCATCTGCAAGCGTCGAAAGCCAGTTAACTGCATCGTCCTGAAATAAGTGCATCTGATTCCTAACTTAAAGTGCTACAAGATCTTCCACTCATATAAGTATTGGAAGGCTCTCCCGTTTCCAAGGCTCTACAACCAATGCAGTAGCTTTGGTCGCCATCCGGATTTCTGGCCGTTACCCGTGCAGGCGTTTTGCCAAACTCCGCTGGATGCGGATGAAATACATGTTCGCTTCCATTAGCTATTGAACAATGAGGACATGATTTAAACTTTTGCCCAGTTGTCGGATCAATTTTATGGATCATTCCGCTGTTAATTTTTTGTCCACAACAATTGCACTGCATAGAAAACTCCTTTTTATCTATTATTGACGAGTGGAAACATCCACAAGTCTTGATGCTAAAACTCTCCATCAACATTTCGCTGGGCGGGTGTTAGCGGGCTTTTAGCCTTCGACAACTGGCCCAAAAATCACAAGTGCTCTTGTCATATGGCTGCCGTGTCGTTCGCTTCCAATGTTCATGATTTCAATGCACCCAAGCGAAATGAGCGCCTCGCTTTGTTCAATACAGTGGCGGGATTACCATCATAGCTCCAAGGTTCTGCCGTATATAAGTGGCGGAATTTGAGTAGATGCTTGGTCGCAAGCAAACGAATATTGGCCTTATAGCCCAGATAGGCATAGACATTACTTGCCATGAGGCTCGAAAAGCGATCTTCGCTTTGCAAGCACAAATCTGTCTTCTCTGCCGTAATCACTTCTTGATGTATGATTTCTTGCTTAAAGAAATAGCCATGAAAAGGCACATCATCCATGACATCAGATTGCCACTTTTCGATGTGTGCACATGGAATTAGCGCATTGTAATAGGGATCCTGTTTTGCCATTGAAAATGCAAAACCATACATTTCTTCATGACTTCCATGCCATTTATCACTCAGGGCCACCAAGGTGCATATCGCCGCCCCCAGATGCCGGGTTCCTGCATCGACAATACGATAAAACACATCCAGGATTTCAGCACTGCCGGGACAAAAGCCGGCAAAGGTCTGCAGCAATCCGACATAGAGTTCGGCATCATCGGCACCGAGTTCCAGGGCTTGCATGAATAATGCGTGAGCATCACAACATCCTTGGTTGAATCTTTCTGCAACAGCATCAGGCAAATAATCGACAGTTAAGGCTCCTCGGATATCCCACGCTTGTGTCAGCTCAAAGCCACCACTGAATTGCAATGCCAGATACGATGAACTGTTCCGGCGCCAGGCATCGTAGAGTTCGCGTTGCTTGAGCTTCTGTGGAATAGCGCACATAAGCAAATGACGCTCATCAACGGATAGGGCCGCATACTGCTCTTCAAACATAGCCCACTGTTTTTCATGCAAATAATGAATGAATTCATTAAAGCGCTGATAACCTAAAGTGGGATCGGGTTTAGCGCCAAAATCCATCCAACGCATCCCATAATAAACCAACCATTTAATCATTTCTGTCCCTTTAAACTTCCGGAATAGGTAAAAACACGCAGCATAAATGAGGACCACAAAGGGCATTCGGTAGGATACGTTCCAGCTACCCCATGGAACTGCAGACAGGCTATCGTTCCGCGTGGCGGGCCATAAGCCCTTCGGCGTCCACTAAACGACTGAAACTCTTCAGTCGTTTGTCCTGCAGACACGCTACCGCCCATAACTTTGGCTGCCACAGAGCAATGTGAAACACCATTTCTAACACTGAAACAAGGAGTAACCTTACCTTAACCGCTTTTGGCAATAAGGTATTGATCTGCTGCATGAAGGAAGAGGGAGATGGAATATGCTGCGCTTCCATGCTGGAGAACGGCTCTAATACTCTTAAGGCATAGCGTCGACTGACGGCCATGCCCCCTTCCTTGAGACAACTTACGCATCGGCTTTAAGCCTGGTTAATCAAAGGCTAAAGATGCTTACTCGAAAACCAGACTACCCCAGGCGCACTGCATACGGCAAGCGGCTAATGTGTGAAAAACCGGCTGCAGCCTGCGGGGATAGAATATGACTTAACTTGGCTGGCGCAGTAAGGCTATCCAGTCATCCGGGTTGGCGAGGATAAACTGGTAACTGCGGCCATCCTTGAGGGTGATTTCAATGCCGTCCGAGGTCACTGGGAGTATGCCGCCGCCCTTGCCCCAACACTTTGTCACCTCGGCAATGGCAGCCAGTGCTATGCTGTAGGGCCCCAGGCCAAATTGCTTGTTGAATGCGCTGAAGTTCAGTGTCGTTGCCGTGAGCTGCAAGCTGCCGTCGGCCCTTGCTACCCCCTGCTGCACAGATGCCAGTGTCGACTTGATGATATCGCCGCCCTTTCCGCCAACGCCGGTTTGAGACATGTTCATGTTTACATTCCCTATAAAATCAATCCTGTAAGATTAACCCATGCAAGAGTCAAGGCTGCAAGCGCCAAGGCTGCCGAGCCCAGGCATTATTTATAACACTGGAACCTTTGCCCAGGCAAACCCGAGCCCAGGACTATGCAAGCTCATCCACACACCACTGCCGCCCAGGCCATGGCCAGACATGGGCTGGCCCCTCGGCGCCGACGCATTATTGCCCCGGCCCGGGCGGTTAAGTCTTTTATGAATTATTGGCTCTGCTATACTCACAGCCCCGAAATACCCAGGCATTTCATAGGTGAGTGCAGAGCATGTCCACAATGTCCCAGATAGGCGTTGAAGTCTTTCATCCCGGCCAGGCGGCCACGAACGAATCCGATCCCCGGCAGCAGACTGCGCCGGTACAGCTGGCCGACAACAGGCTGGAGCTGCTGGCCCCGGCCAAGAATGCCGACTATGGCATAGAGGCCATACGCCACGGTGCCGATGCCGTCTATATAGGTGGCCCTGCCTTCGGTGCCCGACATACCGCCGGCAACAGCGTCGAGGATATCGCCCGCCTGTGTGCATTCGCCCACCGCTATCATGCCCAGGTCTTTGTCACCTTCAACACCATCTTGCTCGATGATGAGCTGGAAGAGGCCAGGCAGCTGATCTGGACCGTCTATGAGGCCGGGGCCGATGCCATCATAGTGCAGGATCTTGGGCTGCTGGAGCTGGAGTTGCCGCCCATAGCGCTGCACGCCAGTACCCAGATGGACAACAGAGTGCCGGCCAAGGTGGCCTTCCTCGAGCATGTGGGTTTTTCCCAGGTGGTACTGGCGCGGGAGCTGAGCCTGAAGCAGATCCGTGCCGTCGCCGCCGAGACCCAAATGCGGCTGGAGTTCTTCGTCCACGGCGCCCTCTGTGTGGCCTACAGCGGCCAATGCTATATCAGTGAGGCCTATACAGATCGCAGCGCCAACCGCGGCGAGTGTTCCCAGCAATGCCGTATGCCGGGCAACCTCAAGACACGCCAGGGCGAGGTGATAGCCAGTAATGATCACATGCTGTCGCTCAAGGACAACAACCAGACAGACAACCTGGAGACGCTGATCGATGCCGGCATTCGCTCCTTCAAGATAGAGGGCCGTCTCAAAGATCTGAGCTACGTCAAGAACGTCACCGCCCATTACCGCCAGCAGCTGGACGCCATCATGGCCCGCCGCCCCGAGTTCCAGAGTGCCTCCCACGGCCGCTGCAGCTACAACTTCACCCCGGATCCCGACAAGAGCTTCAACCGCGGCAAGACGGACTACTTCGTGCATGAGCGCAAGCCGGGGATCAGCGATTTCCGTACCCCCAAGTATCTGGGGCTGGACGTGGGCAAGGTCAGCAAGATAGGCAAGGATTACATAGTGGTGGACTCGGATGTCGAGTTTCATAACGGGGATGGCCTGGGCTATTTTGCCGCCAACTACCAGCAGGCACGGCTGTCGGACGACAAGCTGTCGGGTTTCAGGGTTAACCGCGCCGAGGGCAAGACCCTGTACCTCCCCCAGGTACCCAAAGACTTGCAGTTGGGCGCGACTCTGTACCGCAACAAAGATCAGGCCTTCGAGGCGCTGCTGGCCAAGGAGTCGGCCGAGCGCTTGCTGACACTGGATTTTCACCTCGCAGATCGCGATGGCGGCCTGGCGCTCACGGCCGCCGACCGCTATGGCCACAGCGTGACAGTCCATGCCGACTTCGACAAGCAGCAGGCCAAAGATCTCGAGCGCAACCGCGATTCGCTGACAAAAAACCTCGGCAAGCTGGGCAACACGGATTATCAGCTGGGCGAGGTGACACTCGGCGATGCGGCGGCGGTGTTTGTGCCGGCCTCGGTGCTCAACGGCCTGCGACGCGAGGCCGTCGAGGCGCTGGATAAGGCCCGCATCCAGGGCTATCTCAGGCCTACCCCATGGCAGCGGGACGACAGCGCCCGCTTCCCCCAGCGCAGCCTCACCTATCTTGGCAACGTCGCCAACCAGAAGGCCAAGGATTTCTACACCCGCCACGGGGTGGTGTCGATTCGCGATGCCTACGAGGTACGGCCGGTGAAGGGCGATGCGCCGCTGATGATCACCAAGCACTGCATTCGCTACAGCTACAATATGTGTCCCAAGGAAGTCCCGGGGATCAAGGCAGATCCGCTGGAGATGGAGTTGGGTGGCAAGCAGTTCAAGCTGGTATTCGACTGCCACAAGTGCGAGATGCTGCTGGTAGGCTAACCCCAGTCCCATGTTTGGGCATGGGTATGGGCTCGGGCATGAGTCAGGGCCAGACCTGAGAAAGCCCGGGGACGAGCCGTCGTCCCCGGGCTTTTTGTTATCACTCACACTGGCCGCAATATATTCATTCCAGCGATGCAGATCTCAAAAACGCCTGAACTCAGAGCGCGCCTCTTCTATCTGAGCGCAGCTTGGTTAGGTTAATTGCCTGTGACGTCCGGTGGTGACCTCATACTCAACGCATGGTTTAAGTATTTTATTATTGCCGGGATCCATGAACGCTTATTTTCGATCTGATTGACTAATAGCATTCCCGTTGATAATTTACCCTTCTTTAAGACCGAGTCACAATAACAACTCCCCGAAGTAACACTCGTCATAAAGCAGAACCAGCCGATGCGGGTGTGATATGGATGCCAACAATTTAATGGATTAACGCAATGAAAAAACTTATCTTATGCACCCTTGTCTTAAGTATTTCCGCCTGTAAGAGTACAGATATAAGAACCATAGCCGACTCTGTCTCGGATATTGCCGGGATCGCCGAAAGTGGCAGCACAGGCGGTGGTTCTGTACCAGGCTACCAACACCCGAGCCAACAATACTCGACCAGCTCGACACCATTCTATATTACCGACAATACCAAGATGAATCCTGAACTTGGCGCCATACGTTCTATTACCCAGGAAAAGAATCCCAAGGGCATGACCATGGTGAGAGTGGTGGCTTATCATCAAGACAGCGGCGCGGCGATGGACAGTAAAAGCTATTTCTATGCGGTTGACGCTAACGGTTGGCTGAAAGAGGATGCGGTGACGTCTTTTTACCCGAAAGCCATCAATATTAACAGCGGTGTTTATTATCTGAAGGCCGAGGCCAGGGACGGCGGTGATTTTTATACCTCCGGCATGGTGACCTTGGCCAGAGGCGTCACCAACGTGGTGACCATAGAACTCCAATAAGCACTCGAGTTCGAGCAGATTTAATTGCCTCAATTCAATAAGTGGACCCAGGGTCCACTTATTTTTGCCTGCCTATCCTGTCGCAGTTCTGAAATAACCGGGCCCAAGCCCCTTTCATCCATGCAGCACTCAGGCTGCAAAGGTGAATAGATAAAAAATCAGGCTCCACTCCTTTGCTCGATCAACCGGCTCAATTAACCGATTCAATCAAGTGCTTGAATCAACCGGCTTTGGGCAGCACAAAGTCGGGTCTGGG
This sequence comes from Shewanella salipaludis, assembly GCF_012911865.1. Lineage (GTDB taxonomy): Bacteria > Pseudomonadota > Gammaproteobacteria > Enterobacterales > Shewanellaceae > Shewanella > Shewanella salipaludis. Next base: position 323,470 of record NZ_JAAXYH010000003.1, read on the forward strand.
CAGCTTGTCCAGGATGCCTGACAGTATGCGTCTAATCAGGGCAAAACCTTGGATTCAGGATTGAAACGGCATGGCGCCAAGGTAATCCTTCTTGCCCAGGTCGACGCCGTTATGGCGCAGGATGGCGTAGGCCGTGGTGACGTGGAAATAGAAGTTGGGGATCGCATTTTCTATGGCGAACTCGTAGCCCATGAGGTACTTGCCTTCCCAGCGGGGTTGGGAGACGTGGATAGCGGCGGCATTGGCAAAATCGGCCTCGCTGAAACCGCTGAGATAGTCGAGCACAGAGGCGATGCGCGCCTGCAGCTCGTCCAAGCTGGTTTCATTGTCTTCATGCTTGGGCACGGAATCCAGCTTGCCGGTCAGGCGAGCCACGCCTATCTTGGCTATGTCGCAGGCGATCTGTACCTGGCGCGTCAGGTTGAATTGATCCGGCGCCAGACGCGCGTTGAGCAATACTTCCATATCCACCTTCTTGTGGTGGGCGAAGGCCCTGCCTTCTTCGAGAATATTGCTCAAATTTTTCAGCATCTTGCTAAATTGCACAACGGTGAGATCATAAAGCATGGCATAGCCCTCAGTGTGGAACGCGACAGAAACACGACCTTAAATTATTTGGCGACGCAGCCGATTATTGCAACCTGCACATGAAAGAATTGGGGCTCACGCATTCAGGCGGCAACGCCAGCGGCCATGAAGTTGCTACCTGAGAGTATCGGCCAATTGACCGCAGAACAGATCAAGGCATGCCGGACAATCAGGCAAACTTGCTCAGCAGCTTGAGCACTATGCCGCCGAAACTTTCGGCATTGGCGACTATCTGGTTGACTTTGGTATTTTCTGATGCGGATGACTTCACTATGTTCATCAGCTCATTGAGCTTCTGCACATCTGCGGGTTCGGGAAACAACTGTTGCACTTCCGCGTCCGTCATGCCCGTCAGGGAGGTTATTTGGGGGGCGAGTTTGGCATCTGCCTTGGCCGCGCTGTCCGCAATCGCCTTGTCTATATCCAGATCATCCAAATTGACTGGCATCTTGTCGCCTCCTTATGCTTGCTTCGTTATGACTCAGAGTGAGTTACGTATTGCCTTGAGTTTTTCCAGGTATTGCACCGCCGCATCGGCTTTCTGCTGGGCATTCTGGGTCTTGCTCAGCAAGTCGCTTATCGCCTCGTCTGTGTTGTCTATCAGCTTATCCACTTTGGCCTCTGGAACGCCCGCCATCGCCAGATAGCGGTCACGGTTCTCCGCCACTTCGGCCGCCGACAGCAGAAAGCTGCCGATACTGTTGTTCAGCGCCTTGGCCTGGGTGTAATCGGCACGGATCTTGGCTTCGACGCTCCGCTCCAAAGCATCTATGGGGTCGATGAGCTCAGCCCGCTTCTGATTTATTCTGGCCACCAGCTTAGGCCCGAGTTTAACTATGAAGGCCAGGCGCTGATTGGGGTCATTTTCCTGCACCAGGGTATTCCAGGCGGCCGCGATCGCCGGGGTGGCAAAGAACTCGGCGGCAAAGGTCGGCACCCATTCCTTGTCGATGAAGCTGTCTATCTGTTGGCGCTTCTGCTCGAAGTATTTCTGCAACAGGGTCAGGTGCGCCGCTTCGATGGCGACGAGGCGTTTGCCCAGCTCGGTCGACAGCGCCGGCGCCTCGGGGGGAATATTCACACAAGCCGTGACAGTGCACAGCAAGATGCCGGTAATGCCTGTCCTGAATTTTGGCAGCTTCATCTTCATTCCTTAAAAGTCGCGGCGCCTTTAAAAGTAGCAGTACTCTCCAGTATTTGCCGTTTCCAATTTGTCCTGACTGTCATTAATGTCTGCCCATTCAGCAGCCTGGGCATGAGTAACCATGACCAAGCTAACGCAACGCCAGAATTAAGACCAGCATTAACTCTGCTCGGCCGCCGTTTGCCTTTGCTTGAGCTTCTGCTGTCTATACTCTTTTGCCGCTGTCGGAACCGGACTGATCTTACCCGTTTCCAGCCATTTCCTTAGCCGGTTGGCATCCCCCAGATGGGTGTATTTACCGAACGCATCCAGCACCACCAGGGCCACCTGGCGCTCGGCCATCTCGGTGCGCATCACCAAGCAGTGACCCGCCTCATCCGTGAAGCCCGTCTTGGTCAGGGCTATGTCCCAGTTCTTCTTGGCAACCAGTGGGTTGGTGTTATAAAAATCCAGGCGGTATTTGGGCTTGCGAAAGGTGACGGTTTTTTTCTGGGTGGAACTCAGCTGGCCGAGCAAGGGATATTGCGCACTGGCCTTGAGCAATAGAATGAGATCGCCGGCGCTGGAGACGTTATGAAACGACAGGCCGGTCGGCTCCACATAGTGGGTGTGGCTCATGCCCAGGCGCCTGGCCTTGGCGTTCATCGCCGCGATGAAGGCGGCATAGCCGCCGGGGTAGTGATGGGCCAGGGTAGCGGCCGCGCGGTTTTCCGACGACATGAGCGTCAGCAGCAGGATATCCTTGCGGCTGAGTTCACTGCCTAACCTTATCCGGGAAAATACCCCTTGCACTTCCTGGGTTTGGTCGATCTTTATCGCCAGTTTCTCATCCAGAGGCAAGTTGGCATCCAGGGTTACCATGGCGGTCATCAACTTGGTGACCGAGGCGATAGGCACCACCAAATCCGGATGACTCGAATACAGGACCTCATTGGTCTCAAGATCTACCAGCATGGCACTACCGGATGCCAGCTCCGGCACGGTCTGGGACTTTGAGGTCGTCTCAGCTGTGCTGCTCTTCACAGCACCGGCTTTGGATGCGCCTGTCAGGGAGGCGGTGGCAGCGACGGTAAAACTGCTGCAGGCGAGTATCACACTGGTGAGTAAAACAAATGTTTTCATTGAAGGCGTCTCTTCGTTGGAGGCGTCGCAATAGGGCACGATCGAATAGACAGCAGCATAGGACAGTTTGCTGCCAACGGCAATGTCGAACCTCCGGCTTCCGGGTTATACTACGCCTTCCTTATCGTCCATAAGCTGCAGAGCCTGAACCACAGCAGCCTCCTATGTCGTCAAGAGTCATGTCATCACAGCCAAGCAAAAGTAGCAGCACTGCAACTGCATCCACAACACCGTCTGAACATAGGCATTTCAAGCTGTACAAGCCCTTCGGCTACCTGAGCCAATTCGTCCAGGAACCCAGGAAGCGGAAGAAGCTGGTCGGCGAACTGTTCGATTTCCCCAGCGAGATCATGGCGATAGGCCGGCTGGATCATGACTCTGAGGGGCTGTTGCTGCTGACCACCAGCGGCATGGCAAGCCACAGGGTCCGCAGCGCCGAGGTGGAGAAGGAATATTATGTTCAGGTCGACGGCGACATCAATGACGCGGCATTGGCTCGGCTGACCCGCGGCGTGAGCATCACGGTCAAAGGCGAGCGCTTCGACACCTCGCCCTGCCTGGCCCGGCGCCTGCCTGCCGCGCCCAGCTTGCCAGACAGGGGCCGCAAGCTCAGGGACCCGAGACATGGTCCCACCTGCTGGCTGTCCATCACCCTCAAGGAAGGCAAGAATCGGCAGATCCGCAAGATGACGGCGGCGGTCGGTTTCCCCACCCTCAGGCTGGTACGGGTGCGCATAGGAGACATTCACCTGGATGGAATGCAGGCCGGCGAAGTGCGGCCATTGCCCCGGCTCGGCGCCTGATTGCCCGTCAGTCCTCCAGCTTGGAGATATACAGGCGCTGCACATCGTTCTGCCACAGCTGGATGATCTTGCGGCTCTTGTCTTTATTCCAGAAGCACTTGCCGAACAGTATGATGCCGGCCCCTTCCAGATCCCGCCTGTCGGTTATGCCGAAGCGTTTGAGCAACTCGGGCTTGAAGGGCGCTATGGGGATGCCTATGTCCTTGGCATCCGCCGGATTGAGCCAGAGCAGATCTTTATCCGTATGGGAAATGGTGCCCCAATACATGCGCGGCTTGTGGCCGTCGGCCGGCTCGGCATCGGCGAAGTTGACGAACAGGTTCCGGGCGCGCCAACGGTACTTGCGCTCGCTGTCGGTATAGATCCAGAGATCCGAATCGGCCAAGTCACTGCCCCGCAGCAGGCTGTGGAGCAAGGTCTGCAGTCCCTGGCTGGCAACCCTGGGCTCACGTGTTGCCTGCTCGCTCTGGGGATTGGCCTTGGCCGCAGCCTCCCCGGCGGTGTCTTTAGCACTAACACCACCTGCAACACCAACAACGCCAGCACCAGCGGCCGGCAGTTCAGTGGCTTTCTCGTCAGCCTGCCCATCGGCAGTGAGCGCCTTGGGCGGCCGACGGGGCATGCGACTGAAGTCGATCAGCAAGGCGTCGGCGTCGAGCAACAGCTGCTGCACCTCGAGCGCATCCTGCTCCTCCTGGCTGCGCTGGGCCGAAGGGTGATATTCGCGGCAATCCAGGCTGTGATAGCGCGAGCCGAAACAGGCGGCCTTGCCGTCGCTCGATGCCTTGCGGTAATAGGCCTTGCCGCCGCAGGCGGGGCAAGACAACCACTGACGATAGGCCTCTATCTCGGCATCGCTGAGTTTCTGGAACCGAAACACGCTGTAGGTCACGGCCTCATCGTTGAAGCTGCAAAGGGCATCTAGCATAGGGACTCTCAATTAAAAAGCCGGTTAGGGAAACGCGCTAAATCCTGACGTTTCAGTCTGATAGCCGTTGTTTACCTGCCCAGCTTAAAACGTTACGTCAAGAATGCCAAACGGCTCGAGGAACTCATCCCAGACCAGTGCGCTGCCTCCGGTGGGCGAAATGAGTTGCGCCCGGGCGCAAAAACATAACAATTGGTTAACTTTTGTGTTTGCTTCTGCTATAAAGTCCACTGTCTGTGGGCTTGCTCTTTTTCGCTTGTGGCCGCCGGCGATTGACCGACACTGGCTTGGTTCAGGTGATAATGGCTCTGCCCAACAAAAACAACAATAACAATAACAACAAACTCAATATGCCGGATAAGCAAACTCTGATACTGCCGCTGACCAATGTCCATGCCAAAGGGGATTATACTGTCCGGCTGCAGCTGGGTAGCCGCCGGGATAGCGTCAACCTCATCCTGGATACCGGCAGCAGCACCCTGGTGGTGCGTGAGGGTTCCTATCACCCGGACAAGGATGCCAGTCTCAAGGCCACATCGCTGGCACAGGAAATCAACTATGGCATCGGCGGCTGGGATGGTCCAGTGGTCCATACCCGGGTGCAGGCCGGCACGGACAAGAGTTCGCTGGTGCTGGAAAGCACCCCGCTGGCACTGGCCTGCGCCGGTCAGGAGCATACCTTCGGCGATGCCGACGGCATTCTGGGGTTGGCCTATCGGCATTTGAACAAGAGCTATGACCTCACGGCTTGCCTGCGCGCCAACGGCGTGGAACCGCCGCTCAGCTATCCCTGGCCCTTCGAGTCAAAGGCCCCCAAAGTGGCCTCATCCAGCCCACTGGCAACCGAGGCGTCCCCTCTTGCAACAAAAACCAAGATCCTTGCAACTGAGACCACAGCCCTTGCTGCAGAGCCTAAGGCCATGGCTCCCAAGCCGAATGCTGCCCAAGAGCAAATGAAACTGACGCAGCTGGACTGCAACGACTTATCCGCGTTCAAGCATTTCCTCTGGCAACAGCACGAGCAGGACATAGATCCCTATTTCAGCGTATTGACCCAACAGGGACTGTGCGCCAACAAGTTTGCCTTCTACAGCCGCCGCTCCAGCATACATGTGGCCCATGCCGGCGCCACCCAGGCAGAGCTTGAGGCAGATCCCTTAAATCAGGGCTATCTGGTGCTGGGTGGCGGCGAAGAACTGAGCCGCTTCTACCAAGGTGAATTCCAAACCTTGGCGGTCGAGCACGACATTTATTACAACGTCAGCCTGGTTGCACTGCAGGTTGCCGACGGCCCGCGAATAACGGCCGCGCCGCTGCAACCCGAATATCGGGCCAACTACTTCAGCAACGCCATCATAGACACAGGCGCCTCGGGCATAGCCCTGACCGACGCCTTGTATCAGGCCATGATCGAGGCATTGTGCCGCCACTCGGCCGACTTCGCCCAACTGCTCGCGCCCTTCAAAGCGCTGAGCGCCCAAGAGACAGGCATAGATGCCGCCAACCTCAGGCTGGCAGACTGGCCGGATATTCACTTTATCTTCGCCGCCGCGCCCACAGGACAGTCGCCACAGTCGCAAGCACAGGCCGGGGAGGTCATACTCAGCTGCCGACCTGAGACCTACTGGCAGCTCAACAGCCCTGCCCCCGGCCGGGCCTGCTTCAAGATCATTTCACAGCTGCCCAACTGGCCGAATCAGTCCATTCTCGGCCTGCCGCTGCTGAACAACTATTTCACCCTGTTCGATCGCAGCATTGCGCCGAACGGGGTCATCGGCTTTGCGCCGCTGAGGACAGAAGCATGCTAACCGGGCCAGAGACAGAAACAGCCGGGCAATCGTTGGATACCCATGTATTCACCAGCACCAGGTTAGTAAACCGCCCTCTGGCCGAACGAGATCTGCCGCTCTACTGCAGCCTCTACACCGACGCCAGAATCATGCGCCACATAGCGGCGCCGCTGAGCCAAGCGCGGGCCGAGCGCGCCTTTTGGACCAGCTTGAAGCTCATGGCCGCACCGGCGCCGACGCTGCTGAGCTGGGTCATCACAGACAAACTGACCGGCGAGCCCCTGGGGATCCAGGGCTTCAGCTGGGCCAAAGCCTCTGCACACGAGGCCACAGCGCACAATAAGGCCACAGCGGACAAAAAAGCCACAGCACACAAGGCAGATGCCAGGACAAATGTCAGGCAAGATGCCGCCAGAGCCGAGATAGGCATAATGCTGCTGCGCAGCGCCAACGGCAAGCTGATACCGGAGGAGGCCATGGGCGCGCTGATGCAACACGGTTTCGACCGGCTCGGACTCAAACGGATAGATGCCCAGTTCGCCAAACGTAACCTGGCGACCGAACGCTTCGTGAAGAAATTGGGATTCTGTTTCGATGACGCCAGCGAATTCAAAGCCGACGCAGATACCAGTGACAGTCGCCACTGCCATATGCTGGCCGAACATTGGTTTAAACGTGAAAAAGTTACCTAAAGATTACAGTTAATCTTCACACCGATAACTGTTATCTTAACGGCCAAAACCAACAAGAATAAACGCGGATTAAGGAACTCAGGGGCGATGCAAGTGTCGGATACCGAAGCAAGAACCGGAAGTTTAACCTGTGTCGGCACAGGCATGACACTGGGGGCGCACATCTGCCCCCTGAGCAAGAGTTACATCAGCCAGGCGGATGTGGTGTTCTGCGGCGTGTCCAACGGCATAGTCGAACTGTGGATCAAACAGATGCATCCGGATGTGCGCAGCCTGCAGGGCTTCTACCAGACAGGTAAGGACAGGCGAGTGACCTACGCTGAAATGGTCGACGCCATGTTGACCGAGGTCAGGGCCGGCAAAAAAGTGGTCGGTGCCTTCTACGGCCACCCAGGGGTGTTTGCCTACGCGCCCCACAAGGCGATAGAAATTGCCCGTGCCGAGGGCTTCGCGGCCAGCATGATCCCTGGGATCTCCGCCGAAGACTGTCTGTTTGCCGATCTTGGCATAGATCCCGGCCGCGTCGGCTGTCAGCATTATGAAGCCAGCCAGTTCATGTTCTATAAACGCAGGTTCGATCCCTCCGCCTACCTGGTGCTGTGGCAAATAGGCCTGGCCGGCGATCGCAGCATAGCCAGGTTCGCCACCGGCGGCGACCATCGCCAGCCACTGCTGGAACTGCTGGCCGAGGACTACCCAAGCGAGCATGAGGTGATACTGTACGAGGCGGCAGTATTACCGACAGACATCCCCAGGATGGAGCGGCTGCCGCTGTCCAAGTTGCGGGATGCCGAAATTTTCCAGCACACCACTCTGGTAGTCCCGCCGGGCCGGGCGATGGAGCCCAACCATGAACTGCTGGCACGGCTGGACGCCATAGATGCAGAACTGGCGGCCAGGGCGCCGGAGAGTAGCGATGCAGAGGCAGAAGCCTGAGTCAGGCGTCAGTCGACAGCGCCGCACGTAAGCGACGTACGTTAATTAAAAAGAAAACAGATAACCAACAACACCAACGACACCAAAAAAAAGAAGGAAGCAACATGTCTAACATCATCCAACTGTTCGAACGTATGGGTCAGGACGCCGGACTGCAGAGTCGCGACGCACAATTAACGGCAATCCAGGCTACCGACCTGACGGCCGAACTCAAGCAGGCCTTACTGGCAAATGATGCCGTCAGCCTGGAGCGTCAGCTGGACATAGCACCTGACATCTTCTGTGCTTTATTTCCAGCGGAAGACGAGCAGCCGACCGAAGAGGCTCCTGCCGAACAAGAACAGGACACAATCCGTATGGTGGCAAACGGCTAATTTATGGCCTTACAGCACATAGGCTTAGAGCCGACAAGCGGCTTCAGCAGCGGTTGCATGAAATTGCAGCCACTGCTGTTGGGCTTGCTACTGGGTGCCCTGCTGGTCACGGGAGCTGTGTCAGCCTCTGAGCCGAACACGGCTCCTGAGCAGTCACAGACTGCTGAGCCAAACAGGATCTCTGAGCAGCACAAACTGACACAGCAACTGGCTGCCGCGGAAGCGATCCGCAGCAGCCAGCCTGTGCGTTTCAGCGAGCTGCTGAGCGAGCTCGAGGCCGAGCGCTCCAGTCTATCCAACGAACAAAAACATTATTTGGATTATTTGCAAGGCTATCAACTTTCTTTCACCGGCAAGCTGGAACTGGGACTGGAAAAATATAAACAGCTGATAGGCTCGGATGCCAGCCCGCTGCTGCAATATCGCGCCAACCTCGCCATAGTCAATAATCTCGCAGTCACCAGGGATTGGCCCCAGGGCCTCACTCACCTGGCCCTGGCACTGGAAGCATTGCCCAACATCTCCGACGAAGCCATGCGCCAAAACGGCCTGGTGGTGGCGGCCATCTTCTACAACCAACTGGGTCAATACGAGCTTGGACTCAAGTATGCCAGCCGGCTGGAAAATACCGCCACCGCCGGCCGTACCCTCTGTTTTGCCAAGCAACTCAAGCTGGAGGCCAGGTTTAATCTACATAGCTTAGAGACAGATTCCCCGGAGATACAAGACGGGATAAAGGTTTGTGAGCAACAGGGTGAGGCCGTGCTGAGTAACTTTATCCGCATTCACTTGGCAAACGTTTATCTTAAATCAGCGGATAGCCAGAGTGCCTTAATATTGCTGACACCTCACCTAGCCGAAGTGGAGGCGACCCACTACCCCAGGCTCATTGCCGAGTTCTACTCGGTAATGGCCAGAGCCCATTGGGCGCTGCAACAGCCCGAGCTGGCGGAGCACTATGCCCTCAAGGCACTGGAGCTGGGCAAGAGCCTGGACGCGACCCAACCCATAGTGCAGGTGTATGAGACCCTCTATCAGATAGCACTGCAGCGCAACGACTATCAAACAGCACTGGATTACCACATCAAGTTTGCCGAGGCCGACAAGGCATATCTGGATGAAACCAAGACCAAGTTTCTCGCCTATCAGCTGGCGCAGCACCAGTCCATCGAGCAGCAGAGCAAGATAAGCCTGCTGGACAAACAGAATAATCTGCTGCGACTGGAGCAACAGCTCGCAAGCGCCGAGGCGGAAAATAACCGCCTGTTCATCGCCCTGCTCATACTCTGCGTGACGGCACTGCTGGTGCTGATCTACAGGGCCGGCCGTACCCATAAACGCTTGAGAACCCTGGCAGAATACGATGCGCTGACGGGTGTCTATAATCGCGGCCACTGCACTCAGCTGGCGACCGCCAGCCTGGACTACTGCCGCAACAGCAGTCAGGAGATCAGCTGTATCCTGCTGGACTTGGATAACTTCAAGGCGATCAACGACAACTATGGTCATGCCTGCGGTGACTGGGTGTTGAAGAAGGTCGCCAGCGTTTGCATGGCGAGCACCCGCAAGAATGACATCTTCGCCCGTTTGGGCGGTGAGGAATTCTTCCTGCTGCTGCCCGGATGCGACCTGGACAGGGCCATGGCGCTGGCCGAACGCCTGCGCGCCGGCTTGGCCGCCATAGATACCGCCGACAGCGGCTTCAGCTTCGCTATCAGCGCCAGCCTCGGGGTCACTGGCTCGGCGCTGTCCGGCTTCGAGCTGGAGCAACTGATCGCCGATGCCGACACAGGCATGTATCACGCCAAGAAGTCCGGACGGGACAGGGTCAGCCTGTATTCCAGCGAGCTGCGTGAGCAGGAACAGCGCCAGCACCAGGCGGCTATGGCGTCACAGGACGAGTTTTCGGCGGCCTAGCCAGCGGAAAATGACCCGGAGCCTGTCTTGGCTGGCTTGCCTAGCTTGACCTGGCTTGACCTGGCTACTCAGGCCAAGCTACTCAGGCTCCGGCTATCCAGGCTCAGTGCTCTTTAGGCCAATACCAAATGTTATTGCTTCTCCAGAATAACCTTCAACTGATTCAGCCCTTGCTGCAGATCTTTGCCTACCATGGTCTCCAGATCCACGAACAACAGCATCAGGTTCATGGGGTAATCTATATGCCCCACGAAGCCCCAGCCAACCAAGGTTTCATCATCCTCGACCGCTTCCGTGGTCATGAAGGCCCTGTCCGTGGCGGCGAAGGGAGTGATGAACCTCAGCTCGTAGTCGATGCGCTTTCCTTCTGTTATGGCGATGATTTCCTGCTCACCGGACCCGACCTCTTCCTTGTCGCTGGCCCAGGCCGACACGAAGCCGACTGTGCCGTCCGTGCCGCGAAAGGTCTGCTTCATATCCGGATCCATCTTAGCCCAGACACTATAGTTATCCTGGTTTTTCAGCAGTTTGACATAGTCGAACACCTGAGCAACCGGCTTGTTTATGCTGATACTGGTCGTAACTCCATAGTCTTGCTTAACAAACAACGCGGCCACCAGCGGAATGGCGATGATGACCGCCAGGACGAACAGGATTTTTCTGAACATGGGTAGCTCCTAATGATGCGGGCTAGGCCCGGGAGTGGATGGTGTGTCTATGCCTGGGTTCAGCGCTCGAACCTGCGACAAGTTTATGCAAAGAATTAACACTTTAACAAATCGCCTCTGGATCTTATGTCGCGATACCCGCTATCTGTGCCCCTCGCGGCTTTTTTCGGCCCGGCGTTACCTTTTTGCCGAACAGCTTCTACAGTAATGAAGGAGAATAAACGAAGTAGCGACAACCTCTTAGCAGCAGGAGAATGCAATGAACAACAAGGTAGTCCTCATAACAGGCGCCCTCACGGGCATAGGTTACGCCACCGCCCTCGCCTTCGCCCGGGAAGGCGCCAATCTGGTCGTCAGCGGCCGTCGCGAAGAAGCAGGTTTGGCACTGGTCACTGAACTGCGCGCCCTGGGCGCCCAAGCCGAATTCGTGCGGGCCGATGTGCGTTTCGAGTCACAGGTGCAGAACCTGGTGGAGCAAACAGTCGCTAAATTTGGCCGCCTGGACGTGGCGGTCAATAATGCCGGCACCGAGGGTCGGCCGACACTTGTGCCGGAGGAAACGCCGGAAAACTTCGAGGCGACCTTCGCCACCAATGTGCTTGGCACCCTCCTGTCCCTCAAGCATGAGATGCGGGTCATGCTGACCCAGGGCTCGGGAGCCATCATCAACCTATCCTCCATCGCCGGAAAGATAGGCGTTCCCGGCGCGTCCGTCTATGTCGCCAGCAAGCATGCCGTCGAGGGCCTGACCAAGTGCGCCGCACTGGAAGGTGCGGCTTCCGGGGTCAGGGTCAACGCCGTGGCCCCTGGCCCCATCGAAACCGAGATGTTCGACCGTTTCACCGGTGGCAATGAAGAGTTCAAGAAGGGGTTGATCTCGGCTGTGCCCGCCAGACGCATAGGCAGGGCCGATGAAATCGCCCAGACCATAGTCTTTCTCGCCAGCGACAAGGCCCAATACCTGACGGGACAATCGCTGGCGGTGGATGGCGGTTTCACCAGCCAATAACGGCAACAGAGTTGGCGCGGCAGTTTCAGTTTATGCCGCCAAGAGCGCCGAAAAAGCGAACCTTTAGGGTTCGCTTTTTACTTTCAGCCTCACCCGGTGCGCTCCCCGTTTTTTATGGTAGACTCGAATGACACAAATATTTAACACGATGCTATGCCTCTTAGACAGATACTCAACATCGCTTTTTTCTGTATCACGCTCTTGGCGTTCAACGCCCCGCTGCGAGCCGAACCTGTACCCCCTGGGCCCCTGGAAAGTCATGCCCCTGAGACATATAAGTTACACATCGTCTTCCACGAATTCGCCCCCTTCAGCTTCGTCGATGACCAAGGCAAAGCCACGGGCGCCTTAGTCGAAATCGCCCAGAGAGTCTGCCAGGACTGGCCCGATAAATGCGAGATCAGCCTCAGGCCGAATCGCCGCGCCAAACAGCTGTTCTTTACCGGCGAGATGCAGGCGACCTTCCTGGGTTGGAGCCAGGAAAGGGCCAGCAGCATGTGGTTCTCGCTGCCCATGGTCGAGACTGAGTACGGCTTCTACTCACTGAAAAACAATCCCTTTATCCCAGAGCAAGCCACAGCGGACACAGTCGTCGGGGTATTCTCCCCCTCCAATACCCACGGCTCACTGCAGAAAATAGAGCGGCAACGCCAACAACAGGGAATGGCCAGACTGAGGGTCGAACTCTACCCCCAGGCCAATGAAGCCCCGTTGCGCATGCTGCAGAAGGGCCGCTTCGACGCTTACTATGTCAACAAGGACGTCGGCGCCTATTATGCCAAGCGCCTGGGCCTGACGGCGCTGGATTACACCCCGGGCGAAACCCACGTCCGTTATTGCCTCGCCTTCGAGATGCATCACACCCCCTTCGAGTCGGTCAAGGCCTTCAATCGGCTGTTCCAGGAGCTGCTCAGCCAAGGCCGGCTCGACGCCATCTACCGCAAATGGCACATGACCCCGGCACTCCTGGATCCCATAATGTACCCAGAATTGAATATGCCATTCTAGAATGTGTGAGTCAGCCTGCCGCTGATATCAGGCACATACGCCGGCGCAGTGTTTTACCACTATGGCAAAAGGCGCATTTGCCCGGCCCAGGGTTTCGGTGTCACAATCCGAACATCCGGTTTGAGTGATAGGTTAGCCAATGCAACCCCCAATGAATGTCCCCGAAGTGGCGTTTCGCCAAAGCCCGCTGCCACAGCCGGGCTTTGAAATTCTGTCCTTGGAGAGCCTGTACCAAAGGGCGCTGGCGGCGCCGCAGGACTTTGCCGGCCAACCCCACAGAATTCACTTTTACAATCTGCTGCTGATCACCGAGGGTCAAGGTGAACACTTCATCGACTTTCAGAAATACCAGCTCCAGCCCGGCAGCCTGGTGTTGATCAACCAGGGGCAGATCCAGGCTTTCGACACCCGCAGCCAACCCAAGGGCCATCTCATTCTCTTCACCCGGGAGTTTCTCGACACTGTCACCAAGGGCATAGAAGTGCAGTTGTTTGCCCCCAGCCAGTTCGTCTGCAACTACCGGCCCTGTTTCCAGGCATCCGCCGAGGTCCGCCAAGCGCTGGAAGGGTTGCTTGAGGTCATAGCCGCCGAGTTCACCCAACCCAGGCCCAACAATGCCTATTTGCAACTGCTGTTCGCCGCCCTGCTGACCAAGGTCAACGAAGCCGCCCCCCAACTGCAACACAACACCCTGTCAAAGGCCCACACTCAGGCTTTTGAGCGCTTTATCAGCCAGCTGAACCAACACTTGGACAGGATACATGACGCCCGCCAGTATGCGGCGCGGGTGGGCACCAGCTACAAGACGCTCAACGTCATCTGCAAGGCCGCCACAGGCAAAACCGCCAAGCAGTTGATTGACGAGCACAGGGTGCTGGAAGCCAAACGCCGCCTGCGGGTGGACAATCTCCAGGTGCAACAGTTGGCCTCGGCCCTGGGTTTCGATGAGGCCAGCAACTTCGTGAAATACTTCAAGAAGCATACTTCCATGACGCCGAACCAGTTCAGAAAAGCGCTTTAGGGTTCGACTTTTACCATTTTCTTTCCCATCCTGACCTGCCACCAAAGACGCTCCCGGGCCAAAATATGGCCATGTTCAACCAAGCGAGCCACCAAGATGAAATCAATATCCATCAGCGTCCTGATTGCCACACTCCTGCTGGGCAGCGGCGCCTTTGCCAACGAGGAGTCCACCATGTCGTTATCCAACAGTGAGAAAGCCGTCGCCCTGCTCAATGCCATAGAGACAGGCGATCAGCAGGCCCTGGGCTATGTCGATGCCGCCCGCTATACCCAGCACAATCTGGCCGTTGCCGACGGTCTGGCCGGGTTCGGCGAACTGCTCCAGACCCTGCCGGAGGGCAGCGCCAAGGTCAAGGTAGTGCGGGCCTTCGAGGATGGCGACTTCGTCTTCACCCACACAGACTACAACTTCTTCGGCCCCAAGGTCGGCTTTGACCTGTTCCGCTTCAATGACGGCAAGATAGTCGAGCACTGGGACAATCTCGCGCCCAAGGCCGAACAACCCAACCCCAGCGGTCGCACCCAGCTGGATGGCAGCACGGCATTGACAGATCTGACGCACACAGAGGCCAACAAGGCACTGGTGACTGCTTTTGTCCAACATGTGCTGGTCAATGCCGAATACGACAAGTTGGGCCGGTTCATAGATGGCGAGCAGTATCTGCAGCACAACAGCATGATTGCCGATGGCCTCTCGGGCCTGGCCCAAGCCATAGATGCCATGAAGGCCCAGGGCATCAGCATGGTCTACCATAAAAACCACAAGGTGTTGGGTCAGGGTAACTTTGTGCTCAGCATCAGTGAAGGTGCCTTTGCCGGCGAGCCCACCTCCTTCTACGATCTGTTCCGGGTGGAAAACGGTAAGATAGTCGAGCACTGGGATGTGCTGGAAACCCTGCTGCCCGAAGCCGAATGGAAAAACAGCAACGGCAAGTTCGGTAATCTGTCACGCTAAAGCCATGCCCTGCACGGGATGGGGCGGCAGGCATGAGAGCTCCGCCCCTTGACGTAAACCCAGCTGCCAAGGCAGATATTCATCAGGCACACAATCAACCACAGAGGCACAATATGAGTCAGGGTCAGAGTCACAGCCAGAAAGCCCCCGTCATCTTTATCCCCCATGGTGGCGGCCCCTTGCCGCTGCTCAATGAGCCTGGCCATGGGGAGCTGATAGCTTTCCTTAAGGCGCTGCCCGCAAGTTTCCCGGCACCCGAGGCCATAGTCATCATCAGTGCCCACTGGGAAGAAGAGGTCGCCAGCATTACCTCGGCCGAGGCCCCGGGGCTCATCTACGACTATTATGGCTTTCCCGAGGAGAGCTACAAGATAAGCTACCCGGTCAAGGGGCATCCGCTATTGGCCGAACGCCTCAAGGCGCTGCTGGAACACGCAGGCATAGCCGCCAGGCTGGATGCCAAGCGCGGCCTGGATCACGGCGTGTTCGTGCCGCTCAAACTCATGTACCCAAAGGCCCAGATCCCCTGCGTGCAACTGTCGCTGGTCAAGGGATTGTCTCCGGAGCAGCATATCGCCATCGGCAGGGCCATAGCCGAACTGCGCCGGGAGAATGTGTTGATCCTGGGCTCGGGCTTTTCCTTCCACAACCTGAGAGCCTTCGGCAGCGAACCCGACAGGGACAACCTCGCCTTCGAGGCCTGGCTTGTCGACACCTGCACCGACTCGGCGACCGATGCCAAGAACAAGGCCAGGGCACTGAATGACTGGCAGCTGGCCCCCGGTGCCCGCCATTGCCACCCGCGGGAAGAGCATCTGCTGCCACTGCATGTCTGCTTCGGCGCCGGCGACAATGCCGCCAGCCTCATCTTCGACGGCACTGTGCTTGGCAAGAAAACAGCCGCCTTGCGCTGGTGACATCCCCACGCCTTGCGCCCAGAAGGGCTTGCGGCGCTTGCTGAGCCTGTAAATTGATAATGGGTTTAGCGGCAGCCGGGCCGGGCTAGCCCAGGTCGGTTTGGAACCTAGCCAGTCTGGCCTGGGCGATCGAGCATTGGGTGAGTTGCATCAACTCGCCGAGGGTGACGCCGGGATTGCCTTGGATGAGGCGGGCGAGCTTGGCGTCCAGGGATTCGAGCTTGTCGGCATGGGGCAACAGCCCCTGCTCCAGCTTGTGAATGAGATGCTTTTGGACCAGCTGCTTTTGTTCGAGCTGCTTTTGTTCAAGAGAGTCCGCCCCCGAGTCGGCTCCCCTCAGGGCGGCAATGAGCGCCTGCACCGCCCTCGCCTTGCCACAGAGCGCCCAGTTTCTGGAGCGGCGCACCCTTTTAAGCTCACAATTATGTTGCAGCGCCAGCGTCTGGGCAGCCTTTACCCCCTCCCGGCCTATCCTGTGGATGAGGGAGGGCAGCGCAATGCTGATGGCATCAGTCTGGTCTGGGTTCATGCTGGGCTGGCTTCATGCTTGTTCATGCTGGGTTTATGCTCTGTCAGTTGAGCGCAGGGCTTAGTTGGATTGGTGCAGGCATTGTTTCAGCCGCTCCCCCAAAACTCAAGCTCCAAACTCAAGCTCCACAAAACCAGGCCTCACCCATGCTACATCTCAAGCCGCACTGACACTGACATGACGCCGGCACAGGCAAATTTGCCCATGCATAAGGCCATGAGGTTAATGCCCGGCCACGGCCGCGCGGCGAGTCTTGTTAAGGCAGCGGTAGATCCCCAGCAGGCACATCAGGGTCAGGAGTATCGAGGTGATAACGCTGTCTTCGGGGCCCCCTATGCCGCCGGTCAGCCAAGTGCTCGCCTGACTGTCGAGCCCCAGGTCCAGCACCAGCGGGCGGATATCCAGGGCTATGCCTGTGGTGGGCAAACCAAAACCACAGATGAACAGCCAGTTCCAGCCCGCATGCCAGGCGCAGGAGAACCAGATGCTGCCTGTCTCTATCACTTTCAGGCTCAAATACACGGAAAACACCAAGGTCATGAAGGCAAACAGCACCAGGGTGAGCAGGCTGCGGCTGTCGAAATCAAACCCGGGTAGGTGGATCAGGGTAAAGAGGATGGCGTTGACGGCAATGCCTGTCCACAGGCCATAGCGCTCGGTGAAACGGCTGAACAGATAACCTCTGAAGATAATTTCCTCGGTGAAAGATTGCACGCTGAAGGTCAGCAACAGCAGCAACACGGGCAGCAGACTCATGGCCTGGGTGAGCGTTGGCTGTTCCAGCCGATAACCGCCGGCAAGATAAATAGCGCCGACGATGAACGTCGCCATGCCTATCCCCGTCAGGTAGCCGTGCAAGAGTTTCTTGGGAGTGCCGGGGACACAGCTCAAGCCGATGCTCGCCAATGAACGTCGCTCGAAAAACTTAACCCACAGCAAGACCAGGCAGAGGGAGGCGCTGAATGTCGCCCCCAGGGTGTAGAGAATATTCGGGTAGGTTTCGAAACTGTCGCGATCGATCAACCCAAGCTCCACCATGGGCACCACGGCGAGCATTTGCCCAATGAGGAAACAGGCGAACACCACCAAAGGCATGGCCAGGGGCCAGGTGATTCTGTGTTGTTGACCATGGGGTTCGAACAGGGGGGCAGATAAACCGCCTGTGCTTGTAACTGGCTGCATGATGTGACTTCCTTACTCTAAATGTCCAAAGACCCCGGAGGGCACTTTCGCGTTTGTATTAGCGCTTATGTGTCAGCGCATTTGCGTTGGCAACATTGTTCATCGGCAGTTACAAAGTCGCTATCAGGATCTTGCGGTTATCATGCTATATTCGCGCCCACGTCCTGGTTGACAGCAGCTGGCAAAGTACCGTGCCAATGAGAAAGTCAGGCCCAGGAAACAGAAAAGCCATAGGTGGCAAGAGAAAAGTCATAGCTAATAAGAGAAATGCGATAAGCGATAAGGAGAAGGAGTGCCAAATGCCAGACCATTGCCATAGCAACGCCTTTCACCACGCGGTCACGCCTGTGCTGCAAGTTGACGATATCGCCCATGCCGGGATCACCGCGGGTCACTGGCGGGTCGACAGGCAAGCTGTCGACTATGAGAGGGCCAGCGACCATACCCTGAGTCTCTATCTGGCGGGGGGCGAAGGCAGTTATCGGCTGGACAAGCGTCTGCATAAAGGCGGGCCAGGCTGTGTGTCCATCATGCCCCAGGCCCACAGCAGCCAATGGCATATTGAACAGCCGACCGAGTTCATCCACTGCTATATCAGCGACACAGGACTGAAACAGTTTGCCGCCGGCACCCTCAATCAGGATGTCAGATGTGTCGAACTGCGGGACTTGCTCTACGCCGACGAGCCGCAGCTGCAGCAGTTGATGACGCTGTTTGTGCGGCTGAGCCAAGAGAGCAGTGCCTGTTCGCTGCTGGCACGGGAGCAATGCGCCAACGAGATTTTTAATCGCCTCCTGACGCAACACAATGTGTTTCATCTAAAGAAACAGCAACTCAGCGGCGGCCTGTCCGTGACCCACATGAAGCAAGTCAACGAGATGATCCACAGCCGCCTCGGCACTAAGCTCACCCTGGACGAACTGGCCGGGCGCATACATCTCAGCCCCTTTCATTTTGCGCGCATGTTTAAGATCAGCTTCGGCAGCACCCCGGCGCAGTACATCACCCTGACGCGCCTGAAACAGGCCAGGCAACTGCTCAAAGGCAAAGCCAGCCTGGCCGAAATCAGTCTGCAGACGGGTTTCAGCCATCAGAGCCATATGACCAGCCAATTCAAACAAGCCTACGGCCTCACCCCCGCCCGCTATCGCGCCCTGAGCTAGCCACTAAAACAGAAAGCCACCAAGCCAGAAGCCACTCAGCCACTAAGCCCAGCAAAAAAAGCCCAGAAACAAGAAGCCAAGAAAACCAGCGCTGTGCCACTGCCCCCGGACGCGGCGCATTTTCGCCCTTGAGCAAAAGTGCGCTATTGCCTACAATGGCGCACGATTTTTTACCCTTGACTCAACAAAAGATTAAGACAATGACAGACACTCAAGCACAACCCGCCTTACCGGATCGCCTTTCCGTCAATCCCCGCAGCCCACACCATGTGGCCGCCATCTTCGAGCACGACATAGGCATACTGCTCAACGGCAAAGAAAGATTCGACGTCGAGGAATATTGCATCAGCGAAGGTTGGGTCAAGGTCCCGACAAAATCCCTGGACCGTCGCGGCCAACCCCTGCTGCTAACCATCAAAGGCACGGTTGAAGCCTTCTACCGTTAAGCTGTATCGGTAAGGGCTGGCGCCCTCGAATATGAGATCTGGCGACCTATGCAGTGATGGGCCAAATGCATCCCTGCATAAGGGCCAGTTCGGTATCCTACCTCTCGTTCGTCACGCTGCTTCGCAGCACTCACCCCAGCGGAGCTGATCCTTTTGCACGAATTGTCCTTGGGCTAATTCGAAGGGGATGCTTGTCGTCTGTGGCCTCACTGTTTTTATCAACCCAAGGTGGCCATATATGTCCTTACCGTTTCTTACAACGTTAGCTTTGGCTGAATAAAATCAATAAAAGCCGAGATACGCTTAGCGACGGAAGAAGACTTATAATAAACCGCGTTAACCTGCTCTCTTCCTGGCTTGCTGAATTTTTCGCTTTCCAACAGAGGAATTAAACGTCCTTCGGCAATATCTTTCTTCACCATAAATCCCGATAGGCAAGCAATGCCATTTCCTGCCAAAGCGAGTTGCCGAACCGTTTCCCCATTACTCGATGACATCATCGGTCCTAAATGAGAAAAACCTTTTAAAGGCCAGTCATTTAGTGTCTTAGGGCCAACAAACCCAATAGTGTCATGCAGGGCCAGATCGCTGCTTTTATCGGGAATGCCTCGTTTCGATAAATATTCAGGAGCGGCCACAATATACAAGGGACTTCTACCAAGCGGCCTGGCATGTAGGGTCGAATCACTTAGAGCGCCAATGCGAATAGCTAAATCGGCTTTCTTTTCCAGTAAATCAACAAAACCTTCATTGGAAGTCAACTCCAACTCAATATCAGGATAGGCTTGATGAAATGGCTGAACCAGTGGCACCAGTTGGTGAAAAACAAAGGGGCTGGCAGCATCGACACGTAGACGGCCTTTAGGCAGTTCACCACGCGAGATAATGTCTTCTTCTGCCTGCTGTAATTGCATCAAACTAACACGTACGGATTCCACAAACTGACGCCCTTCATCGGTCAATTCAATACGTCTTGTGGTTCGATTCAAGATGGTGACCCCAAGTTGGCTCTCCACCTTGCTCACGGCTCTTGATACTCGCGCTACCTGTATATCCAGGCTCTCCGCAGCCGCTGAAAATCCGCCGGTATCTACTACGGCGAGCAAAATTGCTAAATCGCCAGATTTTGTTCGCATGCCACCCCCTCAATTTGCATCAAACCACATTCCACTATTGTTGCATTTATAACAAATATCATTTGTAAAAACCTCTGTTTTTAGCAATGACATTTCCACGCAGAATGCCCCATCAAAGCACGGCACGACAACCTAGTGAAATGCTCACTAAATGTTGTTCTTCAGAATCAGACAAGAGAGAGTAATTTATATGCCTTTAGCACTTATCGCGTTGACGCTCAGCGCATTTGCTATCGGAACGACAGAGTTTGTGATTGTAGGACTTATCCCAACTATGGCTTCCGACTTAAATGTATCACTTCCATCAGCAGGACTGCTTGTTAGCCTTTACGCGCTTGGCGTTGCCGTTGGCGCGCCGGTTTTGACCGCGCTGACAGCAAAATGGAACCGCAAACATGTGTTGCTAACCGTCATGTCACTGTTTGTCGTCGGTAATTTACTTGCATGGCAAGCACCCGGCTACAACACCCTGATTGTGGCTCGAATTTTGACCGGTTTGGCACATGGTGTGTTTTTCTCGATTGGTTCAACCATTGCCACTGGCTTGGTGCCAAAAGAGAAAGCAGCGAGCGCCATTGCGATTATGTTTACCGGCCTGACCGTCGCCCTTGTTACTGGGGTTCCTCTGGGTACTTACATTGGTCAAACCTTTGGCTGGCAAGCAACCTTTTTGATTGTGGCTCTATTAGGTTTAATCGCCTTAATTGGCAGTGCTTTTTTAGTGCCAAGCAATCTGAAACAAGCACCAGCGGCCAAGCTATCATCACAACTTAACGTGTTGGCTCAGCCCAGGTTGTTACTGGTTTATGCGATCACTGCACTCGGTTACGGTGGCACTTTTACTGCCTTCACTTTCCTTGCACCAATTTTGCAGCAAGAGTCTGGATTTAGTGCCAATGTGATCAGCTTAATCATGTTGGTTTACGGTGTGTCCGTTGCAGTTGGTAATATTTGGGGCGGCAAAATGGCCGATAAAATGGGCCCCATCAAAGCGCTAACGATTATTTTCTCAGGACTCGCGGCTATCTTGGTGGTGTTCAATTTCACCGCTGTTAACCCTATCGCTGCGGTAGCCACTATCTTAGTTTGGGGGGCATTCGCGTTCGGTAATGTTCCGGGCCTACAAGTGTACGTTGTAAAACTGGCTGAAAAATTTTCCCCTGATGCGGTGGATGTTGCTTCAGGTTTGAACATTGCCGCGTTTAATGTCGGCATTGCACTCGGTTCGTGGGGCGGCGGTTTGATTGTGTCAGAAGTGGGTTTGATGCATACCCCTTGGACCGGTGCGGTGATTGTGCTTGTCGCACTGGCACTGACTCGCTTTAGTGGTCACCTGGATAAGCGCGCCGAGAACCAGTGGACTGAGAAAAGTGTATCAATAAAATAGACACGACTTTTATTAAGCATGAGAAAGACAGGACATATAGGGTCGCCTTGGGTTTAATATTTTGATTTAATAAAGAATATTCAACGTACCGAGGCAACTTATAAGGGCGGGTTCTTGCAGTCTGCGGCGGCATAGGGGTTAACCAACAACTTGGTCATTTGTTGGTTTTTATTCCTATACTTCAATGACCCTGACCCCTTGATTTTTTATGGCGACTAACGGACAGTTGCATACCGGCCGCTATGGCTACACACATGGAAGTACTATGAACACCAACCAGTTAGTCATGATCGCCGCCGCCTTTCTCTTCATCATTCTCGCGCCCTTGTTGATGCGATTGCTGCTGCGATTGCTCGGCTCAAGCACTGAGAGCGGTTATCGATACCGCAAACATAAAACGCTGTTTTCTGCCGCCGAACGCTCGTTTCTCGGGGTACTGGACCGGGCAATAGGCGAACACTATCGTGTGCTGGGCAAAGTGCGCATCGCAGATGTCATCACCCCGGAAAAAGGCATGAGCCGCAAGCACTGGCAGATCGCCTTCAACAAGATCAGCGCCAAACACTTCGACTATCTGCTGTGCGACAAACACACATTGGAGGCTATCGCCGCCATCGAACTGGACGACAACAGCCATAAACACACCAAGACCCAGTCCCGCGACCAACTCATAGCCCAAGCCTGCCAAAGCGCCGGCCTGCCCTTGATCCGCTTCGACGCCAAACGCAGCTATCAACTGGACACGGTACGCAGCACTATCCACGCCGCCCTCCCCTCCGGCCTACAGCCAGCTTTCGCCAACGAGACACAAGCAGCCCAAGCGGCACCAATCGCCCAAGAAACCAGCCCGCAGACACTGACAGTCGACAAAACCTGAGCAACCCAAGGACAGCTTGATACAAGTCATTATTTTTGAAGAAAAATGTGATATTTCATATTGAGTACGCCATACAAAATAGGTTAAGGTGTAACCAATGAGGGAAAACGGGGTAGGCTCATACTCAATCAGCGAGCACGCCATTTAGGGAAGAAGAAGCCAATCAAGATGTGCATCCAAAGCCCTAAAAGTGAACTCTGACCCCATTTGTTGATTCGACTTATGACCTGGTTTATTTATTGGCAGTTCAAGGATAAAAAATAATGCAAAACATAGAGCTATTTAACTTGGCAGCTAAAGAAATACTTGGTATGTGCTACGAGTCTTTCCCTAACCGAGTACAATTCGATAGCTATAAAATAACAAACAAGGTTGTAAACTACTATGATCATTCGGAGTTAAATGCAGGAAAGGCAGAAGAAATATCAAAAGTCTGTCATTCAACTGCAGAATGGTTAGAACAAGCAAATTATATTTGGGTTCGTATGAAAGCTGGTAATGAGTTTCACTCTGTCACATTGACCCCTAAAGCATTTGAATTGCTTAATTTAATGCCTGAATCTCTAAAAATTCAAGAATCATTAGGAAGCGTTCTAATGAAAGGTGCAAAGACAACAGCGAAAACAGGTGCGTTAGCCGCTGTTAAAGTTCTGTTTTCTGAAGGTGTAAAAATGATCAACTAAGCATTAGCTAAACATCATTATTTACTTTCCTTACTTGTTATAAAGATTAATATTAAATAGATGAAAAGGAGTGAAACGTATGCCATTCAAGTCGAACATGAAAGAACTAGCCAAGCTTAAAAAAAATTTAGAGAGTTTAGGTAACACACATGAGGTTGGATTAAGTGAAATCATGACACCAGAATTTATATCAGGATGTTCTGCTTTCTCAGGACTAAACGAATTATTTAGTGCAAGTGGTTTCAAAGTTGAAAGTGCGAAAGACTTTAAAGCAATACCAGATGATGAATGGGAATATTTTATTATCAACAACACCACTTTTGACTCATGGGTTGACATGCAAAAATCTGCTTTAGATAAGTATACGAAATCTGAGATAAATGAAGGATTGAAAAAAGGCTAGCAAATATTTTAATAAACTGGAATAAGTGTGATCAAAGCAAAAGACAGGACAGGCAAAACATTTCCAAGAGCCAAATCAACCAAACCCGGTAGTGTTCATAATTCTGTGTCATTTCATTAAACTACGACAAAAAGAGATGACACATGACCAAACCAACTTTCGATATGGAAGCCGCTATTCAGGCTTTGCGTGATGGTAAAGACCTGACCGGTAA
>NZ_JAAXYH010000030.1 GCF_012911865.1 Shewanella salipaludis
CTTACCAGAGATGGTTTGGTGCCTTCGGGAACTGTGAGACAGGTGCTGCATGGCTGTCGTCAGCTCGTGTTGTGAAATGTTGGGTTAAGTCCCGCAACGAGCGCAACCCCTATCCTTATTTGCCAGCGCGTAATGGCGGGAACTCTAGGGAGACTGCCGGTGATAAACCGGAGGAAGGTGGGGACGACGTCAAGTCATCATGGCCCTTACGAGTAGGGCTACACACGTGCTACAATGGCGAGTACAGAGGGTTGCAAAGCCGCGAGGTGGAGCTAATCTCACAAAGCTCGTCGTAGTCCGGATTGGAGTCTGCAACTCGACTCCATGAAGTCGGAATCGCTAGTAATCGTAGATCAGAATGCTACGGTGAATACGTTCCCGGGCCTTGTACACACCGCCCGTCACACCATGGGAGTGGGCTGCAAAAGAAGTGGGTAGCTTAACCTTCGGGAGAGCGCTCACCACTTTGTGGTTCATGACTGGGGTGAAGTCGTAACAAGGTAGCCCTAGGGGAACCTGGGGCTGGATCACCTCCTTACCTATACGACTAACTCGATGCTTTTGAGTGTTCACACAGATTTGCTTGATAGAAGAAAGAGTAACGATGGGTCTGTAGTTTCCTTTGGAATATAGATACATCACTAAGATGGGTCTGTAGCTCAGCTGGTTAGAGCGCACCCCTGATAAGGGTGAGGTCGGTGGTTCGAGTCCACTCTGACCCACCAATCCTTCCTTCTCGGCGTTGGAAAGTGACTCGTTTAGTAGACTAAACGTCGCCACTGTCCGCCTTGGTAAGAAATGATTGGCAAACCAATCCTTTAAGAGGTTTGGAACATCTTAGTTACTCGCACTGCATGTAAATGGGGCTATAGCTCAGCTGGGAGAGCGCCTGCCTTGCACGCAGGAGGTCTGCGGTTCGATCCCGCATAGCTCCACCATTTACACGACATAATGATTATGTCGCTATGCATATGGACAGAGATGCCAAAGATAAACGAAATTTTATCTTTGGCTTTTTTAAGCCCGCTCTTTAACAATTTGGAAAGCTGATAGTATTTAATTACATGATGTCTGTCGTGTAATTGATACAAACCGATGTAAGTGTGGAAACACTTGCATCATGAGTTCTCAAAACACTTTATTGAGTGTCTTGAATATTCAAAATCTAAGGCGGTCCATCTCCTACCCGGAGATGAGACAAGTAAAACCAAGCTGGTTGCAATGCAACTCAGATGACTCACGCAAGTGAAACTCATTTGGGTTGTATGGTTAAGCGACTAAGCGTATACGGTGGATGCCTTGGCAGTCAGAGGCGATGAAGGACGTAGTAACTTGCGAAAAGCGTTGGCGAGCTAGTAACAAGCATTTGAG
>NZ_JAAXYH010000031.1 GCF_012911865.1 Shewanella salipaludis
GGTAGTGTTCATAATTCTGTGTCATTTCATTAAACTACGACAAAAAGAGATGACACATGACCAAACCAACTTTCGATATGGAAGCCGCTATTCAGGCTTTGCGTGATGGTAAAGACCTGACCGGTAAAGACGGCATCCTGACTCCGCTGATTAAGCAGCTCACCGAAGCCGCCATGCAGGCCGAGCTTGAGCAACATCTGCAGCAAGATGACAGCCCCAATCGCAAGAATGGCTCGACGCCGAAAACGGTTAAAAGCCCAAGCGGCAGCTTTGAATTGCACACACCACGTGACCGGGCAGGTACCTTTGAACCGCAAATCGTCAAGAAACATCAAACTCAACTGACCGACGAACTTGAGCGCAAAATCATTGCCTTGTTCTCCCTGGGCACCAGTTACCAGGATATCCGCTGCCATATCGAGGATATTTACGGTATTCATGTATCAAACGGCACTATCAACAGCGTCACCGACAAGCTGTTGCCCGAATTACAGGCATGGCGTGAACGCGAGTTGGATGCAATTTATCCTATTGTCTGGCTCGATGCCATTCACTACAAAATCAAGGAACATGGCCGCTTTATCACCAAGGCGGTCTACACCATTCTGGGCTTGAATGTGGAAGGCAAGAAAGAACTGCTGGGCCTGTATTTATCCGAACATGAAGGCGCACATCACTGGCTGGCGGTACTGACCGACCTGTACAATCGTGGCGTCAAAGATATTCTCATCGCCTGTGTTGATGGCCTGCTGGGGTTCCCGGAAGCCATCGCCAGCATTTACCCGAAAACCGAAATTCAGCACTGCATCATCCATCAAATTCGCAACTCGCTGAAATACGTCGCCAGCAAGAACCAAAAAGCTTTTATCGCCGATTTGAAGTGCGTCTATAAAGCCACCACCCTCGCAGCTGCAGAGATGGCGCTGGATGAGCTGGAAGCGAAATGGGGCGAGAAATACCCGCTGGTCATCAAATCCTGGCGCAACAAATGGCATACGCTGTCAGCCTACTTCAAGTATCCGGATTACGTGCGCACGGCGATATACACCACCAATGCCGTCGAGGCCGTCCACCGCCAGTTCCGTAAACTGACCAAGACCAAGGGGGGATTTGCCAATGAAAACAGTTTACTTAAGCTGCTCTATGCCGGTATGTTGCAGGCATCCGAGCGCTGGACACATCCTGTACAGAACTGGAACCTGACCCTGTCACAACTGTCGATCCACTTCGAGGGACGACTGGATGCCCACATAGAGTTATGACAGGCTGACACAGAATATTGAACACCCTC
>NZ_JAAXYH010000032.1 GCF_012911865.1 Shewanella salipaludis
TGTAGTGGTCAACCTTTTTTGGCCACGGTTTTATACGCAAGCCAGAACCTTCTCTCTGACTCACTTGGTGTCAGACCGCCATTATATTGATGCGGCCTGACCTGGCTGTAATATCCAACGATATATTGCGTGATTGATGCTTTAGCTTCACCAAAGCATGTGTAGCCTGATGATGGTACCCATTCTGTTTTTAAACTTCTGAAGAAGCGCTCCATCGGCGCGTTGTCCCAACAATTACCTCGTCGACTTAAACTCTGTTTTATTTGGTAGCGCCAGAGTAGTTGACGATATTGACGACTCGTATAGTGACAGCCTTGATCGCTATGAAACATGAGTCCTTTGGGTTTTCCTCGTGACTCAAATGCCATTGATAATGCCTTTCCAGTTAAGCTTGTGTCAGGCGAAAACGACATCGCCCAACCTATCGCCTTGCGAGCAAACAGGTCGATAACAACGGCCAAATAGGCCCACCGGGCACCAGTCCAAATGTAGGTAACATCCCCACACCACACTTGATTAGGCTCAGTGGCTTGGAACTGGCGAGCCAAGTGGTTGGGTATTTCAACATGTTCTCGGTCAGCTTTCTTATAAGCATGCTTTGGCTGCTGGCAACTGACTAGCCCTAGCTGTTTCATCAGCTTACTCGCGCGATAACGACTCAAGTTTATCCCTTTAGCCGTCACTATCTCTGCAACGCTTCTCGCCCCCGCAGAGCCATTGCTCGCTGCATGGGCTTCCCGTATCAGACTTTGTAATTTTACCTTCTCTGGTGAAATGGCTTTTGGACGACTGCGCCAATACTTATAGCTACTTCGGTGAAGCCCGAACACTTCACAGATGCGTTTTACCGTATGGCTCTGCTTGAGCTTCTCGACTAACGAGAACTGTTCAGGGAGTCTGACATCAAGAGAGCGGTAGCCTTTTTTAGGATGGCATTATGCTCCTCGAGGCGATCAATTTTCTTCTTCAACTCACGAATTTCAATTTGTTCTGGCGTCATTGGCGTGGCTTTGGGTGAGCTCCCCATACGTTCTTGCTTGAGCTGTCTAACCCACTTTTCCATGCCTGATTTACTCACGCCCATGGCTTTAGCAGCGTCCATTACTGAGTAGTTTTGGTCAACGACCAGTTGTGCTGCCTCGAGTCGAAACTCCGGGCTGTATGTTGGTCTGGTTTGCTTTGTCATTGTGTCACCTGTTTAAATACAGAAGTGATGATATCACCTCTAATCAGGTGGCCAAATTTAGTATGCCACTACA
>NZ_JAAXYH010000033.1 GCF_012911865.1 Shewanella salipaludis
CAGGGCATCCGCATGAGTGTGCATTAATTGGCCATAGAGGCAAAACCGGCTAATAACACGCGTTCCAGAAAGTCGGTTTTCATCATGCAGCGTTTCTGCTTCATCGGCACGCTGATCTTGGTTGTTTCGGCGCGCAACATGTTAAGTGCCATGTGACGAAGACCAGCCAAATTTTCTGCTGCATTTTCCCGATAGATTTGACAGGCGTCCTCCTGCAAACTTACATCCAGGATCCAGTGCATGGACTCGATACCCCAATGGGCTCTGATGGCCTGACCGGCTTGTTCGGCACTCAGATCTTTGGAACTGATGTAGTAGCGGTATTCAATGTTCGCGACCTTGCCCTTTTCGGCGCGGAAGTTTTCCACCATGATCAAAGTGTTGAGCCCTTTCCAGGCAGAGAAATTCCCCTCCAGTTGCTTGGCGCTAAGGACATGACAGGTGCGTGATTCGACTCGTCCGTGGTGCTGCTCGGCCTGCCATTTCGTGTGGTCTATTGGCGCCTGGCGATACGACTCGAACGCCGTCCTGACGGCTTTCGCCAGTTTGCCTTGATTGCCCTTGACGGCCAGCAAGTAATCACCGCCTTGGCTGATGATGGCTTTCGCAATTTTGGTCTGACAGGCCATGGCATCAATGGTGACCAAGGCGCCACGGAGATCGAGCATCTGAATAAGTGCCGGGATAGCGGTGATTTCATTGCTCTTGCAGTCGGTTTTCAATTGTCCCAACACCAGCTGGTTGGCCGAAGCATAGGCACTGATCATATGAATGGTGCTATATCGGTCGTCACGGTTATAGGAACCCCGTAGCGTTTTGCCGTCAATGGCCACAACTTCCCCCTCGGTCAGACGATGTACTGCTTTCATCCAAGTGAGAAAACACTCGCGAAAGGCTTTTGGATCGATAGCGGCAAGCAGGCGGGCAAAGGTGTCATCAACAGGCACGCCATTCTCAAACAATTTTTGCTTGAGAAACCAATGATGATGGCCGAGGACATACTCACGGATGTCAGTCCAGCCGCGACCTCCCGCAATGACAGCACAGATGGCACCAAATAGAATATCGAACAGAGGATAGTCAACTTTTGCGCTCTGTCGCTCATCCTGGATGATGTTGAAATGCTGCTTAATAATGTCGATATTCATGCTCATGCCCCAAAAAAAAGGAGACATAAGATCACAGAGGACTCCGTGGGTCAATACTGTTTAGAGGGTAGGCAAAAAAACGTTCATGATCTTGCCCTG
>NZ_JAAXYH010000035.1 GCF_012911865.1 Shewanella salipaludis
GGGTCGGGGCTGATGCTTCATCAGCTCAGGGTCGTGCATTTTACGCATTTCCCGTTTGGCGTCAAGGAGTTTTTAAAACTTCTTTTCGCTGTCGATTTAAGTGCCATTCTCAACAGAGAGTAACAGTTTCAAATCAACCCGACTCGGTGGTTAGCTTTCGCTGTCTGCCGTGTCAGTGGATGCGCATTATAGGGCGTTTCAGCGGGGGCGCAAGGGCTTTTTTGAAGAAAATGCCTCTTTATTTTTATACCTGAATTAAGCACATACTGCCCACCAATTACCCCCAGAGTTATCCACAACCCAGGGATCTTACATGCCCTATGGGGTACAGAAAGGACGGCTATGCTCCCAGTCATGAAGCTGGCTGGATGCCTAGACAGAGCCGACTGCCAAGACAATTACGGCATAATATCGCTAACCCGAGGCATGGCATTAAAGAAATGCCACAGGAAAACAGTGATTGAAACTCAACACCCGAACAGATGGAAACCTCATTTGTCGTCATCGCTGCCATAGATCCAAGCTTGCATGGCAGAAACCAGCACCGCAAAGACAGCCACATCATAGAGGTGGCCGCGCCATCCCCGTATTAAGCAGCCGTCCATCCGATTCAGCTTTACAAACGGATTGATTTACCCGACATGCATTCTTGTAGCTTGCGCTTGAGCATACCTGATGACGTGCATAATCCAATGCTAGAGTGTCTGAGCTTAATGTCAGCGCGGACTGGACCCTGCTCATGGAAGCCATTCATCCAGGGAAACATGGTGCAAGGCTGAACTCGTCACTTCCAAGCTGGCGTGCTGTATTCACAAGAGCTATGCCACCATAGCGTTTTGCAGTCGACTGACGCTAGCTCTGCTTTACTGTGCGTTCGGTATTTAGTGCGATAGATAGATTGCTCCGCATGCACTGGATCATGGCCGTGATCTTTCCCCCAGATTTAACACCATTACGGTGAAGCTCGCGTTCGTCATTGTGACCTTTCCCCCAGATTTAACACCATGACGAATGTGAGATTTCCGATTACGCTAGTAACCAGGAGATCTGACAATGAAGAAGAAACGTTTTACGGAAGAGCAAATCATCGGTGCCCTCAAGGAGCA
>NZ_JAAXYH010000036.1 GCF_012911865.1 Shewanella salipaludis
ACGGGACCATGGAACAGCTTGCCAAATTCAGTGGTGAGCCTTAGCCAGTTTTCTTGCGGGATATTCAATCTTGTTAGCAACTTAGCGCTGTTTTCACCGATAGCGCCACGCTTGTCATCTCGGATAATGCGTCCGGTATCATCAACCAATCCAAGATAATCCCGGAGCGCAAACGCAATACCTTTAGGCTGGTTATCGCGCTCGTTGCCAATAAAAGGCAGTAGGTTCGAGGGTTGTTCGCCTTTCAAGGCTGCCTGAACACGCAGTTGAATGCTGGTGTGATTGGACTGCTCTGGGGTAGTCGCCATCTTCGCTCTGATGGGATTCAGATCGACATAGGCCATACAGGCTAATACTGCGGCCTCATCCAATAACGCCTGCGACTTAAAGCGCCCCTCCCAGAAACGGCCTGAGCAGTTATCTTCTTGATTTGCTTGCCTAGCTATCGGTTCATTGAGACAACGCATGAACCACGATATATCACATAGCCGGCTGCGATAGGTCGCGATGGCGTGCTTTAACCTGGTCACCTCGTATGCTTCAACCAACCCGCCACGGGCAAATTTCCGGGTTAACTCATCGCCTTTAAACAGTTTGTGCCATTGCTCCAGCACTTCTATGTCACTCCAACGGTTGGCAGTATCAATATCAATACGCAACACAACATGCAGATGGTTTGACATCACCGCAAAAGCAGCCACATCAATGGCAAAAACAGCTTCAAGTTCAAAGAGCAGTGACTCTACCCAGCCCCGGCGATGGTCATAGTTCT
>NZ_JAAXYH010000037.1 GCF_012911865.1 Shewanella salipaludis
GCCGTGAAAGGGCGGTGTCCTAGGCCTCTAGACGAAGGGGACCCTGGACTTAACATTTCTAACTTAGTTACCGCATGTTAAGGCGGTGTCCCAGGCGCTCTCTTCTAAAACCGAAGGAAACTCTGGACTCATGTTTATCCTCGTAACCGAGTCTTACAACACATCCATTTCAGTAGGCTATGAAACCGATGTTTTGTTCTTGCCAAACGACTCGTTAGCCATTTGTCAGGAACCAAAATGTGGTATCCCCTAGGGGATTCGAACCCCTGTTACCGCCGTGAAAGGGCGGTGTCCTAGGCCTCTAGACGAAGGGGACCCTGGACTCAACATTTCTAACTTGCATTACCGCAGGTTAAGGCGGTGTCCCAGACATTCTCTCCTAAATAAGAAGTGAACCCTGAACTTGCTTTACTTACATTACTTGCTTGAAGTAAATGGTGGAGCTAGACGGGATCGAACCGTCGACCTCTTGCATGCCATGCAAGCGCTCTCCCAGCTGAGCTATAGCCCCAAATTCGTGTCGATACTCGAGCATCGGCATAAATTTAGCTTTGTTCTAGCCAAACGACTCGTTAGCCGTTTGCCAGGAACCAAAATGTGGTATCCCCTAGGGGATTCGAACCCCTGTTACCGCCGTGAAAGGGCGGTGTCCTAGGCCTCTAGACGAAGGGGACCCTGGACTTAACATTTCTAACTTAGTTACCGC
>NZ_JAAXYH010000038.1 GCF_012911865.1 Shewanella salipaludis
GGAAACCATAGCATTGTGGCCCCACCTGATCCCATCCCGAACTCAGAAGTGAAACGCAATCGCGCCGATGGTAGTGTGGGGTCTCCCCATGTGAGAGTAGGTCATTTCCAGGCGCCTAATTTTCTCGTAAGAGAAGCAAATTGCCAAAGCAATTTGAGAAAGAACATGCTGATATGGCTCAGTCGGTAGAGCGCATCCTTGGTAAGGATGAGGTCCCCAGTTCGATTCTGGGTATCAGCACCATTACAATCTAGTGTCATGTCCTAGAAAAAATTTGTTTGGAAACCATAGCATTGTGGCCCCACCTGACCCCATCCCGAACTCAGAAGTGAAACGCAATCGCGCCGATGGTAGTGTGGGGTCTCCCCATGTGAGAGTAGGTCATTTCCAAACACCTAATTTCTCGTAAGAGAGTGATAAAGCCACCTAACAAGGTGGCTTTTTTGCATTTGCGATTCCCAGGCCCATTCCAGTTAACCTTCTTGACCTTTCCCCCAGACTTAACACTGACCTTCTCCCAGATTCAGCACAATTGATCTTTCCCCTGGATTAGTACCACATCCTGTGAGAATTCCTTCATTATGCCACTCGTTTTGCAAATTCACTTGGTGGCAGATAATTCAGTGAACTGTGCGGGCGCACTTCATTGTAATGTGTCCG
>NZ_JAAXYH010000039.1 GCF_012911865.1 Shewanella salipaludis
AGCGCTCACCACTTTGTGGTTCATGACTGGGGTGAAGTCGTAACAAGGTAGCCCTAGGGGAACCTGGGGCTGGATCACCTCCTTACCTATACGACTAACTCGATGCTTTTGAGTGTTCACACAGATTGCTTGTTTAGCCTGTCTTCGGATGGGTAGAGCGACATGCGCCGCCAGCCGGTTAGCATAGTTCTTTAACAATTTGGAAAGCTGATAGTATTTAATGTGATGCATCTCTTTATACAAGAGTTCGTCATGTTAATTACAAACGTTTAATGCGAAAGCATTAAACATGAGTTCTCAAAACACTTTATTGAGTGTCTTGAATATTCAAAATCTAAGGCGGTCCATCTCCTACCCGGAGATGAGACAAGTAAAACCAAGCTGGTTGCAATGCAACTCGGGTGAGTGAAACTCATTTGGGTTGTATGGTTAAGCGACTAAGCGTATACGGTGGATGCCTTGGCAGTCAGAGGCGATGAAGGACGTAGTAACTTGCGAAAAGCGTTGGCGAGCTAGTAACAAGCATTTGAG
>NZ_JAAXYH010000004.1 GCF_012911865.1 Shewanella salipaludis
ATATATCGTTGGATATTACAGCCAGGTCAGGCCGCATCAATATAATGGCGGTCTGACACCAAGTGAGTCAGAGAGAAGGTTCTGGCTTGCGTATAAAACCGTGGCCAAAAAAGGTTGACCACTACAGATCGATCCACAGGCGACGCCGTTTTATCACGTGATAAATCGTTGTGTACGCAGGGCTTTCTTGTGTGGCGAGGATCAACTTACCGGTAAGAGCTATGAGCACAGACGCGGCTGGATTGTCGATAAAATCAAGGTCTTGTCGGCCATTTTCTGTATCGACATCTGCGCCTATGCTGAGGTCAGCTTGTCGCTGACGTGGCTTGGGCGGTGAAATTTATAGCTGAAACCTGTAAACGAAGTCCCCAGGTAAAATCAAGGAAAGACAATAGTTTAGATGGAATTAGGCGGCACTTGAATGCTTAAGGCCCAGTGTATGAGGATTCCTGTGTATGTTTTTGAGGCGCAAGGTTGTAAGCCGTGAAGAGTAATTATCCTAAATTAAAAGTTTTTTTATGGTTTTCACTGTGTCCATTTTTTGCTGGGATTATTTTTATTTCCGTGGCTGAATTGTGGGCGTTTTTTAAATATGGTGATCCTGCAGTATTCCATAAACCTGGGTGGGAGGGTGGTTTGTGGCGGTATGTAGTATTTGGGATTTTTGGATTTATTTTTTATAGTATACCTTCAACCATTCTTGCTGTATTGTATGTTTATTTTCGCTTATATACGTCTATAAAAAATTACATATTAGTTTTTATATTAGGGGGGGGAGTGGCGCACTTTTGGACCTGCATGTTTGTCATGCTGATGTACCCTAAACGTTCTTCTATTTTTTTCCCCAACTCATCCAGCTTGTTAGACCCACATTATTTCCAGTTTTTTTTGCTTGGTGCTGTTTCTTCCTTGCTGATTTCTTTTTTTACTCTTCCGGAAAAAGAGAAAAAAGAGAAAAAAGAGAAAAAAGAGAAAAAACAGCCAAAAAATAGAGAAATAAGCTGAATACCGGCATGGCAATGACGGTGGGATTGCCAATTACCAGTGTCGCTTCCCTGTATGCTTTGGGGGGAGAGGAACTTTCATTTCGTTGACCACAGCAGGTGGTTTTGATGTCGCGGGCCAAACCATCCAAGGCGGCGATTATCGCCCGGACCAGACGGTGAATGCGATGGCGACAGCCCTGACCTTTGGGCCGCTGGCCAGCAACTCATGGAAAGCTAATGCGCTGCTCGGTGCAGTGGGAGCGGGCAGCAATACGGCGACAAATAATTATTTTTACGACGAGAATAAATCTGTGAGGACAAGTGTTGTATTTGGTGGTTTATTTTATGGCTTAGGATCGGGGATGAGTAGTCGTGTGACTCAGCAGCCGTTGCCGGCTCAACTCAGTATCCCTTATTTTCAGACCAATGCAACGATAGGTGTAACCTTGCCATCGTCGCAACAGCTTAGTTCTGGCATAGAGACATTGATGCAAAATATCCCGGCGTTTATAGCCTTACCTGAATCCACTACTCAGCCGGAACATGGAGGAGACTAATGAGTAAAATTAAATATACATGGCGTGCCTATGGGTGGAGGACCATCAAAAATATTTTCACCTTCGGAGGTGGGGTCATAGTTATTTGGCATTTGGATACTTTGCTGAGTATCGTTTTTGATTACTTTCAGTGGGAGTTAGGATGTGAGTGATATGACAAAACCTAGATTAGGTGCGTTAATTCTCTTTGGGATGCTTTTGTATCTTTTGTTTGTTGATACTCTTTGTACTTGGTATTACACCAAACACCCCGAGGAGATCCCCAAGAACGATGCAAATGGGAAGGAAAGTAACGAGCATTCCTGATCCTGGCAAAGAGAAATAACAGCCAAAACATGTTGATAAATGGTCTGATTGATTACTCTCAAAATCAGACTATTTATATTGGGTTTGTGTTTCTTTTATTGCCGAACTTCGTTTGGAGAAAGTCGTGGGTTTTTAATCCACACCCGGCCAAGAGGGGGCTCAGCAGCAAGTCCCCTCTTACTTTTTTGAAAACCTGGCCAGTGCTGCCCGATGGAATCGTACTCCTTGTGCTTATTAGAAAATAACTAACGCTTCCGATGGGGCATCCATGCCCAGCGAAAGCTAAGCTGACATCCTGTCAGCCCCACGCTATTTTCTTCAACGCCCAGCGGCAACTTCGAAGGGGAATTGGGTGCACTCTTTCGGCTGTGTGTTCACAAGAGAGTTGTGACTGTTCCAACTATTTTAAATGCTTAAGGTCCAGTGTATGAGGATGTCCTGTCCATCTGTTCATCTGTTCATCTGTTCATCTGTTCATTTAATAACTCAGTTGCTGATACTTAAACCTTATTTATACCCAATAAGTTTCCTAATAAAAGGGAATATAACGTAAATTATTATTTTCCATGCAATCCAAATAACACCTAAGAATAGGCCTGCATAGATTGTGTAATAAGCCCAGTTTGGACCATGAGCAAAAGCAGGGAAAATTATTGAATTTAGGATGAAAAAATGGTTAGATTTGACCTTCCCTGTTTCATTGATACTCAATTCCTATTTAAGTTATAACGAATGCATAAACAGGAGCAAAGTCAAACAGTTCTGAGTCATTGTTTAATGCCTTGCTAGTCATTTATTTCTGCCCAGTTGGGGATCTTATTCTTTTTCTTCACCTGCAAAATATTAAATGAAACTGCAAGTCCAAATAGAACAGATACTAAAACATTTTCTAAATACAATGTCGCTACTTGTGACCCTGTTGGTAGGTTTAAACCAATATCATTGGCGAAAAGTGAAACAAAAAATAAAACAACAGCAAAAATACTGAAGAAAAAAGTTGCCTGCACCATTAAATTAACTTTGAATTCAGATGCATGAGGTGGCTTTATTTTAACACCGCATTTCCATAACCATCTGTATAACGGTGGAGCATAGGTATTTTTTGAAAAACCTTTGTCACTCATCAAACTACGATAAATTTCTACTTTGTTTTGAAATGACATATAACCCCGATTGATGGCTAACGCCTCATTAAGAGGCAAAAAAGTTGGTTAAAATAAGCGGCGAAGGAGCAAAAATCAACTGTTTTTGTCCTGCTTTATTGCCTTGTTGGTTGGTTGCTACACCATAATCTGATTATTGATTACCTGCCATCTGAAACAGAAATAGAACAAAGCCACCAAAAACTATAAGCCCAACTACGACCATGATTGTTAACGTTTTTGATTTTTGCATTGAATCGGCTAAATCTTTTGCTGGCAATAACCCTAATGCTATTAGAATATTTAGAATAAAGTCCATTTAATACTCTCTGTGTATCTTAACCTGCTTTTGCTTGTTAGCTGCATTTAGTGCACTGACTGTTTTATCAGCCAGCTCAATATATTTTTCTGCATCAATGAAATCAAAGTCAGCATCCATTCCGTGGGTAACTCGGTTTCTTAACTTACGAAGGTCCATTACGCGATTAATCATTTCTTTATCGAAATCTGGAATTTGGTATAAAAATTCTTCTAGAGCCCTTGGGCTAAACCTTGGCATTGTAGCTCCAGCCACCATTCCAAGTTCAATACAAGCAACCTCTATTGCTGTCCAAGCTTCAATTATTGCAGCTCTTGGATTTAACTTTGCAATCTGCAGCATTTCAGAAAGCCATTTACTGCTCTCGCCAGATTTTTCTATTGTGGAATCAGGTAGTTTTTGTTCAATTTCTTCCAGCTCTTCGTTAAACATCATTTTTGCAGCCGAGGTTTCAACTTTGACGAGCCTCCTTAGTACACTGCCCAGATCTTTTTTGAATTGAAACATGGCTACTAATACCACCAATGGCCAAGCTAATATTTCTAGTATTTTTACAAAGTGCTCCATACTTTCCTCTGTGAGCAGCTAACATTTTAATAGCGCGCATACGCACATGCGCATATGTACATTAGTCTAATACAAGCCACGTTATCACAAGTTACTGTTGTGTAAAGCATTAAGTTCGATTTTAGTCCAATGCCTTCCGGCTAAACGCGCAAGAAAGGTGGGACAGGCACCACTCTCCTTACTACTCTCCTCACGACTTAACCCCAATATTGCCGCAGACGCCAATGCCCTTGGGTTACTTCGAAGGTGAGCTGATGTTCTCTGTGATCTTCCCCTGAGATTTATCACCTGGTTATTGGGTCGTGTTATTAAAACTGACACTGAAGCCAGGGTGGAAAACCTGTATAGGCACTGCTGCGCCAATGACAGTCGAAAGCAGGGATGCGTTCGTCGAGCGGCCAGGGATGGCTTCACAGCGAGTCATTGGGGTAGCAGTGTGACAGCGCGTCGCCGGCGATGTATCACAGCCAAAAAAAAAGCTGCCTGGTTTCCCCGGCAGCTTTTCATTTATCAGACAAGGGCTCAGTGTCGGCCCTTGGCGCATGCTCTGTTCTTAGTGCATGCTCTGCTCTTAGCGCATGCTCTTATCTCATGGTAACGAACTCTTCGGCACCTGTCGGGTGGATGGCGACCACGGCGTCGAAGTCGGCCTTGGTGGCGCCCATCTTCAGTGCCACGCCGAATCCCTGGAGTATCTCGTCCATGCCGAAGCCTATGCCGTGGATGCCGACGACCCTCTCGTTGCCGCCGACACACACCAGTTTCATCTGACAGGCCTGACGGTGGGCGGTAACGGCCGTGTACATGGAGGTGAAGGTCGAAGTGTAGACCTTCACCTGGTCGCCATACTGCTCGCGCGCCTGCGGCTCTGTCAGCCCCATGGTGCCGATCGGCGGGTGGCTGAAGACCACTGTGGGGATGGCGCTGTAGTCCATCCTGGCCTCTGTCATGCCGTTGAACAGCCGCTCGGACAGCAGGCGTCCGGCCTTGACGGCCACAGGCGTGAGTTCGACGCCGCCGGCCATGATGTCGCCGACGCAGTAGATGCCGGGATCGTTGGTATTCTGCTGCTCGTCTGTGATTATGTAGCCCTTGGCGTCGCGGGTCACTTCGGTGTTTTCCAGGCCTATGTTGTCGGTTGCCGGTGCGCGGCCTATGGCCCAGATCAGGCAGTCGACCGTCAGGCTCTCACCGTTTTCGAGGAACAGTGTCAGGCTGCCATCGGCATGCTTTTCCACCGATTTGGGCACGCTGTAGGTGTGCAGCGTCGGGCCTTCTTCGGCCATGGCATCCACCAGTGCCTGATTGAGCATGGGATCGAAGTCGCGCAGCGGTGAGTGTTTGCGCACCAACAGATGGGTGTCGCTGCCCAGCGCATGCAGCACGCCCGCCAGTTCGACTGCTATGTAGCCGGCGCCCACCACTGCGACGCGCTTGGGCTGTTCGCGCAGGGCGAAGAAGCCATCCGAGTCTATGCCGTGCTCCGAGCCGGGAATATTGGGGATGGTCGGTGCGCCGCCGGTGGCGATGAGGATATGGTTGGCGCTGTAGCGCTCGCCGTTGACTTCCAGGGTGCGGTTGTCGACGAAGCGACCGAAGCCGTTGATCAGGGTCACGCCGTTGCCGGCCAGGCCGCGATCATAGCCGGCGTGGATGCGTTTGATATAGGCCTCGCGGCTGGCGACCAAGGTGTTCCAGTCGAAGTTATTGACCGTGACGTCGAAGCCATAGTCTTTGGCATAGAGCTGCATGGCTTCGGCGACATGGGCGCCATACCACATGACTTTCTTGGGAACACAGCCCACATTTACACAGGTGCCACCGACCTGCTTGGCCTCTATGAGCAGCACCTTGGCGCCGCGCATGGCGGCACGGTTTGCCGAGGCGATACCGCCGCTGCCTGCGCCCAGGCAGATATAGTCAAAATGTTGGGCCATCATGGTCTCCGTTTTAAATTCAAATCAGTGGGTAAGGCTTGGGGCCATTGTAGGGGGGATTAAAGTGTCAGACCAGCTTTGCTTTAGTCGCGGCTTTGGCCTCCAAGCAAAGTGGTGTCCGATAAGACCCTGGATGCCGGCGGAATATTTCCCGCCGTCCTTAGCGTCTGTGCTGGCAGTGGTTGTGATCGGCCTGACTCGGGCCTTCGGCCCCACACTTCAGGCATTGCCACTCGCGGCTGCGAGTGGCGAGTTCGCTGCGGTAGCCCTGAACGAAGCTGTTGTTTTTGACCCTGAGCTGGGCTTCGAGCTGATCCATGCGATTATCCAGCCAGCGGCAGCCGGGATCGTTGGCGACATGGGCGCGACTGGCGAGTGTTTGCTTGCGGCTCTGCGGGCGTTTCTGGGCTGTGCCGGCTATCCCGGATGGCACCGGCACATGCGTCGTCAGTCGGCGTGCCGTCACCGCATGGGGGGATGAGTCCTGGCCCAGGCACTGGCAGCTGGCGCAGCTCAGGCAGGCGGCTATGATGAGATGACCGAGTCCGGTTGACATTCCTTGTCTCCTTAATCTTCAAACCTTAATTCTCAAGCCTCAAGCCTTAATCCCTGGCCAGAGTATCGTGGCCAGAGGTTAAGCTTAGTCGCCCGGCGGGCGAGTGCCAGCGGCAGCGACTTTCGCGCGCCGGCCTTGATTAATGCCACCGGCGCCCCTATCTATAGGAGATTACCTATCAGAGTGCTAAGGACAAATCATGAGCAACCCTTTGCTGGTTCCCGCGGAGCTGCCGCCTTTTTCACAGATCAAGCCCGAGCATATCCAGCCGGCCGTCGAACAGGCTCTGGCCAAGTGCCGCGCCAAGATAGAAGAAGTGCTGACCGCCGAGGTACCCAGCTGGGATAATCTGGTGGCGCCGCTGGAGCAGGTCGACGATGAGCTGAGCCAGATCTGGTCGCCCGTGTCCCATATGAACTCTGTGCTCAGCACAGATGCCTGGCGCGCCGCTCACGATGCCTGTCTGCCGCTGTTGTCCGAATATGGCACCTATGTCGGCCAGCACCAGGGCCTGTATCAGGCCTACAAGGCTTTGAGGGCCGCGGATGAATTTGCCGGCCTGAGTCAGGCGCAGAAGACAGTGATAGAACATGCGCTGCGTGACTTCGAGCTGTCCGGCATAGGCCTGGACGATGAGCAGAAGCTGCGCTACGGCGAGATAGTCAAACGTCTGTCCGAGCTTACCAGCCGTTTCTCGAATCAGTTGCTCGATGCCACCCAGGCCTGGAGCAAGCTGGTCACCAATGAAGCCGAGCTTGCGGGTTTGCCCGAATCCGCACTGGCGGCGGCCAAGGCCATGGCCGAAGCCAAGGAACAGCCAGGTTGGTTGTTCACCCTGGATTTCCCCTCATACCTGCCTGTGATGACCTATTGTGAGAATCGCGCGCTGCGGGAGGAGTGTTATCGCGCCTTCGTGACCCGGGCCTCGGATCAGGGTCCCAATGCCGGCGAGTTCGACAACGGCCCGCTGATGGATGAAATACTGGCGCTGCGTCATGAGGTCGCCAATCTGCTGGGGTTCGACAGTTACGCCCACGAATCCCTGGCGACCAAGATGGCCGAGACGCCCGAGCAAGTGCTCAACTTCCTCAACGAACTGGCCAAGCGCACCCAGGCCCAGGCCAAGACAGAGCTCGCCGAACTCAAGGCCTTCGCCGCCAAGGAACATGGGGCCGAGGAGCTGCAGGCCTGG
This sequence comes from Shewanella salipaludis, assembly GCF_012911865.1. Taxonomy (GTDB): domain Bacteria; phylum Pseudomonadota; class Gammaproteobacteria; order Enterobacterales; family Shewanellaceae; genus Shewanella; species Shewanella salipaludis. The sequence goes on from NZ_JAAXYH010000004.1 coordinate 7,563, forward strand.
GATCTGAGTTTCTATGCCGAGAAACTCCAGCATCACAGATATCAAGTGTCCCAGGAGATGCTGCGGCCCTACTTCCCCGAGAACAAGGTGCTGTCCGGCCTCTTCTATACCGTCTCGCGCCTGTTCGGCCTGACGATAGCCGAACGCCAGGGTGTGGATGTCTGGCATAAAGACGTGCGTTTCTTCGACATTCTGGATGAAGACAAGGTCCACAGGGGCAGCTTCTATCTGGACCTCTATGCCCGCAGCGGCAAACGCGGCGGCGCCTGGATGGACGATTGCCGGGTGCGGCGGATGACGGCCGCCGGGCTGCAGAAGCCTGTGGCCTACCTGACCTGTAACTTCAACGGCCCGGTCAACGGCAAACCTGCGCTGTTTACCCATGATGAAGTGATCACCCTGTTCCATGAGTTCGGTCATGGCATCCACCATATGCTGACCAAGATAGAGGTCGGCGGGGTCTCGGGCATCAATGGTGTTGCCTGGGATGCGGTGGAGTTGCCGAGCCAGTTCATGGAGAACTGGTGCTGGCAGGAAGAGGCATTGGCGGAAATATCCGGTCACTATGAGACCGGCGAGCCCCTGCCCAAGTCCCTGCTGGACAAGGTGCTGGCGGCGAAAAACTTCCAGTCAGGCATACTCATGCTGAGGCAGTTGGAGCTGTCGCTGTTCGATTTCAGGCTGCACTATGAATATGATCCCAAGCTGGGAGCCAGGGTGCAGCAGACCCTGGATCGCGTGCGCAGCGAGGTGGCCGTGATAGTGCCGCCGGCCTTCAATCGTTTTCAACATGGTTTCGCCCATATCTTCGCCGGCGGTTATGCGGCGGGTTATTACAGCTACAAGTGGGCCGAGGTCCTGTCTGCCGATGCCTTCTCCCGCTTCGAGGCCGAAGGCATATTCAATGCCGACACAGGGCGCAGCTTCCTGCATAACATACTGGAGATGGGCGGATCCGAGGAACCCATGGTGTTGTTCAAGCGCTTCATGGGGCGTGAACCCAACATAGATGCCCTGCTGAGGCATTCGGGCATACAGGCCTGATCCCGGCCCGTCGGCCGTGCTATGGCTGTGGCAAATAAGGCGTCTCCGGACGCCTTATTTTTTGTCTGCTTGAGCCCGGGCGGCTCCCTTGCCCTCTGGTACGACCTCTGTTAGCCTGTGTGGCTTATTCAAGGGGAAAACGAGTTATGAATCTGTATTTTAGGTTGTTCTGGTTATTCATCTGGCGCACCCGCCACTGCAAGTCGATAGGCTTCCTGGGCACCAGTCACATCAGGTACCGCGCCCTGCCGAGCGACTGCGATGTCAATTTTCACCTCACCAACTCGCGTTATCCGGCCTTCATGGATCTGGCCAGGACCTATATGCTGGCCGAGATGGGACTGCTGAAGCGTTTTCTCAAGCTCAAGTGGATGCCGATAGTCAACGCCGCCGAGTTTACCTATATCCGCGATATCAAGCCGTTGCAGATATTCGACATAGAAACCAAGCTGGTGGGCTGGGACGAGAAATACTTTTATATAGAACAGAGGTTCGTCAGCAAGCGTGGCCTGCACTGTATCGCCTATGTGCGCGGCGTGTTCGTCTGCAAGGGCAAACAAGTGCCGATACCGCAGCTGCTGGACGCGGCGGATTTCGACGCAGCGCCCCCTGAGTTGCCGGCGGATGTGCTGCATTGGAAAGAGTTTTTGCAGCTGAAGAAGCAGCGCAACACTTAACCTTGGCTAGATCTGTGTCTGCAGCCCGTTGAGTTCATTCATATGCGCCAGATCGACTTCTTCCTGCACCAACACCCAGGCACCGCGCAGCTGTGCCTGTTGCCAGTATCTGGCCAGATGCTCCAGCTCCAACAGCGACAGCAGGTCCTGGCAACGGGACAGGCAGGGAATGAAGGCGCAGTCGGCCAGGGTCAAGCTGTCGCCACAGAGCCAGTGTTGCCCGGCCAAGCGCAGATCCAAGGCCTCCAGCGCTAACTTGAGTGATTTTTCCAGGGATTTGATTTGCAGGCTGTCTTGTTTGTCTGCCTGGGGTTGTCTGAGTTTATCCAGTTGAAATAGCGGGGCATTGAGATCTTGATCTATCAGCCTGTCATAGAGGCGCACCTCCAGGTTGCGGTCGGGATCTTCGGGCAGCAGCCGGGTGCCGGAATCGAACCTGTGGTCCAAATATTCGGCTATGATGCTGGCGTCCGGCAACAGCCTGCCATCCAGGCATTTGAGCATGGGCAGTCTGGCGAGGGGAAATAAGGCCCGGAAATGGCCCCTGGTCACAGGATCCCGCAGATCTGTCACCCTGGGATAGAAATTGACTTGCTTTTCATACAGGGAAAGCAAGACCTTCTGTGAGTAGCGGGATAAGGGGTGGTAAAACAGCTCCATAGAGCGAGCTCCATTCGTGTGCCTAAATTAACTTTAGACCTTGGTAGCCGAATAGGAAAAGGGCCTGCAAAAAATCGCCAACCCCCGTGGTGGCTGGTATTCAGGGGAGATCTCGCCCCTGGGGCCGCGGCTCAAATTGACATCCGGGCGACAGGCCATTGTTTCGCAGACAAGTATCTGACTTATAATGAGTCGCGTTTTCTTTCGCCTCGGCATAGTTGCCATAGCGCCATGACCCATGAGGAAATCAATATGCATTCAGCAGAAGCTTTTGCCGCCATTTACCGGCGTGCCTGTGACCGCAAGGGCGGCGAGGCCGGCCTGCAGGCGCTCTTGCCCCAGGTGTTGAGCGCCGAGGAGCTAGCGCAATATGCGGATGCCGAGCTGCTTTCTGCCATGAGCCGACAGGTATTTCAGAGTGGCTTCGTCTGGCGGGTGGTGGATAACAAGTGGCCCGAATATGAGACCGCCTTCTTCGGCTTCGAGCCTCACAAGGTGCTGATGTTGTCGCCGGAGCAGTTGGCGGCCAGGGCGAGCGATCCCAAACTCATTCGCCATGCCAGTAAGACCCAGGCCATCTATGACAATGCCGCCATGGTGCTGGATATCGCCAGGGAACATGGCAGCTTCGCCCACTATCTCGCCGCATGGCCAACGGCGGACATTACCGGCCTGTGGCAGGCGTTGAAGAAGCGCGGCGCCCGTTTGGGTGGCAATACCGGGCCCTATTTCCTGCGCGGCATAGGCAAAGACACCTTCCTGTTGACCGATGATGTCCAGGGCTATTTCAAGGCCCACAAGTTGGTGGATGCCGGCTTCGGCTCCCAAACCGGCCTCAGGCAAGTGCAGCAGATCTTCAACGCCTGGCAGCGCGAGTCCGGTCTCAGCCTGGCATGTATCAGCCGTGTCCTGGCCTGCAGCGTCGGCGATAATCGTATCTAAGCCGCTGCTGTGAGCCATGAAGGGCCTGTGGTCCGGCCGCCTCATGGTTCCGTTATCCGGGACCAATGATTCCAAACAATCCCGTTTATCGAGGCAATCCAAGCTGTTATCTTCCTCCTCCCTAACTGCGCCTTGGAGCGTTTTTTGCCTGGCGGCTATGCTGTTTCAAGCCGCATCAATCTCAGACCCAAAGCTCATCCGGGTCGATAGCATAAATTTAACAAACGCTCACCCTCAAGGTTTTCTGTAACATACAGATAATAAGAGTAGCGGGTGAAGGATCAGAATTTTCATTAGTTTACAATTTCAATACCGGCTTTTCTTGTTGATTACCTTAGGGTGTGAGATAAAAGCGGGATATCGAAAATTGATTAAATAGCGTTCTGCACATCCAGGAGCTGAAAAGGTTTTTCGGCTCGGTGCGCGACAGACATAGACAGGAGTTCACATGCGGCATGTATTGAAAGTTGCCTCTATTATAGGTTTGGGCTTATGGGTCGGCGGCTGCAAACCCAGCGCGGATCAAGCCTCGGCCCCGGGTCCCGCCCCCATGGAAGTGGGTACCATGAATGTCGTCGCTCAGCCCCAGGCACTCCAGGTGGAGTTGCCGGGCCGCAGTCACGCCTTTCTCGAGGCCGAAGTCCGGCCCCAGGTCAGCGGTATCATCACCAAGCGCAGTTTCACCGAGGGGGGCCTGGTCGCACAGGGCGAGTCCCTGTATCAGATAGATCCCGCGACCTACCAGGCGGCGCTGGTGAGTGCCGAGGCGCAGAAGGCCAGGGCGGTGGCGGCGTTGGCATCGGCCAAGGCCAGGGCGAAGCGTTATGCCGAGCTGGTGAAGACCAAGGCCATCAGCCAGCAGGATTTCGACGAGGCCCAGGCCGCCTACCAGGAGAGTCTGGCCAGTGTGACTGTTGCCGACGCGGCGATCAACACGGCCAAGATCAACCTGCAATACACCCAAGTGTTGGCGCCCATTTCCGGGCGTATCGGCAAGTCCAGCGTCACCGCAGGTGCCCTGGTGACTGCGAATCAGGGCCAGGCTTTGGCGACCATCCAGCAGCTGGATCCCATCAATGTCGATATAGTGCAATCCAGTGCTCAGCTCCTGAGTTTGAAAGCCAGGCTGAGGCAAGGCAAGTTACAGGCGGATGATAATGCCAGCGTCGAGCTGATACTCGAAGATGGCAGCCATTACGGGCACCCGGGCAAGTTGCGTTTCTCCGAGGTGAGTGTCGACGAGAGCACGGGCACAGTGATCATCAGGGCCGAGTTCCCCAATCCCGAGGGTATCCTGTTGCCCGGCATGTATGTGCGCGCCCTGGTGAATGTCGGCACAGATCCCGCCGCCATTCTGGTGCCGCAGAAGGCGATCACACGCAATGCCAAGGGACAGGCGGTGGCCATGTTGGTGAATGAACAGGGCCAGGTAGAATCCAGGGTAGTGAAGACGGCCGAGGTGATAGATCATCAGTGGCGAGTCACAGAAGGCATGACAGCGGGTGAGACATTGATCGTCGAGGGGCTGCAAAAGATACGTCCCGGCGCTCAGGTCACGACCAAAACCCTTTCGGCAAACCAAGCAGACTAACGGGGCGGATCTATGGCACGTTTCTTCATCGATCACCCTATCTTCGCTTGGGTCATCGCCATCATAATAATGCTCACGGGTGTCCTGGCCATCAATGGCCTGCCCGTGTCCCAGTATCCCAGCATAGCGCCGCCAACCGTGGTGATCAGCGCCAACTATCCGGGGGCTTCGGCCAAAACGCTCGAGGACTCGGTGACTCAGGTGATAGAGCAGCGCATGACAGGCCTGGATCATCTGCGCTATATCAACTCGACCAGCGACAGCTTCGGTAATGCCCAGATCACTCTGACCTTCAATGCCGAGGCGGATGCCGACATTGCCCAGGTACAAGTGCAGAATAAGCTGCAGCTGGCTATGCCCTTGTTGCCCCAGGAAGTTCAGTCCCAGGGCGTAGGGGTCAGCAAGTCCAGCGCAGGTTTCCTCATGGTGCTGGGATTCGTGTCCAACGATGGTTCCATGGACAGGAACGATATCGCAGATTACGTCGGCTCCAATGTTCAGGATCCCATGAGCCGGGTCCCTGGGGTCGGCGACATTACCCTGTTCGGCGCCAAATACGCCATGCGCATCTGGCTCGAGCCGCTGAAGTTGACCCAATACAATCTGACCAGCCAGGACGTGGTAGCGGCCATTCGCGAGCAGAATGCCCAGGTCTCGGCCGGCCAGTTGGGTGGGGCCCCTGCGGTGCAAGGACAGGAGTTGAATGCGACCGTCTCGGCCCAGAGCCGGCTGCAGACGGCGGATGAATTCAAGCAGATCATCGTCAAGTCCGAGACGTCGGGCGCCAAGGTGTACCTGGGCGATGTGGCGCGGGTCGAGCTGGGGGCGGAAAGTTACTCTGTGGTGTCCTATTACAACGGCAAACCCGCAACCGGCCTGGCGATCCAGCTGGCGACCGGGGCCAATGCGCTGGCGACCGCCGAAGCCATACGCGCCAAGATAGCCGAGATGGAGCCTTTCTTCCCCGCCGGGCTGGACGTAGTCTATCCCTACGACACCACCCCCTTCGTCGAGAAGTCCATCGAAGGCGTGGTACATACCCTGCTCGAAGCCATAGTCCTGGTGTTCGTGATCATGTACCTGTTCCTGCAGAATCTCAGGGCCACTCTGATCCCCACCATAGCCGTGCCCGTGGTGCTGCTCGGCACCTTTGCGATCCTGTCGGTCGCAGGTTACTCCATCAATACCCTGACCATGTTCGCCATGGTGCTGGCCATAGGCTTGCTGGTGGATGATGCCATTGTGGTGGTGGAAAACGTCGAACGTATCATGGCCGAGGAGGGCCTGAGTCCGTTGGAGGCGACCCGCAAGTCCATGGATCAGATCACCGGTGCCCTGGTGGGCATAGGCCTGACCCTGTCGGCGGTATTCGTGCCCATGGCCTTCATGTCTGGCTCGACCGGGGTCATCTATCGTCAATTCTCCATCACCATAGTCTCGGCCATGGGCCTGTCCGTGTTGGTGGCCTTGATCCTGACGCCTGCCCTGTGTGCGACCATGCTCAAGCCCTTGCCCAAGGGACATGCCCAGGCAGACACGGGCTTCTTCGGTTGGTTTAACCGTAACTTCAACAATATGACCTCCCGCTATCAGTCCAGTGTTGCCAAGCTGCTGAAGCGTTCGCTGCGGGTCATGAGCCTGTATCTGGCACTGGTTGTCGCCGTCGCCTGGATCTTCCTGCGCATGCCGACCGCCTTCCTGCCGGACGAAGATCAGGGCATATTGTTCACCCAGACCATATTGCCGACCAACGCCACCCAGGAAAGCACCATGAAAGTGCTGGACAAGGTGTCGGATCATTTCCTCAAGGACGAGAGTGTCAACTCTGTGTTCAGTGTCGCCGGCTTCAGTTTCGCCGGTAATGGCCAGAACATGGGGATCGCCTTCGTCAGCCTCAAGGACTGGTCCGAGCGGCATGCGCCGGGAACGGATGTCCAGTCCATCGCCGGGCGTGCCATGGGGGCCTTCTCCCAACTCAAGGAAGCCTTCGTGTTTGCCTTCGTGCCGCCGTCGGTGATCACCTTGGGCACGGCCAATGGCTTCAATCTCTACCTGCAGGATAAGAATGGCCAGGGTCATGACAAGTTGCTGCAGGCCCGCAATCAGTTGCTCGGCCTGGCGGCACAAAATCCCAACCTGGTCGGGGTGCGTCCCAACGGTCAGGAGGATGCGCCTGCCTACCAGTTGCACATAGATCACGCCAAGGTACGCGCCTTGGGGGTGAACATCTCGGATGTTAACAGCGTCCTGGCCACGGCCTGGGGTGGTTCCTATGTGAATGACTTCATCGACAGAGGCAGGGTGAAGCGGGTGTACGTCCAGGGCGACGCAGAGTTCCGCATGCAACCGGACGATCTGGATGCCTGGTATGTGCGCAACAGCCAGGGTGATATGGTGCCTTTCTCGGCATTCGCCAGCGGTAGCTGGGAGTACGGTTCGCCACGACTGGAGCGCTTCAACGGCCTGTCGGCGATGAACATCCAGGGGTCGACGGCACCCGGGTTCAGCACAGGTGACGCCATGGTACTGATGGAAGACTTGGCCAAGCAGTTGCCATCCGGCTTCGGCATAGAGTGGAGCGGCCTGTCCTACGAGGAAAGACTATCCGGCAATCAGGCCCCCGGCTTGTATGCCTTGTCCGTGTTGGTGGTCTTCCTGGTATTGGCGGCCCTGTATGAGAGCTGGTCCGTGCCCTTGTCTGTGGTTCTGGTGGTGCCCCTGGGGGTTATCGGGGCCTTGCTGGCGATGAATGGCCGTGGCCTGCCGAATGACGTCTTCTTCCAGGTGGGTCTGCTGACCACGGTCGGCTTGGCGACCAAGAATGCCATTCTTATCGTCGAGTTTGCCAAGGGATACTACGACAGAGGCGCAGGTCTGATAGAGGCGACCCTGCATGCGGTACGGGTGCGTTTGCGTCCTATCCTCATGACCTCGCTGGCGTTTGGTCTGGGGGTTCTGCCTTTGGCCATCAGCACGGGTGTCGGCTCGGGTGGTCAGAACGCCATAGGCACAGGGGTATTGGGCGGCATGGTGAGCTCGACCTTCCTGGGGATCTTCTTCATTCCTACCTTCTTCGTGGTCGTCGAACATATGTTCAGCAAGCGGGAGAAGATAGTGAAGGAACAGGACACTGTCATAGTGCCTGATTAAGCGCTTGATTTAGCTCCTGGTTAAGCGCCGGATTGCTCCGGCACTTAACACCAAAAAACCCGGCTGCCTCGCCGGGTTTTTTATTGGCGGCGGCAAGGTTGCCGCCGGCTTGAGGATTTCCCGCATTCACACAATCCGGCTGGATTGTTGTTTATGCCTGATTCCGATAATAATCAGTCTCAGACGGTTATTTCACTAGGCTATCCAAGAGATAACTCGGGTTATTCCTTTATTTTGTTGTTTTATGCTCAAATAATGCCACTGACAAATATCCAGTAATTAAATGAAATAATTGATTATTTATTTTTATATACAAAATATCCGGTCGAAAACCTCGATGAGTTTGCTTCTGACTGAGGTTAACCTGTTCTGGATGGGAAAGTCAGGGTTTTCCGGCATAAGATGCCGAAATAGCGGCGGATAATCCGGCGCAGATGTGATCTGACCAGCATTGGCCTGCGCTCCAGACACTGGACATTTTATCGCCGAAAGGTGAAATTGTTGCCGATTTATGTTTAGCTGTGTCGCTGTTTCACACTAAAAATAACAATAACGAGTGTCACTGAACTAAGGGATTATTGATGGAAGGTCTGTTGTTGGTTTTAGCCCTGGCGCTAATCATTGCCTGCCTCTGGTATGTGAGTCTGATCAAGAAGCGCGACATCGCCAGGGAAGCCCTGTCCGCCATAGATGTCCAGCTTAAGAACCGTGGTGCCCGTTTGCCGGCGATGCTCGAGATAGCCTCAGGCAGCATGCAGGAGGAGCGACTCCTGCTCGAGGATGTTGCAGAGCTGGAGACCCTGTTGTCCAGAGCCTACGATCAGACCCAGACGGAGGAGATCAGCTTGCATCTGGAGCTGGCCCAGCGACTCAATACCAGGTTGGCGCAGCTGCTTGCCGACATGGACAATTACCCGGAACTGCAATCCGACAACCGGATGCTGGAAGCCATCCAGGCCTATCAGGAAGTCGAAGAGCCGCTGGCGGCCGCCCGGCGTTTCTATAACTCGGCGGTATCCGAGTTCAACACTGCGGTCGGCATCTTTCCCGGCTCCATCATAGCCTCGGTGGCCGGGGTCAAGGTATTGCCCTACTATGAAGCCGAAGACGTGCCGAGCACCGCCTTGGATGCGGGCGACTTCATCAATTAGTGAAGGCGTTCGTGCATGAGTTAATTCGTCCATGGGCCTAGAGTGCGGCTCATAGTCCAGAGATCCTTATCCCAGAGATCCGATCCCAGAGGTACGGAGTGACGCTTACCATCTCAGCGACAGGTGATACCCGTTTCAGGTTGCGGCAGGGCAGCGCATTTGCCTGCCTGTGTGCCTGCATCCTCCTGTGCGCCTTAGCGGCCAGCTTGCCCGCCCGGGCGAGTGACTCACCCGTCAAGGCCGACACGTCGGCACGGCATAAGATCAAGGTTTACCAATACCGGCGTGGCGACGGTCCGACGGTCTTCAGCGACACGCCGCCCGGTGACGGTGACTACCGCCTGCTCCTGTATGACTGTTTCGCCTGCAAGCCGGATTCGCGGCTCGACTGGCATAGCATTCGCCTGTTCGGCAACGACTACCGCCAGGCGATAGCGCGTGCTGCCCGCAGCCACAAGCTGGAGGCGGCACTCATACGGGCGGTGATCCATGCCGAGTCGGCATTCGACACCAGGGCCCTCTCACGCACCGGGGCCATGGGGTTGATGCAATTGATGCCGGCGACGGCCGAGGCCATGGGGGTGAAAGACGCCTTCCAGCCGGAGCAGAATATTCAGGGGGGCAGCCGCTATCTGGCTAAGCTGTTGCAGCAGTTCGACGGTGACATAGCACTGGCTTGCGCCGCCTACAACGCAGGTCCAACCGCGGTGCGCCAATATCGGGGCGTGCCGCCATATCCAGAGACCCTGGCCTATGTGGAGCGGGTGCAGATCTTGTTGCAGCGCTACCGCAAGTTAGCGACCTAGGGTCTTGCGGTGCGCAGCGCCAGCCTGACTATTCTCCCACTTCCCATTTTACGCTGACCTTGCCGCCCTGGCGCCCCAGCTTGGTTTGCAGGCAGGTCAGCATTTCGGTGGCTATCTCATCCAGCTGCCATGGCGGGTTTATCACCCACAGACCGGCGGCGGTCATGCCGAACTCGTCACTGTCGGCCTCCAGGGCCTGTTCTATCCTTAGCTGGCGCTTGATGCCGCTCTGGGCCAGCAGTGACAGCATGGATTCCGTCTGGGCGCGGTCGACCACTGGATACCAGAGCATAAACACCCCGGTGGCGAAGCGCTTGTGGGCCTTGATGATGGCCTGGGCCACATCCTGGTAGTCTGTCTTGATCTCATAACTCGGGTCTATCAGCACCAGGCCACGACGCTCCAATGGCGGCACTGCGGCGATCAACCCCTTGAGGCCGTCGCCCTTGATCACCTTGACCTGTTTGTCGCCGCTGAAATATTCGTCCAGCAGCAGATAGTCTGTGCCATGCAGCTCGTGCAGCACCATGCGATCTTTTTCCCTCAGTTCCATGTCCATCAGGGCCGGCGAGCCCGGATACAGGCTCAGCTCCTCTTCGCCGCCGTTGAAGTGTTTCACCGCCGCCAGGTAGTCGTTGAGCGACTCGGGCAAGTCCGGCGCATTCCATAACTTGGCGACGCCTTCGAGGTATTCCCCCGTCTTCTGGGCAAACTCATCCGTCAGCGCATAGCCACCCGCCCCCGCATGGGTATCTATATACACCAGAGGTTTATCTTTTTTATGCAGTAACTTGAGGGTTTGCAGCAAAATGGCGTGTTTGAGCACGTCGGCATAGTTGCCCGCGTGATAACCGTGACGATAACTTAGCATCTGAATGTCCAGGTGGATGGCGGGCATTACCCGCATGAGTGTGGCAATTATAGGGACTATGGGCTGGCGGGTAAATTGCCCTTTCTGTGGCTCAGGCTGGCATGCCGGCTCAAGCCCGGCCAAGCGGCAACCAAATAGCACTCGCGGCGCGGTATTCAGTGTCGCCGGCTTTTGGCATAATGGCCCCAGGCCATTTTTGACAGCAGACACTTAGTGATGTCGATCCACACCCCCATTTTTTTCAATCCCGAGTATCCCACCCTGGCCGACATCTGTCGGCGCTGGCAGTTAAGCCTGGATGCCGACGCCGCTTTCGAACTGAGGTTCGAGCAGGATGTTCTTAGCCTGCATAAGCGCGATGAGCCCAAGCTGGACGGCATAGTGGTGGATTTCGTCTCCGGCGCCGTCGCCCATAGGCGCAAGTTCGGCGGCGGCCGCGGCCAGTCCATCGCCAAGGCGGTGGGCCTCAAGCAGGGCGTCAACCCCAGCGTGGTCGATGGCACCGCCGGCCTCGGCCGTGACGCCTTCGTGCTCGCCAGCCTGGGCTGTACTGTGACTATGGTAGAGCGCCACCCTGTGGTGGCGGCCTTGCTGGAAGACGGCCTGCGCCGCGCCTACCAAGACGCAGAGATAGGTGCCTGGATGCGGGAGCGCATGCGCCTGTTTCATGGCTCCAGCCTGGAGGCGTTGGCACAGATGGGCGAAGCCGTTGACGTGGTCTATCTGGATCCCATGTATCCCCACAGGGACAAGTCGGCGCTGGTGAAGAAGGAGATGCGGCTGTTTCAGTCGCTGGTGGGCGCGGATCTGGATGCCGACGGCCTGCTGGCACCGGCATTGGCGCTGGCCGGCAAGAGGGTGGTGGTCAAACGCCCCGACTATGCCGAAGATCTCGACGGCGTTAAACCCAGTACTGTGATAGCAACCAAGAAGAACCGCTTCGATGTGTACGTCAAGGCAGCCATGAGCCGATCATGAGCTAATAGTGACAGCCATGAGCCGAGGGCCGGAGCCGCTATCAGGCGCCGATGCGCACAGGAATGCGCCGCCGGCCGAAGTGCCCGGGTGGACCCTCGAACACCCCGGCAACGGCATGGCGGCAATAGTCACAATGGCCATTGTCATCCAGATGATATTCACCCAGCTGATACCAGTTTCTCTCTATCACCATGGCCTTGCAGTTGGGGCAGTAGGTGCTGTCCGAGCGAACATCGAATACGTTGCCGCAATAGACATAGTGCAGACCATGACTCAGGGCTATCTTGCGCGCCCGCAACAGGGTGTTGAGCGGCGTCGGTGCCTTGTCCAGCATCTTGAAATCTGGATGGAAGGCCGAAAAATGCAGCGGCACGTCCGGGCCTATGTTCTCCGCCAGCCACTGGCACATATTATTGAGTTCTGCCTCGCTGTCATTCTCTCCCGGGATCAGCAGGGTGGTGATCTCGAACCACACCCGGGTCTCATGCTTCAGGTATTTGAGGGTGTCGAGCACCGGCTGCAGATGGCCGTGACAATTCTTGTGGTAGAACTCCTGGGTGAAACCCTTGAGATCCACGTTGGCGGCATCCATGTGGCGAAAGAAGTCGATGCGTGGCTCATCACATATGTAACCTGCGGTCACAGCCACCGCCTTGATGCCTTGCTCGTGGGCGGCCTGGGCGACATCGACGGCATATTCGAGGAAGATTACGGGATCGTTATAGGTGAAGGCTATGCTGTCGCAGCCACTCTGCCTGGCCATCTTCACCAGATCCTGCGGCATGGCGGTATCACACAGGGTGTCGATTTGTCGTGACTTGCTGATATCCCAGTTCTGGCAAAAACCGCAGCTCAGGTTGCAACCCGCGGTGCCGAAGGACAGCACGCTGGAACCCGGATGGAAATGGTTCAGCGGTTTCTTCTCTATGGGGTCGATACAGAATCCAGACGAACGGCCATAGGTGGTCAAGACTATCTCGCCCTGATGGTGCATGCGCACGAAGCAGCTGCCGCGCTTGCCTTCCCTGAGGGTGCAGTGATGGGGGCAGAGATCACAGGTGACCCGGCCATCTTCATGTTTATGCCAGTAACGTGTCGGGAAATACTCGGGTGGTACGGTTTTCATGACAATTCTTTCGATCAACATCTAGGCTTTAAGTATAGTAATTCACAGGCCGAGGTGAGCATGAAATACCGACTCCCCGTGGTCTCGGGCAGTTTTTACCCTGAGGAGGCCACGGAACTCAAAGAGACGCTGGCGAGCCTATTCGCGGGCACCAAGGCAGAGACAGCTGCCGAAACACCCAAGGCGCTGATCGTTCCCCATGCAGGTTATCGTTACTCAGGCGAGATTGCCGCCGCCGGCTACGCCAGTCTGCGCGGCCCTGAGATGGGGGGCATAGAACGGGTCCTGCTGCTCGGCCCCAGTCACAGGGTAGGGTTCGAGGGCTGCGCCATCCCCAGTCACCAGTTTTTTTCCACGCCACTGGGCGATATTGGCGTCGATCGCCAGGCTTGCGCTCAGCTGCTGGAAGCCGGGCTGGTTGGTGTGCTGGACCAGGCCCATCAGTGGGAACACTCACTGGAGGTGCAACTGCCATTTCTGCAATACCTCTTGGCGGACTTCCAGATAGTTCCCCTGGTCGCTGGGCATTGCCGGCCGGAGATCATCGCCGGGATATTGGATCTCTTCGCTGCCGATGCCGGGACGCGCTTCATCATCAGCAGCGATCTCAGTCACTACCATAGCGACGCCGAGGCGCGGCGGCGCGATGGCGAGACTATCGCAAAAATACTGGCACTCAAACCCAGCCTGCAACCCCAGGATGCCTGCGGCTGTTACGGCATCAATGGCTTGCTGAGTTTTTGCCGCAGGCACCATAACAAGATGACCCTGATTAAAAGCGGCAATTCGGGCGATGTCAGCCGGGACAAAACCAGGGTGGTAGGCTATGCCAGCTTCGCCATGGTTTGAACTCGGGCCAGAGGCGCGTGAGGAATTGAAATCCCTGGTGTGGCAGGTGCTGCACGGCGCGCTGGCGCAAGACGGGGACAAGGGCTTAGTGCTGCCGCCGGCGCCAGAGTCGCCGGCCCTGTTGCAGCCGGCGGCGACCTTCGTGACCCTGCACCACAAGGGCGAGCTCAGGGGCTGCATCGGCAGTACTGAGGCCGACACCCCACTCTGGCAGGACGCCTGCGAACATGCCTATGGCAGCGCCTTCGAGGATCGCCGCTTCCCGCCGCTCAGAAAACACGAGCTCAAACACCTGAGCGTTGAAATCTCCATCTTGTCGGCGCTGCAACCGCTTGAGAACCAGGGGGAACAGGCACTGCTCGCCACCCTCAGGCCCGGAATCGACGGCCTGTTGCTGCACCAATACGGCCGCAGGGCGCTGTTCCTGCCCTCGGTCTGGGACGCCTTACCCGAGCCAGAGACTTTCCTGCAGGCACTGAAATACAAGGGCGGCTGGCCGCTGGATTATTGGGATCACACAATCGAAATCACCCTGTTCCAGACCCAGGTGGTGCGCTGAATACATACTGCTTTGGATCAAGGGTTAGCATCAGGAAAGTGGTGCGTCACTGCCCGGGAAAAACGCCAGAGCAGGGTGTCATATATGCCAAGGATGCCTATGGGCGGCGATTTCCATATCGACACCAGCAAACTCTCCATTGAGCCATTCAACTGACTGGCCCAGTCATATGACAACTACTCATTGCCGCCAGGCTGCCCAAAAGTGGCTGTTATGTATCTTAGTACAGCGCGAATATCACCCTCAGTCAGATTGCTATTCCCACCTTTTGGCGGCATAGGCATCGAACTGCCGGGACTTTGAAAACCTGAGACAACATTATTAAACAGTTCATTTTCACTCTTAGATAAGCGTCCATTTTTGCTGGTGAAATCAGGCACTCCCGGTAATCGACCCTTGCCGTCTGCACCGTGACAGGCAGTGCAATAGCTTTCATAAATATGTTTCCCAGTGCCGGTAGCGGGTAAGGGCGCCGCTAGCGGAACGGCTTTTTGACCGGCATATTCGACCTTGTCATTTGCCCCCTGTAAAAATGCAAGAATGTCACGGGTTTCCTGCCCTGTAAGTCCTGCTCTAATTCGCATATGAAATACACTCGTTACCCATTGATCATCACGAAGATCCGATGGGCTGCGCATATTGTGGCAACGGGCACAGTTTTCTGACCAAGCCTTGCTACCCTTAGCGGCATCACCTGCTGGTGAAGCAGCAAGCGCGAAAGTCCAGGGTGCAACCGCGACCGACAGAAGGGACAAAACCATGGCTTTGCTCAATAAACCAGCAAGGCAATCTCTCATGTTTTTCATGGCTATTTTCCTCGATTAGCAACCCACCAGTTAGAAACCATAAGCCATCTGAACCATGACTCTGTCTTGATCTGCATCACTCTCGAGCAATCCATCATTGAACTCATAGCTAACCTTGCCAATAAAATTGCTGCTAAAAAGGTAATTAACGCCTAAGGCTGACTGTTCTTGATCCTGACTGTCATGCGGAGAATCGAAATCGGTATAACGTGCCACCAACTCCCATTTGGATGCTGAAATACGATAGGCCGCTTGCGTATACCATGTTGTCCAGGTCGCCCCTTCAGATGCGGCAGTACCTTCCCCGGTATCGGCCCCAACTTTAGTCTCAACATATTCGCCACGTAAGTTGAACCCTTGGTATTGCCAGTTGAAGTCGGCGCCAATCACATCATAATCACGCGCCGCTTCACCGCTGAGCAAGCTACTATCCCCCTCATGGATAGAGGTTACCGTGGCTTTACCGCTGGCAGCGGAAATGCCCAGCTCAAAACCGGCGAAGGGAATGAAACCCAATCGACCTCCGATGGTTTTTTCACCGTCACTGTCTGAGCCGAATCCCTCAGCCTCAACGCCATCGAGTGCATATTCTATTTCACCATCCTCTTCTTCCATCTCGGCAACCAATTGCGGACCATTGCTCACATAGAATGCGTAGCTGGTGCGGACACTTCCTAGAGGAAAACCGCCACGCAGTTGCAAGCCCACATCGGATACAGGTGCCGCCCCATCATGACCAAATCCGGGTGGGGCAGAGGGTAATTTATTAATCCAGGACGGGTGGAGATTTTGACGAAACTGCCCAATAGGACTTAAAAACTTTCCTCCCATCAAGGTCATATAGTCGTTTATAAACCAGTCGACAACCAGGTATTCCAGGGCAACCTCAGTCTCTCCATCATCACCTACTTCAATCTCCATCTCCGATTCCAGCATCACCAGATCGCGGTACTGAAAATGAAATATGGGTGAAAAGCTACCGACAGTAAAACTCCCCTCGGTTGCTTCAGTGTTGACATACCCTACGTCAGCATAACCCGTCATATGAAACAGAGAGTCCGATTGCGGCCATTCATTGGCGGTGCCAACCTCTTGTTTTGCGTCCCGGGCCTCCTGTTTCGCTGCAAGACTTTGAATTTGTTTCTGAAGCTTATCCACTTCTGTTTGCATCTTTTTAAGATCCTGAGTTAACTCTTCCAGACTGGGTGAGGCAAACGCAGCATTAGATGCAACAAGCGCCGTTGCCCCGATAGCTAGGGTTCGTATCAAACTTTCACGTTTCATGATCCACCTCTGTTGTTAAAAGATGTTTATTTGCCTGGAGGTCGTTTATGACCAGATCAAGATTCATACTGGGCGTTGGCTTTCACGTTTTGATCTACGAGCCGGTTGTGGCCCGCTTTTAAAGGTGTCCACCACTCATGGCTAACTTTCACACCCTGTTGTTTGAGTGCGTCTTAGCGACCATCCACACAGGGTGGTGATGCGTCATAAGCCAGGTCAGGGCATGGCATTTCTCATTAAATGAAATGTCATCAAGGACAAACAGCCGCTCTTTCTCTGCGAAAGCGGCTTGAATCTTGCCTTGCTCTGTGGAACCGCGTTTAAGGTGGTGCGCAAGCGGGTTGATTGCTGATACGGCCAATAGTGTTGATGGTCATCCCCACGGCAAACCTGGCGGCGAGCTTCCTTGTGTCCAGAATTCATAACATGACGCTTGGGATTGCAGGCTTGTCGGTCAAGCCTGCGTGTTTCTGTCTTCATCGCGGATCCTTCGCGGCTGTTTGCATGACAAGAGTCCAACATCGACAATTTATCTCAGTCTAGAAGAGGCTGCTAAATCACGCCATTTACTGTGGGAGGCCATTTTTCGTTCTGAAACACAAAGGCGCTGACCGCTGGATTACTGGAACACCACTGTATGCTCTGCCTCGGCGAAGCACTTGCACCTGTTCCCATTGGCCCGATCCAGGGAGCCGGAGTGCATGCAGTTTGAGGTCAATGGGACTAACGACGATTTTCGCGCCAAAGCATGACGGCGAGCAGGGCAGAAAACACGAATACAATGGCACTCGCCCATAACGGCACCGCGATCCCGTTAATTAAGATTGGCCACCCCAGTACAAAACGAATGAACTGCAGAACCGTAACGCATGCAAATACGACAATGGCAATAATAGTGAAGGGCTTCATGGCACTTACTCCGCAGACTGAGTCTGGAGTATGGTGCACTTTTCGAAAAAGAGCCTAACGCCAGCATGTTTATGCTTTGTGCTTTTGGCAAAGTGTCAACAGACAGGAAAGGCTGGAAATCTGGCTCCTCTCAGAAAGGAAATCCGGCCACCCATAGGATAAGGGTGTGGTCGTCCCCAGAAGTTGCAGCATGATGGATGGGAGAGTTTAAACGATCTGTACCTGTTCTCGCCTTGGCGCCTGTCCTGTCTTTCTCCCCAGGGGGAAAGACAGGCGCTGCTCGCCACCCTCAGGCCCGGAATCGACGGTCTGTTGCTGCACCAATATGGCCGCAGGGCGCTGAAACAAAAAGGCGGCTGGCCGGCGCACTATTGGTACTCTTCGATAAGGTAGCCAGGTTCCAGACCCTGGTGGTGGAGTGACACAGCACTAAGAGTGCAGACACAGATCAACTGATGGCATAGACAGGCAGCTAAGCACTACCACGCCGGTGACACGCTGCACTATCTTGAAAGAAGGGGTCCCTGTAAGCTCTGCCTCGGCGAAGCACGTCCATATGCTTCACTCCCGGCTCGGCATTCTGCCTCACGCTCATAAGCTTATCGCTTTGCGATATTCGCCCATTCCTCGGAAGGTCACTGGCGCGATAGTGCCCAATGAACCCATTCTGCAATTAAGTTTCTGACCGCAATGCCCGCAGCGTCAAATCAATCACGATGATTTCAATCGCTGAGACATTAGGGAATTGGCCAGATATTCCAAGCCAATACTCTTCCAACGCCTTTTGTAGCTTAGAGACATTTATCCGCTTTCCTTCAATTTCCCAGTTCTTGTCAGATTCACTGCCTTGCCAAACTAGCAAAAAAATACCACAGCCAGCATTTTCTTCGCGCAAATAATCACCTGCCAACTGGTTTCTCAATCGCTCGCATAATTTTGGTCCCGACCAACCTTTGTCTAGTAACTTGAGTTCTATCGGTACTGGTGATTTGATGTTCGGATGCTGAAACCAAATATCTGGCCGCTGATCATTAGCCAAGTTTGCTTCTTCGGCACATGTGTAGCGGCCATGCGCTTTCTGATTCAACCAATGAGCGACAATTTTACGCATCTCAGTCTCGTCTGCTGCCCTTTGATATGTCTCTGCCAGGCTATCATTGCCAAGTTCAAGCCAGACCTTGAAATCATTCAAGCGTAACACGCCAATGTCGAAAAGCTGTCGATGAGAAGCTGGTGTCATCTCTAGTGAAGCCCCAAAGTCCCGAACCTGTTGAGACGACCAAGGTTCTAGGTCAGCATCTTCTTCCGCCCGTTTATACGCTCGCTTTTTCATCCAGGAACGATAATGTTCAACAGGATGGTTTTGAGCCAATTCGCTCAATGCAATATAAGAATCCTTGCCCGGAATTTCAGCCAACATATTGAATAACCGATTTCGGGCATCTTGGGCGTCGTCACGTAAACCAGGCGACCCTGCACGCTCGATATCATCCTGTGCCTTGATATAGTTGTGCATTAACAGATAGAGTTCTTTGAGATGACTGGCAGTACGAAATTCGCCAACAAATGCTCCCTTCCCATCATCACGTCGACCTCCCAGCAACGCCACAATAAATAGTTGGGCCGCTTGAGTTGCATCTTGTAAGGCCATGGATTCCAACCACGTTTTAACGCTTGGAATACCAGTCTCCGGCTCGGTATCGACCCAGAGTGCATACCAAGTTGGAAGCTGGTTTTCTGCGACTTGACTCAGCGCAGTTTTAGACTTCGCCAATAGAACCAACGACTCATTCGTAACACCACCATTTATGAGAATGTGAAGGCAATAATTCAAACATTGATTGTCTGACAAAGCATTACCACCTACCCATTGAAGAATAGGTTCCACCAATTGCCCGTGCAGCCATGGGGCATAATAGACGAGAGCATGCAGAATATAATTATTGGACTGTTCGGGCTGGCTACTCTCCAATTCCCAAGTAAGCTCCTGCCAAATAGCTGCCAATACCTGTTGCGGGTAAGCTCTGTGCATGGTCTCTAACCAGCTAGGAAAGCCATTCAGTTCCCATACGATATAACGAAGCGCCTGAGTTACCTCTGCTTGTGTGAGATTGTTCGGAAAATTTTTAATTTCAAGAGCTTCAATTTCGAGCCCGACCACAGCAAAAATAAGCGCGTAAGTAAAAGAGCGCGTATCGTCACCTTCCGAACGAAGAACAGGTTTGAATACTCGCCAATGCGTCATCGCTGCATCACGAAATGCAAGCGCAACCTCTTTACCAAAATCGCCGATGAGCGCTCTCCAGTTCGCCCCTTTTCCACGGCTCATCCGCTGACTGCTATCCTCTATTTCCATGAGCAGCCAAGATTGATCGTTGGAAATCTGGCCTGGCTCCAACCCTGGCGGATTGCGCACTCTGTCAGGATTGACGCGCAGCGCACCTATCCACATGGTTTTATCGTTCGCTTTCTTCTGGCGTTGCTCTTCTTGTTGACGTTCATAGCGGGCTTGTTCTTTTTGCCAATCCTGGTCTGTTTCTGAAATTGGGGGAAGCAGCAACTGTTCAAACTTTTCCTCAAGTGAGTTATTTCCTGAAACAGCTGTTTGTAAGGCATCCAACCATTCTTCAGGTTTGTCAGATTGCTTGTATATTCGACAGGCGAGTGAAAGGGCGACCAGCTTGTCATCTTCAAGTGGTCGGATACTGACAAACTTCAGAACTCGCCAGAAACTGTCCACATGAAATGCAAAGTAATGTCCCAGATACTGTACACTCCACTCGACGGTAAGCCGGTCAACTTTTCCCATCGAGTCGGCGCGAGCTTCAGTAATGCTTCGCCAAAAGAGAGCATCATTCAACTCAGGCCAGCTTGGGATCAAATCCTGGAGGTTGTTCTTATATTCGTCAACGCTTTCTCCACGCCAATACCGAACTGCAGGAGCCTTGAGTAAAATGGTTATAGCCGCGTCGTCGAAGCAAGCCGTTGAACGCATAGCTATTAATTTTTCAACAGCGTGGCTAGCCGGTATTAACAACCAGAGAAAGGCTGTCGACACCCGACATTCAGCTTGCTCGTGATATGGAGAGCGCTCCAGAAAACTGCGGAATCCAGCGATCAGTTTGACCAGCTGTTGCTCGCCAGAAGACTCAATAAATGCATGTAATGCTTGGCTTAACCCTGAAGCACTGTATCTCTCATAAGGAGCTAGCTTATCAATGGATGCCAGCAAGAGTTCGACACACTGCGAATTTTGACTGGCATACTGTAACAATTCAGCCAAGAGCTTGCGGGGAAGCAAATCTGGTACATTATTGATCGCCTGCCAAAGAGCAACTTGTTGCTCATCGGTTCCGACTGTACAAATCGCTCTTACTGACGCGATTCGTGCATAGATACCACGTTCAGAATCACTCGCAATGGGGAAAAGATCTTCGAGACAACCGGCCATACTTCCCTGCCAGATGAGCCTGCCCAGAAAGAAAATAGCATCGTCATTATGTCCATACTCTGCAACCAGTCGTTGCACATCAGTTGAGAGATCGGGTTGTGCAATCCTCGCGATGGCCGCGTTGTCGCGAGCTGATCCATCATCCTCATCCCCCACAATACGCATAACGATATCATTGAGGATCTTTTGCCTTTCACCTATCGGCAAGCGAGCAACATCTCCCCCTTCGACGGCAATTTCAGGATGTAAGGCTAGGGTTCGCTTGCGGATATGAGAATCAAACAAAATTAGCCAAGGCAAAATTGGTCTTAATCGGGGGGTAACAACCAGCTCTCCATATTGTTCCTTGAAGATCAATGACTCTATTGCGCGCCGTGAATTCCCTTCTTCAATTAGAGAGTGAAGCCACTCGGCTGTGAGAAGCTCCCTTATTTCCCTGTGACGGAAACGCACTGCGCCATAGATAACATCATTGAATATCCCACGTTCGAGCAGTGCCTTTACATCGTTAGGATTCCAATCACTCAGAACCTTCTCCGCATCAATACCCGCTTTTTCGTGGGTTTTATCGGGAACAAGAATTCCTGCTTCACCAGTTAAGGTTACAGCAGCAGCCAACAGTCGAGCACCCTCGCGCGCCTTCGTTTGATTTAACGGTTGAAGTTGTTTGCGACTGGGATCTATTTCATCAAGACGCATTCCAATATTGTGCTGTAATGATTCAAGTCTACTGCCCAGTTTTTCATCATCTTTCCATTTTTCCAGCAAACCTTCCAGATCGAAAGGCCTTGCTGCGATAGTCATCAAGTTTGTACGTTCGATATCGGCAATTAATTTATCAACGTTGGACGTAGACCTGTGTTCGGCAAACTGCCGGATAGCATCCAAGCCTAATGGCCTAAGCAGATAAGTCCTAAGAGGACCTTCAGATGTATCTTTCTCAAGTTCGGGGTCTAAGTCGTTTTCATCACTTTCATCAATTGACTCAGTTTGTTGAGATGCATAAGGAAATAGCTGTTCGATCATTGTGCGATCCGTCTTGAATCGCCAAGCGTATGGTCGACTGGAAATATAAATATGCGCTCTATGGCTGGCAGTCCTAATCCGTAGAGAAAAGAGCTTCATTGCCTTTTCAAAAGTTCTCGGGTTGTCCAATCGAGCTTCATCTACAGAATCAAGGAAGAACCAAGCCTCTTCTGAAGAGCCTAGCCATTGTTCAAATTGCAATGCAGTGCCGATCTCAAAAGCATCTTCAAAATTATCATCCAGATCTTCAATTCGAATGAAAAATGCAGCTCGACCATGTGCTACTGCATATTCAGCTTGTGCTCGCATCTCAAAAGTTTTACCAGCGCCCGCATCAGCCAGTATGACAACCCGGTATTCGACCTCAAGATCAGGCCAATCTTGATGCTTTGCTAGACCAAAAAATATTTCAAAATTGTCTTTTTCTTCTGAAACTGAATCGCGAGCGACCAGTGAGAAAGTCCGTTTCAACGGAACATAACTTGTGTCCATATTCACCCCAAGTAACAACGAATAGCACTTAGCTAGATCTAGCTACACAACTGATTTTTATTACATTACTCTTTCAGTGTGAGCTTTGCTAACTAACAATGTCAGATGTGCTACCAAATGCGGCGTGATTACCCCATCTACTCAGTTTCAAACGACAAACACACAAGTCAGGCGCACAGGCGCGGCTGTGACCGTCGGCTTTTGATCTCAAGACAGTAGGGAAGTTTTCGCCGAGCGCCCAAGGAGGGGTTTACCGCGTGTCACAGAAGAGTCTGTGTGCCATAGGCACTGAGCCGCAAAGGATATGCATTGAGTGCATACTATTTCAGTCCTTACAGCCTTGTGAACTGACGTTAAATCCAATCCGGAGCGTGACGCTACTCTCAGCTTGGCTTCCCCGTTTTACTTGTCATTATAATTTGCATGGCTAATAATGAGCGTCGGTCGGCAGTTCACCCAGGCATCGCCGCTGCGATTCATCTCGCAGAGCTAAACCTGCTAACGAATTTTTAATTTTGGTACTTGATATTGGTGTGCCTGTGTCATAAGTCGGCGGTCGGTGGCTCTGTTTGCGAGGCAAACAGACAACTTAGGTGTAGGCACCCTGATAACGGGTATCCACTATGACAAAACAAATTATCCCTTTTAGCTGCGACGATATTTCTGCGCTGGCTAAATCTCTGCGTAAACAACTCCAAAGCTGTGACAGCTTTCCCTCCCACGTCGATATGCTCAATATCCTCGCCAAGGCGACCGGATATGCCAATTTCCAACAGCTGCGCCAGGCCACAGAGGCCATGAGTGCCGCTGCCGAACGGGAGCAACTGGACATCGCTATTCCCGCCAAACTCAAACCTTTCATGACCCAAGACTATATTCTGCGCGCCTGGCCTGTTAAACGCGCCCTTCAGGATCTTAGCCTGTGGTTCTTTTGGTGCCGATTTCAGTACCAGCAAGCTTACGGTGAGTCCGAGGTCAATGAGGTGATTAAGGGTTTCCTTGGGTTTGCGGATTTTGCGCTGATCCGACGCGAACTCTGCAACCACAAGCTATTGAAACGCACCGACGATGGCCGGCATTACTGGCGGGCTGCGGCCAAACCACCTGCAGAGCTGCATCTGCTCGCCGATGTCTGGCCAGGTAAGGAGAATTGAGCATGAGTATTGAAGTGCTTAATGAAGCAGATCCCACAGTCTTCAATGCACTGATCGAGGGGGTGCGGCAGCATCTCCATGAGCAGATGGGCACAGAGACGACCCAACCCCTGACCTTGGTTGCCAGAGACCGGGATGGCAATCTTATCGGCGGCGTCTCGGGGCGCACTATCTACAGAAACTTTCTGATTGAGGTGGCCTGGGTAGCCAAAGAACAGAGGAACACGGGCCTTGGCCGCAAGCTGATGGCGAGGGCAGAGGCAGAAGCCAGAAACAGGGGCTGCCTCGTAGCCCAGGTGGATACCTTATCTGTCCAGGCGCCCGGTTTTTATCAGAAGCTGGGGTTTGCCACCGTGGGGACTGTGCCTGGCTTTGAGGGAAGTCCGGCACGGCACTTTCTGCTGAAGCAATACCTGTGATCCCTAGAGTGCGGGAGGTCGGAGGCAAGCGGGACGCTTTGACCTTCGGCTCCTTGCCTCTGGCTCAAGGCGGAACCGGGTTTCATTCGCCGTGGCAAAGCCTTAGTTTCTTTCCGTGTTTATTCGCCGCAAATGCGGCTAGACTCTGGGTTCATACCAGGAGCAGGTCTGCTGCTTCCTCGAACCTCTATTTAAGGATTGGATTATGATTGCACAAGGTCAAAAATTACCCGCGGCGACGCTCGCTCAGCTCACCAAGGACGGCATGGTTAACCATCAGGTGACCGAACTGTTCGCCGGTAAGAAAGTGGTGCTGTTCGCGGTTCCCGGCGCCTTCACTCCCACCTGCTCCGAGGCACACCTGCCGGGCTATGTGGTGTTGGCCGATGAGTTCAAGGCCAAGGGCGTGGATATCATCGCCTGTGTAGCGGTCAACGATGCCTTCGTGATGAAGGCCTGGGGCGAGGCGCAAAACGCCGGCGAGATAATGATGTTGGCCGACGGCGATGCCAGTTTCACCAAGGCGCTGGGGCTGGAGATGGATACCGCGGCGTTCGGCGGCGTGCGTTCACAGCGCTATGCCATGATAGTGGAAGACGGCGTGGTGACTCAGCTGAACGTCGAGGCGCCCAAGTCGTTCGATGTCAGCAAGGCCGAGGTGGTGTTGCAGAGCCTGTAAGGGCTGGCAAGGCAAATAGTCAACGGCGACTCGGGTCGCCGTTGTTGTTATTCTCTGCTCTCTATTCTCTATTCCGGCTCTTTCGACTCTTTTGGCCCAGGGCCCCACAGACTCGGGCCCATAGGAACTTGGCTAAACCCGACTAGGCGGCCTTGACCGTGCCGACCAGTTGCGAGAGTTTGGCGACCGCGCTTGGGCTGCCCGGCTGTCCGATGGCCTGAACCTCTGGCATTGTCCGCTCCGTTGCCGGCTTGTCTATCCCCAGGCTCAGCTCTATGTCCTCGACGCTCTGCTGTACTTCATTGGCTATGGTCCGGGTCTGCGCCGCGGCGCCGCTGGCGTGTTCCCTCAGGCTGTCCATGGCCGAGGTGAACTCATCCAGGTGGCTGACCTGATCCCTGGCGTTGGCCGAGCCCTGCTGGGCCGTGGTGGCCATCTCGCTGGCCTGGGCCTGGACGTCCTGGGCCATCTGCCACAGGCTCTGGGCCCTGGCCTTCTGGCTGTCGGTGGCCTCTTCTATGCCCACCATGCTCCGCTCCAGCGCCTGGTTCGACTGGGTCAGACGATTGAGTATGGTCATTATCTCCTGCAGGGAAACCTGGGTGCGTTGGGACAAGTTGCGCACTTCGTCGGCGACCACGGCGAAGCCGCGGCCCTGTTCCCCGGCGCGGGCGGCCTCGATGGCGGCGTTCAGCGCCAGCAGATTGGTCTGCTCGGCGATGTTGCCTATCACGTCTATGATCTTGGACACGTCCGTGACCGAGGTGCTCAGGCTGGTCAGCGACGAGTGGCACTCGATCACGGCTCGCTGGGTCTCTTCGGTAGCGCCGAGCACCGCCTCGGCTTCGGCCTGGCTCTGTTGCATGTGGGCCATGGTTTGGGCGGCGCTCTGTTCCACCAGGGCCGAGGTGGCGCTGACTTCCAGTGCCAGGGTGCGGATTTGTCCCGTCTGCGCCTGGGCGACGTCGACGATCGTCTGGGTCTGCTCCGTGCTGCTGGAGATACTATCTATCCTGGACACGAGTTGGCTCAGGGAGCGGGATACCCTGGTGATCTGTTGGCGTTGTTGCTCGTCCTCGGTTTCGAACCTTTGCAGCAATTGATTGAAATGGCCGGCGATCTGCCCGGTTTCACAGCGCCTGTCTATGGTGAGGCGCTCGCGGCTGTTGGACTCGCTCAGTTTCATGAAGGCGCGGTTGAGACGTCGCAGCGGGGTGACTACCCTCTGCTGCTGCAATACCAGATAGACGACGGCGAACAGGGCTATGATGGCCACCATGCCATAGAGGATGAGTTGCAGCTCCGACTTGAGCGCTTGGTTCTTGTCTGCCTGGCTCTGTCCAAGGGCGATAAGTTGTTGTTCTACCTCGGCTATGGCTTGGATCAACTGCTGCTGAGTCTGCTGGTTATTGTCCATCAGCCTGTGGCTGTTGCTCACTTCCTTGCCATAGCGCTGGCTCAGGCTGAGGAGCTCGGCCCTGTCGTCCTCGCCGACTTCTATCTGCTCGGCTTCGGCATCCCCCAGGGCAAATTCATCCACTTCCCCCTCGCGGTACAGGCCTATGAGCGCGAGGGCATTCAGGCTGTCGTGCCATTGCGTCAGCTCGGCTATGGTGTTGTCCAGCATGGCCTTGAGCTGCTGCTCCTTGCCAATCAGGTAAGCGTCCGTGAGTTGCGACAGTTGATAGATCAGGGGCGGCAGGGCACGGCTGAGGCGGCGGTATTCCTGTGCCAGCGCCGGGTCTTGGGCCTGGCCCTGATCGGCATAGTCGGCGAGGCGAGCGTTATAGGCGAGCATTTCAGATTCGGCATGGGCCAGCAATTGCCTGGGGTTACCCGCCAGCTTGCCGGCGGCGCGGTACTTGGTATCCAGGTCGGCTATCAGAGCCGTCAGTTTTGCCTGCACTTCCCGGGCATAGTCGGCGGCGTCACCTTGCTGCAGGCCGCTCAGTTGGCTATCTATGTCGCCGAGTCGATTCTTGGCCTGTTCCAGCAGGCTGGCATTGCCGCTGGCCAGATAGGCATCGAGATCCCTGCGGACCCCCACCAGAAACGCCTGTTGCACCCCTTGCAGCATGTGGGACTGGGCTTCTATCTGTTGACGCTGGTCACTGCTCCAGAGCACGACGGCCGCCAGGGAGCCGGCCAGCAGCAAGAGTAGGGCGGAAGCCGAGAGGGAAAGCGTCGAAATTTTCATCTGATAAGTGTCCATGCCACAGAAGTTGGCGATAGGATATTAAGCTTTGATGACAGTTAGATGACATGGATGGGAGATTAAAATGAATACTGTTCAGGCTGAAATTCGATCTATTCGAATCGAGTAGCAGCTCAGTCCAGCGGCAGCCAGACCTGGGCTTTCAGGCCGCCTTCCGGCCTGTTGGTGAGCACCACCTTACCCAGATGGCGGTCGACTATGCGCTTGATGATCGCCAGCCCCAGGCCCGAGCCCACGCTGCCGCGGGCGCTGTCGCCCTGGGTGAAAGGTTGGAATAATTTGGGGATCTGTTTCTCATCTATGCCGGGGCCATTGTCTTCGACGCTGAAGCCGAGGCGCTTGCCGTCGAACTGGGAGCCGATGCGTATCCAATTGTTGCCATAGCGATAGGCATTTTCCACCAGGTTGCTCAGCACCCGCTTGATGGCGACGCCCTGCATCAACACGGCCGGGCAGTCGGCCAGGTCCAGCTCTATCTGGATGCCGCGGTTGGCCTCGGCCTGGACCAGGTCCTGGATCAGGCTGTTGATCTGGATAGACTCGCGGCTGGCCTCCTGATCCTGGCGAATATAGGCGATGAACTGATTTATGATGGCATCCATGTCTTCTATGTCGTTGACTATGCCGTCCCTGAGGTAGGCATCCTCTTCGACCATCATCTCGGACGCCAGGCGGATGCGCGTCAGCGGGGTGCGCAGATCGTGGGAGATCCCCGCCATCAGCAGGGCCCTGTCCTGTTCCAGTTGCTGCATGCTCTGGGCCATCTGGTTGAAGGCGCTGGTCACTTCGATAAGCTCGCTGGAGCCGTTGAGGGGCAGGGGCTCGGGGAAGTCGCCGCGGGAAACCGAGATCGCCGCCTTCTGCAGCCGCCGCAGGGGGCGATTTTGCTGGCGGGCGAACCACCAGCCGCCGGCGACACTGAGGGCGCCGATCACCATGAGGTACAAGGTCAGGGGCGACAGCGCCGACTCATAGCCGGTCAGGGGGACCTTGATCCATACCGAGGGGGCCTGGGGCGGACGTATCCACACCTGGATCTCGCTGCCCTGGGTCATGCGTACTTCGGCCTCGCCCCCCAGGTATTCCGACATCTGGGAGGAGAAGAAACCGTAATAGGTCGCCCGATCGACCCCGGCTTCGCGCGCCTGTTTCTGGTTATACACATGCATGCCGTCGTCGCGGACCTTGGCATTGAGGGCATCGACCATGGTCAAATGCTCGCGGCCTATGTCGACCCCATCGACGAACAGCAGCTTCACCTGGCGGGCGATCAGCTGGTTGATCTGCTGATAGCTGGGCTTGATCACATACACGGCCACCGACAGGTAGGACACCAGCTGGTTGATCAGCAGCAGGCAGCCGATCAGCATCACAGTCTGGCTGAAGGCACTGCGCGGCAGCAGCTTACGCCACCAGGAGAAGCTCATTTGTGTGGGCTCACTTACGGGCGGCACCGTCCGGGACGAACACATAACCCAGGCCCCAGACGGTTTGAATGTAGCGGGGGTTGGCGGCATCTTTCTCTATCAGGCGGCGCAGCCGCGAGACCTGCACGTCGATGGAACGCTCCAGCGCCGAATAATCCCGGCCGCGTGCCAGATTCATCAGCTTATCCCGCGACAGCGGCTCCCGCGGATGGCTGACCAGCACCTTGAGCACGGCAAATTCACCGCTGGTGAGTGAGATAGACTCTTCGCCATGGTGCATCTCCCGGGTCGCCAGGTTGAGGGCAAACTCACCGAAGTGGATCTCTTCCTCCTGTTGCGCCGGTGCGCCCGGCACTTCCTGGGTCTGGCGGCGCATCACCGCCTTGATCCTGGCCAGCAGTTCCCTGGGGTTGAAGGGCTTGGGCAGATAGTCGTCTGCGCCCAGCTCCAGGCCTATGATGCGGTCGACTTCGTCGCCCTTGGCGGTCAGCATCACTATGGGGATGGGGTTGCCCTGCTGGCGCAGGCGCCGACAGATAGATAAGCCATCTTCGCCCGGCAGCATGAGATCCAACACCAGCAAGTGGAAATTTTCCCGCTCCAACAACCTGTCCATCTGCTCGGCATTGGCGGCGCTGCGCACCTGATAGCCTTGCTCCATCAGATAACGTTCCAGCAAGGCCCTGAGCCGCATGTCATCATCGACGACGAGAATTTTAGAGGTTTCTTGTCCCATGGAATTTCCTTGTTGCTGATTGGCGGTAAACTAGGACCAACTGGCTGATATTGAAACGGATCCGTCTAATATAGCCGCTTTCAGCGGCGGCCGACAGAGGCGAATTTATCTCCTTGCCGCGCAGCATAGAGTGCCTTGATGACGACTCGTTTGTAACACATTGATTTTTATTTATTATATGAGATTGAATTGCGCTAGCCAGTAAAATTGTAACTAAATTGCCGGGTCGGTTTCGGCCATTCTTACCTGCATGGGCCCGGTCCGGTTTCAGTCATAGCCGGTCAGCTCCAGATAACCCAGGCCACTGTGGCTGCCGGTTATTGCTATGGGGCCCTCCCAGTAGCTCAGGCTCAGTGGCATGGCGGCAGCGGGATTCAAGGGGGTGATACTCAGATCCAGGGCTTCGCTCGGGATTTGCAGGTGCCAGCTCACAGGATACTTGCCCGAGGGCGTCTGCTGCCAGCGCCTGGCCTCGAGCCTGATGTCCCCTGGGGCTATGGCGTGGCCGCTGCCATCCTTGAACATGCGTCTGGCGCTGTAGAAGTCCTGCTCACCCCGCAAGCGGTACAGCATGAGGGCGCTGCCGTCCTCCAGCCTGAGGGCAAACCAGTCCCAGCCCTCTTGTTCCCGGGTCAAGAGCTGCGAGCTCCACTCCCTGTCCAGCCAGGCTTGGCCCCGGACCCCCACTCTGTTGCCGTCGAGCTCGACCCAACCCTCGACCTCGATGAAAGGCTGGCTGTAGTAATAGGAGGCCAGTTTGGCATCGGCCCGCTTGAGGCTGTAACCCTGCTCACCCTGGAGTTGCAAGGGCGCGTTGCTCTGCAGGGATAAGCTGTAACCGAAGTCGTCGGCGGCGACCGTCAGGCGGGCGGGAAACAGGCTGGCTCCCTCACTCTGCCAGCGCCAGTCGTCCAGGCTGACGGTCAGGGGCGAGGCAGAGACGCCCGCCAGCGCCGGGTGACCGCGGGACCATTTTTCCTGCGCCAGGTGCCTGTGTTTGCCTGTCAGCGCCGCGTGGGCGGTATAGAGCTGGCGCGTCTGCCAGGCCGAGGCCTGGCTGACACTTTGAGGGCTGGCAACTTGAGGACTGGCAACTTGAGGGCTGGCAACTTGCGGGCTGGCAGCCTGCCCGGGCTGGGCGCCGGGGGTGGGCAGAGGCGTGTCGGCCGGCGCCAGTGCCAGCCGAAACTGGGTCCACTGCAGCCCCAGGGGGTCACCCTGGTCCGTGGTGAGGTTGGCGGTCAGATACCACCACTCGATCCTGAAGTTTTCATGGGCCAGATGATCCGCCGGGAAGCTCAGGGCGCGCCCGCGAAGGACAGGGCTGAAACCCGGCCCGGCCCCAGGCTCAGACTCAAGCTCAGACCCTGTCCCCGAGCCGAGCTTCAGCTGGTTTAATGCGCTTTGTTGCCGCTCCGGCGCCGGCTGACAGCCCAACAACAAAATGCCCAGCAGTGGCAGCCATAACAGTGTCGATATCTGTCTCATCTGGTTTCCTGCTGCAGGCTGTGGATCAGGGGCCTGCGGGTTTGCCAATAGAGCGGCAGGGCGACGGCCAGGGCGCTGACGGCGAGGGCAACGGCCAGCATGCGGCCGGCGGCCTGCCAGTCCCATTTCATGGGGATGCTCCAGCCGAAAGCCTGGGGCGTCACCTTGTCCAGCAGCAGATAGCCGAGCGCCGCGCCGCTCGGCAATGCCAGCAGGCCGGTCAGCAGCACTATCAGCAGCATCTGCAGCAATACCGCCAGCCGCAGTTGCCGGCGACTGACGCCCAGGGCGCTGAGGCAGGCGAGTTGCGGCTGGCGTGACTGGGTCAACATGAGACAGGCACTGAACAGGCCTATGGCGGCCACCAGCAGTGTCAGGCTGTTGAGGGCCGAGGTGATGGAGAAGGTGCGGGAAAACAGCGCCATGGCCCGGCGTTTTATCTCATCCCGGCCGAAGATGGCAGCGGCCGGGAAATGCAGCTCGTTTTGCAGCCGCAGCGCCAGTTCTGTGGCGTCGCCCGCGTAGCTCAGTGCCAGGCTGCCGGGTAAGTCGCTCAGCCCCAGGCGCTGCCAGAGCCCATGGCTCATGATGACCTCGCCTATGGGATCGCCGTAATCGTAGAACACGGCGCCTATGCGCAGCCCGGCCCGGGCATCAGAGCGCACGCCGGCATTCATGTCGGTCAGCGGCAAGCTATCCCCGGGTTTGAGCCCATGTTTGATGGCCATGGGCTCGCTTATCATCAGCAGCTCGCCTGCCTCGAAGCCGGCCCAGAAGTCCGGCAGCCGTTCCTTGAACAGGTTCATGTGCCTCAGGGAGGCAGGGTCCCGGCTGACGAGTGACACGGGGGCCCCCAGATACTGGCCCGTGACCCTCCATTGCTTATAGATGGTCCTGACCTCTGGGTCCCGTCGCAAATAGGCCTCGAGTCCTGTTAGCTCCCCGACGTCGGGGCGCAGATACAGGTCCGCATGCAGGCGTACATCCAGCCATTGCCTCAAGGTGTGCTCGAAACTGCCCACCAGGGTATTCATGGCGATATTGGCACTCAGCGCCAGCAACATGGCCATCATGGCGAGGGAGAGGGGGGCGACCAGTTGCCGGGTTTCGGCCAGGATATAGCGCCACAGTCCCGGGGGGGCCAGTGCACTCAGGCGCGCCGTGGCCAACTGCAAGGCACTGGGCAATGCCAGCGGGATGGCGATCGCCAGCAGGCCCATGAGCAGCAGGCCATGTTCGAATGTCCGGCTGAAGGGCAACAAGAGCGCCACCAGGCAGAACAGGCCCAGCGCCAGCCACAGCTGGTGCCTGTGGCGAACGAGTGCCGTGCTCAGCTGCAATTCCCGCCCGGCGCTGCGTGCCAAGGGTTGGCCTATGAGGTGCAGATAGAGCGGCACGCAGGCAAGGAAAGAGGCGCAGAAGGTCAGGGCGACGCCTTGGGCCAGCCATTGCCACTGCCAATGCCCTGGCATCAGCCTGGCGCCGTAGAGCTGTTCCAGGGTGCTGGCCACCATGGGCTGCAGGGCTTGGCTCAGCTGCAGGCCGAGAATGAAGCCGAGCGAGGCCCCCAGCAACACCAGCAGGAATAACTCCCCCAACAGCGCCAGCAGCAGCGCGTGCCTCTCTATTCCCAGCTGCAGCAGCTGCACCAGCAGGCGCTGGCGTTTCATCAGGCTGTAGCGCACGCCGTTATAGGCGATAAACAGCCCGACCACGAAGGCCAGCAGGCTCATGGCCTGCAGGTTCAGATGAAAACTGCGGGTCAGGGCCGTCAGCTCCTGGCCCTTATCCTGTTTCAGCAGCCGGACGCCGCTTGCCTGCGCCAGATGAGGGCGGATCTCATCAAGCTCGTCATAGAAGAGGGCGATATAGCTGAGCCGGCCGACTTGCTTGAGCAGCCTCTGTGCCAGTGAGATATCCGTCAGCCAGGCGCTGCCGAGTCCGAGGGCATCATCGACCGCCACGACCGTCAGTGTGACGCCAGCCAGCTCGACAGTGCCATCCTGGGCATGGCGGCTGGCCTGGGACTGACTCATGAGCACCAGGGGCTCGCCCGCCAGCAGACGGGCCAGCGGCAGCCGCTTGTCGCGCGCCAAGAGATAACCCGGGGCCTGCTGCCCGCCCTGGGAGCCCCGCAATGCCATGGCGGCCACCAGATCGCTGCCGTTGAGCTCCCTGAGTTCACCCCGGCCATCCAGCACCCGCCCCTGGAGCACGGCAAGGGCGCGGGAGAGGCCGGACCGGCGTAAGCGGAAATAGAGGTTTTCATCCAGCGTCTGGTTGCCGCCGGCGGGCAGCAGGTTGTAGCCGGCCCTCCGGCTCAGCAGTTCGGTGGCCTCGGCATAGCTGCGGATGGCGTTGTCATTGATGGCCCTGACCCCGGTCAGCAGGCTGACCGCCAACACCAGCCCCAGGAGTATGGCGCCCGCCTGCAGCGGCACCTGGCGGTAATGGGCCAGAAAGACCCGCAGACATTGCCGGCTGGATTGCAGCAGCTTAGGCTCTCTTGGGGGCTGGCGTGCCTGCCCGGGACTCTGGTCCATGGTTTTACTCATGAATGGCGCCCAGCTCCAGGCGCCAGCGGCGGCGCATGAAGTCGGCACAGGCCTGGCTATGGGTCACCAGCAACACTGTGGTGGCGGCTTCTTCGGCCAGCTCGCATAGCAGCGCCATCACCTCCTGGCCGGCCGCCGCATCCAGGTTGCCGGTCGGCTCATCGGCGAGCAGCAGCCTGGGTTTATGGGCCAGGGCCCTGGCGATGGCGACCCGCTGCTGCTGGCCACCGGAGAGATGTTCCACCTTCCGCTCCAGCAGCGTCGCCAACCCCAGCCGGCTGACCAGATGATCGCACCAGGCATTCCATGGCTGGTTGATGAGGTGCAGGGAGAAGGCGATGTTGTCGGCCGCATTCAGGGGGGTAAGCAGGTTGAATTGCTGAAACACCATCCCCAGCTGTTGGCGGCGGAAGGCGCTCCACTGGCGGTCACGCCAGCCGTCGGTGGCCTGTTGCTCGAACAGCACCCGACCCGAATCTGGGCGCTCGAAACCTGCGATCAGGTTGAGCAGGGTGCTCTTGCCGCTGCCGCTGGGTCCCTGCAACGCCACTGTGTCGCCCGGCAGCAGCTGCAACTCGACCCTGTCCAACACCTTATGGTATTGATCCCCGTCGCTGAACCCCTTGGTCAGTTGCGATAACTCGACTATAGCTGCCTTCATCTGAGGTGCCTTCATCCGGACTCCCGCTCGCCTGCGGCATCTTGGGTATGCTGAAAACCAGCATACCCAAGATTAGCCAATTTGGCAGCCAAACGGATGAAAAACAGCCATTTTGAGTTTTGTCGCCGAAGGCTGGAGGCCCCATGCCTCGCCATGGCTATTGCACATTTGCACATTTGCACATTTGTACAGTGGCGCAGTGACGCTAGCCCCTGGGCAGGCTGAGGCTGAAGCTGGTGAGCCCTAGGTGGGAGTCGACACTTATGCTGCCCTTATGCACTTCTATGATGGACTTGACGATCGCCAGCCCCAGCCCAGAACTGTCGCCGCTGCCTGGCCTGGCGGGATCGGCGCGATAGAAGCGGTCGAACAGCCGGGCCAGCTGTGCTTGGGTCAGGGGGGCACCCTGGTTGGTGATTCTGATGCCGACGAGCGCCGGCCCCTGCTCCAGCGTGACACTTATCTTGGTGTGCGCCTGGGAATACTTGATGGCGTTGGCCAAGAGGTTGCTCAGCGCCCGCCGCAGCATGTCTCTGTCGCCCTGGAGGCTGGCCTGGCCAGCGAGTGTCAGTCGCACCCCGGCCTCTTCCGCCCATGGCTCAAAATAATCGAACAGGGCCAGGATCTCTGTCTGCAGCGTCAGCCGGGTGAGGTTCGGCACTATCAGGCCGTTATCTGTCTTGGCCAGCCACAGCATGTCGCCGACCATCTTGGTCAGGCGCTCATATTCTTCCAGGCCGGAGTACAAGATCTCCCTGTACTCGTCGTTGCTGCGGCTCTGGCTCAGGGCTACCTGGGCCTGGGTGGCGAGATTGGTGAGCGGGGTACGGAGCTCGTGGGCGATATCGGCGGAGAAGTGAGTCAGGCGCCTGAAGCCGGATTCCACCTGGGTTATCATGGCGTTGAATGCAACTACCAGTTCCTTCAGCTCGGCCGGCACCCGCTCGGGTTGCAGCCGGATATCGAGCCGGTCGGCACTGATGCTGCGGATCTGCCGGCTCAGGAGCAACAGCGGCCTATGGCCCCAGGTTATCGCCAGCCAGGCGGAGATCATGGTCAACAGCCAGGCGCAGGCCATGATGAGCCAGAGCGTCTGCCTGAATTTGGCGATGAATTGGAGGTGAAAATCCATCTTGCCGGCGAGCAGGAGCTTCACCTCTTGGCCATCGCTCAGGGTGCTCGACAGGGCTATGCCCCGGTAGCTATGCCCCTGTGCCTGCCATGGTTGCAACAGCTCAGGGTCCAGCCTGGATTGCACCCTGGTGTGCAGCAGCGGGCCGAGATCCGGGCCCTGTGCCAGATAGAGGAGTTGATCTGTCCGGCTGTAGAGGGCGAAATAGACCCCGTGATGGCCGACCACGGCCCGTTGCAGCGCCGCCTGCAGCCGGGCAAGCTCGGCCTCCGGGGGCTGCTGCGCCAGTATGGAGCGCACCGACTCGGCCACCACCGCCAGCTCAGAGGCATCCTGTCTGGCAAAGTGCTGCCTCATCAGGTGATCTATCACAGTGCCCAGCAGCAGGAAGGACAATGCCAGGGTCAGGCCCACCAGCAACATGACCCTGCCGGCGAGTGACAGCCGCGACCGCCCCGGAGGCAACTTGAGGCTCAGCATGGCTCTTCGATATCGAGTCGATAGCCCATGCCGCGCACCGTGTGTATGAGCTTGGTGGGAAAGGGATCGTCTATCTTGGCCCGCAAGCGGCGGATGGCAACATCTATCACATTGGTATCGCTGTCGAAATTCATGTCCCAGACCTGGGAGGCTATGAGGGATCTGGGCAGCACTTCCCCGCGATGGCGCACCAGGAATTCGAGCAAGGTGAACTCCCTGCCCGTCAGATGTATGCGGCTATTGCCCCGGCTGGCTCTTCGTCTGGGGATGTCCAGCAGCAGATCGTCCACCTGCAACTCGTCCGGGAGCACTTGCCTCAGCCCACGGCGCAACAGGCTGCGCACCCGCGCCAGGAGTTCGGCGAAGGCGAAGGGTTTAACCAGATAGTCATCGGCGCCCAGCTCCAGGCCTTTCACCTTGTCCTCCAGGCTATCCCTGGCGGTGAGGAAGAGCACAGGGGTGGTATGTTTGGCCTCCCGCAGTTGTTGCAGCAGCTGCCAGCCGTCGATATCGGGCAACATGACGTCGAGGATCAGCAGCTCGAAGCTTTCAGTGATGGCTCTGTGGTAGCCGTCCAGGCCATTACGGCATAGCTGTACCCTGAAGCCGGCTTCTTCCAGGCCCTTCTGTAGATAGTCGCCAATTTTCTTCTCGTCTTCGACCAACAGTATGCGCATCATCTCCCCCATTTGCAGCTTGGCCTCTTTGGCTTGGCAGCTATCCTTATTATGTCACCCGGACAACTTTGTCCAGAACATGGCACCAAGATGACAGTATTGTAATCTTGGCGTCATGTCCCGGTCAGTGCCCCTGGCCTAAGCTGCAACCATATTAGAGAAAAGGTGTCGCTATTATGTCGAAACAGAGGTTTTCCGAGATGAATCGGCCGGAGGCCAGGCTTGCCAGCATGCCAAGGCGCCGCTTCGTTCAAGGGCTGGTGGCGGGGACGGTCGCCCTGAGTCTCGGCCGCCTGGGCGCAGCCTATGGCGCGCCCCAGGGCAACGCCGCGGCCGACGCCAACATACTGCATGGCACAGAGTTTGACCTGGTCATCGACAGCATCAGGGTCAACATCACAGGCCAGCCGAGGATGGCAACCGCCATCAATGGCGCGATTCCGGCCCCTACCCTGGTATGGCGCGAGGGCGATACCGTCACCATAAGGGTGAAGAATCGCCTGTCTGTGCCCAGCTCCCTGCATTGGCATGGCATGCTGTTGCCCTTCCAGATGGATGGCGTGCCTGGGATCAGCTATCGCGGCATAGGTCCGGGAGAAACTTTTACCTATAGATTCAAGGTGCAGCAGTCGGGCACTTACTGGTATCACTCCCATACCGGCTTCCAGGAAATGACCGGCATGTACGGCAGCATAGTGATAGTGCCCAGACAGGGAGAGTCGGGGGTGGCCGACAGGGATTTTGTGGTGCAGCTGTCCGACTGGACGGATGAAAACCCCATGTCTGTGTTCGCCAAGCTGAAACAGCAGAGCGACTACTACAACTACAACAAGCCAACGGTGCGGGACTTCTTCCGCGACACCTCTGTCTATGGCGTGACTCAAGCCGTCGCCATGCGCAAGATGTGGAATGAGATGCGCATGAACCCGACCGATCTGGCGGACTTGTCGGCCGAAACCTTCACCCACCTGCTCAATGGCCAGTCACCCAATGGCAACTGGACCGGGGTTTATCGCCCGGGGGAGAAGGTCAGGCTGAGGTTCATCAATGGTTCGAGCAACAGCTTCTACGACGTGCGCATCCCAGGGCTGGCGCTGACCCTGATACAGGCAGATGGCCAGGCGCTCGAGCCGGTCACTGTCGATGAGTTCAGGTTTGGCCCGGGCGAGACCTATGATGTGCTGGTCAAACCCGAGGATGAGGCCTACTGCATCTTCGCCCAATCCATGGATCGCAGCGGCTATGCCCGCGGCACCCTGGCGCTGGCGCCGGGATTGGCGGCGCCTGTGCCCGCCATGGATGCCCCCGTCTGGCTCAGCATGACGGACATGATGGGCAACATGTCCCACGGCGCCATGGCCGGCATGAATATGGATCACAGCCAACACCAGATGGGCGGCATGCAGATGGATCACGGTCAGCATCAGATGGACGGCATGAATATGGATCACAGTCAGCATCAGATGGACGGCATGAATATGGATCACAGCCAGCATCAGATGGGCGGCATGAATATGGACGGCGCCATGGCCATGGAGCATGACAGGGTCAATCCCCTCGCCATCCCTTCCCGCAAGGTGCGCCACGCCAGCAGCGAATATGGCCCGGCGGTCGATATGCGGGTCGACATGCCCAGGACCAATCTGGACGATCCCGGGGTGGGTTTGCGCAATAACGGCCGTCGGGTGCTGACCCTGGCCGACCAGCATACCAGGGGCGGCCCGCTGGACAAGCGTCCGCCGGAACGGGAGCTGGAATTGCATCTGACGGGCAATATGGAACGCTATTCCTGGTCATTCGATGGCCTGGAGTTCGGCGAGTCGACCCCGGTTCATTTCCGTCACGGGGAGCGCCTGAGGATCATACTGCAAAACGACACCATGATGACGCATCCCATGCATTTGCATGGCATGTGGAGCGAGTTGGAAAACGACAAGGGCGAGTTCATGGTCAGGCGGCATACCATTCCGGTGCAGCCGGCCCAGAGAATCAGCTTTCTGGTGAACGCCGATGCGCCCGGGCGCTGGGCCTGGCATTGTCATCTCTTGTTTCATATGGATGCGGGCATGTTCCGCGAGGTGGTGGTGGCATGAAGGACATGAATATCGGCGTTAAGACCCGCTTGGGCGTCCTGGTCGCGACCTGGCTGCTGGCTGCGACCGCCCAGGCCGACGAACAGGCAACCCCCATGGCCATGCAGCATGAAGCAGTGCCCCATGAAACCATGACTCATGAAGCCATGTCGCATGAAGCTGTGTCTCATGAAACTATGTCTCAAGAAGCTGTGCCCCATGAAGCCATGTCTCATGAAACCATGGCCCCCGAGACCGAGGAGGTCAGGGATCCCCATGCCTATGCCGATGGCTATACTCTGGATTCGGGGGCCTATGCCTTGCCCGGTCCCCGGCAGCTGCGCCTCGCCGACGAGCACGCCTTCTGGAGCCTGTTGTTCGAGCGCTTCGAATACGCCGGAGACGGCTCGTCCAGGGGGACGGATACAGGTCAGTATGATGTGCAGGCCTGGTATGGCAAGACCTATGATCGCCTGATGCTCAAGGCCGAAGGCGAGTGGGCCGCCGGCAAACTTACAGACAGCGAAACCGAGCTGCTCTGGAGCCATGCGATCGACAGTTTCTGGGATGCCCAGCTGGGGCTCAGGCTGGATTCATCCGAGGGCCAGGCGCGTCAGTGGCTGGCATTGGGGGCACAGGGCCTGGCGCCTTACTGGTTCGAGTTGGACCTGACCGCCTACCTGGGCGCGGGTGGCCGGACGGCATTGGCGCTCGAGGCAGAATACGAATTATTGCTCAGCCAGCGCCTGGTGCTGCAGCCACGGGCCGAGTTGACTCTGTACGGCAGGGACGACGAGGCCAATGGCATTGGCAGCGGACTGACGGATGCCAGCCTGGGGCTGAGGCTGCGCTATGAGTTTTCACGGCGATTTGCCCCCTATATAGGTGTAGAGTGGGCGGCCAAGTTCGGCCGGACGGCAGATTATGCGACCCGCGCAGGTGACGCGGATCGCGACACCCGCTATGTTGCAGGTGTACGCTTCTGGTTCTGAAGACACCACATAAGTTTTTAACCCAACAGGAAATATTCCATGAACAAAGCTAACTTATCCTTATCGCTATTATGTTTGAGCCTGTCGGCGTTGCTGAGTCTGCCGGCTCAGGCGCACGATCCCAAGGAGCATATGAAGGATGGCCATAAGCCGAATTGCGCCGCCATGAAGGACATGGATCACAGCAAGATGGATATGACAGATCCCCTGGTGCAGGCCATGATGCGGAAATGTACGCAGCAGATGCATGCGGAACATGCCGCCGCCGGAGACATACGCGAAGAGCAGGGGCAGCGGCAGAAACAAGAAGAAACCGAGCCCCAACCCCAGCCTGAGCCTGAGCATAAACATAAACACTGAGGCGCCGATTAGCCCAGGCCATAGCCCCTGGCCCAACTCCTAAGCTGGGCCAGGGGCGTTAACCGAAGGAAAGTACATGGATAAGTTGAAATGTCTGTTGGCGACCGTCTTTATCGCCCTCATCGCCGGGTTAGCCTTTATCTACTCGGGTTTCTATCCCATGGGGGCCGATGTGCCCCACAACCCCCTGAGCTACTGGGCGCTGGAAACCCTGCGCGAGCGCTCGATAGCGCGGGCGGCGGCGGAGATCCGGGTGCCCGCAGATCTCAACCAGGCCGAGCGCCTGTTGGCGGGCGGCGCCGACTATAACGACATGTGTGCCGGCTGCCACCTGCAGCCGGGCAAGCAACAGAGCGACTTCAGCCTTGGCCTCTACCCGGTGCCACCCAACCTGACCCAGGCGGAAACCGATGAAGAGGACGCCACGGCCGAGGCGCGGATACGTTTCTGGATCATAAAGCATGGCATCAAGGCCTCGGGCATGCCGGCCTGGGGGCCGAGCCATGACGATGACAGGATCTGGAACATGGTAGCCTTCCTGCAGCGGCTGCCCGAGCTGTCGCCCGAGCAATACCAGATCCTGACGGCCCGTGCCGAGTCCGACACAGAGCAGCACTGAGAGCAGGCATTGAGCACACAGAGCGAGGTTAAGCCATGAGCCATGACGATCACCAGGCACATTCCCATCCGGGCGGCGAACCCGGATTAGCGGATCCCGTCTGTGGCATGACGGTGACCGCCGCCAGCGAGCATGAGGCGACCCTGGACGGGAAACACTATTATTTCTGCAGTGCTCATTGCCGGCAGAAGTTTGTCGCAGATCCCCAGCGTTACCTGCAGCCCGAGGTGGGCAGCGCCGCCGGGGCGAGTGCAACGGCGGCGGCAACCGAGAGCGGGGGCGAATACACCTGCCCCATGCATCCGGAAGTGGTGCAGCTCGGTCCCGGCACTTGCCCTAAATGCGGCATGGCGTTGGAACCCATGCAGCCGGCCGCCGAGGCCGAAGCCAATCCTGAACTCGATGATTTTCGCCGTCGCTTCTGGTGGAGCCTGCCCTTCACCGTCGCTGTCGCCGTGATTTCCATGTCCGGCAGCGTCTTCGACTCCCTGTTGGGGGCGGCGCGCCCCTGGGTCGAGCTGCTGCTGGCGACCCCTGTGGTGCTCTGGGCGGGCAAGCCCTTCTTCGAGCGCTGGGGCAGCTCCCTGGTGCAGCGGGCGCCCAACATGTGGACCCTGATAGGCACAGGGACGGGAGCGGCCTACCTCTACAGCCTAATCGCCACCCTGGTGCCTGGGCTGTTTCCCGATTCCTTCCGCCTGGACGGGCGGGTGGCAGTGTACTTCGAGGCCGCGGCGGTGATCATCTCCCTCACCCTGTTGGGGCAGCTGCTGGAGCTCAAGGCGCGTTCGCAAACCGGCGCCGCCATCCGTGCCCTGCTGGGGCTGGCACCCAAGACCGCCAGACGCCTGGCCGAGGATGGCACAGAGACGGATATTCCCCTGAGCCAGGTGCAAGTCGGGGATAGGCTGAGGGTGCGCCCGGGTGAGAAGGTGCCGGTGGATGGTCTGGTGCTCGAGGGTGCCAGTGCGGTCGACGAATCTATGCTCACGGGGGAACCCATGCCGGTCAGCAAGCGGGCGGGTGATGCCTTGATCGGCGCCTCGCTCAACACCAGCGGCGCCCTGGTGATGCGCGCCGAGAAGGTCGGCGCCGCCACCGTGCTGGCGCAAATAGTGCAGCTGGTGGCCAGCGCCCAGCGCAGCCGGGCACCCATGCAGCGGATGGCGGACCGGGTGGCAGGCTATTTCGTGCTGCTGGTGCTGTTCATTTCCCTCCTGACCCTGCTGCTGTGGGGGGTGTTCGGCCCCGAGCCCAGCTGGGTCTTCGGGCTGATCAATGCGGTCGCTGTGTTGATCATCGCCTGCCCCTGTGCCCTGGGTTTGGCCACCCCCATGTCTGTGATGGTCGCCACAGGCAACGCCGCCACCCAGGGGGTGTTGTTCAAGGATGCCGCCGCGATCGAGCAGCTGCGCCGGGTGGATACCCTGATAGTGGACAAGACGGGCACCTTGACCAAGGGCAAGCCGGCATTTCATGGCGCTGTCCCGGCCGCCGGCTTCAGCGAGGATGAGCTGTTGCGTCTCGCCGCCAGCCTGGACTTGGGCAGCGAACACCCGTTGGCCCAGGCGCTGGTGGCCGAGGCCGCCAGCCGTAACCTGAGATTGAGCCAGGCAGAGGAGTTCGAATCCGCCTCAGGGATAGGGGTGCGCGGCCGGGTAGCAGGGCAAGCCCTGGCGCTGGGCAACAGCGCCCTGATGGAAGAGATGGGCGTGGCCTGGCAACCCCTGGCCGCCGAGGCCGAAGCCCTGCGTTTGGAGGGCGCCAGCGTCATCTACCTGGCGGTTGCAGCCAAGCTCGCCGGCCTCCTGGCTGTGGCCGATCCCGTCAAGGCCACCACGGCAGAGGCCATAGCCGCACTCAAGGCCAGCGGTTTGCACTTGATCATGGCGACCGGTGATGGCTTGACGACCGCCAGGGCCGTCGGCCAACGCCTGGGGCTGGAGGAGATCTACGGCGAGGTGCGCCCACAAGACAAATATCAACTGGTCAAGCGCCTGCAGGGCGAGGGCCACAGGGTCGCCATGGCGGGGGACGGCATCAACGATGCACCCGCGCTGGCGGCGGCCGATGTCGGCATCGCCATGGGCACGGGCACGGATGTCGCCATGAGCTCGGCCCATGTGACGCTGGTCAAAGGCGATCTGCGCGGCATAGCCAAGGCCAGAGCCATCTCGGTGGCCACGGTCGACAACATGCATCAGAATCTGACTTTCGCTTTTCTGTACAATGCCTTGGGGGTACCCATAGCGGCCGGCGTGTTATATCCTGCGTTTGGGGTGTTACTCTCCCCCATGTTTGCCGCCCTGGCCATGAGCCTGAGCTCAGTGTCTGTGGTGACCAATGCGCTGCGGTTGCGGCGTTTCAGACGCGACTGAACCTTTGATCCTGGGCTCTTTGGGCTCGAGTATGTCTTAATTCATCTTGGAGAAAATACATGAAGTTAGCTATAGCCGTCGGTGGTGCCCTGTTAACCCTGTGCGCCTCACTACCCCTGGAGCTGCAGGCGCACGGCGCCGAATCCCATGGGCAAGATAAGGCTCTGTTCAGCGGCTTGGAGACCCAGGCGGCCAAGGCGGTACAGCAGTTTCACAGTGCGCTGGCCAGTGGCGATGCGGCCGCGGCCAGGGCGCTGTTGGCGGATGATGTGATGATCTTCGAAGGCAAAGGCGTCGAACGCTCGGCCGAAGAATATGCCAAGCATCATATGTTGGCCGACATCCAGTTTCTGGCTTCGGCCCCGAGTAAGACCCTAGAGCACAAGGTGACTGTGATGGGGGATACGGCAATCTCCCTGGCCAGAAGCGAGAACCACGGGGAGTACAAGGGTAAGCAGGTGGACTCTGAAAGTCTGGAGACCCTGGTGCTGAGGCGCACGGATGCCGGCTGGAAAATAGTCCATATACATTGGTCTAACTAGCTGAACCGCTTAAGGAGATGAGCCGGGGCTATATCTTCCGCGCCTATGCTCAGGCCCTTGATCTGGGCGAACAGAGTCTGGCCCACGGTCAGCCCCAGTTCATCCCTGGCCCAGGGGGTGATGTTGGCCCATAGATGGGTACCGGCCAGCGCCAGCTTGAGCCGCACCCTATCCTCATCCTGCTGACGTATCTCGGCCAGGGTGACCGCCAGTATGTTGCGTATGCTGCTGCCCTCGGGACGCTGGAGGCAGACGGACACTTGCTGGCTGTGGACTCTCACCCTGACGCTGTCACCCACATTCGTCAGCCTGCCGCTGACCCAGAGTTCGGCATTGTCGCCGAGCCGTAGCCTGGTCATATTGTATTCGGGGTGAACCTCGCCTATCTCGGCGAGCAGCAAGGAGCCTTGCGCCGGAGCCTCGACCCAGGGCCGCAGCGCCTGGCTGTCCCATACCTGCTGCAGTGGTCCGCAGGCGACTTGCTGCCCACGCTCCAGCACCAGCAGGCGATCCGCCAGTTGCAATATCTCATCTAGGCTATGGCTGACATAGATGATGGGGATGGCCAGGTGTTCGGCCAGCGCCTGCAGGTAGGGCAGCAGCTCGCGTTTACGGGGGGCGTCCAGCGAAGCCAGGGGTTCGTCCAGCAACAGCAGCCTGGGGCGGCTGAGCAGGGCGCGGCCCATGGCGACCCGCTGTTTCTCGCCGCCCGAGAGGGTCGCAGGGTAGCGCTCCAGCAGCGACTCCAGGCCCAGCAGTGCGACTATCCGGTCGAAATGCACCGGATCTTTATCCTTGTTGCCATAGTTGAGGTTGCCGCGCACCTTGTAATGGGGGAAGAGGCGCGCATCCTGGAACACATAGCCGGTGCGGCGCTTTTCCACCGCCAGGTTAATGCCCTGCTCGCTGTTAAACAGCCACTCCTGCCCCAGGGCTATGCTGCCGCTGTCCGGGGTGACAAGGCCCGCCAACATGTTGATCAGCGAGCTCTTGCCTGCCCCCGAGAGGCCGAAGACGGCCGTCACCCCCTTGAGCGGCAGGCTGGCGTCGACTTTGAGGCAAACATCGCCGAGTCGTTTCTCCAGTTTAATGTTCAGCATTCTGTCCCCCTGGCGCTGTGGACCCGCCGGCTCAGGTACTGGGATGCCAGCAGGGCCAGCAGGGCTATGCCAATGGCGATGACGCACAGGCGTGCCGCCTGCGCCTCGGCCCCCGGGGTTTCTATGAAGCTGAACATGGCCAGCGGCAGGGTGCGGGTTTCCCCGGGAATGTTGGAGACGAAGGTGATGGTGGCGCCGAATTCGCCCAGGCTGCGTGCGAAGGCCAACACCATCCCTGAGATGATGCCGGCCAGGGACAGCGGCAGCGTGATGCTGCAGAACACCCGCCAGCGGCCGGCGCCTAAGGTGCGGGCCGCCTGCTCCAGGCCTGGGTCTACCGCCTCGAATGCCTGGCGTATGGCCCTGACCATCAGCGGAAAGGACACCAGCGCCGACGCCAGTGCCGCGCCGCGCCAACTGAAGCTGAAACTCAGGCCGAACCAGTCGTACAGGTATTTACCTATCAGCCCCTGTCTGCCCATGGCGACCAGCAGCAGGTAACCCGTCACCACAGGCGGCAGCACCAGCGGCAGGTGCAGCAGGCTGTCGAACAGCGCCTTGCCCCGAAACTCTTTCCGCGCCAGCAACCAGGCGCAGAAGATCCCCACAGGCAGGCTGAAGGCAACGGAGGCCAGCGCTACCTTGAGGCTGAGCAACAGGGCGGAGATTTCATACTCAGTTAAGCCTAAGTCTGATAAGCGTAGGCCGCCGGTTAAGGCGGCACCGGCCATGGCGTCAGTCAACATCCGGGACCCCGAAACCATGCTTGAGCAGCACGGCCTTGGCGGCCCGGGTCTGCAGATAGGCGAGGAAGGCCGCGGC
Organism: Shewanella salipaludis; assembly: GCF_012911865.1. Taxonomy (GTDB): domain Bacteria; phylum Pseudomonadota; class Gammaproteobacteria; order Enterobacterales; family Shewanellaceae; genus Shewanella; species Shewanella salipaludis. Next base: position 52,443 of record NZ_JAAXYH010000004.1, read on the forward strand.
CGTGGCGCTCGTCTTGGTCTCATCCCGGCCCACTATCAGGGCAACAGGGTATTGGATCTGCTCGTGACTCGTCTGTGGAAAAGTGGCCAGCGTCTTCACCCCGGCGCTTGGCGCAGCCACAGGGTAAACATCCGAGCGGTACACTATCCCAAGCCTGGCCTCGCCCCGCTCGACCAATGCCAGGGCGCCACGGACATTGTTGGCCCGGGCGAGCCTGGGCTCTGCCTGGGCCCAGAGCCCCAGGTGTTGCAGCGCCTGTTTGGCGTAGCGCCCCGCCGGCACATGGTCGGGATCGCCGACCGCCAGGCGTCCATCCCCCAGGGCGGCGGCGAGATCCCAGCCGGCGTCGAGCCTGAGTTCCGTCAGTGGGCTGGCCTTGGGGGCGATCAATACCAGGGCATTGGTCGCCAAGGTGCGGCGACTGTCCTTGTCTATGGCCTGTTTTTCGGCCAGGTAATCCATCCAGTCCCGATTGGCCGAGACGAACAGCGCCGCCGGCGCGCCCAGGGCTATCTGCCGTGCCAGGGTGGAAGACGCGGCGAAGGAGAACACTGTCTTGCTGCCCTGCCTGGCATCGAAGTCGGCGCCGATTTCCGTCATCACATCCGTCAGGGAGGCGGCGGCAAACACCAGTAGCCTTTCCCGGGCGGCGCACTGCTTCACACCCGCGACTGTGGCCGTGAAGATGCCGAGAAATAGGGCCATGACCAGCCCTATCCCCTTGACGGCACCCTTGGCGCGAGCGTGTCCCTTGGTCTGCCTCATCCCACTGTTCCTTAAGCCCTATTCGTGTTCCGATATATACATGAGTCTCAGTGCCCAGGCAAATCTGCGTCCGGGAATTTGCCTCTGGCGCTGGATTGCGAATATGATGCCCTTATCTAAGCCTGCCCATAGCGCTAGTCTGCATGGGCCAGGCAATGTCCCCATTAGGCTTATGAACAAGCTTGTGAGAAAAGTGCCATGAAAGCCCATTTAATTACCCGTAAAGGCTGGGAAGCCCTGGACAAAGAGCTTAAGTATCTGTGGAAGGAATACCGGCCGCAGATCACCCTCAAGGTGCAGGAGGCGGCGGCCCAGGGTGACAGATCCGAGAATGCCGATTACACCTACAACAAACGCCTGCTGCGGCAGATAGACAGCCGGGTCAGGTATCTGGTCAAGCGCCTGGAAGAGCTGAAGATAGTCGATTATTCGCCCCAGCAGGAGGGCAAGATCTTCTTCGGTGCCTGGTTCGAGCTGGAAAACGAGGCCGGCGACAAGGTGCGTTATCGCATCGTCGGCAAGGATGAGCTGGATACCAAGCTGGGCTATATCACCATAGACTCGCCCATGGCGCGGGCCCTGATAGGCAAACAGGTAGACGATGAGGTCGTAGTCCAGACCCCGTCCGGTCCCAAGGAATGGTATATCAATCTGATACGTTACCGGCCCTTCGACGAGGAGTAGCAGGGGCGGCTTGTAACGCAGGGATTACGGCCGCAGCGGCGCGCGGCGCCGGCAAAACTGATCAAGATCAAGGCCGGGGAAGGGACGTGGCTTTAGGCTGGAGTCAATATCAGCTCAGAGGAATGAGACGTGCCTTCTACCATCAGCCAAAACTTTGGTCGGGACTATTACACCAGCCTGCCTAGCCTGGGCGACAGCCTGGGTGAATTATTGTGTTTCTTCGGCGTTAAACGCCTCTATGGCGTGGGCGGCGATTTCGTTGCCAATCTGATCAATGCCTTGGATGGACATCTCGAGGTGCTGCCATCGAGTAACGAGATGCATGCAGGTTTCAGTGCCTGTGCCCAGGCCGAGTTGAATGCCTTGGGCGTCTGCCTGACCACTTATACCGTCGGCAGCCTGCCTTGTACCTCGGCGGCGGCACTCGCCAGAACCGAGGGGCTGCCCCTGGTGCTGCTCTCCGGGGCGCCGGGGGAAGAGGAGGTTGGCCGCGAGGCGCTGCACCATACGGTGCATCCCCACACCGCCTGGCATACGGATCTGGATGCGGCGCTCAATGCGTTTCGTGCCTTGGGAGTGCGGGCGGAGCGCCTGCAGGGACAGCGCCACAGCGGCCAGCCCAACATGGCAGCCGCCCAATGTCTGGAATTACTCAGCCATGCCTACCTGCAGCGCCAGCCGGTATTTATCGAGATCCCCAGGGATCTCATAGGCCAGCGGACCCAGAGATTGCAGTTGCCGGCGGAACTGGCGCAGCTGAGAAGCCGCTTGCCGCTCAACCTCGGCGGTGCCGAGATGATCGCCACTGAGATCGCCAGTCGCTTGAGCCGGGCCAGCGCCCCTCTGCTGTATCTGGGGGAGACACTGCGCCTCAACCGCCCCCTGCTGGCGCGGATACTCGATTTCTGCCATAGGTTGCAGTTGCCCTACGCCTGCAGCTGGTTTGCCAAGGGGATGCTGGATGAAACCCATCCTCTCTGCCTCGGCAGTTACAACGGCGTCTTCAGCCGCCTGCCGCATCAGGCCTATATAGAATCACAGGCGGATTATGTGCTGGAGATAGGCGGTGCCATCTTTCCCTCGGACACCAATAATGCCTTCGGCAGTCGTACCCATGGGATAGACAATCACCCCAACAAGACGATGCTCAAGGGCACGGCCCCCTGGGAGCTGGACACGAGTGCCGTGCTGGATGCCTTGACATCCATGCCGCTGCAGCCGGCATTTTCGTACCGTTTCCTGGCCGCCGAGCCCGAGCCCGAGTCAGAGCCTTCGCCACTGCCGGGGTCGGAAGTGCTGGGTTATCACAACCTGGCGCAGACAGTGAACCTGGCCCAGCAAGCTCTGCCTGAGCCTTACATCTTCCTGCCCGAGGTGGGCAATGCCTTGTTCGCCAGTTTCGAATTGGTGGCCCAGGCGAGCGACATAGGCCGCAGCTATCTGGCCAATCCCTGGTATGCCGCCATGGGCACCAGCCTGGCCTATGCCAGGGCGGTGGCGGATCAATTGGCCGAGTGCGGCAGCACACAGCCCATGCTGGTGTTGACCGGCGACGGCGGTTTCAACTTCCAGGCCAATGAGCTGATCAACCTGCAGAAACAGGGGGCCAATCTCACCCTGATTTACATGCGCAACAACATATTTCACCTGGGCAAGGCGGGCGATGCCCCCATCTATGCCTGCAATGCGGACGGTTTCGATCCCAAGTTGCTGATCAGGGCCTATGGTGGACAGGGGCATGAGTGTCACACGGCCGAGTCCCTGTTTGCCTGCCTGTTGCATACAGCGGCTGTCGGTGGCCTGCATCTGATCGAGATCCCGGTAGCCCTAAACCCTGAATATCAGAGTGAGATCGCCAGGAAACTCAATACCTATATCGGCTATCGCAATGGCAATGCCGAGGCCACGGCCGACTGGCGGCGTCTCTGCGGTCGATAGGCGCTGGGTTCGGGCGTCGGGTCTTTCTCTGGGGGGCGGCGCCTGTTAAACATGAAATCTGTCACTTGCCTGTGGTATCTTTGGCGCAATCAGGTTTCATTTTCCAGGCAAGACGTATTTTTATGCAAAATATTGCTCAGATCATCGCTCAGGAACTCAATGTCCGCGAGCAACAAGTCAGCGCCACCATAGCACTGTTGGACGAAGGCTCGACGGTTCCCTTCGTCGCCCGTTACCGTAAAGAAGCCACGGGTGGCCTGGACGATACCCAGTTGCGTACCCTGAATTCCCGCCTGAGTTACCTGCGTGAACTGCACGACAGGCGTCAGGTGATCCTCTCCAGCATAACGGCCCAGGGCAAGTTGACGCCCGAGCTGCAACAGGCGCTGGAGACGGCCGACAGCAAGACACGGCTGGAAGATCTCTACCTGCCCTACAAGCCCAAGCGCCGCACCAAGGGGCAGATTGCCACCGAAGCCGGGCTCGAGCCGCTGGCGGACATGCTGCTGGCCGATCGCCAGGCTGATATAGAGGCCAGGGCGAGCGAGTACCTGTGTGAAGGCTTCGCCGATACCAAGGCAGTGCTCGAGGGCGCGCGTTATATCCTGATGGAGCGCTTCGCCGAAGACGCAGAGTTGCTGCGCAAGCTGCGTGAGCACCTGAGCCAGCACTGTGTGCTGGAAAGCCGGGTGATCGCCGGCAAAGAGAAGGAAGGCGCCAAGTTCCGCGATTATTTCGAACATACGGAGGCCCTGGCCAAGGTGCCATCCCACAGGGCGTTGGCCATGTTGCGCGGTCGCAACGAAGGCATACTCAGCCTGTCGATGAATGCCGATCCCTCGGTCGATAAGGCCGAGGCCAAGTCGGGCAGTTATTGCGAGGTGATCATAGCCGAGCACTTCAAACTGAACCTGAGCACCAGCCCTGTGGATCTCTGGCTCAAGACGGTAGTGACGGCCACCTGGCGCATCAAGATCGCGCTGCAGATGGAGACAGAGTTCGTGTCTGCCATGCGCGAGCGCGCCGAAGCCGAAGCCATCAAGGTGTTCGCCCGCAACCTGGGCGACTTGCTGATGGCGGCTCCCGCCGGCGCCAAGGCCACCATGGGACTGGATCCCGGCCTGCGTACCGGGGTCAAGGTGGCTATCGTCGACAACACGGGTAAGTTGCTGGCCCACAGCACCATCTTCCCCCATGCGCCGCAAAACCTCTGGGACAAGTCCCTGCGCACCCTGGCCAACCTGGTCAAGATGCATAAGGTGGAGCTGATCGCCATAGGCAACGGCACCGCCTCGCGGGAGACAGACAAGTTGGCCGCCGAGCTGATCGCCAACCTCAAAGCCGGCGCCGAGGGCGAAGGTCAGCCGCAATTGGCCAAGGTGATGGTCAGCGAAGCGGGCGCCTCTGTGTATTCGGCATCCGAACTGGCCGCCAACGAGTTTCCGGATCTGGATGTGTCGATCCGCGGCGCCGTTTCCATCGCCCGCCGCCTGCAGGATCCCCTGGCGGAATTGGTCAAGATAGAACCCAAATCCATAGGGGTCGGCCAGTACCAGCATGACGTCAGTCAGAGCCAACTGTCCCAGTCGCTGGATGCCGTGGTCGAAGACTGTGTCAACTGTGTCGGCGTGGATCTTAACATGGCCTCCGCCCCTTTATTGGCCCAGGTGGCCGGACTCAACAAGACGCTGGCGAAGAATGTGGTCGACTACCGCGACACCAACGGCCAGTTCAGCAACCGCAAGCAGCTGCTGAAGGTGGCGCGGCTCGGGCCCAAGGCCTACGAGCAGGCGGCCGGCTTCCTGCGGATCCGTGACGGCGACAACCCATTGGACGCCTCATCCGTGCACCCCGAGGCTTACAAGCTGGTGGAGCAGATAGCCGCCGCCAAGCGACTGCCACTGGCCAGCCTGCTGGGCAACAGCGACTTGCTGCGGGAGATCAAGGCCGAGGAATTTATCACCGCCGAGTTTGGTTTGCCGACAGTGACCGACATACTGGCCGAGCTGGATAAGCCGGGACGCGATCCCCGCGGCGAGTTCAAGACCGCCAAGTTCAAGGATGGCGTCGAGGAGCTTAAGCACCTCAAGCCGGAGATGATACTCGAAGGTGTGGTGACCAATGTGACCAACTTCGGCGCCTTCGTCGACATAGGGGTACATCAGGACGGTCTGGTACACATCTCTTCCCTGACCGACAAGTTTGTCAGCGATCCCCATACTGTGGTCAAGGCCGGGGATGTGGTCAAGGTCAAGGTGATGGAAGTGGATGTCGAGCGCCGCCGCATAGGCCTGAGCATGCGCCTGGACGAGCAACCCATGCCTGCGGCCGCCCCTCGCCACCATCAGGGGCAAAACAAGGGTCAGGGCAAGGGCCATAACGGCGCTCAGAAAGCGGCGAAACCCGCGGCTAAAGCCTCAGCTAAAGCCTCAGCCAAGGCACCGGCCAATGCCGCCATGGGCAACGCCTTCGCCGATGCCTTCGCCAAGCTGAAGAAATAACCCGCGCCCAGAATGCGCAAACGCCACAGCGATCCCGCTGTGGCGTTTTCGTTTGCCGCCTTGAACGGGCCTAGATCCAGGCAGAGAGTTCGGTTTCCTGCTGGGGCTGGCTCTGGCGCCGATAAAAGTTGTCTATTCGCCGACCGAACTCCTGATAAAACTGTTTGGATTGTTGGGGCTGGGTCCTCGGCTGCGACAGGCCCGGTGGCTGGCTGGTTTTCGGCGGCGCTTGCCGGGCTGCCTGGTCCGGATCCTGGGTCACCTTGAGGCGAATGTCTTTACGCTGTAATGCCGCGGGTCCGGCGATGAAAGACTGCAGCAGCTTGGACTGATGTTGCTTTGGCTGTGGCTGTTGTGGCTGCCTGTCCCTGGATTGCTGTTCTTGCCCCGAGCCCTGCCGTTTCTCTTGTACCTTGTCCTGGGCGCCATCCGCCGCGGGTGTCTGCGTCTCGGTTGCGGTGCGCTCGTGCTGAGGCGTGAAGGCGCGCTCCTGGTGTCCCTTAGTGGGCGCTTGGGGCGGGATGACGGGAGGGCGCTGTTGGTTGTCGACCCGCGCCGCATCCGTGGCGACATTGGATGTCGTCAGGGGGACTTGCGGATAGTTAGTCACCACCAACATAAGCGAGTTTCCAAAAGATAAGTGGCTAAATATTAATCACAAACTGGATGAAAATAAAGCTTAAAGGGCAATTTGTTTGAGCCAGCCCGTGAATGCCAGCACAAATTCTTCCTGATGGGAGAAAAACGGCGCGTGGGAGGCCTTGGCGAAGACGACCTCTTCCAGGGGGCCGGCATGTTGTGGCATCAGGCCGGCCACGCGTCTGGGGACCAGGCCATCGAGGCGACCCCAGAGCCGCAGCCAGGGCAATTCCAGCTTGGCCAGCTCGGGACGCAAGTCGACCTCGGTCAGCATGCCGAGCCCCTGAGCCAGTGCCTGCTCACTCGGCAATGGCTTGGCCAGCACCAGCGTCTTGAGGCGTTTGATCTCCTCCTTGGCCGTTGCCGTGCCCATGGCCTGAATTGCCAGGAAACGTTCTATCGTCTTGGGCAAGTCTTGTCCCAGCTGAGTGGCAAACTGTGCCAGCACAGCCGGTGGGATCCCAGGCCAGGACTCGGCTTCTCTCGCCATGAAGCAAGGCGATGAGGCTATGGTAGCCAAGGCCTTGATCTTATGCGGATAGTTTAGCGCGGCCCGGGTCGCGACCAGCCCCCCAAGTGACCAGCCGGCCCAGATGGCCTGTTCCGGCAGGCGCGCGACCAGGGCATCGACCCAGAGATTGATGTCCCCGGCCAGCGGCTGGCTCAGGCCGAATCCCGGCAGATCGACATAGTGAACCCTATACTCATGCAAGGCGGAATGCAGCGGGGTGAAGACGGCGCTGTTGACGCCCCAACCGTGGAGCATGACCAGATCTTGGCCCTCACCCTGTGTGTCTATGTGTATCTGCGCCTGTTTCACTGTCTCGCCTCTGAGATGAAGGATGATGCCATGGGGTCTGCAGCCCGGTCGTTATGCACTCAGTCGCTCTGCAGGCGGTCGCTGGACCTTGGCCTTGGGCTGCTGGGCGCTTGTCTGCGACTCTTGGCCGCTAGTTTACCCAACCGCTGCCTGGTATGCCACCAGGCGATGCCTTCGCCCGCTACAGGCATCTGCCCCGTGTGTCTGGCGGCTGGCCTGTATTCGGGGGCCGTATGCCTGGGTTGTGGTAGGTCCATGGTGCTGCATGCTCGTTACTGTGGTCAGTGCCAGAAGTCCGAACCTTTGCCTGTGTTGGCGCCATGCAGTTATCACCAGGGCCTGGGGCCCTGGGTGGCGGCGATCAAATATCAACGTCAATTTGCCGCCTTGCCCGTGTTGAGTCAGGCCCTGGCCGAGCGGGTGAAGATGCTCGAGGGCTTGGGGCTGGTGCGCCTGCCCCAGGCCCTGGTACCTGTGCCCCTGCATCCGCAGCGACTGAAACAGCGGGGATTCAACCAGGCCTGGCTCATCGCCGCCGAGCTGGGGAAACTGCTGCAGTTGCCCGTGGTGGAGCTGGGGCTGAGCCGCAGGACACACACCCGGCCCCAGGCCGGGCTGACGGGATTGCAGCGGCGACGCAACTTACGGGATGCGTTTCGGCTCGATGGCGCTCAGGCTTATCAGAGAATCGCCCTAGTAGACGATGTGCTGACCACGGGCACCACGGCCAGGGAAATAGCGCGACTGTTTAGCGCCAGAAACATACATGTGCAGGTCTGGTGTCTCGCCAGGGCCGAGGCGCCGGGACTCCTGGATGAAGTGACAGCGAACTAGCATGCCTGAGTCAGGCCCTCGCGCGGATGGACTGGTTTCATGGGAGGACAAAAAGTCGCAACAAGTCGGTTTCGGGGCTACAAAGCAGGCGCCAGTCGGAGTATCATACGCGTAAGTCCCACTAAAACACTCAGGTATCCCCTGACGGAGCAGTTTTTCATGATAAACATTTCCGATTCTGCCCAGGCACATTTCGTTAAGCTGTTGGCAGATCAGCCTGAAGGCACTCATATTCGTGTATTTGTGATTAGCCCAGGCACGTCACAGGCCGAGTGTGGCGTGTCTTATTGTCCACCCGATGCGGTGGAGAGCGATGATATCGAACTGGAGTTCAACGGCTTCAAGGCCATGGTCGACGAGAAAAGCGCCCCTTTCCTCGAAGAGGCCAGCATAGATTTCGTGACGGATCAGCTGGGTTCCCAGCTGACCCTGAAGGCGCCCAATGCCAAGATGCGCAAGGTGTCCGGCGATGCGCCCCTGGTCGAGCGTATCGAGTATGTGATCCAATCAGAGATCAATCCCCAGCTCGCCAGCCATGGCGGCAATGTCATGCTGGTGGAGATCACCCAGGACGGCGTGGCCGTGCTGCAATTCGGCGGTGGCTGCAACGGTTGCTCCATGGTCGATGTGACGCTGAAAGACGGCATAGAAAAGCAGCTGCTGGATATGTTCCCGGGTGAACTTGCGGGTGTGCGCGACGTGACGGAACATCAACACGGCGAACATTCTTACCAATAATACCGGCGCTAAAATGCCAGCCAATAAACGCGGCTCAGACATCCTCTGAGCCGCGTTTTTTTATTCAGGGCTTTTCATGCGGCTGTTGCCATGGAGAGGGCAGGCGTTGGCCGCTCATCTGGAAAATATTGTTTATTAAATGTAATTTTGTTGCATCTGGGTTAATATTATGGATGGCAAGGCTTGTTAAGGAAAACACAGGTTCCCCGAAGGAGATAGCTATGCACTTGCACCCTAGGCCGACTCGCCCACCCTATGATGAACGCACAGTCCCTTTTATTACCTCGGACGGGGTCCAGCTGGATCTGCTCAATGTGCGTGGCCGCGACCGGCCCCACAGGGGACCTGTGATTCTGGTGCATGGCGCCGGCGTGCGGGCGTCCATCTACCGGGCCCCGGTCGACACCAACATAGTCGATGCCCTCATAGCGGATGGCTACGACGTCTGGTTGGAAAACTGGCGTGGCAGCATAGCCTTTGCACCGAATTTATGGACCCTGGATCAGGCGGCCCTCTATGACCACCCCAAGGCGGTGCAAACCATACTCGCCGAAACCGGTGCCGACAGCCTGAAGGCCATCATACATTGTCAGGGCTCCACCAGTTTTACCATGTCGGCCATCGCCGGCCTGCTCCCCCAAGTCACTACCATAGTCAGCAACGCGGTATCCCTGCACCCTGTGGTACCGGCCTGGTCCAGGTTCAAACTGCAATACATGGTGCCCATGGTGCAGAAGTTCATTCAATATCTGAATCCCCACTGGGGGGTGGATGCCCCGGACTTGCCCGCCAAGTTGATCAGCCTGCTGGTGAACCTGACCCACCATGAATGCCATAACCCGGTATGCAAGCAGGTCAGCTTCACCTATGGCAGTGGCTTCCCGGCGCTGTGGAGCCATGAAAACCTCAATGAGGAGACCCATGAATGGCTGAAAGAGGAGTTCGGCGCCGTCCCCCTGAGGTTCTTCGAGCAGATCACCCGCTGCGTCAAGCACGGGCATCTGGTCTCGGTACAGGGATTCGATGAGCTGCCCGAGGATTACACCCTGGCTCCGCCTAAAACCGCTGCCCGTTTCGCCTTCTTTGCCGGTGAAAAAAATCTGTGTTTCTTGCCGGAAAGCCAAATCAACACCTATAACTATTTTGCTGCCCTGCGTCCCGACTACCATTCGCTGCACCTCTTGCCCGACTATGGTCATCTGGATGTGTTCATGGGCAAGCATGCGGCACAGGATGCCTTTCCTTTGATCCTCAGCGAGCTGAACCGAGAGAGCTGAGGCAAGGAACTACAGATTCAAGGAGCGAACACTATGTTTGGAATACCCAAGCGGATCAAAGCCTATACCGGGCGTTTTTCACTGGTGGATGGCATCCCGTTCAAGCTGCCAGTGGCCGCTACCCGGTCTCCGGCCCTGATGGCCGTGTTTCCCATCAATGCGGACAAGGCCAAGGATTTTCTGCCCCAGGGCATACATCCACTGCGTCTATGGCGTTCGGCCCTGCTGGTGGTCACTGTGATAGATTACCGCGAGACCCCCATAGGCAAGTATGTCGAATACAGTATTGCCATAGCCTGCACCCATGGCGCCAAGCCCGCCCCCAGGTTGTTGCCGGCGCTCTTCATGAACTTCTTCAAGACGGGCCAATATGTGGTCGACCTGCCGGTGTCATCGGAAATCTCGGTCAAGGGGGGCAAGGGCATCTGGGGCATGCCCAAACATCAGGGCAACCTGAATTTCAACATCTCGGCCGACAAGGTCAGCAGTCAATACGATCTCAACGGCAAGCTCGTCACCTATGTCGAGATAGACAAGCCGGCCAGGGCCTGGCTGCCGCTCAAGACCCGGGCCTCCAATTACTGCTCGTTTCGCGGCATGTTGATGAAATCGGACATCCTGCTCAATGCCAAGGCGGGAATAGGTTTGTTCGGCGGCGCCAGGGCCAGATTCGTCATAGGGGATCATCCCCGTCTGCAGGCCTTGAAGGCGCTGGAGATTGGCGATGCGCTGGCGACGGCCTTCCTGCCGAGCATCACAGGCATACTGGACGATCACATAGAAAGCTGGTTCCTGGACTCGGAGCAACTGCCCAAGGTGGCGCCGGAAGGGTTCGAGTCTGTGATAGATCTCGGCCTGAGTGAAGCCTGGCTGGCCCCGCCCAGCGCGCCCATTCCGCAGCAGGACGAAGATGAGCAAACACAGCTCAAGCGGGGGGTGGCATGACGGCTCAGGCGCACACTCACACTCAGGCACATACTCCCCAAGGCGCCGCCTGTGGCGCGGGCGATGGGGTTAACAGGGCGCTGATCCTGCCGGGAGGCGGCCTGCGTTTATCCTATGCCGCAGGCGCCATGGCGGAGATCTTTGCCCGGGGTCTGACCTTCCAGCACATGGATGGCACCTCGGGCGGCTCGCTGAACCTGGCCATGCTGTTATCCGGATTAGAAATAGAGGAGATCTGCGACCGTTGGCGCAGCCTGCGGATGCGCGATACTTTGTCTTTGATGCCCCTGAGCAATTACCTCTGGCCGGGGAGCTTCGTCGCCGCCATGTCTGCCAGGGCCTTTCGCAACAAGGTCTATCCGCACCTGGGCATAGATTTTGTTAAAATCCGCACCGCCGAAGGGCTGCAAGCCACCTTCAACCTCTGCCATTTCGCCGACAAGAGCAACAGGGTAGTGCCACATGAGCAGATGACGGAGGATCACCTGCTGGCCGGCATGTCACTGCCCGCGACCCTGCCGCCGGTGGCGATAGACGGCGACCTGTATCTGGACTCCGGCTTTATCCAGGACGCCAACCTGCTGGAGGCGGTCAAACGCGGCGCCAATGAGATCTGGCTGGTGTGGATCATGGGCAACCTGGACACTTATCGCAGCGGTCCGCTCAACGCCTATGTGCAAATGCTGGAAATGAGCGCCAATGGCGCCCTGGGCAAGGAGCTGCAACAGCTTCAAGAACTCAATACCCGTATCGAACAGGGGGAACGCCCCTATGGCCATAGTCAGGCCATCAGACTGCACTTGATCAAACCGGCCCATCCCTTACCCCTGGACTCGGCGCTGTACAGCGGCGCCATCAGCCATGATGAATTGATTGCCATGGGTCGCGCCGATGCAAGTGCTTATTTCAACGCAATCCAACCGGAGGGGGTTCGCCTCGAACCTCAGGTACTCAAGATGACAGCAGCCAAGACGGGTCTTACATTCAACGAAACCATGCAAGGGGCATTCTCTCTGGACACAGTTGAGCCGGCAGAGGGGCAAGGCAGGGGCCAAGTGGCCAATACCTCGCTTGCCATGCATGCCAGCGTCGCCATAGATGAGCTGCAGGCCTTCATCGAAGACCCAGAGCATAAAGGGCGGCTCACGGGCACCATAGATTTCGCGCCTCTGGGCATGGGGATCCAGGCCAACACAGGGGTATTTAACCTGTTCAAACCCACAGAGGATCCGCAACTCACCCTGATGGTGTATGAGCTGGGGTTCGAACACGAGGGCAAAGCCTATTATCTGGCCGGCAGAAAAGAAGTGCGTGACGGTTCGATATTCGGCCTCTGGTCCGAGACCACCACCCTCTACACCCGGCTGCATAAGGGCGCCGACAAGTCAGGTCCCGTGATAGGTGCGGGTATTCTGACGCTGGGGGCTGGCGATCTGCTGAAACTCATGTCGACCCTGGGGGTGACCCGGGCCCATGGCATTTCTGCCAAGGCCAAGACCCTGGGGGCCTTCGGCGGCTTCTTCATGCGCCAGTTGTGGGCGACCTATGTCACTCATAAACATAAAAAAGCCACACTCGACGGCTACAATGCCGACTAAATCAGGGATGGGGAAAGCATATGGATATTCAGTACGACCATGAGGCCATAGTCATTGGCAGCGGCTTCGGCGGCTCGATCAATACCTGCCGCCTGGCCAAGAAGTGGCCCGGCAGAGTCATGTTACTGGAGCGGGGCAAGCGTTACCCCATGGGCTCGTTTCCCCGTTCTCCCCACGGGATGGCGCAGAACTTCTGGAACCTGCCGACGGACAAGTCCGGCGCTCCCAAGGCCGACGGCAAGGAGAGCCATGGCTTGTTCGATGTCCGTAACTTCGACCACATAGATGCGGTGGTAAGCGCTGGCCTGGGTGGCGGCTCGCTCATCTATGCCAATGTCTTCCTGCAGCCCCCGGATGAGGTATTCGATCACAACTGGCCCGAGGCGATCCAGAAGGCGGCGTTGCAACCTTATTATGCCATCAGCAAACAGGTGCTGGGGGCCAGGCCGATTCCCCAGGGCCAGGATCCACGAAGGAAAGTTATCCGCACCGAGCTGTTCCAGCAATTTGCCAAGGCTGAGGGGCATGAATCCAAGTTATTGGACATCAACGTTTTCTTCGGCAATGACTTCGACAACCCCACCCCCATAGGGCTGCAGGAAAAGAACCGTTATGGCGCGGTGCAAACCTCCTGCGTCTATTGCGCCGAATGCGACGTGGGTTGCAATACCCACTCAAAAAACAGCCTGGACCTGAATTACCTGCATGTGGCGGAGCACCGCTACCGGGCCGAAATCAAGACTCAGGTGCTGGGCAGGAAAATCGTGCCATTGGACGCCCAGGGCAATGACAGTCCCGAGGCCGAGGGAGAGTTCGGCTATCGGGTGTATTGGCAGGATCTCAATGACGGTCACAGCCTGCGCAGCGCCACCTGTCGCACAGTCGTGGTGTCATCCGGCACCCTGGGCTCGAACGAGTTGCTGATGCGCTGCCGGGATCTCTATAAGACACTGCCGGGGATCAGCCAGAAACTGGGGCAACATTTCTCCGGAAATGGTGACTTCCTGTCTTTCGTGGTGGCGGGTGACAAGGCTGCCGATCCCAACTATGGGCCTGTGATCACTCAGGGCATAGATTACAACTTATTCAAAGACTTCAACCGGGAGCAGGCCTTCATCCTGGAAGACGCCAGCTACCCCAACTTCGCCGCCTGGTACACGGAAGGGATAAAGCCGGGGGTTTCCCAGTTTCATGCCCTGCTGCGCACCGTCAGGGTGATGTTCGCCCGTTTCGTGCAGGGGATCAGCACAGGACACCTGGGGTATGCCCTCAAAGAGCTGCTCAAGGGTGACTTGTCGCACAACACCAGCGTGCTCTTATGCATGGGCATAGACAAGAGCAACGGCGAGATGTCCCTGAACGACGAGGGTCACCTGCATGTGAAATGGCCCTACAAAGACAGCATGTCGCTCTACAAGGCCATTCTGGCCACCGGCGAAAGATTCAGGAAGTGGTGCAAGGGCAAGGCCTTCATTCCCTTGCCTAACTGGTTATGGCCGATGAAACGCAATGTCACAGTGCATGCCCTCGGCGGCTGTCGCCTGGCCACCAACCCGAACGAGGGGGTGACCAGTGCCGCGCCCGAGACCTTCGGCCAGGTGTTCGGTTACCGGGGACTGTACGTTGCCGACGGTGCACTGCTGCCCACGGCCGTAGGGGCAAACCCCGTGGCCACCATTTGTGCCTTGTCCGAGCGCGTCGCCGAAGGCATTACCGGCATAGCCCCCAGCGCAGATTTGTGACATGGCCGGGCATATGCGGCCGGCCTTGGCCGCTATTCGAGACGTGATTCAATTTCTATTCGCCCCGGCGAGCGACCCCAGTGTCGCTGCCGGCGCCAGTGTGAGGTCAGAAGCTATGAGCGATTTTCCTGTTTACGATGAAGTGCATGTGATTTCGGATATTCACATGGGAGGCGCCGAGCCCAATTTTCAGGTGCTGCGTGAAACCGAGCGCCTGGCCGGCTACATAGGCTGGGTCGCCGGCCAGTGCCCCGAGGGCGATGTGGCCCTGGTGCTCAACGGCGATGTGTTCGATACCCTGGCCGAGAAGACCCAGGACTACATAGTGGTGGAGAAGGCGGTGCAGGTGGTGGAGCAGATAATGCAAAACCCCTCATTTTCCCGCATCTGGGATGCCTTGGCCGCCTTCGTCGCCGCGCCCGGGCGCACTCTGGTGTTCATCATAGGCAACCACGACATAGAAATTTCGTTCGCGACGGTGCAACGCCTGATAGTGAAGCGCCTGGCGGGAGACGACCTGCTCAAGCGTGCCCGCATCGAGTTTTCCACCATAGGCGCGGGCTTTACCTGCACAGTCGGTGAGTCCAGGGTCTACTGCACCCATGGCAACGAAGTCGATGCCTGGAATTACAACCGCTACGAAGATCTGGCCAAGGTAGGGCGGCGCCTGAATGCCGGCCGCGGCCTGGCGCCCAAGGAATGGGTTCCCAACGCCGGCACCCGCATGGTCAAAGAGGTGATGAACCCGGTCAAGGAGAAGTATAAGTGGATAGATCTGCTCAAGCCTGAAACCCAGGCTGCGGTGGGCACCCTGCTGGTATTGGATCCGTCCCAGGCGAGGAAGATAGGCGATCTCGTGTCTATCGTGGGTGAGAGAGTCAGTGGCAGCAAGCAAGTCAATCAGCGCCTCTCCGCCGAAGGTTTTCAGGCAAGCGAGTCGGCGGCCACGGCCCCCAAGAGCGTGGATCAATTGCTCGGCGCCAACCTGAGCCAGGGGCTAAGGGATTACCAGCTCCAGGATACCCAGGATGTCGACGCCATGCTGCTGCAGAGCGAAGCCAACCTCGGCACCCCCAATGGGCAGCTGTTCGAGCAGGACGGTCAGCTGGGCACCGGCCAGTTGATCCTGGATCGCCTCACCGGCTGGCTGCGCAACATTCCCAAGGAGGAGGCGCTGCGCCGGGCGATGAAAGACTGGCTGGCCGGCGACAAGACCTTCGATCATCAAGATCAGGACGATACCTACAAGGAGGTCACGGCCGTGGTCGGGGATGCCATAGATTTCATCGTCACTGGTCATACCCACCTGGAGCGCGCCATAGACATGGGCAGCGGCCGTTACTACTTCAATTGCGGCACCTGGATACGTTTGCTGCGTTTCACCGAACAGATGCTCAACGACAAGGCCGCCTTCGCGCCTGTGTATGAGGTGCTGCTCAACGGCAGCATGGAGTCCATAGACGGGGCGAGCTTCGGCGGCCAAAGTTTCGTGATGGATCAGACCAGCGCCGTGTCGATCAAGAAAACCGCCACCGGGGTGGTGGGCAGCCTGACCCATGTGCTGGCCGACGGCAGGGGTGAACCCGAAGTCATTCAAACCTTTGCGAGGGCATGAGATGGACATTACTACTTCCGATATCCGCAGCGTCAAACTGGAACTGTTAAGGTCCGGGCCGACTCATAATCAACTGCTGTCGCCGTTGACCAATTATATCGCCCTCTGCGGCTCGGATGGGCCTGTGACCCTTAACATGCCCTTCGAGCACCGTCAGTTGATGATGCGCCTGAAACGGCTCAAGTATCCTTTGGACAGGGATCCTGCCACGGATGAGCAGCGCCAGGCGGAGATCCGCGACCTGGGCGAAGCCGTCGGCCGCATCTTTGGTCAGGTGCCTGCGCTCATCTCAGAACTGGGGAATGCGGGCGCCACCAATGGCACCCTGGTGCACTTGAGCCTGGCCATGTCGGCCTTCGAGCTTGGGCTCTTGCCGTTCGAGGCCGCGGTGGCTGCCGATGGCTTCCCAGGTGCAGGGTCGCCCATGTTCCTGCAGATGCGCACCCCTATCTCACTCACCCGGGAAATTCGCCGTGGCCGGCCGCTGCCGATAGATTGGGCCAGGCCGCCGCGAATTTTGTTTATCTTCGCCGCCCCCGCTGGCCTGTACGTGCCGGCCCAGGCGCATTTGCAGGCGCTGCGGGAGGCGATAGAGCCCTGGGTCAAGATAAAGACGGATCCCAAAGAACGCATCGAGGAAGTCAAGAAGATGCTGACCGTCGTGCCCAATGCCAGCCTGGAGCAGATCAGGGCGCTGTCGGCGTCCACCGAGTTTACCCATATTCATATTCTGGCCCATGGCGCTCCCTTCAAGAAATCCGGCGACGAGCGCTACGGCCTGGCCCTGTGCAGCGAAAGCGGCGATCAGGCCGACATAGTCGAGGGTGAACGCCTGGCGATAGCCCTGACCGCCAGCGATTCCGTGGGCAATACCCGCTTCCGGCCGACCGTGGTGACCCTGGCGACCTGTGACTCGGGCAACATCAATTCCGTGCTCACCCCCGGTGGCAGCATAGCCCATGAACTCAATGCCGCCGGCATTCCCTGGGTCATAGCCTCGCAGTTTCCCCTGTGGATGAAGGCTTCCGCCATCGCCGCCAGGGTGCTCTACACCGGCCTGTTACAGGGTTCGGATCCCCGCTGGGTGCTGTATGAGCTGCGCCAGCGCCTGCGTACCGATGCCCCCGAGACCCATGACTGGGCCAGCATAGTGGCCTACTCGACCATACCGGCCGACTTCGACCGCCAGGTGCATGCCTTCAGGGATCAACAGACTCAGGGCAAGATAGACGTGATGTTTGACCGGATGGATGAACTGGTGTGCACCATCACGGCGCAAAAACACGCGCCCGGAGCAAGCTGTGACGTCGCTGCAGAAGTGGAGCGGGAACTGACCCGGCTCGCCGCCGCCATTCGCGCCGAGCTGCAGCATTGGCGCGAAGAGGGCCGGGATAAACAGTCGGCTCAAGAGCAATCGTGTCACCTGGGGCTCAGCGCCGCCAGCGAGAAACGTATCGGCATTGCCCATACCCTGATAGGGGCTCAACAGCAGGCCAATCTCGCCTACAGGGCCTGTCATGATTTCTATAAGTCAGCCTGGCGGATGGATCCCTGCAATCACTGGCTGCTCACTCAGTACCTGTCCATCGTCGCCATACTCAACCGTGGCGATGACGGGGCCGGCTTACAGCAACTGTCCGACCGCTATGGCAGCAGATGGAGTGCCGCCTTCGAGATGGCCCGCTGGGAAGCGCAAAACTGTTCGGGCAGGGATAAGGTGTATGCCCTCAGCACCCTGGCCGAATTATGCCTGCTCAACGTGGTTTATCATCCGCAGTCGGCCGATAGCGCGGCACTGAAACAACAGATAAACGATTTTTGCCGGCAGATGCTGAACGAACCCATGCCGGATAACTTTCCCATCTTGTCTACCCTGCGTCAGTTCAGGCGCTATCTGCAGGACTGGGATAGCCCACTCTGGGCCGGGTTGGCGCAGACGGCACTCGGCGCCCTGGAGGGAGACAATCTCCTGACTAGCGGCCCCACTTCGGCTCAGGCCTGGAGGGATGCCCGGCAAGCGGTAAACACTTGATGCCGTCCAGGCCCGGCAGCATTTAGCATCAGGCTGGGATCCGGGGATAAATGGATCTCAGCCACAAGACAGCTGCCGTAGGTGAAACAGACCTGTTTGCAGGTGGCATCATGGCACTCATGAAGAGCCAGGTTCACCAGTGGGCCGATAAGTTTTGTCGTGAGACTTTGGGTGTAACCGTGCGGCAAGCGCACTTGCATACGAGGTTTCTTGGGGCTCTGATGTTTTCCTTCACGCTGCCTTGGATGAGCCGAGCACATGTCCATCATAAGCAAACATTTGCTATCAATGAGGTTCTTTGGGTGTAGCAGGATATTCCTGATGTTGCTGAGCAGCGCGGTCAGGAAGTTATCCTGGCCGCGTTCTTATGGTTGTGGGCCCAGAGGCGACTAACCCTTCTTGTTAACCTGTAGGTACTTGGCCAGGAAGTGATCCATGGCCTTGAAGGTGGTCAGCCTGTGCTCGTTGTTACTCAGGTGGTGATCACCAGCTTCCAGTTCGATAAACTCGACATCTTTGTTGAGCGATTCGAGCTCGTCATACATCATCTGGCTGTGTTTGACCCTCACCACCCTGTCTTTGCTGCCGTGAACAAGCAGCACGGGGACGGTGATTTTGGCCGCCTGGCTCAGCGGTGAGCGTTGATACAGGGCGTCGATATCTGAGCCTATCTGTTGCTTCACCACCTCATAAGTGGTGGTGCGGCGGCTGGATTTGACCAGATAGGCAACATCCGTGACTCCGGCGATACTGATGACGCAGCGATATAATTCCGGCGTCATGGCGGCACCCATGAGCGCGGCATAACCGCCATAGCTGGCTCCGACGATACAGATGCGATCGGGGTCAGCTATGCCCTTGTCGATCAAAAAGCGGGTGCCATCCTCGACATCATTTTGCATCTCCAGTCCCCAGTTTTGCAGCCCGGCCTTCATGAAGTCGTAACCATAGCCGGCGGAGCCGCGAAAGTTCATTCTGAACACCCCATAGCCACGGTTGGCGAAAAACTGAGTCCAGTAATCGAAGCTATCGTTGTCATAGCTGATGGGGCCGCCATGGGGGAAGATGATCATAGGTAATTTTTTGGGCACGGCCTCTTTCGGTAACGTCAGGAAAGCTTCTATTTCCATGTTGTCCCTGGCCTGATAGTTCAGCCGTTCGGTTGGCACCAGCACCTCGGGGGTCAACTTCTTATACCTGTGGGCTAAGGGGTAGATCTCGCCGACATTTCTGTCGCCCACATAATAGCTGCCGGGTTCGGTCGAGCCGCTGGAGTACACTATGTAATACCGTTCGTCGGCACTGAATTGGGTGATGTAATTGTTTGAGCCGGGAAATATCGCCTTGAGGCCGTTCTGCAGGCCGATATATTCCTTATCCCAGAAGGTATATTCCTCACCGTTGCCCTCGCTGATGCCGATGACCTTATGTTTCAGCTTGGAGTAGATCAAACTGCCCATGACGTCGTAGTTCGGGTTGCTGTAGACCAGCTCTTTCTTGAGCTGGGGATCGCTCAAATGAACCTTGAAGATGGCCTCTAAGCCCTCATGGTAGGCACGGACATAGAGGATATCTGGGTCTTCATCGAAACCCAGCGGCCAGACGCTATCCTCGGCGAAGAAGCCGAAATGCCACAGCTCTCTTAGCTCCCCATTGGCATCTTGCTGCTCATAGATGCGGTACTGATTATCATCGCGATAGATGCCGATCCGTATCCTGTGTTGCCTGTCGGTAACCCAGCCCTGCATATGTCGCTTGGATGCCTGCACAAAGCTGGATTTCCCCTGGGTCAGGCTGACACGAATGACACTGTCTTCACCGACTTCCTGGCCCATGCCGTCGAGCGACAGCAACAGGTGATCATCATCATCCGGCA
This sequence comes from Shewanella salipaludis, assembly GCF_012911865.1. Lineage (GTDB taxonomy): Bacteria > Pseudomonadota > Gammaproteobacteria > Enterobacterales > Shewanellaceae > Shewanella > Shewanella salipaludis. Next base: position 72,447 of record NZ_JAAXYH010000004.1, read on the forward strand.
ACATGTCTATGATGTTGCCCTGCAGCTGCGGCAGCCACTTGAGCCGTTTGAGTACGCTGGCGCGCAGCAAGTTGTTTGTCTTGCCACTGGCGAGACTGTATTTCAACAGGCGTGTCTCTGTGGTTGGATTGCCGTAACGTACTGCCGGGTACTTGGCCTCGATCAGCAGTAGGTCCTTGTTGGCCCATTGCAGGGACAAGATCACAAACCGTTTGTTATCCGTGTGGATGGGGATGATTTTCTCGCCGGATTGCAGATCCACGATGCTGACGACAGTACCTCGGTGCTCTGCCGTGTCGATGCGTACTACAGAGGCGATCTTGCTGCCGTCCGGCGATAAGCTGACATGACTCACATCGGGTATGCTGGCGAAGGCTTCTACCGGAAGTCGAGCCGTTGCAGCGTGGCTGAATGGGCCGAGAAGCAATATTGCCAGTGCCAACAGGAGGGAATTCCGTTTCATATCTACCTATAACCAACGTGTATGTTCAACCGAAATGGTTGTCGATGTTAGCGGCATCCTTGCCAAAGATCCAGTTATTATCCATATGATTTTGTTTGAAAATAATTGTTTTTGTTCAGTTGGTAATGCCAACCCAGGGTCAGGCTCCTGGACAACATGAAGGCGCACATGGCCGCCCATAGGGCGTGGTTGCCCTGGGCCTGCAACAGGTACCAGCCGGGAAAAAATACCAGCAGGGTCGAGAACATCATGCTGTTGCGCATTATGCTGCCCTTGGCGGCGCCTATGTAGACCCCATCGAACAGGTAACAGCCGAAGGCGAGCAAGGGCATCAGCTGCATCCAGCCAAGATATTGGCCGGCCGTTTGGCGCACTGCGTCTATGTCTGTGAGCAGGGCGATGAGCGCCTCGCCGCCGAGGACGAAGGCGAGGCTGACCCCCAGGGCGGCGAGCGCCGACCAACACCAGCCCAGGGTCACAGACTCCTGCAGCAGCCGGCTGTCGCGCCGGCCATAGGCGCGGCCGACCTCTGCCTCGGCATAATAGGCTATGCCATCCAGGGCATATGAGATCAGCATCAAGAGGTTGAGCAGCACGGCATTGGCGGCGACCTGGGTGTCACCCAGGCCGGCGGCCTTGAAGGTCATGAAGGCGAAGACCGCCTGCAGGCATAGGCTGCGGATGAAGATGTCTGTGTTCAGCCGTAGCAGCCGGCCATAAGCCGTGAATTTGAAGTGTTGCAGCAAGCGCTTCAGGTCCAGGCCCGTGCCGCGATCCAGGGCGTGTTTCACCATGTAGGCCGCGATGGCGAAGGCGGTGAGATCTGCCATGACCGAGGCCAGGGCGGCGCCCCTGACACCCAGGTCGAGGCCATAGACCAAGATAAGATCCAAGAGTATGTTGGCGCCGTTGGCCCAGATCAGCTGCCACATGGCGGCCTTGGGGGCTTGCCTGCCGAGCAACCAACCCAGTAACACCAGATTCAACAAGGCGAAAGGGAGCGACCAGATGCGGATCTGGAAATATTGGCGGCAGTAAAATTCCACCTGGGTGCTGGCGTCGGCCAATGTCAGTGCCAGGTTCAACAGGGGCTGCTGCAGCAATAGGATGCCCAGCCCCAAGGCCAGCGCCAAGGCTGCGGCCTGTAGCAGCAGTTGCTCCTGGGTCTCTGTGTCGTTGGCGCCATAGGCCTGGGCGACCAGGCCAGTGGTGGCCATGCGCAGGAAGCCGAGCAGCCAGATGATCAGGGTTATCAGGGTCGAGCCGAGCGCCACCCCACCCAGAAAATAGGCATGATTCAGATGACCTATGACGGCGGTATCCACCAGACCGAGCAAAGGAATGGTAATATTGGACAAGATCATCGGCAGTGCCAGGGTCCATAGCTGGCGATTTTTTTGTCTGTTGAAGAGTAGTGCAACCCAGGTCATTAGTTTCTCAGAGGTTTTTTATGCTTTTACGTGTGTTAAGTTTGTGTGTGGCCCTGATGGTCCCCGTTGCCGATGCGGCGGTCATACTCCAGTATCATCATGTGTCGGACACTTCGCCGAAAAGCACCAGCGTAACCCCGGCGCAATTCAGGGCGCAGATGCAGTATCTGGCGGACGGGGGTTTTAAGGTGTTGCCGCTCAAGGAGCTGGTCTCTGCCATCAAAGCCAACGAACCCTTGCCGCCATTGGCTGTGGCCATCAGCTTCGACGATGGCTACCGCAGCATAGCCGACACGGCGCACCCTATCTTAAAGGAATACGGTTTTCCCTACACATTATTTGTCTCGGTGGAGCCCATCAGGCGTGGTTTCAGCGAGATGATGAGCTGGCAGGAATTGCGCCGCCTGGCCAGGGAAGGCGCCGACATAGCCAACCACAGCTGGGGCCATGAACATCTGATCCGCCGCCTGGATAAGGAAACCCGGACCCAGTGGCTGGCACGGGTCCGGGCCAACATCTTATCGACCGAAGCCGAGATCACCAGGGCAACAGGGCAAGATCTCAAGATGCTGGCCTACCCCTATGGAGAATACAATACGGAGCTCCAGCGCATGCTGGAGGAGCTGGGGTTTGTTGCCTTCGGCCAGCAGTCGGGCGCCGCCGGGAGCCACTCACAGCTAACGGCGCTGCCGCGTTTCCCCGTCGGTGGTGCCTACGCAGATCTGGAGAGTCTGAAGGTGAAGTTGCACAGCCTGAGCATGCCCGTGTTGGCCCAGACCCCGAGCGAGCCCCAACTGGCGGCGGGCGGCTGGCGTCCCGAACTCAGGGTGACGCTGGATATGGCGGATATCAATCCGGGTCAATTGCTCTGCTACATCCAGGGCCAGGGCGCGAAGCAACCCGAGTGGCTCAGCGACAATGAATTCAGCATCAGAGCCGAACTGCCCCTGCCTGCCGGACGCTCGCGCTACAACTGCACGGCGCCGAGCAAGACCCGCGGCGGCTATTACTGGTTTTCCCAGCCCTGGGTCAGGCCGAAAGACGATGGCACCTGGATTGAAGAATAGGGATTGAGGACTCAGTGGTCGCCCCCGCGCCGCCGCTAGTCCCTATGCCGCCGGATGATCTGGCCCAGGTCGGCGATAAGATCCTGATTGCGGATCTGCAGCGCCTGACCCGGCGAGGCGCTGGGTTTGATGACAGCGACCCGCTCGCCGGCGGGCGATACCAGCACCATGGAGGCGCTATGATCTATCTGATAGTCGTCGCCGTCCCCCACCAGGGCATAGACGAACCCCAGGCTGCGGCTCAGTGGAAACAACTGCTCATGTCCCGCCGTGGCGGCAATGAACTCAGGATTAAAGAAGTTAATATAATCCAGTAGTTTGGCTTGAGTATCCCGCTGGGGATCCACAGAGATGAACACCACCTGGAAAGGCGCCAGCGCGCTCAACTCGGGATAGGCCGCCGCCAGCTTGCCCAGGGTGGTGGGGCAGAGGTCGGGGCAGGAAGTGTAGCCGAGGAAGAATAGACTCCACTTGCCCATGAGCCGGGCATTGTCGAACACCTGACCATGTTGATCCGTCAGGCGAAAGGGCGCCAGCACCCTGGCCTGGGGGTATTCTAAACTTGTCCGCAGCGGCGCCGGCGCCTGTTTGTCTGTGATGGCGACCATCAGGCCCGCGAGCCCGAACAGCAGGATCCCCGTCACCAGGAGTATTTTCTTCATCTTCAGCCCCATAGATAGTGATCCAGCAGCAAGGCGATGAACAGCAACATCAAATGGTAGATGGAGAAGCGGAATACCTGCATCGCCAGGCCAGGTTGTTCATGGAACTTGAGCTGCCAGGCCTTATAGATGAAGCCACAGCTGAGCAGGGTCGAGCTCACCAGATAGAGCGGGCCGCACATGCCCACAAGCACGGGCAAGAGACAGGCGACGGCGAGCAGCAAGGTGTAAAGCAAGATGCAGGTCTTGGTGAAGTCTACGCCATGGGTCACGGGCAGCATGGGAATATCCACCTTGGCATATTCGGCTCTCCTGTGAATGGCCAGGGCCCAGAAGTGTGGCGGCGTCCAGGTGAAGATGATGATCACCAACAGCAGGGCGTGGCCATGAAGCTCGTTGGTGACCGCGGTCCAGCCGAGCAAGGGCGGCATGGCGCCGGCCAGGCCGCCTATGACGATATTCTGCGAGGTGGCCCGCTTCAGGTAAGCGGTATACACCAGGGCATAGCCAATGAGGCTGGCGAAGGTCAGCCAGGCGGTGAGCGGGTTAACCAGCTCATAAAGCAACACGAAACCCAGCGCCCCCAGGCCGAAGGCGAAACCCAGCGCCTTAGTGGCTGAGACTTTTCCCTTGGGCAGCGGCCTGTTGTAGGTGCGCGCCATCAGGCCATCTATGCGCCTGTCGATCAGGTGATTCAGGGCCGCCGCGCTACCCGCCATCATGGCGATGCCCAGCATGCCGGCGATCAGGGGTTGCAGGGGCACGGCCCCCGGCACGGCCAGGCACATGCCGACCAGCACAGTGAGCAGCATCAGCGCCACCACCTTGGGCTTGGTCATCTCAAAATAGGCGCGCCATTGGAAGGTCCACAGCGCCCGGTTCTGGGCTATCGAGAGGGGTTTGGCCATTGTGCTTACCTCGCTTATGCTTTGCGCCAGAGGGCGTAATTGATAAATACCATGGTGAGCAGCAGCAGTGCGGCTCCGCCATTGTGGGAAACGGCAATGCCCAGCGGCAAATGCAATACCACGTTACTGACGCCCAGGCCTATCTGTAATAACAGCAGGCAGATCAACAGGGCGCCGCTGCGGCGCACCCAGGCGGGTTGGTCGCCGGCCAGGAGCGTGACGCCAAGAGACAGCAAGATAGCGCCGGTGAGCAGGGCGCCGAATCTATGGCTGACATGGATAGTCATACGGCTGGCATAATCCAACACCCCGAACTCGAAGCTGGGATGATTGCCCTGGAATGGCGAGAAGGCCCGGGCCCATTGCAGATTGGCCAGCCAGTCGCCCTCGCACACGGGCAGGGCGGTGCAGGCCAGCGCCGCATAATTGGATGAGGTCCAGCCCCCCAGGACTATCTGGCCTATCAAGGCCGCCAGTCCCACTGCCGCCAAGATGCGGGCGCCGGGGGACACCCGTATCCGTGGCAAGGGGTGGGTGCGCAGGTATAAGAGCAACAGGAGGGAGATCAGGGTGAAGCCGCCCAGCAGGTGGGACATGACGATCAGGGGCATCAGCTTCATGGTCACTGTCCACATGCCGAGCGCCGCCTGAAACACTATGAGCACGGCGATAAACAGCGGCAGCTTCTTGGGCGTGTCCCTGGATCTCAGGCATAACACCAAGATCGACAGCACCAGCAGCCCCAAGGCGCCGGCTATATACCTGTGGATCATCTCCAGCCATGCCTTGGCGGGCTCTATCTCCAGATGGGGGAAATTGTTCTGGGCCCTGGCGATTTCATGGCTCTGGGTCGGCACCTTGATATGACCATAGCAGCCGGGCCAATCCGGACAGCCCAGGCCGGCATCCGAGAGCCGGGTGTAGGCCCCCATGAGGATCACCATGAGGCTAAAGACCAGGGTGAGTCGCAGCAACCAGGTCAATTTCATCAGCCGACCCTCGACAGTTTCAGCAACTTATGCAGATCCTTGAGCAAGGCCTTGCCCTGGGCCAAATGGGCTTCCCGGCCGGTGACAGCCGGGTAACCCATCACCAGGCTGCCGAGGGGATCGACTATGATTAGCCGCTGTGCCAGCATGGCCGCCAGCTCATCGCTGGCCTCGGCCGTGATGAAGTCCTGGCCTGCGAGCGCCGCCAGATCGCTGTCTGCCCGGGTCATGATGAGGGGCTTGACCCTGTCCCGATCCCGTCCCAGGGCGATATGGCTCTGGTGCAGTATGTAGAGCCTGTCGCTGCAAGCCTGATCGCAATGGGCCGGCAGCAGGTAGAGGATTTGCCAGCTATGGGGCAGTGGATTGGTCATCGCCAGCTTGGCATAGTCTAGGGGGGGAGAGAGCAGTTCTCCCTGGTTGGTGGCGCCCCCCTGATATAGCCCCATGCCGAGAACAAGTTTGGCTATCGCTACCGGCAGTATGAATGCCGAGAATAGGAGGACCAGCATAGTTTTGCTGCGGTTGCCGCTTTGGGTCTGGGAGTTCATTCCTGCTCCTCTCATGTTGGGGTTACGACCTTCCACATGTGGGAAAGTCAGTTCTAACCTACTCCGACTCAGGGGTCATGGCAATGGCTTTTTTATCGCCAATCATGAACCATGCCTTTGTTTTTTAATGCGTATTATTAACCATAACCCCAGGCAGGCCAGCGCCGCCGCCATGGAAAACCATTGCATGGCATAGCCCCTATGCTTCTGCGCCGACATGGGGATCGGCTGCCATGGATGGGGGAGTGTCAGCCCGGGTAATAGCTCGGGTTGCAGCACGGCCGGCGCCAGTTCATGGTTCAGCAACTGAGCCAACTCGGGTAAATTCAGGTTCTGCAAGCGCATGGGCCAGCCGCTTTCCGCCATCAGGGCCCGGCTCATGGGGTTGGCCTGTTTTCTGTATAGCCTGCCCGCCAGCTTCAGCCGGCCCCGCAGGGGGCTGAGCCTGGGCAACTCGTCGCGCCGCGGCCCGGCTTCGACGAACCCCAGCTCCAGCAGCAGCCAGGGCAAGCCCGGCTCGACTTCCATCGCCTGATACGCCAGATAACCCACCTTGCCCAGATAGACCTGGTTGTCGAGCAGGAACACATGTGCCAGTGCCGGGCCGGCTGTCACCCTGAGGCGATAGCCGGTCGGCTCTGGCTCGGCCCCGGAGATCAGTGTCCGATAGTCCAGTGGCGCGGCGGCCTGCCTGGTGAGCAGCTGTTGTTGCAGCAGGGCTTTTTCCTCGGCCCGCGCCAGTTGCCAAAAACCTAACTTGACCAGCAGCATAAACAGACTCACAGTGATTAACACTATCAACCAGCTGAAATTACCCGGCAATTTTCGAGGAATATCCGTGAATACCCTATTTGTCTTCAAAGTGCTTTTAGTGCTGCTGCTCGGGTTCATTATCTTTAACTTGGGCCTGGCCTTGTTTGCGCTGGTAAAGGGAGAAAAGCGCCGCCCCATGAGCCAGTATCTGGGACTGAGGGTGCTTTTCTCCGTGATCCTGGTGCTCATGCTGTTGCTCGCCCTGGGTTCGGGTCTCATCAGCCCGAACCCCAGGCCCTACTGAGACGCCTAGAGCAGGTATACGAAAATAAACAGGCATAACCAGACCACGTCGACGAAATGCCAATACCAGCTGCCAGCCTGGAAGGCGAAGCTCTTCTCCGGGCTGAAATGCCCCTTGAGCACCCGGAAAAACAGCACAGTCAGGAAGAGGGTGCCCAGGGTCACGTGCATGCCATGAAAGCCGGTCAACAGGAAGAAGGTGTTGCCATAGACACCGGATGTCAGCGTCAGTCCCATCTCGTGATAGGCATGCAGATACTCTTTGACCTGCAAGCTCAGGAAGCCGATGCCGAACACTATGGTTAACCCGAGCCAGAGGGTCAGCGCCGTGCGCTTATTCTTGTCCAGGTTGACGTGGGCCAGGTGCAGGGTCACAGAGGAGGTCAGGAGTATGATGGTGTTGATCAGCGGCAAGCCCCCCCAGCCCATGGCCTGGGTCTGGGTGCCATCCGGGGTGGTCAGCAGTGGCCAGACGGCCTGGAAGCCGGGCCAGAGCACTTCGTGGGTCATGGCGTTGTTGGACGCCCCCCCGAGCCAGGGCACGGAGATCATGCGGGCGTAGAACAGGGCGCCGAAGAAGGCGCCGAAGAACATGATTTCCGAGAAGATGAACCAGCTCATGCCTTGCCTGAAGGATCTGTCCATCTGGCTCGAATAGAGTCCGGCCATGGATTCGGAAATCACAGTCCTGAACCAACCGCAGACCATGAAGATGATCACCGCGATCCCTGCCAAGAGGATATAAGCGCCGCTGCTGGCTTCGGTACGCAGTTGCTGGACATAGCTCCCCGCGCCGAAGGCGATGAGGAATAAGCCCAGGGCACCTATGATGGGCCAGGCGCTTTGGTTGGGGACATAATAAGGTTCGTGCTTAGTCGTCATTTTGCTGCTCCTTGCTCCAGGGCGTCACTCGCTTGCTTGTCTGTGATGTCATAGAGGGTATAAGAGAGGGTCAATGTATGTATGGACTCGGGTAAATCCGGGTCCACATAGAAAATCAGGGGTAACTCTGCGTCGGCTTTCGCCGCCAGCGGCTGTTGATTGAAACAGAAACATTCCGTCTTGTGGAAATAGGCGGCCCCTTGTCCAGGGGAGACCGAAGGCACCGCCTGGCCGACGATACGCCTGTCGGCGTGATTGCTGGCCAGGAATGCGGTGCGGATGAGTTCCCCAGGATGCACCTTGAGGCGCTTGAGCTTGGGCGCGAACGCCCAGGGCATGCCTGTCTGTACCTGGGCGATAAACTCCACAGTGACTGTTCTGTCTGTATCTATGGTCATGGCCTGATAGCTGCTGGCCGTGTTCTGCGTCTTGCCGTTGATCCCCAGCTTGTCGCATAACACGTTATAGAGGGGCACCAGGGCGAAGCCGAAGCCAAACATGCCGACACTGCCTATGACCAACAGGACGATGAGTTTGTGATGTGACTTGGCCTGGCTCACCATCTATTTGATCTCGGGCGGTGTGCTGAAGGAGTGATAGGGCGCCGGGCTCGGCAGGGTCCACTCCAGTCCATCGGCACCTTCCCAGGGCTTGGCCGGCGCCTTCTCACCGCCGCGAATGCACTTGAGCACCACGGCCAGGAAGATCAGCTGGGATAGGCCGAAGGCGAAGCCACCTATGGAGACTATCTGGTTCACATCGGCAAACTGGATGGCGTAGTCGGGAATACGCCTCGGCATACCGGCCAAGCCCAGGAAATGCATGGGGAAGAAGAGCACGTTGACCGAAATCACCGAACACCAGAAATGTATCCTGCCCAGGCGCTCGTCATACATGTGTCCCGTCCACTTGGGCAGCCAGTAGTAGGCCGCGGCCATGATGGAGAAGATGGCCCCGGTCACCAGCACATAATGGAAATGGGCCACCACGAAGTAGGTGTCGTGGTACTGGAAGTCAGCCGGTGTGATGGCCAGCATCAGCCCGGAGAAGCCGCCTATGGTGAAGAGTATGATGAAGGCCACGGCAAACAGCATGGGGGTCTCGAAGGAGATGGATCCCCGCCACATGGTGGTCACCCAGTTGAAGATCTTCACCCCGGTCGGCACGGCGATCAACATGGTGCAATACATGAAGAAGAGTTCGGCAAACACGGGCATGCCAGTGGTAAACATGTGATGGGCCCATACCAGGAAGGAGAGGATCGCGATACTGGCGGTGGCGTATACCATGGAAGAGTAACCGAAGAGCTTCTTGCGGCTGAAGGTGGGCACTATCGCCGAGATGATGCCGAAGGAGGGCAAGATCATGATGTAGACTTCCGGGTGTCCGAAGAACCAGAAGATGTGCTGGAACATCACGGGATCGCCGCCGCCGGCCGCCTCGAAGAAGCTGGTGCCGAAGTACTTGTCTGTCAGCACCATGGTCACGGCACCGGCGAGCACAGGCATCACGGCGATCAACAGGAAGGCGGTGATGAGCCAGGTCCAGACGAACAGCGGCAGCTTCATCCAGTTCATCCCTGGGGCGCGCAGGTTGACTATGGTGACTATCACGTTGATCGCCCCCATGATCGAACTTATGCCCATGATGTGGATGGAGAAGACAAACAGCGCCGTGCTGTCCGGGCTGAAGCTGGTCGACAGCGGGGCGTAGAAGGTCCAGCCGAAGTTGGGACCACCGCCTTCCATGAACAGCGAGCTGAGCAAGATGGTGAAGGCGAACGGCAAGATCCAGAAGCTCCAGTTATTCATCCTGGGCAGGGCCATGTCGGGCGCGCCTATCATCATGGGGATCAGCCAGTTGGCCAGGCCGGTGAAGGCCGGCATCACGGCACCGAACACCATGACCAGGCCATGGACTGTGGTCATCTGATTGAAGAAGTTGGGCTCAACCAGCTGCAATCCAGGCTGAAACAATTCGGCGCGGATCACCATGGCCATGGTGCCGCCGGTGAGGAACATGATGAAGCTGAACCACAGGTAGAGGGTGCCTATGTCCTTGTGGTTGGTGGTCAACAACCAACGCCAGATACCCTTGGGGGCCTGGTGGTGATGATGGTCTTCCTCATGCAGCTGAGTCTGATCGGCAGGCTCGGCGACAGAGTTGAGTTCTCGGGTCAAAGTATTCATGCCTTTCCCTTACTTTCCGTGGTTATCGACATCGGCCGCTTGTACCGTATCGCCGGTATTGTTATCCCAGGCATTACGCTCGAAGGTGACAACGGCGGCGAGTTCCTGGGCCGTCAATTGCTTGCCGAAGGCCTGCATGGCCGTGCCGGGTCTGCCATTGATGACAGCTTCCAGGTGATCGGCTATGGGGCCGGTGGCAACGGCGCTGCCCTTGAGTGGGGGGAATATGCCGGGCAGTCCCATGCCATTGGGCTGGTGACAGGCGGCACAGTGGCTCATATAGACCTGTTCCCCCTGGGCCATGAGTGCCTCCAGGCTCAGGCTTTGTGACAATGCCGCCTCGGCTTCGACCGCTGCCGCACCGGCCGCGGCCTGCTGTGAACTGACCCAGGTATCGAACTCGGCCGCCGACACGGCCTGGACCACTATCGGCATGAAGCCATGTCCCTTGCCGCATAGCTCGGCGCATTGGCCACGGTAAATGCCTTCCTGGTCGATCCGCGCCCAGGTTTCGTTGATGAACCCTGGGTTGGCGTCTTTCTTGATGGCGAAGGCCGGCAGCCACCAGGAGTGGATCACATCGTCTGAGGTCATCAGGAAACGTATTTTCCTGTGGGTCGGCAGCACCAGGGGTTTATCCACTTCGAGCAGATAGTTTTCCCCTTTGGTTTCCTCGCCCTCTATCTGGGACATGGGGGTGGCCAGGTTGCTGTAGAAGTCGATGTCCTGATCGAAGTAGCTGTAATGCCACTTCCATTGGGAACCCGTGATCTTGACCGTGAGTTCGGCGTCATGGGTGTCTTCCATGGCGACCAGTGTCTTGGTCGCGGGAATGGCCATGAGAATTAAGATGATGAAAGGCAGTACGGTCCAGGCTATCTCGACCTTGGTGCTTTCGTGGAAGTTGGCGGCAACTGCGCCCTTGGATTTCCTGTGGTTTATCATGGCATAAATCATTACACCGAAGACGACCACGCCGATGGCACAGCAGATATACAGAATGGTCATGTGCAAGTCATACACCTTGCCACTGATTTCTGTCACCCCCTGAGTCATGTTCAGGGGCATTTCTGCCGCAGCTAGATGAGGTGCGAATACCAGCACCAAGGCACAATACAACCATTGCTTCACAAGACTTCTCCTCTGCCAATTGCGAAACGCAACTACAAAGAAGAGTCACACAGTAAGTCTCAGCTCTATGTAAACTCTTCGGTTCCCAAAAAAGCGTTGATGACTTCAAAGTGCGTTGGCGGTTTTTACTCTTGGTCTAAGTATCGTTACTGCCGGTATTAACCACGCTTGCACCTACGACTGAATATATCAATTCCTTCGGCCATGACTCAATCGTCTGGCTATGCCTAGCATAGAGCCAGGTGATAACGCTTGAATGCACGTTACCTTGTCCTACATTACTTGCTGTTCAGTTATTGATCAAGCTCGCTCTGCTTTCTAATTGACTGAAAAAATTGCTGAAAAAAAAGCCTCATGGCGTGCGATGAGGCTTTGGAGATAGGCTGGCCCAAGATGGCATCAATGTATGGGGCCGAATAACTGGTGTTGCTGGAAAGCTTCGTGATTGTCAAACAAGGCTTCTCCCTGTAAGTGAACATTTACCTCTTCGAGGACTATGCCCATGGCTCTGGCGCTCTTGGCGACCAGTTGCAGGCGGCGAATATCTCTGGCATCAAGGGACTGGGTCCAGGAGATCACGGCGCTGGAGGTGCCGCTGGTGAGGGCTCTTTCCATCGCCCACAGCACTTCCACTTCATCCTTGGCATGCACCAGCAATACCCTGTCCATGCGCACCCCGGCCTTGGCCAGCAATTGCTTGTAGCCTATGGCATTGGGTGGGCTAATCAGCACTATCCAGCGGCCCTGCTGACTCAGTTGTGCCAGTTGGGCACTGAGCTGTTGCAGCTCGGCGCGCCCCTGGGTCTGGGTCGGCATGGTGGTGATGTCTCTCTGTTGGCTGTCCTGTACATGGCTGTCGAGATCCAACCACAGTCCAGGGTGGCGCGGCGCATTGCCCAGCAAATGTTTCATAGCCAGTCTCCGTTACGTATTACGCCGACGGCGAGACCTTCTATGGTCAGGCTCTGGCAACTGAGATCCACCTTGATGGGGGAGTAGTCATCGTTTTCCGCATGTAAATAAACCAGATTGCCTTTCTTCTCGAAGCGTTTTACCGTCACATCGTCTTCGACCCTGGCGACTATCACCTGGCCGTTGCGGGCCTGCTGCATCTTATGCACTGCGAGCAGATCGCCCTCGAGTATGCCGATATTCTTCATGCTGTCGCCCCGGACCCTGAGCAGGAAGTCGGCGGCGGGATGAAACATGGCGGGATCGACCTGGTAATACTGTTCCACATGTTCCTGGGCCAGAATCGGCTCACCGGCGGCGACTTGGCCTATCAGCGGCAAGCCGGCTTCCCGAGGCTCTTCTTCATGGGGCAGGCGGATACCGCGGGAAGTGCCCGGCATGATTTCGATACAGCCCTTCTTCGCCAGGGCCTTGAGATGTTCCTCGGCGGCATTGGCGCTCTTGAATCCCAGACGGGTGGCAATCTCGGCCCGGGTAGGCGGCATGCCTGTATCGGCGATGTTGCGTTTGATCAGCTCTAGAATTTCGGCTTGGCGTGGCGTCAAGGGTCTCATGGTCATTCCTGTTTTTCTATACAGTTACTGTTAGTATATACAGTATTATTTGCAGTGCAAGTATTAACCATTTTTTATGGGCTTAGCCGACTATTAGTGAATACTGGCCAGAGTCTGGTATTCTATCTGTCCGTTTGACGTGACTCATATTGCAAAAGAAGAATGCCAAAACAAGACTCTCTGTGGTTTAAATCCTTGCGTTGGATCCAGAAACAGCTGGTGCACACTATCGTGGTGCCACAGGATCCCTTCGCCGATCTCAATCTGGACCCGGGCAGACCGCTCGTCTATGTGATGAAGACTGAATCCGTCAGCGACATAGCTGCCCTGAGCGACGTCACCGCCAAGCTGGGACTGCCTAGCCCCTATGAAGAGTTGGTGCTCGCCGATGGCCGGGTTCCCAGGGTGGTATGCCTGCAGGGGGGCAAGCCGATGTTTGGCCAGCGCCGCAATCATGAGGGTTTTCTCGAGAGTTTCAGGCTCCTGTTGGCCGCCCATAAACAGGATGCGACGCTGGACATCCAGCTGGTGCCTGTGAGCCTCTATTGGGGGCGGACCCCGGGCAAGGAAGATGACAGCATGCGCGCGGCGGTGCTGGAGCGGGAAAATCCCACCTGGCTGCGTAAATGCCTGATGATCCTCTTCCTCGGACGCCATAACTTCGTGCAATTTTCCAGTGCCGTATCCCTGAGGTATATGACGGACGAACACGGCACAGACATGGGCATAGCCCATAAGCTGGCGCGGGTCGCCAGGGTGCACTTCAGCCGCCAACGCAAGGTGATGACGGGGCCACAGCTGCCCAATCGCCAGGCGTTGTTTCACGCCTTGCTGAAATCCGAGTCGCTGAAGAAGGCGATTCAGGAAGAGGCGGCCAACAAGAAGATCTCCGAGACCAAGGCCCGTGAGACTGCGATAGCCTACCTGGACGAGATCGCCGCCAACTATTCGGATAGCCTGGTGCGTATCGCCGAGCGTTTCCTCACCTGGCTGTGGAATAAGTTATACAGTGGCATCAATATCAAGGGCGCCGAGCAGGTACGCCAGCTGCACCACGACGGCCACGAGATAGTCTATGTGCCTTGCCATCGCAGCCACATGGATTACCTGTTGCTGTCCTATATCCTCTATTACCAGGGCATGGTGCCGCCGCACATAGCTGCGGGGATCAACCTCAATTTCTGGCCCGCAGGCCCCATGTTCCGCCGTGGCGGAGCCTTCTTCATCCGCCGCAGCTTCAACGGCAACAAGCTCTATACCGCAGTATTCCGCGAATATCTGGATCAGCTGTTTGCCAAGGGCTATTCGGTGGAGTACTTCACCGAAGGGGGACGCTCGCGTACCGGCCGCCTCTTGGCCCCCAAGACGGGCATGCTGGCGATGACGATGAACAGTGTGCTGCGCGGCATAGAGAGGCCTGTGACTCTGGTGCCAGTGTACCTGGGTTATGACCATGTGATGGAAGTCGCCACCTATCACAAGGAACTGAGCGGCAAGAAGAAGCAGAAAGAATCCGTCTGGCAGGTGTTCGGTGCCATACGCAAGCTGGGCAACTTCGGCCAGGGTTATGTCAACTTCGGCGCCCCCATCACCCTCCAGTCCTTCCTCAACGAGATGGCGCCGGATTGGCGCAGCGAGTTGGCAGAAGATCCCGAGCAGAAGCCCAGCTGGTTGACGCCGGCGGTCAATACCCTGGCCAACAGGGTGATGACCCATATCAATGGCGCGGCGGCGGCCAGTTCGGTGACCCTGACCAGCCTGGTGCTGTTGGCGTCCGAACAGAATGCCCTGGAGCGCACCCAGCTGGAACGTCAGCTGGATCTCTATCTGAACCTGTTGAAACAGGTGCCATACACCAGCTATACCTCGGTGGCCGAAGGCGATGGCAGGTCCCTGGTGCAACAGGGGTTGGAGCTGAATAAATTTACCCTGGAGACGGACTCGCTCGGTGACATCATCTCCATCGCCGAGGCCGATGCCGTCTCCATGACCTATTACCGCAACAATGTGATCCATCTGCTGATCCTGCCGTCGTTGATCGCCAGCTGCATGCTGCATTACGAGACCTGCTGCCGCCGGCAGATCCACGCCATAGTGGCGGATTTCTATCCGCTGATGAAGGCCGAGCTGTTCATGGGCATAGAAGATATCGACGCCTATGTGGAGCGGGTGCTGGATCTGTTTGTCGCCGAACAGTTGGTGACGGAAGAGGCGCATTTCAGCGTCAACGGGCCACACGCAGGTAAACTGGAACTGCTGGCCGGCACCGTCAGTGAGACACTGCAACGCTATGCCATCATCTTCAATTCCCTGGCGGCCAAACCCGATATGGAACGCTCAGAGCTCGAATCCGGGAGTCACCTGCTGGCACAGCGCCTGGGTGCCTTGCATGGCATCACGGCCCCTGAGTTTTACGACAAGAAGCTCTATGGCACCCTGAGTGTCAAGCTCAAGGACCTGGGTTACCTCGCCGACAAGGGCCACAGGGCGGATATAGAACGTATCAGGGATCACGCCAACAGCCTGTTGCGTGCCTCGGTCAGGCAGACCATAGTCGACAGCGTCATGGCGGAACATAACTGATGGCAAATTTCATGGATGTCGCCAGGCATAAGCCCCATGGTAAATCGCTGCTCGGCGGCGCCATGATCATCGCCGGCACCACGGTCGGTGCCGGCATGTTTTCCCTGCCCGTGGTGGGTGCCGGCATGTGGTTCGGTTACTCGATACTCATGTTGCTGGGGGTCTGGTTCTGCATGCTGATGTCGGGCCTCTTGTTGCTCGAAACCAACCTGCACTTCGAACCGGGCGCCAGCTTCGATACCCTGACCAGGGTCACCCTGGGCCAGTTCTGGCGCATAGTGAATGGGGTGTCGATCGCCTTCGTGCTCTACATACTCACCTATGCCTATATCAGTGGTGGCAGCTCGATAGTGAACCATAGCCTGCAGGGGATAGGCATCAGCCTGCCCCAGAGCGCCGCCGGCTTGATTTTTGCGTTGCTGCTGGCATCCGTGGTGCTGATCAGCACCAGGGCGGTCGACAGGATAACCACCGTCATGCTGGGGGGGATGATCATCACCTTCTTCCTGGCGATCGGCAATCTGCTGCTCGAGATAGACACGAGCAAGTTGTTTATTCCCGACGGCCAGGTCAGTTATGCGCCCTACCTGTGGGCGGCGCTGCCCTTCGGTCTGGCGAGCTTCGGCTATCATGGCAATGTGCCCAGTCTGGTGAAATATTATGGCAAGGAGCCGGCGACCATCATCAAGGCGCTGTGCATAGGCACTTTCATCGCCCTGGTCATCTACCTCTGCTGGCTGGTGGCGACCATGGGCAATATCAGTCGCGTCCAGTTCGGCGACGTCATAGCCCAGGGCGGCAACATGGGGGTGCTGGTCGCCGCCTTGTCGGAGGTGATCAGCAGCCATTGGCTCAACAATATGCTGACCCTGTTCGCCAATCTGGCGGTCGCCTCGTCCTTCCTCGGGGTCACCCTGGGGTTGTTCGATTATCTGGCGGATCTGTTTGGCTTCGATGACTCGAGCCAGGGCCGGCTCAAGACCGCGGCCGTGACCTTCCTGCCCCCGACCGTGCTTGGCCTGCTATTCCCCGACGGCTTCCTGATAGCCATAGGCTTCGCGGCACTGGCGGCGACCATCTGGGCCGTGATAGTGCCGGCGTTGATGGCCTATAAGGCGCGGCGACTCTTCCCCGAGAGCGGCGGCTTCAGGGTGGCGGGCGGCACGCCGCTGATCTTGCTGGTGATGCTCTTCGGTCTGGTGACGGCCGCCTGTCATCTGCTGGCCATGGCAGACATCTTGCCCGTCTTCGGCTAAGCGCCGGGTGTCACAGTTTAAACCGCCCCCTGAGGCGGTTTTTTTGTTTATGTACATGGACATAAAGCATTATCGGGGCTTTACTGAATGATTGTTGTGTCATGTGTAAAGGATGAAGCAGATGAAAATCACCCATTATCTTCAGGGGCAGCCCTGTTGGGCAGAACTCGCCTGTCACGATTTAGCCGCGGCGCAAGACTTCTATTGCCGCTTATTCGGTTGGGAAACGGCGGACATGCCGTCAACCAGGGGGGACTTCTGTCTCTTCAACCTGGAGGGCGACGATCTGGGCGCCATGTATCAGTTGCCGGAAGCCATGGCGGCCTTGCCCACCCACTGGAACCTGTATTTCGCCGTCGATGACCTGGAGGCCTGTATCGCCAGGGTCAGCGCCGCAGGCGGCAGCTTGAAGATGGGGCCTCATACCGTGGCCGAAGCCGGCACCATGGCGCAGTTCAGCGATCCCGAAGGGGCCGTCTTTGCCGTATGGCAGGCACACCACCACATAGGTGCCAAGCGCATGGGCGAGCATGGCACCCTCTGCTGGGTGGAGTTGGCCAGCCGTGATCCCGCCGGGGCCAAGGACTTCTATGCTCGGGTATTCGGCTGGCATACCAGGGTAGCTGCCATGGCCGACTTCGATTATACCGAGTGGCTGGTGGGCGAGCAGGCTGTCGGCGGCATGATGGAGATGACGGAGCGCTGGGGCCAGGTGCCCCCCCATTGGATGCTGTATTTCACCGTGGACGACTGTGATGCCATGCTGGCCAAGATCGCCGAGTTGGGCGGCAGTGTCTGTGTGCCGGCGACAGATATCCCTGAGGTAGGGCGGTTCGCCGTGGTGAGCGATCCCCAGGGAGGCATGTTTTCCATCATAGCCCTGCTGGCGGCCTGAGACCCGACGGCCAAAAAAAAAGCCCTGCGACCGGGTCGCAGGGCTCTGTTGATTTTTGCCTGTTTACGCCAGTCTTCTCTTATAGATCAACAGATAAATGGCGGGCAACACGAACAACGAGAGTATCGGCGCCGTCACCATGCCGCCGACCATGGGGGCGGCTATCTTCTGCATCACATCGTTGCCGGCACCGCTGCCCCACATGATGGGCAACAGACCGAAGAAGATGGTGGCCACTGTCATGGCCTTGGGACGGATCCGCATCACGGCGCCTTCCATCAGGGCCGCCTTGAGATCGTCGACATTCTGGTATTGTCCCTGGGCCTGCCTATGCTTGATGGCGTTATCCAGATACACCAGCATCACTACCCCAAACTCGGCCGCGACCCCGGCCAGGGCTATCATGCCCACGGCGACCGCCACCGACAGGTTGAAGTCCAGCAGGTACAGCAGCCAAGTGCTGCCGACCAGGGCGAAGGGCAGGCTCAGCATGATGATGCTGGCCTGCAGGCTCGAGCCGAATGTCAGCATCAAGAGGATGAAGATCACCCCCAGCGCCATGGGGATGACCCGCTTGAGCTTGGCGTCGACCCTCTGCATGTATTCGTACTGGCCGGCGAAGCTGTAACTGTAGCGTGGCGGCACCCTGAGCTCGGCGGTCAAGGCCTGTTTGGCCTTGTCTATATATTCGCCTATGGAGGTGTCCTGGATATCCACGAATACCCAGGAGATCAGCCGGCCATTCTCACTCTTGAGCATGGGGGCTCCGTCGCTGATCTCTATCTCGGCCAAGTTGCCCAGGGGCAGGTAGTGGCCCGTCTTGGTGATCACCGGCAGGTCGCGCAGCTTCTCTATGTTGTCCCTCAGCTCCCTGGGATAGCGCAGGTTGATGGGGTAGCGCTCGGCCCCCTGCACAGATTCGCCTATCTCCATGCCGCCTATGGCATAGCGGACTATGTCCTGGATATCCGTCAGCGTCATGCCATAGCGGGCGGCCACATCCAGCTTGGGGTTGATGTCCAGGTAGCGGCCACCGCCGACCCGTTCGGCATAGGCCGACTTGGTGTTGGGCAGGCGACTGAGGATGGCTTCTATCTGGGTGCCTATGGTCTGCAACTCCTGGATATCGGCCCCGGTGATCTTGACGCCGACCGGTGTCTTGATCCCGGTCGAGAGCATGTCGATGCGGGTCTTTATGGGTTGTACCCAGGCGTTGGTCAGGCCGGGCACTTTGACCGTCTGTTGCAGCTCGGCGATGATGTCTTCCAGCGTCATGCCCGCTCGCCACTCGGCATGGGGCTTGAGCATTATGGTGGTTTCCAGCATGGTCAGGGGCGCGGGATCCGTGGCCGTCTCGGCGCGTCCCACCTTGCCGAACACCCGCGCGACCTCGGGCACCGTCTTGATTAGCCTGTCCGTCTGCTGCAGTACTTCGGCGGCCTTGCTGGCGCTGATCCCTGGCAGGGCCGTGGGCATGTAGAGCAGGTCACCCTCCTCCAGCGCCGGCATGAACTCGCTGCCCACCTTGCCGATCGGATAGGCGGCGCTGGCGAGTGCCAGCAGCGCCAGCACCAGGGTCAGCTTGGGAAACCTCAACACCCAAGCCAGCAGTGGCCGATAGAGGCCGATCAGCACCCGGCTGATGGGGTTGCTGCGCTCGGATGGGATCTTGCCGCGGATGAAGTAGCCCATGAGGATGGGCACCAGGGTGATGGAGAGCAGTGCCGCCGCCGCCATGGTGAAGGTCTTGGTATAGGCCAATGGGCTGAATAAGCGGCCTTCCTGGGCCTCGAGGCTGAACACGGGCATGAAGCTTAGGGTGATGATCAGCAGGGAGAAAAACAACGCCGGCCCCACCTCGGTCGATGCCTTGGTGACCAGGTGCCAGTGCTCGGCCGTCGTAGGTTGGCGCCCCTGGCTGGTGTTGAAGTGTTCCAGGTGCTTATGCAGGTTTTCGACCATGACGATGGCGCCGTCGACCACGGCCCCTATGGCGATGGCGATGCCGCCCAGGCTCATGATGTTGGCGTTGACCCCCAGCCTGTTCATCACTATGAAGGCGATCAGTATCGACAGCGGCAGGGTGATCACCGCCACCAGGGTAGAGCGGGCGTGCAGCAGGAATAACAGGCATACCAGGCCGACGACCAGCATCTCCTCTATGACCTTGTGGACCAGGTTGTCGACGGACTCGAGGATCAGCCGGGATCTGTCGTAGGTGGGGATGATCTCGACCCCCTGGGGCAGGCCGGCCTTGAGCTCCTCGAGCTTGGCCTTGACCGCATCTATGGTGGCCAGGGCGTTTTCGCCGTAGCGCATCACTATGATGCCGCCGACCACTTCGCCTTCACCGTCGAGTTCGGCTATGCCGCGGCGCGAGGCCGGGCCCTTGCGCACTGTGGCGACATCTTTGAGCAGCAGAGGCGTGCCCGAGGGACTGGTGACACCCAGGGGGATCTCGCGAAAGTCCGCCAGGGTCTGGCGATAGCCCTTGGCCCGCACCATGTATTCGGCTTCGGCCATTTCCACCACAGAGCCGCCCGCCTCGGCGTTGGCTTTGGTGATGGCCTGCCTGATGCCGGCTATGTCCAGCTTATAGATGGCCATCTTGTCCGGCTCTATGACTATCTGATAGGTCTGTTCCATGCCGCCGACGGTGGCGACTTCCGAGACCCCGGCGACGCTCTGCAGTTCCAGTTTCAGATACCAATCCTGCAGGCTCTTGAGCTGTGACGGGTCCAGGTTGCCGGAGCGATCCACCAAGGCATATTCGAACACCCAACCTACCCCTGAGGCATCGGGCCCGAGTGAGGGTTGTACCTCGGGCGGCAGGCGGCCGCTGACCTGGTTCAGGTATTCGAGCACCCGTGAGCGTGCCCAGTAGATGTCAGTGCCATCCTCGAAAATCACATAAACATAGGAGTCGCCGAAGAAGGAATACCCCCGCACCGTCTTGGCGCCGGGTACCGCCAGCATGGCGGTCGACAGTGGATAGGTGACCTGTTCCTCGACCAGTTTTGGGGCCTGGCCCGGGTACTGGGTCTTGATGATGACCTGCACGTCCGACAGATCCGGCAAGGCATCCAGAGGGGTCCGGCGCAGCTCGCCTATGCCCCATAGGCTGAGCATCACTGTGACTATCAGCAGCATCAGCCGCTGTTTGATGGAGGCTTCGATAATATGTTTTAACATGCCCTGCTCCTAGTGCTGGTGGCCGCTGCTCAAGCGCATCAGACTGCCCTTGAGACTGGCCTCAGAGTCCAGCAGGAACTGGCCGGAGATCACTACCCGCTCTCCCGCCACCAGCCCCGAGACGATTTCCGCCTTTCCCTGACTCAGCATGCCGACTGTGACGCTTCTGGCGACGAAACTCGTGTCATCCTGTTTGACTATCACCCGGTTTTCCTTGCCTGTCTGGATCAGGGCTTCCTGGGGGATCACCAGCACATCCTGACTGGCGCCGCCGAAGAGGGAAACCTTGGCCAGGGTCTTGGGCCTGAGTGCCGTGTCGCCATTATCCAGTATCACCCTGACCCTCAGGCTGCGGGTGACGGGATCCAATTCCGGGTAGATGTAATCTATCTTGCCGCGGATCCCCTTGATGTCCATGGCGGGCACGGAGACCAGCGCATCCTGGCCTATCTTCAGCCAGCTCTGCTCATTCTCAAACACGTCGGCAATCACCCATACCTTGGACAAGTCCACCACGGACATGACCTCTGTCTGGGGCTGTATGTACATGCCGTCGCGGATGTTGAGCGCCTTGACCACACCATCCTGCTTGGCATAGAAGGGCACCCGGAACTGGGCCTTGCCCGAACGCGCCAGCGCCACTATCTGGGCTTCATTCATGCCCAGCAATTCCAGCCTCAGGCTGGCCTTGCGCACCAGGTCCCAGTAGCGGTCACCGCTGCCCGAGGTATTCATGGTATCCAGCGCCAGCAGGTAGTCGTCCTGGGCATTGATCAGATCCGGCGAGTAGATCTCGTACAACAACTGGCCCTTGCTTATGTGATCCCCGACCGAGGTGATCGCCAGCTTCTCTATCCAGCCGGTGACCCTGGCATGCAGGTGATTGATCTGACTCTCGTCATAGTCTATCTGGCCAACGGTTTGCACGAATTTCGACAGGGTGTCTGTCGCGACTGTGGCGACCTTGAGTGCCAATGCCTGCTGCATGTCGCCGGATACCTGAATGTTGATCTCCTGGCCCTTGTCGCCGATTTCCACCTTTTCCAGCGTCATGCCACAGATGGGGCAGTTGCCAGGGGTGTCGCTGATGATATGGGCGTGCATGGGGCAGACGTACTTGATGCCTGTTTCCTGCACCAGGGAAGCGGGTTTGGCGCTGCCGAACATCTGCGCCGCCGGGGTTATCGTCGCCTGTCCCTGGTCATGCCCAGTCATGGCCGCCGGCTCGGTTTCGGTCAGGACTTCCTCCTCCTCTTCTTCCTCGGCTGCTTCCCTGGAGGCCGGGGGGACGGCGACCAGGGACATGTTGCAGATGGGGCAATTGCCCGGGCTGTCGCTGGTCTGCTGCGGGTGCATGGGGCAGGCATAGATCTGCCCTGGGTGGGCATGTCCCGCCTCCTGTGCCTGGTGTGCGTCATGCTGCTGGGCAGAGGCCGCCATGGCCAGCGGAGCCAGCGACAGGAGTCCCAGGGTGAGACCTAGGTTCAATAAGTTTTTCATAAATACACTTCCGTTGTTGACCCGAAATAGGAGTCATGAAACATGAGCCTGGCGGCGTGCAAGTGTTTGCCTTGGTGCCGGCGCGTGAGAAATTCTGGGACAGTGTTAGGCTATGGGCGGCCTGAAGGCTTGGGTCTGGGGGATGGAGTGAAAGTGCGCCAAAGGCGTGGGGATGGCGGGTGTCGAGGTGGCGCAGCTATGCCAGTATTGGCCGGGCAACAGGCTGGCAGTGACGGTGAAACTGAGGCAATGACTGCAGTCATGTTGACAGCCGCTGTCGCAGGCATCTTGGTGGCCGCGGCTCGTTTGCGCCTGCATCGCCTCATCCCGACAGCAATCCGCGGCGACCTGGCTATCAGGATCGCAGTCCATGGCTTGGGTCTGACTCATGGCCGTCATTGCCGGCATGCTCATGGCTGTGGCAGGGCTCATGTTCATCCTGTCGGGCGTCAGTGCAAAGGCAGACGCCATCAAGCCCTGCCCGAGCATGGCGAGCAGAGTGATTAAGATTAAGATACTGCGGGTGGGCCCTGGGTTGCGGCCTAATAAGCGCGTCATGATGATCCTAAATGCGAGACCCGTTAAGTCTAGCACGAGAAAAAAGCATTGACGACACCCTGTTAGCCCAAGGCCCGTGGCATAGAGCACAGGCACGGCTTGCTAAGCGCCGTGATATTGATAGAGGCGATAGCTGACCTGGCCGGCCTGCTTATCCTTGATGAGTTGCCAGTCGCCGCTCAGGACCAGCTGGCCCAGCTCCGACTCTGTCTCCACATAGACCAGGGCCCCCTCATTGAGCCAGCCATGCTCGCTCAACAGCGCCATGCAGTCCGGCGCCAGTCCCTTGCGAAACGGCGGATCTATGAAGACGATATCGAAGCCTGCGGCCGTGCCCTGGCGCAGCAGTGTCAGGGTATCGCCATGGACTACCTCGGCGGTGTCGCACTTGAGGGTGACCAGATTGGCCTTCAGTTGCATGGCGGCGCCGCGTTGCAGCTCGAAGACCTTGGCATAGGCGGCATAACGCGACAAGGCTTCGAAACAGAGGGCGCCGCTGCCACCGAAGCAGTCCAGCACTCTGGCACCGGGCAACTCTGCGGCCAGCCAGTTGAACAGGGTTTCCCTGACCCTGTCTGTGGTTGGCCGCAAACCTTCGAGATCTTGGATGGGTAAACGCCGTGAGCGCCATTGCCCGCCTATGATCCTGACCTGACCGCCAGCGGGTCTATTCTTGGTCATCTTGCCCCCGTGATTTTGCCTGAAGAAAGAAAGTGGTAGACTATGCCACCTTAATGAAGGTCGCTATTTTAACTCAAACTGCAGCCAAAGGGTGAGGACATAAGTTCTCTGCCTCAATTGTCCTTGGCGAGCGTAATTCTGCCGGCAATCTGGTATAAGAAGTGCGGCCCTATATAAATTCGATTCAGTAAGTTGAGCATTGGTATCCCACATGGCAAAGAAAGGTTTTTTTTCCTGGTTCCGCAAAGACAAGTCCCCTGAGAAGACACAGGCGGAAACAGAGGTGCTGATCCAGGAGCAGGATGAGCCCGCACCGGCGGCGCCATCCCAAGAGCAGCACACCGCCGAGCCGGCCGTGACAGATACTCAGGCACAAGCGCAAGCCGCAGCCATTCAGGCAGAGCAAGCACAAGCGGCGGCGGCCGAGGCAGAACTGCAGGCCAGACTGCTCGCCGAACGACAGGCGGCCGAGGCCGCGGCTGCGGCTCAACTCGAGTCCGAGAATCAGGCCAGGTTGGTCATAGAAGCCGAGAAGCGGGCGGAAGCAGAACAGCTGGCGCGCCTCGCGGCGCAGCAAGAGGCCCAGGCCGCCGCCGAAGAGCGGGCCAGGTTGGCTGCACAGGCTGCAGAGCAAGAGGCGGCCCGGGCGGAAGCCGAGTTGCAGGCGCGTCTCGCGGCACAACAAGCAGCCGAGGCCGCAGCCGAAGAGCGGGCCAGATTGGCCGCACAGGCCGCAGAGCAAGAGGCGGCCCGGGCGGAAGCCGAGCTGCAGGCGCGTCTCGCGGCGCAGCAAGCAACCGAGGCCGCAGCCGAACAGCGGGCCAGCTTGGCCGCACAGGCCGCAGAACAGGAGGCGGCCCAAGCGGCCGAGCCAGAGACCCAGGAAGCGCTGCAACCCGAGCCCCAGGCGAAACCCGCCAGGGAAGGCTTATTCGCCCGTCTGCGCCGCGGCCTGCGCCGCACCAGTGAAAATATCGGCAGCGGCTTCATGGGGCTGTTTCGCGGCAAGAAGATAGACGATGAGCTGTTCGAGGAGCTGGAAGAGCAGCTGCTGATCGCCGATGTCGGGGTCGAAACCACCACCCGGCTGATCAACAGCCTGACGGAGCAGGCCTCACGCAAGCAGTTGCAAGACGCCGAGGCCCTGTATGAGCTGCTGCGCGATGAGATGCAGAAGACCCTGGAGCCGGTGGCGATTCCACTGGTACCGGAAAATGCCGATGGCCCCTTCGTGATCCTCATGGTGGGGGTCAATGGCGTGGGCAAGACCACCACCATAGGCAAGCTGGCGAAACAGTATCAGAGCCAGGGCAAGTCTGTGCTGCTGGCCGCCGGGGATACCTTCCGTGCCGCCGCCGTCGAGCAACTGCAGGTCTGGGGGCAGCGTAACGATATCTCCGTCATCGCCCAACACACGGGCGCCGACAGCGCCTCAGTGCTGTTCGATGCCCTGCAGGCCGCCAAGGCCCGCAAGATAGACGTGTTGATCGCCGACACCGCAGGCCGTTTGCAGAATAAGAGCCACCTGATGGAAGAACTCAAGAAGGTGGTGCGGGTGATGAAGAAGTTGGACCCAAATACGCCACACGAAGTCATGCTGACCCTGGACGCCAGCACGGGCCAGAATGCCATCAGCCAGGCGCAACTCTTCCAGGAAGCCGTGGGGGTGACGGGCATCACGGTCAGCAAGCTCGATGGCACCGCCAAGGGTGGGGTGATCTTCGCCATCGCCGATAAATTTGGCATCCCCATTCGCTACATAGGTGTGGGGGAGCAGATAGACGATCTGCGTACCTTCGACGCCGGCGATTTTATCGAGGCCCTGTTCAGTCAGGAGAAGAGCGACAGCTAGCCCAGGGGCCCAGGCTTATAATGGGCGACTGCTTTGGACTCAGGTTAACAAAACGGATACCCAGCTATGATCCAGTTTGAACAGGTCAGCAAGATCTACCCGGGCGGGCAAAAGGCCCTGACCGAGGTGAACTTCCATCTGAAACAGGGGGAGATGGCCTTCCTCACAGGTCATTCGGGGGCGGGCAAGAGTACCCTGCTCAAGTTGATCACAGTCATAGAGCGCGCCAGTGCCGGTCGGGTGGTGATCAACGGCCATGATATCGCCAAGATCAAGGCTGCCCACGTGCCTTATCTGAGGCGCAACATAGGGATGATCTTCCAGAATCATCACCTGCTGATGGACAAGAGCGTGTTCGACAACGTGGCTCTGCCACTGGTCATAGAAGGTTTTTCCCACGGTGAGATCCGCAAGCGGGTCGCGGGGGCGCTGGACATGGTGGGCCTCTATGGCAAGGAGCGCCACAGCCCTGTGATGTTGTCCGGCGGTGAGCAGCAGCGGGTGGGCATCGCCAGGGCGATAGTGAACAAGCCGCCGCTGTTGCTGGCCGACGAACCCACGGGCAACCTGGATCCCAAGCTGTCCATGGATATCCTGCGGCTATTCGAGACCTTCAACGATGCCGGCACCAGCGTGCTGATCGCCACCCATGATCTCGGGCTTATCGCCAGGATGAAGTACCGCACCCTGACCCTGAAACAGGGGCGTATGTTGGGGGCCCAGGAACTCGACTCGGTCCATGCCGCTTTGGGCGGGGAATAGTCATGAGCAGAAGAGCCAAGTTAACCCACAGCAAGTTGCCCATATCCGGGCGTATCCTGATGTTTTTTATCCGTCATCTGCAACAGGCCATGGCCAGCATGGGAGAGCTGTGGCGCACTCCCGTCTCCTCCCTCATGACCATGGCGGTGCTCGGGGTGAGCCTGAGTCTGCCGGCGGCCTTGCAGGTGTTGGTCAAGAATGCCGAGACAGTGACCCAGTCCTGGAACAGTGCCGCGGAAATTTCCCTGTTTGTCGAAGACAATCGCAGCGAGCAGTCGATCCAGAGCCTGCTCGCCCGCCTCAGGGGCAATGCCCGGATAGCCGAGGTCAAGTACATCAGCCGGGCCGAGGCGCTTGAAGAGTTTCAGCACCTGTCCGGCTTCGGTGAGGCCTTGTCCTATCTGGACACCAACCCCTTGCCCTCGGTGGTGGTGGTGACCCCGAGTGGCAAATATTCGACCCCGGCGAGGGCCAGGGAATTGCTGGCCCAGCTGGAGCGCGAGCCCGAGGTGAGCTTTGGCCGTTTGGATATCGAATGGCTGGAGCGCCTGCAGGCCATGGTGCGCCTGTTGGAGCGTACCGTGTTGGCCATAGCTGCCCTCCTGGTGCTGGCGGTGGTGCTGGTGATAGGCAACACCATTCGCCTGGCGATAATGAACCGCAGGACAGAGATAGAAGTGATGAAATTGGTGGGCGCCACCGAGGCCTTCATCCAAAGGCCCTTCCTCTATACCGGCATCTGGTATGGGGTGATAGGCGGGGTGCTGGCCTGGAGCATAATCAATCTCCTGGTCTGGTACCTGGACTCTGCCCTGGGCGAGTTGCTTGGGCTCTATGGCAGCCAGTTGTCCATGCAGTCACTGAGTTTCGCTGAGCTGTTGCAGTTGGTGCTGCTGGCGTCTTTTCTCGGCTGGTTAGGCTCTTACCTGTCGGTACGCCAGCATCTGCGGGCCATAGAACCCGCTTGAGCCGGCCCGCCGGAACCGGGGTCACCTTAGATGAACATTTATTTATTTGAATTGTCTACCTTAAGGTGGGCAGAATAGGTCAGGACCCACCCGGGTCGCCGGGTGAGGTTGACATACTCTGTCAGATAGTCGATAGTTCTTGGGCTTATTCAGCAGCCTTAATCTGGATAAGTTCCTTAAGTGGTAAAGAGTAGGAGAGCGCATGACCTTTCAAACGCAATCAATGGCACTGACGGTTCCCCGCGGAAGCAGCAGTCTAGAGGCTTATATTCATTCGGTAACCAGCATCAACATGCTGGGGGCAGAGGAAGAATATGAGCTGGCGAAGCGTTTGCAGGAAACCGGCGATCTGCAGGCGGCGAAGCAGCTCATCATGTCGCACCTGAGATTCGTGGTGCATGTCGCCAAGGGGTATCTCGGCTATGGCTTGCCGCAGGCGGACCTGATCCAGGAAGGCAACATAGGCCTGATGAAGGCGGTCAAACGTTTCGATCCCGATGTGGGCGTGCGTCTGGTGTCATTCGCAGTGCATTGGATCAAGGCAGAAATTCATGAATATGTGCTGAAGAACTGGCGCATAGTCAAAGTGGCGACCACCAAGGCGCAACGTAAATTATTCTTCAACATCCGCAAGGCCAAGACACGTCTGGGTTGGTTCAGCGATGAAGAAGTCACCATGGTGGCGGAAAATCTAGGGGTGTCCAAGGCGGATGTGACCGAGATGGAGTCGCGCATGGCGGCCCAGGATCCGGCCTTCGATCTGACCAACGACCAGGATGACGAGCATGACTTCGCGCCTGTGCATTATCTGGAAGATCACTCCTCGGATCTGGCCACCCAAGTAGAACAGGACAACTGGGAGAGCAATTCCCAAGCGCGTCTCCTGTCTGCCATCAAGACCCTGGATGAGCGCAGCCAGCACATATTGCAGGCCCGCTGGTTGGATGAAGACAACAAGACCACACTGCAGGAACTGGCGGCGACCTACCAGGTATCGGCCGAACGCATTCGTCAGCTGGAAAAGAATGCCATGAATAAGCTCAAGGCCTGCATGGAAATCTAGCCTGTCTCACCTTTCCTGAAATAAAACCTGCCGCGGCAGGTTTTTTTAGGCCCGTTATCCCCGATAAGACTCAGCTGCCTGGCGGCTTAGCCTTGAGCACGGTGGCGATTACCCGCTTGCGGGCGAGCTTCAGGCTGCCCTGGTCGGCCAGCTCGGGCCAGGGATAGTAGCGGCGCGGGCGCTTGAAGCCGGCAATCCTTGGCTGCAGAAACCCCTGCAGCTCGGCCGGATCCGGCAGCTCACCGCGAATGATGGCACTGGGCAGCAGGCCAAATTCGGCATCGGCTTCGCCGAAGACTATGGCCTCCTCTATGGCCGGATGTAGCCTGAGGGCATTTTCTATTTCTTCCGGTTGGATATTCTCGCCGCCACAGATGAACTGATTATCGACCCTGCCCAGCAGCCGCAGGCGGCCGGCGCCATCGACGAGACCCCTGTCTCCGCTGCAGAACCAGCCTTGGTCGTCGAGCTCCTTACACACTTTCCCCGCCTGCAGATAACCCAGGAAGAGGGTTTCCCCCCTGACCCAGATGACCCCATCGACCAGTTTGAGTTGCCTGTATGGCAGCAGGCTGCCGCTGTTGCCGTCGGCCCGTGCCTGTCCTGTGGTGATCTGCGAGCTCATTTCCGTCATGCCATAACTGCAGAAGGCCGGCAGCCGGCTCCGCGCCAGGGCGTCCAGCAGCGCCTGTGTCATGGGGCCGCCGCCCAGCAGCAGTGCCTTGAGTGAGCTCTGACCCGGGTCGAATCCCACCCCGTCGGCGTCGCCCAGGAGCAGGCGCCAGAGCTGGGTCGGCACCAGGGACAGATGGCTTATGGCGTCGCGGCGGATCTGCCCGGCGAGCGACAGCCGGGGATCCGGCAGGGCGATACAGGCGCCGGCGAGGGCGCAGCGGTTGAGTATGGCCAGGCCGCCGATATGGAACAGCGGCAGTGAAAGCAGCCAGCTATCTCCGGGCGCGAGCGGGATTAGGCTGCGGGCGCCGGCGGCGCTGGCAATATGGTTGTTCAGGCTATGCACCGCCGCCTTGGGCTTGCCGCTGGAACCCGAGGTGAAGATGATGTTTACCGCCTGGCCGGCGTCTATGACGGGCGGTGACAGCTTGCCCTGCGCCTCCGGCTCATCCTCGAGCCCGAGGCTCAGATCCGCAGCGCCCCGGGCCGCGGCCGGCTCATACCAGATAGCCGTCAGGGCAAACTCCCGGCGCATGGCCCGAATTTGCCCGGGTGGCAGCCTGGGGGAGAGGGGGCAAAAGAGAAAGCCGTTATCGACACAGGCCCAGTAGAGCAGTATGGCCTCCAGGCCGTTGCCCGAGACGCAGCCGAGGCGAGCGCCGGGCTCCAGACCCTGGCGCTTCAGCCTTTGCCCCAGTTGCAATACCCGCCGGCTCAGCTCGCGATAGCTCAGCGCCAAACCCTCTTGGTCATAGGCATTTGGAGAGGGGTTAAACCTCAGGGCTATGGCATTGGGGCGGCGCAGCGCCGTGGCATGCAGTGGCGAAATATTCACCATGGACCTGCCTCGGCGAGCAGTGTCAGCTGCTCCTGGCCCAGGCATTCGGCTTTGCCGGAGGAGACGAGCAAGTCCTGCGCGAAGGCGCCCAGGGTGTCTATTCCCGGCGCTTCATCCGGGGTGAGCCGGCTCGCCAGCGCCGCGATGGCGGCGATCCCCAGGCTGGTCTCCAGGCTGGAGCCCAGGATACAACGCAGCCCCATGGCATTGGCCCGGCCGATAAATTCCCTCAACAGCCCCAGCTCGCCGAACAACATGGGTTTGATGCATAAGGCGACAAGCCCAGGGTGGGGTGCCAGGCTGAAGCCGGCCTGGTGCAGGCTCTCATCCAGGGCGTAGCCGAGTCCCAGCGCCCGGTGGAAGGCGATGTTTTCCGCCAGGGTGCGGCACGGCTCCTCTATATACTCTATGGCCGACTTGGGCAGGCAAGCCCCGAAGGCGATGGCCTGCTCCAGATCCCATCCCTGGTTGGCATCCAGCCTGAGCTTGAACTCTGGCCTGATGGCGAGGACCTCATGCAGCAACTTAAGCTCGGTGGCGGCATGGGTCTGGGCCACCTTGAGCTTGACCCTGGTGATGCCGGCCGGCAGGGCGCGGATCCGCGCCGCCGCTTGGCGTGGGTCCTCGCCTGGGTTGAGGTAGATGAGGGGAATGGGCACGGCTGCCGTCGGCTGCGTCCGCGCGGGTCTATGGTCGCAAGCGCCGCTTAGCCTGGCATGCAGTAGGCTGAGGCCGTAGGCGGCGGAGGCCAGTTCACAGCCCTGGGCGGCCCGCCTCAGGCTGGCCAGAGGTTGCTGGAGCAGTGTCGGCAGCAGCAGGCGCAGGTATTGCGTGACCTCATGGAGTGACTCCGGGCTGAAGCCCGTCAGCGGCCGGCCCTGGGTATCGGCACCGGACAGGGGGGCTATTTCGACCCAGGCCCGCCTCACAGCCCCAGCGGCCGTCCGGCTGCTGGCCTGCAGCACCAGGCCCCGGCGCTCGGCAATCCTCTGCCTGGCCACGGCCAGCGGCGGCGTCAGGGGGATCCGATAGTGATACAGGCGCAGTGAGCTCAGCATGGGCTGTGCTCTCCCAGGGCGGCAAGCAAGCGTTGGCCGAACTCGGTCGCCGCCTGCAGATGCAGGTTATGGCCCGCATCTTCCAGGCAATGCCATTGCAGCCCTGGGCTCTGCCAGTCGGCGGCCAGGGCGGAAAACTTGCGGTCCAGGGCGCCGCTGAAGTAATGACATGGGCAGCCGAGTCCGGCCGGCACGGAGCTTAGATCTTGCTGCAGCGCCAGCGAGGTGGCCCTGTAGCAGTTCAGCAGTGACAGGGACGAATTGTGGCTGCGGCGGGCGACTAATGCCTCCCTGGCCTCGGGCGTCAGCTCGGCGAACGTGGGGGATGCATACCAGAGCCGCAGAAATTCGCGTATGGGTGCGTGCTCGAGGCGCTCGGCCCAGAGGCTATCGCTCTCGCGCCGCGCCGCCCGCTCCGCCGCGGTGGTCAGCCCTGGATGGCTGGACTCCAGGCTGAGGCTGAGCAAGCGGGTGGGAAATTCCTTGGCGAGCTGCAGCGCTATGCGGCCGCCGAGGGAGTAACCCAGCAGGTGAAATTGCCCTATGCCTCTGGCCTCCAGGCTCTGGATTATTTCGGCCGCACAGGCGGACAGGCCAGGGGTTGGCAGTTCGACGGCCCGGCTGTCGCCATGGCCTGGGAGATCTATGCAGAGGCAGTGAAAGTGCCGGCCGAGCAATGGCAGCATGGCCCGCCAGTCATGCCTGTCGCCGAGGAAACCATGCAGCAACACCAGCGGCGGCAAGTGCCCGGCACCGTGGCGCGTCATGGCCAGCATCAGCCTTGCCTGACCCACTGGTTGAGGGCGGTTATCTGCGCGCTCGCCTGGGTCTGGCCTATGCCGACCTCGATCACCGAGGCGCCCGGATAAGCCAGTGCATCCAGGTAGGCGGCCTCGAAGGCCTGCAGATCTTCGGCATGATTGTAGGCCAGGCCGAACATGGCGGCGGCATACCCGAAGTTCAGCCCATGCGCCATGCGGTAATAGTCGTGTCGCAGCGCTTCGTCCGGCACGGGCAGCAGGTTGAAGATGTTGCCGCCATCGTTGTTGAGCACCACTATGACCAAGGTGCTTTGCAGCTTGCCGGCCAGCGCCAGGGAGTTGAGGTCGTGCAGCTGGGACATATCCCCTATCAGCAGAGTGGTCGGCCTGGCCTGGTGGGCGGCGATGCCGCAGCAGGTCGCCAGCAGGCCGTCGATACCCGAAGCGCCGCGGTTGCTGAACACGGGCAGGGGCTCAGGGGTCACGGGGGCATACATGTCGTACAGGCGGATCGGCAGGCTGTTGCCTATGAACAACTGCCCCGCGGCCGAGGGGAAAGGGGTGGTTGCCACAATGCGGATGACCTGGGCCTCGCCGAACTCGCCCTCGTCTATGTGGCAAGCGAATAGGCCATGCAGGGCGTCGTTCATGGGGACCAGTGGCAGTGCCCAGTTGGCGGCACTGGAGCGTGGCCAGCTCAAGGTGGTGAACCGACAAATACTCGCCTGCCATAGCTGTTTGGCGCTGTGGTTGGGATCCAGCCTGTCGGTGTCCGGCAGCAGTTGCCAATAGCTATGCCAGTCCTGCTCGGCAAGGTAGGCCTGCAGGCGTTTGGAAATCAGGCGCCCGCCTACCAGCAGCAGCCTGTCGGCCTGTTGCAGCAGTGCCCTGGCCCTGGGCTGCAGCAGAAGTTGATCTATGTTGCCCAGCGCCGCCGAATGTTGACGCAGTTGGGACTGACCATCGACCAGCAGTGGCCAGCCGAGTTTCTGTGCCAGAGTGATCAGCTGCTGCGGCTGTGCGTCCGCCGTCAGGGCGCCGACCACTATCACCCCCTTGCCGTGGGCGAAACGCAGCAGGGCATCCGAGCTTGGCAGGCTGCTGATGCTCGCCTGGCTGTAGCGGGTGAAGGGATGGCCGTCCCTGTGCCAGCGCCGCAACTCCTTGCCGTAGGGTTCGAGTGCCTGGCCGAGATCCAGGCCAGCGTCATCGGGATACAGGGGCTCACGGTACATGCAGTTGATATGCACTGGGCCCGTCTGCTGGGCGAGCAGCGCATCCAGCGAACTGAGCAGGGCCCTTGGCCCCATACGATCGTCGGGCGGCGGCAGGTTCAGCTGTCTGGCATAGACGCCGAAGAGCCCTGGCTGGGGGATGGCCTGATTGGCACCGCAGTCGAGCAATTCCATTGGCCGGTCGGCGGAGAGTATGACGAGTGGCACCCGGGTCAGGCTGGCTTCGATCACCGCCGGCAGCAGGTTCGCCACCGCAGTGCCCGAGGTGGTGATGACGGCCACCGGGGTCTGGCTGGCCTTGGCCAGTCCCAGGGCCATGAAGCCCAGTCCCCGTTCGTCGAAGTGCAGGTGGCGGCTGAATTTGTCCTGCCCGGCGAGGGCCAGGGTCAGCGGGGTGGAGCGGGAGCCGGGTGCCAGGCAGACATGCCGTACCCCCAAGCGCGCCAGCTCTTCCAGTATGAGGCTGCCCCAGAGCAGGTTCAGCTGCGCCTCTGTGCCTGCCTGTCCGGTTTCTGTTGCGAGCGTGC
This sequence comes from Shewanella salipaludis, assembly GCF_012911865.1. Lineage (GTDB taxonomy): Bacteria > Pseudomonadota > Gammaproteobacteria > Enterobacterales > Shewanellaceae > Shewanella > Shewanella salipaludis. The sequence continues at coordinate 105,705 of NZ_JAAXYH010000004.1, forward strand.
CTGTCTGCATAGTGACTTCTTTGCCTCATGCCGGGAGCCTGGAGAGTCAGGCCGGGTCTGATTGAAACTCTGCAAGATAACTCATTCTATGTCTAGGATTTTAAATATCTTTATCCCTGATTATTGATCCATTCACTCATGACCACATGGGTCTTGATCCTCAGTATGTCCGTGTGGGTGTCTATATATTCGCGGATCTCATGCAGGCGCCGCATGGAGTCGGCATGCACATACACAAGGAGATCCATTTCGCCCGTGATGCCGCGGCAGGTGACGACTTCGGGGATCGACAGGAATACGTGGGCGACGTCGTCGCACCTGGGACATTTATGCTGGATCTCGAAATAGGCGGAGACGCCTTCCTTCTGGGATTCGCTCAGCAACACCTGGTAGCCACGTATTATGCCCGTCTGTTCCAGCTTCTTGATGCGCTCCGAGACGGCACTGCGGGACAGGTTCACTTGCTGGGCCAGGCGCGAGACGCTCTGGCGGGCATCCTGTCTGAGGGCTGTGATGATGGCTTTATCGAACTTATCCAAGGCACACTCCATTATGGGAACGTTTTGACGGTTTTTGGGCTATTTCCCGTCACTTTGCCGGTATCGGCTTTAGAGTGCCGGGAGATGACGGCAGATTGTCGAGTGAAATCCCATTATACTGACGGCAATTAACCCCCGGATTTTAACAGATGAATCAAAATACTGGAACAATAGGACGCTGGCAGGGTGCCGGATTGATGGCCACCACTTTGCTGGGTACAGGGGTGTTTATCCTGCCGCAAATGACGATCGCCAAGGCGGACAGCGGCGCCTTGCTGGCCTGGCTCCTGCTGACCCTGGCGATCATCCCCGTCACCCTGGTATTCGGCCGCTTGGCGAGCGTGTTTCCCCATGCGGCGGGGCCGGCCTACTTCGTCGAGAAGGCCTTCGGTCGCACGGCCGGACGGACCATAGGGCTGATATTCCTGTTGGTGGTGCCCATGGGCGCCCCGGCCGCGATCCTCATGACCTTCCAGTTCGTCAATGCCCTGGTGCCGCTGGCCGGCTGGACTCAGGTCGGCACCGAGCTGCTGCTCATCCTGGGGTTATTCCTGCTCAACCTGCGCGGCATTCAGGTGTCGGCCAAGCTGCAATTCGCACTGACCCTGGGGATAGTGGCCGTGGTGGTGGCGCTCTTCGGCGCCGCCGGCCTGAACCTGGATGGCCTGCAAGCCTCGGCGCAGGGGTTCAGCCCGCAGACGCCGCTGGTGATGGCGGCCGCCGGCATCGCCTTCTGGAGTTTTCTCGGGGTCGAAGCCATGACACATCTGGCCAATGATTTTCGCCGTCCGGACAGGGACATGATCCCGGCCATGATGCTGGGCACAGGCCTGGTGGGACTCATCTACCTCGCCTGCACCCTGTTGCTCTTGTTGGTGCCGACCGACTCCGGGGTGGCCATGATAGGGGTGTTCGATCGCCTGCTCGGCGGTTACGGCGCTCAGGTGATCGGCATTTTGGGGATCGCCAGCGGTTTGGCGACGGTGAACGTGTATTCCGCCAGCGCCGCCCGCCTACTCTGGAGCTTCAGCCGCGAAGGCATATTGCCGCGCCGCTTCGACAGCCTCAATGGCCACGGAGTGCCGGTGCGGGCGTTGGCGGCCATCCTGGGGCTGATGGCCTGTGTGCTGGTGCTGACCTTCGTCACAGGGCAGGAGTTGGAACATCTGATCTCCTGGACCAATGGGGTGTTCGTCATCATCTATCTGATGTCCATGCTGGCGGCGGCCAGGCTGCTGAGCAAGCGCTATCTGCCCCTGGTGCTGCTCGGCTGCTTGTTTTGTCTCGCCCTGGGGCTGTCCCTGGGAGCGAACATGACCTACGCCTGTCTGCTGGTGGCCGTGGTGGCGCCCTTCCTCTGGTGGCAGAAGTCCCACCTGGTTCGCAAGCAGGTGCTGGCGAAGCGCTAGCCTTCGGTTGCTTCAGCATAAAAAGCCCTGCACTCAGGGCTTTTTTGTGCCGCTTATATTTTTGTCTCAATTCCAAGTCCAACTGTCCCTTTGGTCCCTTGCACTACGCCTGGAAGGCTTTAGCCGCTCTATTGTCATTCAAGATACTGTTTCTATTAATAATTACCCCTGGCTTTGCGGATTGCCACACCCATGGCAACAACATCTGGGGCGGCGCTTTCAAAGTATTTGTTTACCTTTTCTAAGACAAACACGAATATTTACAAATGACCAACATCTGTTGCGGGGGAATTGGCTATCCTGTGGCGCTATGAGATTTATGAGTTGAACCGAGTCAATCTGGAGTTAAACATGAGGATTTTTTCTAAGATGCTACCCGGGATCTTGTTGGGATTGGGCCTGCACCAAGCCGCTGCGGCCGACGCCCCAACGCCTTCCAACCCGGATGCTATCGCCGCGGCGGTGGATGCCGGGCAACGACTGACCAGGGACAAGCTTAGGGATGCCGACCGCCATCCGCAACAGGTGTTGCAGTTTCTGGAGATAGCACCAGGTCAGCGGGTGCTGGATCTGTTTTCCGGTGGGGGCTATTACAGCGAGCTGCTGGCGCGGGTCGTGGGTGAGCGGGGCAAGGTGGTGGCGCACAATAATCAGGCGTATCTGCCCTTCGCCAAGGCGGAGCTGGCGGAGCGGGAATATGCGACCCGCTTGCCCAATGTCGAACTCTTGCTGTCCGAGGCCAACGATCTGACGTTAGCGGCGGCGAGTTTCGATCGCATCTTCTTCGTGCTGGGCTTCCATGACATGTATTACCATGAGGCGGACTGGCCCGAGATAGACAGGGTCAAGTTGCTGCGGGCCCTCTATCTCAGCCTCAAGCCTGGCGGCTATCTGGCGATCATAGATCACGACGCCTTGCCGGGGGCGGATGTCTCCAGCGCCCATGAATATCATAGGCTGGCAAAACAGGAGGTGATAACCCTCATGACCCAGATGGGATTCGAGTTGCTTGCCAGCTCCGAGCTGCTGAAAAACCCCGAGGATCCCTTGAACATCTCGGTATTCGACCCCAGCATCAAGGGCAAGAGCAGCCGTTACCTGCTCAAATTTACCCGCAACTGACATAGGGCGCTATGTCGGCAGCTTGGCGCTGCTAGTCGGTTTGCTCCTTGGCAAGATTGCGCATCCGGATCAATTCGCTGTGCTTCAGGTATAAGAGATCTGCGGTGCGGCGAATGATCTGATCTTCATACTGGCATAGGCGGCCATCGGCATAGGCCAGGCGCCACATGGCGAGGAGCAGCTGCTGTTTCTGCCCTATCGAGTATACGCGGTTGATTTCGGCCGTGAACTCATAGAGGGAGGTGGCATTTCTCTGCGCCCGTTTGGCTTCGACCAGCACTTGTTCCGCTTCGCTCGCCAGTATCCCCAGGGTCGACACCAGGAGTTGTGGCAAGAGCTCGGCTTCACTCTCACTCAGGGTCTCATCGGCATAGACGACTTCCAGCAGCATGCTGGCGGCGGCGAGGTTGAGTTGTCGCTCCTGCTCCTGGGGTGATAATGCCTGAGTTTGCGACTGAAAAAGCTGTTTGAGTAACGCTATCATGACTAAACCTTGTTTCTACTGCGGGTGCGACGGCGAGCTTGCCGCCGCGCTCGACAGGCAGGCGATGGCCTGCCTGTGTGGGGCAGCTCAGAGGAGTGAACTCAGGCCTTGCAGCAAGAGATCTGCGCTCCCTTCCGCGCCATTGGTCTGCAGATAAGATTTGAGTATCTCTGTCATGGGAGCGACCAGCTCTTTGGAGATCCCCAGTTTCTCGAAGGCATCATAGACCATGGCGCTGCCCTGGAAGGCCGATCCCAGGCTGCCGGCCTTGGACAGGAGTCCCGACATGCCGGCGTCGCTATCCGTTGCCGGCGCGGCAGCCAGCAGGCCTTCGGCATCCGGGATGCTGGCGGACAGTTGGCCGAAATCCTCGGCGCCCAGGCTGGATTGCGCCAGACTCAGCAGACTGCCCAGGCCGCCCTCGGACTGGGACTGACTCAGGCCCAGTTGCGACATCACGCTGCCGACCAGTTCGTTGCTTTGCGGCTCAGTGGCCTGGGTTGCCGTTTCCGGTGCGGCGGTTAACTTGTCTAACCAACCTGCGCTCGCCGGTACAGTGAGGGTCGCACCGATAAGCAGGGATATGGCGGCTGTATGTTTCATCATGTTTTGTCCTGTGGCTAATCACGCTATCAACTTGCATTTTAGCGACTAAAAAGCTTTTGTCGCTCCTATTTTAGCGCCAACCCGCTTGCCATGGTGATTTCGTCTGTGCATTAGCGGGGGATTTTGGGTATCCTTAGGCCTCTGTTTCTCTGGTATCAATTCATTTATTGGAAAGGCGCATGTCACTGTCTGCTATATTGACCGAAGCTTATAATTTTTTCCGCAATCATCTGGGCCAGCTGGCCGCGTTGGTGATGCCCCTGTTACTGCTCCAAGTGGGTATCCAGCTGTGGTTGGGGACTGAATTGACTAAGATGAATGCCGAAGCCCCCGAGTTTGGTGCCTCGCATATGTTAGCCGTCATGCTGTTGCTGCTGGTGTTTTCCCTGTTGATCGCCGCGCTGACCCTGTTTCTGGATATCCGCTCTCAAGGCCATAACCCCAGCGCCGGCATGGTATTGAAAGCCAGTGTGCCCTTCGTGCCGCCGCTGTTGCTCGCCGGTGTCTTCTCGGGCCTGGCGATATTGGCCCCTGTGATGTTGTTCGCCGCCTTCGGCCCGCTATGGCTGGTAGGCCTGGTGTTGAGCTTCTACCTGTTTGCCAGACTGGCCTATGTCAATTTCATGGTGGTGGTCGAACAACTCTCGCCCCTGGAGGCCATCAAGGCCAGCTTCAACTTCAGCGGTCCCATAGTGCTTAAGACCATCACCGTCTTGATGCTGTATATCCCTTTGTCGCTCATCGGCGGCACCCTGTCGAATGCGGCCCAGTCCGTGGGCTTGCCCCTGCAGTTGCTGGTGGAAACCCTGGCGGCCTTCATCGGCCTGTTCGTCAATGTCGCCCTATTCCGCCTGTACATGGTGTCGAGAACCCCGTCCAGCCCAGTGGCCTAGGCGAGGCCGTTGCCATGGGATGAATAAATAAGGAGCCTGCAGGCTCCTTATTTATTGCTGCCGGCTGTGTCAGTCGGGCTCGTGTTCGAAGGTACGCCCCTTATGGGGTGTTGGCGTGAAGCTGTCCCGGGCGAACGGCGGCACCTGAGTGTCGGCTTCCGGCGCTGCCGAATTGGCGGCATTTCTGCTGTTGAAGCGACTCAGCTGGCGTTTCAGATACAGGCGGCCGAACAGGCTCAGCAGGATCAGGGCGATGACGCCGAACAAGAGCACGAAGGGCAAGACCAGCAGCACCAGTCCTATCACTGCGACACCCGCGATGAAGGCCAGCAGGCCTCTGGGGCCGGCAAACCTTTGCTGCAATGGGATTTGTTGAAATTGACGATAAATCATGAAGACTCCTAACATGCAGTGGCACTGCAGTGTGCATTAATCGGGCGGCTGGGGTCACGTTAATTAAGCTTAATCTAGTTTGCTCAATAGTCTCTGCATGACTCGGACCCGGCGCCGCTTTCCCCGAGCCGGGCGACTGCGACTGTCCTGCCTATTACTCCTACATATTGGCGAATTCTGGAATTTCAAGGCCAGAGCTGGTTAAAATTTCAACCAGCCTGCCACCCGGGCCAGTGTCTGGCGTGCCGGGAAAACCCTGGTAATGCCAGTTCCGGCGCCGCTCGCTATTCCCGGTATTCTTTGGGTTCGACTCCCAATGCTGCGGATACACTCCGGCAGATGATGTCGCGGATCCATCTATGCCCAAGATCTTCATCGTTGCGCTGGTGCCATAAGAGCACATACACCATGGGTTCGAAGGCCAGGGGCAGGGGAATTTCGGTCAGCGAATAGAGCTTCTGGGCATGCACGGCGAAACTGGCCGGAACTGTGAAGACCAGGTCGCTATGGGCGCAGACACTGGCGGCGCCGTAGAAGTCAGGAACCGTGGTGCAGAGTCGGCGCCGCTCGCCCGCCTCGGCCAGATGATAATCCAGGGCCCACCAATCGTTGCCCTCACAGCGCACCTGCACATGTGCCAGTTCCAGGTACGCCGCCCTGTTCCAGTTGCCGGCTTTAACCTCGGCCAAAATGGGATGCCGGTTGCGCACCAGGCAGACCTGATGGTCCTGATACAAGATCCTGTGGGCTATGCCTTCGGGCAGGTTGTCACGATGAAAGTTCGACAGGGGCTGCAGATCCCGCCCCGAGATGCCGAAGTCTATCTGGCCCTGCAGCAGATCTTGCATCGAGTTCTCGGCCCAGACGTAGGAATCCAGCTTGAGGTTGGGCGCCTGGCTCAACAGCGGCCCTATGAAGTAGGGGATCAGCGTTTCGTAGGCGCTCTCCACCATGGCGAAGGAGAACTGACGGCTGCTGTCGGCCGGCGTGAAGGTAGGCGGCAGCGACAGTTGATATAGGCTTTGCAACACCGAGGGCAGCTTCTGGCCCAGCAGCAGGGCGTGCGATGTCGGCTTCAGGCCGTGGGCGGTGCGCTGGAATAAGGGGTCGCCCAGGGTATCCCGCAGCCGGTTGAGACTCTTGCTCAGCGTCGATTGGCTCAGGTGCAGCCGCTTGGCGGCACGGGTGACACTCTGCTCCTCCAGCAACACCTGCAGTATCACCAGCAGGTTGAGATCGACACGCGCCAGGTTATCCAGATTCATAGATATTCCTTAAGGGAAATTCACTTCGGAAATTATACCATTTCTATTCATACCTTGAACTGGTTAACATCTGCGCCTGATTTATGTATTTCTAATGAGTTGAGAGAAACAATGCGGCGCAATTTGCTTCCTATTCTGATGTCTCTGGTGTTGTTGAGCCCCCTGGCGATAGATATTTACCTGCCTTCCATGCCGACCATGGCGGCCGAGTTTGCCGTCTCCGCCAGCCAGGTGCAGTCGACCCTGGTGCTGTTTCTCGGTGCCATGGGCCTGGGACAGATATTGATAGGCCCGCTGGCAGACAGATTCGGCCGCCGTCCGATAGCCCTGTTCGGCGTCTTGCTCTATGGTGCCAGCAGCCTGTTGGCGGCCGCCGCCGTCGAATTCCATTGGTTGCAACTGGCCAGGGTGTTGCAGGGGCTGGCGGCCTGTTCCACTTCCATAGTGGTCTTCAGTGCGGTGCGCGACTGTTATTCTTCCAAGGAGGGCGCCCGCATCTACAGCTACCTCAATGGCGCCATTTGCGTGATCCCGGCATTGGCCCCGACCCTGGGGGGCTTGCTGGCATTGCAATTCGGCTGGCGCTCTACCTTCCTGTTTATGAGCCTGTATGCCGTGGTGATGCTGCTGTTGGTGGGCTACCGTTTCCCCGAGACGCGGCCGGCCAATACCGTCAGCAGCGGCCCCCTGTACCGTTGGGCCAGCTATAAGCCTGTGCTGCTGGACCGGCATTTCCTCTTCTATGCCCTGGCCTGCATGGTCGCCATGGCTGCCATCCTCACCTATGTGTCTTACTCGCCGCTGTGGCTGATAGGCCACCTGGGCCTGTCTGAGCTGGCCTTCAGTGGCCTGTTTGGCCTCAATGCCGCCGTCAACATAGCCGCCTGCTTCACCGCACCCTGGGTGATCCACAGATTGGGCAACAGGCCCACGGTGATCTTGGCACTGGCTATCCTGGTCTCATCTGCGCTTATCCAGCTGCTGGTGCAAGCCTGGGGCCCGAATGCCGGCATGGCGGCGGCCTTCGGTTTCATGCTGCCCATGATGCTGTTATGCATAGGCTTCGCCCTGTTGCTCGGGCCTGCGACCAGCATGGCGTTGTCGGCCTTCGGTGAAAGGGCCGGCACTGCGACCGCCATGCTCGGCTTCATTCAGATGAGCGGTGCCTCGCTGTTGACCGCGCTGGTGCAGCAAACCGGGCTGACGGCACCCTTCGCCGTGGCCTTGGTGATGGGAGTACTGGCGGCGCTCTTGTTGGCCATGATGGCCCTGAGCCGCTTCGACCATTGGCACCAGGAACAGCTGGCGCACTGAACATATGGCTGAGTGCTGAGCTGAACACTCGGCACAGTCAATATTCAGAATAAAAAAAGCCGCCCTCAATATAGAGCGCGGCTAAGATTTCACCCTTTGCCGCTAGCCTGTGACCACAGGCCGGCGGTTTTTTATCTCAGGACAACTTTAGAAGCGGCCATTCAGGCCCAGGGTGATGCCGACACCATCACCACTGGGATCAATCATCTTTGTGACCATGGCGCGGGCCGAGATCTGATCCGTGAGTCGCAGGAAATACGCAGTGCGAATTTCAGAAGAGTCAAAATCATTATCGTCACGGCTATAGTTGGCGCCGACAGACCAGGACTGAGTAACATACCAGTCCGCGCTAAGGTTCAGCCCATTTGTGCTCTGGCTGCCACCAGACCCAGCAACATGGGCTATGTTGGCCTCGAGTAACACCCCGGAGGTCGTCTGCAACGGCAGGAAACTCTTGATACCCGCACTGTATTGATCCCTGGTGACATCACCGCCATAACCAAAACCTGCATCCCACGAAGTATCGCTGCGGGAATAGTTGGCATAGACGGCTGAGGTATCGTTGAAGTAATAGCCCAGGCTCAGACCGTAATTATTATTGTCGACAAAATCTGTATCCAGGCGGGAATAACTGGCACCGATGAACCATTTGGAATCCATCACATATTCACCATCCACCCGGTAATCGTTGGCATCACCCGAATCAGTCGCATAATGCACTCCAAGATTCGAGCTCTGTGCCAGGAAGCCGCTGAGGGCATAGGGCACCTTATCCTGGGCAACCGGGGTGACGTAATAACGATATCCCAGGTTCCAGAAGCCATCGCCGAAATCCTCACTGTTGGCGGCATAGTCCAGTCCCGCCTCGTGCTGATAAGTGTTGTCTTGGGCGGCAAAGGCATTGACGCTGAAAAGGCCGCATAACACGGCAATGCTGATTAGTTTCTTCATGATTCATCCTTGTGTTTATCTGAATACCGGAGGCGGAGAGGAGAGATTAACAGAACGCTAACCCATTTAATGTATTGTCTATTTGACCTAATTCACCTTGCCTTCCTGGCGCGCAAGACTATATCCCGACGCGCCATGACAGAACAAGAGAGCAGGTGTAACAAAATTCAATGAGCCAGCTGTAATAGAATGAGCCGCAACATCAAAACAAGGATGCGGTCATAGTCTTGAACCGAAAGAGAGTGCTGTTCGCCATTACCAGGGCCAAGCACTCAGGTGACACGCAGCCAGTCCATATATGTGACCTTCGATGACAGGGATGTCATCGTAGAGCCTCCGGGGAAGGCTCCACGGCGGGTCACAGGAATGTCGGCAGCCTGGCCACTGACATAGGTGGAGAAAGGCCAACCAGAGACAAGCTTGGACATATAGGGTCACCTCGGATTTAGACTGCCTCTTTACCTCTCGGTCCCTTTGCCTCTGTTACCTTCCTATCTTCTCCGAGTTATACTTGTGCCAATTTTGTCCCGACTCAGGTGCCCATTTGTCTCGTCGTTATTGCTCTGTCTGCCATTATCCCCAGAGCGCCTGTGTCTGTGCCAGCATACGGCCGCTGCAGCCCAAGACCCGCTTGCTGGTGTTGCAGCATCCGAGTGAGGTAGGGCATGCCAAGAACAGTGTGCGCCTCTTGAGCCTGGTCATTCCCCAGACCTTGGTCTATGTGGGTGAGACGCCAGAGGATTTTGCCGAACTGCGTCAGTACCTGGCGCGGCTCGAAAGGCCCGTGTATCTGGTCTATCCCTCGGAAAAGAGCGTGCAGGTGCAACAGGCCGCCCCGGCTGCCGACTGCGTCTTGTTGTTGCTCGACGGCACCTGGCGCAAGGCGTTTCGCCTGCTGCAGCTCAATCCCTGGTTGCAGCAGTATCCGGCGTTGCATCTGGATCTCGAGCAGAGTTCCAACTACCGTATCCGCAAGGCCAGTCGCAGCGACAGCCTGTCGACCCTGGAAGCGGCGGCCCATATGTTGCGCGCGCTCGACCCAGAGCTGGAGGTAAAGCCCCTGTTCGAGGCCTTAGATGCCATGGTGGATCACCGACTGGCGGCCATGCCGCCACAGGTGCGGGCACGTTATGAAGACTAGTGCGCCGCTTGAATGGCGTCATCCATGCGCGACCCGTACATGGGCCCGAGCCGGGGCGTGAATATGTTACCGAATAAACCTATGGAGAAATCTATGGAAAAACCTATGGAAAAACCTGTGGAGAAGCCTGTGGGCAAGAGCTTGAGTGTCCTCTTGATGAGCCTGATGACCCTTGGGGTCGCGGCGACCGAGCGGCCCAGCCTGCAGCAGATAGCGGATAAGGCACGCCAGGATTCCCTTAGCCTGGAGCAACAACAGCTCGCCAAGGCCAAGCAGGCGGCGGAAGAGACCCAGGCCAGGGAGGCCAAGATCCAGGCCAGGCAAAGCGGTGACGGCTGGGAAGCCGAGCAGCAACAGCAAGCCCGCCGGCAATTCGAGACCAGAGCCGACCGGGAGCAGAAATATCTGCAGCAGGCCAGGGAAGCGGCCGCTAAGGACAGGAAAATCCCTGAGCCCAGGGCTATCTCTGAGCCCAAGCCTATTCCGGAGCCCAAAGCTATTTCGGAGCCAAAGTCCAGATGAGCCTGAATGCCTCCGATCCCCAAGATTCTGCTACTCAAGCCGCAGCCCCAGCCCCAGCCACGGCGCCGACCTGCCCCCTATGCCATGGCATGGACTCATACTTATTCCATCGGGATAAGCGCAGAGCTTACTTCCAATGCCGCCGCTGCCAACTGGTGTCCGTGCCCGCCGGCTATCATCTGTCTGCCGCTGAGGAGAAGGCCGAATACGACAAGCATGACAATCGGCTGGATGATCCTGGCTACCGGCGCTTCCTCGCCAGGACCCTGAGCCCGCTGCTGACGCGCCTGTCCCCGGGTGCCAGGGGGCTGGATTTTGGCTGCGGCGAGGGCGCCGTCCTCAGCCGGATGGCGCAGGAGGCAGGTTTCGAGATGAGCAATTATGATCTCTACTATGCCAGGCATGATGCCCTGCTGGAGCGCAGCTACGATTTCGTCACCCTGACCGAGGTGATAGAGCATGTGGCAGATGCGGCGGCGCTGCTGACACTGCTCGACGGCCTGTTGGCCCGGGGTGGCATCCTGGCGGTGATGACCAAGCGGGTATTGAGCCAGGAAGCCTTTGGCCGCTGGCACTATAAGAACGATCCCACCCATATTAACTTCTACTCGGTTGCCAGTTTCGAATGGCTGGCGGCGCAACTGGGCTGGCGGCTGGAGATAGTCGAGGCGGACGTGGTGTTTCTGCATAAGCCAGGCTAAGGCCGGCAGCGCCTGGCGATCGCGAGTCGCCAGGAGTAGCCTATGCCGTTAATAAAAAAGAATTAACAATTGGCCGTTCCCCCTGTAGCTTAGAGCAAGATCAAGCCGACTCACAGGGGTTTCATATGGATTTAACTGCTAAAGCGCGCCTGCTCGGCGCCACTCTCTTGCTCTCCTCCGCCGGCTATGCCTTGCCGGCCTGGGCCACGGATGCGAAACAACTGGCGCTGGAGATAGAGCCCAAGGTGATCCAATGGCGCCGGGATCTGCATCAACATCCTGAGTTATCCAATCGTGAGTTTCGCACCGGCAAGCTGATAGCAACACACCTGCGCAGCCTGGGACTCGAGGTGCAGACAGGGGTGGCACACACAGGGGTGGTGGCCATGCTTCGTGGCGGCAAACCCGGCCCGCTGATCGCCCTGCGTGCCGACATGGATGCCCTGCCGGTGACAGAGAAAGTGGACCTGCCCTTCGCCTCCAAGGCGACAGATTCCTACCGTGGCCAGAGCGTGGGGGTGATGCATGCCTGTGGCCACGACACCCATGTGGCCATGCTGATGGGGGTGGCCGAGAACCTGGTGCAGCTTAAAGACAGCTTGGCGGGCGATGTGATGTTCATCTTTCAGCCGGCGGAGGAAGGGGCGCCCGAGGGCGAAGAAGGTGGCGCCGAGCTGATGCTCAAGCAGGGGCTGTTTGCCGAGCGTAAACCCCAACAGGTGTTTGGCATGCACGTGACCTCCAGCTTGCCAAGCGGGGTCATAGGGGTGCGTGCCGGCCCGGCGATGGCGAGTGAGGATTCCTTCACCATAGAAGTCACCGGCCGCCAGACCCATGGCTCCAGGCCCTGGAATGGCGTCGATCCCATAGTGGCCTCGGCCCAGATAATCAATGGCGTCCAGACCATCATCAGCCGTCAGGTGGATGTCACCAAGGCGCCGGCTGTGGTCAGCTTCGGTGCGATCAACGGCGGCATACGTTCCAACATCATCCCCGACAGGGTCGAGCTGATAGGCACTATCCGCAGCTTCGATCAGCAGATGCGGGCCGATATTAAGCTGAAACTGGCCGAGATGAGCAGCCTGCTGGCCAAGAGCGTCGGCGCCAGTGCCACCACAGAGATCCACCAGGGCTATCCGGTGCTGGTCAACAACCCTGAGCTGGTGGCGCAGATGAAGCCGGTACTCGCCTCCGTGGTGGGGGATGCCAGGCTGATAGAGCCTGGGCTTATCACGGGCGCCGAGGATTTTGCCTACTATGCCCTGGAAGCCCCGGGGATGTTCTTCTTCCTCGGCGTGACCCCCGAGGGTCAGGACCCCAAGACGGCCGCCAGCAACCATTCGCCCGAGTTCTATGTGGATGAGGCGGCGCTCAGGGTGGGGGTCGAGGCCATGACCAAGGTGGCCATGACGGCATTGGGTGCCAGGCCCTGAATACCGGCCGCCGTGCCCTTTTGCCGCTCGGGGTAATCTGAGCTTACAAAATACTTGGAGAAGACTAGGTAATTGTTCTTGATTTAATTGGGAAATTATCTTCTCATAGGGCTTTTATCGCAAGGAGCGAATACAATGAAATTCAGTTTCAGCGCCCTGTTGCTGTCCATGGGGCTGCTAGCGGCCCCTGGCGCGGCCCAGGCGACCACGGCCGCCGACATTCAGAGTTTTACTCTGGATAACGGCATGAAGATCATGGTATTGGAGGATGGATCCATTCCCAACGCCAACATGTACCTATTCTGGAAGGTAGGATCCCGCAACGAAGTGCCGGGGATCACGGGGATCTCGCATTTCTTCGAACATATGATGTTCAACGGCTCGAAGAAATACGGTCCCAAGATGTTCGACCGCACCATGGAGGCCGCGGGTGGGGCGAACAACGCCTACACCACGGAGGACATGACAGTCTATACCGACTGGTTCCCCGCCAATGCGCTGGAAACCATGTTCGATCTGGAAGCCGATCGCATCGCCAACCTGGATATTAACCAGACCATGGTCGACAGTGAGCGCGGTGTCGTCGCCTCCGAACGCACCACAGGGCTGGAAAACTCCAACTGGCGTACCCTGCAGGAAGAGCTCAAGGGCGTTGCCTTCAGGGCCCATCCCTATAGCTGGCCGGTGATAGGCCATGAATCCGATATTGCCGCCTGGACCCTGGATGATCTGGTGCAGTACCACAAGACCTACTATGCGCCCAACAACGCTGTGATGGTGGTATCCGGCGACGTTAAGTTCGACGAAGTCAAACGCCTGGCGGATAAATACCTGGCCCCCATTCCGCCGCAGGCGCCGCCCGCCAGAGTCAGAACGGTCGAACCTCAGCAGAAGGGCGAGCGCAGGGTTTTCGTACAGAAGGCCTCGGTGAGCACCCCAAATGTGATGCTGGCCTATCATGTGCCTGCCAGCTCGAATGCAGATTACTATGCGTTGGATCTGCTCAGTGCCATCCTGAGTCAAGGCAAGAGCTCGCGCCTGTATCGTGGCTTGGTCGACAAGCAAGTGGCGCTGGAGGCAGAGGCTTACCTGCCCATGTCCTTGGATCCCAACCTGTTTTACATCATGGGCGTTGCCAGCCCGGGTGTTGCCGCCACCAAGCTGGAACAGGCTTTGCTTACGCAGATCAAGGCCATAGCCCGTGACGGCGTGACCAAGGACGAGTTGGAAAAGGTCAAAAACATCAAGCTGATGGAATTCTACCATGCCATGGAAACCATCAACGGCAAGGCCAATACCTTAGGCACCTACGAGCTGTATTTCGGCAGCTATGACAAGTTGTTCAATGCCCCCAAGGCCTACAACCAGTTGACCCCGGCCGACATCCAGCGTGTCGCCCAGACTTACTTAACCAAGGCGAATCGTACTGTTGCAGTGCTGGCCGCTACCGAGGAGGCAGACCTATGAGCCGAGTCACACAGATATTCAGCCAGACTCGCATCGTTGGCGCCTTGTTGCTCGCCGGCAGTCTGACCCTGGCAGGCTGTGCCGCCACCCAGAAGCATGCCACTTCCAGCCTGGTCGATACCGGCAGCTTCAGCATGCCTGCATATGAAAAATTCACCCTGGATAATGGCCTGAGTTTCTACCTCATGCCGCAAACCGAAGTGCCATTGGTGACTCTGAATGCCATGGTGCGCGCCGGCGCGATCAACGACACCAAGGCCGGGGTGGCGCACATGACCTCCCAATGGCTGCTGTTGGGTTCGGGCGGCAAATCCAAGGCCGAGATAGAACAGACGGTCGACTCCCTGGGTGCCAGCCTGCAGGCCGAAGCCGGCATGGAAGGCAGCTATCTGAGCGCCGACTTCATGGCCAAGGATACCGACAAGATGTTGCCCCTGTTCGCCACCGTGCTCCTGAGTCCGAATTTCGACTATGCCGAATTTGACAAGCTGCGTGAGCGTGAAGTCGCCGGCCTGTCCCAGGACAAGGAGAGCCCGCGTGCCGTGATCGGCCGCTACTTCAACAAACTGGTGTTCGGTACCCATCCCTATGGCAATGCGGCTTCCGGGACCCGCGAGTCCCTGGCCGGGCTGAGCCTGTCTCAGCTGCGGGCCTTCCACAAGAGCTACTATCAGCCGCAGAATACCAGCATCAGCGTGGTCGGCGACTTCGACCCGGCACAGATGAAAGCCAGGCTGAAAAAGGCCTTCGCCGGCTGGAAAAATACCAGGGAACTGGTGCAACCCGAGCTCGCACAGCTGCCATCGCTGGACAAGTCCAGGGTCTTGCTGGTCGACAAGGGAGATGCTATAGAGACAACCTTCCTCATAGGGGGCCCAGGGGTAAACCGCAGTAACCCGGACTACGTGGGTCTGACTGTGGTCAACACCATTCTCGGTGGGCGCTTCACTTCCTGGCTCAACGACGAGCTGAGGGTGAACAGTGGCCTGACCTATGGCGCCCGCTCGGGTTTCGTCCCTTATGCCCATGCTGGCCTGTTCCAGATCAGCACCTTCACCAAGCAGGCTTCCACCCAGGAAGCCATAGACCTGGCGCTGAAAACCTATGCCCGTCTGTGGCAACAGGGGATAGATCAGCAGACGCTGGATTCGGCCAAGGCCTACGTCAAGGGACAGTTCCCGCCCAAGTTCGAAACCAGTGGCCAGCTGGCCGGCCTGCTGTCCGACATGGCGCTGTACGGTTTCGACGACAGTTTCATCAACGAGTTCCAGGCCAAGGTGGATGGCTTGACTCTGGACGAAACCCGGCGTCTGGTGAATACCTACTTCCCCCAGCACAATCTGCAATACGTGCTGATAGGCAATGCCGACAAGATAGCCAAGATAGCGGCCAAGTACGGCGAAGTGACCCGGGTCGACATCAAGGCCGCGGGTTTTGGCGGCTAGCCCAGACCGTTCTGCCATGCCACTTCGGCTGACGCGTCAATGAGATAGAGCCTGCAATTGCAGGCTCTATTTTTATGTCGCTCTCAGGCTCATGCATGGGCTAGGTATCAGTCCATGGGCCTGCTAGTGCTATTGGCACTCCTCATCTAAGCTTAACCGGCACCTTGGCGCATGACCCATAAGGTATTTTGCGCATGCCCAGGGCATGGCAAGTTTGCCGCTTCCATGGCGCCGGGGTAAACGGCCTCGGGCGGATAGCCATGAATGGCTGCAGGTATGTGGGCTTACTACGACAGGAGAACGCGATTATGAGTAATCCAGTGAGACAACCCGAACTCGAGTGTGAGCTGCTTTCCGGCTGCGGGGCAATAGAGCTGCTCATTCGGCCCAGGGACAAGGACCTGGGCGGTTTTTCGGTGCGCCGTTCACTGCCGACGACGGAACGTAAGATGGTCGGCCCCTGGATCTTCTTCGATCATATGGGGCCGGCGCAATTTCCTGCCGGTGAGGGCATCAATGTGCGGCCGCATCCGCATATCAATCTCGCCACTGTGACCTATCTGTTCGAGGGGGAAATACTGCACCGCGACTCCCTCGGCAGCGTGCAGGCGATCCGTCCGGGCGACATCAACTTGATGGTGGCCGGCCGTGGCCTGGTGCATTCGGAGCGGGAGCGCCCCGAAGTGCGGCGTGTGCCCCATAGGCTGCATGGCCTGCAGCTGTGGCTGGCGTTGCCGCAGGCGTGTGAGGAAATTGAGCCTGCCTTCTACCACTACCCGAATGCCGAGATCCCCTCGGTCACAGTGGCCGGGGTGCCGGTGCGGGTGATGATGGGCACGGCCTACGGGGTCACGTCGCCGGTGAAAACCTATGCCGAAACCTTATACCTGGAGGCGCACCTGCAGGCGGGGCAGTCGCTGCTGTTGCCGGATGCCGCCGAGCGCGGCCTCTACGTGGCCTACGGTGAGCTCAAGGTGCGCGACACGCTGCTGCCGCTGCATTCCATGACGGTGTTTTCCAGTGCCGCCGGGGTGGTGGTGGAGGCCGTGGAGGAGTCCCGTATCGCCATCATAGGCGGGGAAAGCTTGGGTCAACGTCACATAGAATGGAACTTCGTCTCCAGTCGCAAGGAGCGAATAGAGCAGGCCAAGCGGGACTGGCAGGCGGGACGTTTTCCCAAGGTGCCGGGTGACGCAGAGGAATTCATTCCTCTGCCCGAATAGCGGGCTGAGCCTCAAGCATGGCGGGAACTAAGGGGCAGACGCCCAGGGAGACGGCCAGCGGCTCGGCCTGGGCGCCCCTGGGTATCCCTGTGTTTCGGTCGCTCTGGATAGCCACCCTGGCGTCCAACATAGGCACCTGGATGCATGACATAGGCGCCGGCTGGTTGATGACCCAGTTGTCGTCATCGGCGCTGATGGTTGCCTGGGTGCAGACTGCGACCAGCTTGCCGATATTCCTGCTGGCATTGCCGGCCGGGGCCCTGGCGGACATCGTAGATCGGCGCCGTCACCTGATCCTGGTGCAGCTGTTCATGGTCATAGTGACCGGCAGCCTGGCACTGGTGACGCTGCTGGGGATCATCACCCCTTGGCTGCTGGTCGGCATGACCTTCGCCATGGGGATAGGCACGGCCATGCTGATGCCGGCCTGGGCGGCCATAGTGCCCGAGTTGGTGCCCCGCGCGGCGCTGCCATCCGCCATCGCCCTCAACAGCATGGGGATCAATGTCGCCAGGGCCATAGGCCCGGCGCTCGCCGGCGTCATAGTCTCGTTTGCCGGCAGCGGCGCCGTATTCGCCCTCAATGCCGTCTCCTATCTTGGGGTGATCTGGGTATTGATTGGGTGGCGCCGGCAGCCGGCCGTCAGCCAACTGCCCGCCGAGAGGATGCTGGGCGCCATGCGCTCCGGGCTGCGCTTCGCCAGACATGCGCCGGCGTTGCAGGCCGCGGCCATAAGGGGGGTGGGTTTCGCCCTGTTTGCCAGTGCTGCCTGGGCGCTCCTGCCTTTGGTGGCCAAGCGGCTGCCGGACGGCGGGCCCCAGAGCTTCGGCCTCTTGGTTGCCGCCGTCGGCGCAGGCGCAGTTTGCGGCGCTCTAGTGTTGCCCAGACTCAGGCTGAGGCTTTCCCGCAACCTGCTGGTGACGCTGGCGAGCCTGCTCTATGCCGGCTGCCTGTATGGCCTGGCGACCCTGAAGCACTTGCCGGCCCTGGCACTGGTGATGGCCTTGAGCGGTGTCGCCTGGTTGACAGTGCTCTCATCCCTGCAAGTCGCGGCGCAGCTGGCGTTGCCCAATTGGGTGCGTTCCCGGGGATTGGCCCTGTTCATGTGTGTCTTCATGGGTTCCATGGCGCTGGGCAGCCTGGTCTGGGGCAAGCTGGCCGAGCTGTTGAGCCTAAGCCAGTCTCTGACCTTGGCCTCGGTCGGCGCTCTGTTCTCTGTGATCTTGACCCGGCGCTGGCACCTTGGCGGCATGGAGGAACTCGACTTGAGCCCTTCCATGCATTGGCCCTCGGCGCCGAGCAACGACGCCCTGAGCCATGATGCCGGCCCGGTATTGGTGACCATAGAGTATGAGTTGTCGCCGGATAGGGTCTCTGAGTTTCAGGCGCTGGTGGCCGCCCTGGGCAAGCTCAGGCGCCAGAATGGCGCATTTTCCTGGGGCCTGTATCAGGATGCGGAGTCGCCGGGGCATTTCATCGAATCTTTCAACGATGACTCCTGGCTCGCTCACTTGCGGCAGCACGAGCGGGTAACGGGCGACATGCGCGCCTTGCAGCAGCAGATCCAGGGGTTATTGCTGCCCGGGAGCAGGCCGGTGATCAGCCATTATGTCGCGCCCAAGCTCAAGAGTCCGAGGTAACCCCAAGAATCCGCGGTAACGCCCGGGGAATGCCAAGGGGCAGGCGGCATGCGTGTGCCAGGCTAGAGTGAGCCGGCAAAATCCAACTGGCGCCAGGCCTCGTAGCTGATGATGGCCACGGCGTTGGACAGGTTCAGGCTGCGGCTGCTGGCGACCATGGGGATCTTCAGTCGCTGCTCGGCCGGGATGGAGGCTATGATTTCCAGCGGCAGGCCGCGGGTCTCCGGGCCGAACAGCAACACATCGCCGGCGACATAGCTCAGCTCAGTGTGCGGCCTGCTACCCTTGGTGGTGCAGGCCATGATGCGCCTGTCGCCCATGGCCTCAAGGAAGGCGTCGAAGTCTTTATGACGTGTCACCCGGGTCAGATCGCCATAATCCAGTCCGGCGCGGCGCAACTTCTTCTCCTCCAGATCGAAACCCAGGGGCTCGATCAGATGCAACTGACAGCCGTTATTGGCGCATAAGCGGATGATGTTGCCGGTATTGGGGGCGATTTCTGGCTCGAAAAGTGCGATATGAAACATGCTGGACCTGAGAGTGAACAAAGTGACGGCCAATTATAAGCCGAAACGGGGCTGCATAGCAGCAGAACCTGCTGACGTCCCCCTGGGGAGTGATCCGCTTCGGCTTGCGATGAGACAAGCTTGCCAGGAACAAGGTTGAACAGCTACGACTGACCCCAAAGGGACGAGTATCAGGATGATATGAGCAAAGTCGTGGGCTTCCAGCCCCCTAGCCTTAAATCAAGAGCCGACCAAGAGGGGAGCAACAGCAATCCCCTCTAGCCTCTCGCTCACCTGGGGCTAACTCGGCATCCATGCCTCGTTCACGCTTTTTTGTTTAATCGAAAGCGTCCAACATTCTTCGGCAACTCCGAAGGGAGAGTGACGTTATCTGTGGCTACGTTTATCGCTAATGACCTCTGTGCGAATTCAAAAGTCGAGGAGGTACACCAGAGAGGGCACTGTTGCACCAGTGACCTTCGGCGAAAGGGACTTCGTCGCAGAGCATTCAGGGATGAACTTGCTGCGTGTCACTGGTGTAACAGTGCGCAGGCCCACGGCAGGTGAATTAGTTGCAAATTGTGTTTGCAGAAACAATATGCAGAGTGAGCAACGCAGTTCTCTACCGAGAGTATCAATGCAGAACTAGGGCCTCACGGCCGAGAGGGTGTTACAGCACCACAAGGCCGCTGGCTTGCCCACCACTTGGGGGCAATGGTTTGGGGAATGGAGCTTGACTGGAAACCCCTGGGCCAGAATCGTCTCTGACCCGGGGGCATATGGCTGACTGTTAGCCGAGTGCTTCGGCTTGCTTGGTCTTGATGTAATCCATCACCAGCGCCCGCAGGAGGGTGAGGGGGACTGGGCCATTCTTCAACACTACGTCATGGAAGTCGCGCAGGTTGAATTTATCACCGAGGGCGGTCTGGGCTTCGCTGCGCAGGCGCAGGATTTCCATCATGCCGACCTTGTAGGCTGTGGCTTGCGCCGGCATCACTATGTAGCGCTCTATCTCGGCGGTGACATCGGATTCGGCCATGCCCGTGTTGTCGAGCATGTACCGTATGGCCTGTTCACGGGTCCAGCGCTTGGCGTGAATGCCTGTGTCGACCACCAGGCGCACGCCGCGGAATAGCTCGGCCTGCAGACGCCCTATGTTGTCGTATGGGTCTTTTTGGAAACCTAATTCCCAGGCCAGACGCTCCGCATACAGGGCCCAACCCTCGGCATAGGCGGTAAAGCTGGCCTGGGTGCGGATCATGGGGATGTCTTGCAGTTCATTTTGAATGGCGATCTGAAAGTGATGCCCAGGTACTGCCTCGTGATAGGCCAGGGTGCGCATACTGTATTTGGGCGTGGCCTTCACGTCGTACAGGTTGGCGTAGAACATGCCAGGGCGCGAACCGTCCATTGAGGGGCCGTTGTAATAGGCGCCCGGGGCGGTTTTTTCCGAAAACTCGGGTACCCGTTTGACCACCACCTTGGCTTTGGGGCGGATATTGAAGGCATCGCCCAGGCCATCGTTGACCTCCTCGATGATGCTTTCATAGTCGGCCAATATTTGCTGGCGGCCCGCGTCATCGTCGCTGTAGTAGAAACGCTCTTCTGCGCTTAGTTGATCTATCAGGGCCTTGAAACCGACGCTGATGTCGTAACCCTGGGCAGCCATTATGCCGGCTATTTCGGCTTGAATGCGCTCGACTTCCGCCAGCCCTATTTTGTGGATCTCGTCGGCTGTCATGTCGGTGGTGGTATTGGTGCGCAGCAGGTAGTTGTAATACTCCGCGCCGTCAGGGAATTTCCAGACGCCGGCATCCGTGTTGGATTTGCCGCGCAGCCGGGTAAAGTAGTCGATATAGCTCTGGTAGCCAGGATAGACGCTCCGCTCAATCTCGGTCGCCGCCCGGCTCAGAAAGTCTGCGCGCGCTTGCTGACTCATGTCTGCGACTTTGTCGAGTTTGTCCTTGAAGGAAGCATAGAGGACGTTTTCCTCCGTGGGTTGCTCGACAAAATGCTTCATGATCTCGATGGACTTGTCTATCACAAAGGTGGGCGGAATGATGCCCAGTTCTTCGCGTTTCACCAGGCCTTGCATATTTTGCTTGAGCTTGGTGTCTATTTTGGATAAACGGGCAATATAGTAGGTCGCATCCTGTGCATTCTCGACGCTGTGAAAAGTGTCGAGAAAGCGCGGTATTTGGTTTTGCAGGCCAAATAATTGATTAACCGGATAGTCGTAGTAGCGGAACTTACGTTGTTTCAGCGGATCGCCCAACAGCTCCATGACCACCTTCTTGGTAATGAGTTCGTTTTGGGGCAACTCGGTGTCGGGATAATTATTCAGGCCAAGATAGATCTCATCAAGGAAATTGAGTTGTTCATCGCCGGCGGCCAGCGAGTTGTCATCCCAGTCGGCGTTGTGGCCATGGATGCCTATTTGATCCAGCAACCCCATGGAAGTGAGTGATTCCGGGCTCTTGAGCACAAACTTGAGGAAAGCGCGATTATAGAAGTTGTTGGCAAAATAGGGTTTGTCTGCGGTCCACTCGTGATAAGCGAAACTGGCGCCAAGCAGCAGCACAGAACCCAAACCTATGCCGGTCCATTTCAATATTTTCTTAATCTTCATGATTAACTATCCCTTTAATTATTCTGCGAGGTTTGGGGTAACCCAAATAACCTAAGCCAGGGTAACAGTGGCAATGGATAATATCCATAGGTGCCGGCAACGGCTATTTAACATCCGCCAGTGACTCCTGGAATGAATAAGGCCTTCGCCGGCCTAGAGGACGTTGGAATACTAGAGGATGTTGGAGTAAGAGAACGTTGTAATAAGAGGAATAGCAATACAGGCCAAGCCTCTGCCGAGAAAAATGCCGCTTGCGTTAACGCGACCGGCGCCAGAGGAGGCCGCTGGCAAGCTGCGACTACAGCCCTGGCTGCCGGCCCTGGGCATCTGTCTTGCTATTCCCCTTTGGCGCCATTACCTTAGGGCAAAGGCCAAGCTTAAGTCGTTAAGTTTGAGTCACGGATTCGGGATTCACCCTGAGGAGTTGGGATGAAGTTAGAAATGATTTGCACCGGTGAAGAGGTGCTCGCCGGCCAGATACTGGACACCAATGCCGCCTGGGTGGCCGCGGCCCTGATGGATCACGGCGTCGAGATGCAACGCCGGATGACAGTGGGGGATCGCCTGGAGGATCTGGTGGCGGTATTCCAGGAGCGCAGCCTGCATGCGGATGTGATCTTGGTCAACGGCGGCCTGGGGCCGACCAGCGATGATTTGTCTGCGCTGGCCATGGCCAAGGCCAAGGGGGAACCCCTGGTGGAGAATGCCGAGTGGCGTGAGCGCCTGACCGGCTGGTTCGAGCGTCATAACAGGGCCATGCCGGCCAGCAATCTCAAGCAGGCCATGTTGCCCGAGTCCGCCGTCATGGTGGATAACCCAGTGGGCACCGCCTGTGGCTTCAGGGTCAGGCTCAACCGTGCCTGGCTGTTCTTCACCCCTGGGGTGCCGTTCGAATTCAAACACATGGTCGAGGAAGAGTTCATCCCCTTCCTGCAAGAGGAATTTGGCCTGGATACCAAGGTGGCGGTGAAGAAGCTGCTGACCCTGGGGCAGGGGGAGTCGGCGCTGGCGGATAAGCTGCAACCCCTGGAGCTGCCGGAAGGCATCACCCTAGGCTACCGCTCCTCCATGCCCTACATAGAGATCAAGATTTTCGCCAGGGGCGACAAGGCGATAGGCCTGTTGCCCAGGGTGAGCAATCATATCAGGCTGGTGCTGGGCACGGCGGTAGTGGCCGAAGACAGGGCGACGCTGGCCGAAGAAGTTCACCACAGGCTCAAGGGCTCGGGACTCAGCCTGAGCCTGGCCGAGTCCTGCACGGGTGGCATGCTCACCAGCGAGTTGGTGGCCTTTCCCGGCAGCTCATCCTATCTGCATCAGGGGCTGGTGACCTATAGCAACGAGTCCAAGGTCAAGGTGCTCGGGGTCAATCCCGCCACTTTGGACGACTATGGCGCCGTCTCCATAGCCACGGTCGCCGAGATGGCGCAGGGGGCGCGTATGCTGTTGGACAGTGATTTTGCCTTGGCCACCAGTGGCGTCGCCGGCCCGGATGGCGGCACAGAAGACAAGCCGGTCGGCACAGTGGCCATAGCGCTGGCGACCCGCAATGGTGTCTACAGCCAGATGCTCAAGCTGCCGCGGCGTTCGCGGGAGCTGGTGCGCTGCCTGAGTGCGGCCGTGGCCCTGGACATGCTGCGACGTGAGCTGCTGGAGCAGGCGGTGATAGTGGACTATGGCACCATGGAAAGATTCAAGAAGTAATGGCCTTGGCTGAAAAAGCCTTCCACTGGTGGAAGGCTTTTTTGTATGCCCGAGTTGTCGCCGGCTCTGGACGGGGCAGAGCCTGGCCTGTTACTTGAGTTGCAACACCAGCTTGCCGGGTTGGACCTCCAGGCTCTTGGCCATCTTGGCCATCAGCGCCTGATTGCTGTCTCTGGTATCCAGGACATACACGGGTTGGGTCTCGAGATAGTGACGCAGGAAGCTCATGAGTTGCGGCGTCGCCCGGCTGAGGGCCTGACCCAGATCTTTGGGACTGGACTCGACCCCCACCAGATTCAAGTCCCTCAGATACACCCCATGGCTCTGGCTGTCGTACCAAGGTTTTGCCTCGAAGCTGGCACTCAGGCTGGCCCTGAGCGGGAACAGCGGGGTGTGCAGCGACAGCCGGGTCATGGCGGTCACCGCCATGGTATCCGGCTTATGACCCAGGGTAACCCTTATGTCGTTGAGGCGTATGTCGACCTTGATGGGGCCGCTGCCTTCGGTGACCTCGAAGTGGATCTCCCTGTTCAGGTATTGCTCCACCTCGTGTTGGCTGACACTGTATTGGCTGGCACAACCACTCAGTCCCAACACCAGCGCCAGGGGGAGCCAGGCCGATGTCAGCCTCAGGAGCCGCTTGAGTCGCGTCATCATCCTGTGTTTCTCATGCCCGCCGCGACCCCGGCAATGGTCAACATGAGTGCCAGTTGCACATGCTCGGACGCGGGTGACTCGGCGCTGTGTTTGCGGGTGCGGGCCAGCAGTTCGGTCTGGAGGAAATTCAGCGGATCTATGTAAGGGTTGCGCAGCTTCACCGACTCGCGATTCCAGGGGGTGTGCGCCATCAGGCTGTCGGACCGGGTCAGGGTCAACACGGCCTTAATTCCGAGTTCCAGCCTGTTCCTCAGGGTCTCGCCCAGGTGGTGCAGCGCCTTGGGCACAAGGCAGGCTTCGTAATAGCGTGCCAGGTTAGGCTCCGCCTTGGCGTAGACCATCTCCAACATGGAGATGCGGGTGTTGAAGAAGGGCCATTGACGCTCCATCTCCTGCAACAGCGGCAACTCGCCCCTATCCGCCGCCGCCTGCAGTGCCTCGCCGGCACCGAGCCAGGCCGGCAGCATGAGTCGGTTCTGCGACCAGGCGAAGATCCAGGGAATGGCACGCAGGCTCTCTATGCCGCCATCGACCCTGCGTTTGGCCGGGCGACTGCCCAGCGGCAGCTGCCCCAGCTCGACTTCAGGGGTGGCGGCGCGGAAATAGGCGACGAAATCGGGCTCTTCCCTCACTATGGCGCGATAGGAGGTGACGGATTCGGCGGCGATCCGCTGCATGCAGTCGCGCCACTCCTGCTTGGGCGCCGGGGGTGGCAGCAGGGTCGCTTCCAACACGGCCGAGGTGTAGAGCGCCAGGCTCTGGACCGCCAGCTTGGGCAGGCCGAACTTGAAGCGGATCATCTCGCCCTGCTCAGTTACCCTGATACGGCCATCGACCGAGCCAGGCGGTTGCGACAGGATAGCCTCGTGTGCCGGGCCGCCGCCACGGCCTATGCTGCCGCCCCGGCCATGGAACAGGGTCAGCTTGACCCCGGCCTGCTTGCACACGGCCACCAGTTGTTCCTGGGCGCTGTATTGGGCCCAGGCGGCGGCCATCACCCCGGCATCCTTGGCCGAGTCGGAATAGCCTATCATGACTTCCTGCATACCCTGGGTGTAGCCGCGATACCAGTCGAGCTTCAGCAGCGCCGTGATGCAATCGGCGGCGTTATTGAGATCGCTCAGGGTCTCGAACAGGGGCACCACCCGCATGGGGTGGCTGCAACCGGTTTCCTTGAGCAACAGCAGCACAGCCAGCACATCCGAGGGCTTGCTCGCCATGGAGATCACATAGGAGCCCAGGGCCCTGGCGGGATGTTTGGCGACCAGGCGACAGGTGTCCAGCACCTCGGCGACCTCGCTCGATGGCTGCCAGTTGACCGGCAGCAGGGGGCGGCGATTGGTCAATTCCCGCAGCAGGAAGGCCTGTTTCTCTGTCTCGTCCCAGTGACCATAGTCCCCCATGCCCAGATAGCGGGTGAGCTCGGCTATGACGTCGCCATGGCGGCCGGCATCCTGGCGTATGTCCAGCCGCAGCATATGTATGCCGAAGCAGGCGATGCGCCTCAGTATGTCCAGCAGCAGACCATTGGCGATCAGGCGCATGCCCGAGTCGCATAGGCTGCGGTACATGAGTTCAAGTGGTGCCTTGAGATCCCTCTCCTGCCAGATCAGGGTCGCTTCATCGACCTCGACACTGTGGCCTTCGAGGCGGGCGGTGAGATAATCCAGCGTGTTGCGCAGCTTCTGTCTCAGGCCGCGCAGCAGATCCCGATAAGGCTCGCGACTCTCGCCCGTGTAGGCCAGCAGCTCAGGGCTGGCCTCTTCCATGGATAATTCGTTCACCAGGGCCAGTATGTCTTTCAGGTAGAGCCTGGCGGCGGCATGGCGATTGCGGTACAGGACTTCCTGAGTCACCTTGGCGGTGACGAAGGGATTGCCGTCGCGATCGCCGCCCATCCAACTGGAGAAGCGCACCGGCGCCATGTCCGTTGGCAGTTGCTTGCCCGTGCGTTCCTCCACCTGATCGTTGAGTTGGCGCAGGAAGTCGGGCACCGCCTGCCACAGCGAGGCTTCTATGGTGCTCAGGCCCCAGCGGGCCTCGTCGACCGGGGTCGGACGTTCGCTGCGGATCTCATTGGTATGCCAGATCTGGGCTATGAGTTGCCTCAGCCTCAGGGTGAGCTGCGTCTTCTCCCGCGCCGACAGCTGGTTGTTTTCCTGCTGGGCGAGGCAATCGACTATGGCGGCATATTTCTGGATCAGGGTGCGACGGGAGATCTCGGTCGGGTGAGCCGTCAGCACCAGATCTATGTCTAAACTCTCGAGGCATTCCAGCATCCTGGCCTGATCCGTTTGCCCCTGGAGCAGACGCCCGAGCAACTGCTCGACGGGATCCGGCACGCATACCA
This sequence comes from Shewanella salipaludis, assembly GCF_012911865.1. Taxonomy (GTDB): domain Bacteria; phylum Pseudomonadota; class Gammaproteobacteria; order Enterobacterales; family Shewanellaceae; genus Shewanella; species Shewanella salipaludis. The sequence continues at coordinate 132,099 of NZ_JAAXYH010000004.1, forward strand.
GTTCATCACAGTCGCGGCTGATGGTATGGAACTGTTCGGCCAGGTTGGCCAGGTTGAGAAACTGGTTGAAGGCCTTGGCGAAGGGGACCAACTCTTCATCCGGCAGGGCGGTCAGTAGGGCCAGCATCTGTTCCCTGGCGGCTTCATCCCCCTGGCGCGAGCGCTTGGCCAGCTGCCTTATCTGTTCGACTTTCTCGAGGAAGGCCTCGCCCAGATGGGTACGCATGGTGTCGCCCAGTATCTGTCCCAGGTTGCCTACATTCGATCTTAAAGACGCGTACATATCTGCCATAGTGACTCCAGAGTAGTAAAGCTCAAGTGCTCATTGCCGAGATCCAGGTTAGGCACAATACCCAGACCCGGGCCCCAGGGTCAACCTTGGATATCTTGGGGCCGCATGAGTTTTGGTCATCTTGAGGTCGCCATCCTGTGGCGGCAATCCTATGCCGCCCGGGTCTGTGCGGCTTTGCATCCTTACTCACATCTGATTTTGGGGTCAGGCTCCCGGTTTAGAACTTTTTTTCACCGACTAAAGTCATGTGTTATATGAGGCATTGTTGGATCTGTTTCAGGCTTGTGGAAGCGGTATTTTAAAATATATATTCACAGATATTGCATAACTAGTGTTTTGTGTTAGTCTGGCCGTCTGTTGAGTCGAGCCCTGTTTGCAAGTTTGTGATGTGAGCCTAACTATGTATCAAAACGTGTGGTATCCAGCCAGGTATCAAGCCATGTGTGAGCCCATCCAGGGCAGCACTCCCATGGGGATCAAAACCTGGGCAGCGCCGCAACACTATCCACGACGATAGTGACATCTTTATGGCATAGGGCAGATGTAGGGCAGATTGAGGCCCGAACTTGAATTGTGCCCATCTTTAACCCATTCTTTTTATTTGGTTTTGAAAAGTTAAACGCTATGAAAAATATCGCCATTATAGGTGCCAGTGGTTACACGGGCGCCCAGATAACTTCCCTGATAGATGCCGAGCCTGAGCTGGCGATTCAGGGGCTCTATGTCTCGGAAAACAGCCTGGACAAGGGGCGGCCCCTGGCCGACCTTTACCCTGTCTACAGCCACATAGATCTCTGTCTGTCCCCGCTGACAGCAGAGGCCAAGGAAAAAATCCTCGATGAGGCGGATGCAGTGGTATTGGCCACCGAGCATTCGGTGAGCCTGGAGCTGGCCGCCTGGTTCTATGAACAGGGTCTGGCGGTATTCGATCTCAGCGGTGCCTATCGCTTCGCCGACACGGCCCAATACCCCAAGTGGTATGGCTTCGAGCATAGCCATCCCGAGGTGTTGGCCGAGGCGGTTTATGGCCTGGCCGAATGGAATGCGCCGCAGATAGCCGCCAGTCGCATGATTGCCGTGCCGGGTTGCTATCCGACCGCCTCCCTGACGGCACTCAAGCCGTTAGCCGCGCTGCTCGGCCCTGCCCGGCCTGTGATCAATGCCGTCAGCGGCGTCACGGGCGCCGGGCGCAAGGCGCAGCTGCATACCAGCTTCTGCGAGGTCAGCCTGACCCCTTACGGTGTGCTTGGCCACAGGCATCAGCCGGAAATCGCCACCCACCTGGGCCAGGAAGTCATCTTCACCCCGCATCTGGGCAACTTCAAACGCGGCATTCTGGCGACCATAACGGTACAGCTCAAGCCGGGCACCACTGAGGCCGACATCGCCAGCGCCTATGGCGTGTACGACACGGCTCCCCTGGTGACAGTCAAGCATAACCAGTTCCCCAAACTCGATGACGTGGTGCATACCCCCAACTGTCATCTGGGATGGAAGTTCGACGCCGCCAGCGGTTACCTGGTGGTCGCCAGCGCGATAGATAACCTGATGAAAGGCGCCGCCAGTCAGGCGTTGCAATGCATCAAGCTACATTTCGCTCTCTAGGCCCATGCAGCCTGAGCGGAAGAGTGGCAGACAGTCAGTTTGAGAATGGGATTAAGAGAGTATTGAGATGACGACAAATAAACCTGTATTGGTGCTCAAAGTGGGCGGTGCCCTGTTGCAGTGTGAGATGGGCATGGCGCGACTGATGCGGACCGCGGCGCAGATCCTGGCCCAGGGCCAGCAAGTCATAGTAGTGCACGGCGGTGGCGTGCTGGTGGACCAGCAATTGGCCGCCAACGGCATGGAAACCATCAAGCTGGATGGCCTGAGGGTGACCCCGGCCGAGCAGATCCCCATAGTCGTCGGGGCGCTGGCGGGCACCTCCAACAAGATATTGCAGGGGGCGGCGACCCAGGCCGGCATCACCTGTGTCGGGATGAGCCTGGCCGACGGCAATACCGTGAGCGCCAGAATCAAAGACGAGCGTCTGGGGTTCGTCGGTGAGGTGGCGCCCGGAGACGCCACTTATCTCAAGTTCATCCTGTCCCAGGGCTGGCTGCCCATCTGCAGCTCGATCGCCATGACGGACCAGGGACAGATGCTCAACGTCAACGCGGATCAGGCGGCGACTGTGCTGGCCAAGCTGGTGGGCGGCAAGCTGGTGCTTCTGTCCGATGTCTCTGGGGTGCTGGACGGCAAGGGCCAGTTGATCCCCAGCCTGGATCAGGCGCAGATCCAGCATCTGGTGCAGCAAGGGGTGATAGAGAAAGGCATGAAGGTCAAAGTCGAGGCCGCCCTGGAAGTCGCCCAAAGCATGGGCCAGGCGGTACAAGTGGCCTCCTGGCGCGATGCCGAACAATTGCTGGCCCTGGCCAGGGGTGAAGCCGTAGGAACTCAAATACAACCTTAGGAGAGGCTGGATGAAGCATTTACTATCGATTCAAGATTTAACCCAGGACGAACTCTTGGCCCTGTTGGCGCTGGCGAAGAAGATCAAGGCGGATCCTGGCCAATATCGCCATGCCTTGGATGGCAAGAGCGTGGTGATGCTGTTCGAGAAGCCATCGCTGCGTACCAGGGTGAGCTTCGACATAGGCATCAACAAGCTGGGCGGTCATTGCCTCTACCTGGATCAACAAAATGGTGCCCTGGGCAAGCGTGAATCGGTAGCAGATTTCGCCGCCAACCTGTCATGCTGGGCCGATGCCATAGTGGCCAGAACCTTTTGCCACAGCAGCATAGAAGGCCTGGCCAAACATGGCAGGGTGCCCGTGATCAACGCCCTGTCGGATCTCTACCATCCCTGCCAGGCGCTGGCCGATTTTCTGACCTTGTCCGAACGTTTCGACGATGTCAGCAAGGTGAAGCTGGCCTATGTGGGTGACGGCAACAATGTCACCACCTCGCTGATGTTTGGTGCCGCGATTCTGGGAGCGCAGATGACAGTCATCTGTCCTGCGGGGCATTTCCCCGATGGCTACATGGTGGCTCAGGCCCAGACGCTGGCGCAGCAATACGGCGGCAAGCTGACCCTGACCTCGGACCTGGAGGCGATTGAAGGCCATGACGCCATCTATACTGATACCTGGATTTCCATGGGCGACAGCACTGCCTTGACCGACATCAAGGTCAGATTCAGTCCCTATCAGGTCAACACCGCCCTGATGGCCAAGGCCGGGGCCAGCTGTTTCATGCATTGCCTGCCGGCGCACCGCGGGGTGGAGGTCACGGATGAGGTGATGGATGGTCCTGCGTCCCTGATACTGCAACAGGCAGAGAATCGGATGCATGCACAAAATGCAGTTTTAGTGACACTTTTAAGCTAAGTTAAAACAGAGATCAACTCGTGTCGCCTCCCGAGGGACACAGGAATTAGGAAAGTAAGATGTCTACAGAAAAAGCACACGCTGGCGTTAAAAAAGTCGTTTTGGCCTATTCCGGTGGCCTGGACACCTCGGCCATCATTCCCTGGTTGAAAGAGAACTATGACAACTGTGAGATAGTCGCCTTCTGCGCCGATGTGGGCCAGGGCGAAGAGGAGTTGGTGGGCTTGACGGAGAAGGCGCTGGCCTCCGGCGCCTCCGAGTGCCACATAGTGGATCTCAAGGAAGAGTTTGTCGCCGACTATATCTATCCCACCATAGCCACAGGGGCCATCTACGAAGGCACTTATCTGCTCGGCACCTCCATGGCGCGGCCCATCATAGCCAAGGCCCAGGTGGAAGTGGCCCGCAAGGTGGGCGCCGACGCCCTGTGTCATGGCTGTACCGGCAAGGGCAACGATCAGGTGCGCTTCGAGGGGTGCTTCGCCGCCCTGGCGCCGGATCTTAAAGTGATAGCCCCCTGGCGTGAGTGGGAAATGCAGAGCCGTGAAGACTTGCTCGCCTACCTGGCCGAACGCAACATCAAGACCACTGCGTCCCTGACCAAGATCTACAGCCGTGATGCCAACGCCTGGCATATCTCCCACGAGGGCGGCGAGCTGGAAGACCCCTGGAACGAGCCGAGTAAAGGGGTATGGACCCTGACCGTGGCCCCCGAGGATGCCCCCAACGAAGCCGAGTATGTGTCGCTGGACGTCGAACAGGGGCGCATCATCAAGGTCAATGGCGAAGCCCTGAGCCCCTATGGTGCGCTGATGAAGCTCAACACCATCGCCGCGGCCCATGGCGTCGGCCGGGTCGACATTACCGAGAACCGTTTGGTGGGCATGAAGTCCCGCGGCTGCTACGAGACCCCGGGCGGCACCGTGATGTTTGCCGCGTTGCGCGCCATAGAAGAGCTGGTGCTGGACAAGACCAGCCGCGACTGGCGTGAGCAGGTGGCGGCGCAGATGGCCCACCTGGTGTATGACGGCCGCTGGTTCACTCCGCTATGCAAGTCCTTGCTGGCGGCGTCCGAGTCGCTGGCCGAGTCGGTCAACGGCGAAGTGGTCATCAAGCTCTACAAGGGCCAGGCCACGGCGGTGAAGAAGCGCTCGCCCAATAGCCTGTATTCCGAGGCCTTCGCCACCTTCGGTGAGGATCAGGTCTATGATCAGAAACATGCCGAAGGCTTCATCCGCCTGTATTCCCTGGCCAGCCGCATCAGGGCCATGAATGCCAAGTAGGCTGGACGACTAAACTCGAGTGGGCGCCTGGCGCCCCTTTTTTCTAGATTGCAATCGTAGCAACAAGAGGGATTCAGCATGGCCTTATGGGGTGGCAGATTCAGCGGCGAAACCAGCGCGCTGTTCAAACTTTTCAACGATTCTTTGCCCGTGGATTATCGGCTGTTCGAGCAGGATGTGCAGGGTTCCATCGCCTGGGCAGCCGCCATTACCCAGGCAGGGGTCCTGACCCAGGACGAGTGCAGCCGCTTGCAGCAGGCGCTGCAGGACTTGCTCGCAGAAGTGAGCGCTAACCCAGAACGCATTCTGGCCTCGGGCGCCGAGGACATTCACAGCTTCGTCGAGCAGCAACTGATCGCCAGCGTCGGTGACTTGGGCAAGAAGCTGCACACGGGGCGGTCGCGCAACGATCAGGTGGCGACGGATCTCAAGCTCTGGTGCCAGACCGAAGGCGCGGCCCTGATAGCAGGCTTGCAGGCGCTGCATGGCGCCCTGTTGGCGTTGGCCGAGCGGGAACTCGATGCCGTCATGCCCGGCTACACCCACCTGCAGCGGGCTCAGCCCGTGACCTTCGGTCATTGGTGCCTGGCCTATGTGGAGATGTTCGAGCGCGACCTGGGGCGGATGCAGGATGCCCTCAAGCGCGCCAACACTTGCCCATTGGGTTCGGGGGCCCTGGCGGGCACCGCCTATGCCATAGACAGGCATGCGCTGGCGACGGCATTGAACTTCGCCGCGCCGACCCTCAACAGTCTCGACAGCGTCTCGGACAGGGATCATGTGATCGAACTCTGCGGCGCGGCGTCCATCGGCATGATGCACTTGAGCCGGATGGCGGAAGACCTGATCTTCTTCAACTCGGGTGAGGCTAATTTCATCGAGCTCAGCGATCAGGTGACCTCAGGCTCATCCTTGATGCCGCAGAAGAAGAATCCGGATGCGCTGGAGCTTATCCGTGGCAAGACGGGGCGTGTCTACGGCAATTTGGTGGGCATACTGACCACTATGAAGGCGCTGCCGCTGGCCTATAACAAGGACATGCAGGAAGACAAGGAAGGCCTGTTCGACGTGGTCGACAGCTGGGGCATCTGCCTTGAGATGGCGGTCCTGGTGCTCGATGGTCTCAAGGTCAACAGGGCCAATGCGCTGTTGGCGGCGCAGCAAGGCTATGCCAACGCCACCGAGCTGGCCGATTACCTGGTTGCCAAGGGGATGCCATTCCGTGAGGCGCACCATGTGGTGGGCGAGGTGGTAGTGCATGCCATCGCGGCCCAAAAGCCGATAGAGGCGCTGCCCCTGGCCGAGTTGCAGGAGTTTGCCGCGGTTATCGCCGAGGATGTGTATCCGCATCTGACCATAGCAGCCTGCCTGGGCAAGCGTGATGTGTTGGGCGGTACGGCGGTCAAGCAGGTGCAACAGGCACTGACGGCCAAGCTGGCCAAGTAAGGCACGGCTCCGCCGGCGAGCAAGCATAAAAAAGCGCGATTCAATCGCGCTTTTTTGTGGCCGGGATTTGCCGCCCCAAGGTCGGCTACTGGAACAGATCTTCTTCCGGGGTGGCGATGAAGATGTTGCTGTCGTCCTGGCCTTCGGTGATGTATTCCTTGGGTTCGGTACCTGAGATGAAGTACTCGAATTCGCTGGTGTGATCTGTCTTGCGGCTGAGTTTACCCGTCGCCAGATCTATGCGCACAGACACCAGCCCCTTGGGCGGAATGCCGGCGATTTCCGGGGTGCCATCGAGGGCATGGAGCATGAATTCATTCCAGCCGGGCCCCGCCGTCTTGGCACCGGCTTCGGCACCCGAGATCTGATCCTTGGCGGCGCCGGGATCCCAGCTGACCCGGCCCAGTTCCCGGCCATGATCGTCGAAGCCGACCCAGAAGGTGCTGGTGAGGGTCGGATTGAAACCACTGAACCAGGTATCGCGGGACTCGTTGGTGGTGCCCGTCTTGCCGGCTATGTCATGGCGTTTGATCAGCCTGGCCGCACGCCAGGCGGTGCCATTCCAACCCGTGCCCTTGCTCCAGTCGCCGCCGCCCCAGATCACGCTCTTGAGCGCACTGGTGATCAGAAACGCCGTCTGCTCCGAGATGACGTGGGGGGCGTAACGCGCGTCTGGGGCGCCGCATTGGGCCACTGCATCGCCCTGGCCGGCTTGCTCTGTGGCGTGAACCTCGGAGCCGGGCTGCGACTCGGCTGCCAGCCGGGCAAAAGGATCTGCTTCTGCCTCGGGCGTTTCGGCCGCGGCAGGTGGCTGACAGGCCAGTGTCGGCGAGGCCTGTTCGACCGGGTTGCCATAGGCGTCTTCGACTCTGTCTATGTAGTAAGGCTCGACCAGATAGCCGCCGTTGGCGAAGGTGTTGAAGGCGGTGGCGACCTGCAGCGGAGTCACAGACGCCGAGCCGAGCGCCAGGGATTCGTTTCTGGGCAGATCGGTGGGATCGAAACCAAACTTGGTCAGTTCGGCGATGACGGCATTCAGGCCGACATGCCTCAGGGTTCTGACCGACATCACGTTGATCGATTGGGCCAGGCCGACCTTGAGTCGGGTCGGTCCACCATAGATATCGGGTGAATTCTTCGGCCGCCAGGCGGTGCCCTGACGGGTGTCGGGCTTGTTGATGGGGGCGTTGTTGATCAGGGTCGCCAGGGTATAGTCCTTCTCCAATGCCGCCGCATAGATGAAGGGCTTGATGTTGGAGCCCAACTGACGCTTGGCCTGGGTCACCCTGTTGTATTGGCTCTGGCTGAAGCTGTAGCCGCCGACCAGGGTGCGAATGGCGCCCGTCATGGGGTCCAGCGACACTGTGGCGCTGGCCACCTGTGGCAGCTGCGACAGCTGCAGGTATTGGCCGTTGTCGCGCACCCAGATGCGTTCACCTACCTTGAGTATGTCAGTGGCCCGCTTGGGTGGGGTGCCCTGACGCTTGTCGGAAATGAATGGCCTGGCCCACCTGAGTCCGGCCCAATCCAGGGTTTGGGTCTCGCCGGCGGCGTTGAGTACCTGGGCATCCCGCTCTCCGACGGCAATCACCGCGGCCGGGTAGATGCCCTGAACCGGGGCAACCTTGGCCAATGCTGAGATGATGGCTTCCTGCGGCAACTGAGTGTCTGTCCATAACACGGCGGCGGCCCCACGATAACCATGACGCTCGTCATAGGCATACACATTGTTTCGCAACGTCTCCTGTGCCAACAGCTGCAATCCCGAGTCCAGGGTGGTGTAGACGTTGTAGCCGCCGGTATAGGCTTCCTCTTCACCGTATTTCTGCACCATGTAGTCTCTGGCCATCTCGGCCACATAGGGGGCATAGAGATCCAGCTCGGCGCCGTGGTACTTGGCGGTGATGGGTTGCTGCAGTGCTTCCTGGTATTCGCTCTGGTTGATGTAGCCGACTTCGTGCATCCGCATCAACACTGTATTGCGCCGGTTGAGCGCCCTGGATGGTGAGGTGATGGGGTTCATGGTCGAGGGTGCCTTGGGCAGGCCAGCGATGACCGCCATTTCCGCCAGTGTCAGGTCTTGCACTTCTTTGCCATAATAGACCTGAGCGGCGGCGCCGACGCCGTAGGCTCGTTGCCCCAGGTAGATGCGGTTGACATAGAGCTCGAGGATTTCATCCTTGGTCAGCAGTTGCTCTATATGCAGAGAGATGAAGATCTCTTTTACCTTACGAATTATGGTCTTGTCGCGGGTGAGGAAGAAGTTGCGCGCCACCTGCATTGTGATGGTACTGGCACCCTGTTTCTTCTCGCCCGTGGTTAACATGACCAGCGCCGCCCTGGCGACGCCTATGGGATCTATGCCGTTATGCTCGTAGAAACGGTTATCCTCGGTGGCGATGAAGGCCTGCAACAGCGGCTTGGGGACATCGGCCAATTTCAGCGGAATGCGGCGCTTCTCACCGAACTGGGAGATGAGCTTGCCGTCATGGCTGTAGATACGCAGTGGCGTTTGCAGCTTGACCGACTTCAGGGTCGCCACATCCGGCAGATCGGGCAAAACATAAAAGTACGCCGCCGCGATGGCGCCTATGCCTAACAAGGCCAGACTGAATAGTGCGATAATTATACGTTTTAACCACTTCACCAGATTGTTCCAAATATTTAACCAGGAGCAACAGTATATAAGGCGAATCCCCCTTGGTGAAGCAAAAACATGGCGTCAAAAAAATATCGATTATTAGTCAAAAAAATAGCAGTTGTAAAATGCAAAAACATCTAATACAAATGTCATTAACAAATTGATTTTGTGCTAATCTCTTCTTAAATTTTTAATAAAAGTGATCCCGATTATGCTTTCAAATTTATGGAAGCGTCAGGCCCCGCAGATGATGGGAATCGATATAGGTTCCCATGAAGTTAAAGCGATACTGCTGAGCAAGACGGCCGATGGTTATAAAGTGCTGAACCATGCCGCTGTGCCTGTGAAGAAGGGCGCGGTAACAGATCATGACATTCGCGATGTGGACGCGGTGATCGACTGTCTGCGCCAGGTGAAGGCCAAGTTTCCCAAGAGCGTCAAGTACGCCGCCGTCGCCGTGTCAGGCTCGGCGGTGATGACCAAGGTCATCTATATGGATGCCGTCCTGAGCGAGGAAGAGAAGGAGGCTCAGATAGAGATAGAAGCCGATAACCTGATCCCCTATTCGCTCGATGAAGTCAGCATAGACTTCGAAACCCTGAATGTTAACAGCACGGATGCGACCAAGGTGGACGTGTTGTTGAGCGCCTGCCGCACCGAGAATATCGATGCCAGGCTGGATGCCCTGGAAGGGATAGGTGTCGAGGCCAAGGTGGTCGATGTGGAAGCCTATGCCCTGGGACGGGCGGCGGAGTTGGTGCTGGGACAGCTGCCCGAGGCGCAGCGTCAGGCCGTGGCCCTGGTCGACATAGGCGCCGGCATGGTGACTTTTTCCGTGGTCGAGGAGGGGGAAACCAGCTTCATTCGTGAGCAGGCGTTTGGCGGCGATCAGTACACCCAGGCCATTGCCTCCTTCTATGGCATGCCCTATGAACAGGCGGAGAAAGCCAAGTTGGAGGGGGATTTGCCCAGGAACTATTTGTTGGAGGTCCTGGCTCCCTTCCAGACCCAGCTGTTGCAGCAGATCAAGCGTACCCTGCAAATCTATACCACCTCCAGTGGCAAGGAGAAGGTGAGTGCCATGTTGCTGTGTGGCGGGTCGGCTAAACTGGAAGGGTTGGCCAATTTGCTGGCCAATGAACTTGGGATCCCGACCGTGGTGGCAGATCCCTTCCTGGGTTGTCTGCAAGCCAGCGAGGCCGTGAGGCAAGCACTGGAGCCCAACAGTAATAAATACATGGTCGCTTGTGGTCTGGCGCTCAGGAGTTATGCTCAATGGCGAACATAAATCTTTTACCTTGGCGCGATGAAGCCAGGGAAAAACAGAAACGCGATTATTTCGGTGTCCTGGCCATGGTTTTTTTAGGGGCCGTCATTGTCGTTTATTTGGTTTTAAGTCTGATCGATATGATGACTGAAAATCAAAGATCCCGTAATGGTTATTTGCAATCTGAAATTCACTTATTGGAAACACAGATCGCCGAAATAAGGGAAATAAATAAGCGTAAAAAAGATATAGAAAGACGCACGGATATTATTTTAAATCTGCAACAGTCCCGTAATTTACCCACCCATGTTTTGGATGAATTGGTGCGCATAGTACCACCGGGAATTTATCTTTCCAGCGTCGAAAAGAAAGGCAGTTTATTGTGGATAGAAGGCCGCAGTGAATCCAATAACAATGTGGCCAACATGATGCGCAAGATTAAAGCCTCCGCCTGGCTCACCGAGCCCAGCATGCAGTCCATAGTGACACAGAACGAAGCCTTGCGGCAGTTACAAAGGTTTAGTCTGAGGGTGACAGTGAATGATAATACCGCAGTGTCCGATGCGGCAGCGACCAAGGGAGCGAGTCAATGAAACTCGATCTGAGCCAATTCAGTGATATCGACTTTGATAATATTGGCGGCTGGCCGCGTCAGGTTAAAGCCGTATTCGCCGGTTTTCTTGCCCTGATTGTGCTGGTCGGCGGGTATTTTTTCTTCATGTCGGATGCGATAGACGTACTCAATGCCGAGCAGGATAAAGAAATCCAATTGAGGGAGGACTTCGCCAACAAGTATCGCCTGGCGGCGAATCTCAAGCTGTATCGGGAGCAGCTGGTGGTGCTGGAGGCCCAGTTCGCCGAGCTGTTGAAAATGCTGCCGTCGGAGAATGAAATGCCCGGCCTGCTGGACGATCTGACCTTTGTGGCAACGGATGCAGGGTTGAAGATCCGCAGCATAGATTGGGAATCTGAAATTCAGCGGGATTTTTATACCGAGTTTCCGATAAAAATGTCGGTCGAAGGCGGTTACCATGAACTTGGGAGCATGGTCAGCGGTGTCGCCAAATTGCCCCGAATCGTCAGTCTGCATGATTTTGCGATCAAGCGTGACAAGGACGATAATCTGGTCATGGATATTTTAGCCAAGACCTATCGTTTCCGTGAAGGGGTAGAATTAACCCAGACCACCAAGGGGAAAAAATAATGAAGTTTCTCCCTGTGTGGATATTCAGCTGCTTTTTTTTGACCGCCTGTGTTGGCGATCGCAGCGATTTGGAGCTATTTGTTACCACTACCAAGGCACAACATGTGGCCCATATTCCGCCATTGAAAGCACCGCCCAAATTTGAGCATTTTGCTTATCAGGCGCAGTTAATGCGCAGTCCTTTCGTACCGCCTTCGAGAGAATTGACCGAAGAAGTCTTGGGTCAGCGTACGGATTGTTTACAGCCGGATTTAAAGCGCCATAAGGGTAAATTGGAAACTTATGCGTTGGATAATCTGAAAATGCGTGGCACCTTGAGTGAAGCGAATCTTATATGGGCCTTGATTGAAACCAGTGACGGCAGCGTTTATCGTATGGGCAACGGGGATTATCTCGGTCTGTACCAGGGCCGAATTACTAAAGTGACGCCTCAAAATGTCGAAATCATAGAATTAATTCCGGATGGTTCCGGCTGCTGGAGCGAGCGCACCAGCAGCATGGAATTAACCGGAGAATAACAAGCGAAGGATGAGGTAATAATGAAATCTTCTGCCGCGATAAAAACTCCATTCACAGTGTCTCGTCTGTTTCAGACTGTGATCGGAGCGGTATTATTTTTGGGCGTGTTGCCGACTGCCATGGCGGCCAATAGCCTGGTGGATGTCAAGTATCACAGCATTATCGATCGCCAACTCGAACTCGAGTTGGTGTTTGCGCAGCCGCTGACCCCGCCAGGCGTCGAGGTCAAGGCATCGCCGGCCGGGATAGTGCTGAGCTTCGACGACAGCCAGTCGGATCTGCGCAAGACCGAGCTGCCCATAGACCGGGCCGGGGTCAAGCAAGTGACGCTGACCCAGGCCGATACCCGGCTCAAGGTCGGTGTCGACCTGGACAAGGTTAGGCCCTATCAGGGCAGGGTGGTGGGCAACAGCTACCGGCTGACGGTCAACGATACTCAGCTCAGCTCGGCGCAAACGGATAATCCCTTCGTCAACAGCGTCAAGAACATAGATTTTCGCCGTAATGCCGAGGGCGGCGGCGATCTCTTGGTCGCCTTGAACAATCGCACCGTCGCGGCCGACGTGTCCCAGGTCGGCGCCAAGCTGGAAGTGAAATTCTACAATACCGACATAGACCCGGACATGCTCTACGTGATGGACGTGCAGGACTTTGCTACCCAGGTGAAAAGCTTCGAGACCTTTAAGGACGAGGCGACCACCCGCATCCTGCTGGATATCGACGGCAACTATGAATACCAGTCGCAGCAGGATGGCAATGTCTTCAAGCTGAGCATGAATAAGGCCCAGCGGGAAAGCGTCGCCAAGGATGAGAAGCGTTATTCGGGCAAGTCCCTGTCGCTGAACTTCCAGAATATCTCGGTGCGTACCGTGTTGCAGATCATCGCAGACTACAACGACTTGAACCTGGTCACCAGCGACACTGTGCAGGGGGATATCACCCTCAGGCTCGACGATGTGCCATGGGACCAGGCGCTGGATCTGATCCTGCAAACCAAGGGCCTGGATAAACGCATTCAAGGCAACATTCTCATGGTGGCTCCCAGCGAGGAGCTGGCGATCCGCGAGAGTCAGGAGCTGAAGAATAAGCAGGAGGTGAAGGAACTCCTGCCCCTCTATTCCGAATACCTGCAGATCAACTATGCCAAGGCGGTGGATATCGCCGAGCTGCTCAAGAGCGCCGACTCCAGCCTGCTGTCCAGCCGTGGCAGCGTCGCAGTGGATGAACGTACCAATACGCTATTGGTGAAAGACACCGCCGAGATCCTGGAAAATATTCACGAGTTGACCAAGGTGCTGGACATCCCTATCCGCCAGGTGTTGATCGAGTCCCGCATGGTGACGGTCAAGGACGATGTGTCCGAGGACCTGGGCATTCGTTGGGGGGTTACAGATCAGCAGGGCAGCAAAGGCACTTCGGGCAGCCTGAGTGGCGCCGAACAGATAGCCAACGGTGTGGTGCCGGCGGCCGGGGATCGCCTCAATGTCAACTTGCCGGCCGCCGTGGCTAACCCGGCCAGCATCGCCTTTCATGTGGCCAAGTTGGCCGACGGCACCATACTGGACATGGAACTGAGTGCACTGGAGCAGGAAAACAAGGGAGAGATCATCGCCAGTCCGCGGATCACGACCTCGAACCAGAAATCGGCCTACATAGAGCAAGGGGTCGAGATCCCCTATGTGGAGTCCACCTCCAGCGGTGCCACCTCGGTCAGCTTCAAGAAGGCGGTGCTGTCACTGAGGGTCACACCACAGATCACCCCGGACAACAGAGTGATACTGGATCTGGAAATCACCCAGGACTCCCAGGGCAAGAGCGTCGATACCCCGCTGGGACAGGCGGTGTCCATAGATACCCAGAGGATAGGCACCCAGGTGTTGGTGAACAATGGCGAGACCATAGTCTTGGGCGGCATCTACCAGCAAAATCTGATCAGTCGGGTGAGCAAGGTGCCGGTACTGGGCGATATCCCATTTCTGGGTTTCCTGTTCAGGAACACCACAGATCAGAATGAGCGCCAGGAATTGCTTATTTTCGTGACCCCGAAAATCGTGGCCGAAAAAATTTAACCCCTTGCTCCCTATCGACTAAAACCAGCAACCTTTGCTGGTTTTAGCGTTTAAGGCGTACAATATCTTAGGATAAATGGCGCACATCACTTGCCAGCCCTAGCCTTAAACTGAGATAATCCACGGTCAAGTCTCATAAGAGCAAGGTAACAAATTAGGTCGGCTTGATTGTGAGTCGATATAGGCATACTTTTCATAAGATCCAGACGTAAAAGAAATGGCTGAAAAACGTAATATTTTTCTGGTAGGCCCTATGGGCGCAGGTAAAAGCACCATAGGTCGCCATCTGGCGCAAATGCTGCATTTAGAATTCCACGATTCAGATCAAGAGATTGAGCAACGCACGGGTGCAGATATCGCCTGGGTGTTCGACGTCGAAGGTGAAGAAGGCTTCCGTCGTCGTGAAGCTCAGGTCATCGCCGACTTGTCCGAAAAGCAAGGTATCGTACTCGCCACCGGTGGCGGTTCGGTACAGAGCAAAGATATCCGTAATCATCTTTCTGCTCGTGGGATTGTGGTGTACCTGGAAACCACTATCGACAAACAGGTCGCTCGTACCCAAAGAGACAAGCGACGCCCATTATTGCAGGTGGATGACCCTCGGGAAGTGTTGGAGAATCTCGCAGAGGTCCGTAACCCACTGTACGAAGAAATTGCCGATGTGATCGTCAAGACCGACGAGCAGAGCGCAAAAATCGTTGCAAATCAGATTATCGAGCAATTAGGTTTTTAGGCAGAGAGAATGAAGCAAATTCGGGTCGATTTAGGTATACGCAGTTATCCCATTTATATTGGCCAGAATTTGATGAATGACAGTGAGCTCTTGTCTCGCTACCTGGCTAACAAACGCATCCTCATAGTCACCAATGACACCATAGCGCCCCTGTACCTGGAAAGGTTAAGGGCCCTGATGGCGTCATTCGGTGAGGTGAATTCGGTATTGCTCCCGGATGGCGAGCAATATAAAGATCTGACCCATCTGGAACATATTTTTGCCGCCCTGCTGCAGCAAAATTATGCCAGAGATTCTGTGTTGGTGGCTCTGGGCGGTGGTGTCATAGGCGACATGACCGGCTTTGCCGCCGCCTGCTACCAGCGCGGCATAGACTTTATTCAGATCCCTACCACGCTGCTTTCCCAAGTCGACTCTTCGGTTGGCGGTAAAACCGCGGTCAATCATCCCCTCGGCAAGAACATGATAGGCGCCTTCTATCAGCCCCAACTGGTGCTGATAGACACGGACTGTCTCGAGAGCTTGCCGGCGCGGGAGTTCGCCGCCGGCATGGCCGAAGTCATCAAGTATGGCATCATGTGGGATGGGGATTTCTTCCTCTGGCTCGAGGCCAATGTCGAGGCCCTGAAGGCCCTGGATACGGCGGCGCTGGAATATGCCATAGCACGTTGTTGCGAGATCAAGGCCGAGGTCGTCGCCCAGGATGAGACGGAACAAGGCGTCAGGGCCCTGTTGAATCTGGGACATACCTTCGGTCATGCCATCGAGGCCGAGATGGGCTATGGCAATTGGTTGCATGGCGAAGCCGTGGCCGCCGGCACAGTACTGGCGGCCAAGACGGCGGCCAGGCTGGAGCTGCTCGACGAGGCAGTGGTGCAGCGCATCATGGCGCTGATGCGGGCCTTCGATCTGCCGGTACAGGCACCGGAATCCATGGATTTCGACAGTTTCATTAAACATATGCGGCGCGATAAGAAAGTCTTGGGTGGACAGCTCAGGCTGGTACTGCCCCAGGCCCTGGGTCGGGCGGATGTCTTCAGTCGGGTGGATGAAGCCGTGCTCGAGCAGGTTATCCGCAGTCGATAACGACTATGTGGTGGCTCGGTGACATTTCATGATTTGGTCCTGCTTCCATCCCAGGAGGCCATGGTACAGAGGCTGCACCATATTGCCAGTTACAGCGAGCAGCTGCTGGTGCTCAGTGGTGCCCGGGGCGCGGGTAAAACGACCCTGGTCACGGCACTGGCGACCGAGTTCGATGATTATAACGCCGCCCTGATCACTTGTCCCATGCATGCCGACAGCGCCGAGATCCGCCGCAAGATCTTGGTGCAGCTGATATCCTCCCCCTTGTTCGACGACGAAGTGCCTCTGGCCGACACCCTGTTGCGGGTCACAGCCTCTCTCGGCAAACCCCTGCATATCATCATAGACGATGCACATCTGCTGCCCATGACCCTGTGGGCCGAATGTATCATACTCAGCCAACTCAAATGTGCCGGCAAGGCGATCGCCCTGACCCTGACGGTGGCGCCGGCATTTCTCGATGAATTGATGGCACAACTGCCGGAGCCGCAGCGTAAGCTGCTGCTGCCCGTGGGGGTCGAGCCCCTGGGACCGATAGAGCGGGAAGCCCTGTACCGCAGCCTGTTGATCCGCAGCGGCCAGACACCGTTCGCCCCCCGGGACATCATCAGGGCCCAGCTGGAACGCCAGTCGGGCACCCCGGGCGAGGTGGTGACCCTGCTGGAGCTGGCCTTGAATGACTCCCCAAGCCCGCAAGCCAGGTGGCGCGGCTGGCATCTGACCGGCCTGCTGGCGGTGCTGCTCGCTTTGACGGCTGGGCTCTACTGGTTCATCGGCGGCGAGCCTAGGCCGGCGGATGGCGTCGCCCCGAGCCAGGCGGGTTACCCTGAGCTGCGCCGTTATGGGCAGGCTATCCTGGCGCCCCAAGGGGATGCCGCGGCGGCCCGGCCGAGTCCGTTGGCGCTGGCCGGGGGAGGCTTATTCTCCGCGGCTGTCGATGTCGATGCGAATGCCAATACCGGCGATACAGATACCGGCGATACTCAAGTCATCGAGGCGCAGGCGGCAGCTCCCGAAGCCGCAGCGCACGCCGATCGAGAAGCCGCGCCCGTATCGAGCCGGGCGCAGGAGAACACGGCAGAGGTGCAGACTGCCGAGCCGGCCTTGGCGGCGGTCACGGTGGAGGCGGCGGCGATCGCCCGGCAGCAGCGCCCCATAGAGTTAATCAAGGCGCAGCGCAGCCGGACCCAGGGGCAGCCCAAGGCCAGGAAGGGCTACACGCTGCAGCTTGCCAGCATGACCAAGCGCGAATCCTTGACCCCCGTGATACACCGGTTGGCGGCGGAGAAGGAGATCTACCTGGGCAAGTATCGAAAGCGTTGGATCATCTTCATGGGAAGTTTCGACGACATGGCGGCGGCTAATCTCGCCGCCCAAAGGTTGGTGCAGCGCTACCGATTCGAAGCGCCTTGGCCGCGGCCCTGGGCGGACCTGGGCGAATATGAAGTGCAACAAGTGGCGACAGACGGTGAAATCCCGCAATAAACAGAGTACAATCGTGGCCTTCTTTTTGCCTGGCATTCATCAATTTAAATGAGTAAAAAACAAAGAGCCTTCCTCAAGTGGGCGGGTGGAAAATTTAAACTGGTTGATGCGTTGGCCGATTATCTGCCCCGGGGGGAGCGCCTGGTGGAGCCTTTCGTAGGTGCAGGCTCAGTGTTCCTCAACACGGATTATCCCAGCTACCTGCTGTGTGATATCAATCAGGATCTGATCAATCTCTACCAGATAGTGCAGCGGCGTCCCCAGGCCTATATCGATGCCGCCAAGGCCTTGTTTGTGGCCGAGATGAATGACAAGGAAGCCTACTATCGCATCCGCGACGGCTTCAATCGCAGCAAAGATCCGTTCACCCGCTCCGTCTATTTCCTGTATTTGAATCGCCATGGCTTCAACGGCTTATGCCGTTATAACCGCAAGGGCGGCTTCAATGTGCCATTCGGTTCCTACAAGAAGCCCTATTTCCCCGAGCAGGAAATCTGGGCCTTCTCGGAAAAGGCGCAGAAGGCGGAGTTTCGCTGCATAGGCTATGAAGAGGCTTTCGGCATGACCCGCCTGGGCGATGTGATCTACTGCGACCCGCCGTATGCGCCGCTGTCGACGACCGCCAGTTTCACCACCTATGTCGGTGCCGGTTTCAGCCTGGATGACCAGGCCCTGCTGGCCCGCAAGTCCCGCCACACGGCATTGGACAGGGGCATTCCGGTGCTTATCAGCAACCATGATATCCCCTTGACCCGGGAGTTGTACCATGGTGCCCGTCTGGGAAAGATCCAGGTGCAGCGCAACATCAGCCAGAATGGCGGTGGTCGCAACAAGGTCGACGAATTGATGGCGCTCTATGACAAGGCCTATTACCTGGAAGAAGAGCCGGCTGGGGTTGAAAGCCCGATTGAAAGCCGGGTCGGATGAGTGGGAGAGCGGCCCAAGCTAACTGCTCAGGCGAGCACTTGTTGCACTATGAAGATCAGGGTCATGACCAGGACCAGTGCCATGACAATGCCCATGATGATGAAGGCCAGCGGCGAGTTTTGTTGAAAGTCGCGCACCCGATTGGCGTCTGTCTGTACCCCAAAGAAGGCCGCCAGGGTGCTGCAGAAGACCTGCCATAAGCGCCGCAGCATCAGAAATTCTTCTGGCTGTTAGGGGTGATATTTTCCAGCGGTTTGTCCGTGTGGCCGTGGAGCAGTTCCAGCAGATCCACGAAGTGGGCCTGGTTGGAGCGATTGCTGCCGGTTAACCAGCTGACCCAGCTTAACCCCTGGCCCTGGTTGGCACAGCGGTTAGTGGGATGGCTGCTGGGCAGACTGTCATTATAGGCGGTGTCGCCACTGCAGACGCAGGCCGAGGTGCTTGGATCCGGGGTCAAGGCGTTGATCCCCAGGGCTGTGGTGCTCAGCAGCAACGCCGTCGATGCCAGCAGCGATTTGAGTCCGGGCTTCTTCATTCCGGCTTCATGCTGACTTCCTGCCGCATTCATTTGTTGTCCTTTCATCGCCTTCACTTCCTCATTACAGCTATCAGCGCTCATGTGAGCCGCCCGATTATAACAAATCAGTTCAGTTTATGAACAAAAATTTATCATCCTCGGCTGTCCGGGTCTGTGACCAGGCAGTTAGTCGATGATTTGTCGCAAAAAAGCCCTTTTACTATAGAGCCTGCCGCAAGCTGAGGGTAAAATAGGCGACTTCTTATTCACTTGCCATGAGTCTACTATGCGCCCATTCCTGATCGCTCCCTCCATTCTGTCTGCCGATTTCGCCCGCCTGGGGGATGATGTTAACGCCGTGCTGGATGCGGGTGCCGACGTGATCCACTTCGATGTGATGGACAACCACTATGTGCCTAACCTGACCATGGGTCCCATGGTATGCCAGGCGCTGCGTGACTATGGCATCAAGGCCGACATAGATGTGCACCTCATGGTGAAGCCGGTGGACAGGATCATTCCGGATTTTGCCAAGGCGGGAGCCTCGATCATTACCTTCCATCCCGAAGCGAGTGAGCATCTGGATCGCAGCCTGCAGCTGATCAAGGAATCCGGCTGTAAGGCGGGCCTGGTGTTCAACCCCAGCACGCCGCTGCACTATTTGGACCATGTGATGGATAAACTGGATGTGATCTTGCTGATGTCGGTCAACCCCGGCTTCGGCGGTCAGTCCTTCATCCCATCGACCCTGGATAAGCTGCGCCTGGTGCGGGCGCGCATCGATGCCAGCGGCTTCGACATACGCCTGGAGATAGATGGTGGCGTCAAGGTCGACAACATAGCCGAGATCGCCGCCGCCGGTGCCGACATGTTTGTCGCCGGCTCGGCCATCTTCGGCAAGCCGGACTACAAGGCGGTGATCGACCAGATGCGTGCCGAGCTGGCCAAGGTGGCCTCTTAAGCCGTGGTTGACTGGACACGACTCGAGGCGATAGCCTTAGATCTGGACGGTACCTTAGTCGACAGTGTGCCGGATCTGGCCGCCGCCACCCAGGCGACCCTGGAGGAGCTGGGGCTGGCATCTTGCAACGAGGCGGATGTGCGCCTCTGGGTGGGCAATGGCGCCCGCACCTTGATGCACAGGGCCATGAGTCGGGCGCTGGGGCAAACCGTGCCCGAGTCGCGTCTCGATGCGGCCATGCCCGTCTTCATGCGTCATTATGGCCTGCATCTGCAACGCCATAGTCGCCTGTATGACGGCGTTTATGACACCTTGGCACAGCTCAGTGCGGCCGGTTACCGGCTGGCGCTGGTGACCAACAAGCCCTATGAGTTCGCCGTCGCCCTGTTGCGGGGCTTTGGTTTGGAGGGCTTCTTCTCGCTGGTATTTGGCGGCGATTCCCTCGAGCGGATGAAGCCGGATCCCTTGCCGTTGCAGCATGTGCTGCACGAATGGCGTCTCGAAAAGAGCCAACTCCTGATGGTAGGGGATTCCAACAACGATATTTTTGCGGCCAAAGCGGCCGGAATCGCCTCAATCGGCTTGACCTATGGTTACAACTACGGTGAAGATATCAGGCTTTGCGGCCCAGATGCCGTGTGTGATCAATTTAATGATATTCTGACCCGGATCCTGTTCGATTCGGGTGCAATGGAGCAATTAGACGTATGACAAACCCTCAGGTGAGCAAACCCATAGTACTCAGCGGCGCCCAGCCGTCGGGTGAATTAACCATAGGTAATTATATGGGGGCATTGCGTCAGTGGGTCGCCATGCAAGACAGTCATGATTGCCTCTATTGTGTGGTGGACCTGCACGCCATCACAGTGCGTCAGGATCCGCTGACGTTGCGTGAGGCCTGTCTGGATACCCTGGCCTTGTATCTGGCCTGTGGCGTCGATCCCAAGAAGAGCACTGTGTTCATCCAGTCGCAGGTGCCACAGCATACCCAGCTGGGCTGGGCGCTGAACTGCTATGCCCAGATGGGCGAGCTCAACCGCATGACCCAGTTCAAGGATAAATCCCAGAAGTATGCCAGCAACATCAACGTTGGCCTGTTCGCCTACCCAGTGCTGATGGCGGCGGATATCTTGTTATACCAGGCCAACGAGATCCCGGTCGGCCAGGATCAGAAGCAGCATCTGGAATTGACCCGGGATATTGCCACCCGTTTCAACAATGTCTACGGTGAGACCTTCACCATACCCGAGCCCTTCATTCCCGAGTTCGGCGCCAAGGTGATGTCACTGCAGGATCCCTTGAAGAAGATGTCCAAGTCCGATGAAAACCGCAACAACATCATAGGTCTGCTGGAAGATCCCAAGGTCATCACCAAGAAGATCAAGAAGGCCATGACCGACAGTGAAGAGCCGCCCGTGGTGCGTTTCGATGTCGAGAATAAGCCAGGGGTGTCCAACCTGTTGAGCCTGATCTCCGGCACTTCGGGCCAGAGCATCGCCAGCATAGAGGCAGAGTTCGAGGGCAAGATGTATGGCCACTTGAAGTCGGCCACCGCCGATGCCGTGGTTGCCATGCTGGAGCCCTTGCAGGCCAGGTTCCAGGAGTTCAGGGCCGACAGGGCGTTTCTCGATCTGGTGATGCGCGACGGTGCCGAAAAGGCCCAGGCCCGCGCCGAAGTCACACTGAAGAAAGTCTATGAGAAGATAGGCCTGCTGGTGTAATGGCCGAGCTTGTCCGCACCTAAAAAAACCGACCCTGGGGTCGGTTTTTTTGTGCGCGCGTGTCAGGAGGCCGCTATGCGGTGCGCCGCTGGGGTTTGCCTTATGCGCGGCTAGGGTTCGCTGTACTCGAAGACCTTGATAACCTTGCGTACCCCGGCTGTGTTGCGGGCGATTTCGACCGCCAGTTCGGCCTGGGCCCTGTCGACCAGTCCCAGCAGGAACACCTCGCCATTCTCTGTGATGACCTTGATGCGGGTGACATCCAGGCCCTTCTCATTGAGCATGCGCCCCTTGACCTTGGTGGTGACCCAGGTGTCGTTGCTGCGGGTGGTGAAGGAGATGGGGTTGCCTATGCGGATCTGGTTATGCAGCTTGCCACCCAGCTTGAGCCCGAGCACTGTGTTGACTATTTTGTCCCTGAGCATGGAATTGGGCGCCTGGCCTATCAGCAGCACATTGCCATTCATCACCACGCCTGTGACATTGGTCTGGTTCTTGATGTCTTCCTGGGCCAGCAAGGCGCTGGAGATCTGGAAATCCGCATTGGTGTCGCTGAGCTGGGTCGACACGCTGCGTTCGTCGTTGGCCATCATGGCCCCGCCGACGGCGCCCACCATCACGGCACCGGCGCAGCCTTGCAGCAACGCCAGCAACGCAACGAAGGGTACCAGCTTGATCATTGCTGCTCGTCCTGGGGAAACAGGGTGCGGTCTATGTTGTCACACAGGCAGTGGATCACCAGCAGATGCACTTCCTGGATCCTGGCCGTGACATTGGAGGGGACGCGGATCTCGACATCGCCAACGCTCAGGAAGCCCGCCATGGCGCCGCCATCCTTGCCCGTCAGCGCGACTATGGTCATGTCACGGCTCAGTGCCGCTTCCATGGCCTTGATCACATTGCCCGAGTTGCCACTGGTGGAGATCGCCAGCAGTATGTCGCCAGGCTGACCCAGGGCCAGGATCTGCTTGGAGAAGATCTCATCATAGCTGTAGTCGTTGGCGATGGCGGTGATGGTCGAAGTGTCGGTCGACAGGGAAATGGCCGGCAGTGGCGGGCGTTCGACTTCATAGCGGTTGAGCAGCTCGGCGGAAAAATGCTGCGCATCACCTGCGCTGCCCCCGTTGCCACAGGCAAGGATCTTGTTGCCGCCTAAAAGACAGTGCACCATCATCTCGGCCGCCTTGGCAATGGACTCGGGCAAGGCTTCCGCGGCATCGATCTTGGTTTGG
Source organism: Shewanella salipaludis (assembly GCF_012911865.1). Lineage (GTDB taxonomy): Bacteria > Pseudomonadota > Gammaproteobacteria > Enterobacterales > Shewanellaceae > Shewanella > Shewanella salipaludis. Next base: position 154,853 of record NZ_JAAXYH010000004.1, read on the forward strand.
ATAGACTCGGTGAAACTGTCTTTGATACGTTCTAACATGAATAAATCCTTCTACGATAAAGGTTGTTATCATGCCATATCTCCGGGCAGGAGTTGAGGCATGGATAGTAAAATTCTGTTCGGCGTCAGGCCTGTTGGCTTCAGAAGGCATCGACCAACCACTGCACCTCATCGGCATCGAAGGCTATCAGGTCGAAGCGACAAGGGGCATCTATATCATGCAGTTGCAGATAATGGCTGGCGGCCCTGCGTATCCTGGCTATCTGTGCCTGACTCAGGGCATTGAGGGCGCCTCCATAATGCTGCCGGGCGCGGTATTTCACCTCGACGAAGACCCAGTATTCTCCGGCGCGCATCACCAGATCTATTTCACCGAAGGGATAGCGTACATTTTGGGCGATGAAGTGCAATCCCTGCCGTTGCAGATAGGCCTTGGCCGCCAGTTCCGCCTGTTGTCCCTGGGTCATAGCGGTCGTAAATGGCCTCGCAGGTAACGGGCCCAGCTGAGGCGGCGCTGGATTATACCATCGTCCGCCACCGAAAGGTTGCCACTGCGGCCGCTGAATTGATAACCGGGGAAGGCGCGCATCTGCGCCAACCGCCCCACAAGTTGCAGGGCATCATAACCCATGCTGTAGAGGCGCTTCTGGCTATTATTCCAGCCGGGCCACAGGGCCGCTACCCTTTGGTGTTCGTCGCTGTTGGCCAGGAGCCAGGGGATATCGCTGACCACCAGGTTATTCAATTCCTGCGCCTGTCTGGTGTCTATGTCCTGTCGGCTGCGGCTCGAGGTATACAGAGGCACAGGCTCGGCAAACACGCTGAAGTTGACGTCTATGAAAGGCTTGAGCAGCGCCAGATCCTGGGCCGAGGAGAGCATATAGATGGCGTCTATATCCCGGCGAGAACGGAAGTCGGCTTCGGTTTTATTGCCGATCAACGCCTTGATGCGGGCGATCCTCGCCTGACTGTCCTTGACGCCCAGGGCTTCCCGTACCGTGAGTTTCATCTGATCGCCGGCATCATAGAAATGCACTTCCGCCTGCTTGCCCGTCAGTCGTTGCCAGGTTTGGCCGAAGCTCTGGGCCATGCGTTGGCCTATGGCATCGTTGCTGGCCAGCAGTAGGGGGGTGGTGATGCCATCCTGGTAGAGTTTCTCGGCCGCATCCATGGCCTCCTGGGCCGGTGATAAGGCGAAATAAAACTGCTCTGGGCTGGGCGTGAATTTGTCCGTCTGATTGAGAAAGAGTTGCGGCACCTTGGGGCTGTCCTGGGCCGCCAGACCATGCAGTTCGTCGATTTCCGTTTGCAGCAGCGGGCCTATGATAAACTCGGCGCCGCCGGCTACCGCCGCCTGGTAGGCCTGGGCCGCGCCTTCCGCGGTATCGAAGAAATTGATCGCCATGTCAGAGTCGGCTTCCGCCAGGTAGCTGCTGAGTATGCCCTGCCTGATGGCATAGGCTATGTTGGCTCTGGCGCCGCTCAGGGGCAATAACACGGCGACATTTCCTGGGTGGAAGGGCTTGGTATTCAGCGCCCGGTCGAGATCCGAAGGCAATTTCATCGCCGCCGGATGATTGGGGTGCCGTCGTTGCCACTCGCCCAGGGAGGTGACCAGTTGGCTGGGCTCGACGGCGAAGTGCTTGACTATGTAGGCCAGTTGCAACCAGCCGCTGAAATCGGGGTCCTTGTCGTCGCGGGCGACTCGCTCCAGCACTTGTTCCTGCAAGGGCTGCAATGCCTGCCATAGCTTGTCGTTGACTTCGGCCTGTTGCTGGGCCGGCAGATAGCGGCTCAGCCGGGCCAGCTCGCGCACCTGTTCGATGGGCTGTTTGTTTTGTTGGTAGAGCCTGGCCTTGAATTGGTGGTAGGCCGCTCGCTGCCAATTGGGCAGACTCCAGTCGTCGGGGTAGTCGAGGATGGTGAGGGCGGCGCCGGCCGTGGCCGTCTGTTCCAGCACCCTGGCGGTGAGATATATATGTTCGGCCTGCAGACTCTGGTTGTGCATCTGCCGCGTCTTCATCGCCTCCAGCAACTGTTGGGCCGCGGCGTAATTGCCGCCATTGATGTAGGCATGGGCCGCCAACAACAGATAGCGGGCCTTGGGTTCGGCTTCTTGGGTCCTGGCGGCCTCGGCCAGATAGTGGCTCGGTTGCTGTGGTGCTGAGGCTAAGGAGACGGCCTTGGGGGCCGTTGGGACTTGCGTCCTGGTGCCACAACCGAACAAAACAACCGATAAAATGGCCACAGAAATAAACTTAGTTGTATTCAGGCTTTTTAACACTGGGCTTCACTCTGGTAAGATGCTGGCACTAGTTTAACCTTCTATGACCCTTGGCGAAAGTCTCGGCGTTATCCCACAGAGGTAGATATGGACCAGACGGTCGCACTGTACATAGTTCCCACTCCCATAGGCAATCTGGGGGACATGAGTTCTCGGGCCATAGAGGTGCTGCAGGGGGTCTCATTGATCGCCTGTGAAGATACCCGCCACAGCGGCAAGCTGTTGAGTCATTTCGGCATAGACACCAGAACCACGGCGCTGCATGACCATAACGAGCGTGCCCGGGCCCAGTGGATAGTCGAGCAACTCGCCGCCGGTCAGTCGGTGGCCTTGATTTCCGATGCCGGCACGCCGCTGATCTCAGATCCCGGTTACCATCTGGTGAGCCATGTGCGCGAGTCGGGTTTCAATGTGATCCCCCTGCCGGGTCCCTGCGCCGCCATCACGGCGCTCAGTGCCTCGGGCCTGCCATCGGACAGATTCAGCTTCGAAGGTTTTCTGCCATCGAAAGAGAAGGCCCGTGCCGATAAATTACTGGCCTTGAAGGAAGACCCGCGTACGCTGATCTTCTACGAGTCGCCCCATCGCATAGAACACAGCCTGACGACCATGGTCGAGGTCCTGGGCGGCGACAGGCAAGTGGTGATGGCGCGGGAGGTGACCAAGACCTTCGAGACTTTCCTCTGTGGCCAGGTGTCCGAGGTGCTCGAGAAAGTCAGTAGGGATCCCAACCAGCAGAAGGGTGAAATCGTCCTCATGGTGCATGGCTTCCATTTGAGCGACGATGAAGCTCTGCCCACGGTCGCCATCAATAGCCTCAAACTCCTGTGCGAGGAGCTGCCGTTGAAGAAGGCGGCGGCATTGGCGGCGCAGATCCACGGGGTGAAGAAGAATGCCCTGTATAAGTACGGCCTCGAAGTCGGCCTCTAGTGTCCATCCCGCGGCGGCGCAGATTTAGTCTGGTGCCCGCCGGGTGCTTAGGCTATAATCCGCGCCGAGTTGGCCAGACAGTCGCCGCGTTCGCAAGAACGGGGAGGAAAGTCCGGGCTCCACAGAGCAGGGTGCCAGGTAACGCCTGGGCGGTGTGAACCGACGACAAGTGCAACAGAGAGTAGACCGCCTGCCCGATTTATCGGGTCGGTAAGGGTGAAAGGGTGCGGTAAGAGCGCACCGTGCGGCTGGCAACAGTCCGTAGCAAGGTAAACTCCACCCGGAGCAAGACCAAATAGGGTTCCAGTACTTACTTAGGTAAGTTAATGCGTGGCTCGCGTTGGAACCGGGTAGGTCGCTTGAGCCTGTGAGCGATTGCAGGCCTAGATGAATGACTGTCCAAGACAGGACCCGGCTTATCGGCCAACTCACCTCATTCAACAACAAGCCCGTTTGTCGAAAGACAAACGGGCTTGTTGTTTGCTGTGATTCGTTCGGCTTATCGGGCATCAATGTCACCTCATGCATGCAGAAATCGCATTCCGCAAGGGATGCGGTTTTTTTGTTTTTAGCCGTAAGGCTGTTCAAACTTCGCTTGCTCTTTAAATGAAAATCAAAGTCGTGGGGCTTCACCCCACACCCGACCAAGAGGGGAAAAGCGCCTGTTCCCCTTTTGGAAATCCCCCGGCGCCCCTGCGGAGTTGAAAGCCCCTTGTGCTCACAGGCAAATTCGCTAGCGCCTCATATTCGCCATCCCTGGCTCACCTGAGGCTAGCTCGGCATCCTGCCTCGCTCACGCAATTTGTCTGTTTGCCCTGCGGCAACTCCGAAGGGGAAGGGGTGGATTCTGTTGGCTGGGTGCCCACAAGAGAGTCGTGGATGTTCCTGCTTTCCGGCTCAGTTGGTTTTTCAGTTCCCGCCAGAAATTGCGTGTTTAGCCAAACTTAATGCTTTACAGAACAGCAGCTTGTGATAACGTGGTTTGCATTGGACTAATGTACATATGCGTATGCGCACTATTAAAATGTTCGATTTTCAGCGGCATCATCTCTAAAAAGGATTTTACTTGAATAAAAATCTTATTCTTTTATGGCAAGGACAGCTGGTAAGTCAGTTGGGAATGCAGGCTTATTCTATTGCCATGATGTTTTGGCTTATGGAAAACACGGGTTCATCAGTCTTGATGGGTTTCATATTGACATTGTCTATATTGCCGAATATTTTTTTTGGACCAATCGCTGGTGTGATAGCCGACCGATTTTCACGGAAAAATATCATAATAGTCACTGATCTTACTCGAGGTGTTGCCGTTCTCATTCTATCCATAATGATATTTTGTGAGTTTGGCAGTCAATTTTTCATTGTTATGTTGTTTGCTACAGTTTCCGTCATAAATGGAATATCAAGGGCGTTTTTTCAGCCAGCCATTGATGCTTTCATTCCAGATCTGGTTGCAACTGAGCAGCTTTCTAAAACAGTTGCATTCTTTCAATCATCGACCCAGTGCTCTGCTATAGTGGGTCAGGCGATGGGTGGTCTTCTTTATCGTGCGTTAGGTGCGCCAATTTTACTTTTTATTGATGCTATTTCATATTTTATATCTGCCTTTAGTGAGTCCTTTATAAAAAGCGATTTTAAAAAACGTAAAAGTATAAGTGGTATTACCAATAAATATAAACAGCATAAGGTGGATTTGGCTGAAGGGCTGCGTTATGTTAAAAGCTGCAAAGGTATGTATCAAACGATGTTCTTCGCTTCTTCTATCAATTTCTTTATCGCTCCAATTATGCTTCTTTTGCCATTTTACGTAACAGAGCAACTGCTGGAAGAGGCTCAATGGTATGGTTTTTTACTCGCTGCAATGGCTATTGGGAGTGTTTTAGGGTATTGGATCTCTGCAACTATAAATGTACAAGGTAACCGCAAAACTATAGTCATGTTTGTCTCGATGATTTTGTTTTCGTGCAGTTTAATGCTGCTTAGTCAAAGCGTATCATCCAAGATTGCATTATTTTCGTTATTCATGTCAGGGTTAAGTTTGGGGGTGTTTAATCTTCAGGCAACGACATTGTTCCAAAATAATACGCCAACAGAATTACGTGGACGAGTGATGAGTCTATTGATGACTATATCCGGTGGGTTATTACCTTTAGGGTTAATGGTTGGCGGAGGTTTAGGGGCAGTGACTCATAATAATACCCAGTTCATTTTTGGATTTTGTGCTTTGGGTATTGCAATAATTACAATACTTTCCAGTCTAAACTCAAAAATGAGAAGTTATATTCTTAATCCTGCGAGCGAATGGCTTCGTCCACAACCCTTTTCGTGAGCACTTTTCTGGAAAAATACACCCATTCGCCCACAATTTTTGATGTGAGTTAGATAAGTTTGGTCGGCCTGGATTAAATGTATTTTTCGTTGAATAAGAAAAAGAGATGAAACATCCATAACACTTCTTGCGATAAATTGGTCGAAGAGTCACAAATTTTACAGTGACTCTGATGCCATGGAGGGCGAGCTGGCTCTTGTGCATGGAGGCATTTGTCGCCGTCGAGCCTACAAGGATGACTCTTTTGAGATCAAGAGCCGGCGTGTCACTGATGCTTCTGATATAAGAGCAGTACGCAGGCCCACGGCAGAAGATGGATTGCAAATTCACTTGGCCGCAACACTCGGCCCGAGAGTAGCACTAGGCTCAGCCGAGAGTGTCATTCGTAAGAAACAGGACATAAGCGACGGAGCATCCGGTATAAATAGCTTGATGTGGCAGTCTCTGCTGGGCTGAACTAAGTTGTTGATGTTGGAGTGGTGCCATGCTGCGTCCTCGAGGAAGCCAGTTTAGTGCGGGGCTTTATATTCAGCATCAGGCCTTACCGGAACCAGCGCTGAAGCGTATTATCTTGCTGTTTTATAATGGATGGCCATAATGATCCGCCCTGTCGTAACTGTCGAGCCACTTCACACCGAGTTATGACAGGCTGATATAGCATATTGAACATCCTTTAGCTAACAGCAATCCCCTTACCTAGATATATAAAAGTTAACAGTTTTACCCAATATCAATATTTTATAAAATTGAATGATTCTTCTATGGGAATCTTATCAAAGATACACGGATCCACAACTTAATAAGCTACCTCACAGTTAACTGGCTTGGGTCGTCGGTAGCAATATACACAGCTTTAAGTTGTTTTTCCCCAAATTCATTTACTGTTGCATTAGTGAAGGTGTAATTTTCCGAAAAGTGTGAAAACTCTGCCAGCTCTTCTTTATTTAATTCATCATAATTAAATGACATTGCACAAATTTTCCCTGCACAGGCATAAGATTCTGCATAATAATGAGTGTCTTTAAATACTTTCAGCATTTGGGTTAATTGATATTCTCGTGTCTCCGATAATTCAGTTGGAGGAATGGATTTTACTTTATAAATTAACTCGTGAACATTTTCAATAGTAAAAAATCTTTTCAATGCGTCTTTTGAAACTATATCGTTTTCAAGAACAAAGACATTAGTGAATGAATTTGCATCAACAAAATCCTTTTCGTTTAGTTCTCCATATTTTTTATTTTCAGGGAAAATATCTGGGTTTTTTATTTTTTCCTCATCTTTTTTAATAATCTTCTCCATTACTGATAATGTAATATTTCCTTCTTCAGGCTCCTTATCTTTTGTAAGTTTTGTTTCTGCCGTCGGTCGGTGGTGGGTTGTTTCAATTGAGTCAGAAGCATTATCAGCAAGACTGAAGTAAATATATGTAGTTACTGCTATGAGTATGGCGATTGATATTTTTTTCATGGTAAGTCCTTTTATTGAAAGCGAGTAAATTGACTCACTTTAAATTTCCGAGTTAAAATATACTATTCAACTTGTATAGAACATTCCACTTGCCCACCAGAGCAATGCATCGATATTGAACCGTTAGAGCCCACTGTAACAGTCATAGAACCTGAAGAACATGTGCAAGATATTGCTTGTGCATTAGTACATAAACTACCAAATAGCACCAACGAAAATAATAATTTATTCACGATAAATTAAACTCCATTTTAAGATATATTGAAACTGTAGCTTATCATGCACGTAACAACTACACAACATATCAATATTAAGTAATTCTATTGAATTGTAGTGTGCATCTCAACGGCACCTCTGTTCCGGGCTAGGGCTTGAATATTTCTTAACCAGAAATGACTGGATTTAACCAAAGCTTCAGGCTGTGAACTTATGTCTTTTTTGAGAGGGCTCATCATGCACATCTAGATTTTTCCAAGTACTTTGTCGTAATCCAAGACCCGACGAAAGGCGGGACATCCAAAACTCTTAACACTTTTGTTTATCTCAAACTATCCTCGCTGGTTGGCCAAGGTTGAATGCCAATGTGTTTTTTTGCCAGAAATTACTGGGTACTCCAATTCAACCGCACAGGCGCAGATGTGATCGTCGAAAACAGGGAAGAAACAGGGCATATATAGCCACCTCGGGTTTAATGAAGTCAGTGTTGTTTCTTTGTTTAAATCCATCTGCGTTGTTTGATAACCCACTTTTCACAATAGGATTTTTGTTATTAATTATTGGTACTATTTCCATGCTGTATTCTCGAAAAAGCCAGATTGGTGTGGAACTTTATATTTAATGTCAGGCCTTACTTGATAACTAGCGCCAAAGCGCATTCTCTTGCTGTCTTATAATAGATTGCCGTGATTGTTATTTAAACTTTTTCGTAAAATTTTTGGAGTAATTACAGCTCACTGTTCCGGCCAAAGTGTGGTATCTCCCATTATCAAAGCATTAGCAAAACACTAGCGCTCAGGAGAGGAGAGGGGACATTCATAACACTTCTTGCGATAAATTGGTCGAAGAGTCGCAAATTTTATAGTGGCTCTGATGCCAATGAGGGCACCAAACAGGCACTGTTGCGCCAGTGACCGTTGGCGACATGGTCGCTCCATGGCATCCCTGCCATCGCGACATTCGCCCCTCCTTGGTCAGCAGATGTCGCCGTCGAGCCTACAAGGATGACTCTTTTGAGATCAAGAGCCGGCGTGTCACTGATGCTCCTGATATAAGAGCAGTACGCAGGCCCACGGCAGAAGATGGATTACAAATTCACTTGGCTACAACACTCTATCCGGTGAACCGCCCTGCGCTCAGTCGAGAGTGTCATTGTTAACATAACGACCTTGTGTTCTGCTGTGGTGCTCTGGCTTGTTAATAGGCATTAACGTTGGATTTACCGGAAATTATTCATTAATATGTCGCACTTAATGAATTACATGGAGTAAATTACTATGGCTTGGAAGCATTCAGGGAAAACAACCGCATTCGATTACACTGGCTTAGACGCCGAAACCGCGCAGGCATATGGCATAGCTTGCGACCCCATCAGTTTAAAAAGCGCCCGCATTTTCATTACCCAGCAAGCTTTGGCCATGCTGGCAAATCTCAATCACTTCGATCAGCGCAAGGTAGTGAAAGAGATCGCCCATGTCTGCAACAATCCCGGCAGTTGCAGTTCAATTAAACACAGCAAGCTCCCCTTTAAACGCCTGTGGCGCAGTAAGGAGCAATTCCAGTCCTATCATTATTTGATTGACTATAAAATTGCCGCTGATGGCCGAGTCGTCATCCACGACATTTATTTCGATACAGATGTTACGGGGGCCAAGACGAGACATAGCCTCGAAAGGAATATGCTTTATAAGATAAATAGGATTCCTGGTGCGAAAAATTTCAATGGTGCGTGGAATGGAAATGATCTGCAAAACACTCAATCATCTTGGCTGTTAGAGGAAGCCGTCAGTCAAGTCGGTACAATACATGCGGCTGTCAATGGCATGCAAAATGAACTCGATAAGGCGACTTGGTTGATGGGGGCACATTTAGATGTAGCCTACCCTGAGGATGATTTTAAAACCTATACCTTGTTTCACAATCCCACGGATCGCATGTTCTACGATGTGGTCGAATGTGTATTCGATAAGCGTCAAGGCACTAAGTCACAGAATGCCCAACATCTAGCGGCTATTTTGCAGCAGACGCAACAGAAAGGCCAACAAACCAAGTGGGTTGTGCATAGCCAGGGGGCGATCATTTTCAGCGCCGCCCTGGAGGAATACCGTAAAAGCTATACCAGTGCCTTAACTTGCCATCGAGTCGTTGTGCATTCTCCTGGGGCCTGGCTGCCCAGGTTAAAGCAAGCCGCAACAGCGCTGGGCATGACTGTCGTCAATGAACGCAGTAATCCCTTCGATATAGTGCCGAATCTGGCGGGGACCAATGACCTTTCGCCCAGCAGTCTGGTCCGCAGTCTGAAGTTTATGGGCCTAACCTTCTTGGGTACCGAGACGACCAGCCCTCATACGCTGCCATTTTTGGGCCTGGAGTCCTATCATGCTCAGTTACGCTTTGCAGGAAATCACAGGCGTGCCAATGATGTCTTGAAATACATGGAAAAACACACTTAGATGGTAACTTATGAGTCAAGGATCAATATTCACCCAATAAGGCGGCTATATGGCACTATTACGTAAATTATTGCGCCGCTATCGCGGTGGTCCAGATTTTAATCAGACGTATACTGAAAGCTACTACTTGGGTGAGCGGTTCAAGCTGTCATTTCAGTTGCCCGTGTGTAATCCGCCTAAGCCCCCCAGGGCCAAGATAGTCAACTACCCATTGGAGCAGGCGGATTGGTTTGAGAATAATTGTTCCCAGTTATGGCACCAAAAATACATACCTATTCATGAGGCATACTGGTATTTCTGGCCTCTGGTATCAACGCCTTTTCGCGGTGAACAAGGGGATTTACGCTTAAATCTGGAACTAGGTAAATGGGAGCCATCTAGGTCTCAAGTAAAAAATGCCGCTGAACTGGGGCAGGCATTGTTGGATCAGTATAACGATTACTATAATGCCGAGCCCAATGAAGAAACTGGCGCGGGTTGGAATACTAAAATTAGAAATAGAGTAGAAGAACACTCTGCCAGACGGGCGACGCCCTTCACCGAAGAGGAAAAACAAGAGCAAATCAATTTAAACATGATGAGTACTGGTTTCCCAATTATTAGTGAGCGTAAAGTGTTTAATTTCAATGGTCGTGAATGGGTGCGTTATATTGAAATGAGAACTAGAAAAAGTAATAAAAAATATAGGTATGCTTGCGTGCTTGATAATAACTATTATCTGATGGCCGAATTTACCCTCAGTACCAACATGTCCGACAATACCAAACCTTGGTATAAGGATGCCGAAGCCGCTATCGAGCCCATGATGCAGCAGATTAAGCTGCAGAAGCTTGAGTTGCTGGCGAGCGATAACCTGTTGGCGGCGCTATGAGTGAAAGCAAAGTGGCTAGCCTGCAGTCTTAGAAAAGAGAGGAGGCATGCCTAGCTCCTCTTGCGGGAAATGGCGCTAAGAGCCGCGCAGTTCTGCAGTGGCTTGAATGCCGATGAGCACACCCGGGTGGGCTTTTGTGCATGTTTTGCGTGTGTTTGCGTATGTATGGATGCTTTGGCGCCACAGCGTCACAGCGTCACAGCGTCACAGCGCACCCGGGGATGCCTATTTCGACATCCGGAGCCAACCATCCCCCCGTCTAACGCCAGTGAGATTTCCCTTTCCCCCGTTCACAAGCCGCAGTCTATGCCTGATCCGCAGTGCCGCCGCGCAAGGCGGCAAAACGCTGCCGGCTTCAGTGTCATAAAAAAGTCTGCATGAGCGCCCGGGCATTACACGCAGGTTTTCATGCAGACCGGCCGATAGCGGCCAGCCGAATCTTGCGGGCCGTTAATTAGGTTTGTACTGTCGGCCAGGATTGAGCAATATCTGTCAGGTAGTGATTGTCTTCCGGTTGCAGAATGACTTGGCACTTGAGAAGAGATGGATATGAATAAACAGGCAAACCCAGTTTACTGCGCCAGAATCGAAGCCGTATGCGATTACATAGGGCAACATCTGGATAAACCTCTGACACTGGAGCGGCTCAGTGAGGTTGCGCACTGCTCTAAGTATCATTTCCATCGTCAATTTCAGGTGTTTACCGGCATAAATGTGGGCAAGTACATTTCAATGATGCGACTCAAGCGTGCTTCATACCGCTTGGTTTTTCATCCGGAACTCAGGGTCACCGACATAGCTTTCGATGCAGGTTTCGAGAATAGCGAATCGTTTTCCAGAGCCTTCAAGAATGTATTTGCCCAGACACCATCTCAATTCAGGTTAACCCCTGAATGGGCGCACTGGAGCCAACAATATGCCAAGGTCAAACTGACAAGGAGAGATAAAGTGAAGATAACATTAACCCAACGCGATGCCATTAAAATCGCAGCCCTCGAACACCAAGGCTGCCCAACATCCCTGAACCAATCGATTCAGCAATTTATTGCCTGGCGCAAGCAGAGTAAGGAGTCGCCAGTCACCAGCAGCCAGACCTTTGGTATTCCCTACAACGATCCCAATAACGTGGCTCCCGAGGCTTTCCGCTTCGATATCTGCGGTTCGGTCAGTCAAGATGTCGCCGACAACGAGTATCGGGTGGTCACTAAGGAGATCCCCGGGGGGCGCTGCGCCGTGATTCGTCATCATGGTCCACACGAGCAGATGGATGACAAGATTTACCAGTTCTACCGCGAGTGGCTACCCCAGAGTGGTGAGGAGCTGCGTGATTTTCCGCTTTACTTCCACTACATCAATTTCTTCCCCGAAGTCGCGGAGCATGAATTGATAACGGACATCTATTTTTCACTGAAATAGCAGTGGATCCCCTACCCCAACAGGGCCGCAAGTTCTGTCAGAAGCGGGTGCGCACCAATACCCGCCAGCCCCAGCCGTTGACTTCGTCGCCCTGGGTGAAGGGGAAGGTCAAGTCTATGTGGGCGACATTGCCATAGCTGGAGTGGGAGGAATAGAGGCGGGCACCTATGCCCAGGCTGCCTATGGGGCCCGAGGTCTCGTTGTTGTCATCCGGACCGCCGAGGGCCTGGCCTACATCTATGAAGGCGGCCCAACCCAGTTCGGCGAACTGGTACAGGTTGATGTTGGGGTAGTAACGTAATTCCTGGGTGAACAACCATTGGTTGTCGCCGTGCTGATAGTCGTTGGGATAGCCCCGGACGCCGGTTTCATCGCCGAGGGCGAAGGTATTGTCCAGAAAATTATGCCTGGAGCTGCTCAGCCTCGCCTTGGAGTAAGCCGTCCACTTGGGGCCGATATGGTAAAAATACTCGGCCTGGACACTGAGGTTGTAGAAATCTTTCTGCCGGGTGTTGAACAAGGCGGAGCCGAGAAATTCCAGCAACAGTAATTCTTGCTTATCCTGGTAGCCTCTCTGGGTGCGCCAGTCGAGGTGGAGGCCGGGCAGGCCGTCTTTGGTGTCCTGGAGTTCCAGTCCCAGCTGGACATAGTGGTGCCAGCCCAGGTTGAAATCCTCATTGGTGCTGATGAGATGCACATTATTCAACACCCTGAAATCATCGTTCAGGTATTCATAGGCCAACCAAGGGTAGAGAAAATCCCGGTCCCTGGGCAGTGGCGAGTCGGGATAGTCGGCAATGTTGTCAAATTCATGCTTGTCCCGGGTTGCACCCAGGATGAAGCGTGACAGATGGGCATTTTCTTTGCTGAGCAGTCGGCCGTAGCTCAGATTCAGATAATCGATGGCATGTTCGAATTCATTGATGTCTTTGCCGTTTTGTTTCAGGGTGTCTATGCGGCGCCCATCCAGAAACTCGACCCCATACAGATCCCGGCTGTCCAGGGTGTGGAACGGCTTGAGGAAACGCACATGGGTTGCCTGACCATCGCTGTTGTCATGAAAATCGGCACTCAGGGTCGAGTATGGAATGACATTGAGCGGGGCTTCGAAGGCAAATTGATAGCCGCTGCGCTCGGCATCGGACTGATACTTGACCAGGGTACGCACCCCCAGCCCGAGCAGGTTGTCTTCTTTCATCCCCACAGAGTATTTACTCTCACCCCCGTTGCTGCTGAAGTTTATCGTGGGCAGGAGTGACCAGTTATCCCAGGTTTCGATCAACACCGCCTGTTCCGTCGGTAGGCCTGCAACCGTTGGATCTTTTGGGGTAAAACTGAGTCTGGCATCCCTGAAGTAAGGCTCGGCCCGCAGCAGACGTTGGACCTCATCGAGATCTTTCTGAGTGATTCGTTCGCCTTCCTTGAAAGGCAGCTTGTTGAGCACCACGAAGTCGCGGGTATTGATATGCAGATAATTGGCCCATCTGTGAATGAAGAAGGCATCGGGCAGGGACTCATCGAAAATAGCGTGATTGACTACGACTATTTTGCCGGCGACTTTTGAGGTTGAAGTTGAAGTTGAAGTTGAAGTTGAAGTTGAAGTTGAAGTTGAAGTTGAAGTTGAGGTTTGGGTTGAGGTTTGGGTTGAAATTGCGCTTTGGGGCGGCTCCGGCTGTGCAACCGCATTCCCCTGTATCAGCACACAGAGAAGTAACGGGCAAACACAGCACTCGGTTTTCTGCATCCGGCTACCCCCAAATCCATTGAACCTCGGGAGTGGATTCACGCCCGAAGATGACAATTTAATAACACATAGGAATGACGCAATAGTCAAGCTGGGTCAGTAAATAAGTCCACAACATCCAGGGGGCAGGCGCGCTCCATGCGCCGGTTAAACAACTAAACCAGTGGCTTAGAGCGTTCTGCGTGGGGGGACTGCCACATTGGCGAAGATTAAGCCGGCGATGAGCGACATGAAGATAAGGAAGATCTGCGAGCCTATGTGTGCCTGATTCAGCATGGTTTCCCCCGAGATCAGCGCGTTGAGGCCTATGTAAGTCTTGCTGCCGGGCACAAGTATCACTATGCCCTGCAGCAGGGCGATGGAGGCTGGTGCCTTCATCCAGCGGGCGAACAGGTTGGAATAGATGCCGACGGTCAATGCACCGAAGAAGATCCCGATAGACTCACCCAAATAGATACCGCCGAGCATGGCGGAGAAGAAGGCGACTATTCCGGCCAGCACGCCCCAGGGAGAATCCTTCAACCTGGCCTTGAAGATGATCACCAGGGCCATGGATAATATGGGCACGGCCGACCAGATGGCCCAGCGCGGCAAAGCTGCGGGATCCAGATGCAGCGTCTCGCCGAACAAGGCCTTGCCGATCGCCATGCCGAGCACGGCGCCGAAATAGAGTTTAAACAGCAACATGACGGCGTCCATGATGCGCGCCGTACCAGAGATCAAGTCTCTTGCCGCCAGTTCGGCCAGCCCCAGGGTCAAGGCCAGGCCGGGAATAAAGATGATGATGCCCGAGAGGATTACCACGGGCAGGTTGATATAAGGGTCGAAGGTGGCAATGGCGCAGGCACAGATGGCGCAGACGATCGCCGCCAGCGGTTCGAGCGTTTCGGCCATGCGTTTGGAATGCTCGGCCCGGTACACCAGACCATAGACCAGGAGCCCCAGCAGGGCGGACCAGAAGACGTCGTTCCAGCTGGTTCCCATCAGCATGGCGAAGGCCCCCGCCGAACTGCCGAATGACAGCCAGGTCAGCAGCGAACCATAGGGATTGGGTTTGTTGGCAATTTCTTCCAGGCGTTCCAGTGCTTCGGCCAGGGTGCGTTTGCCCGAGGTCAGTTCATCGACCAGTTCGTCGGTACGGGCCAGCGAACCCAGATCCAGCTCCCCGGGTTTGACGCGGGCGACATGGTTGTACTCCTGATCTGTGTCATGTTGCAACACGAAGGTCATGGCCGTCGGCGAGATCAGAAAATAGCCGGCCATGCCCAAGGTCGCGGACACTGTCTGCAGATGCGCCTCCAGGCGGTAGGCCGGGGTGCCAAACTTGTGCAACGCCTTGCCTAGCTTTATGATAAATCGGCGTTTTTCTAAAAACTCTTGGTTGTCCACTTGGGCGGTTCACTGTATGGAAGTGGGAATTCGCGCGCATATTAACCTATCTTGCCGTCAAAGGTTAACGGCTTTTAGGCTTAAGTAAAATAAAATGCCTTATTTTGTCTATGGCGGGATATATTGGTCTTTTAGCTGCTGACAGGGAGTAGAGATGTCGTTGATGGTATCGGGTTTGTACGCCGGCTTAACCGGTTTGTTGTTCCTAGTGTTGGCTTACAGGGTGGTCAGACTCAGACGTAAGTTCAAGATAGGCTTGGGGAGTGCGGATAACGCCGCGCTGGAGTTGGCGATTCGGGTGCACGGTAATCTGCTCGAAAATGCCCCCATGGCGCTGCTGCTGTTGATGTTGGCGGAGGCCAATGGCCTGTCGCAGCCCTACCTGCATGCCTTGGGCTCCCTCTGGTTGGTCGCCCGTCTGCTGCATGTTATCGGCCTGAATCTGGGCCGCGGCGGCTATCACTTCGGCCGCTTCTGGGGAGTCTTGCTGACCTGGACTGTGATCCTGACCCTGGTGGTGATTAACCTGGTCATCTCCATGGCGACACTGGCATAGCTTGCCGCCGTTTTCTATGACTAGCCTGGGCGCCCATGGGATCTGGAACGTCCTTGGCACCCGGGGCGTCTGGGCAAAAAAGCCGGCAATTGTTGCTTTTTTAGTCACACTTATGATCTGGAGCCTGCTATACTCCGCGTCCTTTAAATGGATGCCGGGTTAGCCTGTCGTCTCCAGGTGATCTCAGACTCTCGGGTTGAATGCATGCAAGTTGAATCGACACTTTTCAGTTATCCTAAATTTTGGGCCGAATGCTACGGCACAGCCCCCTTCTTGCCCATGTCCCGCAAGGAAATGGATAAGCTGGGCTGGGATAGCTGTGACATCATCATAGTCACGGGTGATGCGTATGTGGACCACCCCAGCTTCGGCATGGCGGTGATAGGTCGCATGCTCGAGGCCCAAGGTTATAGGGTCGGCATCATTGCCCAGCCGGATTGGTCGAGCAAAGAGGCCTTCATGCAGTTGGGGCGGCCGAACCTCTTCTTCGGCGTGACCGCAGGCAACATGGACTCGATGATCAACCGCTATACAGCCGACAGACGCCTGCGTTCGGACGATGCCTACACGCCGGACAACGTGGGCGGCAAGCGCCCGGATCGTGCCGTGACCGTCTATACCCAGCGTTGTAAGGAAGCCTTCAAGGAGGTTCCCGTGGTGATCGGCGGCATAGAAGCCAGCCTGCGCCGCATCGCCCACTATGACTATTGGTCGGACAAGGTGCGCCGCAGCGTGATCTTCGATGCCAAGGCCGACTTGCTCATCTATGGCAATGCCGAGCGGCCGCTGGCCGAAGTGGCACGACGCCTGGCGGCGGGTGAAGCCGTGACCGAACTCCACGATGTCCGCGGTACAGCGGTGATCCGTAAGCAGCCGCTGGCCGAATGGCGCGGCATGGATTCACGCAAGCTGGATCAGCTGCATAAGATAGAGCCCCTGCCCAATCCCTATGGCGGCGACGATGTGGGCTGTCAGAATCTTTCGGGTCCCTCGGAGGTGAAGATTTTCGATAACGAGGCCCCCAAGGCCATCAGCGTGCAGCCGCCCAGGCCCAAGCCATGGGAAAAAACCTATGTGCTGTTGCCGGCGTTTGAGAAGGTCGCGGAAGACAAATTCCTCTATGCCCACGCCTCGCGTATCCTGCATCAGGAGCAGAATCCGGGTTGTGCCCGCGCCCTGTTTCAGCCCCATGGCGACAGGGCCGTATGGGTCAATCCGCCGGCCTGGCCGCTCAATACAGATGAGATGGACGCCGTCTTCGACTTGCCCTATCAGCGGGTGCCCCATCCTGTGTATGGCAAGGCCAAGATCCCTGCCTATGACATGATCAAGACCTCGATCAACATAATGCGCGGTTGCTTCGGTGGCTGTTCCTTCTGCTCCATTACCGAGCATGAGGGCCGCATCATCCAGAGTCGTTCACAGGAATCCATAGTCAAGGAAATCAAGGATATTCAAGATAAGGTACCTGGCTTTACCGGGGTTATCTCGGATCTCGGCGGCCCGACCGCCAACATGTACCGGCTGGGTTGCAAGAGCGAAAAGGCCGAGAAGACCTGTCGTCGCCTCTCCTGTGTGTTCCCCTCCATCTGCGGCCACCTGGACACAGATCATCAGCACACCATAGACTTGTACCGTGCCGCCAGGGATGTACCTGGGATCAAGAAAATCCTGATCGCCTCCGGGGTGCGCTACGATCTGGCCATCGAAGACCCGCGGTATGTCAAGGAGCTGGTGCAGCACCATGTGGGCGGCTATTTGAAGATCGCCCCCGAGCATACCGAAGAAGGGCCGCTCAGCAAGATGATGAAGCCGGGCATGGGCACCTACGACAAGTTCAAGGAACTGTTCGATAAGTATTCCAAGGAAGCGGGCAAGGAACAGTTCCTGATCCCTTACTTCATCTCGGCCCATCCGGGTACCACGGATGAGGACATGGTGAACCTGGCGCTCTGGCTCAAGGGGCAGAAATTCAGGCTGGATCAGGTGCAGAACTTCTATCCTTCACCCATGGCGAATGCGACCACCATTTACCATACTGAGCTGAATTCGTTGAAGAATGTCAAGCATGACAGCGAGCAGGTGAGCGTGCCGAAGAAGGGCCGTCAGCGCCGGTTGCATAAGGCCTTGCTGCGTTATCACGACCCGGCAGGCTGGCCGCTGATCCGCGAAGGCTTGAGCGCCATGGGCCGGGAAGATCTGATAGGCAATGGTCCAGGGCAGTTGGTGCCGGCCGAGTCTCGCAACGAGAAGTGGCAAAAGGGCGCCGCGGCCGGCAAAGGCCAGAAGGCCTTCACCCGTTTCAGCGCCGATCAGTTCGCCGATCGCCAGGGCCAAGGCAAGAAAGGTGCCGGCATCACAGCCAAGCAGGATGTCAACAAGAAGCAGGATGTTAACAAAAAGTCGGATGTTAACAAGAAGCCGGCCAGGCCAGGCGCCAAGGCGCCGTTCGGCAGCGCCCTTGCGAAACAGCAGCAGGCAGCCAAGTCGCAGGGAGGCCAGCCCAACGGCAATAAGCCCAGGGCCGGCAAGCCAAGCCCAAACAAGTCCAGATAAGTCCAGATAAGACTGGTAAAGAAGGCGTTTAGCCCGGAAAACTAAAAAAATGGCTGCCGATGGCAGCCATTTTTTTATGCAGCAGGCACAGAGTTCGGCCGGGCTAGGCGTGCGCCTGCAGCCATTCGTTGGCGGTTTTCAGCTCGGCCATGCCGAAGGCGAGGGAGCACAGGTTGGCGGCGATAACCTGCGGCGCCGTCAAGGAGACACCGCCCAGGCTCAATGTCGGAGCGGCGATGGCATCGGCAATGACAGTCA
The DNA here is from genome assembly GCF_012911865.1 of Shewanella salipaludis. Lineage (GTDB taxonomy): Bacteria > Pseudomonadota > Gammaproteobacteria > Enterobacterales > Shewanellaceae > Shewanella > Shewanella salipaludis. The sequence goes on from NZ_JAAXYH010000004.1 coordinate 173,324, forward strand.
CTCCATAGCCTTTCTCTATGGCGCTGCGGGTCATGCTCTGGATGCAGACGTGGGCCATGGCCCCGGTTACCACCAGCTCATCTATCCCCAGGGTGACCAGCACCTGCTCCAGTTGGGTATGGGTGAAGCTGTCGACCCTGTGTTTCACCACTAAGGTTTCATCTTCCTGTGGCGCGAGTGCCGGATAGATCTCGCTGCCCTGGGTTCCCGGGGCGAAGAAGCCGGCTTCGGGATCCTCGAAGATGTGCTGCACATGTATGACGGGCTTTCCCTGGCGACGAAATTGTTCCAGCAGGATCAGTGTCTTGGCCGCTGCCGCCTCTGTGTCCGCCAGCGGGAAGCGCCCGCCGTCGAAATAGTCATTTTGCATGTCGACTATCACCAGGGCGGTGCGTTGTGTCAGGGGTTGTGCATGCTGGGCCAGGACGCTGAAATCATCCTCCGCCAGGTACCACTGACCATCTGCGGCCTTGATCCATAGCTCCTTGGTGATGAAGCCGCTGGCGATGTTCATGCGCCAGTTGGCCGACAATATTGCCTGGCTATCATCCAGCACCTTGATGTCGACGTTGCGGTAGATCAAGTCTCCTGGCCTGTGGCCGGCGAAGTCTTGCCAGAAGCCGGCGATAGCCTCTATCCCGGCGAAGCGCCCGAAGGGCGAGACCTGCAACTGTGCCTGGGGTAAATAGCGTGCGATACAGGCCTGGGTATTGCCCTGGTTGAAGTCCTGGATCCACTGGCGACTGGCGTTCATTACCTGCTCTCTGATGGCTTGGGTCATATTAGCTCCTTTGTTGTAGTGGAACTCAGTTTATTGTTTAATTAATCCATGATAATTAGCCAAATGATGAAATGAATGTTCATAAAAAATGAACTTAAGCGTTTGCCCTACCAGATGCTGGTGTTCGATGAGGTGGTCAAGTTGGGTTCATTTACCAAGGCGGCCGAGGCGCTCGGGCATACCAAGTCCGCTGTGAGTCAGTACATCACTCAGTTGGAAGCCGAGTTGGGGGTGCGCTTACTCAATCGCAGCACCAGGCAGCTTAATCTGACCTTTGCCGGCCAGCAGCTGGCCAAACGCAGTGCCCAGTTGCTGGAATTGCTGGGGCTGACGCTCGAGGAGAGCCGGGCGCTGAACGCTGTGCCCAGGGGACGCCTCGCCATCACGGCTCCCCACGCTTTCGAGGCAGGTCTGATCACACCGCTGGTGGCCGAGCTGGTGGCCGAGTATCCGCAGCTCGCCCCCGAGCTACTCTTCAGCGATGAACGCTTGGATCTGCTCGAGCATAAGCTGGATCTGGCCATTTCGGTCGGGCCCCAGAAAGACAGCGGTTATCAGGCGATCCCCGTGGGGACGCTCGACAACATTCTGGTGGCTTCACCGGCTTTCCTGGCGCGTCATGGTCCTGTTGCGGCAGCCGCCCTAGGCTCCTTGCCCTTGATCGTGACTCCCTGGCAGCAGGATTGTCACCTGAGTTCGGCCAGGGGAGAGTCGCTGAGCTTCTCCTCCAGCCGATCGCTGAGGGTCAACACTTCCCTGGGGGCGGTGAATAGCGCCCTCTGTGGCGCCGGCATTGCCTTGGTTTCAAGTGTGTTTGTCGCCGCGGCGCTGGCCGAAGGGCGGCTGCAGCGCGTGTTGCCCGACCATGCCGGACCATCGCGCCGAGTCTATGCCTTGCATGGCTATCGGCAGCAGCTCCCCCTGGTGCTTCGCCTCTTGGTCGAGCGGCTGACCGCGCGGCTTGCCAGGGTTCAGGGAGTGTCGGTGGGCTGAGCCGGGAATGAAAGGGGCGATCGCAGTTGGACCGCCCCCATTGGCCTCTCGTCGATTGCTGTCATGGACAGGATGGGACCGGTTTATTTGGCCTCGAAGGTGAAGGATTGTCCCGCCAGGGCGGCTTCGAACATCAGCCCGCCCTTGGCCATGGTAAAGACCGCCATGCCATTGATATAGGAGGCCTTGGCGGCATCATTGTCGGCGCCCGCCTGTCCGGCGCCGGCCGAGTTACCCGTAGTGCCTGCCTGGGCGTTGGCACCGAGATTGATGGCGACAGCGGAGGCTTGGGCACCAAACTCGAAACTGCCGCCGGTGAAGTCGTTATAGGCCTTGGCATCCTTGAAGAAGATGAGTTCGCTGTAGGCCTGGCCGCCGAGCTGGAAGCCTATGGATAGCTGGGTCAGGCTCGAGTCTCCCCGATAAACGCCCCCCTGAAATACCCGCCCCTTGCCATAGGCGGCGCCTATGCCGATGCCGCCTTTGCCAACCGTGGGGAAAAGGGCGTAACCGTAGGCGTTGTTGAAAAACCTTTGGGTTTCCTGGGCTTGCTGAAAACGCTGCAGAGCTTCAGTGTAACTGTCAGCCGCGCTCGCCATGGGCGCAAGCAGCATGCCGATAAGCAGGCTGCAGCCGATGACGACACTTGAGTAAAAACTTTTCATATGAGTCTCCAAAAAACGTGGGTTGACCTGAATAAGCTTACCCCCGGGCAGCCGAAAAGACAGCCCTAAATGAGCCGGGGTCAGCCCGAGTTCAGCTAAGTCGCAGGGATGGGCTTGGCCCGGCGCGTTATTCCTTATCCTCGGGAGCGGCGCCATTGTCTGTGTCTGCCTCTTCCAACACAGTCTGCAGGTAGTTGAATTCCTCCCGGCTCAGCACCTGTGCCAGCTCCTTGGAGTGACCCTCTTTGCTGGCGCTCATCAGCCCCCTGAGATAGGCCACCTGAGTGATCTGCTTCAGGCCATAGAGCACCAGGATATAGACCGTCAGCAGCATGCTCAGGCGGGTCACCGCCAGGGACAGGGTCGAGAGCTGATCGCCGAAATAGAAGGGCAAGATCACCAACAGGGCACGGATCAGCCAGTTCACCAATACGCCCAGGGTCAGCACCAGCAACCAGCGAAACTTGATCTCCTTGAACTCATCCTTATGACGTCTGGCTTGACTGGATTTATAGTCGACCAACATGAAGATGATGGCGAGGGCATAGAGCCCTGTCTGCAGGGTCAAGAGTCCAACGAGCACGGCGCCAAGCACATTGAAATGCCCCAGGTTTCCCAGGCTGGAGATGCTGATGAACGCCGCTTTGCTTGTGAGGTCGATATGGGTCAGCAGGGCGACCGTGACCGACAACATGGCGACCAGGGCGGGCAAGAAGTGCCAGGATAATCCCGATGCCTGTTTGTTCAATCCCAATAAACGCCTGCAGTAGAGATAGAGGGAGGGCATCAGCAGGAAATACACGGGAATGAACAGGGTCATCAAGAGGTGCAGGGGAATGGGACTGTTTTCCCGGGTCAGCATGCCGGTGAAGAAATACAGGGCGATCAAGTTGAAGATGTTGGCCAGCAGATGGCGGCTGTCGAAGGCGCGGCGATAGATATGCCGAATATAGAATGCCAGCAGCAGGCAATGCAGTCCCCCTAGCAGGGAAAGCCACCAGTAAGCCTGCAGGAAAAAGTCGCTGAATTCGTTCATCTATACCTCGCGTCTTTGTTATAGCAGGGATAATACCGGCTGCAAATTAATTTTGTTTATCCGAGGCCGTGTTCGTCAGCAGAGGTTCAGTTGTTTGTGTCCATGTCAGGCACCCGGTTGGGGCATCCATCCCTCAAACAGGGTAAATCCCGAGTATATGCCAGGACTAAGGCGCGACTTCTGCGGCGGCAGCCTCACTGGCGGTCCTGGCGATAGCAAGGATGCCACGGCAGCGGATTTTGAAGCCGGGCAGCCTGACCAGCCAGGCATTCCAAGGAATTAGTCCCTGGGTTTGCAAAAATAGTGCTTTGGGGATGTATTTGGTACTCAAGCGGAAAATAATGTATAAACACTTGATTTACACTGAGAGTATGCTCTATTAATAGCGCTTAATCTTTGCTCGTTATTGGCTCGTGTGAGTGTGGTGTTTCCTGTCGCCACAGGTTTGGAAATGAGGTTACGAATATACTTGGTCCATAGGGCCATTCAATGGTGAATACGATGAAAATTATAATTATTTTTTTGCTCGTTGTTATCGGTGTGTATCTGTACCGCCGTACTCAGCGTCTGGCGAGAGAAGAGCAGCAGCGTAACATTAAGCCGGAGGCCCGGAAAACAGCGGCAGAACCGGTCGAGTCGCTCGCCCGGCCAGAGAGCGGTGAAGCACAGCCAGAGGTTGAGCAGGCCGCACCCCAGACAAGCACAACAGCAGCTGTGGCAGAAATCAGCGCGGAGCCGGCACCCGAGCCGGAAACGGAAACAGAAACGGAAGTTGCAGCCGCGGCAGCCCCCGAACCTGCGGCAGCGGTCGAAGCTGCACCCGAGCCAATGCCTGAACCCGAGCCGGCCCCTGACGCCGAACCTGCACCCGAAGTGAAGGCCGAGCCGGCAGCGGCGGCCGGCGTCGATCTGAGCTGGGCCAATCCCCAGCTGACCCAGGCCATGAGCGACTATGAGGCGGCGACGAGCGTGCAACTCAAGCATCAGGCGCTGCTCGGCGTCCTGGGTGAGTGCTATAAGCAGCGTAAACAAGCCGACTATCTGAATTTTGGTGCCAACCTGGCGACAGACTATGTGCAAGTCTTCACCGAGTTGCAAAAGCAGATGCCTGGAGTCGAACAGAAGGGACAGGGATTCATGCAGTTGGCTACCCTGCTCAACGACAGCGGTCGTTTCGATACCGCCATAGAGCTATGCCAACAGGCATTGCAGCATGGCTTGAGTGACGGTACTGTGACAGGTTTCGAGGGACGCATAGCCAGGATTGAGAAGGCAAAACTCAAGGCGGCGCAATAAAAGCGGTAAACTCACGGGCGCCGGCAGTGTAGAATCTGAAGTGACTGGATTTGCAAGAAGCGAACTTAGGTTCGCTTTTTTTATTTTTCATGGTTCGAACAGGGCGGGGCGGCATGAGACGAGTTGGTTGGTGGTATAGGGTTTTCTTGCTGTGGGTCGCTGTCGCCTGCCTTTCCGCTTGCACCCGGACGCCCGAATGGACCCTATTCTATTATCCAGAACGGGCCGAGCTGCCCGCCGATGCTGTTAACCCGGAGGCGATAGCGGGTTATTATGAAGATCTGGCGCAATGCCGCAGCAAGGCCAGGGGCCTGCTGCGTTTGAGTGACAGCGGTGTCGGCAGCTACCTCTGTGGCGAACGTTGCGCTTTCAGCGAGCAGAAACGGCTTCAATGTCGGAGTGTCAGTCAGTAAATGGAACACAAGATGCGGTTTAAGCAAGATTTTTTCACCCAGTTACCGGGTTTCTATTCCCAGGTGCAGCCGCTCGGGTTGAGCAATCCCCATTGGCTGGCCTGGAGTCAGGATGGGGCACAGTTGATCGGGCTGCAACAGCCCGATGACAATTTGCTGCAGGGCTTGGCCGGTAACGCCAAGCTGGAAGGCGCCCGCTACTATGCTCAGGTCTACAGTGGCCACCAGTTTGGCGGTTATTCCCCCAGGCTGGGTGACGGTCGTTCCATCATCCTGGGCGAAGCCATGGGCCCGGATGGCGCCTGGGATGTGGCACTCAAGGGCGCCGGTCCCACACCCTATTCCCGTCAGGGGGATGGCCGCGCCGTGATGCGCTCCGCCGTGCGTGAGTTTCTGGTGTCTGAAGCCCTGCATCATCTGCAGGTGCCGACCACCCGCGCCCTGGCCGTGATAGGCTCGGACTTGCCTGTGTGGCGTGAAACCCAGGAGAGTGCCGCCATCACAGTACGCCTGGCCCGCAGCCATATCCGCTTCGGTCATTTCGAGTATTTCTGCCACAGTGAACGCGGCGCCACCGCCAAGCTGACCCAGTTGTTGAACTTCACCCTGGAGCAGCATTATCCGCATCTGAGCTGTGATGCCGCCGGCTATCGAGCCTGGTTCCGGCAGGTGGTGCGCGATACCGCCCGGCTGGTCGCCCATTGGCAGGCCGTGGGCTTCGCCCATGGAGTGATGAACACGGACAACATGTCTATCTTGGGGGACAGTTTCGATTTCGGTCCCTTCGCCTTCCTGGATACCTTCAAGGAAGACTTCATCTGCAACCATTCGGATCCCGAGGGGCGCTATGCCTTCGGCCAGCAACCAGGTATCGGCCTGTGGAACCTGCAGCGTCTGGCCCAGGCGTTGACGCCGCTGATCCCGTCCGATGACTTGATTGCCGCGCTCAACAGCTATCAGGGCGAGTTGGTGCAGCACTACCTGCAGCTGATGCGTGCCAAGCTGGGGCTGACGCCGGGGGCGGATAACCAGACGCAGCAGGATGAGACGGATCTGCAGCTGGTCGGCGAATTGACAGTGTTGATGGAGCAGAATCAACTGGATTACACCAATACCTGGCGCCGCTTCGGCAGCCTGGACCCTGGCAGCAAACACTCGTCTCTGAGGGATGATTTTACCCATCTGGCGGCCTTCGATAGCTGGTTTGGCCGTTACCAGGCCCGCCTGGGACAGGTTGCCGATGTGCCCCGCTGGCAGGCCGAGCGCAACAGGGTGAATCCCAAATATATCTTGCGTAATTATCTGGCGCAGGAGGCGATTGTTGCCGTCGAGGCGGGGGACACTGGGCCTCTGACTGTCTTGCACCAATTGCTGCGCCGACCATTCGATGAGCAGCCGGAACATGAAGCCTTTGCCAAACGGCCGCCGGAATGGGGTCAGGGGCTGATCATGTCCTGCAGCAGTTAAGCCTATGAGGTGGAAATGAACATAAAGACGGTGCAATTGGACAGGGGCTCCCTTAGCCTGGCGATCACGGCCGAGGTTGACTTCGAGCGTTTCGGCGAGTTTGCCGAGCCGCTGGCGTTGGCTCTGGATGCCAAGGTGCGTGAGCGCCAGTGGGGAGCGGACAGGCATCAGTGGCTGCTCGATTTCGAGGCATGCCCCCTGTGGCTTAATTATGAATTTTATGGCGATATCTGTTGGCTCAGCGTCGAGCGGGATAGCGATTTCGAGGTGTTGGCCTATCTGGCACAACTGCTCAAACCCCATCTGAAGGCGGCACAGAATGCAGGACAATAACACGGGTGCAGGCTTTCATTTCCAGGCATTGACGCCGGATCTCATCCTGGATGCCATAGAAGACCTGGGTATCTATCCTGAGACAGGCCTGTTGGCCCTGAACAGCTATGAGAACCGGGTCTACCAGTTTCGCTGCGATCGCGGCCAGCGCTATGTGGTGAAGTTCTATCGCCCCGAGCGCTGGAGCGATGCCCAGATCCAGGAGGAGCATGATTACGCCTTGGCATTGGCGGCTCAGGACGTGCCTATCGCCATCCCCGTCATATTGAATGGCAAGACACTGCATACCCATGAGGGCTTCCGTTTCACCCTGTTTCCGTCCATCGGCGGCAGGGCCTTCGAGGTGGATAATCTCGACCAACTGGAGGCCGTCGGCCGTTTCATCGGCCGCATTCATCAATATGCGGCTCAGGGTCGTTTCGTCTATCGAGAGCCGCTCACCCCGGAGATCCTCGGCCAGGCGTCGCTGGACTGGTTGAAACGCTCGGGACATGTGCCTGTGAGTTTGCGGCTGGCTTTCTTCACCGTGGTCGAGCAGGTGCTGGCCAAGGCGACGGCCATCTGGCAAGGGCAGGATTTTCCCGGCATAAGACTGCACGGGGATCTGCATCCGGGCAACATACTCTGGACCCCTGATGGCCCTGGGTTTGTGGATCTCGACGATGCCCGTATGGGGCCGGCGATTCAGGATCTGTGGATGATGCTGACCGGAGATCGCAGCCAATGCCTGCTGCAGCTGGAGATCTTGCTCGAAGCCTACGGGGAGTTCTGTGATTTCGATACCCGCCAGCTGGTGCTGATCGAGCCGCTGCGGGCCCTGCGCATGGTGCACTATAACGCCTGGATCAGCCGCCGTTGGGAAGATCCTGCCTTCCCGGCCAACTTCCCCTGGTTCGCCGAGGACAAGTATTGGGAGCAGCAGATATTGGCGTTCAAGGAGCAGTTGGCGGCGCTGGACGAGCCACCCTTGAGCCTGTTGCCCTACTAGCAGCAGAGTCGGAGCCAGGTATTTGTTAACCTGAAATTGAACTCTCGGCTTGAGATACACTCGAAAAACGTAATGTGTTAATCTCGAACCCGATAAGCCTATTATTGCCCAGTTGAATAAAGGAATACCCATGAAAAAAGTACTATTGATGGCTGCCGCCCTGTTACTGGCACCCATGGCCGCATTGGCCGTCGATTATCAGGAAGGTGTGCATTACACAGTGATCAACGACGGTCCTGGCACCAGTAAACCCGAGATCACCGAGTTCTTCTCTTTCTATTGCCCCCACTGCTATCGTTTCTCCAAGACGGCCCTGCCTAAACTGGAAGCCAGGATACCGAAGAACGTCACCTTCAATCAGTCGCATGTGGATTTCATCGGCCGGGAAATGGGCCCGGAGATGTCGCGTGCCTTCGCCGTCGCCCATCAGTTGAATGTGGAGAAGACCATGGAGGCCGCCCTGTTCAGCGCCATCCACGAGAAGAAGCAGCACTTCACCAAGCGTGAGGATATCCGTGCCCTGTTCGTCGCCAACGGTGTCGCGGCCAAAGACTTCGATGCCGCCGCCAACTCCTTCATGGTGAATGCGCAGATTGCGAAGATGCGCCGTGCGGCCGAAAATGCCAAGGTATCAGGGGTGCCGACATTGATAGTCAACGGCAAGTACAGGGTCGAAACCGGCGCTATCAAGTCCTATGACGAGGCGATAGACATCGCTTTCTACCTGACGACCAAGTAAGGACGTCCGTCCTCGAAATGAAGGAGCCGAATGGCTCCTTTTTTATTTACCGATGGCATACTCTTGAATTTCAGGCAAAAAAAACCGTACCTCCTGGTCGCAAGAAGTACGGCAGTAGAGCCATAGGGCTCAGTTTTACCCTGAGTAACAGCTTAAATGTAGCAGGGTGTCAATTTATTGGCAAGTGACATATTTACGACACGGTTAAACTTAGGTATCGTTTGTTGCTTTTATAATCAATTGGTTAGTCTTGGCGGGGATTTTATTTTCACCAAATCACCTCAGGGGGGAAACTCTGGAGGCCGACTGCGGGTCTGAGTCTTTGAGACAAAGAATAACAAGCTGTATGTCGGAGGTACTGTGAGAACTTTTCCCGTGTACGCGCCAAAGCTCATCGTGAAGCATGTGCGCATTTTCTTGAAAGGGGTTATCTGGGTGGCGGATTTGGGGAGACTCGAATTCGATAACGGCAAATTTGTGTTACCGAGAAGCAGCCTGCCTAAGGTTAAGCAGGCCATTCTTGAATTGAATGGGCTGCTTACAACCCAGACACATCAAACGAAAACGGTTTAGATTTCGCTGTTCAGCAAGCCAACAAGACCTGTGACTTTCTCGTTCCAGGAACTGAGTTCCTGTTGCAACTGTTGGTTTTGCTCACTCAGGGTATGACTCTTTTGCTTCTCTTCTTCAAGCTCCATTTTCAAGAGCTCTATGGTGTCGAGTGCTGCCTGGATTTTCGTTTCCAGCTTGGACAGTAATTCAAGGCTCATGGGGAGTCCTTATGGTTTTCGGATGGGGTTGTGATTCTAGCAGTCGGCGCCGCTTAGGGAATAGGGCTAATGACTGACAGCTCAAAAAATAAACATTAAATGCCGGGTCGACGGCTTTTCTTTTGCACTTGTTGCTAACTCGTTAGTATTCTTGTCGTTATTTCCTATTTGGAGTGCCGGATGCAAGCCAGTCTGGTTTCGCTGCTGCCCTTGGTATTGACCTTCCTGTTGGCCCTGACGCTCAGGCGCACCCTGCTCGCCCTAGGGGCGGGAGTCCTCTGTGGCAGCCTGTTGCTCGCCGACTGGCAGCCCCTCGCCGGCGTTGCCTATCTGTGGCACATACTGAGTCAGCAATTTTATGCCGCCGGGGCCTGGCAGCAGTGGCACCTCAACGTGTTGGCGGCCATGGTATTGCTGGGCATGATGACCCAGCTGCTGGCCCGGGGCGGCGCCGTCGAGGCGCTGGGCCAATGGCTGTATCTCAGGGTCCGCCGTGAACCTCAGGCGCGTATCGGCATAGTACTCCTGGGGTGGCTGGTGTTCATCGACGGCATCTTCAGTTGCCTGGCCGTCGGCCACGTGTGTCAGCCCCTGGTGGACAGATACGGTATCAGTCGGCGCCAGCTGGCTTATCTGGTGGATTCGACCGCTTCGCCCCTGTGTGCCTTGCTGCCTTTCTCCACCTGGGGGCCGTACGTCATGGCTCTGCTGGCGGGGATCGGCTTCTTGCCCGTCTCCCCGCTGAGCGCCTTCCTGCAGATGGCGCAAGTCAATTTCTATGCCGTCCTGACCCTGGGTATCGCCGCTTGGGCCGCCTGGTCGGGTATGGGTTTCCCCAAACCCATATCCAAGCCCAAGGCCATGCCTGGCTGGGAAAAGTGCCGTCTCCGGGCCGAGAGTCAGTCCGACGCTGCGGCTAAGGCCAATCCCTGGTTGCTGGGGGTTCCCATCTTGACCCTGCTGGGGGGCGCCATGGTTCTGACCCTCTGCTCGGGTGCCCGTCAGGTGGCGGGCTGGGATTTGAGCCTCTGGCTGGCCAAGGCGGACATAGGCGCTGCCATGCGTGATGCGAGTCTGCTGGCCTGCCTGCTGACCCTGGTCATGCTCAAGGGCACAGGGCGCAGCGTGAGCCTGCTGTGGCGGGATCTGGCCCTTGGCTTCAGGCTCATCCTCTATGCCATCGCCATACTCTTGTTCACCTGGATGATCGGCGCGGTGATCCGGGATCTCGGGGTGGCCAGCCTGCTCGCCGGCTGGGCCCAGCTCTATCTGTCGAGCCAGCTGTTGCTGGCGGGGATGTTCCTCCTGTGCGCCCTGATGGCCTTCGCCACCGGCTCGAGCTGGGGCACCTTCGCCATCATGATCCCCATAGGCAGTGAAATCGCCGCGGCGGTGGCACCGGAAATGCTGCTCCCCGCCCTCAGCGCCGTGATGGCCGGCTCTGTGTTTGGCGATCACTGCTCGCCGATTTCCGATACCAGCGTGCTCAGTGCCACCAGCAGTGGTTGTGAGCCCCACGAGCATGTCGTGAGCCAGCTGCCCTTCGCCCTGATTGCCGCGGTTGCGGCGCTGTTGGGGTATCAATTGCTCAATGTCGGCATGGGCGCCGCCTGGGTGTGGCTGAGCTGCGCCTCAATGGTCGTTTTGAGTCTGGCATTGGCTAAGCGTTACTATGGACCCTGGCGTAGGCTTGATCATAGCCTGATATTTTCATCAAAATAAATCAGAGGCTTAGCCTCGAAAATCTGGAGAAGACAGCATGGATATAGTGAGACTGGGAACAGGCAAGAGAATGAGCAGTGCAGTGATCCACAATGGCACAGTGTATCTCTGTGGTCAGGTGGCCAAGGATAAGCACCAGGACATAGAGGCGCAGACCCTGAGCATGCTGGAGGAAGTCGACAGTCTGTTGTGCCAGGCGGGCAGTTCCCGCGAGCGGTTGCTGTCGGCGACCATTTACCTGAAAGACATGGCCGATTACGATGCCATGAATGCCGTCTGGGACGCCTGGCTGGCCGAGGGGCATGCCCCGGCCAGGGCGTGTGTGCAGGCGGCCATTGCCGAGCCCGAGTACAGGGTGGAAGTGTCGGTTATCGCCGCCTTGAAATAGGCGGCATAGGCAGCGCCGTCTGCCCTGGCTTAGGGCCTGAACTGGGCGGCGCCGGCTGACAAGCTTGCTCTGCCCGTCCTCGGCTGAACTCTCTGGCGCGAGGCGGCATCCGCTCATCATGGGTACTTGAATAGCACTGAGGCAATTGCGGGTCTCCTATGCTATAGAAAGGAGAAACGCCATGATGAAGCCCCTGTCGCCACTGATATTCTGCCTCTTATGCACGGCGCCGCTGGCCCAGTCGTTGCACAGCTTCGACAAGCTCAGCCAGGATGTCAGGCCCCATGTCATAGAGCTTTTTACCTCCCAGGGCTGCAGCAGCTGTCCGCCGGCGGAGGCCTGGTTGAATGCGTTCGGCGCCGAGCCCGACTTATGGCGGCACTATTTTCCGCTGGCCTTCCATGTGACCTATTGGGACTACCTGGGCTGGCAGGATCCCTTTGGGAACAGGGCGTTCAGTCGGCGGCAGTATGAGCACCTGGAGCGCTTGCATAGCCGGCAGGTGTATACCCCGCAGTTTGTGATCGACGGTCGGGAGTGGCGCGGCTGGTTCGGTGGCGATAGAGCCCTGCCAAGGGCACGGGGGGAGAAGGTGGGACGGCTCAGGTTAAGCATTGACGGCGACGAGCTGAGGGCGAGTTTCACGCCAACGCCAACAGCGACCCTGGACTCGACCCATGGTCCGGAGTACAGCTTGCAGCTGGCCTTGGTGGGATCCGGGTTCATTACCAGGGTGGAGCGGGGCGAGAACAGTCACAAGCGCTTGCAGCAGGACTTCATAGTGCTGAGCTACACTCGGCTGGCCCCTGCAGCGGGCGGCAACCGCTTCCACGCCAGGCTGCAGCCTGAGCTGTTTGCCATCCCCAAGATTGCCGCTGCGGGCCGTCTGGCCTGGGTGGCCTGGATTGAAGCCGATGGCCGCCCGCTGCAGGCGGTGGCCGATTGGCTCGAGTGAGGCGCAGGGCAAGATGCCGCCGCGGCTGCGTATAGAAATATTACCGCCACTGCCGGCCCGGGGGGCGGCTCACACTTGACTTTAGCCTTGTCGCTCCCTAGTCTGCTTGCTCAGTCTTCAAGGTGGTATGCCATGGATATAAAATATACTTTAAAACCCGCGTCAGAGCGCCGTACTGAACCATTCCGGCCCGAGGGCAATGTGGGTTTCGGCAACCTCAGGACAGATCATATGTTTCTGATGGATTACCGTGATGGTCAGTGGCAAGATCCCCGGATAGTGCCCTATGGGCCATTCGAGATGGCGCCGGGCGCCATGTCGCTGCATTACGGCCAGTCTATCTTCGAGGGCGCCAAGGCCTTCATGCATGAGGACGGTGAGATCTATACCTTCCGCCTCAACAAGAATGCCGAACGCATGAACCGCTCGGCCGAGATCGTCTGTATCCCGAATCTTCCTGAGCAGATGCAATTGGCGGCGATCAACGCCCTCATAGACGTGGATCGCCTCTGGTTCCCGATGCAAGAGGGGGCCTGTCTCTATATCCGGCCATTCATCTTCGCCACCGAAGACAGGCTGTCTGTCAGCCCGAGCAATCAATATACTTTCTGCGTCATCCTGAGCCCAAGCGGTGCCTATTATTCTGCCGGGGTCAACCAGGCGATCCGTTTGCTCATCAGCAAGCAATTCCACCGTGCGGTTTCCGGTGGCACGGGCGCTTCCAAGGCTGCGGGCAACTATGCCGCCTCCCTGCGAGCCGGTAAGGCCGCGGCTGCCTATGGCGCGGCGCAGGTACTCTACCTGGATGCCGGCAATCGGCAGATAGAAGAAGTCGGCGCCATGAACCACTTCCATATCCTCAAGGATGGCACAGTGATCATCCCGAGTTTCACAGATACCATACTCAAGTCCATTACCTCCCAGTCCATGCTGGAGCTGGGGGATTTACTCGGCTGTGAAGTGCGCCAGGAAACTGTGATGCTGGATAAGTTCATCGCCGACATAGAGGCGGGGGAGATCATCGAGGCCGGCGGCTTCGGCACCGCCGCCGTGGTATCACCCGTGGGTTCCTACATCTTCGAAGATGGCCGTGTCGTCACTGTGGGGAACGGCGAGGTGGGAGAGCATACCCTGAGACTGTATCGTCTCTATACCGACATGCAGAAGGGCCTGGTGGCCGCGCCGCCGGGTTGGGTGCAGAAGGTCGAGCGCCGACAGGGCTGAACACCTGGCTCATGTGCCATCAAGCAACCTAATAATAAAGGCTCCCCGGGGAGCCTTTATTATTGGCTGCGCAGTGCCTTGGTTTGGCTGCACAGTGCCTTGATTTAGCTGCGCAGTGCCTTGGTCACCATTTACCCGCCTTGAATAGCTCCAGGCATTGGCTTGCCGGCAGTGGCCGGCTGAACAGGAAGCCCTGTACCTGATCACAACCTTCTCCGGCGAGGAAGTTGAGCTGCTCCTGGGTTTCCACCCCTTCGGCCACTACCTTGAGATCCAGGCTATGGGCCAGGGCTATGATGGCGCTGGTGATCGCCGCATCATCAGGATCGTTGGAAATATCCCTGACAAACTCACGATCTATCTTGAGGGTATCCAGCGGCAGACGCTTGAGGTAACTCAGGCTGGAATAGCCGGTGCCGAAGTCGTCTACCGCTATGCTGAGCCCCAGGGCCTTGAGCTGAGTCAGGATGGCGACCGAATCCTGGGGCGTCGCCATGATCATGGACTCGGTCAGTTCCAATTCCAGTGCACTCGCGGCCAGGCCGGAAACCGCCAGCGCGACTTCTATGGTGGAGATGATGTCGGCCTTGAGCTGCCTGGCCGACAGGTTCACCGCCACCGCGACATTGGTATAGCCCTGCTCATGCCAGCTGGCCAACTGGCTGCAGGCGTGGTGTATGGCCCACTGGCCTATCTGGGTGATGATGCCGGTTTCCTCGGCCAGCGGGATAAACTCCGCCGGTGAGATGTTGCCCAACTCAGGGCTTTCCCAGCGCAGCAGGGCTTCCAATCCGCTGAGGGTGCCGTCTATGACATTGAACTTGGGCTGATAAACCAGGTGGAACTCGTTGCGCTGTATGGCCAGCTTCAGCCCGGCTTCGAGCTGGACATGGCGCACCGCATATTCGTTCAGGCTGCTGGTGTAAAATTGGAAGTTGTTGCGGCCCGATGCCTTGGCATGATACATGGCGGTATCTGCATACTTGATCAGGGCGGCGCTGTTATCCGCATCGTTGGGATACAGGCTGATGCCTATGGAAGGCGAGATGGTCACTGTGTTGTCATCGAGCAGGAAAGGCGCCTGGAATGCCCGCAGCACTTTCTCGGCCACCACAGTGGCGGCTTTTGCCTGGTTGATGCCCTCGAGTATGATGGTGAATTCGTCGCCGCCCAGACGGGCGACGGTGTCGCCTTCCCTGATGGCGTTTTGCAGTCTGAGGGCGACCGACTTGAGCAGCATGTCGCCGACATGGTGACCCATGGAGTCGTTGACATGCTTGAATCTGTCGAGATCCAGGAAGAAGAGTGCCACTATGGTGCCGGCCCTGTGGGCCTGGGTTATGGCATGATTCAGTCTGTCCTGAAACAGGGTGCGGTTGGGCAGGCCTGTGAGGGTGTCGAAACTGGCGAGGAAACGCAGATCTTCCTCGGCCTTCTTGCGATCCGTGATATCGGTAAATACCGCGACGAAGTGGCTGGTTTCCCCCTTGTTGTCTATGACCTGGTTGATCTCCAGCCAGATGAGGATGCTCTTGCGGTTGCGGGTGCGTATCTTGATCTCACCGGCCCAGTGCTTGTGGCGCAACAACTGACGTTCGATATTCAGGTAGCTCTGGCGTTGCCTCTTGCCCAGCGCCAGGAAGAGGAAGTGCTGGTTATAGACCTCCTGTTGGCTGAAGCCTGTGATGGCGCTGAAGGCCGGGTTGACCGAGCAGATCCTGAAGTTGAGATCGCCGACCACCACGGCCTCGTTCATGCTCTGCAGCACCTGGGATGACAACCTGAGCTCATTCTCTGTCAGCTTGCGGCTGGTGATGTCTTTATGGGTGCCGGCCATGCGCACGGGTTGTTGGTTGCCATCGGTTTCGACCACCTTGCCGCGATCCAGCAGCCAGATTAATTCTCCCGGCTGTTGCTCTATACGATATTCGGCTTCGTAGAACGCCGATTTCCCCTCAAGGTGATCTGTCAGGGCCTGCCTCACCCTGGCCCTGTCTTCGGGATAAATATTGTCTATCAGGGTCTGAGTACCGCTGCCATAGGCCGAAAGAGGTGCCATGTTGGTGCGGTAAACCTGATCCTTGGAAATGCTCCAGTCCCACATGCCGTCCCCCGAGGCCCAGAGTGCCAGCTTCAGCCGCTCCTCCGACGCCCTGATGCTGGTTTCGAATTCCCTCTGGCGCAGGCGTTTCCTGCGCTGCAGCAGGCTGAAACCCAGCAGCAGGGCCAATCCTGTCAGCCAGTAGAGGCCGTAGGCCAGCTGGGTGAGGTAGAAAGGCGCCAGCACCTTGAGTTTCACTTCCAGGGTTTCCTCCCCTGGGGCATTGTATTGCAGGCCCTGGCGCACCCTCAGGGTGTAGTCTCCCGGAGGCAGGTTGGTGTAGGTGATCTCAGACGTGTTGTGCAACGTGTGCCATTGGCTGTCGAAACCCTCGAGTCGGTAGTCGAATAGATACTGGCCCGGGTAGCTGAAATCCAGTGAACCCACCTCGAAGCCTATCACCTGATCGTCAAATTGCATCTCTATGACGGGGGGTTGGCTCAGGTCGAGTAAGCGATGGGCGTGACCGGCTATCTTATAGCCTGTCAGCGTGGGTGGGTTCGCCGTCCTGTGTGAAGGGATCTGGGCCGGATTGAACCTGTTGATGCCGCGTATGCCACCGAACCAGAGATCGCCGTTGTCATCGGCCATGGCGACGGCACCATTGTATTCCAGCGCCTGCAGGCCTTCGAGCTCATTGAAGGTGATGATACTGCCATCCGGGGATAATCTGCTGATGCCGGCGTTGCTGCTGAGCCAGATGTCGCCTTGGCTGTCTTCGAGCATGGCATAGACGGTATCGCTCGGCAGTCCCTGGGCACCGTTATAGTGCGTAAATCGATAGCCCTCGGCCTGTGGCCGCAGGCGGCTCAGACCGCCATGGCTGGCAACCCAGATATCCCCGTTTCTGCCCTGGATTATGTCGCGTATTCTGTCGTTGCTCAGGCCCAGGTTAGAGTCGCCTTCCTGGTGGAACATGCGGCCGGCGCCCGTGTCGGGATCCAGGCTGACGAGGCCATTGAAGGTGCCCAGCCAGAGGCGACTCCCCAGGGCCCTGACGATTATGATTTGGTTGGTTTCGGCGTCGAATTCCGGCAGGGAGGCGAACGTGAATTGCCTGAACTCGTCCCTGTCTGCAGGTTTGACATACAGCTCCCTGGCGGTAGCGACCCAGAGCCGGCCCTCGGCGTCGAATTCCAGATTGCGCACCAGCTCGTCCTGCTGCCGCCCCAGGCCGTCATCTTCCAGGGAAAGCAAGCTGAAGTCGCCGTCGGGAGCCAGGACGGCGACACCATAATTGCTGGCGAACCATAGCCGTCCCTGCCTGTCCTGGGCTATGTCGCGGATGATCAGCTTGAGTTCCGTTTCCTTCAGCCCGAGAGCCCTGGCAAACAGGGCGTTGTGATGCAGGTAGTCGTCGCCGTCATGGGGCAGGCTCTTCAAGCCACCGCCATCCGTGCCTATCCAGAGATCGCCGTTGGCGGCGCGAAACAGGGCGCGGATATTATTGTTTTGACGTGGATTGATATTGTTGTTTTCGAAGAAATATTCGAAATGCTGCTTATCCAGGCTGACCCTGTCTATGCCGGAATAGAGACCGCCAATCCATAGGGTGCCTGAGTGGTCAAGCAGCAGGCGGCTCATGTTGCTGTCGCTGAGACTGGAGCCGCGTTGCGGGGCATTCATATGATATTTGACATGCAAATGGGTGCCGGCATTATCTATCTGTATCAGCCCCTTGCCTGGGCTTATGGCCCATATGTCCCCGGTTGCCGAGACGGAGAAGTCGGTTATGTTGGCAACGTCGGTCGCCGAGGGCGTTTGTTGCCAGACGAGTTCGGCTTGTTTGGTTTCCAGGCTGTAGTGCCACAGCTGATTCTTCAGTGCGAACCAGACTGAATAGAGAGAGGTCGCCCGGATCTGGTTTACCGGCAGCCCTTGTGGCAACCCCAGCTGGGTGATCTTGTTGCTGCTGATGGCGAAGGCGCCATCCTCTTGGGTGCCAACCAGCAGATAGGTGTTGGCGGCATTGGCCAGGCTGGTGATCTTGGGTGTTTGACTATTGCCAAGCTCCAGCCGTTTGATGCTGTCGTTGTGGAGTGACAGGGTATACAGGCCAGTTTCCGTGCCTATCCACAGGGTATCGCCTGTCACGCCGAGCCTGGTGACTCTGGGATCATCCAGGCCTTGGGCCTTGTCGAAGTGCTGGAATTTGCCTGTGTTGAGATCGAGCCGATTGAGGCCATGGCTCAGGGTTGCCACCCAGAGGAAGCCATCGCCGTCCTGGATTATGTCCGTGACATAGCTTTCCGAAATGCTGTCAGGGTCTTGGGAGGAATGCAGGAACACCCGGAAATCATTGCCATTATAGCTATGCAGCCCATCCTGGGTGCCGGCCCATAACATGCCGGCCTTATCCATGAACAGGCTGGTAATGGTATTTTGGTTCAGGCCATCCTGACTGGTCAGGTGTTCAAATTTCAATACGGATGGCAGCACCGGAGCTGCGACGGCAGCCGGCGCATACAGGGCCAGAAAGGTCCACGACAGCAGAACATGAAAATACAGGAATATGCGCACGAGCGGGCTAGCTGGCTGTCCCAAATTCGCCTCTATCCGAATGAGTCTCTTGGTGGAGACATCTTGTTGTCGCTATCTATAAGATAGTCATCATGGAGTCGGTACTCTTAGCACCTTAATGGGGCAATATTAACACTCTTATAACTGTACTGGCTAAAGGTTTAGTGAAATTTGTCACAAATGTTTCCCTGGCTGGCGCTGGGTTGGCAGGCCCATCTCTGGGGCGGGCTGAGACACAGGGCTAGACGTATAGCATGGCCATAAATTCATGCACCCGGGTATTTTCCAGCCGTGTCTGCTGGTGGCAGAGGTCGAAGATTTCGCCGCTGCGTTTGGCGGCGAAACGGCTCGCCAGGTTATGCCTGAACTTGCTTTCCAGCAAGGGAATGCCTTCGGCACGGCGACGTCTATGGCCCAGGGGGTAGTGCACTTCGACCTTCCCGGTCGCGCTGCCGTCCTTGAAGAAGATCTGTACTGCGTTGGCTATGCTGCGTTTTTGCGGGTCCAGGTAGTCTTCGCTGTAGCCCTTGTCTTCCTCGACCCGCATCTTGGCGCGCAGCGCGTCGATGCGCGGATCGGCGGCGACAGCGTCTTCATAGTGCTCTGCGCTCAGGCTGCCGTAGAGCAGTGGGATGGCCACCATATACTGCAGGCAGTGATCGCGATCGGCCGGATTATGCAGCGGGCCGCGTTTGGAGATGATGCGTAGCGCCGATTCTTGGGTGGACAGGACTATCTCGGCAATCTCCTCCAGGCGCGCCTGGACTTGCGGATGGAGCATGAGGGCACACTCGACCGCAGTCTGGGCGTGAAACTCCGCCGGGTAAGCGACCTTGAACAGTATGTTTTCCATCACATAGCTGGCGTAGGGGCGGGTGACTTGCAGGCTTCTACCCTCGAACAGCACATCGCAGAAGCCCCAACTTGGGGCGCTCAGGGCGCTCGGATAACCCATCTCGCCCGTCATGGTCAGCATTGCCAGGCGCACGGCCCGGGAGGCTGCATCGCCGGCGGCCCAGGACTTGCGCGAGCCGGCGTTCGGCGCGTGACGGTAAGTGCGCAGCGACTGGCCATCGATCCAGGCCTGGGAGAGGGCGTCGATGATCTGCGCCTTGGTGCCGCCCAGCATATGGGTCACTACCGCGGTCGAGGCCACCTTGACCAGCAGCACGTGATCCAGGCCGACACGGTTGAAACTATTCTCCAGCGCCAGTATCCCCTGGATTTCGTGCGCCTTGATCATATAGGTCAGCACCTCTCTCATGCTCAGCCCAGACTTGCCCTGGCCGACGCGTAGCTGCGACACATGGTCGGCGACCGCCAGGATGGCGCCCAGATTGTCCGAGGGATGGCCCCATTCCGCCGCCAGCCAGGTGTCGTTGTAGTCGAGCCAGCGGATGCAGGCGCCTATGTCCCAGGCCGCCTTGACGGGATCCAGCAGCAACTGGGTTCCAGGTACCCGCGCCCCGTATGGCACAAGAGTGCCAGGTACCAGTGGCCCCAGGTGCTTGGTGCATTCGGGGAAACGCAGCGCCAACAGGCCGCAGCCCAGGCTATCCATCAGGCAGTAACGGGCCGTATGGTAGGCCTCCTTGCTGTCGATTTTATAGTCACAGACATAGTCGGCAATATCCACCAGCACGGGATCCGGTTGGGGGCGGACGTTGGCTTCCACATTGGCTGACATGGCTTATGCTCCCTGTTGCGCGGTCTTGACTCATGGGCTGTTGCCCGCTCGTCCGGTCGATTTGCCTGGGCTCAGACTGGGCCTATGGCTCTGTCAGTCTGGTCGAACTCAATGGCATTTGCCAACCGGATGGCATGAACTTGGGGCCGGCGCGGGCTCGGTATGCCTGAGCGTCAGGGAAGGATCTGTGCATGGGGGCGCTAAGGCGCTAATGCACTAGGCACTGGGAGGGCATGGGGAGGGCATGCGGAGCGGCGCCTATGCAGGCGCCGCATGGGCGTTATTCTTTCGGGGCTTTTGCCGGCTGTTTTTCCGGCTCGGTTGCCGACACAGAGGCGGTGTGTTGTTGCAGTATCTGGTGGATCAGGCGATCTTTATCGGCCCAGAGTTGGTTGAGCCAGCGCTGAAAATCGACCCTGTACTCGGGATCGCTGAAATAGCGCTTGTCGTCGACTCTGGGCACCGGCAGGGCTTGGATTCGCACCACTATCTTGTTGACCTTACCGCTCATGACCCCGAAGAGTATGTCCTTGGGCGCGTCCGGATACACCAAAGTGATATCGAGCACCTTGGTGAATTGCTCACCCATGGCCGCGAGGGTGAAGGCGATACCGCCGGCCTTGGGCCGCAGTAGGTAGCGGTATGGCGAGTTCTGGCGCCGGCGCTTGTCTTCGGTGAAGCGACTGCCTTCGACATAGTTGATGATCGACGTCGGCATGTGCTTGAATTTCTCGCAGGCGCGGCGGGTGGTCGCCAGATCTTTACCCCTGAGCTTGGGATTCTTCTTCAACTTGGCCGGACTGGTTCTGTTCATGAAGGGCATGTCCAGTGCCCAGCAACCCAGCCCCATCAAGGGCACATACAGCAGCTCCTTCTTGAGAAAGAACTTCAGCATGGGGATATGGTTACGCAACAGGTAAGTTTGCGCTGCTATGTCGAAACCACTGAGGTGATTGCTGACCAGCAGGTACCAGCCATGCTTGTCCAGCTCATCCAGCCCCTGGACATCCCATTCTATCTTGGCGATCAGAAACAGTATGCCGCCGTTGCAGCTGGCCCAGGCCCACATGCAGCGGTTCATCAGCGCCGTGATCCCCAGCTGCAGTGGCTTTATCGGCAGCAGGAGCTTGACTATGCCCCCCAGGCTGATCAGGCCGCTCCACAGGACAGTGTTGATGATCAGCAGGCTGAGGCTGAGGGCGAACAGGACTGGGCCGGGAAGAAAACTAAACATGCTTGGCGCTATCCTCTGCTTGCTTGTCCGCCTGCTCGGCATACTGACTCAAGAGTGCATCTTTGCGTTGCCACAATAGATTGAGCTGCTCCTGAAAGCCTATCTTAAATTGTCTGTCGTTCATGTAGTCGCCGCGCATCTCCTGGGCTATGTCGGTGATCTTCACATCGACATAGACGCGACTCAGATCGCCACAGATATACTCCCAGAAGCTGGGCACCTTGCCCGGGTAGTAGATGGTGACATCGACCAGTTTATGGATCTGCTCGCCCATGGCCGAGAGGGCGAAGGCCATGCCGCCCGCCTTGGGTTTCAACAGATGCCGATAGGGCGAGCCCTGCTTGCTGTGCTTGGCTGGGCTGAAGCGGGTGCCCTCGACAAAATTCATCACACTGACGGGCTTATGCTTGAACTTGGCACAGGCCTTACGGGTGATCTCTATATCCTTGCCCTTGAGTTTGGGATTTTTCTTCAATTGGGCCGTGCTGTAGCGGCGCATGAAAGGAAAATCCAGGGCCCACCAGGCCAGCCCCAGCACAGGCACATACAGCAGCTGTTGCTTGAGGAAGAACTTGAGGAAAGGGATCTTATGATTCAGCAACCGTTGCAGTATCAGGATATCGACCCAGGATTGGTGGTTGGCGATCACCATGTACCATTCCTGGGTGGAGAAATGCGTGTCACCGGAGAAACGAATGTCGACCGGGTGGAATAGCTTTTCAATGAGGGTATTGACGCTGATCCAGGCGCTGGCGCAATGATCCAGCAGATAACTGCAGCCGGTGCGCAGTGGTGTGACGGGAATGAGTTTGAACAGGCTGATGACGAAGATAGGCATGACCCAGAACAGGGTATTCACCACGTATCCACAGAAGGCGATCCAGCCCCTGACTCGTATTAATAATGCCCGCATGCAACTCTCCTGACAAAAAAGGGAGGCCTATGTTACTCGGTGTCGGCTCCGGGCTCAATCTCGGGCAGAATTTAGCGCAGCCTAAGCTGCTTCAGGTATGTTGGGGCATGCATATTCTGACTTGTGCCGGAGGAGGCGTGCAGGTTGCCTGCACGCTGCTTAAGCCCAGCGACTTAAGCCCAGCCGCTTAAACCCAGCCGCTTAAGCTAGAGCCGAATGCCAATGCTGGATGCCGCAACTTATCAGACCAAGTGCATGTCGGCGACTTTCACCACATTACCGCTGACGTTAATCTTGCTGATCCCGTTGGCGTCACATTCCAGGCTGACGGCTATTTCGCTGGGTCTTCCCAGGAATCGCCCTTGGCGTATGATGAAGTCATTGCTCTGTGTCAGTGCGTGCTTATGCAGATAAGCGGCAACCGGGCCGGCGGCACTGCCGGTCGCTACGTCTTCAACCTTGCCACAGTTATCCCAGGTCCTGCCTTCTACGCTATTGATATCCAGCACATAGAGAAACTTGGCGCCATGTTTCTCCAGCAGGGGTTCCAGATTTGCCACCTTGAACTCTATGTCTTCCAGGCCATGGGTCACAGGCAGTATTATGTAGGGCAGGCCGGTTGAGATCGCCTCGGCAGCCTGGCCGGCCCTGTGCGCTGCGCCCAGGTTCAGCGCCGCATACAAGACAGAGGCTTCCTCGGGGCTGAGCGTCTTGATGAAGTCGGGCCGACCCTGAGTCATGGTGGCGGTAAATGCCCCCTCAGTGACCGAGCTTGTGAGCAATACGCTGGTGTGATTCAGCTCGACCGACCATTGATGGGCAGGAGCCGCTCCGAACGCTTCATGTAGATGGTATGCCAACCCTATGAGCGGGTGACCTGCGAAGTCGAGCTCTTCCTCCACTGTGAAGATCCTCGCCGCATACTTGCCATCGACAGCAGTCAGAAAGATGGATTCGAATTGGCGCATCTCCTGGGTCAGGGCCTGCATTTGCGCAGCAGTCAGCTCATCGAAATCGTAGAAAATCGTCAGTCCATTGCCCGTGAGCCTGGTATTGGTAAACACATCCACTAACTTACACTTCATCTATTTTCCCGAATGTTCAGTGCATGGCATAAGGTTAAGGGCCGCCACTCGATTGCCCGCTTGAGTCATGATAACCAGAAACAAAAATCTTACTGTAACCGGAGCAGCATGCCAAACAAGGCGTCTAAGTAAAAGTGCTTTTGTCTAAATGCCCGTGTCTAAATGCCTATGCCTAAATGTCTATGTCAAAGTGCCTGTGTCTAAATGCCTTTGTCTAAAGGCCTGTGTCAAAGTGTTATTTCTGTGTATCTGTTTAGTGCCCGCCGGGGCAGCCTGGCGGCCTAGAGACCGTTCAGGTTAAAGGCCAGCGCATCCGGAGCCGGATCCGAGGCAAGCTGTGTCTGGCGTTGACTCAGTATCTCGTCGCTCAAGGGTCCCGTCTGTGCCAGCAGCCCGTCTATCTCTGCCTCCAGTCGCAGTTTGTCGTGGTGTGATGCGGCCTTCTCCAGGGCTGCGCTCCGGAATGAACCGAGTCGCAGCCCTGAGGACGTCACAGTTTCAGGCCCGGCAAGGTAGACCTCGGCGGTTGTGGCATGGGCCATGGTGCCCATGGCGGACAAGATGCTGACTAACAGCAGGGTGATGGATGTTTTCATTATTGGCTCCTTGTAGCTTGGCTTGGCCCTCTGGCCCTGGCGATATCCTGGATGGATGTCGCAGTGGTATCTTCGCTGTATAGATAGCAGTAAGCGTGCCAAAACTACTTATCATTAAGTTTCAATGCTTTATGTGTTTTTCTGTCCGGGGTTAAACCTGAGCCCTGTCCGCCGCGGGTGTCCGCTCACCCTGCGGACAGAGTCGAGTGTCCGCCAGGCTGTACCGCTTTTTCGGCAGGGCTTGGGCAGGCTCCGGATGTGATTGGCGCTATTGTTGTGCCAGCCGGGCCAGCAACCTGTCCATGGCCCGGTAACCCAGGGCCTGGGCCAAATGGCTGCGCTGCGCCCTGGGCTCCTGTTGCAGATCCGCTATGGTGCGGGCGACGCGCTGCAGCCGGTGAAAGCTGCGCACCGACAGCCCGAGTTTCACCACGCTCTGCTCGAGAAACAGCAGATCTGCCTCGGACAGGCCGCTGAATTGCTTGAGCTGAGTGCCGCTGAGTTCGGCGTTCAGCATCCCCTGGCGGCCTAACTGAATGTCTCTGGCTCGCTTGACCCTGGCGGCGATCACCTGGCTGTTTTCCCCCAACTGTGCCGTCTGGGTCAGGGTGCCCTGGGGCAGCCTGGGCACTTCTATGGTCAGGTCGAAACGGTCGAGGAAAGGCCCGGACAGACGGGCCAGATAGCGCTGGATCTGCTCCGGGGTGGCCCTGGACTGGCTGTCGGCATCGCCGCAGGGACTGGGATTCATGGCGGCAATCAGCTGAAAGCGGCTGGCGAAGGTGAGTTTGGCGGCGGCGCGGGAGATCACCACTTCGCCCGTCTCCATCGGCTCACGCAGACAGTCGAGCACCTTGCGGGGGAACTCGGCAATTTCGTCGAGAAATAACACGCCTCTGTGCGCCAGGGAGATCTCCCCGGGTCTGGGAATGCTGCCGCCGCCGACCAGGGAGATGGCCGAGCTGGTGTGGTGGGGCGAACGGAAGGGCCGGCGCAGGAAATCCTCCGGCTTGATGTCCAGTCCGGCCACAGAATGCAGGGCCGCGACCTCCAGTGCCTCATCATAGTTGAGTTGCGGCAGCAGCGGCATGATGCGGCTGGCGAGCATGGTCTTGCCCGTGCCGGGTGGCCCCAGCATCAGCAGGTTATGGTTGCCGGCGGCGGCGATCTCCAGCGCCTGCTTGGCCTGGTACTGGCCCAGCACTTCGCTCAGGCAGGGCTGGGGGGCTTGTGGCTCGGGGGTCAGCCATTCCAGGCGGCTGCTGATGCCGGGCAGCCGAGCCTGTCCCTGCAGGCAGGCGGTCAGGTTCTGCAGATGGGCGGCGAAGCGGACCGCCCCATAGCCGACCAATTCGGCATCATGGCGGTTATCCAGGGGCATGATCAGGCCATGCCCCTGACGCTTGGCCGCCAGTATCGCCGGCAACAGGCCTTGGCAGTAGCGGATATGGCCGGACAGCGCCAACTCACCGATAAATTCCATCTCCTTCAGGCTCTGGAGCGGCACTTGCCCCGAGGCGGCGAGTATCCCTATGGCGATCGGCAAGTCGTAGCGGCCGCCCTGTTTGGGCAGGTCGGCCGGTGCCAAGTTGACCGTGATCCTGCGTGTCGGGAATTCGAAGCCTGCGTTGATCAGGGCGCTGCGGACCCGCTCCCTGGCTTCCTTGACCGAGGCCTCGGGCAGGCCAACCAGATTGAAGGCGGGCAGGCCATTGCTCAGATGCACTTCCACCTTGACTTCCGGTGCCTCGACGCCGGCGCTGGCGCGGGTGGTGACACAGGCGATAGCCATCAACAAATCCTTTTGTTTTGGAAGATAATTTGAGTCTAGCAGCTATTGGCGCTCCTGCCTGGGGCCAGGCTTGGGCTCGGCCATGGGGGCGAATAGTGGCGCTGGCGGCCATGGCAAATGCCGTGGGGCTTTCCCAATGGCAACAAGCGGATATAATAACCCGGCCACGACTGTCGGCCGCTAGACTTGAACCTGGGTACTGGCGCGACCGGAGCCGTCCTGTTGCTGCCTTGGCGAGCGCTGTCTTAAGTCAGCTCATAAGCTGTATTGTTAAATAAGGTGTTCCATGACTCTGTTCGATAACCTGTTGGTGATCCTATGCCTGGTCGGTGCCAGCTGCTTCTTCTCCATGTCGGAAATCGCCTTGGCGGCGTCGCGCAAGATACGCCTGCGGCAGTTGGCCGATGAGGGCGACGTGCGGGCCGAGCGGGTGCTGCAACTGCAGGCCCATCCCGGCAGTTTCTTCACCGTGGTGCAGATCGGTCTCAATGCCGTCGCCATCATGGGCGGTATCGTCGGCGAGTCCGCCTTCAGGCCCCATTTCATTGCCCTGTTGCAGCCTTGGCTGGCCGATCCCTGGCTCGGCAAGCTGAGCTTCCTCCTGTCTTTCGTGTTGGTCACCAGTCTGTTTATCCTGCTGGCGGATCTCATGCCCAAGCGCGTCGCCATGGCGATGCCAGAGTGGGTGGCGCTGCGTCTGGTGGCCCCCATGTCCTGGTGCATCACAGTACTCAGGCCGTTGGTGTGGTTGTTCAACGGCCTGGCCAATGGCCTGTTCAAGTTGCTGCATATCCCTACAGCACGCAACGATGAGATCACCTCGGACGATATTTATGCCGTGATGAATGCCGGTGCCGAGGCCGGCGTGCTGGACAGAGGCGATCAGCAGATGATGGAAAATGTGTTTGAAATGCAAACGGTTTCCGTTACCTCGGCCATGACGGCGCGGGACACCCTGGTGTATTTTCTGCTGCAGGACAGTGAAGAGGACATAAAGCGCAAGATCACCGAGGCGCCCCATACCAAGTTCCTGGTCTGCGACGGCCAGCTGGACACTGTCAAGGGCGTGGTCGATGCCAAGGAGCTGTTGATCCGGGTGATCAACGGCGAGCAGATCAGCCTGGAAGGCAGTAACCTGGTGCACAATACCCTGATCATTCCCGACAGCCTGAGCCTGTCCGAGTCGATGGAATACTTCAAGAACAGCCGCGCCGACTTTGCCGTGGTGATGAACGAGTATGCCCTGGTGGTCGGGATAGTGACCACCAACGATCTGCAGCGGGCCGTGATGGGGGCCTGGTCGCTGCACGAGAGCGAAGAGCAGATCATCGCCCGCGATGCCAACTCCTGGCTGGTGGACGGAGTGACGCCGATAACCGACGTGATGCGCGCCTTCGGCATAGAAGAGTTCCCCCATAGCCAGAACTACGAGACCATAGCGGGTTTCATGATGTATATGCTGCGTAAGATCCCCAAACGCACAGATTTCGTTAACTATGCAGGTTACAAGTTCGAGGTGGTGGACATAGATGCCTACAGGGTAGATCAGTTGCTGGTGACCCGTCTCGATGCCTTGGATAAGGCGCAGTGATCTTGTACCTGCTTCACCCTCTGGGGCAAGCAAGATTTAGCTGTTAATACTGGCCGAGCCTCAGACCACGGCGAGGAACGCCGCTATTATGGGGTCGTCTAGCCGCTTCTGCTTACAGCAACAACCCAGCTCGAAGGCGGGAATGGCCACGGGCGAAGGCACCAGCTGCAGCCTATCCCTGACCGGGCTGTTATGCACGACCACTTCCGGGGTGATGCTGACACCACAGCCAAGGGCCACCATGGAGGTCATCGCCTCCTGTCCCGAGACCTGGGCGTAGATCTTGGCCTCTATGCCCATCTGCTTGAACCAGTTGTCCGCCCTGCGTCTGCCTGGGCCATGGTCCGGAATGATGAAGGGGAGGTTGCCCCAGTCGATCTCCGGCTCGCCCAGCTGTTGCTGCACCCGGCAGTGGATGGTCGGGCCTATGATGACCAGGGGCACTTCCTCTATCTTGGCGAAGTGCAGGCTGGCGGGGAAGGGATCCGGCAGGGCGGCGATGGCGATATCGGCCTTTTGTTGCTGTATCTGGGTCAAGGCATTGGCGGCATCACCCGTCGTCAGGTTGATTTCCACCAACGGCTGTTCGCGGCGAAACCTGTCCAGCAACCCGGGCAGATGGCTGTAGGCGGCGGTGACCGAACAGTAGATGTTCAACTTTCCATGCAGCAAGTCCTGGCGCGGATCTATGCGGGTCTTCAGGGTCAGCCACTGGCTCAGGGTCTGCTCGGCAAAGCGGCGAAACTCGAGTCCGGCGTTGGTGAGTGACACGCTGCGGTTATCCCGTTGCAGCAGCTGGGCGCCGACTTCCTCTTCCAGGCGTTGCAGGGCCCGGCTGAGGGTCGAAGGACTGACATGCATCTGCTCCGCGGTGCGGGCGAAATGCAGGCTGTCACAGAGATGCAGGTAGAGCTTGAGTGAGCGAATATCCATAGAGTTCCCGTCATGGCTCGCGCCTGAGTGCCGACGAGACATGTTGCCAAAAACGCAATATCAGATTCCGAATATATCATTTTCCGCAATTAAAGCCATGGACTATAGTGAGTCCAATCACAATTTAGCCCGGCCATGAGCCAGGTAGATTGAGTCCCAAATTTCTGACTTTAAGGTGGTGTATCAGATGGCTAACTATTTTAACTCTCTGAACTTACGTCAACAATTAGCCCAGCTGGCACAGTGCCGTTTCATGGACCGCAGCGAATTCGCCAAGGGTTGCGACTATATCAAAGGCTGGAACATAGTCATCCTGGGGTGTGGCGCCCAGGGCCTGAACCAGGGGCTGAACATGCGTGACTCAGGGCTGAACATCACCTTCGCCCTGCGCCCCGAGGCCATAGCCCAGCAGCGGGCCTCATGGCGGCAGGCCACAGACAATGGTTTTCGGGTCGGCACCTTCGAAGCCCTGGTGCCGGACGCAGATCTGGTGCTCAACCTGACCCCGGACAAGCAGCATTCCAATGTGGTCAATGCCGTGATGCCGCTGATGAAACAAGGCGCGACCCTGGCCTATTCCCACGGCTTCAACATAGTCGAGGAAGGCATGCAGGTGCGTGAAGACATCACAGTCATCATGGTGGCCCCCAAGTGTCCCGGCACCGAGGTGCGGGAAGAATACAAGCGCGGCTTCGGCGTGCCGACCCTGATCGCCGTGCATCCGGAGAACGACTCCCGCGGCGATGGCCTGGAGATCGCCAAGGCCTATGCCAGCGCTACCGGCGGCGACAGGGCCGGGGTGTTGCACTCGTCTTTCATCGCCGAAGTGAAGTCGGACTTGATGGGGGAGCAGACCATACTCTGCGGCATGTTGCAGACGGGTGCCATCCTGGGCTACGAGAAGATGCTTGCCGATGGGGTGGAGCCCGGTTATGCCGCCAAGTTGATCCAGCAGGGCTGGGAAACAGTGACCGAAGCCCTCAAACATGGCGGCATCACCAACATGATGGACAGGTTGTCTAATCCGGCCAAGATCCAGGCCTTCGACATGGCCGAGGACTTGAAAGGCATACTGGCGCCCCTGTTCGAGAAGCACATGGATGACATCATCAGCGGCGAATTTTCCCGCACCATGATGGCCGATTGGGCCAACGACGATGCCAACCTGCTGCGCTGGCGCGCCGAAACCGCCGAGACGGGTTTCGAGCAAGCCCCGGTATCGAGCGAGCACATAGAGGAGCAGACCTATTTCGATAAGGGCATCTTCCTGGTGGCCATGATCAAGGCCGGGGTCGAGTTGGCCTTCGACACCATGGTTGCCGCCGGAATAGTAGAAGAATCAGCTTATTACGAGTCACTGCACGAGACGCCGCTGATCGCCAACACCATAGCCCGTAAGCGTTTGTATGAGATGAATGTGGTGATTTCCGACACCGCCGAATACGGTTGTTATCTGTTCAACCATGCGGCAGTGCCCTTGCTGCGCGACTATGTCAACGCCATGTCACCCGAGTTCCTGGGGGCCGGCCTGCAGGACAGAGGCAACGGCGTGGATAATTTGCGCCTCATCCAGGTGAATGAGGCCATTCGTCATACCGGGGTGGAATACATAGGCGCCGAATTGCGCGGCTACATGACGGACATGAAACGTATCGTCGACAATCATTGATAGCGTATTTTGTTGATTTAACTCAGCGGCCTGCCCGGCAGGCTAACGACAAGAGATTAAGTTTGCACAGGAGGCGTTCGACATGAACTCCTATATGGCATGCGTCAGGTTCGATTTTGTTGTTGTTTTGCATTGTCTCGGCAAGGACGCTGAATTTTTTTAACGATAAGACATTTTGATTGTGTTTGTTGCTCGCTTCATGGTAAAGCTAATAGCTCGCATCCGGGCCATTAACCTGGACGACAACGAATTCAAACCCAAACTCAATACCCATAGGACACTGTTATTCATGTTTAACCAGGCTGCCAAGCTCCTCCTCGTGATTATTACCGTGGTGATTATTAAATCGCAGCGGGGGCGGCGCATGGCAAACAGACAGACCTAAAGGTTTAGAAGTTTCAAAGAACCCCCCGCTCCGCAAGGACCGGGGGGTTCTTTCGTTTCAGGGGCCGAAACTTGGCCCAGGGTACGGCAAGCAACGGCAGCTCAGCGTCAATAACATTTTGGAAAACGAGAGAAAACATATGGAACCAGGGCAGATGATACGAGGCGCAGACGCAGTCATAAAGGTGTTGGCGGCCCATGGCGTGACCACGGTATTCGGTTATCCGGGCGGTGCCATCATGCCACTCTACGATGCCCTCTATGGCGCGCCGGTCGAACACCTGCTGAGCCGCCACGAGCAGGGCGCCGCCTTCGCCGCCGTGGGCTACGCCAGGGCCAGTGGCAAGACGGGGGTCTGCTTCGCCACCTCGGGTCCAGGGGCCACCAATCTCATCACCTCACTGGCCGATGCCCTGCTCGACTCAGTGCCCCTGGTGGCCATCACGGGCCAGGTATCCACCTCAGTCATAGGCACGGATGCCTTCCAGGAAATAGATGTGCTCGGCATGTCACTGTCCTGTACCAAGCATAGCTTCATGGTCACCCGGATAGACGAGCTGATCCCGACCCTGTACCAGGCGTTCGCGATCGCCGCCTCCGGGCGTCCGGGCCCTGTGTTGGTCGATATCCCCAAGGATATCCAGCTCGCCGAGCTGGAATACCGCACGCCGCTGCTGGCGATCGCCACCGAGCCCAGGGCCGAGGCGGGTGACGTCGAGGCGGCGAGGCGCTTGTTGGCCCAGGCCCGCCAGCCGATCCTCTATGTCGGCGGCGGGGTCGGCATGGCCGGCGCGGTCGAGCAGCTGCGCGACCTGATCCGGGTGACGGGCCTGCCGTCGGTGGCCACCCTCAAGGGACTGGGCGCCATAGCCCACGACACCCCAGGGTACCTGGGCATGCTCGGCATGCATGGCGGCAAGGCGGCCAATCTGGCGGTACAGGACTGCGATCTCTTGCTGGTGGTCGGCGCCAGATTCGATGACAGGGTGACGGGCAAGCTGGCCAGCTTCGCTCCCAAGGCCAAGGTCATACACCTGGACATAGATGCCGCCGAACTCGGCAAGCTGCGCCGGGCGGACGTCGCCATCGCCGGCGATCTGCGGCAGATCTTGCCGGCGCTGGCCATGCCGCTGAACATCACGCCCTGGCAGGCCGAGGTGGAACATCTGGCGCGCAAGCATAGATGGGACTATCGGCACCCGGGCAAGCTCATCTATGCCCCCGCCATGTTAAGGCGCCTGGCCAACAAGCTGCCCCAGGACAGCGTCGTCAGCTGTGACGTGGGCCAACATCAGATGTGGGTGGCGCAGCATATGTGGTTCCGCCGTCCCGAGGATCATCTGTCCAGTGCTGGGCTTGGCACCATGGGCTTCGGCTTGCCTGCGGCAATTGGCGCCCAGATGGCCCGCCCCGGAGCGACGGTAGTGCTGGTGTCAGGGGATGGCTCCTTCATGATGAATGTGCAGGAGCTGACCACCATCAAGCGGCGTCGGCTGCCGGTGAAGATCTTGCTGCTCGACAACCAGAAGCTCGGCATGGTGAAGCAGTGGCAGCAGTTGTTCTTCGAGGAGAGGTACAGCGAGACAGATCTGTCGGATAACCCGGATTTCGTGCTGATGGCCTCGGCCTTCGACATCCCGGGGCGCAGCATCACGTCTGCCGATGAGGTCGAACCGGCGCTGGAGCAGATGCTGACCGCCCAGGGGCCTTATCTGCTGCACGTGGCGATAGACGATGCGTTCAACGTCTGGCCCTTGGTACCACCCGGGGCTTGCAACAGCGAGATGATGGATGAGCCGGAGACGCGCACATGAGGCACTCTCTGGCGCTCAGGCGACAAGCATCAAAGCTGACACTGGCTTATGCCCTTACCCCCAGGCCCCTGCAGCTTCTGCAATGGGCCGGCAACAACGACACTATGGACCCAAAGGAGACACGCACATGAGGCACTCACTGGAACTAACAATGCAGCAGCGTCCCGAGGTGTTGGAGCGGGTGCTGAGGGTAACACGTCATCGTGGCTTCACAGTCACCCAGCTGCAGATGCGCATCAACGAAGATGCCAGCCTGTCGCTGGATATCATGGTGGATGCCGAGCGCGCCATAGAATTGCTGAGCAATCAGCTGAACAAGCTGATCGATGTCACCCAATGTCGGGTCATCCCGGCCGCAGCTTCATCACATAATGTCTGTGCCCAATAGTCCAATAGAAAGAGGTAAGTATGGCTGCAAAACAAGCTGAGTGGATTTGGTTTAACGGTGAGATCATGCCCTGGGGCGATGCCAAGGTGCATGTCATGTCCCACGCGCTGCATTATGGCACTTCCGTGTTCGAGGGCATCAGGGTCTACGACACCCATCTGGGGCCGGCGGGGTTCCGGCTGACCGACCATGTGCAGCGCCTGTTCGACTCGGCCAAGATCTACCGCATGCAGCTGTCCTACAGTTTCGATGAGGTGATGCAGGCCTGCCGTGACGCGGTTGTGCATAACGGCTTGCCCAGTGCCTATGTTCGCCCCCTGGTGTTTATCGGCGATGTGGGCATGGGGATCACCCCGCCGCAGGGCGTGGATTGCGACATGGTGGTGGCGGCCTTCCCCTGGGGGGCTTACTTGGGTGAGGACAGCATGGAAGCCGGGGTGGATGTGGCCGTGACCTCCTGGCAACGGCTGGCGCCCAACACCATACCCACGGGGGCCAAGGCGGGGGGAAATTATTTGTCTTCGCTGCAGATCTCCACCGAGGCCAAGCGCAACGGCTTCCATGAAGGCATAGCCCTGGATGTCAATGGCCTGGTCAGCGAAGGCGCCGGCGCCAACCTGTTCGTGGTGAAGAAGAATAAGCTCTATACCCCGCCGGCGACGGCGGCGATCCTCATGGGGATCACCAGAGACACTATCATTAGCCTGGCGAAAGATTTAGGTTATGAGGTGGCCGAGGAGCCGATGGCGCGGGAGTTCCTCTATGTTGCCGACGAGATCTTCATGACAGGCACGGCCGCGGAAATAGTGCCGGTGCGCAGCGTGGACAGGTTGCAGGTGGGTGAGGGCAAGCGTGGCCCTGTGACCCGCAGGATACAGAGCGCCTTTTTCGGCCTGTTCAACGGTGAAACCCAGGATAAATGGGGCTGGCTGGAACCGCTGTAACAGGCAACGCCCGGGTCAGCCCTCACATTTTCAGAATCAAAAGGACAGTCGCAATGCCTAAATTACGTTCAGCTACCAGTACAGAAGGCCGCAACATGGCCGGTGCCCGCGCCCTGTGGCGTGCCACCGGGGTCAAGGATGGCGATTTTGGCAAACCCATCATAGCCATAGCCAACTCCTTCACCCAGTTCGTGCCAGGGCATGTGCACCTCAAGGACATGGGGTCCCTGGTGGCCGGCGCCATCGAAGAGGCCGGTGGTATTGCCAAGGAGTTCAATACCATAGCAGTGGATGACGGTATCGCCATGGGCCATGGCGGCATGCTCTACAGCCTGCCGTCGCGGGAGCTGATCGCCGACAGCGTCGAGTACATGGTCAACGCCCACTGTGCCGATGCGCTTGTGTGTATCTCCAACTGCGACAAGATCACCCCAGGCATGCTGATGGCGGCACTGCGACTGAACATTCCCGTGGTGTTCGTTTCCGGCGGCCCCATGGAAGCGGGCAAAACCAAGCTGTCGGATAAGCTGATCAAGCTGGATCTGGTCGATGCCATGGTGGCGGCCGCCGACGACAAGGTATCGGATGAAGACAGCGAGAAGATTGAACGCAGTGCCTGCCCCACCTGTGGCTCCTGTTCCGGCATGTTCACCGCCAACTCGATGAACTGTCTGACCGAAGCCTTGGGTCTGTCTTTGCCCGGCAATGGCTCCATGTTGGCGACCCATGCCGACAGGCGCGAGCTGTTCCTCGAGGCCGGCCGCCGAGTGATGGCGCTGGCCAAGCGTTATTATCGGGATGACGATGCCTCGGCATTGCCGCGCAACATAGCCAATCTCAAGGCATTCGAGAATGCCATGGCGCTGGATATCGCCATGGGCGGCTCCTCCAATACCGTGCTGCACCTGTTGGCGGCGGCCCAGGAGGCCGAGGTGGATTTCACCATGGCGGACATAGACAAGATGTCACGCCGGGTGCCACACCTGTGCAAGGTGGCGCCCTCGACCCCTGAGTATCATATGGAAGATGTGCATAGGGCCGGCGGCGTGATGGGGATCCTCGGCGAACTCGACAGGGCCGGACTGCTGCATACGGATGTTTACCATGTGGCGGCGGACGAGGGTGGCAACCTGGGATCTGTGCTGGCCAGGTACGACATAGCCCAGAGCCAAGACCCGGCTGTGAGGCACTTCTTCAGCGCCGGCCCCGCCGGCATCCCCACCACCAAGGCGTTCAGCCAGGATTGCCGCTGGCCATCGGTGGATGACGACAGGCAGGCGGGCTGTATTCGCAGCCGCGAGTTCGCCTTCAGTCAGGAAGGCGGGCTGGCGGTGTTGTCCGGCAACCTGGCCGAGAATGGCTGCATAGTCAAAACCGCCGGGGTAGATGCCGACAACCTGAGCTTCGTCGGCAGAGCGCGGGTGTACGAGAGCCAGGATGACGCAGTCGCCGGCATCCTGGGCGGCGAAGTGGTCGCCGGCGATGTGGTGGTGATCCGCTACGAGGGCCCCAAGGGTGGACCCGGGATGCAGGAAATGCTCTATCCCACCAGTTACCTCAAGTCCCGCGGCCTGGGCAAGGCCTGCGCCCTCATCACCGACGGGCGCTTCTCCGGCGGCACTTCGGGCCTGTCCATCGGCCATGTGTCTCCCGAAGCCGCGGCCGGAGGCACCATAGCCCTGATAGAGAATGGCGACAGGATAGAGATAGACATTCCCCGCCGCAGCATCAAGCTGGTGGTGAGCGACGCTGAGCTGACCCGCCGCCGTGAGGCCATGCAGGCCTTGGGGCCGCTGGCGTGGAAGCCAGTGGGACGGCAGCGTTATGTGTCGCTGGCGCTGAAAGCCTATGCCTTGCTCGCCACCAGTGCCGACAAGGGCGCGGTGCGGGATCGCAGCAAGTTGGAGTACTAGTATGCTGGCATCCTTCCCCCAGAAAGGCCAGGCGCAGGCAGCGCTGGATTTGGCCCAGTACTATCTGCAAAAAATCCTCCTGTCCTCCGTGTATGAGGTGGCCAAGGTCACGCCCCTGTCGAGCCTGAACAAGTTGTCGGCGCGCCTGGGGTGCCAGGTGTTCCTCAAGCGGGAAGACCTGCAACCCGTGCATTCCTTCAAGCTGCGCGGCGCCTACAATCGCATCGCCGCCCTGAGTCAGGAGGAATGCGCGCTGGGGGTGGTGTGCGCCTCGGCGGGTAATCATGCCCAGGGGGTGGCCATGTCGGCGGCGGCGCGGGGCCTGGACGCTGTGATCGTCATGCCTTCCACCACCCCGGATATCAAGGTCGATGCGGTGCGCCGCCTGGGGGGCAATGTGCTGCTGCATGGTCAGGGTTTCGATCAGGCCAACGACCATGCCATGCAGCTGGCAAGGGACGAGGGCCGGGTCTATATCGCGCCATTCGACGACGAGGCGGTGATCGCCGGCCAGGGCACCATAGCCCAGGAGCTACTGCAACAACAACGGGATCTGGAAGTGATCTTCGTGCCCGTCGGCGGTGGTGGCCTGATTGCCGGCATTGCCGCCTATTACAAGGCGGTGTTGCCCGGGGTGAAGATCATCGGCGTCGAGCCGGAGGATGCCGCCTGCCTGCTGGCGGCACTCGAGGCAGGCGAACCTGTGACCCTGCCTCAGGTCGGCTTGTTTGCCGATGGGGTGGCGGTCAAGCGCATAGGCGCCGAACCCTTCAGGCTGGCGCGGGAGTTTGTCGATGGGGTGATCACCGTCACCTCGGATGAGATCTGCGCCGCGGTGAAGGATATTTTCGAGGATACCCGCGCCATCGCCGAACCCGCCGGTGCCCTGTCGCTGGCCGGCTTGAAGAAGTATCTGGGCGCCGACGGCAAGGGCGAGAAGGTGGCGGCGATCCTCAGCGGTGCCAACGTCAACTTCCATAGCCTCAGGTATGTATCCGAGCGCTGCGAGCTGGGCGAGCATAAGGAAGCCGTGCTGGCGGTGAAGGTGCCCGAGCGTCCCGGCAGTTTTCTGCGTTTCTGTGAGCTGCTGGATAAGCGGGTGATGACAGAGTTCAACTATCGCTTCAGCAGTCGGGAGCAGGCGGTGGTGTTCGCCGGTATTCGTCTGAGTCGGGGCCAGGGTGAGCTGGCCGAGATCATCGCTACCCTGGAGGCCAACGGCTTCGAAGTGCAGGATCTGTCCAGGGACGAGACCGCCAAGTTGCATGTGCGCTACATGGTCGGCGGTCATCCGCCCGAGCCATTGCAGGAGCGCTTATTCAGCTTCGAATTTCCCGAGCATCCGGGCGCGCTGCTGCAATTTTTAACCACGCTGCAGAGCCAGTGGAACATCAGCCTGTTTCATTACCGTAACCATGGGGCGGCCTTCGGCAGGGTGTTGGCCGGCTTCGAGGTACCGGCGGCGGATGCGTCGGCCTTCCAGCAGTTTCTCACCGAGCTCGGGTTCGTCTATCAGGAAGAAACCCAGAGCCCGGCCTATAGATTGTTCCTGAACTCGGGCCATGGCGCGGAGCATGGCGCAGATAATAGCTAGCGCCGGGCGCCATAGTGCTTTTTTCATGCTAGTGTATTTGAGCTTTTACTCTTATTTTCGTCCGGAGTCGTGGCAATGCCATGTGCGCCCCGGTTGCAGAGCCGAGCGAACCAGCAGCCATGACCATAACCATAGCCACCCGCTAACTTGCACGCCCAAGGAGACATGATGTTACCAGCACAGCTATTGCAAGCCCCTGAGGTTCACGCCTTCAACCCGCCCCGCCGCATCCTGATGGGCCCAGGACCATCGGATGTCTACCCCCAGGTGCTGGCGGCCCAGGCCAGGCCCACGGTAGGCCATCTGGATCCCCTGTTTGTCGGCATGATGGATGAGCTCAAGCGCCTGATCCAATACGCCTTTCAAACCAGCAACGAGATGACACTGGCGGTCTCGGCCCCCGGCAGTGCCGGCATGGAGGCCTGTTTCGTCAACCTGGTGGAGCCGGGTGAGAAGGTCATAGTCTGTCGTAACGGGGTTTTCGGCGAGCGCATGCGCCAGAATGTCGAGCGGGTCGGCGCGGTGGCCGTAGTAGTGGATAACCTCTGGGGTGAATGTGTCGATCCCCATGCCGTCGAGGCGGCGCTCAGGGCGCACCCGGATGCCAAATTCCTGGCCTTCGTGCATGCCGAGACCAGCACAGGTGCCCTGTCCGATGCCAAGACCCTGTGCCGTCTGGCCAGGGAGCATGGCTGCCTGTCGATCGTCGATGCGGTGACGTCCCTTGGCGGGGTCGAGCTCAGGGTCGATGACTGGGGCATAGATGCCATCTATTCCGGCAGCCAGAAATGCCTGTCCTGCGTGCCCGGCTTGTCACCCCTGTCTTTTTCGCCTGCGGCGGTGGCAAAACTGCGCAGCCGCAAGACGCAGGTGCAGAGCTGGTTCCTGGATCAGAGTCTGGTGATGGGCTATTGGGGCAGTGATACGGGCGCCAAGCGCAGCTATCATCATACGGCGCCGGTCAATGCCCTCTATGCCCTGCATGAATCACTGCGGCTGCTGGCACTCGAGGGGCTGCAGCAGGCCTGGCGGCGCCATGCCGAGATGCATTCTGTCCTGCGTCTGGGGCTGGAGCGACTCGGGCTCGAGTTCGTGGTCGAGGAGGCCGCACGCCTGCCGCAACTCAATGCCGTGTACATCCCCGAAGGGGTGGACGACGCCTTGGTGCGCCGGCGTCTGCTCAACGACTATAACCTGGAGATAGGTGCCGGCCTGGGGGCGCTCGCCGGCAAGGCCTGGCGCATAGGTCTGATGGGTTATGGCGCCAGACGGGAGAATATTTCCCTATGCCTGCGGGCGCTGGAGGAAGTGCTGGGCTAGTCTAGCTCGGGAGCTCTTCCCCGGCCTGGCGTGGCACACTGGCGGCTATGAGTTCCCGCAACCATTTATGGCTGGGATCCAGTTCGAAGTGCCTATGCCACATCAAGAGGTAGGCGCCGGGCACCAGGCTGACGGGCACGGGTAAATGGGTTAAGGCATACGCCTTGGCCATCAGGGCGGCATATTTGGCCGGCGCGCAGAGTATGAGATCACTCTGCTCGCACAAGGTCAGTGCGCTCTGGAAATCCGTCATGTTGACGGCAATATCCCGCCTGTAGCCCTCGAGCTGCAATACCTCATCGAGCAACCAATGTTCTATGCCGCCGAAGGCGACCTGCAGATGGCGATAGCGCAGGAAACTGGTCAAATTCCAGCTTTGGGCCAGCGCCGGATGATCGCGTCTCAGCAGGCACACCGGATGATCCCGCACCAACTCCAGGTACCTCATGTCGTCTGGGATATGGCTGATATGCAGGGGAGAGCGCGGATCCCACTCGCGGCAGACGATGGCGAGATCTATCTCGCAGCGCTGCAGTTTATCCATGCTGTCCAGCGCCAGAGTCTGGCTGTTGAGGCTGATGCCGGGTGCTTGGGCCAGCAGTTTGGGCATGAAGAAGGGAAAGGTCAGCGAATAGGCGGTTTCCACCAAGTGCAGCCGGAATTGCCGCCGGCTCAATTCCGGCTCGAACTTGTCCGGGCGGGTGAATTTCGCCAGTTGTTGCAGGCATGAACGCAGCTCCGGCCCCAGGGCGATGGCCTTGGGTGTCGGTCTCAGGCCGTAGGCAGTGCGCTCGAACAGGGGATCATCGAAGATTTCCCGCAATCGGGTGAGCTGTTTGCTGACGGCAGACTGGCTCAGGTGCAATCTGGATGCCGCCGCTGTGACACTCTGTTCTTCCAGTAAGATTTCCAATACTGGCAGTAAATTTAAGTCGAGTCGTTTCAGAGTCTGCTCTCCCTGACTGAATCTAACCTGCTGCTATGATGAGGTAAATAATGAAAACACCAGAGTGTAAATGATTTAGCCGGATCAGGCTGAGCTTTTCGATAAAAAATGGCTCAGGGTCTTTTTTATACAAATTCCATAAAAATTCCATAAAAAAATCCCGGCAACAAAAATCCTGCTGCCGGGGCCTTCAAGGGTGAACTGAACGCTTTGCGAGTGGTTACAGAGAGGATGCTGATTAGCGGGTCTGTAACCCTAAGTTGGTGCCGCTGCCACCCAAGTCATCGGCAGGAATAAGAAAGAAGTCAATAGGAGGCGTCCTACTGTCAGGCCTGGGTGGCGGCGACGGGAGCTATTAAAACAGTTTCTACGGTGAAAGTCGGGGCAAGCCGGTGATCAATTGTGGCGAAATGATGGCTTTTTAAAACACGCCGTAGGGTAATGGCATTTTGGTGGGGAGATGCCCGGTAGCCAGAGGCCTAAAAAAAGCACTCGTCCTTGCGTTGGCAAGCTTGAGTGCTCTATTCGGGGCTGTGCTTAGGGGCTGTGCTTCGGGACTGGGCTTAGGGGCGGGGCTTAGGAGGCCGTGCCCAGCTACTCGCCGAGCTTACTTGTCTTCCAGCAGGCGTTTTTCCAGCTCATTGACCTGATGTTGCAGGGCTTCCAATTTTTCGCGGGTCTTGAGCAGCACATGTTGCTGCACTTCGAATTCTTCCCGTGAGACCAGATCCAGTTTCAGCAATTGATGTTGCAGCACCTGTTTGCTGCGCTCTTCGAATTCACCGGCAAATTGCTTCAGGCCGCTTGGCAGGTTTTCGCTCAGTTGACGGGCAACTTCTTCGATTTTTTTCGGGTTGATCATGGTGGACTCCGCTAATGACTTTTGGCTGGTGGGCTCAATAGTTAGATTGTACTCCAGGGCCGGGGTTTTCCAAAACCCTGTGCGCCGACCGAGTGTAAGCCAGGGAGTTATCGCCTAAGAAGTGGTGCTTCTGCTATCATCCAGCCTTTCCCGTGTTTCAGGTGGATATAGTTTAGAGATGAAGCTTAACCCAGCGCAAAATGATGCAGTTCACTATGTTTCCGGCCCCTGTCTGGTGCTGGCGGGTGCAGGCAGTGGCAAGACCCGGGTGATCATCAATAAAATAGCCTACCTGGTGGAGAAGTGTGGCTATAAGGCGCGCAATATCGCCGCCGTTACCTTCACCAACAAGGCGGCTCGCGAGATGAAGGAGCGGGTGGCCCAGTCCATGGGGCGCAAGGAGGCCCGCGGCCTGTGGATCTCCACCTTCCACACCCTGGGGTTGGAGATCATCAAGCGCGAGCATAAGGTGTTGGGACTCAAGCCGGGTTTCTCCCTGTTCGACGATCAGGATACCTTGGCGCTGCTCAAGGAATTGACCCAGAACGAGCTGGATGAAGACAAGGACTTGCTCAAGGCCCTGGCAGGTTGCATCTCCAACTGGAAGGGCGGCCTGGTGGTGCCCGAGCAGGCGCGCAAGATAGCCAAAGACGAACAGCAGCAGCTGTTTGCCATGCTGTACCAGCGTTATGCCCAGCACATGAAGGCCTATAATGCGCTCGATTTCGACGATCTCATCCTCTTGCCGACCCTGTTGCTCAGGCATAACGAAGAGGTACGTACCCGCTGGCAGACCCGCATCCAGTATCTGCTGGTGGATGAATATCAGGACACCAACACCAGCCAGTACGAGATGGTGAAGTTGCTGGTGGGCGAACGTGCCCGTTTTACCGTGGTGGGCGATGACGATCAGTCCATCTACTCCTGGCGCGGTGCCAAACCCCAGAACCTGGTGCTGCTGGGGACAGATTTCCCCAGGCTGAAACTCATCAAGCTGGAACAGAATTATCGCTCCAGCCAGCGAATATTGCGCTCGGCCAACATACTGATCGCTAACAATCCCCATGTGTACGATAAGGCGCTGTTCAGCGAGCTGGCCTACGGTGAGCCGCTGCGGGTGCTGATCGCCGCCAACGAGGAGCAGGAGGCCGAACGTGTGGTGGCCGAGATAGTGCGGCATAAGTTTGTCGGCCGCACCCAGTTCGGCGATTACGCCATCCTCTATCGCGGTAACCATCAGTCGCGGCTGTTGGAGCGGGCGCTGATGACCAACCGTATTCCCTATAAGCTCAGCGGCGGCACTTCCTTCTTCGCCCGCGCCGAGATCAAGGACATCATGGGCTATCTCAAGCTGGTGGTGAATCCGGACGATGACAACGCCTTCCTGCGGATAGTCAACCTGCCCAAGCGCGGCCTGGGACCTGCGACCCTGGAGCGGCTGGGCACCTTCGCCAACGAGAAGCATATCTCCATGTTCGCCGCCATCTTCGAGCCTGAGCTGAATCATTACCTGGCGCCGGCGGCGATGGCGTCCCTGTATGAGTTCGGGCGTTTCATAGTGGATACGGGCGAGAGTGCCGAGCGCGGCGAGCCGGTGGAAGCGGTCAAGCAGCTGATCCGCAAGATCAACTATGAAGATTATCTATACGAGACCAGCACCAGCGCCAAGGCGGCCGAGATGCGGATGAAGAATATCTCCGAGCTGTATCGCTGGGTAACAGAGATGCTGCAGGGCGATGAGCTGGATGAGCCCATGACCTTGCCCGAGGTAGTCACCCGCCTGACTCTGAGAGACATGATGGAGCGCAACAGCGAAGACGAGGGCGGCGATCAGGTGCAGCTGATGACACTGCACGCCTCCAAGGGGCTGGAGTTCCCCTTCGTGTTCATGGTCGGCACAGAGGAGCGGATCTTGCCCCATCAGACCAGCATAGATGAAGACAATGTCGATGAAGAGCGGCGTCTGGCCTATGTGGGCATCACCCGGGCACAGCGTGAGCTCTGGTTTACCCTCTGCCGCGAACGGCGTCAGTTCGGTGAGACCATGCGCTGCGAGCCGAGCCGCTTCCTGCTGGAGCTGCCCCAGGACGATGTGATTTGGGAGAATCGCAAGCCACAGCAGACGGAGCAGGAGCGGATGCAGACGGGCAAGGCAAATATTTCCAGCCTGAGAGACATGTTCAAGAAATAATTGGCTTTAATTGATTTATATTCAATGGCTTTCATTGCCAAGGCTCAGGCGCATACCTGCTGTGCCTGGGCGGGTAAGCTGAAGACCTTGCCGAGCAAGGGCCCTTGTCCCTGGTTATAACCCAGCTCCGTCAGCTGGCGTTGTTGTTGTTCGCAGCTAATGCCATCGGCGTAGATCTTGAGGTCGAGGGTCTTGGCCGTCTGCCAATAGATCTTGAGCAGTTTGATTTGATGCTCGCCGGTTAGGTGTGTGGTGATGTTGGCATCCAGCTTGAGGGCGTCGATAGGCAGAAAGAGCAGGTTGTGGCTGGCACTATAACCGCTGCCATAGCCATTGATCCCCAGCTTAAGCTCCAGTTTTTTCAGGAATTCGAAGGCATTGATATGGGTTTGGGTATCCTGCACCAGGGCCAGCTCATTGAAGAACAGCAGCAGTTTACTCAGGGGCAAGCCGCACTGCTTGAGGGTGTTTTTCAGGCTGCGCAGTGCGTGTTTATGTTTCAGATGTTGGCTGGAAATGGCCAGATGCAGCTGAGGTTCATACCCCAGGTGGGCCTGGAGTACAGGGTATTCCCGCGCCAGCAGTATGAGCATGTACTTATCCAGCTCGATGATCATATTGCATTGCTCGGCGATATCTTTGAGCCTGGCCTGCTTAAGCTTGCCTAACCTGGGGTGTTGCCAGAAGAGCCTGGGTTCTATGGCGGTCACTGTCCCGCTGGGCATGTCAAAGATGGGCAAGTAGCTGAGCTGGAGTTTGTCTTCGGCTATGGCCTGCCTCAGTTCATTCTCCAGGGCGACCTCATGGAGCAGTTCCTGGTGCGACTCGTCATCGAAAATAACATAACAACCTTTGCCCTTGGATTTGGCTTGATACATGGCGGCGTCGGCGTCGCTGAGCATGGACTCACTGGTGTCGGATCTGCGATTGCCATTGCTGCTGAGGGCTATGCCTATGCTGGCGCTCGAGCCGAATGACTGGTTTCCGAGACGGTAGGGTTGGGAGAGCGCGCTCAATATGCGTTCCGCGACTTCTTCCGTGTCTGCGGCGCTGTGTATGCTGTCGAGCAAGACGACAAACTCATCGCCGCCGAGGCGGGCCAGGGTATCGTTGTCCCTTATGCAGGCCTTCAGGCGTTTGGCGGTTTCGATGAGGAAGCGATCCCCCTCCACGTGGCCCAGGGTGTCGTTGATCAGCTTGAAGCGATCGAGATCGATAAACAGCAGGGCGAAGCGATCCAATCCATGGCGGCGAACATGTTTGATCGCCTGGTTGAGTCGTTCCATGAACATGGCCCTGTTTGGCAGGGATGTCAGGGTGTCATGTTTAGCGTCGTGGGTCAGCTGCGCCTCGACCTTGCGCCTTTGGTTGATTTCTTTTACCAGGTTTTGATTCAGCGCCGCCAGGGCCTGGGTTCTGGCGGTGACTTTCTCTTCCAGCTCCTG
The DNA here is from genome assembly GCF_012911865.1 of Shewanella salipaludis. Taxonomy (GTDB): domain Bacteria; phylum Pseudomonadota; class Gammaproteobacteria; order Enterobacterales; family Shewanellaceae; genus Shewanella; species Shewanella salipaludis. The sequence goes on from NZ_JAAXYH010000004.1 coordinate 217,016, forward strand.
GTAGCTGCGCTGCAATGATTCGGCCGAGAGTTTGCGTTCTATCGCCGCACCTATGTGCTGGGAAACAAAGGTCAGCAATTCGAGATCTTTTACCTGATAGGTTTGAGTCGGTGTAAAACTGTAAATGGTCAGCGCCCCGCGCACCTGCTCATGAATAAACAGGGGAATGCCTATCCATTGGTGCATGTCCTGGGTTTGATTCAGATCCGGTGACTCGGCATAGAGTTCGCCCGCGGCTATCAGGGCTTGAATATCCTGCTGCTCCAGTTTCAGGGGGCGTTTATGTTTGAGTACATATTCGGCCAGGCCATCACTGACGGGACGACTTCCAGGGGCGGAGAGCCCGAGTTGTGACACATAGAAAGGAAAAGTCAGCTGTGTCTTGTCTTCATCGAGCAGGGCTATGTAGCAGTTATTGGCGGGCAAGAGGTGGCTGAGCACATGGTGCAGTTGGGCATAGAACTCCAGGCTGTCTATCCTGGAGGTGGCCAAGGCGGCGATTTCGAATAAGGAGCGCTGGAGCCGCTCGGCCCGGCGCCGCTCATGGACTTCCTGCTTCAGCTTGTCATAGGCCAGACTGAGTTCTTTGGTTCTCTGTGTTATGGCCTGCTCCAGATGCTCCTGATGACGCAGGCGTTCCTGTACCCCGGCGATATGATGGCAGATGAAGGCCATCAGCTCGAGTTCTATCTCGCCATAGGTCTTTTGGGTGTCGTAGCTTTGCACGACCAGCACGCCACTGACGGCCTCGTTTTCGAATATGGGCACCCCCAGCCATTGATGGCAGGCGGAGCCCAGGCTCACTATTTCCTCGGCGGCCAATAGCAGGTTGAACTTGTCTTCGTCACATAGCAATGGTCGGCCGGTACGGAACACATACCCGGTCAATCCCTGGTGCAGCGTCGCCGAGAGCGATTCTTCGGAAAAGAGCTGAGCCGGGTGGGCGTCTTTCTCGTCGGCGAAGAAGGGGATTTCCAGTTGTCCCGTGTGGGGGTTCAGGGTCGAAATGAAGAAATTGTCGGCGGGGATGAGTTTCTGCAGGTGCTTATGCACTCCGGCATAAAAGTCTTCTGGCGAGGAAGCCTTAGCGGCGATGTTAGATATCTCCAACAAGGCATTCTGAATGATTTCTGCACGCTTATACTTACCAGCTAAACGCTTTAAGCGGCGAATCCTTTTATGTAACCGTTCAGCCTCACAGGTAAGAGGCTCGATAGTTTCATCCCTAAACATGACGCCCATTTATGTTAAATTTTAGTAATTTATGGCAATACGTATATTTAGCACAAAAAACACACAAGCCCAAGCCATTTTTTTGGCGCTAGTCCGATGTTTGACTAAGTTTAAATTGTTGAAATGTGACAATTCTTGAGCGAACGGCTAAAAAAAGCAAAATAGCTGTAGACGCAAAGGCAAATAATCCATAGTATATGCGGCGCTAACCAAGGCGAGCGCCCATAGCTCAGCTGGATAGAGCGCACCCCTCCGGAGGGTGAGGCCGAAGGTTCGAATCCTTCTGGGCGCACCAGCTGGATCTAGTCGGCTTGGTTGGTAGGAAAAATACAGTGGTGATTGTAGCTCAGTTGGTAGAGTCCCGGATTGTGATTCCGGTTGTCGTGGGTTCGAGCCCCATCAGTCACCCCATTTTTCAGCAGTAATATCTTCGGTGATTAGCGCAGCCCGGTAGCGCATCTGGTTTGGGACCAGAGGGTCAGAGGTTCGAATCCTCTATCACCGACCACTTTCTTCGCCTCATCTAGCGAATTTAGCAATGGCTAAATAAATAGCTGAATCATTTACGGTGATTAGCGCAGCCCGGTAGCGCATCTGGTTTGGGACCAGAGGGTCAGAGGTTCGAATCCTCTATCACCGACCATTTTTACAAAAAGCCTTCGAGAAATCGAAGGCTTTTTTGTTGCTGATTTTGTGCCTGAGTTGGACTCAAACCACAGCAGTTCGAATCCTCACTCTCTATGACGGCTTGGCCGACCATTTTTACAAAAAAGCCTTCGAGAAATCGAAGGCTTTTTTGTTGCTGATTTTTTGCCTGAATTGGACTCAAACCACAGCAGTTCGAATCCTCACTCTCTATGACGGCTTGGCCGACCATTTTTACAAAAAAGCCTTCGAGAAATCGGAGGCTTTTTTGTTGCTGATTTTGTGCCTGAATTGGACTCAAACCACAGCAGTTCGAATCCTCACTCTCTATGACGGCTTGGCCGACCATTTTTACAAGAGCCTTCGAGAAATCGAAGGCTTTTTTGTTTCTGGCTTTGTGTCTGAGCTGGGAGCAAACCACAGCAGTTCGCATCCTCACTCTCTATGACGGCCTGGCGATCCGTTTCACTGGGCTTCCTCATCAGCCATTGTTAACCGTGTTGGCGTACATGTCCTCGGCCGCATCGAGCTCCAGCTGTATCGGTGGCGCTATGTAACCTTGATAGGCGTCGATCCTCAGTTCGGCGAAGCGTTCGAGCTGAATTTTTTCCTGGATCCCCGTGACTATCACTTCTATGTCCAAGCCCTTGGCGACGTTAATCAAGGCTCGGCATAACTCGCTGTTTTGCTGATGCTCGTCATAGTAGGCGAAGGATTGATCCAGCTTGACATAATTGGGCCTGAGTTTTTGCAAGTAAGACATGGAGCCGAATTGACGGCCGAAGTGATCTATACCGAATTTAGCCCCATGCTTTCTGATGATGTCGCAGAGGGTTTGGCAGGCGTCCGCATTGCTGAATACCCCGAGTTCGGGGATCTCGAAGCAGATGTGCTTGGTATGCGCCGAGGTACGGAGAAATTCATCGAGCCAGGCATGAAACTGGGGCGAGATGATGCTTTCCAGAGTCAGGTTGATGGCCACGGGTTCGGGATTGTGGGCGAAGACATCATGGTCGCCGAGGGCCTGGATCAGACATTTATCGAGCAGCGAGCCCAGGGAGAGCAAATCCACGTAAGGCATGAACTGCCCAGCATGGACCAATTTATCCCCGAGCTGCAATTGGCAATAGAGTTCTCGTTGGGAAATGGCGCCTGTGTCGGTGCGTAACACGGGTTGCCACCTGAACTGAAATTGTTTGTCCTTGATGGCGCTGTTGAGCTTGGTGCGCCACTGTTCGCGGGTGAAAATTTGCTGTTCGTGAATAGAATGCCATTGATATACCTTGTTATTCTGCAGCGCATTCTGCAATGCATTGTCGGCCTGGGCCATGATATCCGTGACGGTCGTCAGCTCGATACGCTCGGCTATGCCGATAGCGTAATGCTCATTGGGCTTACAGTCGGCTTTGGTGATTTCCTGGTTGATGGTGCGGATCAAGGTTTCCAGATACTTATTGAGCTTTTCGTACTCGACATTGGTCACCAAGAAGGCGAATTCAACGGCAGAGATCCTGGCGATGAGCGATGGGGCTATGTCGTCGAGTTGCGCCTTAAATTGGATCGACATCAGGCGTATGGTCTCATCCCTGATCTGGTAGCCGTATCTGTTGTGGATTGCTTCCAGGCAGTCGAGCCTGGCCAGGAATAGGGCGCCATTGCTGGGTTCATTCAACCAGCCATTCAGGCGACTGACCATGTATTGTCTGTTGGGAAGACCGGAAACCTGATCTACCAAGGTCTTCTTCCTCAGGGTGGCTATTTCATCATCGAGAGAGTCGAATACCTGCTTCAACTGTGCCGACATGCTGTTAAAAGCCTGCACCACCTCCTTGAGCTCCGAGGTCCTGGGCAGCGGCATATCCGGGCTGAACTGGCGCAGGGCCACATTCCTGGCGTGGTCCGAGATGGCGTGCAAGGGTTTCAATATCCACCCCAGCCCTATCCTGGCGAAGAGTATGGCGACCAGAAAGAGCAGCGAGAAGGCGATGAGCGTATTCGAGATGATGCGCCACAGCTCATGATAGCCGAAGCCGGGGTGGGCGGTAATTTCGAGCTTGGCCAGCTGCAGCCAACCGGAGGTGATGGTGCTTTCTTTCTTGATGGTGTCGAACAGGTGCAGATCGAGAAACCACTGGGGGGTATCTTCTATGCGGATGCTGTTATGCCATTCCTGCTGTTTGCCATCCACCAGCCAGGTCAGCTTGATGTTCTGATAGTAACCGCCTTCGAAAATCACATTCACCAGGGTTTCCGCCGCCGCCGTATCGCCTGTCTCGAGTGCCGGGACCAACATCAAACCGAGTGAATTGCTGGCGTTGTTAAGATCCGACGCCATCTGCTTGGTCAGAAAGTCTTGGGTTTCGGTAAACTGTACATAGCCCAAACTGGCGACTATGAGCAGGAAGAGGGTAAATAGCAGTGAGTATATCTCTCTGAACAGTGTCATTTTTGTGGCTACTCCTGTCTTAGTTTAGGCAGCTTGAGTCGCTTGAGGCCTAATCTATAGTTGAGATCATTCCATTTCTCGAGTCTGGTGGAGGAGCCGGCCAAGGCCCCGCGTCCCTTTTCTTTGTTCAGCCATAGCTGTTTACCATTGAAGCTGTATACCGGCAGCAAGTCCCGCCGTGCGGTCGCCGGCTGGATGACAGGATTCAAGTTGTCCAGGACCAGGGGGACAGAGGAGGGGGTCTCATAGTACGCCAGCACCATGTGGTATTGGTTGATAGTGGTGGCTTTAACCATAGTGAGCCGCATCTTGTCCTCCGGCACCCCCAATTGCAGCAGGGTGAAATACTTGGCGATGGAAAAGTCCTCGCAATCCCCGCCATTGGCACCGATAAACTCCATCGGGGTCGCCCAATAGTTGGACTCGCCCCAGAGTTTAATATCGTCGATGAAATGAAACAGATTGAAAAAATTATTCACTTCAAGCAATTGGGATCTTTCATCCAGGCCTTTCGCCTGGTTGACTATCTTGAACCAGGTCCTGGCCCGGTTGCCGGCCCTGGCGCCATAACGTGCTTCGAGTGTCGAGATTATGCTATTGGCATCGAGTTCCTGTGACGGCGCGCCATACAGGTACGGGGTGGCCAGAGCCGATGCCAGCAAGCTCAGATGGCAGACTCGCCTCACATAATTGAGACCACTCAGTTTGGCTTCCATGGCCTGTTGGCTTGCTTCCTTATTTTATTGGCCCATCGACCGTGTATATGGTCCATTTCATGTCGGCAGCGCTGTCGCTGCCTGTGACCGCGGCGATCACCCTGCGGTTGCGGGTATGCGCCAATTGGGTGTGTGTCGGGTCGACCGGCCTGTCATAACCATAGCCTATCGCCGTCAGCCGCCCGGGATCTATGCCGAACTTCTGTGCCAGTACCTGGGTGACGGCATTGGCTCTGTTCTGTGACAGGCTCATGTTGTGCTCGTAGGAGCCAGTCTTGCTGCAATGACCTTCTATGGTGACCCTGGTATTGGGATATTGCTCCATGAAGGCGGCAATTTTTTCTATCTGACCATGATATTTGGGGTCTATGTAGAAAGAGTCGTTGGCGAACAGTATCTTCAGCTCCTGACGTTCATTGATTTCTTTTACCCTGCCGCAGCCATAGTTATCTATGCTGGCTCCCGGATAAGTATCGGCGCACCTCTCCCTAGCTTCGATGACGCCGTCCCTGTCGAGATCTTGCAGATCTTTGAGTTGGGTTGTTGGCTCATCCATCGAGGCCATGTCGCGCATCGAGCAGGCCGAGAGCAAGATGATGCCTAAGATTAGAATGCAGGTTTTCATTGTGCTACCCCTCCCTCGTAGTGGCGTTCTCCGAGCCAGACCTGTGGCCGGGTCACTCTCAATGAGTCGAGCAGTCGCCCCGTGGCATTGAGTACCCGGTACTTGGCGATGATTTCATCGTATTCGGCCTGCAGGTAATCCTTGCGGGCCTCGAACAGTTCATTCTCTGTGTCGAGCAAGTCGAGCAGGGTGCGTTGCCCCAGGTTGAACTGCTGGGCATAGGCCATTTGGGTGTCCTTCGCCGCCACGACATGCTCGCGAATATAGCCTTTCTGGGGGGGCAACAACTCATAGGCATTCCAGGCCAGGTTGACGCCTTCGAGCACCTGGCGCTGGGCGCGTTGGCGAATATCCTTTGCTTCACCCAGCTTGTAGGCGGTTTCTTTCTCCCTCGCCAGATCCTTACCGCCGGCGAACAGGTTGTACTTCACCCGCACCATGGCGAGCAGGTCGTTGTGATAGCCACCGACATTCTGGCTGGCGATGAGGCTCTCACCGTCCTCGCCATTGATGTCGTTGTTCCAGTTGCCGCTGAGCTCCAGGGTGACCTTGGGATAGTAGTTGCTCTGGGCCGAGGATTTTTCCTGTTCGGCGGCGTGAATGTCGCTGGCGGCCGATTTGAGTATGGGGTGATTGTCCTGTGCCAGTTGCATGCTTTCGGCTATGTCTTTGGGCAGCATATCCGCATCCGGTACCGGGATGATCAAGCTTTCGGGTGGCAATTCAACGACCCGGATGAACTGGGCCTTGGCATCATAGAGATTATTGCGCGCCGCTATGACATTGGCATTGGCCCGCGCCAAACGCCCGGTGATCTGGGATAAGTCGGCCACTGAGCCCAGGCCAGAATCGGTTCTCTGTTTGATCTGGGCATAGATATCCTGGTGGCTCTTGAGGTTCTTCTCCGCCAGGGTCAGCACCTGCTCGGTGCGCAGATAGTTGATATAGACCTTGCTGACATCCAAAGCCATGTCTTCGGCGGCCGAGTAGAGCGCCCATTGATCCGCACTGGCCTCGAAGCTGAATCTGTCCACCTCGCTGCCGGTGAAGAAGCCGTCGAATAAGATCTGCCTGATGCTGACACCAAACTCCCCCCTGTCCAGCTCATTGTCACCGTCTTTAAGATCCAGGCGGCGACGGGTGTTGGGGCTGTCGGTTTTCTCATAGCCATAACCGCCACTGATATCGACCGAGGGCATGTAGCCGGCTATGGCCTGATTCACTTGTTCTTCACGTGCCTTGAAGCGGTTGAAGGCAATGTTAAGTTCAGGATTGGTATCCAGGGTATAGGCGACGGCCTGCTCCAATGTTTGGCTGTAAGCGCCTATGGGGAGCATCAGCAACATGAGTGCTGCGGCCAATGTGTTGCGTTTCAGGTGCTCAACGACAGTGTCTTTCATATCAAACCCTCCTGGGTATCGGCTTAGCGCTCTCTTAACGCCGTATCTTTTGCTCTTAGTATTGGATTGAGAATGTACTCGAGGATAGATCTCTGGCCGGTGATCACATCGACCGAGGTCAACATGCCGGGAATAATTGGCATCTGGGTGCCATCATTTTTGACCAGGCTGGACTCCTGGGTGCGGATCCGTATCAGGTAGAAACTGTTGCCCTTTTCATCCTGAGAGGTATCGGCGCTGATCTGTTCCACTGTGCCCAGGAGGCCGCCATAACGGGTGAAGTCATAGGCGGTGATCTTGACTATGGCAGGCAACCCAGGGTGCAAGAAGGCGATGTCTTTGGGGGGGATCTTGGTTTCGATCAGCAATTGATCTTCCGACGGCACTATTTCTATTATGTTGACACCCGGCTGGATCACACCGCCGAGGGTATTCATATGTATTGTCTTTATGGTGCCGTTGACCGGCGAGCTGATCACCGCCTTGCTCACCTTGTCCTGAGCACCGACCTGGGCCTCATTCATCCTGGACAGGCGCGTCTGCATTTCATTGAGTTGCGCCCTCAAATCCGCCGCATAGACGAAGGCGGCCTCACGACGTTTCAGGATGGCTTCGTCCATCGAGGCCTTGATTTTCGGGCGCAGCAAGCGCATGGATTTCAGCTCGCCCTGAATGTCGTTGACGCTACGTTCCAGCTTCAGCAGCTCGACTTCGGGCACTATGCCTTTATCGGCCAGGGGGCGGGTGAGTTCGAGTTCGCGTGAGACCAGCTGAAAACTCGTGGTCAGAGTGCCTATTTTCGATGTCAGCTCTGCCGCTTCCTGTTGCCTTTGTTGGAGCTGGCGCACCAAAATTTCCAGCTGGTTGCTCAGGTTATCGAGCCGGCCGTTATATTCCTCCTGTTGACGCCTGACCAGCTCAGGCTCTGCGGTGATCAAGTCGCTCGGAAATATCAGCGCCTGTTTGGTGATGAGCACCTGCTGGCGCCAGTCGGATGACATGTCTGCAATGCGTATGCTGTCGAGTTCGGCACGCAGGCGTATTATGTTGCTCTGCAAGCTGTAGACTTCCTGCTCCTGCTGGGCAAAATCGGAGCGAAAGCGGGTGTCGTCGATGCGTACCAGGGGTTGCCCCTTGCTGACCTGCGCGCCTTCCTGCACATAAATTTCCTGCAATATGCCGCCATCCAAACTCTGGATCAGTTGCACTTGCGAGGAGGGGATCACCTTGCCCATGCCTGTGGTGACCTGATCCAACTTTGAAAAGTAGGCCCAGATGAGGAAACAGATCACCATGATCGCCAGCGCCCAGATGGTGAGTCTATGACCCGGGGGGGCATCTGTCATCATGGCGCCGTAGACATCGTCGACCATGTCGAGTTCTTTGCTGCTAAGGCTCATTGTTCCTGCTCCCCGGCCTGTTGGCCGAAGCTGAGTTTTTGCAGTACTTCATCTTTAGGGCCATCGAGGATGAGATGGCCCTTGTCGAGAACCAGGATGCGGTCGACCAATTGCAGCAGGTGTGTCTTGTGGGTGATCAATAGCAAGGTTCTGTCTTTGCTGACATTTTTCATGGCACTGATGAACTGTTTCTCGGCCCTGGCATCCAGGCTGGCACTGGGCTCATCCATCAGGAGAAGCGGTGGGTCGTTCAGGGTCGCCCTGGCCAGGGCGATCGTTTGTCGCTGGCCGCGGCTCAGCGACAGGCCACCTTCACCTACCTGTTGGTCCAACCCTTCGGACTCCAGGTTGGTGAACAGGCTCACGCCGGATAATTGCACCGCCCGGATCAACTGATGCTCTGTGACCTGGCGGGAACCAAAGAGTATGTTGTCCCGGACCGAGCCATGGAATAGGGTGACATCCTGCGGCAGGTAACCGAAATTGCGGCGCAGGTCACTTGGATGGATCTGGGCCGAATCCAGGCCATCGTAGCGCAAGCTGCCCCGGCTGGGTTGATACAGACCCAGCAGCAATTTGGCCAGTGTGCTCTTGCCCGAGCCATTGCGGCCTATGATGGCAATTCGCTCGCCGGGTTGAATCGTCAGCGACATGGGATTGAGCACAGGCTTCTCCGAGCCTGGGTAACTGAAACCCAGGTGATCCGCCTCTATCTTGCCCTGCAGTCGCTGTTTGCTGACCAGGTGGCCCTTGGTTTCGAATTCGTCTTCCTGGGTCATGACGCTATTCAGTTGCCGCAGGGCACTGGCGGTATGGTTGGCACGGGTCATGAGTCCGGCCATTTGCGCCATTGGGGCCATGGCCCTGCTGGAAAGGATCACCGCGGCTATGATGCCCCCCATGGAGATAACGTTGTCTGACACCCTGTATACCCCCAGGATGACGACGCACACCACGGTGCACTGCACCATGAAATTGGCGACATTGGAGACAGAAGCCGACAGTTTCTTCACCCGCAATTGCCAGTTGGCCGTATGGCCTATCATCTGTTGCCAGCTCTTCTGCACCAGGCCTTCGGCACCATTGGCCTTGATTGACTCTATCGCCGCCAGGCTCTCGATCAGGTGGCCATGCTTGAGGCTGGAAAACTTGTTGCTCTCTTCGATGGCGGCCTTGAGCCTGGGTTGGGTATAGAGGGTAAACCCCAGGATCAGCAGGCCACCCGTCAGGGGGGCCAGGGCCAGGTCGCCGGCGACAATGAAGATGATCGCCAGGAAAAAGAGGGCGAAGGGCAGGTCGACCAGGGTGGTAATGGTGGCCGAAGTGAGAATGTCGCGTATGTTGTCGAATTCCCCCAGTTGCCGTGCCATGCCGCCAACGCTGGCGGAGCGTTTCTCCAGCGGGATGCCGATCGCTTTGGCGAATAGCCGGGAGGACACTATGATGTCGACTTTTTTGCCTGCGACATCGATCAAATAGCTGCGCAGCTGGCGCATGACAAGGTCAAACAGATAGGCTATCCCTGCGCCTATGGCCAATACCCAGAGTGACTCGAAGGCCAGGTTGGGCACCACCTTATCGTAGACATTCATGATGAATAAGGGTGACACCAAGGCGAACAGATTGACCAACACGGAAGCGATAAGGGCGTCGCGGTAGATGGGGGCCGAGTCTTTCAGTATCTGCAGCAACCAGTGCTGCCGGTTGTCGTGGAGGTGCACATCGAAGCCCATGTCACCGCGATATTCCTGCTTCACCAGGAAGAGGTAGCCGACATAGAGAGCCTCCAGCTCGGCAAAACTGAGGCTTTGTTCTCCCCCGCTGTCCGGCAGTTGAATGATGGCGCTATCTGTCTTAGGGTCAAGTTGCCGCAGCAGGCAGGCCTGGTGATCCTTGAGCAACAGAATACAGGGCAGGAGAATGGGGGAGATCAGGTTCAGGCCTTTGCGGGTAAGTTTTACCGCCAAGCCCGCACGTGCAGCCGCCTGGGGCAGCAACTCAGGAGACAGGCAAGCTCCCGACAAGGGCAAGCCCGCCGCCAAGGATTCGGCCGAGCAGGGGGTGCCGAAATATTCGGTGAGCAAGACCAGGCTATCCAGCAGAGGGTCGACAGTGACTCTCTGGGAGGCTGAAATAGTCCATTGTTCTTTTTTATTTGTGGTCGTCGAGGGCACAGTAATTACTCATCCCTAAGACTGCATGAAAGTAGTGTAAGTATTGTTGATGAACCCGGGTTGCGCTATGTCGCCTGGCTAATTTAGTTTTGTTTTTCAGTGGCTCTAGTCGAAAACCCAAGGGTGACAGCCACAGTCGGCGACTGCCGGCATCGCTGGAGTGCATGCCGGCGGTCGTCTGTTTGAAGAGGCCTGTCAGGGGATGTTGACCCCGTTCGGCAACACGTCATTTTGATAGGGGTCGAGGGATTGGGGATCCACAATCAAGGCATGATCTGCGATCAAATTGGCGATGATCTGCGACTCATTCGTGGTGCCATAGGTGACCGACAAGTCTATGCCATCGAGCACTATGGTGACATTGTCACCGCCTGCCAGGGTCCCGTTGGCGTCTATGGTTATCGTGGTATTGCCACCAGAGAAATCAAACTGCAGGTAGTCATCCAGGTTATTATTCTCTTCATTGAGCAGAATATCCGACAGGTCGAGCACATCATGGGCGGGATCGAAGTTCATGACTGTGTCCGTGCTGCCATCGGCCGAACCTACTTCCCAGATGAAGGCATCACGAGCCGTGTCTACACCTCCGTCCAGGACATCGCTGCCAGTGCCGCCGATCAGATAATCACTGCCTGCCCCGCCGGAGAGGCCGTCATTGCCAGTGCCGCCGTCGAGGTAATCATCCCCGCTGCCTCCACTCAGGATGTCGTTGCCGCTGCCGCCAATGAGTTCGTCATTCCCCGCCAGCCCTGAGAGGGAATCGTCTCCTTCACGGCCAAAGATCCTGTCATCCTGGTTGGCACCCGTCAGCGAGTCATCATGGGTGGAGCCGAAGATCAGGTTGTTGACGTCATCCGTGCCGACTATGGTGATGGCCGCATCGGGCAGATTCTCATGGGTGAATACCGCCTGCACGAACCTGGCCTGGAAGTTACCACCATTATTGTCCAGATAGGTCACAGTCCAAACATCGCCAGCATTGGGCTGATTGAGGAGCAGATAATCGGCCAGGCTGGTGGTGGTGGGGACACCATTGTCGAGCAGGAACATGTGCGAGTAGTCTATGTTGGCCTTCATCAGGCCGGAAGCGGCATCATAGCTCCAGGTCTGGGTGATGGCGTTGGCCGCATCGGCCGCAATCACCATGAAGACCATGCCATTGATGGTGAGCGTGACCGAGACTTCGGTTTCCCGTGCATCGCCGGCGACAGCGCCGACATCACGTTCCCCTATCGGGACCGGCACTGCATTGGGTTGCTGTTGGAAGTCGGTGAACAGTTCCAGGCTGCCGAGGGCCGTCCCCGTGTTCAGTGCGGCGGCAAATTCATCCGTGATGACCAGTGCAGCGTCTTGCGCGTTACCCGAGTTGAGGGGCGATGAGCCGTCGCCTATGTTGACAATCTGGGAACCCAGGCTGTTGATCGGCACAGTATGCACGATAAATTCACCGTTAACGGTTTCAACTCCCGCCACCAACTCGAAGGTGAAGCTGACATCATGCTGCAGGCCATCCCCGTTAGGGATATAGACCAGGTTACCCAGTTGTTCTGCCGTCAGTCCCTCATCCATGCTCAAGGCATGGAAAACGCCCCCCTCGTAGTAACCTATGCTGCCAAACGCCGGCAGCCCTGTGACCGTGATGAATACCTCGTCATCGACATCCGTGGGCGCGCTGATGTTCATGGGGTAGCCATCGCCATAGGGGTTAACGAGTTCATCCACTGAGGCCGGCATCCAGATTTCCTTGGCAAATTCTCCCCGGACGCTATCGTTATGCCCATTGATCGTGATGCTTAGGGTCGATTGTGCCGTGCCGCCAACCGGGTCGGCGATCCAATAGGTGAAGACTTCATCTAGGGTGTCACCTTCGTTGAGTCGGTCGACATCTGGATTATCATCATTGAGTTGATAGCTGTAACTGCCATCTGCGTATATGGTCAACACCCCATATTGTCCCTGGATAACATGGGTGCTCAGGGGGGATGAACCATCGCCTATGGTCTCGACCGAACTGGAGACCCGCACCAGCTGGACGGGCATGCCTTCGGGATCTGTATCTGCCTGATCCGCATAGCCGTCGCCATGGGCCTCACCCTGTATGACCTGTCCTGAGATCAGCGCCGCCGCCATGCCGTCGACGCCTTCATCGACGATATTGGTGTCGGCATTGGCGATGGGGACATCGTTGGAACCCTGGAGGGTAATACTGACGACTCGGGTATCTGTGGCCAGGTTGTTGTCGGTCACAGTCACATCGAAGCTCAGGGTGATGGTCTCGCCCGGGCTGAGGAAGCCAATCAGGCTATTGAGTACGCTATAGTCCCAGCTGTCACCATCGACACTGAAGCCTGCGACTATCGCCGCTATCTGCGCCTGGCTTAACACGCCACCACTCCAGCTGATATCCCCTCTGTAGTCGAAACTCAGTTGATGTGTGTCTCCTATATCGACATCGGTGAAATTCAGCGCACCCTTGGTCGAGATCATGTCAGCAACGACGCCTATGTCTTCTATCACACTGCCACTGGCATCGACTGTCAGTATGGGGGCATCGTTGGTGCCAATGACTGTGACTGTCACCTCTTGCGTGGCCGTGGCGCCATTTTCATCCGTGACAGTCACCAGGAAGGTTTCGTCGGCGGACTGACCAAGCGCCAGGCTATCGGCGGCATTGTTATTCAAGACATAAGTCCAAGCTCCAGTACTGGCGTCTATGGCGAAAGTGCCGTAGGCATTGACCTGGGGTGCAAAGCTCCAACTCAGCACGGCGCCGTTATCGACATCGGAGGCGGTCAGAGTACCGCCGGTTGCTGTTATGCCTGTGTAGGGGGTATTTTCGGGCTGCACCCCGGCTTCGATGACTGTGCCGCTGGCATCTTGGTCGCCCGAGGTGATGACGGGCGCGTCGTTGCTGCCCGTGACCGTGACTGTCACCCATTGGGTGTCCGTGGCACCAAATTCGTCTGTGACTGTGACCAGGAATTGTTCTTCATGGGTCTCACCCTGGGCCAGGCCGTCGACCAGGGCGCTGTCGTTGAGGCTATAGCTCCAGGCCCCCGTCGCCGAATCTATGGCGAACTCACCATAGACGCCGCTGGCGTTGCCGCTCCAGTTGAGTACGGCGCCGTTGTCGACATCCGTTGCAGTGAGGATGCCGCCGACCCGGGCGGGCTCATCTGTCATAGGTTCGGCCAGGGCGCCACTGGCATCTTGGTTGCCTGAGGTGATGATGGGCATGTCATTGGTGCCTGTGACTGTGATGGTGACCCATTGGGTGGCGCTGGCACCGTGCTCGTCTGTGACCGTGACCAGGAATTGTTCTTCATGGGTCTCACCCAGGGCCAGGCTGTCGACCAGGGCGTTGTCGTTGAGGCTATAGGTCCAGGCTCCTGTCGCCGAATCTATGGCGAACTCACCATAGACGCCGCTGGCGTTGCCGCTCCAACTGAGCACGGCGCCGTTATCGACATCGGAGGCGCTGAGGGTGTCGCCGATCTGCAGCACCCCAGGTTCTGGCAGATTGCCGCCGGGCTGCACCCCGGCTTCTATGACTGTGCCGCTGGCATCTTGGTCGCCCGAGGTGATGACGGGCGCGTCGTTGCTGCCCGTGACCGTAACTGTCACCCATTGGGTGTCCGTGGCACCAAATTCGTCTGTGACTGTGACCAGGAATTGTTCTTCATGGGTCTCACCCTGGGCCAGGCCGTCGACCAGGGCGCTGTCGTTGAGGCTATAGCGCCAGGCCCCCGTCGCCGAATCTATGGCGAACTCACCATAGACGCCGCTGGCGTTGCCGCTCCAGCTGAGCACGGCGCCGTTATCGACGTCCGCTGCAGTGAGGGTGCCGCCGATCCGGGCGGGCTCATCTGTCATAGGTTCGGCCAGGGCGCCGCTGGCATCTTGGTCGCCCGAGGTGATGATGGGGGAGTCGTTGGTGCCCAGAATGGCGATAGTCACCAGCTGGGTGGCGCTGGCACCGTGCTCATCCGTGACTGTGACCAGGAGTTGTTCTTCCAGAGTCTGACCTTCGGCCAGGCTGTCGACCAGGGCGTTGTCCAGGTGATAGGTCCATTGCCCGCTGTTGGCATCTATGCTGAAACTGCCGTATTGGCTGCTGGCGTTGGTGCTCCAGGTCAGAATGGCGCCGTTGTCGGCATCGCCGGCGGTAAGAGTGCCACTCACTTCCGGGGTGCCTGGCACAAGCGTGCCATCGTCTTCATTACCCGCCTCTACCACAGTGCCCGCATCGGCCCCGGAGCCTGGCACCGAGGTGATCACGGGGGCGTCGTTGCTGCCTGTGACTGTGATGCTCAGTTCCTGTGTCACGCTGTCACCATCACCGTCTGTCAACAGGTAGGCAAAGGTTTCCAGCAATTGTTGCCCCTCGGCGAGCGCCTGAACCGTGGGATTGTTATTGTCGAGCTGATAGGTGTAACTGCCATCGGCGGCCAGGGTGAGCACGCCATAGGCACCCTGAATGGAAACGACAGCATCGACAGCGCTGCTCTGACCGGCGGCGTTGCTCACCTGGGACACCTGCCCGGAATCGGCCCCAGGGGTATCATTGTCCAATACATTTCCCGAGATACTTTGGCTTGTATCCTCGGCTAGGCTGTTCACATCATCCTGCCCCCTGGGTGAGTCATCTACCAGGTTCACGGTAATGGTCGAGTCGACAGGCCTTCCCTGGGCATCGATAAGCTGTAGGGTGAAGATCTCACTGAGCGGGTCACCCTCGGTATGAGAGGCTGCCGAGGTGAGGGTAAAGCTGTATGTCAGCAGGCCGGATACAGGATCGAAGCCGGTGATGCTGAGCAGTCCATAGGCGGTGTCGATGTTGACCTGACCTGCGAACTCGCCGTTGTTGATGACGAGGACACCGTTGATGCTGAGACTGGCTATGCCGGCAGGCGCGTTAATCGACAGGCTTTGCTGTTGCGTCAGGGCCGAACTCTGTGGGGCAGAACCCGCGGGCAGATTGGCCTCGTTGAAGTTCATAATGTTGGACGACAGGCTCGATAGCGGGGATTCGGCTATCGAAGCCGGGCTCTGGGTCGTAACCAGAGGCTGGGTGAAGCCCAAGGTGTCATAGCCTGCATTGGCCAGGGTTTCATCCCCGGTTCTGGCGATGGCAGCATAGTCGAAGTCGCCTTGGTTGCCCGGGGCGCCGGCGGCGGTTTCCGGCAGTGCTGTGCTGGGATCCGCGCCGTCGACAAGCTGGGCTTGCAGGGCGGCTATGTCGGCGTCCTGGGTATCACTCGCCTGAGTTGCATCCGTGTGGGGGGCTTCCTGGGTAAGATCTTGCTCCGTGGTCCTCGAACCATCCGCATACTCGAGCTGGAAATGGGCATCGGCACCATAGAGGAGCTGTTCTCCCTGGGTGATGAGATCGCCTATGTTGAGTTCTCTGGTGTTGCCGCTGCTGTCTCTGGCTTTGAGCTGTCCGATAAGATTGATCACAACAGCTTCCTGGTTACTTATCGCAATACTCATGGGAGGAACCTCGAATTCTTTCATCCGTAAAATCGCCGAGGTCTGGATGCAGGCCCGGCGAGATTATGTTATTTGAATAGCTAAAGCTTGGTTGGCTTCTGAGATCTGTCAAATATGAGCACATGGAAATGTGCTATCGGTGGCGCTTCCAAACCTGGTGATATTGGCTATAAGCCCAGTATATTCAGTTTCTTAGGCTGGAGTTAGAGGGTGCGGTGTCGAGCGGAAAGAAAAAACCACCTAAGAGGTGGTTTTTTTATCGTAAAAGATTATATCAAAAACTGTCTGGCAACTCAGGCATTCGCCGCCTTGCGATAGCTTTGATTGGCGTCCTGTTGTTCACCCAACTGTTCCTGCAATTGAGCCAAGGCCAGCCATGAGTCCTTGTCCGGGCGTAAGTTGCAGGCGCTTTGCCAGGCGGCTTTGGCTTGCTTGAATTCCCGCGCCTGGTGCGAGAGTTTGGCGACACAGATCTGGTAATCGGGATCCTGTGCCAGCTTGGTCTCATAGGCCGATAATTGTTTCCTTATGTCGGCATCATGGGCGTTGGCTATCTGCGGCAAGACAGAGAAGATGTCGCTGCAGGCGCCGGCCTTGAGGCGTTTCATCAACAGCTTCAGGGCTTCCTCCCTGCGCTCGAACCGGCTCAGCCCCAGGGCATAGGTAGCGAGATTGCTGCCTTGTTGACGTTCGTCCCGGCTCAGCCAATGCCAGCATTTTTCCAGCTCTTGTTCGCTGTCATGCATTGCCGCCTCGAGCAGTGCCCGATTGGTGCGGTTGCTGAG
This sequence comes from Shewanella salipaludis, assembly GCF_012911865.1. Lineage (GTDB taxonomy): Bacteria > Pseudomonadota > Gammaproteobacteria > Enterobacterales > Shewanellaceae > Shewanella > Shewanella salipaludis. The sequence goes on from NZ_JAAXYH010000004.1 coordinate 233,933, forward strand.
GGCCTCGAACTGAGCCGGCTCGAGCAGCCGGCGTTTCTTGATGATGGGCAACAAGAGTTTCAGTGCCTGCCAGTCTTTCTGTGCCTGGTAGAGCTCCAATGCCAGCTGGAGTACCGGGCGCTTGCTGCGACTCGTGGGGGCGAGTTTATCCAGCTCGGCCCTGGCCTGAGTCAATTCGCCCTGTTGCAACAGGTAGCGGGCGCGGGTGGTATTGACCGCATTAACCGCGGCCGGATCTTGCGCCGCCTGCTCCAGGTAACTATTTCTGGCCGCCGTTTTATGCTGTTGCTGTGCCGCCCTGGCTGCCGCCAACAGGTTCAGGGTGGGAATTTCCCCTTTGCTGGCGCCTTTGACCATGGCCTTCTCGGCTTCGGCCCAGTCTTCTTCCGCCAGTGCCAAGGCCCCCATGAGGGTGTGTTTCCTGGCGGCATGCCTGCGCCAGCGCTCGGGCAGGTAACGGCTGTTCATTATCAGCTTAAGACCGAATACCACCAACCATTCAATGAGCTGTAACAGGCTGTAGAAGAAGATCAAGCCTATGACCCCGAAGACTATGCTGGTCTCTATTTGGTAATCGCCGGCGGCGATATAGATGTAACCCGTATTGCCCACCAGGAAGGGGCTCAGGCAGAGGCCGAGCAGAATGATGACGAGATAGACCAGGACGCGGATCATAGGGAGGTGTCCTCTGGTGCCATCAGGTTGCCATAGTTGCTGAGCTCCTGTAACAGCGGCGTCGACTCAAATTGTGTCAGGGTCACAGTATCCAGCTTCAGGGTGGCCAGGGCGTCCAAGGCAGCCAGGGTTTCCTTGGTCTTGTTGTCGTTCAGATTGAAATACTGTTGTATCCACTTGCGTGCCAGGGCGAGCGACTGGCGATAATTGACTTCATCATAGTTGTAGAGTGCCAGTTGTGATTGCAGCAGCTTGTTGCGTATGTTCTCCAGCAGGTACCATTGCTGATCCGGCGCCAGCAGCGGGGCTATGTCCGTGGTGCGCTTGCGTATGGTGATGAAATCTTCGCTCAGCGCCTTCCAGGTTTTGGCCAAATTCTGCCGCCAGTCGCTCAGTGAGTCCGTCATGGCATCCTCGGCTTGCACATCTGTGCCTGCCTGCGCCTCGGCGCGGTTCAGTGGCAGCTTATCCAGTTGGCCGATGATGGCATCCAAGGTAAACACGGTGCCTGCTATGTCTGTTCCTTTGATGGCGGCAGTGGCGGCTATGTCTCTGGCCAGCGCCTTTCTGACGGGCATGAGTGCCGGATCTTTCATCGCCAGGATGCGCTCATCGGCGGCCTTGAGCAGGCCTGCGGCGGTCTGGGGATCTCTTTCCAGCCATAGCTTGCGCCCGGCCATGCGCACCAGATAGTCGGCCTCGGCGGCCATCCAATGGTTCGGGTTGCGCTGGGCCAAGGCGGCAACGCGCTGCTGCAGCTGGGTCTGGGCCTTGCTCAGCTCAGTGAGGTGTTCATAGGCCTTGGCATCGAGCAGCTGTTGTTGCTCCAGCTGGTTTAAACGTTTGACCGGCTCGTCCAGGCGCTGTTGCAAGCGAGTCTCCAGCTGCATTGCCCGGGTGTTTTGTTCCAGCAACTTAAGGTAAAGGTAGTATCCGCCGCCTATGGCCATCAGGGTCAGGAGTAAACTCAGCCCCAGAGTGAGGCGCATCAGCCAGGAGCTACGCTGCGGCTGGTTTGAGTCTTTATTGGCCCCTGAGCCCGCCTGCGCGGGTTTTGGCCGTCGGGGCCCGGCCTGTGTCTTGGTCTGTGTATTGGCCTGTTCTGGACCCGACTCCTGGCGCGCTTCTTTCGCCTCGGATACGCCTGGTTCCCGGGTATCCTTGTGGGTCTCTTGCTGATTATTTTCCATGAAACATCCTTGAAGGCGCTAATGCCGCCGGAGTGAATAATTGCGCTGGGCTCGGACTCATGAGATCAAAGCTCGCTGCTACAGCTTAAGTGCATCTAACATGGCTTGGGTGTTGGCCCCTTTGGCCTGGCTCACCCGGGTCAAGCCGGCGGCACTGGCCTGAGCCGAAATTCTGGGGCTGGGCACTATGATATGACAAGCGCGCAGCCATGAAAATAACTCTTTCGGCACCAGTTCCAGCAGATTTTCCAGGATTTCCCCGCTGGTGACCAGTATCGTATCTATCCCAAAAGCCTGCCATTGGGCCAAGATCTGCTGCGGTTCGAGTGGCGGACAGACACGCCGGTAGACCTCCAGGTAACTGACCTCGGCCCCTCTTGCCTGCAGCTGTTCGGCCAAGGTTTCCCGGCCACCCTGGCCGCGAACTATGACTATGCGTTTACCTTTGACCTCCCGTAAGGCCGGCAGGGTCAGCAGGCCTTCGGTCTGTTGCTGTTCGTCCGGCGCCTTGACGGCGGCTATCCCCAGCTGGCTCAGGGCTTGCCAGGTCGCATCACCGACCGCATAGCAGGCCTGGGACGGCAGTGGCCGCGACCGGGAGGAGAGGGCATAGTGCACCGCATTGGTGCTGATGAAAATCAGTATGTCTGCCGTTTGCAACCGGTTCAGCCCCGCCTCCAAGGCGGCGCCGCTCAGGGGTTCGACCGCCAGCAGCGGCGTGACCAGGTGAGCTATGCCCCGCGCGGACAAGGCCGCGGCCATGGCGGCGTTGCGTCCGTCGGGGCGGGTGAGTAAGACTCTCATCCCCGGAGCCTAGGCGTTGGCGTAGACTGCATCCAATATGGCCTTGGCACCCTTGGCGAGCAATTCTTCCGCCAGGGCAGTGCCCAGATGCGTGGCCTGGGTCTTGGGACCCGTGACCTGGCCCCGAATGATCTGCTTACCATCCGGGCTGCCGACCAAGCCCCTCAGTGTCAGGGTATTGCCCTCGATTTCGGCATAGGCGCCAATCGGCACCTGGCAACCCCCTTCCAGGCGGGTATTCATGGCCCGCTCGGCCAGTACCCGGTAGCGGGTCTCCATATGCTCCAGCGGCGCCAGCAGGGCGTGCACCCTGGCATCATCGCTGCGACACTCAATGCCGACGGCGCCCTGGCCGTTGGCCGGCAGGGATTCCTCGGCAGAGAGGAAACTGGCGATGCGGCTCTCCAGCTGCAGACGTTTCAGGCCGGCCGCCGCCAGTATGATGGCGTCGTAATCGCCATTGTCGAGTTTCGCTAGCCGGGTGCCGACATTACCCCGCAGATCTTTGATGATTAAATCTGGTCTGGCGGCCCGGATCTGGCATTGGCGGCGCAGGCTGGAGGTACCCACCAGGGCCCCCTCGGGCAGTTCGTCGAGACTTGTGTAGCGATTGGACACGAAGGCATCGCGGGGATCGTCACGCTCACATATGACCTGTAATCCCAGGCCGTCGGGGAAGTCCACGGGGACATCTTTCATCGAATGCACTGCGATATCGGCTTCATGCTCCAGCATGGCCACTTCCAACTCTTTAACAAACAGTCCCTTACCTCCGACTTTCGCCAGTGGGGTGTCCAAGATCACATCGCCTTTGGTGCTCATGGGCAAGAGCTCAACCCTGAGACCCGAATGGATGCGCTCCAGTTCGGCCTTAACAAATTCTGCCTGCCACATGGCCAGCGGGCTCTTACGGGTTGCGATACGAATGAGATTGGATGACATGCCTGGAGTTCCGTCGGAAGCGTAATAAGCCCAATGCTAACATCGAGTGGCCGTCTATGTCACAAGTCCAGCCTCATTCTTTGTCTTCTGCGGGCGGTGGCATGGCGCTGAAATGTGATCTGGATCGCATTTCTTTGTCGCCCCGGTGAAAGCTGCTAGCATATAGGCGTTTTTTACTCGGTTTGAGTCATTTTTTGGCATGAAAACAGTAGCTCGGGCGGCTGAAATAGCGGAAAGGTTGAATAAGGTGCGGCTGGCCCGCACCTTGGCCTTGCTGTCGCCGTTGCAGCGGCAGTTATTTCGCCTGATCCCGTTGTTTTTCCATCATCATGCCCAGGCCATGCCAGGTTACAACGGGCCGCTGACGCCGCGGGGAGTCCTGGGTTACCTGGCATCGGCGGATGAGTTGCAGGCCTGTGACACTTTCGCGCTGCCGCGGCCGGACCCGGATGACACCGCCCTCTGGGTGTTCAAGGGCATCTACGCCATGGGCAGCACAGGCAGTTTTGGGCAGAATGCCAACAGCGATGTCGACATCTGGCTGGTGCACAGGGCCGAGCTCGGCGCAGAAGCCCTGGCGGCATTGCGCCAAAAGGCGGCCGGCATCAGCCTCTGGTTCGCCGGTTTTGACTTCGAGGTCAACTTCTATCTGGTGCATCCGCAACAGTTCAGCGGCCGCCATTCACCAGGCCATACCGGGCAGGCCATGGGGCATGAGCATAGCGGCAGCACCCAGCACTGGTTGCTGCTGGAAGAGTTCTATCGCAGCCAGATCCGCCTCGCGGGCCTAACTGTGGCCTGGTGGCCGGAGGCCGAAGCGGATGAGACGCTGTTGCATCTGGGGGATGTTCACACCTTGCCCGCGACCGAGTATTTTGGTGCCTCCTTGTGGCAACTTTATAAGGGGCTGGACACCCCGCATAAGGCCTTGCTCAAGGTCTTGCTGCTCGAGGCCTATGCCAGCGACTATCCCAGGAGCCGGCTCTTGTGTGACAGCCTCTGGCAACGCACCCTGGCCGGCGATTTTTCCAGTGCCAATGACGCTTATTTTCTCCTATACGACAGCATAGAAGCCTATCTGCTCAAACAGCGGAGCCGGCGGCGGCTGGAGATTGTCCGCCGCTGTTTTTATCTCAAGTGTGCTATCCGGCTGAGCGACCCGCAAGCGGCCAGGGACTGGCGTTATCACAGGCTGCAACACTTGGTCGCCGACTGGCAATGGCCCATGAGCCTGCTGCAGACGCTGGATGACAGTGCCAATTGGCATAGTGGCCAGCTGCAGTGGTTCAACGAGCAGCTCAACGAACTTTTGCTCAGCAGTTACAAGACACTGCTGGGCTTCGTGTCGACCCACAGGCTGAGTGAAGGCCTGAGAGTCGAAGAGCTCGGCATGCTCAGTCGCAAGCTGCATACCTATTTCAGCCAGGAAAAACAGCGGGTGCCCATCCTTAATCCCTTGTGGAGCCGGACCGTCGCCGAGCCGCATCTGACTGTGATCTACAGCCGGCAGGAACAGCTTTACCACTTGTACCTGGGCCAGCCCATACGGCGGGATTTCATCGGCCGGGCCGGTATTTACCGCGCCAATACCCCGGCAGCCCTGCTGAGTTGGGCCTGCTTGAACGGGGTGGCGACCGCCCGCACCCGCTGGCATGAGTTGGGGCCCAACAGGGTGGACTCCAGGGCGCTGACATTGGCGTCCAGGCGCTTGCGCCGGCATCTCGGCGCGCCTTGGCGGGTATCCAAGCTGGATCTCTGCCGCCCCTGGCATTACCGTAAGCTGATATTCATGCTGAACCTGGATGAGGATCCCACCCAGAGCTGGCGGGGACAGGAGCTGGCCGTCGCTCTCACGAATGCCGATGTATTTTCCCTCGGCAGGCGGGGGCAGAATATGCTGGGTTCAATCGATGTCATCAGTCTCAGCAGCTGGGGGGAATGGCAGTGTCATAGGTTCGATGGCCGGCAGGCGCTATTGGCGGCCCTGTCTTGGGTCACCCCGGGGCTGCTCAGGACGCCGCCTTCGAGTGAGATAAGCGTCATAGGTTGCTCCCGGCGGCTCAGACGCAGGCTCGAGCGCAGGGTGGACAAGCTGCTGCGCCAGAGTTTTGCCCCGGGCCCGAATGCCCAGTCATCGCCCCCCGGGATGCGGGAGCTCACACTGGCAGGGACCCGCTATGGGCTGTATTTCACCCCCCAGGGCATGCATTATCGCGTCTCGAGCCATGAGTCCGGGACCGAGGCTGCATCTGAGCCATGGCAGGCGCCCGGGTCGGCGGCTGAGACTCAGGTTGCCATGCCTGAGATTGCCATGCCTGAGATCATCCGGGACTTCGCCGCCAAGGGGGCGGTACAGTATTTTCTGCACCAGGGGGAGTCAGGGCTGGAGGTGTTTATTCTGGATGAAGACAACGCCTTGACCCATGAGGTGCAGACGGATGGCGACTCGGCCGAGCTGGTCGCGAGCGTGAGTCATGCCTATGCATTCGATGCCTCGAGTCCTGCCCGCCATAGCTTTAATCTGCCGCAATTCTTCAGCCTGCAGAGGCTCGCCGGTCGGCTGCAGGTGATCCCCTTCGGTCTGGTGGCCGCAGAGCAGGATATTGACTTTTAATTCATAGGCCTGGCTAGGCAGCCGTTCAGAGGCTGAGGCGAATGCCACCCTGACGATAGATGGATTCGAGCACGAAGGGCATGAATTCGCCGCCGTTGCGCTCATCCAGCCATTGACCATCGACATAGGAAAAATGATAACCGCCGAAGCGGGTGGCTATCCAAATCTGGTGCAAAGGTTCCTGCTTATTGATGACGATTTTTGAGGTGTCCTGGAACTCGAGCTGCAGCACATTGCCACTGGCATCGATATCCACATCGGCATCCTGTTCGTCTATGGCCGTTTCTATGGCGTTTTCTATGGCTTGAAACATCTCATCTGCGAGCTGATGGAACTGCGTATCTGTCATGGCCATGTATTTCTATCCTTTGCTTTCGTCAAGATGGATGCGATTATAAGGCCAATACTCACAGGATGCACAGATGTTGACACAAATGAGACTGCTTTTATTGCTAATGCTTGCTAGTTTATTCACTTCGGGCTGTGGTCAGAAGGGGCCGCTCTATAAAACCCCGGCGACAGAAGCCAATCGGCCTGCAGCCGCGGCTGAGCCGGCTGCGGACACGCCGGTCGGGCAAACTCAATCGCAACAGCAATAACCTCTAAGGAACCTATACCGTGGATCACTTTCTCTACCAAGATAATGCCTTGTTTGCCGAAGACGTCCGGGTCAGCGAGTTGGCGCGGAAATACGGCACGCCGCTCTATGTCTACTCCAGGGCGACCCTGGAGCGGCATTGGCATGCCTTCGATCGCGCCGTGGCAGCGCATCCACATCTGGTATGTTATGCGGTCAAGGCCAATTCCAATCTGGCGGTATTGAATGTGCTGGCACGGCTGGGCAGTGGTTTCGATATCGTCTCGGGTGGCGAGCTGGCACGGGTGATCCAGGCCGGTGGCAGTCCGGACAAGATAGTCTTCTCCGGCGTCGGCAAGACGGTGGCCGAGATGGAGCAGGCGCTCGAGCTGGGCATCTATTGTTTCAATGTGGAATCGGCCGCCGAGCTGGAGCTGCTCAATGAGGTCGCCGGCCGCCTGGGCAAGCTGGCACCCGTGTCCTTGAGGGTCAATCCCGACGTCGATGCCGGCACTCATCCCTATATCTCCACCGGCTTGAAAGAGAATAAATTTGGCATAGGCATGGACGAGGCCGAGACCGTGTTCGCCCGCGCCCAGCAACTGCCCCATCTGCAGGTCAAAGGGGTAGATTGCCACATAGGTTCACAGCTCACCGAGCTGCAGCCCTTCCTCGATGCCATGGATCGCATGCTGGCATTGGTCGACCGTTTGGCGAGCCGGGGGATTAGCGTCGAACATTTCGACGTGGGTGGCGGTCTTGGCGTGCCTTACGATGCCGAGACACCACCGCAACCCGACGTCTACGCCGCGGCGCTGCTGGCGCGTTTGGGCGACAGGAAGCTCAAGCTCATCTTCGAGCCAGGCCGTGCCATCGCCGCCAACGCCGGCCTGTTCGTGACTCAGGTTCTCTACCTCAAGGACAATGGCGACAAGCATTTCGCCATTGTCGATGGTGCCATGAACGATCTCATTCGCCCGGCGCTCTACAGCGCCTGGCAGAATATCATTCCGCTCGAACCCAGAGTCGGTATGACCCGGGCCTTCGACATAGTCGGCCCTGTGTGTGAGACGGGTGATTTTCTCGGCAAGGACAGGCAGCTCAACTTAGAAGCCGGCGATCTCCTGGCGGTGCGCTCCAGCGGCGCCTACGGCTTCGTGATGTCCTCCAATTATAATACCCGTCCGCGGGCGGCCGAGGTGATGGTGGATGGCGACCAGGACTATTTGGTGCGTGAAAGAGAAAAACTGGCGCAGCTCTGGCAAGGTGAACGACTCCTGCCGTAAACTAGTTGATATTAATCCGGCGCTTCCCGGCGAAGCGCTAAGGCTCGACAAAGGATATCTCTCTTGATCCAATTCACTAAGATGCACGGACTGGGCAATGACTTCATGGTGGTCGATGGCGTGACCCAGAACGTGTTTTTCTCGCCAGATCAGATCAAGCGTTTGGCCAACCGGAATGTCGGCATAGGATTCGATCAACTGCTGCTGGTCGAGCCGCCCTATGATCCGGATCTGGATTTTCATTATAGGATCTTCAATGCCGACGGCAGTGAGGTGGAACAATGCGGCAACGGCGCCCGCTGTTTTGCCCGCTTCGTGCGCAATAAGGGGCTGACTAACAAGAATAAAATTCGTGTCAGCACCTCATCCGGCAAGATGACCCTGCGCCTGGAACGCGATGGCAGCGTGACGGTCAACATGGGAGTGCCGGTCACCGAGCCGAGCCAGATCCCCTTCAAAGCCAAGAAGGCTGAGAAAACCTATTTGTTGCAGACCCAGATGCAGACCTTTCTCTGTGGTGCCGTCTCCATGGGCAATCCCCATTGCGTGATTCAGGTCGAAGACATAGAGACGGCCCCGGTGGCGGAAGTGGGGGCCATGTTGACCCGGCACGAACGTTTTCCCAGGGGGGTGAATGTGGGTTTCATGCAGGTGCTCAACCCGGGCCATATCAAGTTGCGCGTCTATGAACGCGGCGCCGCCGAAACCTTGGCCTGTGGCAGCGGGGCCTGCGCCGCCGTGGCTGTCGGCCAGCTGCAGGATAAGCTCGGGACCCAGGTGCGGGTGGATCTGCCGGGCGGCACCCTGACCATTAACTGGGAAGGTGAAGGCAAGCCACTGTGGATGACAGGCCCGGTCCAACATGTGTATGACGGACAGATACAATTATGACAGAAGTGACCAAGATGACGGGGCCCAAGGGCTCACGCATGAGCGAGCCCTTCGATGAGGCGATTATTCGTGAATATCTGCTGGATAATCCCGACTTTTTCAGCCGTTATCCCGAGTTGCTGCTGGCGATGCGCATCCCGCATCTGGAGCGCGGCACCGTCTCTCTGGTGGAGCGCCGCCAGGACATCTTGCGGCAGCGGGTACGCCAGTTGGAAGAAGAGATCACCGCCCTGTTATCCATAGCTTCGCGCAACGAACAGATCTATCTCTTCAATAGCGAGTTATCCCTCAAGCTGCTCGGCTGTGCCGATCTCGGCGAGCTGCGGCAGATCTTGTCGAAAGAGTTGAAGCGGCAGTTCAATTTCAGCCATGTCAGGCTGATCACTGTGCATGATATCGACAGTGAATTGGCCAATATCTGGGCCAAACGCCTGCATCAGGGGCATTATTTCGGTCGCCTGACCCAGCAGGAGGCCAAACGTCTGTTCGGCAGCAGTGTGGGCTCGGTGGCATTGAGCAAGCTGGCGGACACCAATGGCCAGGTGATCTTCGCCATCGCCAGTCAGGATGCGGCGCATTTTCAGCCCGAAATGGATAATCTGCTGCTGGATCAGCTGCGGCGCTTGCTGGATTTCTTGTTGCCCAAGTTTTGATGCCGACGCTTATGTTTCACTTCCCGGCCCGAGGTACCTATGTCAGCTGCAAGCGGCGACTGTAAGTCTGCCTTCGAGCGTTACCTGAGCACGGAGCGGCAGTTGTCGCCCCATACAGTGCGCAATTATCTCTATGAGCTCAACCGCGCCGAGGGCCTGCTGCCGGCCCCCGTCATCTGGCCCGAGATCGGGCGCGAGCAACTGCAACAGGTGCTGATCAAGTTGCATCGCCGCGGCCTGAGTCCAAGATCCCTGGCCCTATGCCTGTCTGCGCTGAAACAATTCGGCGAATTTCTCCTGCGTGAGGGCCAGATAGCGGCGAATCCGGCCGCCGGCCTGAGCGCACCGAAACAGCATAAACCTTTGCCCAAGAATATGGATGTCGATGCCGTCAGCCACTTGCTGGCGCTGGAGGGCACAGATCCCTTGAGCCTGAGGGATAAGGCGATCATGGAGCTGTTTTATTCCAGCGGCCTGCGTTTGGCCGAGTTGGCCGGGCTGAACCTGAGTGACGTGCATAGGGGGCAGGCCGAGGTCAAGGTGATGGGCAAGGGCAGCAAGGAGCGGATAGTGCCTGTGGGCAAGTATGCCCTGGCGGCGCTCGAGGCCTGGTTGGCCATCAGGGCAGGTATCGGCTGTGAGGATGAGGCCCTGTTCGTTACCGCCAAGGGCAAGCGCTTGTCCCACCGCAGCATTCAGGCGCGCATGGCCAAGTGGGGCCAGGAGCAGGCGTTGGCGGTGCGGGTGCATCCCCATAAGTTGCGGCATTCCTTTGCGACCCATATGCTGGAGTCCAGTGCCGATCTGCGTGCCGTGCAGGAATTGCTGGGACACGCGAACTTGTCCACGACCCAGATCTATACCAGCCTGGATTTCGCCCATCTGGCGAAGGTGTATGACGGCAGCCATCCCAGGGCAAAGAAAGCCAAGGCAATGAAGACCAAGGATAAGTGATGAAATCTTACCTGAGACTCGGTGAGTTCAAGGCGCTGAGTTTCGACCTCGATGACACCCTGTACGACAATGCCCCCTATATAAGGCGCGCCGAGGCCGAGCAGCTGGCCTTCCTCCATCGCCAGTTCCCGGCGACGCGGGTGTGGCAGTTGAGTGATTGGCATAACCTGAAACACAGGCTGTTGGCCCAGGAGCCGGGCTTGGCCCAGGACACCACCAAGGCCAGGCGGGCGTTGTTAACCCAGGGCTTGCTGAGTCTGGGCTACAGCGAGGCTCAGGCCAGACGCGGCGCCGCCGAGGGACTGGCCTGTTTCCTGGCCCATCGCAGCGACTTTAGCGTTCCTGCCGGCGTCATCCGATTTTTGCAACGCTTGGGTCAGCGTTATCCCCTGATAGGCATCACCAATGGCAATGTCGACCCCCAGCGCATCGGCCTGGGGCAGGTATTGCAATTCGTCTTGCAACCTGGGGAGGGGCTGAGGATGAAACCCCATGGCGACATGTTTGCCCTGGCCTGTGAGCGCTTGGCAATCGCGCCGCGGGAGCTGCTGCATATAGGCGACAGTTATGCCGCAGATGTGCAGGGAGCAAGGCGCGGCGGTTGCCAGGTTGCCTGGTTGAATCCTGCCTATGCCCGCAATGAGCCCAAGCCACCGACGGCCGGGCAATTGCCCCAGCTGGAAATTGCCTCGCTGGATTGTTTGCTGTCGCTCCTGGACTGAGATGCAGACTTGGTGCTCGGGCTTGATGCCCAGCTTTGATGCTATGGAAGGATTTGGCGCCATAGGAGGCGGTATCGCTAGGGGCTGTGTGTCTGCTGGTTGGCCGCCAGCCGCTCGACCTCGGCCCGGCGCAGCATGATCTTTACCTGGCGCCGACTGGCCCGCATATCGGCATCGCCGACCCGAAAATAGCTGCCGGAATAAGGATCCGACCCTATGTAGACGGGGCGTTCGCTCAAGGGGACTGCCGGTACTCGCATGCGTATCAGCCTCTTGCCGACTATCTCTATGATTTGCACGTCGGTCGGTGCCAAGACATTGCGGCTGATGCGGCTGCGGTCATTGAGAATTTCCCAGATCTCGCTCAGCATGGGCATGGGATTGTGTATGCCTTCTATGCTGAAGCCGCTGCCATTCTCTTTCACCCCCAGGATGATTTCACCGCCTATGGTATTGGCGAAGGCGCTGTAGCTTTCCCACATGCCCTCGGGTAACTGTCCCTGGCCATCGCGACCCTGGGCCAGCTTGAATTCCACCTGCGCCGATTCCTGCAGTTGCTCTATGTCATCCAGGGCGAAGGATTGAAAGCTCATGGGCGTCTCGAACAATGGCACTATAGCCAAAAAATAACACGCAGATCCCGGAAACGCCAGCAGGCTCGAGTCGCCACATGGGCCGAAACCAGGCCAGAGCCCGGCACGGGCTGGCCGTAAAAGCCTGGACAGCAAAAAGGGCTAACCATTGCTGGTTAGCCCTTTTCAATACCACAGCCTAATCCCTGAGGATTAGTTCATGCCGTATTTTTTCAATTTTTTACGCAGGGTGCCGCGGTTGATACCCAGCATGTTGGCCGCACGGGTTTGGTTGCCGCGGGTGTGCTGCATTATGATGTCAAGCAGAGGCGCTTCTACTTCGCTTAATACCATCTCGTAAACTTCAGAGGCTTCCTGACCGTCCAACTGAGCGAAGAAGTTAGTTACGGCACGCTTGACGGCGTCACGTAATAACTGGGGCTTGATAGTGCCGTTAGCGGTTTCGATTTTGCCTACGGTAAGCTGGTGAACTTCAGTGTTAGTTGTCTGATCAAACATTCTATTCTGCTCTTTATTAATTCTGTACTAATTCATCAAAATAACATTCCACCAGGGAATATTGTTCTGCAGCGGTTTCCAGCCGATTGAAGTCAGCCCTGAATTGGCGCTGGTCTTCCTGGTTCAGGTACCACCCCATATGTTTTCTGGCGAAGCGGCTGCCCATGTATTCGCCATACAAGTCATACAGTTTGCTGAGGTGTTCCAGCATCACTTGACGCTGCTGGGCCACATCTATGGGTGCTAGCTTATTACCCGTGTCCAGGTAATGCTGGATTTCTCTGAAAATCCAAGGCCTTCCTTGGGCGCCCCGTCCTATCATCAGGGCATCGGCACCTGTGTAATCAAGCACAAAACGTGCCTTCTCAGGACTGCCTATGTCCCCGTTGGCGATAACAGGAATCGAGATATTCTGTTTGATAGCTTTGATCGTGTCGTACTCGGCATCGCCTTTGTACATGCATTGCCGGGTGCGGCCGTGAACGGCCAGCGCGACTATGCCACAATCCTGGGCTATCCGGGCGATTTGAACACCATTCTTGTGTTCCGGATCCCATCCGGTGCGAATCTTGAGCGTCACAGGCACCTCGACTGCGTTCACCACGGCTTGTAAAATGCTCTTTACCAAGTCGGGGTTTTGCATCAGTGCCGAACCTGCCAGCTTCTTATTCACTTTTTTTGCCGGGCAGCCCATGTTGATGTCAATGATGTGAGCGCCCTGTTCAACGTTGAACCGGGCGGCTTGCGCCATTAACTCGGGATCTGCCCCTGCGATTTGTACCGAGCGCAAGCCTTCTTCGCCAGAATGCGTCATACGCTGGCGACTCTTATCCGTGTCCCAAACATCTGGGTTAGATGAAAGCATCTCCGACACCGCCAGGGCTGCGCCATAACGAAGGCAGAGATTGCGAAAGGCTTGATCTGTGACACCTGCCATTGGTGCCACGATCAGCTGATTGTTCAGTTGATAGGGTCCAATCTGCATTTGTGGTCTCACCTTGCTCTTCAAAGGGGCGCTATAGTAGCCCTTTTTATCGGCCATGAAAAGGTCAATAAATGACCTGGGGACAACTTTTTTACTTGACTTTTATCGGCCAGGAACTCACTCGGGACGCAGGGTCGCGCGTCTATTACAGTGATTTACGTGTGCCTGTCAAGCGGCTCCATTCTTCTTTGTGAGCGGCGGGGTCCATGTCGAACCATTGGGCGTAGAAGTCGGAAATTTCCTGGGATTGCTCCTGCAGCAAACCCGAGAGCGCCAACTTGCCACCGGGTTTGACCCGTTCGGCGATCAGCGGTGCCAGTTCACGCAACGGACCCGCGAGTATGTTGGCGACCAGCACATCTGCCTTGAGATCGGCCGGCTGATCTTCCGGCAGGTACAGCGCCAGCTTGTCGGCCACGCCATTTCGTTCGGCGTTGGCGCGTGAGGCGTCTATGGCCTGGTAGTCTATGTCTATGCCTGTGACTTTCTTGGCGCCCAGTTTCAATGCGGCGACCGCCAGGATGCCGGAACCACAACCGAAGTCGATCACTTCCTGCCGGCTCAAGTCCAGGCTGTCCAGCCATTCCAGGCATAGGGCCGTGGTGGGGTGAGTACCGGTGCCGAACGCCAGACCGGGATCCAAAATCACGTTGACCGCATCGGGATCCGGGATCTCACGCCAGCTGGGACAGATCCACAGACGTTGACCGAATTGGATAGGGTGGAAGTTATCCATCCATTCGCGAACCCAGTCCTTATCTTCTATCAGTTCTACCTTGTGGCTGAAATCCTCCCCCAGGAAAGGCAAGTGCTTCAGCATCTCGATCGTCGGGGCCAGATCTGTGTCTGCCTCGAACAGCGCCACCACCACAGTATCTTGCCACAAGGGGGTTTCGCCCAGCTTGGGTTCGAATATCGGCGTGTCTTTACCATCTTCGAAGGTAATGGAGACTGAGCCTGCTTCCATCAGCAGGTCGCTTAAGGTTTCGGCATCGTCACTGTTGGTGTTGATGCGCAGTTGGATCCAGGGCATGTGGGCTTCCTGTGAGTCTTGGGATCGAATTTCGCGCTATTGTAACTCCAAGCCGTGGAGGTTGCGAGTTTCAGCACACAGCAGCCAATTAGCCGGCATCGACATGGGGCGACTGTGGGGAATTTAACCCGGCGGCAAGATTCTCTGTGGTCGTTGGATGAGCTGCTAAAATAATGATTCCGGGTTAGTTATTGAACATTTGATCCAGCTCATACTGCCCGGCACACAGATGTACGACATTCATAGAGCGTGATGCAAGCTTGCCGCTCCCATTACTTAAATGAGGCCGATATGGCGAAACGTCTAAATCTGACCAAGTGGTATGCCTATCTGGATGTGTGCCAGAGCCTGTCCGGGGTGCTGCTGGCAGTATTTCTGTGGACCCATCTGCTGTTGGTGTCGTCAATCTTGCTCGGTGGTGAGGCCATGGCCTGGGTGGCGCGCACCATGGAGCTGAGTTTCCTGAGCGCAGATGGTCAGGGTTATCCCTGGGTCGTCAGCCTGATCGCCATAGGCGTCGCCGGGTTGGCCTTGGTGCATGCTGTGCCTGCGTTGCAGAAAATGCCGCTGACCTTGCGCCAGCATGCAGCGCTGCGAACCCAGATGCACAGCATAGATCATGGCGACACCCGTCTTTGGTACTGGCAGGCGTTGACAGGCGGCGTCATTTTACTGCTCTTGCCCGTGCATCTGTGGTTGATTGGCTCGGCACCCGAGACCATAGGTCCCCAGGGCAGCGGCCACAGGATATGGGCTCAGGGCGCATGGCTCTTATATTTGCCGCTGTTGCTGGCGGTGGAGTTGCACGCTGCCATCGGCATTTACCGGGTCGTATTGAAATGGGGCGCGGCGCGGGGGCTGGACACCCGAATCTGGCTCAAGAAGCTCAAGACTCTGGTCAGCCTGCTGTTCATCGCCATAGGCCTGGCATCTTTGCTGGCGTTTTTGCCTTATGCGCCGCTGGCAGGCTAGCCAGACGGTCACTATTTCACAAGGAGAGCAGACGTGAAACTCATCTATACCGATGCCTTGATCGTGGGGGCAGGATTGGCGGGTCTGAGGGTGGCCATTGCCGCCAAGGAACGTGGCCTGGATACTTTGGTGTTGTCGCTCATTCCCGCCAAACGTTCGCACTCGGCCGCGGCCCAGGGCGGCATGCAGGCGAGCCTGGGGAACGCGCTCAAGGGCATGGGCGATGATGAAGATGTGCACTTTCAGGATACGGTCAAAGGTTCCGACTGGGGCTGCGATCAGAGCGTGGTGCGGATGTTTACCCACTGTGCGCCCAAGGCGGTGCGGGAATTGGCCCACTGGGGGGTGCCCTGGACCCGGGTCACAGCCGGCCCCAGGGAAGTGATAGTCAATGCCCAGAAGGTGACGCTGGAGGAGGCCCAAGCCGCCCATGGGCTGATCAATGCCCGTGACTTTGGCGGCACCCAGAAATGGCGTACCTGCTATACCGCCGATGGCACAGGGCATTCACTCCTGTATGCCATGGATAACAAAGCCATTTCCATGGATATCCCGGTGCATGAAAGAGTCGAGGCGCTGGCGCTCATTCATGACGGCAAACGCTGTCATGGGGTGATTGCCCGTTGTCTTATCACGGGTGAACTGCGGGCCTATGTCGCCAAGGCGACGACTATAGCCACAGGTGGTTATGGCCGCATCTATGCCGTGTCCACCAATGCGGTCATCTGCGAGGGCATGGGGCAGGCGCTGGCGCTGGAGACAGGGGTCGCTACCCTGGGCAACATGGAGGCGGTGCAGTTTCACCCGACCGCCATAGTGCCTGTGGGGATCCTCACCACAGAGGGCTGTCGCGGCGACGGCGGCCTGCTGCGCGACAAGGACGGCTATCGCTTCATGCCAGATTATGAGCCAGAGAAGAAAGAGCTGGCGTCGCGGGATGTGGTATCACGGCGCATGACGGAACACATACGCAAGGGCAAGGGAGTCGACAGTCCCTATGGGCCACATCTGTGGCTGGATATCACTCTGCTGGGGCGCAAGCACATAGAGACCAACCTGCGTGAAGTGCAGGAGATCTGCGAAAACTTCTTGGGCATAGATCCCGTCAAGGATTGGATCCCGGTGCGCCCGACCCAGCACTATTCCATGGGCGGGGTACGCACAGATGCCAAGGGCCAAAGCCCGCAGCTCTGGGGGCTGTTCAGTGTCGGCGAAGCGGCCTGTTGGGACATGCACGGCTTCAATCGCCTGGGGGGCAATTCGCTGGCCGAGACTGTGGTGGGCGGCATGATAGTCGGCAAATATGTCGCCGATTTCTGTGAGTGCAACAACCTGGAGGTCGATACCGGACTGGTGCAGCTGTTCATGGACAGGGTCGGCGACGAAATCGACGCCCTGATCGACGGCGGTGGCAGCGAGAGCCCCATAGTGCTCAAGCGTGAGATGCAGCGCATCATGATGGATTATGTGGGCATATTCAGAAATGGCGCCGAACTGGATAAGGCCGTCGCCGGGTTGAAAGTGCTGCTCGAGCGTTCCCGCAGACTCGGGCTCAAGTGTAACAAGCGCCACGCCAATCCCGAGTTGGTGGAGGCGCTCAGGGTCAGGCGTATGCTCAAGGTGGCGCTGACGGTTGCCTGCGGCGCCGCGGCCCGCACCGAGAGCCGCGGCGCCCATGCCAGGGAAGATTATCCCCAGCGCAACGACAGGGATTGGCTCAAGCGTACCCTGGCAAGTTGGCCCGACAGCGAGGCGCTCGAGCCCGTGCTGCACTATGAAGCGCTGGATGTGATGCAGATGGAGTTGCCGCCGGGCTATCGTGGTTATGGCGCAGATAACAGCATAGCGCACCCGGATACCGAGAGGCGCTCGGCGCAGATAGCGGCCATTCTCGCCGAACTGGGGGATGATGCCGACAGGTATACCAGGCAGAGGGCGCTGATGCCGTTTGACTTGCCCGACAGCCTGGCGCCGAGAAATGAACGCCTGTGCGACACTCTGGCAACGCCGCTGACGTCTGTGGCCGGCAAGATCTCGACGGGGGAGCAGGCATTATGACGACAAGACTCATTCCCACAGTGACAGATACCGGGTCTGCGGGACGCAGATTAACCTTCAATATTTTTCGCTTCGATCCCCAGGAAAACGGCGATAAGCCCAAGATGGTGAGCTACAGCCTGGATGAAACCCCGGGGATGACCATCTTCATCGCCCTCAATCGTTTACGGGACGAGCAGGACAGCTCGCTGCAGTTCGACTTTGTCTGCAGAGCGGGGATCTGCGGCAGTTGTGCCATGGTGATCAATGGCTTGCCGACACTGGCCTGTCGTACCCTGACCACTCGTTATCCCAAGGGAGAAATCACTCTGATGCCACTGCCGGGTTTCGAACTCATAGGGGATCTGTCGGTCAACACGGGCAAATTCATGCGGCAACTGGCCGAGCGTCTGCAGTTGTGGCTGCATCCCAGGGAAGGAGAACAGTCTATCCATGCGTTGGAGCAAGCCATGGATCCCGACGAGGCGGCGCGGCTGTACGAGCTGGAGCGCTGCGTCGAATGCGGCGTATGCGTGTCGGCCTGCGCCACCAAGCAGATGCGTGACACCTTCGTCGGTGCCGTGGGACTGATGAAGATTGCCCGCTTCGAGCTCGACAGCCGCGATGGCCGCAGCGTTGAGGATTTCTATCATGTGATAGGCAATCAGGATGGGGTCTTCGGCTGCATGACCTTGCTGGGTTGTCAGGATAATTGCCCCAAGGATTTGCCGCACATGCAGCAAATTGCCTATCTGCGCCGCAAGATGGCCATGACCCTGCTCTAGTACGGCTTGAGGCCGGGTTTAGCCAGGCATCGCCGACCGCTCAGGGTGATTTTCAGCCACAAAAAAGCCGCTTAGCGCGGCTTTTATTATGCAACCTATCGTAAAAAAATAGGGGCCTTACGACTTGGCGCGTTTCATCGCGGTGAAGAATTCATCGTTGGTCTTGGTCATCGCCAATTTGTCGATGAGGAATTCCATGGCGCTGACTTCATCCATGGGATTGAGGATCTTACGCAGGATCCACATCTTCTGCAGTTCTTCGGGCGTGGTCAGTTTCTCTTCGCGGCGGGTGCCTGAGCGGTTGAAGTCTATCGCCGGGAAGACGCGTTTCTCGGCCGCCTTACGTGACAGGTGCAATTCCTGGTTACCCGTACCCTTAAACTCTTCGTAGATGACTTCATCCATCTTGGAGCCGGTATCGACCAGGGCTGTGGCTATGATGGTCAGGCTGCCGCCGTGTTCTATGTTACGTGCCGCGCCGAAGAAACGCTTGGGTCTATGCAGGGCGTTGGCATCCACACCACCCGTCAGTACCTTGCCAGAGGACGGGATGACAGTGTTATAGGCACGTGCCAGACGTGTGATTGAGTCGAGCAGGATGACCACGTCTTTCTTGTGCTCAACCAAACGTTTGGCCTTCTCGATAACCATTTCGGCTACCTGCACGTGACGGCTCGCCGGCTCGTCGAAGGTCGAGGCTATCACTTCGCCTTTGACCAGGCGTTGCATCTCGGTCACTTCTTCCGGCCGTTCGTCGATTAGCAGTACTATCAGCACCACGTCGGGATTATTATAGGTAATGCTCTGGGCAATGTTCTGCAGTAACAGTGTCTTACCCGCTTTTGGCGGTGCGACAATCAGACCACGCTGACCCTTGCCTATCGGCGAACAGAGATCCAGAATACGGGCTGTGATGTCTTCTGTCGAACCATTGCCGCGCTCCATACGCATACGCTCTTCGGCATGCAGCGGAGTTAAGTTTTCAAACAGGATTTTATTGCGGGAATTTTCTGGCTTGTCGAAGTTGACTTCATTGACTTTGAGCAGGGCAAAATAACGCTCGCCTTCTTTGGGTGGGCGGATCTTACCGAAAATAGTGTCGCCGGTGCGCATGTTGAAGCGGCGGATCTGGCTGGGCGAAACATAGATATCATCCGGGCCGGCAAGGTAAGAACCGTCTGCACTGCGTAAGAAACCAAAACCGTCTTGGAGGATTTCTAATACGCCGCCACCAAAAATGTCTTCACCACTCTTGGCATGGGCTTTAAGGATAGAGAAAATAATGTCCTGCTTGCGGGCGCGGGCCATATTTTCGAGCTTCATATTTTCAGCTAGTGAGACTAGCTCAGAAATAGGCGTGTCTTTTAATTCAGTTAGATTCATTTTAGGGGGTCTTGTGTTACGCGACAAAGCTTACCGCGTTCAATCAGTAAAGTTTGTGATGCTAGGATAGTGATTGAAAAGCGAGAAGTGGTTCAGTTAGAAGAAATCTGATTATTAAAGTAGCACTAACAAACGCGGGCGTCCAGAAATTTAGGGAAACCCGACACGATTTATTTACAACTCGTATCGGGCCGACGGACGCTAATGCCTGGGCATTAGAGCTGGGCGTCGATGAATTCTTTCAGTTGGGTTTTAGACAGGGCGCCGACCTTGGTCGCAGCCAACTCACCACCCTTGAACATCAGCAGCGTCGGGATGCCACGCACGCCGTATTTGGCCGGTGACACATTGTTCTGATCTACGTTCAGTTTTGCCACTGTGATGCGACCGGCATATTCCTCGGCAACATCGTCCAGAATGGGGGCGATCATTTTGCATGGACCACACCACTCGGCCCAGAAGTCTACCAATACTGGCTGTTCTGACTTTAATACGTCGTTTTCGAAGCTGTCGTCGCTCAGGTATACAATTTTCTCGCTCATGATGTTCTCCAGTTTGGTTGCCATTGCTGGTTTGTTAATGGCTTACCATGTATATTGGGGTTGAAAAATAGCTTTTCAAGTTGCCTTGTTACAATGTGGCTATTTCAAACGATCGAGTATCTTATTGCAACCCTAACTGGTAAGCTTGCGCTATGAGCCAAACACATTTATCTACCCAAAAATTTGCTGACCTGCCTCTGCATCCCGAGGTTATTCAGGCACTAACAGAAAACGGTTTTGAATATTGTACGCCTATCCAGGCGTTATCATTACCCATATTACTTCAAACAAAAGATATCGCAGGCCAGGCACAAACGGGCACAGGCAAGACCATGGCTTTCCTGGTAGCGACCTTCAGCCACCTGTTATCGACCCCCATTCCCGAAGGGCGCCAAATCAATCAGCCCAGGGCCATCATCATGGCTCCTACCCGCGAACTGGCGATTCAGATAGCTAAAGATGCCACCCTGCTTGCCAAGCACACCAAGATCAAGGTGGGCATAGTCTATGGCGGCGAAAGCTATGATGTACAAAGAAAAGTTCTGGATCAGGGTGTCGACATTCTGATCGGCACCACGGGGCGCATCATAGATTATGTGCGTCAGGGGATCATTAACCTGAGTGCGATTCAGGCTGTGGTGCTGGATGAAGCGGATCGTATGTTCGATCTCGGTTTCATCAAGGACATACGCTTTCTCTTCAATCGCATGCCGGCGGCGGATCAACGCCTGAACATGCTGTTTTCGGCGACCCTGTCGATGAAGGTGCAGGAACTGGCCTACGATCACATGAACGAGCCGGAAAAAGTCGTCATAGCGCCCGACGAGAAAACCTCCAAGAACATCAGGGAAGAGATTTTCTATCCGTCGCAGGATGAGAAATTGCGGCTGCTGCTGACCCTGATAGAAGAAGATTGGCCCGAGAAGGCGATCGTTTTCTCCAACACCAAGCATAGCTGCGAGAAGCTCTGGGCCGCCCTCGAGGGGGATGGCCATAGAGTCGGCCTGCTGACCGGGGATGTGCCGCAGAAGAAACGTATTCGCATTCTGGAACAGTTCACCACAGGGGATTTGGATATCCTGGTGGCGACCGATGTGGCGGCCCGTGGCCTGCATATCTCGGACGTTTCCCATGTGTATAACTACGACTTGCCGGACGACTGCGAAGATTATGTGCATCGTATCGGCCGTACCGGTCGCGCCGGCGCCAAGGGCGTGTCCATCAGTTTCGCCTGTGAAGAGTATGCGCTGAATCTGCCGGCCATCGAGAGCTATATCCAGCACTCCATCCCCATGAGCAATTACGACAGCTCGGCGCTGCTGGATGATATTCCGCCACCTGTACGTATTCATCGCAAGCATCCCAGTGGCTCGCGTAACCTGAGAGACCGTCCGGGTTCGGGCAGGACTCAAGGGGCACATCGCAGCGGTGCTCGTCCGCCGCGCCATGACAGGACACACAGACACTCGTAAATGCCGACACCCGCTTACGCCGCCATTACTCTGGGCTCTAACAGTTTCAATATGCTGATCGCCAGGACTCAGGGTGATCGGCCTCAGGTTATTGCCAAGTATAAGCGTAAGGTCAGGTTGGCCGAGGGAATCGCGCCCGATGGCCGCCTGAGTCAGGCCGTGATGCAGCGTGGTCTGGATTGTCTGGCGATGTTTGCCCAGATGTTGGCCGAGCATAAGATAGCGGCAGATAACGTTGCCGTTATCGCTACCGCCACCCTGAGATGCATCAGCAATGCCGACGACTTCTGTCGGCATGCCCTGTCCGTGTTGGGGCATCCGATAGAGATCATCACCGGTCTGCGTGAGGCCGAGCTCATCTACCAGGGCATGGTCACCACCACCTGTGGTGCCGGCCGGCGCTTGGTGATCGACATAGGCGGTGCCAGCACCGAATTTATCGTGGGTGATGGCCATGAACTGTTATTCAAGACCAGCTTGCCCATAGGCTGTGTCACCTTCAATCAGCAATTCTTTACCTCTGCGCCACTGCAGCAGCTGGACTTCGATGATGCCAGGCAACAAGTGTTGCTGAGCCTCGGCGAGCAGCGCCAGGAGTTGCGCCGCCTGGGCTGGCAGTGTGTGGTGGGCGCCTCGGGCGCCGTCCAGTCCGTGGTCGAATTGTTACTGCATCGCCGGCAGGCGGAAACCATTACCCCCCAGGTGCTCGAGTGTCTCAAACAGGAAATCCTCAATCAGAGTGATCTATCCCTGTCCGGCATTCGGGGTCTATGCCCCGAGCGGGCACCTACCTTCGCCGCCGGTGTTGCCATTCTGTCGGCGTTGTTCGAGTTACTCGGGATAGAAAAGCTGTCGCTGTCGGGCGGGGCGTTGCGTGAAGGGGTATTGCATATGCTGGCGAGTCGCATCGACCACCGCTAGCCGGAGGAATCCCGGCGCTGGCGACCTCTGTTATCTTCCATGACTCATCCGGGAGTCGGCATTCCTATGCCGACCTCAGTATCCCGGCCAGATCCCGCTCCAGGGATATCTCTGGACGCTCGACTATCCGTCCCATCTCCTCGCCATCTTGCCGGACTATGAAGGTGGGAATACGCGCGAAGTCGTAGGCGGCCGCCAAGCCCTGGGGATCTTGTTTGGCACGGTCGATGCCGATATAGCTGGCGCGGATATTGGGGTTGTCGATGGCCTCCAGCACCCGGATGAAACGGGGCAGTTCCCTATGACAGTCGGGGCACCAGGTGCCTATGATGGCAACGATCTCTATGGCGCCGCCGAGCTGGCTGAGGGGGGCGAGAGTGGCCATATCCGGCTGATAGGCCAGATATTCGCTGTCGAAGCCGGGTAGCTGCCCGGCCAGTTGGGTGCTTGGGATCTTGCCTGTCAGTATCACTGCTATGCCCTCATAAATCACCGCTGCCTTGGATAGGCCGCTCTTGTCGCTTTGGGGATGATACACTCTGGCTCCCCTGCCTGTCAGCTCACCGGCGTTTCCCCTTAGCCATAAAAAACGCCGCACCGGGCGACGTTTACTCTGTTAGCCGCAGCAGGCTATCGGGTGCTCTCTTTGAGCCACTGGGCGACGCGTTTGGCGAAGTAGGTCAGGATGCCGTTGGCGCCGGCGCGCTTGAAGCAGAGCAGCGACTCCATCACTATGGCTCTTTCCGCCAGCCAGCCATTCTGAATGGCGGCCATATGCATGGCGTATTCACCGCTGACCTGATAGGCGAAGGTAGGCACAGCCAACTCGGTTCTCACCCTGTGGATGATATCCAAATAGGGCATGCCGGGCTTGACCATCACCATGTCGGCACCTTCCTGTATGTCTAGCGCCACTTCGTGCAGGGCTTCGTCGCTGTTGGCCGGATCCATCTGGTAACTGTGTTTGTTGCCACCCTTGAGGTTGGCCGCGGAGCCAACCGCATCCCGGAAGGGACCATAGTAATTGGATGAGTATTTGGCCGAATAGGCCATGATCTGGGTATTCACATGGCCGGCGGCTTCCAGCGCCTGGCGTATGGCGCCGATGCGGCCATCCATCATGTCCGAGGGGGCGACGATATCGGCGCCGGCCTCGGCATGGGACAGGGCCTGTTTCACCAGCACTTCCGTGGTGATGTCATTCAGTATGTAGCCGCTGTCATCTATGATGCCGTCTTGGCCGTGGGTAGTGAAAGGGTCCAGGGCCACGTCCGTCATCACCCCTAATTGGGGGAATTCTTCCTTCAATGCCCGCACCGCGCGCTGCACCAGGGCATCGGGATTGTAAGCCTCTTCCGCCATCAGGGTCTTCTGTTCCGGCGGTGTCACAGGGAAGAGGGCGATGAGGGGAATGCCGAGTTCGACCAGTTCGGCGGCTTCCTTGAGCAGCAGGTCGATGGAATACCTCTCTATGCCAGGCATGGAGGCTATCTGCTCGGTGCGGTTGATGCCTTCGAGGACGAACATGGGATAGATGAGGTCGTCGACGCTGAGGCTGTTCTCGGCCATCAGGCGGCGGCTGAATTCATGTTTACGCATGCGGCGCATTCTGCGCTGGGGAAAAGCACCGGTAATTATATTCACATTCGACTCCTAACTTGGTTGTGTCCTATCCTGGGGCGGCGAATAGCGGCAGACGCGATTGCGCCCGGTATTTTTGGCCTGATATAACGCCTTGTCGGCCTGTTCCAGCAGGGCCGTGGGGTGGGTATCGCTGGCGATCACTTCGGCGCTCACTCCTATGCTGACGGTGAGCGGAATGGCATCCCCTTCCCAGTCGATAACCAGTGCATTGACTGAGGTCCGGATCATTTCGGCCACTGTGATGCCGCCCTCGGCCGAGGTGTTGGGCAGTATGATAGCAAACTCTTCACCGCCAAAACGTGACACAAGATCGGTCGGGCGCTTAATATTCTGCTGCAGACAGGCGGCAATGGCTCTCAGGGTCTGATCGCCGGCCAGGTGACCGAAGTTATCGTTGATGGCTTTAAACCTGTCGATATCCACCATGAGCAGTGCCATGGGGGCCTGCTGCCGGCGGCTGATGCGCCCCTCGGCAATGAGGCGCTTATCGAAGGCGCTGCGATTCTTCACCCCTGTGAGGCTATCTATCGTGGTCTGCTCGGTGAGCTTCTGATTGACCTCATTGAGTTCCCGCAGCGTGACTTCGAGCTCCAGGGTGCGCTCCTGCACCATTTTCTCCAGCCGCTCTTTGCTGCTGGCCTCGGCCCTGAGGGCTTCTTCCCGGGTGATGCGGATGCGCTCGGCCTGTTGCAGCGCTTCCTGTTGGATCTTGAGTTTGGCCTTGCGTTCGTCGTTGTAACGTATGGCCAAGACGGCGGCCATGAACACGATTTCGAAACTGAGGCCTATCATCACTGGGGTCTGCGACATGATGTCGATATGCACCAGTCCCAGGTAGATCATGCTGCTGCCCAAGGCGCCCAGCAACAGTCCAAGCCAGCCGATGGAATACAGCTTGGCCAGCTTATGCCCGCGCACGGCCTGGCGAATGGCGGTCACCATCAGGATGCTGGAGATAAGCAGCACAGACACGACTTCGATATACAGCAGAGTCGCAGTGTCCATGAAGGGCACCAGGGCAAGCTGTAGCAGCGCATAGACGGCACCAAGGCGGCAGAACCTCAGCATGCGGATACTCTGATACTTGAGCTGCAGCACCTTCTCGGTAAACATCAGGGCGAAGGCCGTCACCAGGGGGATCAGCAACGGCACCATCAGCTGCTGTAACTCGGGCCAGTCGGGCCAGAGGAAGCGGAAGGCGATGCCATTGAGGGTGGCGACCAGCAAGCTCATGGATAAGACATAGCCGGCATAGTAGCTGTAGCTGAATGAGCCAGACGCCAGGGCGATGAAGAGGCTGAACAGGCCGATGGCCGCCAGTCCCCCCAGTTGGAAGCCGCTGATGAGCGAGCTGGACTCTGTCATCTGCGCCAGCTCGTTTGCCGACCAGAGGCTCAGGGGCAGATACATGCCGCCCTGAGAACTTATTTGCAGGTAGAAGGTATGCTTGTCGCCGGCTTCGATCTCGAAGGGATAGAGGAAAATGTTGCTCTGCAGCGGCCGGTGAGCAAAGGGCAAGCTGTCGCCCATTTCCTGTACATCCACCAACTCGTCGTTGATCAGATGGAATAATTTAATCTTATCCAGCAATGGATTATCCAGGGCGATGATCCTGGTCAGCCGCGTCTTGTCACTGAATAGACTGAAGGTCAGCCAGAGCTTGTCCACGCTTATGTGACGTCGATCTTCGTCGCCCAGGCGCCGCCATTGACCGGCGGGCGCCTGGCTCGCCTGGGCCAGATCGTCGACATCTGCTGCCGTGTTGATGTAGGACCAGGCGGACAGATCAAATCTGTTGTTTGAATTTGCATCCGGGATCAGTACGGGTGCCGTCTGCGCCGGCAATGCCATCAGCCAGAGCGAGAGCCAGAGATAGATTCCCCTAAGTGCCGACATGGTCGCGCTCCAGGCCGAAGAAGCGCAAGCTGTTGTGATAACAAAGCGCGGCAAATTGACTCGGATCCTGGCCACGCAAGCCGGCGATATGCTCTGAGATATGAGGCAAATATTCAGGTTTATTCTTACTCGACTTAGGCTTGGGCCGCAGGTTTCTCGGCAGCAGATAAGGGCTGTCGGTTTCTATCATGATACGTTCATCCGGGATGTCCGGCACCAGCGCGGCGAGCTCCTGACCGCGGCGTTCATCACAGACCCAGCCTGTGATGCCTAAATGCAGATCCAGGGCCAGGCAGGCTTCCAACATGGCGCGATCGCCGGTGAAGCAATGCAACAAGGCATTGGGTAGATGCGGGCGATACTCTCTGACTATGGCGATAAAATCCCGGTTGGCATCACGCTCATGCATGAATACCGGCATGTTCAGCTTGGTCGCCAGTTCAAGCTGGGCGGCGAAGACCCGGCGTTGCACTGGTCTGGGGGAAAAGTCACGATTGTAATCCAGACCGCATTCGCCGAGCGCCACCACCTGTGCGGCAGAGCAGAGCTGAGTCAGCTCGGCGGTGCTGGCGTCATTCCAGCTGCTGGCCTGGTGGGGATGCACCCCGGCGGTGCAGTAAAGCCGGCGCGGATGTGCCTGGGTTAGCGCCAGCGCCTTGGCACTCTCAGCCAGATCGCTGCCAATAACCAGCAGCGGCGAAACCCGCAGTTTCGCCGCATCCTCTATGACGGTGTCTAGCTCATGCTCCAGCGCGCTGCCGACCAAGTTGACGGCAATATCGAAATAGGCCGGCATTTACTTCAGACGTTTGACCCTGATGGTCGCATTCCTGTCATCGCTGCCCAACAGGAAAGAACCCAGGGCCCCTTTTTCGATGAAGACGGTATCGCCGGCTTTCAATTTATAGTGGCGAGTCTCGACCTGTTTCCAGACCTGACCATTGGTGAAATTTAAGGTCAAACTGCCATAGAGGTCTTTCTGGACTGATGCTATTTCCAGATACAGTTTGTCGACATCCAGTTCTACCGGCTTTCTGTGGATACCGAACTCGGCTTCGGCGGTGGTGGTCACGGCGGTAGCCGCAGGTGCGGCCGATGCCGACGGTTGCGCCTGAGCGGCAGCGGCCTTTGGAGCCTGGCGGCCCGGCTTGGCGACACCCGCGGCGAGCTTGTCATAACAGAGCAAGCGATCCAGTTTATCCCCCTGGGCGGCACATAAGGCCAAGTCTTGCTCCAGGCCGGCATATGCCTGGCTCGAAAATCCTATGACTGCAGCGACTATCCAAGTTAAGCGCATGACCTCTTCCTTATTGTTCTGGGTCCGAATAGGGTACGAACCTGGCTGTTGAACCTTGTTATTGATTTATGTCTTGTTGCTCTACTTCGTCGTCTTTCTTGGTATAAAAACGGGCGGCGAGCAAGCCACCTTCGAACAGTAACAGCATGGGCACTGCCAACATAGTCTGGGAGATGATGTCCGGCGGTGTCAGCAGCATGCCGATGACGAAGGCCGCTACCACTATATAGGGACGCTTGGCCCTGAGATCTTCCGGCGTGGTCACGCCGGCCCAGCAGAGTAGCACGACGGCGACGGGGATCTCAAACGCCAGTCCGAAGGCGAAGAATAGCTTGAGCACGAAATCCAGGTAGCTGCTGATGTCCGTCGCCACCTGGACCCCCTCAGGGGCGACATTGGCGAAGAAGCCAAAGACGACAGGAAAGACCACATAATAGGCGAAGCAGATACCCAGATAAAACAAGAGGGTGCTGCTGACCAGCAGGGGAACGACCAGGCGTTTCTCGTGTTTGTACAGACCAGGCGCCACGAAGGACCATACCTGAAAGAGTATGTAAGGCACCGCGAGGAAGAAGGAGAGCACCAGCGTCAGTTTAAAAGGCGCGAAGAAGGGGGCTGCGACATCCGTGGCTATCATGCTGCCGGATGCGGGCAGGGATTGCATCAGGGGGATCGCCATATAGTGGTAAATATCATTGGCCCAATACACAAGGGCGATAAACACCAACAAGACACTGGCGACTATCCTGAGTAATTTGGTGCGTAACTCCAGCAAGTGGCTGATGAGCGGCAGGGGTTGTGACATGGTTTATCCGTTTGCTTTGGGATCTGAGGATGGCTTATCTGCCGTCTCTGGCGGCGTCGAATCTTGGCCGGTTTGACCGTCGCCGCTATCTGCCTTGTCTAGCTGATAAGGCCGGTTCACCGACTGCGCCGCTTGTTTCAACTTGTCTATGGATTCCTGCAATTCAGGCGAGAGATTGCCCAGACCCTTTTGCTCGGCCTTCTTGAGATCCGCATGCAATTGCTCGATCTTGAGTTCTTGCTCCAGCTCGTCTTTGACCGAATTAGCCATGCGTTTCATGGCGCGGATCCAACCTGTTACCGAACGTACTGCCACGGGTAAACGCTCAGGGCCCAGAACGACCAGGCCCACGATACCGATCAGCAGCAGCTCCATGAAGCCAATACCGTCAAACATAGGAGTTACGCCTGTTCTTTATCCTTGGATTCAGGTTTCTTGTCAGTCGCCTGTTGTGAGGTCTGTGCCGTGCTGTCAGCCTGTTTGTCTTCGAGAGCCTGCTTGTCATCCTCGGTCGACATGGCGTTCTTGAAGCCTTTTACCGCGCCACCAAGATCGCCGCCCAGAGAGCGCAACTTTTTCGTGCCGAACAGCAAGATCACTATCAATGCTATGATGAGAAGTTGCCAAATGCTAATGCCACCCATGAAGATATCCTCTTAAAATAGTGTAGGGTTCTATACCCATCTCGCCGGAAGCTGCGGCATGCCCGCCTTTTCCGCGATCCTGAGTTCATTATGAACCTCTGATAATTTAGCGCTAGCTAAAATTTACCGCCCCTGGGGCGGGCTCGCCAGCCCAGCAACCACAGCAGGCCACCGGCCGCCAAGCTGCCATAGGCAGGCCAGAGTATAAGGCCTTGGCTAAGCAAAATAGTGCCGCAGATCAATAAAATGGCCGATGTGATCAGCAAATAGTTACTCTTGTGGGATTTTCTCTGATATCTCAGATACTTGTCCAGAAGTTGCTGTTGGGAACCCAGCAATTTTTCCCCGAGTTTGAGGTTGTCGTAGACGAGTTCGGGCAATTCGGGCAGTTTGTCGGCCCAGTAGGGCATCTGCCCCCTCACCTTATCGAACATGGCCTTGGGGCCAACTTGTTCGGACATCCACCGCTCGAGGAAGGGCTTGGCCGTCTGCCATAGATCCAGCTGTGGATACAGTTGCCGTCCCAGGCCCTCGATATAGAGCAAGGTCTTTTCCAGCAACACAAGTTGCGGCTGTACCACTATGTCGAAGCGCCTGGCGGTGCGAAACAGTTCCAATAACACATGGCCGAAGGAGATTTCGTCCAAAGGCTTGTTGAACATGGGCTCGCAGACGAGTTTTACCGCCTGTTCGAACGCCAGCAAGTCCGTGTTGCCCGAGACCCAGCCCGACTCTATGTAGAGCTGGGCTATGCGTTGATAGTCGCGGTTGAAGAAGGCGAGGAAGTTTTCTGCCAGGTAGCGCTTGTCCGACTCGCTCAGGGTCCCCATGATGCCGCAATCCAGGCCTATATAGTAAGGATCGTGGGGGTGCTCCCGGGAGATGAAGATATTGCCCGGGTGCATGTCGGCGTGAAAGAAGTTATCCCTGAACACCTGGGTGAAGAACAGCTCGACGCCGCGCTCGGCCAATAACTTGAGATCTGTGCCCTGGGCCTTGAGCGCGTCTATGTCCGAGACTGGGATGCCCTCGACGCGTTCCATCACCATCAGGCGTTGAAAGCAGAGCTCTTCATAGACGTAAGGCACATAGAGGGCGTCTGAGTCGAGGAAGTTGTTTCTCAGCTTGGTGGCGTTCAGGGCCTCCAGCTTAAGGTTCAGCTCGCCCAGAATAGTGGTGCGATAGTCTTGGATCACTTCCGCCGGCCGCAACCTGTTGCCTTCGCCGAGCACCCGCTCCAGCAGGTTGGCGGCCAGGGTCATCAGCTTGAGATCCGCGGCTATCTTCTGTTCTACCTGGGGGCGCAGCACCTTGAGCACCACAGACTCGCCGTTGGACTTGAGTGTCGCAGTATGTACCTGGGAGATGGACGCCGAAGCCAGTGGCTCGTCACAGAATGCCTCGAACAGGCTGTCGATCGGTGCCTTGAGTTCGGCCTCGATCGCTTGGCGGGCCAACGCCGAGTCGAAGGGCGGCACCCTATCCTGCAGCATGGCCAATTCCTCGGCCCATTCGTCGTTGAGCAGATCCCTGCGGGTCGAGAGCATCTGCCCCAGCTTGATGTAAACCGGGCCGAGTTCCTGCATGGCGAGCTTGAGGCGCTCACCGCCGGCTTTGTCTTTATGCTTGTTGCGCAGCCAGAACAGGCTGCCACGCAACAGGCCGACATATCTTGGGGTCAAGTGTTGCGGCAGCATTTCGTCCAGACCGAAATGCAGTGCCGTGCGTATGACCTGATAGCCTCTCTTGATGCTGGCGACTGTCATGAAGTAAAAGTGTCTCTCAGTTGGGCCAGACGGCGCTCCAGCGCCGCCACCTCGGCGTTCAGTTCGTCCAGCCGATCGCAAAAGTGGATGAATTCCAGTTTATGGGGCGCCAGGCGATATTCTTCCGTGGTGAGCTGGCTTAGATGGGCGCGACTCTGGCTAAGCAGATGAGTCATGCCTGTCCTGGCCCGTTTCAGCCCGGATAGCAGCATGTGGGTGGGGGCATCGCCGAGGTAACGCGACAGGGGCTCGGCGAAATCGAAGCGGATCTGCTGCAGGTATTGACTGAAGCTCTGCAACAGGCCGAGGTCGCCCTCTATGGCCAGCTTGTCCTGTTTGATGAGATCGGTCAGCTCGGCGCCTTCGCCCAGCCGATACAAGCTGGTCGCATCGGCATTCAGCTTGATGGCGACCTCGCCCTGGTACTGGCTCAACACCAGTATCTCCCCGGCGAACACCAGATAGATGGGCCAGCTGAGCTGACTGAGCTGGATGCAGAACACCTTGCCATGCAGTTGGCGCAGGCGAGCGTATTCCTCGGGGGCCTGGGCCCTGACTCGTGCCAGTGCGGTTTCCAGTGCGGCGCAGGCCAGCAATCTCCACTCTTGGTTCATATCAGAACTTATAACCCAGGTGCAGGGCGACTATGCCGTCTGTCATATTGGTGTACTTGACCTGTTCGAAGCCGGCATCGAGCATCATCTGCTTGAGGGTGTCCTGATCCGGGTGCATGCGGATAGACTCGGCCAGGTATTCGTAGCTGTCGGCATCCTTGGTGATCAGTTCGCCCATCTTGGGCAGGACTTTAAAGCTATAGAGATCATAGGCTTTACGCATGACTTCGTGCTGCGGCTTGGAAAACTCCAGCACCATCAACTTGCCGCCTGGCTTGAGCACTCTGAGCATGGAACGCAATGCCGCATCCTTGTCGGTCACGTTGCGCAGGCCGAAGGCGATGGTGATGATATCGAAATAATTGTCGGCAAAGGGCAGGGCTTCGGCATTGGCCTGCACATAGTTGACGTTGCCTACTATGCCCTTGTCCCTGAGCTTGGTGCGGCCGACCTTGAGCATGGAATCGTTGATGTCCGCCAGTACCACCTCACCGCGATCCCCCACCAGATGCGAGAACTTGGCGGTCAAATCCCCTGTGCCACCGGCCAGATCCAGGATCTTCATGCCGGGACGGGCACCGGCAGCCTCTATGGTGAAACGCTTCCAGAATCTATGTATGCCGAAGGACATGACGTCATTCATTATGTCGTACTTGGCGGCCACAGAATGAAACACGCCCGCAACCAGATCCGCTTTCTTGTCGGCTTCGACAGTCTTATAGCCGAAATGAGTGTTCTTTGATTCGCCTTCAGACATGTATGTATTCCTATAATGTGCACTGGATCACTGCGAGGCCCCTGATGTTGCGCATATCGCCTCGCGTGAGAGAGTCAATCGACAGACTCATCATCAGCGGTTGCAGTGTCTGCAGCCGCTGCATAAATTTGATGGGGCATTAGACCACAATATCCCCCTTTGTTGAATAGCCTGTGTGCGGCCAATCCACGCCCCGACAGGGAGTCAACTGGCAGCGTCGCGGCCTAATACCATTCCTTATAAATATCTGATCAGTTCAGAGCTGTGTCAGCGGTTCGAGCACCAGCCAAATTGGTAACGTCATAGTGGTTTCTATGACTAGACAATTTGGTGCCCTAATCGGGCCGCTGACAAGCTCCCAAAGGGCGAGTTTATAAGGGGTGTATGCTGTGTTGGCCAATGTCGACTTATCCCGATAAGGCTTCCATCGGCCGCCTTGCCTACCCTCCCTTATCATTCTCGCTGAATGAGCACATATTTATGCGGAATGGTATGAGTCTTCAGCGGAGAATTTAAGCATGATTCGCCCCGCAGATACTTTGACCTGGCTCACGTCGCCCGAGTTTGTCCGCCGGCATCCTATAGCAACCTGGATGAGCAACCTGGATGTCCATGAGCGCCGGCTATCTTCATGCCAGCAGGGCGTGGTTGCGACCGTGCAGGTATGCATAGATAAGCTCACTTATGCTCTGGCCCACTTCACGGCAGCCGGCAACGGCTCCTGCCTCATGGCAACTGGGCGCGGCTTCGGCCAGATGCAGGTAGGCACAGGGGCAGTGGCTGGCTATGTATTGGACATAATGGGCGGCATCCAGCAGGGGGACCCCGGCGACCGTGGCGGCGCTGCTGGGCATGCGTGCTATGGCGTCTGTATCCAGTTCCAGACCGACCGGCAGCCGGGTCTGGTTCAGCGCCGTGGCTATCTGTTCCAGCGCCTCGCTCAAGCCGATTTCCCGCCGTATCCAGATCTGTTGCAGGCTATGCCAACTGCCGCCGAAGGCAGTCAACTGGGCCAGGTTGGTCTCGCTGTTCTTGAGTTCATGCAGGCCGAGCACATGATAATGCCCCAGGGCACCGTTGGCGGCGGCGTAGCTGAAACCGTTGCCGCTGTGGCGGCCCTCGCGCAGGCGGAAGTCCGAATGGGGATCCAGGTTGACCGCCGCCACCTGCTTGCCCGTGCTGGCCTTGGTCGCCATCAGCAGGCCATAGGCATTGTTGTGACCGCCGCCTATGACTATGGGCTCAAGGCCTGTGTCCATGATGTGGCTGACTATCTCTATGACTCTGGCGTCCAGTTGCTCGACGGCCTGGCGCAGCTGTGCCAGCGAGCTGTCGGTTCCCAGCTGTAGATCGGCCGTGACTAGCTGCCCCAGGACCAGGCATTCCTTGCCGCTGAGGAAACGGTTGGACTGCAGATTCAGAAATTGCCCCATGCCGGCATCGAAGGCGTCGGTGGCGCCGCCTCGGCCAAGATTGGCCCTGGGGCCGAGATCTTCACCCACCCCGAGTATCGCGAAGCGGGCGCCCTCAGCCTTGGCCGCGGCCAGGGCCTCGGCGAGCGGCAGGTCGGGGGCCGGCAAGAGCACGGTTTGGCCCAGCCTGGTTTCGCCCTCTCTGGGGCTGAGGAGTTGTTGGAGTGCGGCCTGGGTAAAATAGCTGAGTGGGGTCTTGGGCATGCTGCTGTCTTCATGGTACTGAGTTGAGACATTGTTGCTCAAGTGATGGAAATAAGGCAATAAAAAAGCCAGCAGGGCTGGCTTTAATCCGGGAGGTGGCGCTTATTCTATGTCTAACGGCTCGGGAGACAGTATGACCCCGGTGTTATCCGCATACAGATGATCGCCCGGCAGGAAGGTCACTCCACCGAAGTTGACCGGAATGTCCACTTCGCCAACCGAGTGGCCATCGGCACCCACGGGAATGGAAGCCAATGCCTGAATGCCGATATCCAGCTCTTCCAGGGTATCGACATCGCGCACCGAGCCATAAACCAGTATGCCTTCCCAGTTGTTGGTGACGGCGGTCTCGGCGATGGCGGCATCGACTAAGGCACGACGCAGTGAGCCGCCGCCATCGATCAACAACACCTTGCCTTGGCCATCCTGCTGCAAAACGTCAAGGATCAGGCCATTATCTTCGAAGCACTTGATAGTGCTGATAGCGCCGCCAAAAGAGCTACAACCACCATAATTACTGAACATGGGTTCGACTACGTCTACGACATCTAAGTACATGTCACAGAGTTCTGAGGTGTTGTATTCCATATTTACACTCCTATTGATCCGCTTTGTGCCGGGGTTACGCACAGTTTAGCGAGTTTACGCCAGTTTAGAAGGGATTGTCGAAAAGAAAAGTGTTATCTATCACGGTATTGTTGCCCCATGCTGGCGATTCGCCCCGGCGCGTCCCGGGATTGGCGCCCGGCGCATTCGTCCCTGAGCCAGGGGGCAGCTTGCCGGCCCCTTGGGTGTCATAAATATTTAGGCGGCCTGTCACCCTGGCGTCATCAAGCTTTTCTAGGCTCTGAATCACACCTGACTATCTGTTGTTGTTCGAGTCGAATGAAATCAGAGGAGCCAATGCCATGTTCGATTACATCAGAGCCCTAGACAGGCAAGGATTCTGTTTCATTGCCGGCATGACCCACAAACATGGCTTGCACTCCTTGGGCCTGCGGGTGTCGGCCAGCGGCGACGGCCATCTGTACCTGTACCTGTCGGTCGGCCTGTTGCTGACCCAGGCCCAGGGACAGCATTTCTTCAACCTGGTGCTGGCGGGTTTTTTGGTGGAGCTGCCCTTGTATCTGCTGTTGAAGAACAGCATACGCCGCCCCCGTCCTTGCCATGTGGTCAGCGCGGTTGCGCTGTTCGAGCCTTCGGATAAGTTCAGTCTGCCCTCGGGCCATACGGCGGCGGCCTTTGTGTTGGCGTTTGCCGTGCTGACTGTGTATCCGGCCTTCGCCCTGCTGGCCTATGCCTGGGCCGGGCTGATAGGCCTTTCCCGCATAGTGCTGGGGGTGCATTACCCACTGGATATCGTCGCCGGAGCCTGTCTGGGCACGGGGGCCGGCCTGTTCGCACTGCAGTTCATCTGATACCAGGCAAGCTCATTGAAGGCGTGAATGCGGCGAGCCTTCATCGGACTTCACTCACTAGATAGGAGAGTCAATGCGAATACTCTACGGCGTACAGGGCACGGGTAATGGCCACCTCAGCCGGGCAAGGGTGATGGCAAAGTCGCTGGCGAAACAGGATGTCCAGGTCGATTTCCTCTTCTCCGGCCGCGCCCCTGAGCACTTCTTCGATATGGAGTGCTTCGGTGATTATCGGGTGCAACCCGGGTTGACCTTCGCCACGGAGAAGGGACACGTCAGCATAGCCAAGACGCTGAGGCGCAACTGCGCCAGCAGGCTGCTGCGGGACATACGTGAATTGGATCTGAGCCACTATGACATGGTGCTCAACGACTTCGAACCCGTTTCCGCCTGGGCCGCCAAGCGCCAGGGGGTGCCCTGTGTCGGCATCAGCCATCAGGCGGCGCTCAAGTATCCCGTGCCCAAGCAGGGCAATACCTGGTTCAACGAGGCCCTGTTGAACTACTTCGCTCCGGCGAACGTGGCGCTGGGATGTCACTGGCATCACTTCGGTTTTCCCATCCTGCCGCCCTTCGTCGAAGTCGACAAGATAGGGGTCGAACATAGCCACGACATTCTGGTCTATTTGCCGTTCGAGGATGCCGATGCCATAGTCGAGCTGCTGCGCCCCTGGGACGGCTATCGCTTCCTGGTGTATCACGCCAGTCAGCCGCTGCTGCCACCGCCGGAGCATGTCCTCTGGTTCGGCTTCAACCGCGACGGTTTCAAGCAACACATGGCCGATTGCGGCGGTGTGATAGGCAACGCCGGCTTCGAATTGGCGAGCGAAGCCCTGACACTGGGCAAGAAATTGCTGGTGAAACCTCTGCTGGGGCAGTTCGAGCAGCTCTCCAATGTCGCCGCCCTGCAGCTGCTGGGCATAGCCGACAGCATGATGAGTCTGGACGCCGCCGTGCTCAAGCGTTGGCTGAAGGCGGCCTCGCCCAGTCCCATAGCCTATCCCCAGGTGGGGGATGCGCTGGTGACTTGGCTGAGGGCGGGGGATTGGCAGGACAGCCGGGCCCTATGCCAGGATCTTTGGTCCCAGGTGGAGTTGCCCGATACCTGGAAGTAGCGGAGCGCGCGCCGCCCTGGCGTTTGGGCTCAGGAGTATTTCACCGCCAGGTCGATCAGCGGCTCGCGACTGCCTTTCTCCGTCTTGAGAAGGTCGAGGTACTCGGCCCACAAGCGCTCGCTCTGGGTCGCCAGCCGATACAGCAGAGGCCAGGAATAGAGGCCTGTGTTGTGACCGTCGTCGAAGACGAGCTTGACCGCATAATTGCCGACGGGCTCTATGGCGCTGATGTTGACATTTTTCTTGTGGCACACAAGCTTAGGCTTACCATGGCCCTGGACTTCGGCCGAGGGGGAGTGCACCCGCAGCAGTTCGCAGCTGAGCAGATAGCTGCTGCCATCGTCGAAGCACAGCTCCAACTGACGGGACTTGCGTTTGAGCTTGATGCCTGTGATGTTGGGCGTCGCCATGATTCGCCTCCCTGGGACATGCCTGAGCGCATGTGCTGATATGAGTCACTGAGATAAAGATAACAAAAAGCGGCCGGGGAAGCTTCCCCGGCCGCGCTGTTTCATGCCGGCGGCATGGAGACAAGGCTAGAGGATGAAGCGGCTTAAGTCTTCGTCCTGCACCAGGTTATCCAGATGGGCTTTGACATAGTCGGCATTGATGATGAAAGTGCTGCCGGACTTGTCCGATGCCTCGTAGGAGATGTCTTCCATCAGCTTCTCCATCACTGTATGCAGGCGGCGGGCACCTATGTTTTCGGTGCGCTCGTTCACCTGCCAGGCGGCCTTGGCTATGCTCTCTATGCCCGTCTCTGTGAAGCTGATATCGACCCCTTCGGTCGCCAGCAGCGCCACATACTGCTCGGTCAGCGAGGCGTGGGGCTCGGTGAGGATGCGTTTGAAGTCGTCGGCCGACAGGGCATCCAACTCGACCCGGATCGGCAGGCGACCCTGGAGCTCGGGGATCAGATCCGAAGGCTTCGACATCTGGAAGGCGCCGGAGGCGATGAACAGAATATGATCTGTCTTCACCATGCCGTGCTTGGTGGTGACAGTGCAGCCCTCGACCAGGGGCAAGAGATCACGCTGTACGCCTTCGCGGGACACATCCGGCCCCGAGGTTTCGCCGCGCTTGCATATCTTGTCTATCTCATCGAGGAAGACTATGCCATGCTGCTCGACCAATTCTATCGCCTGTTCCTTGAGATCTTCCTGATTGACCAGCTTGGCGGCTTCCTCGTCGATCAGCTGCTTATAGGCGTCCTTGATCTTGAGTTTGCGGCGCTTGGCGGGTGCCTGGCCCATGTTCTGGAATAGGCTCTGCAGCTGATTGGTCATTTCTTCCATGCCGGGAGGCGACATGATCTCGACCCCTATCTGTGGTTGGGCCACGTCTATGTCGATTTCCTTGTCATCCAGTTGGCCTTCACGCAGCTTCTTGCGGAAGATCTGCCGGGTATGGGCCTGGCTGTCGCTCTCCTGATCCCAGTCGTCCTTGCCTTTGGGCAACAGGGCATCGAGGATCCGCTCTTCGGCATGTTCTTCGGCGCGCTGGCGCACCTTGTCCATCTGCCGCTCACGGGTCAGTTTGATGGCGATGTCCGTCAGGTCGCGGATGATCTGCTCGACTTCCTTGCCGACATAACCCACTTCGGTGAACTTGGTGGCTTCGACCTTGATGAAGGGCGCGTTGGCCAGCTTCGCCAGGCGGCGGGCGATTTCGGTCTTGCCGACACCTGTCGGGCCTATCATGAGAATATTTTTCGGGGTCACTTCCTGACGCAACGAGGCTTCCAGCTGCATCCGGCGCCAACGGTTTCGCAGCGCGATGGCGACCGAGCGTTTGGCCTTATGCTGGCCTATGATGTGGGTGTCCAGTTCGTGGACAATTTCACGTGGGGTCATTTCAGACATAATTCGTCCTCGACTGGGATCAGTAGTTTAATTCTTCTATCGTCTTGAATTGGTTGGTGAAGACGCAGATGTCACCGGCTATGGTCAGCGACTTCTCGGCTATGGTGCGGGCATCCAATTCGGTATTCTGCAACAGCGCCAGCGCCGCCGCCTGGGCAAAGTTGCCGC
Organism: Shewanella salipaludis; assembly: GCF_012911865.1. Taxonomy (GTDB): domain Bacteria; phylum Pseudomonadota; class Gammaproteobacteria; order Enterobacterales; family Shewanellaceae; genus Shewanella; species Shewanella salipaludis. The sequence goes on from NZ_JAAXYH010000004.1 coordinate 272,123, forward strand.
CCGAGCCTATGGCGATCAGATCATTCTCCGGCTGGAGCACGTCACCGTTGCCCGTGATGATGAGGGAACTCTCGGCATCGGCGACCGCCAGCAGGGCCTCGAGCTTGCGCAGCATGCGATCCGTGCGCCAGTCTTTGGCCAGCTCGACGGCGGCCTTCATCAGGTGGCCCTGGTGCATTTCCAGCTTGGCCTCGAAGCGCTCGAACAGGGTGAAGGCATCGGCGGTGCCGCCGGCAAATCCGGCCAAAACCTTGTTGTGGTACAGACGACGCACCTTCCTGGCGTTGCCTTTCATCACAGTGTTGCCCAGGGAAACCTGGCCGTCACCGGCGATCACAACCTGATTGTTGCGGCGAACTGATACTATAGTGGTCACAATTAATCCTCTTCTCTGGCCGGCGGCACACAACCACCGGTGGACGATAATCCTGATATGGGGATCGCCTGGGAAATATCAAGCTTAGGTGCGGCATTTTGCCGGTTGGGGCTGCTGGGTCTGGCGCCCTGAGCTGCAGTTGCAGCGGGTTGAGTCTATCGCGGAAAAGCAAAGGCCGGCATGAGCCGGCCCGAATCTAAGCTGTGCGACCAGGTCGCACTGTGATGTGACACTGTCTCTGTCACTATCTTTCTCACTAGGGCGCCGCTGGCCCTCAGCTTTCCCAATACAGCATGATGCAACCGTTGATGCCGGCTCGCTGCATTGTGTGGCGCAGTTTTTCGGCCTCGCGCTTGCCGTCGAGCGGCCCCAGGCTCACCTTATACCAGTCGCCGCTGGTGCCGCTGACCTTCTTGACGCTGGCTTCCTGGCCCTGGAAGGCGATGACGGCCTTCATTTCATTGGCCTGGCTCGCGGTGCGGAAGGAGCCGCACTGCAACTTGTAGCGTTTGGCGACCCGGTTCTCGACCACGGGCACATCGACCTCGACATGCTTATTCTCCAGCTCTTCCAGATAGGTCCATTCTTCCTTGGGCTTGGGCGGCAGGGCGTTGGGATCTTTCTTGGGTTGCTTCACTGCGGCTTTCTTGACCGGCTCGGGCTGGGCCTGATCGGCGCTGTCCCTGATGCTCCACAGAAAATAACCGAAGCTGCCGACACCCAGCAGCACAAACAGGGTCAGCAGCAACGGCAGGCGCCGGGAGGGCGCCTGCTGACTGGGCTTGCGGCGCGAGGCACGCTGGGGTTTGGCAGCGCCGCTCGGCCGACGGTTGGCATAGTCTCTATTGCTCATGGCTTACATGCGCTCTAAGGTTTCTATCCCCAGGAGCGACATGCCTTGCTGCAAGGTCTTGGCCGTCAGCTTGGACAGCAACAGGCGGCTGTTTTTCTGCTCGAGCGTGTCGGCTGCCAGCACGGGGCAGGCCTCGTAGAAGCTGGAGAAGGCGCCTGCCAGTTCGTAGAGGTAACCGCAGAGCACATGGGGCTGACCCTTGTCCGTGACCCGCTTGAGAATTTCACCGAATTGGGCCAGTTTATTGCCCAGACCTTTCTCTTTCTCATGCTCCAAGACTATCTTGGCCTGGCTCAGATCTGCATCTTCGGCGCGCTTGAAGATGCCAGCGACCCGGGTGTAGGCGTACAAGAGGTAAGGCGCGGTATTGCCTTCGAAGCTGAGCATCTGTTCGAAGCTGAAGATGTAATCGCTGGTGCGGTTCTTCGACAGATCCGCATATTTGACCGAGCTGATGCCGACCACGCGGGCGATTTCCTGCAGGGTCGCCTCGTCCATGTCCGGGTTCTTGCTGCGAACCAGTTCCAGGGCGCGCACATTGGCCTCGTCGAGCAGATCCACCAGTTTCACCACGCCGCCGCTGCGGGTCTTGAATGGCCGGCCATCTTCACCGTTCATGGTGCCGAAGCCCAGGTGTTCCAGCGACATGTCCTGACGCACAAACTTGGCCAGCTTGGCCAGGCTGAATACCTGCTGGAAGTGCAACGCCTGGCGCAGGTCGACAAAATACAGGACTCTGTCGGCCTTCAAGACATTGGAGCGGTAGCGCATGGCGGCCAGATCCGAGGTGGCATACAGGTAACCGCCATCGGCCTTCTGGATGATCACCGGCAAGGGCTCGCCTTCCTTGTTGCGGAACTCTTCCTGGAATACCACCTTGGCACCGTTGCTTTCTTTCAACAGGCCCTGGGCATCGAGATCTTTAACCACTTGCTCGAGATCTGCGTTATAGGCGCTCTCGCCGTGGACATCGGCACGGCTCAGGCTGACGCCCAGGCGGGCATAGACTTCGTGGCAATGGCTGAGGGAGATATCGTTGAACTCGCGCCATAGCTTGTTGCAATAGGCATCACCTGATTGCAGCGACACCACCAACTGGCGGGCACGGGTGGCAAACTCGGCAGACTCATCGAATCTCATCTTGGCGGCGCGATAGAAGGTCTCAAGATCCGACAGTTCCAGCTGGGCCTGTTCACCGTTCTGGGCCCGCAGCTCTTCCATATAGGCCAGCAGCATGCCGAACTGGGTGCCCCAGTCGCCGACATGGTTCTGACGTATCACCTTATGGCCGAGAAACTCCAGGGTGCGCACCACGCTGTCACCTATGATGGTGGAGCGCAGGTGACCCACGTGCATCTCTTTGGCGAGGTTGGGGGAAGAATAATCCACCACTACCGTCTGTGGCTCGGGCAGGGCTATGCCCAGGTGCTCATCTTCGAGTGCCGTTTGCAACTGATTGGCGAGGGCATTTTCGTCGATGAAAAAATTGATGAAACCCGGGCCGGCGATCTCCACCTTGGCCACATGGGACGAAGCCGGCAGATTGTCTATGATCAGTTGCGCCAGCTCGCGCGGGTTCTTGCCTGCGACCTTGGTCAGCATCATGGCGAGGTTGGTCGCCAGATCCCCATGACTCTTATCCTTGGTGCGATCAACCTGAATGCGCGCCTCGAAGTCGGCCGGCACTATACCTTGTTGTTTAAAGGATTCCAGGGTTTGTTCGAGCAAAGATTGGATATGTGATTTCATGGCTTCTTTTTGATACTGGCTTCGGGATTGATTACAGGAATAACCGCATATTCTAGCCGTTTGTCATGGTCTCTGGCTATCCCTTTCTCGGTTAGTTTTGCCGCATCTGTGGCTGTCATTCCATTCTCTGTCTGGGTTGGGGGGATAGCCCCCGGCGGGTCGCGCCGGCCCGCTCCTCCCTTAGCTCTGCCCTTTACATCTGCGGGTAGCGCTCCTATATCTAACAGCTTAATCTAAGAGCTTAGATATAGAGCAGTTTCAGCTACAATCTGTGATCTTAACCCTCTTCAGCCAGAACCGGAGTCTTGTCATGCTCATTGCCTGCCCCCATTGCGATACCCTCAACCGTGTACCCGAGGAGCGCCTGAACCAGCAGCCAGGCTGCGGCAAGTGTCAATCGCCCCTGTTCAGTGGTGCGCCCATCACCCTGACCGGCAGCAACTTTGCCAAGCATGCCTACAAGTCGGAGCTGCCGCTGGTGGTGGACTTCTGGGCCGACTGGTGCGGCCCCTGCAAGAGTTTCGCGCCCGTGTTTGCAAAGGCCGCCGGCGAACTCGAGCCCAGGTTCAGGTTCGGCAAGATAGACACCCAGGCGCAGCAGGCTTTGGCGGCCCAGTTCGGTATTCGCTCCATCCCGACCCTGATGGTCTTCCACCAGGGGAAGGTGGTTGCCCAGCAGGCCGGTGCGCTGCCCAAGCAGGCCTTCTACCAATGGTTGGATGCTGTTTGATGGCGCGACCTCTTGTTGCTTGTGCTGCTTGTTGATTGCACTACTTGCTGATTGCATTGAGAGCAAAGATAACAGAGCACATGGCTGTCATTTTTTGTGGGACTGTGATGACCCGCATAGCTGTGAGGCCTTGATGCAACCCATCACCTGCCGTGGGCTTTTGCACTGCTTTTATTTAAAGAGCATCAGTGAGACGCAGCAAGTTCGTCCCTGAATGCTCGACGGCGACATCCATGTCGCCAACGCTCACTGGCGCAACAGTGCCTCTTCTGGTGTACCCATTGGCAACGGGGGGAGAGCAATATCATGCCTGTCTAATGAGTGTTTAGTCGGGAAGCATGGTTCTTGAATTGAATGCTTTATATAACAGTGGTTTGCGATAGGGTGGTTTGCATTGAACCAATGTGCATAGGCGCACTATTAAAATCGTTATTTGTTACCTAAGGAGAGATGCCAGCCATGAATAAGAGTTTACTTCTTGCTGCTTCCCTATGCTTTTCTGGAATGGTTCAGGCAGAAGAAGTTGTAATAGACATCCCTGCGTTGGTCGGTAAGGATAAAGCTGAAGTTTCCAAACTAATTGGTACACCGCTATCTTGTGGCCCATCAAAGCATGGCGAAAAGTGTCAGTTTACAAAGGCGGAAACCGAAATCGTATTTATTAATGGCAAAGCTGACTGGATAACAATAGAGGGCATTGACGACAAGCCATTTGCCGATTCAATAATACAGCTGCTTGGTCTTAAAGCTCAAAAACCATCGTTTAGTAATGCATTTGAAAAACGGTGGGAGCCTTTGCAAGGTTTACTGTCAGTTTCGCTTTTCAAAGGCAATAGTAACTCTGACTATGTCTATGTTAAAGCATATACAAAGTAGCACGGCTAATAACAAGTGACTGTGATGTTTAGTCAGTATATTTATGCATATTTTGCCCACCCCAAACTTCATTTTTTGGCGAAAGCCGGAACCGGCATAATCTGACTTGAGTTCAGATGTCACATTGGAACACCAGAGAGGGCACTGTTGCGCCAGTGACCTTCGACGAAAGGGATTTCGTCGCAGAGCATCCATGGATGGACTCGCTGCGTGTCACTGGTGTAACAGTGCAAAGGCGCACCGCAGGTGAATTGGCTGCAAACCGAGTTGGCAGCAATATCGTACTTGATGAGCACTGTCATTCTTGACCGAGAGTGTCGATAGTCCATGCCCCTCAAGTGTCAATAGGGTCGTGATCGAAACCAATTTACCTAGACTCAGGTGTCACCGGCGTAGAAGTGCAAAGGCGCACCGCAGGTGAATTGGCTGCAAACCGAGTTGGCAGCAATACCGTACTTGATGAGCACCGTCATTCTTAACCGAGAGTGTCGATAGTCCATGCCCCTCAAGTGTCAATAGAGTCGTGATCGAAACCAATTGACCTAGACTCAGGTGTCGCATTGGAACACCAGAACGGGCACTGTTGCGCCAGTGACCTTCGATGAAAGGGATTTCGTCGCAGAGCCCTCATGGACGCTTCTTCTTGTGAGATCAAGAGCCGACAACATCCTTGTCTTAAAGCCAGTTCGATATCCCTATCTCTCGTTCATAAGCCGAAGCTAACGCTTCATTCACCGTGTCACTGATGCTCTTTAAATAAAAGCAGTGCAAAGGTGCACCGCAGGTGAATTGGCTGCAAACCGAGTTGGCAGCAATGTTGTACTGGGTGGGCACTGTCATTCTTAACCGAGAGTGTCATGGCAATCAAAGGGCCGATGGCCGAGCCTCTCCCGAGGCTAGAGCAGATCCTGGGGGTCCCTGTCCAGGCTCCAGCGGCAGCGCTTGCCCTCGGGCAGTTGCTCTACCAGGGGTTGTACCCGTTCGAATTCCTGTTGCAGGCGGTTGCGGTTCTTGGCCTGGAACATCAGCTGGCGGCGGAACTTGCCGGCCTTCCTGTCCAGCGGCGCCGGCAGCGGGCCTATGACTTCAAATTCCTTGTCGTTGGGCAAGAGGGCGGCGAAGGCGTTGAGGAAGGCGTCGGCATCGCTGGCAAGGTGAGCCTCGGCGCGCACCAGCACCATATGCCAGGCCGGTGGCAGCAGCGCCTGCTGGCGCTCCTTGAGCTGGGCGCGGGCGAATTCGCCGTAACCCTTATGCAACAGCTCCCTCAGTATGGGGTTGTCGCTCTGGTGGGTCTGCAGCAAGACAGTGCCTGGCTTGCTGGCACGGCCGGCGCGGCCGGCGACCTGGGTGTAGAGCTGGCCGAAACGTTCGGGGGCACGAAAATCTGCGCTGAACAGGGCGCCATCCACATCCAATAGCCCGACCAGGGTGACATCCGGGAAGTGATGTCCCTTGGCCAGCATCTGGGTGCCGACCAAGATCTTGTATTCCCCCTTATGAATGGCGTCCAGATGTGTCTCCAGGGAGCCCTTGAGGCGGGTGGTGTCCCTGTCGATGCGCACCACGGGATGTTTGGGGAACTCTTTCTGCAGTGCCTCGGCCAACTGCTCAGTGCCTATGCCCTGGCCCATCAGCATGGTGCTGCCGCACTCATGGCATTGCTTGGGGATGGCGTATTGATTGCCGCAGTGGTGACAGCAGATCTCCCCCAGGCCCTGGTGCACCGTGAAGAAGGCATCGCAGCGGTCGCACTCGTGCAAATGGCCACATTCGTGACACAGGAGCGCGGGTGCGAAGCCGCGGCGGTTGAGGAACAGCAATACCTGATTGCCTGCGTCCAGGTGCAGGCGGATCTCGTTGAGCAGTGGGGTCGACATCCCGGCCTTGAGCGGCTGGTTGCGGATATCTATGATCCCCTGGCGCACATTCTTGGCCGCGCCGGCGCGCTCATTCAGCAGCAGGTGTTGATAGCGGCCATTGAGGGCGTTCTGCAGCGTCTCCAGCGAAGGGGTTGCCGAGCCCAGGATCACGGGAATGGCTTCCAGATGACCGCGCATCACCGCCAAGTCGCGGGCGTGGTAGCCGACACCTTCCTGCTGCTTGAAACTGCTGTCGTGTTCTTCGTCGAGGATGATGACCCCGGGGTAGGCCATGGGGGTGAACAGCGCCGAACGGGTGCCTATGATGATGGCCGCCTGACCGCTACGTGCCAGGCGCCAGGCCTCCAGCCGTTGGTTGTCCGTCAGTCCCGAATGGATCACCGCCACCTGCACCTTGAAGCGGCGTTGGAACCTGGCTATGGTCTGGGGTGTCAGGCCGATTTCCGGCACCAGGATCAGCGCCTGCTTGCCCTGCTTCAGTTGGCTCTCGAGCACGGACAGATAGACTTCCGTCTTGCCCGAGCCAGTGACCCCTTCCAGCAGGCTGCAGTGGTAGCCGGTCTGTTGGTTGAGGGTCGCCACCGCCACTGCCTGGGCCGGATTCAGTTTCAGTGGCGTCTCGTCGAGTTCGAGCGCGGTGCGCCAGCCCAGATCCAGCTCGGCGGTTCTCTCTTCGGCGGCTATCCAGCCCTTCTCACTCAGGGCCTTGAAGGCGGCCTTGCTCAGGTCGAGATGGCCTATGTCTTCTGCCGTCAGCCGGCCCTGTTTGAGGCGCTCCAGCACTTTTTTCTGCGCCGGTGCCCGTTTGAGCAACTCGGGTGCCGCCGCCTCACCAGCGGCCGTGAGGTGCCAGTGAGTCATGCTCTTCGGCGCCGCGTCCATGCCCTTGCGCAGCGCCACGGGCAAGGCCTGGGTCAGCATCTGCCCCTGACTGCAGAAATAATATCTGGCGGCCCAGAGGGTCAATCTATACAGGGAGTCGGGCAGCAGGGGTTCTTGGTCTAAGATGTCTATAACGGCTTTGATCTGCTTGGGTGCCAGACTGCAGCTATCCTTTATATCAGTGATCAGGCCGATCAACTGTTGACGACCGAAGGGCACCCTGACACGCAAACCCGCCACCAAGGTTTGGGTCAGGGTATCGGGTACCAGGTAGCTGAAGGTTTGCCGCATGGGGACGGGCAGGGCAACCTCGACAAACAAGGGCATAGTGACGCATCTTAGTGGATAGTGCCGCTAAGTGTACCCAGACGGGGGCGGCAGAGCCAGTCCTATCGGTTGAGTGCCGGGCCGCCGGCTTGGGGCGGAATAAGGGAGTAAGCGAATGAGCCATCTGATGAAAATCCTCTGCCTCTTGCCTGTGTTCCTCTGTTGCTCCGTGGGGGCGCAAGTCTCACATCTGAGCCTCAATCAGCGTCAGTTCGAGCTGGGTGGCTACCCCAAGCTGAGGCTCAATCTGGTGGCCGAACCCCGGGACCTGTCGCGGCTCGAGTTCCTGTTGCGTCAGGGGGAGGCGCAGGAGAGGCTGATGGTGCAGCCGCTCGGTCGCTTCATGTTGCAGCTGTTCGGGGTCGAGGATGTGACCTCTGCTGCTGCGCAGTTGGTGGTGCGCCAATACAGGGGCGATAGCTGGCATGAGATTGCCAGCCTGGCCTTGTTCGATGCCTCCGGGTCAAGTCATAGCCCAGGCGGCGCGTCTACCGGGGAAGCCTGTCGGCTGGAGGTAGATGTCGGCGATACCCTGTGGCGTATCGCCCGCCGCTACACTGGCCCATGGCACACCCATGTCTATGGCGCCATGCTGGCCATTTATGAGGCCAACCGCCAGGCCTTCGTCGGGCAGAAGATAGATGCCCTCAGGCGTGATGCCAGCTTGATTTGCCCTGGCAAGGACTCGCTGGCAGCCCAGGGAGACGAGGCCGGTGCCAGACTGAGGTTCGAGGCGCTGCAGGCCGGCACTTGATGGCCAGGCCATGGGGCCAAATGGCGGAGAATCCGCTTGTGTCCCCTGCGCAGATACTGTACCATCCTGCGCCTTAAACATATTGTTATTAACTTGCATGTGGTACCCAACTTCGGGTTGGGAGAGCGACATGGCCTTACATTTGAGGTAATCCCGATGAAACCAGGTATCCATCCTGAATATGCAGAAATCACTGCAAACTGTACTTGTGGCAACGTTATCAAAATCAATTCAACTGTAGGTAAAGACCTGCACTTGGACGTATGTGGTGCATGTCACCCATTCTACACTGGTACTCAGAAAGTTGTTGATACCGGTGGTCGTATCGACAAGTTCAACAAGCGTTTCGGTGTACTGGGTAAGAAGTAACTACCCATGCTATGCATATAGAAAGGGCGCCTCAGGGCGCCTTTTTCATTTCCGTCTTACCATTCGCTGGCCGTTTGCCCCCTGGCCGCATGTTTTCCTGTTCCAGCCTTCCTCGCCAAGCCTCTGCTGTCTTGGGCGTGCTCGCTCGTCGCTGTAGCCATACCTGGCCGACGAGCAGTCGCCGGTGGCTCAAGGTTATACTCAGGGGCTCAGGGTTATGCTCAGGGCTATCCCGGCCCTGTCGCCGCATAGTGCCGTTGCAACGCCGGCGAACGCGTCTGTTCCACCCCGGCAGCCGATGGACCCGTGGGCCCAAACGAGAGGTCGGATCTCTTGGTTGTTTTTTTACAATTAACTCCAGGCATTTTCGGCCTATTCAGGATAAAAATCCTCTCTCTGCCCGGTTCAGCCGCCTAATATGGTGATTTTGTCAAAATTAAACCAAAAAATACGCCTTAAGCACAGTATTTACGCAATAATTTACGTTATTTTCCTACATAAATTGTTGCGAATTTGGGGCTGAATGGGGAAAGATAACTGCTGAAAATGTACCTTAGCGAGCGAGATCCCGCTCTAGGGTGAAATATCTTAATCTATTGTTTAAAAGCCCACTTCATTCGCGTATTCTAATTGGCACCAGCCAGCAAGTTAATGACTCGGATCGCCATCGGCAGAGCATGCTTGGGTTTGGTAGGCCTCTACTCATAAAATTAAATGTCGCATTTCAGGATGTCAAAATGTCAGATATTCGCCAACAAGCACTCGATTATCATGAATTCCCGGTTCCAGGCAAAATGGCAGTTTGTCTGACCAAGCCGGCTCAAAGCAGCCACGATCTCGCCCTCGCTTACAGCCCGGGAGTGGCAGAGCCTGTGCGTGAAATCGCCTCGGATCCTGTCAATGCTTACCGTTATACCAATAAGGGCAACACGGTTGCCGTGATCTCCAATGGCACCGCCATCTTGGGCTTGGGTAATCTTGGCCCCTTGGCCTCCAAGCCGGTGATGGAAGGTAAGGCCCTGCTCTTTAAGCACTTTGCCAACATAGATGCCACGGATATCGAAGTGAAGCATCGCACGGCGGAAGAGTTTATCAACACGGTTGAAGCCATAGCCGACACCTTCGGTGGCATCAATCTGGAAGATATCAAGGCTCCCGAGTGCTTCGAAATCGAGAAAGAGTTGATCGAACGCTGCAATGTGCCTGTATTCCATGATGATCAGCATGGCACCGCCATTGTGACGACCGCCGGCATGCTCAATGCACTGGAAATCCAGGGCAAGTCGATAGAAGATGCCGTCTTCGTCTGCATGGGCGCCGGTGCCGCAGCGATCGCCTGCATGACCATGTTGGTCAAGTGTGGTGCCCAGCGTGAGAATGTGTACATGCTGGACAGGAAGGGCGTGATTCACACCCGCCGCGACGATCTCAATGAATACAAAGCCTTGTTTGCCAATAACACGGATAAACGCACTCTGCAGGACGTGATCAAGGATGCAGATGCCTTCCTGGGGCTGTCGGGACCTAATGTGATCGGCGCCGAAGAGATCGCCATGATGGCACCCAACCCGGTGATCTTCGCCTGTTCCAACCCGGATCCCGAGATCAATCCCGAGCTGGCACACGCCACCCGCAGCGATCTCATCATGGGCACGGGTCGCAGCGATTACCCTAACCAGGTCAACAATGTGTTGTGTTTCCCCTTCATCTTCCGCGGTGCCCTGGACGTGCGTGCCTCCTGCATCAACGATGAAATGAAGATTGCCGCGGTGCATGCCCTTGCCGCCCTGGCGAAGGAGCCCGTACCCGCTTCGGTACTCGAGGCTTACCCTCAGGTCAGTTCATTGAGCTTCGGCCCTGATTATGTGCTGCCTAAGCCAATGGATCCAAGGTTGCTGCCTAACGTCGCTCGTGCCGTGTCCCAGGCGGCGATCGACTCTGGCGTAGCCACTATTCCGACCCTGCCCGAACACTATCAGGTGTAAGGGGTTCTGATACCAAGGGACGAATGATAGAGAAAAGGGGCGTTAGCCCCTTTTTTATTGCCTGCAACAAACATGCTGCCCCTAGCCCTAGCCCTAGCCCGGGCACCCTGGCCCATAGGCCGAACCTGCTTCCCTGGCCGCATCTTTGCCCCCAGGGCGGCTGCCCCCTTCCTGCCGGTTGCCTTTTAATCTTTCCTGCTGAATAATCGCTGGAGCCTTTGGCGCGCGATGTTGGCTCATTTCAACCAGAATCATCACAATAATAATCCTGCGGGTAAGCGGATAAATGAAACTCACGCGAATGTTAACTAAAAAGTTAACCAGTTTTTGGTTAACCTCACTGGCGGCCGTAGCCTTCGTCTGCCTGCTCATCGCAGTGATGAGTTTCATGCAGCTGACCTATAAGTTTCAGCAACAGAAGGTGATGGAGCTCGAATCCATGCTGGTGGAGCACTACCAGGCCGAAAGTGACTGGAGTCTGGATACCTGGTTGCCACCCATGCTGATTGCCTACAATGCCGGGGCCTTTCGTCTGAGTTTGGAGCGGGAGCTCTTGTTCGAATACGAGGGCAATACCCACGACTCGAATGTGATCGTCTATGACCATGTGCTGGACAGTGAACATGGGCTCAGTATGTATCTCACCTTGCCTCAGCCCTTCGCGCGCCATAGCCTGGGGTGGTATGAGCTGCTGATCTTCTTGGTGGGTATGACGGCGATCGCCCTCTTCGTCCGCTTCGGCTATCTATGGTTGTCGCGGCAATTGGAGGGCATAGAAGAATTGGCACAACGCAGTCAATTGATCCTGCAGGGCCGGCATGAGCAGGCGCTGGCCACGCCGGGCAAGGGCAAGCCCAGACTGATCAACCGCGCCCTGACCCACTTGCTCGAGGCGCTGCAGGATGCCCATAAGGAGCGTGGGCGCTTGGATAAGTTCATTCGGGCCAACACCTTCCTCGACACAGAAACCCAGATAGGCAATCACTTGTTTCTGAAGAATCGCCTGGATGCCCTCAGCGATGAGCATGGGATGATCACCTATGGCGTCTTGTACTTGCTGGAGATGGACGATCTCGATGCCCTGGAGGCCAGCCTGGGGGAGACGCCGGCGCTGGAGTTGCTGCATGGGACTATTGCCGGCATCAACCGCGTGCTGCTCACCCAGGCAGACAGCATCTTTGCCCGCCGTTCCCGTAACCAGTTCGCCGTGGTGGTGCCACAGATTTCCCTCGGTGAGGCGGATAAACTGGCGGCCAAATTGCTGAAGGTTTGCCTGAGCCAACCCTTGCCCGAGTTTGACAACAGAGATAATTTCTACCATTTGGGTGGCGCCTACTTCGAGGCGGGAGACGCGCAGGAGCAGTTGGTCGAAGAGGCGGATATGGCGCTGAGGGCGGCGCAGCTGCAGGGCAGCAGCAACTGGTTCATGTACGATAAGGGCATAGTCGACGACAAGCTGTTCAAGAGCAGCGTCCGCTGGCGCAGTTTTCTGGAAAATGCCTTGGCCAACAAGCAGTTTCTGGCCTTCAGTCAGCCCATAATGGACTCGGACAATCAGCTGCACCATGAAGAGATCTTCACCCGGGTCCGCGACGGGCAGGGCGGTATCATACTGGCGACCAGCTTCATCCCCATGGCCAACAAGTGTGGTTTGATGCCGCAGATAGAAAGGCAGATCCTCGAGCGGGTGTTGTTCGGCTTGCTCGGCGACCCCGGCAACAGGCGCGTCAGGTACAGCGTCAATCTCAGCCTGGATTCACTGCTGAGCCGCAGTTTCATGCGTTGGTTGCAGACCTGCCTGTTGGAGCATAGGCATCTAACCTCCAGACTCATAGTCGAGGTGACGGAGGAAATGGTGATCCACCACAGGGAGCGGCTCAAGCCACAGCTGGATATGATACGCAAGATGGGGGTCACCCTCTGTGTCGATCATGTTGGCCAACAGGTGGTAGGCACTTATTACATCAAGGAATACCATTTCGATCTGGTTAAGCTGCATAGATCCATCGTCAGGCGGATACATGTCCGCCAGGAGAATCAATTATTTATCCGCAGCCTGATCGGCGGTCTCTACCGTGCCGATGTGCAGATCTGTGCCGAGGGGGTCGAATTGTTCGAAGAGTGGCAGACCCTGAGGATCCTGGGGGTGAGTGCGGCCCAGGGATTGTATTTTCGTGAGCCGGAAGAAACCCTGGGTTAACTTTGAGATTAGCTATAGGGAATTGGCGAAATTTTGTTACAATGCCCGCATTCGACCTATGGCTAATGTCTAGAACATTTATCTATAAAATTAACCAATTAGCGGTTAATATATCGGTCGTCAATATTCTGACGCAAAAAATATCACAGATCTATGGCATGTATGTCTGAGTGGTAGTGGCGGTAAAAACGGGAATAATGGGTTGATTATCAACCACTAGAGGTACAGTCAGTTTACATGGGTAACAGTCTTTTGGGTAAGTTTGCCTTCTGGCAAAAACCACAGTCAGTGACCGACCTGGGCATCTATGTCGGCGCCGATACCCTGTGGGTCTATCGGGCACCGACCCAGGAGGGGCCGGCGACGGTCAGCGAGATCGGTCTGCAGGCCGAGGATTGGCTGCAGACGTTTGCCGGTGTCGTCAAACAATTTGGCCAGGCACGGGTCTCTGTGCTGCTGGCCGCCAGCCGTTACCAATTGCTACTGGCAGACAAGCCGCAGGTCGAGGCCCAGGAGATGCAGCAGGCATTGCTCTGGTCGATAAAGGACATGGTGTCCATCCCCGTGAGCCAGATCCATCTGGACTATTTCGATTATCCCTTGCCAGGTATCACCAAGGTGAATGTTGTCGTGACCGACAGCAGCAGTCTGAGCCCCATGGTGCGGGCCATGATAGACAGCGGTCTAGAGATAACCAGCATAGGCATAGAAGAATTGGCGATGACCAATCTGTTTGTCGACGACCCCCAGGCCAGGCTGGTGCTGAGTCATCAGCCGGGTCAGGAGTTGTTGCTGACTGTGGTGAAGCAGGGGCAGCTGTTGATGCAACGCCGGGTGCGGGGTTTCAGCCGCATAGACAAGATGTCTGCCGAGGACTTGTCGCTGGGGATGGCGGATAACCTGAGCCTGGAGATTCAGCGCTCTATGGATTATTTCGAGAGTCAGCTGCGCCAGGCGCCCGTGGCCTCGATCGAAGTGCTGATGGAGGGGCCCAGCCGGGAACTGACGCAACTGCTCGGCGGCCAATTTAATCAGCAGGTGAATTTGCTCGAACAAGACACTGTGGCTGCCCATATGGCGGCGCTGGCATTGGCCGAACTCAGTCGGGAGGATGCGTGATCAAGACCCGGGTTAACCTCTTTCGGCTCAGCTTACTGCCGCCTCAGCGGCGGTTGACCCTGACACGCCTGGTCGCTGCCCTGGGAGTCCTGCTGGTGTTGACGCTGGTGATCAGCCTGTTGAGCCATTGGCAGCTGTCCCGGCTCGAGCAGCAACAGCGTCTCGCCACGGCGCAGCAACAGAGATTGCAACAGCAGAAGTCGGCGCTCGAAGCCAGGCTCCAGGCCCATAAACCCGATGCCGCCCTGGTGGCCGGGGTCGAGTCACTGAGCCAGCGCCTGGAGCTGAAACACCTGCTGATGGGCGAGCTGAGCCAGCGGGCATCTTTGACCAGCCATGGCTATGCCTCGTTGCTAAAAGATTTGGCCCTGGTGGCCGACAGCAATATCTGGCTGAGCCGCATCAAGGTCGATGAGCAGGCCTATGTTTTCGAGGGTTATAGCCGGCAACCCCAGGGCGTGCCTCAATGGATCGCCAGACTCGAGTCCACTCAGACGCTCAAGGGGGAGACCTTCGCCACCATGACCATGGATCAGGGCGATGACAAGCCGCTGGCCTTCACTCTGACCAGCATGGCTGCGAAGGAGGAGGGGCAATGAGGCAAAGATGGCAGATGGGGGTCGAAAGGTTTTCCGGCCTGAGCCGCCGCGAACGCGGCATGATAGCCCTGGCGACCAGCCTGCTGGCGCTGTTCTTATGTTACTTGCCGCTGGAGACAGTGTGGTTGAGCCAGGCAAAGGCAAACAAGACACTGGCGTCTCTGACCCAGGAAAATGCCCTCTCGACCCAGCAACTCGAGCTGTATCGCCAGCGCCTGTCCCTGGATCCAGATGCAGATTATCGCCAGCGACTGGCGAGCCTGGAACAACAGATGCGCGAGTTGGACACCCGACTCGACGCTCAGATGGTCGACATGGTGCCGGCAAACACCATGCCGCAACTCCTGGCCGAATTGCTGGGAAAGGTCAAAGGCATAAAACTGTTGAGCTTCGCCTCTATCCCGCCCGTGCCTCTGTTGCAGGTGGGCGAGACGGACAAGAAGATGAATCTCTACAGCCACGGCATAGGGTTGACGCTGGAAGGGGATTACTTCAGCACGCTGCGTTTCTTCGATGAGGTAGAAGCCATGCCGAATAAGTTGTACTGGAAACGTCTGGACTATCGGGTCCATGACTATCCCAAGGCGCATATCGAACTCGAACTTTATACCTTGAGCATCAATAAGGATTTTATCAGTGTGGCGAAATAAGCTTGGCGTGAGCCTGGTTGTCTTGTTGACCGGGATGCTGCTCTCTGGGGTGCAAGCCCAGGCGCTCAGAGACCCCACCCTGCCGGGCACGGGGGCCGTCGCCGGCTCGCCCCCGGTCGCACCCCAGAATGATAATTTAGTCCTCAGCAGCATAGTCAGCTCGGATGCATCGGCATTCGTGGTGATTAATGATGCTATTTATTCGGTTGGCGATGTCGTACAGGGTGTACGCATAGTCGCCATAGACAGTCGCTCTGTGTCACTGTCTGACGGCCGTAAGCTGGATTTGTTTCACGCCTTGGCTGACAAGCAATAACGGCGAGATAGGAAAATAACAACAATGAATGGAATGAAATATATTGCGCCTCTGCTGTCACTCTGCTTGTTGGCCTGCCAGGCGACAGACAGGCCACAGCCCAGGGCCTCGAAAGACGCCCTGAGCCAGGCGGCGCAGCCCGCCGCCAAGAAAAGCCCCATGCCGCCCGCCATGATGCCGGATGCGGTGCAGCAGGAGTTGAGAGCCGGTGGCCTGCTGGCGGGACTCGCCACCGGGCTGCAGACGGAGCGTCGTTTCGACGTCTCGGCCCAGGATGTGGCCGCCCGGGTCTTCTTCCCCAGCCTGGTGCAGGGCACGCCGCTGAGCGTGGCCGTGCATCCGAATGTGCAGGGCAGCATCTCCTTGTCGCTCAAGGGCGTGACCCTGAGCGAGGCCCTGCAGGTAGTGGAAGACATTTACGGCTATGAAGTCAGCCGCGAGGGACGGATATTGCGGGTCTTTCCCGCCGGCATGCGCACCGAAACCTTTTCGCTCAATTATCTGTACATGGAGCGCGATGGCATCTCCCTGACCTCTGTGAGTTCGGGGCGCCTCTCGGACGAGAGAAGCAACAACAACGGAGGCAATTCGAGCAACAACAGCAACTCGAACAACAGCGGCTCGAACAGCGGCAACAGCAACAATAGCGGTAACGATACAGGCAACGGCACCTTCATCCGCTCCAGGACCAAGACAGACTTCTGGGGGGAATTGCAGGCGACCCTGGTGTCCATCATAGGCAAGACGGGTGAGGGCCGGCAGGTGGTGGTGACCCCCCAAGCCGGCCTGGTGACAGTGCGTGCCTACCCCAATGAGTTACGCCAGGTGAAGACCTTCCTCAGCAGCGCCGAGCAACATCTGCAGCGGCAGGTGATCCTCGAGGCCAAGATAGTCGAAGTCACCCTGTCGGACGGCTATCAGCAGGGCATTCAGTGGGATAACGTGCTTGGGCATGTGGACAAGAACAATGTGACCTTTTCCACTTCGGCCGGCCCTGGGCTGACGGATCAGATTGCCACCGCCCTGGGCGGTCTCACCAGTCTCAAGATCCAGGGTACGGATTTCAGCACCATGATCAATTTGCTCAGTACCCAGGGCGATGTGGACGTGCTCTCCAGTCCCAGGGTAACCGCCTCCAACAACCAGAAGGCGGTGATCAAGGTCGGCCAGGATGAATACTTTGTCACCGACGTGTCCTCGACCACGGTGGCGGGCACCACGCCCATTACCTCACCCCAGGTGGAGTTGACGCCTTTCTTCTCCGGCATAGCCCTGGATGTGACGCCGCAGATAGATAACGAGGGGAATGTGTTGCTGCATGTGCATCCCTCGGTGATCGATGTGAAGGAGCAGACCAAGGACATCAAGGTCAGCGATGCCTCACTGCAGTTGCCACTGGCGCAGAGTGAGATCCGCGAGTCGGATACTGTGATCCGCGCCGCCTCCGGCGATGTGGTGGTGATCGGCGGCTTGATGAAGAGCGAGAACATAGAGACTGTGTCCAAGGTGCCGCTGCTGGGGGATATCCCCTTTCTGGGCGAAGCCTTCACCAATCGCAGCCGTTCCAAGAAGAAGACAGAGCTGATCATCTTGCTTAAACCCACAGTGGTCGGCAGCGATACCTGGCAGAACGAGTTGAAGCGTTCCAAGGCACTGCTGGATCGCTGGTATCCAGAGGCGCAATAGGTGTCCATGTACCTGCAGCATTTCGGTCTGGCCCAAGCGCCTTTTTCCCTGACCCCAAACACGGGTTTCTTCTTCGGGCTGCAGCCCCATGTCGAAGCCTTGCAGGTGCTGCAGATAGCCTTGCAGACGGGGGAGGGCTTCATCAAGGTGACCGGAGAAGTAGGCACAGGCAAGACGCTGATCTGCAGGAAACTCATCAACGAGCTGCCGGAAAAATTCCGTTGTGCCTATCTGCCCAACCCCTATCTGACACCGTCGGAGTTGCGCTGGGCCGTGGCTCTGGAGCTTGGGCTTAAATACGCCGCCAACATAGATCAACAACAACTGACCAGCCTGATCCAACAGCAATTGCTGGCGCTCAGCGCCCATGGCCATTCCATCGTCTTGGTGCTGGATGAGGCCCAGGCCCTGCCGGACGAGAGCCTGGAAGCCCTGCGGCTGTTTACCAATCTGGAAACCGAACAGCGCAAGCTATTGCAGGTGGTATTGTTCGGTCAACCCGAACTCGATGACAGACTGGCATTGAAATCCTTTCGGCAACTGCGCCAGAGGATCACCTTCAGCTATGGTCTGCGGCCGCTGACACTGGACGAGAGCGACGCCTACATCAGGCATAGGCTGGCGGTTGCCGGCCGTCAGGGGGAAGCCCTGTTTGGCAAGCGTGAGACCCTTAAGCTGGCCAAGGCATCCAGAGGGATCCCCAGATTGATCAATATCATCGCCCATAAGAGTCTATTGCTCAGCTTCGGCGAAGGTTGCAGCACTGTGGCGGCGAAACACTGTCTGGCGGCTATTCGCGACACAGAGGATGCCTATCCGGCGCGGCGCCGCGGCTGGCGCTGGCTGACCCTGAGCCTCATGGGGAGTGCGCTGCTGGCATTTGGCTTGAAGCTGTTACCCGGAGCCTGGCTATGAGCGTGATCAACCAGATGTTACAAGACTTGGACAAACGTCAGCAGCCCCATGCCCTGGCTGCCACTGCGCCGGGACAACTCGGCTATCCTGGCAGGGCGCCAACCCATAGAGGTTATTGGCTCCTGGCCTGTGGCCTGTCGCTCGTCCTGGGGGGACTCGGCGTCTACGGCGGGCTGCAGCTCTTCTCCTCGTCTGCCGCGGCCCCAGCCCTTGAGGTCGGGAGCCGACAGGCGGCCAAGCTGGAGATGGCGCCGCCTCAAGCCTTGACTAAAACTCAGGCCCAGACTCAAGCTCAAGCCCAGACTCAAGCTCAAGCCCAGACTCAAGCTCAAGCCCAGACTCAAGCCCAAGTCTTGACTCAACCCCAGGCTGAGGTCGAAACACAGAATGGCACGGCAGGGCAGACGTCGGCTCAGGGGCGTCAGTCACAAGCAGTCGCCGAACCGGGCACAGCATTTGAATCGAGCGCAGCACTTGAATCGAGCCCAGCACTTGAACCGAGAGCAGCGCAGCCGACAGAGCGGCGTGAACGTCCGTCTGCGCCTGTGCCTGTCGATACGCTTGCCAGCGGGCAGGTATCCAAGAGTGTGCAGCTCAGGCGGGCAAGGCTCGGGGATGCGGGGGAGAGCCAGCTTGCCTCACCCAAGGGCCGGATGGCGGTGACAGAGGTCAAGTTGACTCGGGTGCAGCTGGCGCAGAAACGCCTGAGCCTGGCGACCGAGGCGGAGCAAGGGGGCCGGCTGCATGAGGCCGCGACGCATTATGTCGAGGCCCTGGCGCTGGATCCCGCCCTGCATCCGGCCAGGAAGCAGTTGGCCGCGTTGCATTATGGTCAGGGCAGACTGAACGAGGCGGCCGAGATACTGCAGCAGGGACGCATGCTCTTCCCGCAGGAGTTCGAATTGACCCTGCTGTTGGCTAGGGTACAGGAGGCCGGCGGCCAGGGCGCCGCCGCGCTGGCCACCCTGGAACAGCTCCCGGATTCGAGTGAACTGGCAGGGCAGAAGTGGCTGCAACAGAGCGAGCTGGCCCAGAAACTGGGGCAATACGCCGTCGCCGAGCAGGCCTATCGTCTGCTGCTGCAACGGGAGCCCCGGCAGGGCCGCTGGTCCATGGGGCTGGGCTATGCCCTGGATTCACAACAGAAATATTCGCAAGCGGCCGAGGCCTATCGTTATGCCCTGGCACAGCCGGGCCTGTCGGCGGCGGCCGTGGCCTATGTAGAACAGCGCTTGGCACAGTTAGAGGGCAAGCCATGAAACTTAAATTAAAGATGCGTCTGGGCGATCTCCTGGTCCAGGAGCAGATCATCGGCGAATCACAACTGCAGGCGGCATTGACCGAGCAGCGCAGCACGGGCAAGAAGCTGGGCCGTACCCTGATAGACATGGCGGCGCTGACCGAAGATCAGCTGCTGAAGTTCTTGTCGCAGCAGCTCAATCTGCCTTATTTGGATATCAGCAGGCGCGCCATCGCGCCCGAGGTCGTCAACCTGCTGCCAGAGGTACAGGCCAGGCGTTATCGCGCCTTGGTGGTCGAGGCTCAAGAGGATGGCGTGCTGGTGGCCATGAGCGATCCCGCGGATCTGCAGGCGCTGGATAACCTGGAGATACTGCTGGCCCCCAGAAAACTTGCCATAGCTGTGGCCCCAGAGCAGCAGCTACTGCAGGCCTTCGATCATCTCTATCGGCGCACCGAGCAGATTGCCCAGATAGCCGGCAAGCTCGAAGAAGAGTATGCCGCCGATGACATCTTCGATCTCGCCGGTCTGACCCAGGGAGACAGTGATAACGAGACCACAGTGGTCAAGTTGCTACAGTCTATTTTCGAAGATGCGGTGCAGATGCGCGCCTCGGACATACACATAGAGCCGGGTGAGAAGGCGCTGCGCATTCGGCAGCGTATCGATGGCCAACTGCATGAAAACCTGTTGCCCGAGGTGAACATAGCCGCGGCGCTGGTGCTCAGGCTCAAGCTGATGGCCGGGCTGGATATTTCGGAGAAACGTCTGCCCCAGGATGGGCGTTTCCACATGGAAATCAAGGGCCATAAGATAGACGTGCGTATGTCGACCATGCCCATCTACCATGGGGAATCCGTGGTGATGCGTCTGCTGGATCAATCCGCCGGACTGTTGACCCTGAATGAAACCGGCATGCCGCCACAGATACTGGCGCGCATTCGCAAACAAATTCAACGCCCCCACGGCATGTTGCTGGTGACAGGGCCCACGGGCAGCGGCAAGACCACTACCCTCTATGGCATCCTCAGTGAGCTTAACACTGCGGATCGCAAGATCATCACGGTCGAAGATCCCGTGGAATACCAGTTGCCACGCATCAACCAGGTACAGGTCAACCACAAGATAGGCCTGGATTTCTCCAACGTGCTGCGTACCACGTTGCGCCAGGATCCCGACATCATCATGGTGGGGGAGATGCGTGATCAGGAGACGGTGGAAATCGGCCTGCGGGGCGCCTTGACCGGCCACTTCGTGCTCTCGACCCTGCATACCAACGATGCCGTCACCAGCGCCTTGCGGCTGTTGGACATGGGCGCCGCCAGCTATCTGGTGGCCAGTGCCCTGAGGGTTATCATAGCCCAGCGTCTGGTGCGGCGTGTGTGTAATAACTGTGCCTGCGACTATCGGCCGACGGCCCAGGAGAGCGCCTGGCTCGCCAGTGTCAGTCACAGGGACTTTTCCCGGGCCAGGTTCCGTGCCGGCAACGGCTGCCAGAGTTGCAATGGCAGCGGCTACCGTGGCCGTATCGGCATATTCGAGATCCTCGAACTCGACGACAACATGATAGAGGCCATGCGTACCGGCAATCCGCAGGCGTTTGCCAGTGCCGCCCTCAGCAGCAAGCATTTTACCCCTCTGGCCGAGTCGGCCCTGACATACCTGAGCGAAGGCATGACCACCCTGGAAGAGGTTGCCAAGTTGGTGGAGGATGTCAGCGAGACCAGGGTGCCGCTGTCCGAAGATCTCATGAGTCGTCAGAGCCTGGCAGACTGACATGGCCAACTACCAGTATCGCGGCCGCGGGGCCCGCGGCGAAGAAGTGAAAGGTTATCTCGAAGCGGCCAGCGAGAGCGCGGCCGCCGATCAGCTGTTGGCGCGGGGGGTGATCCCCATAGAGTTGCAGCATGCCAAAGAGACCAAGGAAATTAATTTCTCGTCCTTGTTTGGCCGCAAGGTGAGCCTGGATGAGCTGCAAATTTTTACCCGGCAGATGTACTCGCTCACCCGCTCTGGCATCCCCATACTGCGTGCCATCGCCGGTCTGTCGGAAACCACACATTCGCAGCGCATGAAGCTGGCATTGAATAATATTTCCGAGCAGCTGGTCTCGGGACGGCCACTGTCGTCGGCGATGAATCATCATCCGGATGTGTTCGACGCCCTGTTTGTCTCCATGATCCATGTGGGGGAGAACACGGGTAAGCTGGAAGATGCTTTCATCCAGTTGTCCGGCTACATAGAACGTGAGCAGGAGACCCGCAGGCGGATCAAGTCGGCCATGCGCTACCCCATGTTCGTGCTGTTCGCCATCGCCATCGCCATGGTGGTGCTCAACATCATGGTGATCCCCAAGTTTACCGCCATGTTTTCCCGCTTCGGCGCCGAGCTGCCCTGGGCGACCCAGCTGCTGATCGCGACCTCGAATCTATTCGTCAATTACTGGCCGCTGATGCTCCTGGGGCTCGGCGGCGGCTTGGTCGGCATACGTTACTGGCATAAGACGGAGCGTGGCGAGAAGCAGTGGGATCGCTGGAAGCTGCGCATTCCCGTGGTGGGCAGCATAATAGAGCGCTCGACCCTGTCGCGTTATTGCCGCAGTTTTTCCATGATGCTCAGCGCCGGCGTGCCCATGACCCAGGCCCTGAGCCTGGTGGCCGATGCCGTAGATAACGCTTATATGCACGACAGGATAGTCGGCATGCGCCGCGGCATAGAGTCGGGCGAGGCCATGCTGAGAGTCTCGGCCCAGAGCCAACTCTTTACCCCGCTGGTGTTGCAGATGGTGGCCGTCGGTGAGGAAACCGGGCAGATAGATCAGTTGCTCAACGATGCCGCCGACTTCTATGAAGGCGAGGTGGACTATGACCTCAAGAATGTGACCGCCAAGCTGGAGCCCATATTGATAGGCATAGTGGCTGTCATCGTCTTGGTGCTGGCACTGGGGATCTACTTGCCCATGTGGGACATGCTCAATGCGGTCAAGGGCGGCAAATAGGCGGATAGCTTAAGTCTGGTCGAGGGAGGTGACAGGATGCGGCGTGAACAGAAGGCCGAGAGTGAGTTATTGGGGGTCTATGGCGGCATGATGACCCTGGTGCCTGTGCTGGTCATAATGGCGATTATCGGATTCAAATATTTTGCCGGGTTGCCGCAACTGGCGAGTCGCAATTTGGAGCAGGAGCATACACGCCTGTTAAACGTGCTGGCCATGGTGCGTTCCCAATGGCTGTTATTGGGTAAACCCCGGGCGCTGCCGCTGAACTGGCAAACCACGGCTGACCAGCCAACTCAGGCTCCGGGGCGGGTGCGTATGAGTGGGCAGGGCTGGCCTCTGCCCGACAGCCTGGATGAGGCAGGTTGTCGGGCGCTGTGGCAGCAATTGATGGGCAAAGATCCCGCAGCCGATGCCCTGACGGCCAGTTACCGGGCGAGCGATGACACTTGTCGTTTCGCACTGGAACAGGGTGACAGCCTGGTGTATCGCCTTAATTCCGGCGGAGTCATTTTTTTGACTAATTAATAAAATATTGTTAAAACAGGGGGTTTTTTAAACTGCTTTAACTGGTAGAATAAATGCTCTTGTTATTGGGGTGCAGCAGATGAAACGTAAACAAACCGGTTTTTCACTCATAGAACTGGTGATAGTGATAGTGATATTGGGCCTGTTGGCCGCAACGGCGATCCCGCGTTTTTTAAACGTGACAGATGAGGCCGAAGATGCCAGCGTCGACGGTGTCGCCGGTGGCTTGTCGACCGCAGTCAGCTTTGTGCGCTCCCAGTGGGAGGTCGATGGCCGTCTGAACACCAGCGTAGTGCTGGACGGCACCCGCGTGTCGCTGGACCCACGTTTTGGCTACCCTACGGGCCTGAGCAATACCTCTGCGACCGCAATGACGAACGCTAGCTGCCAGGAGGTCTTCGATGCCGTGCTCCAGAGCTCGCCCCGTAACGTGCTGATCAACGCGGATGCGCGTAATCAACGCTATGTGGTGCAGGTGCTGGGAGCGGGCGGCGGCGACGCGACTTCTATCGCGGGAGCGGCGGTGACTGGTGTGGACCTGTGTCTGTATTACCAGGTGACATCGCTCGTGCTCAATACCACCAGTGGCGTGCCGTCACCCGTGCCAACCCAGACTACGGCAGGCGCCAGGGGCATTACTTATAACCCTGCTACCGGCCAGATAGACAGCTTCAGCAATTGAGTGTTAGTTTTACAATACTTATTTTTAAAGGCTTGGCTTTAAATATTGATTTTTAAAGACCTAGCTTTAAAACCTAGTTTTAAAATTTAGCTTTAATGAACGATTTTCATAATCGGTTTCAACAAACCAATAGATTCACAGTTAACAAAAATACGGATAGAGGTCTTTAATGCAAAAGCAACAAGGTTTTACCCTGATCGAATTAGTGGTAGTCATCATCATCCTCGGCATCTTGGCGGTTACCGCCGCGCCCAAGTTCATCAACCTGCAAAGCGATGCCCGGGTTTCAACCCTGCAAGGTATGCAAGCTGCGATTCAGGGCGCCAACAGCCTGGTGTACTCTAAGGTGATCATTGCCGGTAATGAGAATGCGGATACTGCAACGGTAAACATAGGAACAGGCACGGATGCGAATGTTGCTTATGGTTATCTAGTAGCGACCACGGCCAACTTGCAAAACGCACTGGAGCTGACTTTTGGAGACGATTGGAGCGTACAGGGTACTCCTACAGTTCGTGTCGCGGGTGATCCTACAGCCGACCCAGTTACCGATGCTACGCCGGGTGTGATCCAGATCAGGCCGACAGATGCGCCTGCAACCTGTATCCTGACCTATACCGAAGCGGTCAATGGTACTAGCCAACCTACATATACCTTAGCAACCGCTGACGCTTGCTAATTGTATTTTGCAAAAAGGCCTGCTCAGCAGGCCTTTTTTGTTTAAGGATTCAAACTTCGGGGATTTTTTGACATACTCAGCGAGTTAATTCAGGCCGAGTCTGTACTGCGCGCTATGGCCGCCTCCAGGCAAAGATAAGGATATTATCCAGGTGACACTTGTTGGAAAATCCCCTGCTTCAGCCGGTTTCACCCTGGTGGAGTTGGTGACCACTATCCTGTTGATTGCCATCATGGCCGTGGCTGTCCTGCCGCGCCTGCTGGGGACCTCTGCCTACAGCGCCTTCAGCCTGCGCAACGAGTTTATTGCCGAGCTGCACCGGGTGCAGCTGCAAGCCCTGAATAATACCGACAGATGCTTTCGTGTTGCCGTGAGCACCACAGGCTATCGATTGCAGCAGTTTCCCGGCCGGTCAGGCAAGGCCTGCAGCGGGACTGTGCTGGGCACGGATGCCGAACAGAGGTTCCAGGGCGGCGCCTCGCTGGCATTGCTTGCCTCCAATGGCCAGAGTTTCAACCTGGACTTCGATGCCGATGGCCGTAGCTCGCTGAACTGCAATGGCGACTGCATCGAGGTGCGTGCCGATGATACCCTGATGATCGCCATTTCCTCCGAGGGCTACATCTATGCCAACTAGCCCAGCGCGCTTTCGCTCTTCGGCCAGGCTGAAGGGCTTTACCCTGATAGAGTTGGTCGTCGGCATGCTGGTGATCGCCATCGCCATGGTGCTGCTGACCGGCATCCTATTCCCCCAGGCCGACAGAGCCGCCGGGACCCTGCATAGGATGCGCAGCGCCGAGTTGGCCCACGCCATACTGAACGAGATCTGGGGCAAGAGGTACGATGAAAATACCGCCAGCGGCGGTGTGCCCGCCTGCGGCAGCCCCACAGGCGAAGCCTGCTCAGGGGTTTTGGGCCCGGATGGCACCGAGGGGCGCGACGATTACAACGATGTCGATGACTACAACGGTCTCGGCCAAGCCAGCCGCATGCTGAACTCGAGCCAGACCTATGCCGATGCTTATCCCAACTACCGCCTCTCAGTGGTTGTGGCTCTAGGCGCCGTGCTCAATACCAAGCTGGTGACCGTCAATGTCACCACCCCCAGTGGCGAAGTGATCACTTACCATGCCGTCAGGAGCAATTACTGATGCGGCTGAACTCACGCGCCTTGCCCCCAGGTTCGGCATCAGGTTTCACCCTGGTCGAGCTGGTGACTGTGATACTGATCCTCGGAGTCCTGGTGGTCGGGGTCAGCAGTTTCGTCATCTTCGGCACCCGCATCTTCGTCGAATCCAGTTCGGTCGATCGGGTACTGAGCCAGAGCCGTTTCGCCATGGAGCGACTTATCCGGGAGATCCGCTCCGCGGTGCCGGGCAGTGTGCGACTGCGAACCGAGGCAGGTTATCAATGCCTGGAGTTGCTGCCTATTGCCGCCAGCTCCAGCTATCTGGATATGCCATTCAAACCCGGGGCCAAGGCCGAGGTGGGCACAGGCATAGCGACAACAGCCAGTGTCGCGGCCGGGCAGTTGCTGCTGATCTATCCGCTGACGCCGGCCGATGTCTACGCAGACTCCGCCGCCAGCCAGGGGAAAATGTTCAGCCTCAAGGCGGTGCAGCGCAGCGGCGACAGCTGGGATTTCACCTTCACACAACAGATCCGCTTCGATGAGGCTTCGCCCAGGCAAAGGTTCTATGTTGCCAGCGGGCCCGTCAGCTATTGTATCTTTCACGGCGGCAGCAACGACGGCGATCTGCTGCGTTACGCCGGTTACGGCATCAATCACCCCAGCCAATTGGCGCCGACGGACATGGGCGCAGGGGTGTTGATGGCGCAGGGCATAGTCAACGATTTCTCGCAGCCGGCGCAGTTGCCTATCGAGCTGACGCCCGCGACCCTGGTCAACAATGCCTTGGTGCAGCTGCGGCCCAGATTTGCGGTCAACGGCGAGAGTTTTCAGTATCAACATCAGGTGCAGGTGATCAATGTTCCTTAAGTCTGCCGGCGGATATCCACACTTTCCCATGGGGCGCCAGCGTGGCAGCGCCCTGGTGATCGCCATCTTCGTGATTACCGTCATGTCCCTGTTGGCATCGGCCCTGATCCGAATAGTCCAGGATGCGGACGCGGGTTTGACTCAGGAAGTCTGGGGCACCCGCGCCCTCGCCGCCGCCAACAGCGGCGCCGATGCGGCCTTGGCGCAGTTATTCCCGCTGACGGGGGGCGCGGGTGTCTGCAATAGCGCCGACACTGCCTGGACACCGCCGGCTTTGGTGGGATTTCATGGCTGCCGGGTCAGCTACCGCTGCACCTCGGTCAGTGCCGCTGGCTTCACCCAATACAGTATCGACAGCACAGCCACCTGTGAGAGCGGCAACTGCAGCGGCGGCGATGAAGGCAGCTGCCTGCGGGTCAGCCGCAGTGTCGAGGTCGCGGCCCGTGACTAGAACCCTGCAAATCCTGACCGCCTTGCTGTTGCTGTTGCCGACGTTGCTGCAGGCGGCGCCCCAGTGTGATGCCATCTTCACCTCGGAGCCCAGCGACAACCAGGGCACAGTGTTGACCCCGCCGGCCGATATGCCGTCACTGGGGGACCTGTATTGCAATAGAAATGGTTGCAGCGGTCACAGCAGTAGCTTCAGTCCGGGGGACTATAACTTCGGCTCAGGTTATCTGGGGAGCAAGTCTTCCATCTCCACTCAGGGGCCCACCACCAGGTTATATTTCGATTCCCTGACCATGGACAACGCCACCATGAATGCCTTCGGCAACACGGAGAACTTGTTCATCTATATCAGGGGCAGCCTGTCTATCTCGGGCAAGAATTATATCAATGGCATAGTCTATGTCGCCGGCTCGGTGAGCCTGTCCGGCAATGCCAGAATCGATGGGGCCCTGGCGGCGGGCGGTGCCATGTCTATCAGCGGTAACAGCGGGGTGAATTATGATGCCGCAGCCGTGGACAATGCCGACTTCGGTGGTTCCTGTGAAAACGCCCAGAACCCGGGGCCCGGGGAGGCGCTGGCGCTGCAATTTGGCAAGGCGAGTTCCACCAGTGTCAGCTTCGACACTCCCTTCCCCGACGGCGTGACCCCGCTGGTGTTCCTGATGCCGACCATAGACAGCAATGCTCCCAAGAGCAGTGACGGCCCTGCCTCTGTGTTTCTCGGCACAGTATCCGGCAGTGGTTTCAGCTGGTCACAACAAGAGCCGCCGGGCAACACAGTGGCTTCCCAGACCATGGCCGAGGTGCATTGGCTCGCGGTGGCACCTGGCACCTACACCCTGCCGGACGGCAGTAAGCTCAAGGCCGGCAGCGTGACCACGAATCATGCCCTGAACCTGGCCTACTCAGACTGGGTCGATGTGCCGTTGGCTACCGGCCTGGATGTGGTGCTCAACCAGTTGCAGAGCCGCAACAACAGCTGCTGGCTCACCAGTGTGTCTCAGCCCTATACCGGCGGTATCCAGCTGAATCTGGATACTTCAGAGGCCTACGACTATTACAATGGCACAGTATATTGCCGGCCAGGCGGCAATTGGGCGCTGCCCCATGACGAGACCATAGGCTATCTGGCGCTGCAGCCGGGCAGCGGCAGTCTCACGCTCAATGGCGAGCAACTGAATTATCAATTCGGTACGGGTGTGACCCATGGCGGAGGCAGCAACGATGCCAGCCTGTCGCAACAGTGTAGCTACCATACTGACTTAACCGGCTTCGGCGCTGTGCCGACTCTGGTGGCCGGCAAGAGTTCCCGTGCCGGCGTCAATGGTGGCTGGCTCAGGCGCTGCGACTTGAGTGCCACCCGGGTCAGCATGGTCAACGACGAAGATACTTATTACTACTCGGATCGTGAGCACGGGGCCGAAAATTATGGCTTCGTGGCACTGGAAAAGGTACAGCCGTCGCTGACTTGCATCAGTGACAGCTTCTCCGGCAGTTCGCTCGGGGGCAATTGGGTCAGCTCCCGCAGCAGCGGCGACTTTACCCCCTCAGTGGTGGACAACAAGTTGCGCATGACCCAGGCCGAGGTCGAACAGGCGACGGCTGTGACCTTTCAGCGGCTGTTTCCGGCGGCGGATAACCTGATCACCCTGGAGTTCGATCAGTATGCCTATGGCGGCAGTGGTGCAGATGGCATGGCGCTGGTGCTTTCCGATGCCGCGGTGACGCCGCAGCCGGGGGCCTTCGGCGGTCCCCTTGGCTATGGTTTCAAGCCGGGTATTCCCGGATTCGCCGGTGGCTGGCTGGGGGTCGGCATAGACGAGTACGGTAACTTCTCCGCCGAAGGCGGAGGAAACAGCATAGGCACCAGACGCCAGGCCGTGGTGGTGCGCGGCTCAGGCTCGGGTGAGAGCGGCTATAACTATCTGCATGGCAGTTGCAACGATGGCAGCAGCAACAGCGGTGGCGATTGCCTCAGCCCGGCGGTGGATAATAACTATGTCACCCCGGCCCATCGCTACCGGCTCACCATAGACTCCCGGGTGGCCGGGCACTCCTGGGTAACGGTCGAGCGCGATAGCGGCAGCGGTTTTGTCGCCCTGGTCCCGACTTTCGATGCGCTGGCGGAATCCGGCCAGGCGCAGGTACCGGATAAGCTGCTGCTGTCACTGACCGGCTCCACCGGCAGCGAGACCAATGTGCATGAAATCGACAACATTGAAGTCTGTGCTATCCAATCCGACCCCGTCGATGCCCAAATAGATCACTTCCAGTTCGAGCATACCGGCAATGGACTGACCTGTGATGCCTCAAGCTTGACCCTCTATGCCTGTGCCAATGCCGATTGCTCCGAGCTGGTTAGCGGGGAGGTGACTGCCAACCTCAGCCCTGCCACGCTGCCGGGCGGCGGTTGGGTCGGCGGCAGCGTGGCGCGATTCAGCGGCGGTAGCACCCAATTAAAACTGCGAAAAAATTCCGCCGGCAGCGTCACCGTGGGCGTGACCGGCTCGACGCCCAGCACCAAGCCCCTGAGCCAGACATTATGCCGCCAGGGTAGCGGTCCGCTGAGCCGCGATGCCTGCACCCTGGACTTTGCCGATGCAGGTTTCATCTTCGATGTGCCGGACAAGCTGGCCAATAAGCCGGCCGACAACATTTGGCTCAAGGCGGTGAAGAAGGATGACGGGACCCAGGCCTGTGTTGCCGCTTTCGCCGGCGAAGATAAGCCGCTGGAGTTCTGGAGTGATTACGTGCTGCCGACGGTGCGTGCCGCCAGCCAGGAAGTCACCCTAGCCACGGGAAGCTCTGGGCCTGTGCCGGTAAGCAATCAGGCGTCGGTGGCGACAGACATCACGCTCTCGTTCGATGCCCAGGGGCAGGCCTCCTTCTTGGTCAATTATCCCGATGCCGGCAAGATGCAACTCAATGCCAGGTACACAGGCACGGGAGAAGAGTCAGGGCTGGTGATGACGGGCGCGGATCAGTTTGTCAGTGTGCCCGTGGGCCTGTGTGTTAAGGCTGTCGGTACTGATGCGAGCTGTTCTGCGGGGGACGTGAGCTGTTCTATATACAAAAAAGCCGGCGAAGAGTTCGATTTAACTGTGCAGGGCATGGCCTGGCAGGCTGGTAACACCAAGACATCGGATTTTTGTGCTAACAGCACAACGACACCCAACTATGCTCCCATAGGCAAGATCAAGTTGGCCAGTGAGCTGGTGGCGCCTAGCTCCGGTGTGGCAGGCGGGGTGGGGCAAACTGAATATGATCATGTCGCAGCCGCGAGCAACCTCAATCTTGTTAAGCAGTCTATCAACGAAGTCGGGGTGTTTAAGTTTACCGCCGAGTCGCCTGCCGACTATCTTGGAGCAAACTTAAGCACCGAAGACCTAGGTATTCAAAATCTTTTGGCGAAAACGGCCAGTGTGGGACGTTTTACGCCTGGTTATCTGGGCATCACCCCCAATACCCCCAAGCTGGCCCCAAGTTGTGGTGTATTTACTTATCTTGATCAACCCTTCAGCTTTACGACGGGGGCAGAACCTAAGTTGGATATTCAGGGTTATTCGCTCAAGGGGGAAGTCACTCATAATTATCAAGTTGAAGATTGGTGGCGTTATCAAAATGCCTGGACGGGACGCAGTTATCAGGACCAATCTGGCTCTGCCTCGGTTGAAGCTGGGGCGGTGGCTCCTGGTACCGTCGAGCTGAGCCCAACAGATGCGGCGGCCGTGAAGAACGCCTACTTAATGAATGCTCGACTCCTGTATCACAAGATCCCGCCATTGTCGGTTACGCCTTTCAGTGGGCAGTTGGATCTCGTGCTGACAGCAGAGGATCTAAAGGATGCAGATGGGATTTGTTACCAACTCCAAGCTGCCGGCGCTTGCATTGGCTATGTATTCGAGGGCATCCAGTTCGATGAAAGCAGGAGTCAGTCATCTGACATGCGCCACGGCCGTATCCAGATGGACAACACCTATGGCGCCGAGACAGAGCGGCTGACCATGGCGGCGCGCACCGAGTATTGGAGTGGCGCAAGCTGGGTCACCAATGTCGATGATGCCTGCACCAGTGTCGTGCCTGGATTAACATCGCAACTCGACGATGCCGACGGCTACAATTATGCGCCGGATCTGCTGACGGATCAGAGTGTGACCCGCAGCGATGAGGCGGCCAGCGGCATGGCAAAGGCTGCCGCCGGCGAGTTTTCCCTGTATTGGCGGGCATTGGCTGCAGGTGACGCAGCGCCTTACCGTGGTCAGGTGACTGCACCTTTGCCCGTGCCCGATTGGCTCAAGTGGTATTGGAATTGGGACGAGGCGGATGCCAATGCCTTATCCGATCCCCGCGCCAGCGCCTATTTCGGTCGCTACCGTGGCCATGACAAGATCATCTATTGGCGCGAACTTCACTGATAAGGCATGGTACCCGGGAGGGGGCTTTTTTTGCCCCTTAACCGCACATCTTGGGCTAATTTGAAGATAAGCCGAATCTTGAGCCGAATTGGCCCGGTTTTTCACTGGCTTGATTCGGTGGTTTTTTAGCCTGACTCGGGCCTTAACAGCTCAAAAATTGCGTAAAACCCTCTACGAACCTGCATATGGTAAAAAAAAACACCTCATTAGCGATTGTTAACCTCATCAGTCTTGTGGAATCTGGGTGGCGTTGATAAAGTTAGCTGATTTTTCTTTTCTTCTGACTCCACAGAATACAGGCTAGTTACATGTTCAAGAAGCTACGTGGCATTTTTTCTAACGATCTCTCGATCGATTTGGGTACGGCAAATACATTAATTTATGTACGTGATGAAGGCATAGTGCTCAATGAACCTTCGGTTGTTGCTATCCGTGGCGAGCGCAATAGCTCTGGTCAGAAGTCTGTTGCCGCGGTTGGCACAGAAGCAAAACAGATGTTGGGCCGGACCCCCGGCAACATCCAGGCCATTCGTCCCATGAAAGATGGGGTGATTGCCGATTTTTATGTGACCGAGAAGATGTTGCAGCACTTCATCAAGCAAGTGCATAACAACAGTTTCTTCCGTCCCAGCCCTAGGGTGCTGGTGTGTGTGCCTGTCGGCGCCACTCAGGTAGAACGCCGTGCCATCCGTGAATCGGCCATGGGCGCGGGTGCCCGTGAGGTGTATCTGATCGAAGAGCCGATGGCGGCGGCGATCGGTGCCGGCTTGCCGGTCTCAGAGGCGACCGGCTCCATGGTGGTCGATATTGGCGGTGGCACCACGGAAGTGGCCATCATCTCCCTCAACGGTGTGGTGTACTCTTCGTCTGTGCGCATCGGCGGCGATAAGTTTGACGATGCCATCATCAACTATGTACGTCGTAACTACGGCAGTTTGATAGGTGAAGCCACGGCCGAGCGCATCAAGCACACCATAGGCACGGCCTATCCGGGCGATGAAGTGCTGGAAATCGAAGTCCGCGGCCGCAACTTGGCCGAAGGCGTACCGCGCAGCTTTACCCTCAACAGCAACGAGATCCTCGAAGCGCTGCAAGAACCTCTTTCAGGCATTGTCAGTGCCGTGATGGTGGCGCTGGAGCAGTCTCCGCCGGAACTGGCCTCGGACATCTCAGAGCGTGGCATGGTGCTGACGGGTGGTGGCGCTTTGCTGCGGGATCTGGACAGGCTGCTGATGCAAGAGACGGGCATTCCCGTGATGGTGGCCGAAGATCCTCTGACCTGCGTCGCCCGTGGCGGTGGCAAGGCGTTGGAGATGATCGACATGCACGGTGGCGATCTTTTCTCCGAAGAGAATTAAGGGTACGGATAAGTTAAGTCGAGGCGGTTAATAGCCGCCTTACTTTTTTCTATGAAACCAATTTTCGCTCGCGGTATATCCAATCAATTCAGGCTCACACTGGCAATCATATTGTCGGTGGTCCTGCTCGTGGCCAATCATAGGCTGGAGCCGGTGCGCCAGTCCTTGTCGTCCCTGCTCAGTCCTCTGCAGTATCTGGCCAATGTGCCGGGCGCGCTGCTCGACTGGTCCGCCGAAAGCTTTGCCACCCGCAACATGCTGGCGGTCCAGAATAAGGAGCTGCTCAGGCAACAGCTGCTGATGAGCGAACGCCTGCAGA
Source organism: Shewanella salipaludis (assembly GCF_012911865.1). Taxonomy (GTDB): domain Bacteria; phylum Pseudomonadota; class Gammaproteobacteria; order Enterobacterales; family Shewanellaceae; genus Shewanella; species Shewanella salipaludis. Next base: position 305,057 of record NZ_JAAXYH010000004.1, read on the forward strand.
GGTTCGAGCACGTCAGGCAGGAGAACGAACGCCTGCGGGCCTTGCTGGGCTCGCCCGTGCATCTGGACTCGCGCAAGATGGTGGCCGAGGTGATGGAAGTCGCCAGCGATCCCTTCCACCAGTATGTGGTGCTCAACCACGGCGCCCGCAGTGGGGTATTTGTCGGCCAGCCTGTGGTCGATGCCCTGGGGGTGGTCGGCCAGGTGGTGGAAGTCAGCGAACTGACTAGCAGGGTATTGTTGTTGTCGGATGTGACCCATGGCTTGCCCGTGCGTATCACCCGCAACGATGTGCGCATGGTGGCCAACGGCACCGGCGAGCTGGATGAAATTGAACTGCGCCATGTGGCCAAGAGCACGGATGTGCGGGTCGGCGATCTGCTGGTGACCTCGGGTCTGGGCAATCGTTTTCCCGAGGGCTATCCTGTGGCGCGGGTGATCGAAGTCGCGACCGAAGACGGCCAGAACTATGCCAGGGTCACGGCCCAGCCGCTGGCCGCCTTGGACAGGATCCGCTACCTCCTGCTGATCTGGCCGGGTGAAGCGACCCAGCCGGAGGCGGCCGCTGCGGCGCCCGCCGACCGGCCAGCTGCCGTTGAACCCGCGGAGGGCCAATGAATATACAAGCCGCCAATGGCCGCATGGCCGTTTGGGTGACCTTGTTTCTCGGCATCCTATTCCAGATCATGCCTCTGCCCGAGGTGGTCGAGTCATGGCGCCCGGATTGGCTCCTGATGGTCATCATCTATTGGGCCGTGGCCCTGCCCCACAGGTATAATATTCTCACCGCCTGGGTGCTGGGGGTGGCATTGGACATCTTGCTTGGGGCCAACCTGGGGATCCGGGCGTTGGCGCTGTCCCTGGTCGTCTATGTGGTGGTGTTGCACTTCCAGCGGATACGGCATTTTCCCCGCTGGCAACAGACTCTCCTGGTCATGTGTCTGGTACTCTTGTATCACCTGGTGATTTTCTGGCTGGAGTTTGTCATCAGCGGCGCCAAATTTGAGCCGGACTTCCTGTTGCCGGCGGTCTCCAGCCTGGTCATCTGGCCTTGGCTATTCTTGATATTGCGCCGGGTGCGGCGTCTTTATAAGGTGCGTTAGTATGACCCTGGTATTAGCCTCGACTTCTCCCCGTCGCCGCGAATTGCTCGGTCAACTGGGATTGGGCAATGAAGGTTTCAGCTTCGAGCAGGTGTCGCCCGACATAGACGAAGCCTATCTTGAAGGAGAAACCGCCGCGGAGCATGTGTTGCGCCTGGCCGTTGGCAAGGCCAGGGTAGGCTTGGATCTATGCCGCCAGCTGCCCGAGCCTGTGGTGCTGGGATCAGATACCATAGTGGTGTTGGGCGAGGAGATCCTGGGTAAGCCTCTGGACGCTGCCGACGCCAAGGCCATGTTGACGCGTTTGTCGGGCCGGACCCACAGGGTGATGACGGCGGTAGCGATCACCGACGGTAAGCAAACACTCACTCGCTTGAGTGAAACCTCGGTGCGTTTCAGCCCCATGTCTGCCGGCGACATAGATGCCTATGTGGCCACGGGAGAGCCGCTGGATAAGGCGGGTGCCTACGGTATCCAGGGCCTTGGCGGCTGTTTCGTGGCCGCCATAGACGGCAGTTATTCGTCTGTGGTCGGCCTGCCCTTGGTGGAAACCCGTGAATTGCTCTACGCCATGGGCTGCCTGTGAGTTAACGGCTTACGAGTTAACTGCCTGCAAGTTAACCGCCTGTGCCTCGGTCTTTATCACGAGGAAAGGGATGAGGCAGTGAACCGCGCCCGGGCAGGCGTTGTCTATAAATTAGCTATGCTTTATCGACTCGGTTGCTGCAGGGCATGGCATTCAAGAGCCCGTGCCCGAGTCACGAATTTGTTTTGCATGTTTTATTAATCTTATGTCATTGGAGCTAGCATGCTCCAAGAGCCAAGTTTCCCAAATGGGGTGAGTCGTGAGTAGCAGCCGCTTGAGTCAGCACAAGACACAGAGCAAGATAGGGTCGGAGTTACTGATCAATGTAACGCCCTCCGAGGCAAGGGTTGCCTTGGTCGAGCATGGTGTTCTGCAGGAAGTGCACATAGAGCGGCGGATGAAGCGCGGCCTGGTCGGCAACATCTACAAGGGCAAGATCAGCCGGGTATTGCCCGGCATGCAGGCGGCCTTCGTCGACATAGGCCTGGAAAAAGCCGCCTTCCTGCACGCCTCCGACATAGTGCCCCATACCGAGTGCGTCGCCGAGGTAGAGAAAGGCAACTTCGTGGTGCGTGACATAGCCGAACTGGTGCGCCAGGGCCAGGACATCATGGTGCAGGTGGTCAAAGATCCCTTGGGCACCAAGGGTGCCCGCCTGACCACAGACATCACCTTACCCTCACGCTATCTGGTGTTCATGCCCGGCTCCAGCCATGTCGGGGTGTCCCAACGCATAGAGCAGGAGGAAGAGCGCGTCCGCCTGAAGAACATTACCCTGCCTTATGTGGATGCCGACGGTGGTTTCATCATACGTACCGCCGCCGAAGGCGTGGGTGCCGATGAACTGGCCCAGGATGCGGCCTTCCTGCGACGGGTCTGGGCCAAGGTCAGCGAGCGTCGCAAGCGTCCGCGGGTGTCCTTGCTGTATCAGGATCTGGCCCTGCCGGTACGCATAGTGCGGGATTTTGTCGGTACAGAACTGGATCGCATTCAGGTCGACTCACGTCGTACCTTCAGCGGACTGCAGCAGTTTGCCCTCGAGTTCATGCCGGAAATCGCCGCCAAGATAGAACATTACCAGGGGCCGGCACCGCTGTTCGAACTCTATGATGTGGAAAATGAGATCCAGCGGGCCCTGGGGCGCAAGGTCGAACTCAAGTCGGGTGGTTATCTCATCATAGATCAGACCGAGGCCATGACGACCGTCGACATCAATACCGGCGCCTTCGTCGGTCATCGCAACCTGGAAGAAACCATCTTCAATACCAACCTGGAGGCGACTCAGGCCATAGCCCGTCAGCTGAGGCTGCGTAACCTGGGGGGCATCATCATCATAGATTTCATCGACATGATGAACGCCGAGCATAAGACCCGGGTGCTCAACAGCCTGACCACGGCGCTGGCCAAAGACAGGGTGAAGACCAATATCAGTGGCTTCTCCGGACTGGGCCTGGTGGAGATGACGCGCAAGAGAACCCGCGAGAGCCTGGAACATGTGGTCTGTGGCGAGTGTCCTTCCTGCCAGGGCACAGGCAGCATGAAGACCATAGAAACCGTGTCTTACGAAGTGTTCCGCGAGATCATTCGTCTCAACAGGAGCTATGATGCCGATGAGTTCCTGCTCTATTGCTCGCCGGCCGTGCACCAGAGTCTCAGCGGCGATGAGAGTCATTTGCTCGCCGAGCTGGAAGTCTACATAGGCAAACGCATTCGGCTGCAGAACGAGCCCATGTATGCCCAGAATAAATATGACGTGGTGATGATGTAGTGCGACTGCCTTTCTGTCCGTTCAAATTCAGCCGTTATTGCTGGCAGGCGCTGGCAATATTCCTGGTGCTGTTCGCTCTTGGGGTCAGCCTGATCCGCGGTCTCCTGCCGCAGCTGGGGCAGGTGCGCCAGCAGGTGGCCATCTATCTGCAGGATGAGTATCAGTTGAAGCTGCAACTGGGACAGATTTCGGCCCAATGGGAGGCCTTCGGTCCGGCGCTGACCGTGGACAATCTGGTGATCCCGCCGCAGGAAAGCTTGCCCGTGACCCTGATAGTGGGCAAGGTGCAGATCAAGCTGGATTTCTGGCAGACACTGCTGACGGCGTCGCCCCAGGTAGAAACAGTGATCTTCAACGGTGTGCACCTGGCACTGGATCTCGATGCCCTGGGCCAGAGCGGGGAGCCGCAGAGTTCGGCCAATACAGATTGGCTCTACCGCCTCCTGCTCGAGCAGCTGGGGCGCTTCTCCCTGTCCGATGTTCGCCTGCAACTGCTCAGTGCCCAACACCATTTCCCCCCCCTCTATATCAAAGATCTCAAGTGGCGCAACACTGGGGCACGGCACCAGGGCTCGGGCATCCTGCAACTGGCCGCCAACGCCTCGAGCCATGAATCCCTGAGTCTGAGTCTGGACATAGATGGCGACGCCAATGCGCCGGATAGCCTGACGGGACAAATTTATCTGGCGGCCAAGTCGCTGGATCTGGGCGAGTGGGCCTCCCGCCAAGCCAACCCCAAAGCTCCCGGCAATACTCTGCCCTTGCAGGGGGTGGTCAACCTGGAAGCCTGGGTGACGCTGGCACAGCGCAAGATAGAGTCCGGCCTGGTGCAATTCGAGCCCAGTTGGTTGCAGTGGTCGCTGGATAACCAGGAACAGAAATTTGCCATCCAGGGCGGCACCATCGCCTGGCGCCCCGACGCCCAGGGGTGGCGGGTGCAGAGCCAGGGACTGGATTTTGTGACCAATGGCGTCGCTTGGCCGGCACTGACGCTGGCGGCCAAGCAGAGCGACGATGAGCTGTTCGCTTACCTGAGTCCGCTGGATACCCGTATGCTGTTGCCGCTGTTGCCCCTGTTTCCCGGGGTCGATGCCGCGAGTCTGCGGCATTGGCAAGCATTGCAGCCCGAGGGCGAGATAGGGCCGCTGCGCCTGTATCGCCACGGGGGTGAAGCATTGCAGGCGAGCGTGGATATAGCGCAACTGGGCTGGCACAACGCCGCCGGCCTGCCCGGCAGCGCACCGCTGGATGCGACCCTGGGCTGGCGGGGGCAGACCCTGTATTTCTCCGCCCCGCCCCAGAGCTATGAGCTGAGCTGGAAGGAAGAATTCCAGGCGCCGATTCACTTGGATGCCGCGGCCCTGCAGGGGCAATTCGATGTCGAGCACCAGGCCTTGAGCCTAAGCGGATTACAGCTGGAAAATGAGGACCTGGCGCTCGATGCGAACCTGCGTCTGGATCTGAGTGACGGCGCCCTGTTGGCCTTGGCCGCCAGGTTACAGCTCAAGAATGCCGCCAACGCCAAGCGCTATTTCCCCCGCCATGGCATGGGTGAGCCTCTGGTCGATTACCTAGGTGGTGCCATCCAGGCGGGTAAGATAGAGGATGCCAAGTTGCTGTGGCATGGGCAGCTGAGCAATTTTCCCTATGAAGATCACTCGGGTGTTTTCCAGGCGGACTTCAATTTGACCCAGGCCAAATACCGCTTCCAACCCGACTGGCCGGCGGTGACAGACTTGAGTCTGGCGGCGCTTTTCGAAAATGCCCGCATGGATCTCTGGGTCGATAAGGGGCAATTGTTGCAGGTGCCTGCCGATGGCGCCCATGTGTATATTCCCCACCTGGGACACGAGTCTGTGCTGAAGGTGCAGGCAGATCTGACGACCCAAGGCGCCGCCGCCACCCAAGTGCTGCAGGCCTCTCCCTTGGCCGCCAGCGTAGGTGCGACCCTGGAGACGGTGCAGATCCAGGACAGGGTGAGCGCCAATCTGGATCTGACCATACCCCTGTATCTGGGGGGGGAGCCCGACATCCGCGGCCGGGTGCAGTTCGACAAGACCCCAGTGTATCTGCGGCAACCCGGGGTGCAGCTCGAGGCGGTGACGGGCGAGGTGAGATTCGCCAACGAGCTGGTCGAAGGCCAGGACATAGGTGCCCGCCTGTTTCAGCAGGCCGTGACCTTGTCGTTCGATACTGAAAGGGTGAATCGGGATTTGGGCCTCAATCTCAAGATCAATGGCAGCTGGGATCTGGCGGCCCTGCCGGATAGCCTGGACAATCCCCTGAGTGCCTATTATTCGGGTCGGCTGGATTGGACCGGCGGCATGACCTTGGTCTTCGCTCCCGAGGGCTATCGCTTGCAGGCCAGTGTCGGTTCAGATCTCAGCGGCGTCGGGCTGTCATTGCCCGGCGCCTTTGGGAAATTACCCCAGGAAGCGCGCCGTTTCAATGTCGACCTGGTCGGCGACAGCGAGAGCACCTCGCTGGATATTATCCTGGGTGATCAGGCCGAGTTCTGGGGCGGCTTCGACTCGGCCTCCGCCGGCCGGCTGACAGATTATCACCTCTTGCTGGGGCGGCTGTTCCAGCCGGGTGACGAGGTCCATAGGGAGGGCGGCTATCTGCAGCTGGCACTCGATGAGGTCGAGTTTCAGCCCTGGTTGCCCTTGATCCGCAGCTTCCTCGGCAAAGGCGCCGAGGCCGAGGTGGCACAGTCGGAGCCCGGAACGCCAAGCGCAACTGCAACCCAGTCACAGGCAGGTGCCTTTCCGCCACTCAAGGCCGTCGAGGCCAGGATAGCCAAGCTGGATCTCCTGGGCCAGGCCTTGACGGATCTCAGCTTCGATGCCGCGCCCCAGGAGAGTGGCTGGCGTTTCAACGCCAAGGCGAACGAATTCGAGGGCTGGATAGACTTTTATCCGGATTGGTTGACCCAGGGGTTGAAAGTGGTGGCGCAGAAGTTCGATTTCGCCCCCCAGGCCCAGCAGAGCCCGGCCGGGAACTCGGTCCAGGATCAGGCCCAGCTGCTGGCGAACCTGCCGCCGGTGGCGATAGATGTGGACGCATTCAACTTCTACGACAAGCCATTCGGGCATCTGGTGTTGCAGGCCAGGCCGGAGGGCGAAGCTTATCATATTCAGACCCTGTCACTGACGACCCCGGATGCCAGCCTGCAGGGCCAGGGCTATTGGAAAGTTCGGCAGGGAGAGAGTCTGACCCAGGTCACCTTGACCCTGAAGGCCGACAAGTTCGATACCCTGACCGACCGCTTGGGGCTGAGCCCTGGACTCCAGGATGCGCCGCTGGATCTGACCGCGTCCCTGTCCTGGCGGGATGCGCCCTATGCCTTCTCCCTCGAGAGCCTGGGCGGCAAGGTGAGGTTCGACTTCGGCAAGGGCCATCTGTCGGAGATCAGCGACAAGGGCGCCCGTATCTTTTCACTCTTCAGCCTGGATTCCCTGCTGCGTAAGCTGTCACTGGATTTTTCCGATGTCTTCGGCAAGGGCCTGTACTTCGACGCTTTCAAGGGGGATCTGCTGCTGGAAAATGGGGTAGTCAAGACCACCAACACGGCCATGGATGCCGTCGCCGGTGACATGAAGGTCAGGGGCTATACGGATCTGATCAGCCAGAGCCTGAATTATGATATTCGTTTCGTGCCTCAGTTGGCGTCCAGTGTGCCGACGGTGGTCTTGCTCAGCACCAGTGCCTGGACCCTGGGTCTGGGGGCCTTTGCCCTGACCAAGGTGCTCGAACCCGTGATCGAAGTGATCTCTGAAATAAGGTTCCGGCTGACAGGCACCATGGATGACCCTAAACTGGAAGAGCTGGAGCGCAAGAGCAAGGAGATAGAGATCCCCGAGTCCATATTGCCACGCAAGCCGGCAGTTGCCGCAGACGCCCCGGCCGAAGCCGGTACCGAGGCTGTGGATAAGGCGCCGGCATCCGAAGGAACTCAGCCGGTCCAGCCCGAGACCCCTACTCCGGCAGAGCCAGAGCCTAAGAAAGAGCTTAAGTCAGAGCCTCAGCCCGAGTCTAAGTCTAAGCCAGAGCCAGAGCTCAAACACGAGTCTGAGCCGGCAGCCGGCCAGGTCCCTGTGGCGCTGAGGCCGGCTAATGCCATACTCAAGCTGGTCGGGGGAATTGATGCCTATGCCCGAGAAGGGATACCTGGAGACAAAGATGCAGATCAGCTTGTTACAATGCCAGAGCAGCCGCGATGTGGTGGCCAATCTGGAGTTTATCGAATCGCAGCTTGAGTGCTTGCCCCGCGAAGCCAACGAACCTCAGTTGGTGGTGTTGCCCGAATGCAGTCTGTTGTTTGGCGGTCATGAGCGCCAGCAGCTGCAATATGCAGGTGACGAGCGCCAGAGTTCGCTGAAGTCGGCACTCGGTGCCCTGGCCAAGCGCTATGATGTGTATCTGGTGGCAGGGACCATTCCCATGCGGGCCGACGAGGGCCGGGTCTACAGCCGTTGTTATCTTTTCGATAATTCGGGCGAGGTCCTGGGCCAATACGATAAGCTGCATCTGTTCGATGTGGATGTCGCCGACGGTACCAAGGAATATCGTGAGAGCGATACCTTCTGCCCGGGTGAACATATCAGCGTGGTAGACACCCCCCTGGGTAAAATCGGCCTGGCAGTCTGTTATGATCTGCGTTTTCCCGAGCTGTTTCGCGCCATGCGTCTGGCGGGCGCCGAGTTTATCGCCCTGCCATCGGCCTTCACCAAGGTCACGGGCGAGGCGCACTGGCAGAGCCTCATTCAGGCCAGGGCGATAGAGACCCAGTGTTTCCTGCTCGCCGCCGCTCAGTGGGGCCAACATAACGAGGGCAGCCGCGAGACCTGGGGTCAGAGCATGATAGTCGACCCTTGGGGACAGATAATGGCGCAGCGCCAGACAGGCACAGGCTGGATACAGGCCAAGCCAGACATGCTGCAGTTGCAGCGCATCCGCCGTCAGATGCCCGTGATGGAGCATAACCGCTTCGCGGCGCCAAGCTTGACAGCCAGGTAGCGGCTAACCGAATACAGGAGTGATGCCGGGCGTCACTCATAACCCTTTGCCGCGGCGCGATCTAAGCCATCAAGCCGCAGCCATAATTGCAACCGATCGACAGGATCGAAGAGAGAATCTATGCCGTTTTTAGCACAAGTTGGACAGAGTTTATTGCAGTCGGGCCTGGCACTGGACGAACTGCAAGGCTATTTGGATACCATACACAAGCACAACATAGACTTCTCGGATCTCTATTTTCAGGGCAGCCGCCACGAGTCCTGGGTGCTGGAAGACGGCATCATCAAGGAAGGCAGTTTCCACATAGAGAGGGGCGTAGGTGTCAGGGCGATCAAGGATGAGAAAACCGGCTTCGCCTATGCCGATGAAATTACCCCGGCGGCATTGAGTGCGGCGGTCGATGCGGCGCGCAGCATAGCAGGTGCCGGTCGCCATTGTCAGGTGCAGGCCCTGAAACGCCAGGCAGTGCATCCCCTCTATGCCAGTGCCGATCCCATAGCCGCCATGGAAGAAGTCAAGAAGATCAACCTGTTGAAAGAGGCCGACGCCTACATACGCAGCCTGGACAGCCGCATCATTCAGGTGGTGGTGAGTCTGTCCGGCGTACATGAAGAAATCCTGGTCGCCGCCAGCGACGGCACCCTGGCCGCCGACGTGCGCCCTCTGGTGCGTTTCAACTGCAGCGTGATCCTCGAAGAAAATGACAAGCGCGAACGTGGCAGCGCCGGTGGCGGTGGCCGTCACGATTACAGTGTCTTGCTGCAAAGCGATGACACTGGCCTGCCAAGCTGTTTCGGCTTCGCCCGCGAGGCCGTGCGCCAGGCCCAGGTCAATCTCAATGCCATAGATGCGCCGGCGGGCGAGATGCCCGTGGTGCTGGGCAACGGCTGGCCCGGGGTCCTGTTGCACGAGGCCGTGGGTCATGGCCTGGAAGGCGACTTCAACCGCAAGGGCAGCAGCGCCTTCAGCGGCAAGATAGGCCAGCAGGTAGCCTCCAAGCTTGTGACAGTGGTCGATGACGGCACCCTGGCCAACCGCCGCGGCTCCCTGAGCATAGACGATGAAGGGGTGCCAGGGCAGAAAACCGTCCTGATTGAAGACGGCATACTCAAGGGCTATATGCAGGACAAGCTCAACGCCCGCCTGATGGGCATGATGCCGACGGGCAACGGCCGGCGCGAATCTTACGCCCATCTGCCCATGCCGCGTATGACCAATACCTATATGGAGGCCGGCGAGTCGCTGCCCGCCGACATCATCAAGTCGGTGAAGAAGGGCATCTATGCCCCCAACTTCGGCGGTGGCCAGGTGGATATCACCTCGGGCAAGTTCGTGTTCTCGGCCTCAGAGGCCTATCTCATAGAGAATGGCGAGGTAACCCGGGCCATCAAGGACGCGACCCTGATAGGCAACGGCCCCGAGGCCATGCAGCAGATCTCCATGGTGGGCAACGATCTGGCATTGGATCAGGGCGTCGGCGTCTGTGGCAAAGACGGCCAGAGTGTCCCGGTCGGTGTCGGTCAACCAACGCTGAAATTGGATCGCCTGACGGTGGGCGGCACCGCCTGATAGCCTGAGCCAGACATAAGGGCCGAGGCATATGCCCCGGCCTCTTAGATCTTATCCCTCGCTCGCCATCCGCTATGCTTGCCGGCCAAGCCAGAGTCAGCCGGCGCTGCTTCCACCTGGGTCCGAATTTCGGCTACGACCGCCCCCTACCTTGGGCTGCGGCACTGCAGAGTGTGCCGTCGCTCCCGGACTGCCAATTTATTTATAGAGTGATATCAATCACCTGCCAACTGCTGTTAGGCTGGGGCAGAGGATGTTAGAATAGCGGCATAATTTAGAGCAATAACTCTAGAGGTGGGAATGAGACTTCCAATGAAAAGCGTGTGGGTGAGCCGGGTAACTCAAGCCGCCAGGGGCTGGCTGCTGGCGGGGCTGGCCCTGTGCGCCTTCGCCGCGCCGGCAGAGCCGCTGAGCTTCGATGCCGCCTGGCAGCAGTTGCTCAAGGTGAGCGACAAGCTGCTGGCCCAGTCCCAGGAGCTCAATCGCGCCAAGGGAGAGCAGGAGGCGGGCGAGAGCCTGAGCCTGCCGGCGCTGAGCATAGCCGGCAGCTACACCCGGCTGGAGCAGCCTGTGGAGATGGATCTCAGGGATCTCAACCCCTTGGCATCCCTGGATCCCAAGACACTGCCGCCGGCCCTGGGCGGCGCCCTGGCCAGCATTCCCGGCAATTTGTTCGTCACCCCCTTCACGGAGCAAGACATCTTCCGTGCCAGCCTGCAGGCCATGTGGCCCATATATACGGGCGGGCAGATCAGTGCCGCCCAAGGGATACACGAGGCCATGGTGGCCGAGAAGCAGCAGGCGTTGCAACTGGCGACCCGCGAGCTCTTCACCCAGTTGGTGCAACGCTACTTTGCCGTGGCCGTGACCCAGAGCCTGGCCCAGACCCAGGCACAGCTGGTGGCATCACTCACAGAGCATGCCGAGCATGCCATCAAGCTGGAGCAACAGGGGCAGATAGCCAAGGTGGAACGCCTCAACGCCCAGGTGGCGCTGGAAAATGCCAGGGTGGATCTCGGCAGTGCCCGCCGTCAGCATGAGATGGCCCAAATTGCCCTGGCGCGCCTGCTGCACGAGCCAAACATCAGCCCAAGCTCAGGACTCTTCATCCTGCCCGAATTGCCTTCGCTGCCGGCCCTGAGCCAGCTGACCCTGAAGCAACACCCGGCGTTGCGGCTGTTGGCGGCCAAGGAGGCCCAGGCCCAAGGCCTGGTGTCGCTGGAGCAGGGCAAGTATCGGCCGACTGTGTTCCTGTTCGGCAACTACACCTTGTATGAAGACGACAGCCTGTTCGCCAAGATGGAACCCGACTGGATGCTGGGCCTGGGGGTGAAGATCCCCCTGCTGAGCCGTGACGGCCCGGGCGGCAAGGTGCAGGCGGCCAGGAGTGCCCTGCTGCAGGCCAGATACACCAAGGCCCAGACCCGGGAAGATCTCAGCCTGCTGCTGGAGCAGAGTTACCGCCGGCTGCTGCAGGCCAAGGAAGAGGTCGAAGCGCTGACACTGTCACTGAGCCTGGCCGAAGAAAACCTGAGGCTTAGGGAGTTGGCCTTCAATCAGGGCCTGTCTACCTCCATCGACAGGGTCGACGCCGAGCTCAAGCTCAGCGCGGTCAAGAGCCGTCAGTTGGGTGCCAGGTATAACTACATTCAGGCCTATGCCAGTCTGATGACCATCAGCGGTCAGTTGGATGAGTTCATCGGCCATACACGAGAGCAGGAGACGCAAGATGCGCGCTAACAGAATCTTTGCCGTAGCGGCGCTGGTTTTTCTCATTCTGGTATTGGCCTATGGCCTGGTGCTGGCCTATAGCCCCAAGCCCAGGCTGCTGCAGGGACAGATAGAGGCCAGGGAATACAACATTTCTTCCAAGGTGCCGGGCCGGTTGGAGCAGGTGCTGGTACGCCGCGGCGATAGCGTGGCGGCGGGGGATCTCCTGTTCGCCATCCACAGCCCTGAGCTGGATGCCAAGCTGATGCAGGCCCAGGGCGGCTTCGACGCCGCCAAGGCCATGCAGCAGGAGGCCGACAGCGGTGCCAGGGCGCAGCAGATCCTGGCCGCCAAGGAACAGTGGCTCAAGGCCAAGGCGGGGGCCAGCTTGGCGCAGACCACCTACGACAGGATAGAGAATTTGTTCGGTGAAGGCGTGGTGGCGCGGCAGAAGCGTGATGAAGCCTTCACCCAGTGGCAGGCCGCCAAGTACACTGAGCAGGCCGCCAAGGCCATGTATCAGATGGCCGAGGAAGGCGCCCGCAGCGAGACCAAGGCCGCGGCCGCGGGCAATGCCCGCCGGGCCGAGGGCGCCGTCGGCGAGGTCAGCGCCATATTGGCCGACAGCCAGATGCGCGCACCGCGCGCCGGAGAGATAAGCGAAGTGCTGTTGCAGCCGGGGGAACTGGCCCCAAGCGGGTTTCCCGTGGTCAGCCTCATAGACATGCAGGATGCCTGGGCGGTATTCCAGGTGCGTGAAGACGAGCTCGAGCGCTTCAAGCAAGGCGCCGTCATGACCCTGGAGCTGCCGGCACTGGGACGGACGGCCGAGTTCAGGGTCAGCCATGTGAGCGTGATGGGCGACTTCGCCACCTGGCGCTCCACCGAGAGCGGCCATGACTTCGACATGCGTACCTTCGAGGTAGAACTCAGGCCAACCCAGACGATAGCGGATCTGCGGGTCGGCATGTCGGCGCTCCTGACCCTCTGAGTGGCATGCAGATGACAGGCCCGATCCGCCGCGAACTCCACGCCCTGTGGCATTCCCCCTGGCAACTGGCGTTGGTGACTTATGTGCCCTTGCTGAGCGTGCTGGCGCTCTGGTGGCTGTTCAGTGCAGGTTTGCCCAGGCAGTTGCCCGTGGCGCTGGTGGATCTGGATCACAGCCGGGTTAGCCGCATGCTGGGACGGCAACTGGCGGCCAACGCCGTCACTGCCCCGGTGGCCTTCGCGGATCTGCCCGCTGCCGTCGCCGCCATGCGCCGGGCCGAGGTCTATGCCCTGGTGCTCCTGCCCAAAGATCTGCAAAGAGACTTGCTCAGGGGCGCCGGCCACAGCCCCAGTATAGACATACGCTACAACAGCCAGTTCCTGCTGATGGGCAAGTTGCTCTCCAGCCAACTTCAGCAGAGCCTGGGGGCCGGCTTGCTGGAGCTGGCCGGGCTGAAGCAGCTGGTATCCGGGGTGCCCAGGGCCAGGGTGGCGGTGAACCTGAGGCCGGTACAGAGCCAGACCACGGCGCTGTTCAATCGCAACAGCAACTATGTCGGCTTCCTGGTGCCGCCCGTGCTGATCGCCCTGTGGCAGCTGCTGGCCATGCTGGTGTTTGCCAACAGTTTCAATCGCGAGCTGACCCCGGCCCCCCATGACTCTGGCCTGAGCTTGGCTTTCTGGCCCAAGCTGCTGGCCAAGCTGGGCGTCTATCTGCCGCTCCTGGCGCTCCATGGCGCCGGCATCCTGTGTTTCCTGTATCTCTATCTGGGCTTGCCCTTCGCCGGCAGTCTGTCGGTGCTGGTTATCGCCCAGTGCTGCATGTTGCTGGCGATCTGGTGCCTGGTGCTGACCGTCTTCCTGCTAATGGCCGACAGCGCCAGGGTGGTGAGTTTCTGCACCGCGCTGTTCGCCCCCGCCTTCGCCTTCATGGGGATCACCTTTCCCGTGCATGAGATGCCCTCGGCGGCCCAATACTGGCGCCTGCTGATGCCATCGAGCCACTATATAGACGCCCACGTGGCTCAGGTCAGCTATGGCCTGGGCTGGCCGAGTCTGCCGGCCCAACTGGCATCCTACTGGGGCTACCTGCTGCTCTTGCCCGTGATTTACCTGTTGGGACGCAGGCTGCAGACGCGCCTGCAACCCGGCTGTGAGGTCAAGCCATGAGCCTGCTGCAGCTGGTCATCAATGAACTCAAGGCCATAGTGAGCGACAAGGCCATAGCCGTGACCCTGTTCGGCGGCGTGCTCTTCTATTCGATCTTGTATCCTCTGCCCTATCTGCATCAGGTGCCGACCGAGCAGCAGTTGGTGGTGGTGGATCTGGACCACTCATCCCTCAGCCGCCAGTTGCTGCGCCATGCCGACGCCAGCGCCAAGATCCGGGTGGTGGCCAGGGTCGATGCCATAGCCACGGCGCAGCAGTGGATAGCCGCAGGCAAGGCCCATGGTCTGCTGGTGATCCCCGCAGGCTTTCGCCGGGATCTCTTGCTCGGCAAGGGCGTGGTCTTGAGCTATGGCGGCGACGCCAGTTATTTCCTCATCTATTCCGCCGTGGCCGAAGGCCTGGTGGCGGCAGGCCTGGAGGCGGGCAAGGGGATCCAGTTGCTGGGCCTGCTGGCAAGGGGCGAGCAGCAGGCCGAGGCGGAACGGGTCTTGAATGCGGTCAGGCTCAACAGCGTGCCCGCCTTCAATCCGGGTCTGGGCTACACCCCCTATGTGGTCCCAGGCTTGTTTCTGCTGATACTGCACCAGACCCTGCTGATAGGCACTGGCATACTGGGGGCGGGCCAATGGCGTACCGCCGGCTACTGGCGCGAAACCTCTCCCTTGAAGCTGGTGTGCGGCCGCATCCTGGCCTTTTCGCTGCTCTATAGCCTGTTTACCAGTTTCTATGTCGGCTGGTGTTATCACTGGTATGGGGTGACGGTACAGGCGAGCCTGGGACGGGTGGCGCTGTTTCTGCTGCCTTTCCTGCTCTCGACGGCGGCGGCTGGCATCGCCTTGAGTTGCCTGTTCCGGCGGCGCGACTTGCCGACCCAGGTGTATCTGCTGGTGTCCATGCCTATCCTGTTCGTCAGCGGCTTCGTCTGGCCGCTGGCCTTGATCCCGGATCCCTTGGTGTGCTTGTCGCAGCTGGTTCCGGCCGTGCCCGCCATCTCGGGTCTGCTGCAGCTGAATCAGCTCGGCGCCGCCTGGACTGATGTGCTGCCCAAGTGGCTGCAGCTGTGGGGCCTGTTCGGCCTATTCTTTGGCTTGGCCGTCAGGGGGATTGCGGGAAAGCGGGCTAGCCTGCAATAGCCGCCACCGAATATCAGTGTTGAGTTTGCAGACTGGGGTTCTGGCGATAAAGGCTGGGGTAATGAGGCGTTTTACTGTGGATTTGCCGACGACAGCCACTAAGACAAAATCTCTGTGGCTGTTGCCGCAGCGGCCGAAGACTAGTCTATAATTTCGCCGCGCAGGTATTTGAAAATTTCTTTGGCCGCTTTGGACTCTGGGCCTTTTTCCAGTTCTTTCTTGGCTTGGCGTACCAGCTGACGCAGCTTCTGCCTGTCCAGTTGTGGATGGGCTTCGACCAGGGTCTGGATCTCGTCGTCGCCCTGGCTCAGCAAACGCTCGCGCATCTTCTCGAAGATCTGCAGCTGGGCGCTCTCGTTGTTGTTCTTGTTGAGCACCTTATCCAATGCCGCTTGAATGGGTTCAATCTCTGCGCTGCGCATCAGCTTGCCTATGTACTGCATGTGGCGGCGATAGGCCTCAGTCTTGGGCTTGATGCTGCGCGCCTTGACTATGGTGTCGTACAGAAACTCATCCAGCTCTATCTTATCCAACTGAGTCTTGCTCAGGGATACCAGCTGAAGCCCCAGCGCCTGCAGCGCTTCGCTCTCGCGTTTCTGCTCCGTTCTGCTGACGTAATCGTCATCATTGTCATAGGGCTGTTTAAAGTGTTCTGAATCGCCAACAATTTTCATATGGATAAAGCCTCGAGTTATATACCCGCCAATAATACCATCTCAGGCAATTATTCGCCTAGGTATTCTCCCGCCCGGGCGGCTCTAGCGGCAATATTTAATGTGATTGGGATCTGTGTTTGTTATGCTATTGGCATTGCCGATAACCTAAGAGTAGATTTGTGTCCTCCAGCAGCCTAGATATTGAATTAGATGCACTCAAGCATGCCGTCGCCACGGCACTCGAGTATGCCGATAAACTCGGCACCAGCGCGGCCGAAGTGGCGATCAGCAAACAGCAGGGCCTGTCAGTTTCGACCCGGCTGAAAGAAGTTGAGACGGTCGAGTTCAACAAAGACGGCGCGCTCGGGATCACCGTCTATCGCGATGGCTGCAAGGGCAGTTCCTCGACCTCGGATCTCAGCCCTGAGGCTATCCGCGTCGCGGTGAAAGCGGCCGACGACATCGCCAGATTCACCTCGCCCGATCCTTTCAGCGGCCTGGCGGATAAGAGTCTGATGGCCACAGAGTTTCGCGACTTGCAGCTCTATTATCCCCAGGATATAGGGGCCGACGAGTTGGCCCAGCTGGCAATACGCGCCGAAGCCGCGGCCATGGAGGCCGACCCGAGGATCAAAAACTCGGATGGGGCCAGTGCCAACGCCCACACATCGGTCAAGGTCTATGGCAACAGCCATGGCTTCCTCAATGGTTACTGCAGCTCACGTTACAGTCTCAGCTGTGTGGTGATAGGCGAAGAAGCCGACGGCAACATGCAGCGGGATTATGACTACACAATAGCGCGCAAGTTCGACGAGCTATGGACTCCTGAGGCTGTGGGCCTCAAGGCGGCGCAGAAGACGGTCAGTCGCCTCGGCGCCCGCAAGATAGCCACAGGGCACTTGCCCGTGTTGTTGGCTCCCGAGATAGCGACAGGTTTGATAGGGCATCTGGTCGGCGCCATCAGTGGCGGTAACTTATACCGTAAGTCCAGCTTCCTGCTCGACTCTATCGGCACTCAGCTGTTTCCCGACTGGTTCAACATAGAAGAGCAGCCGCACCTGCTGGGCGCGCTCGCCAGTGCCAACTATGACAGCGAAGGCGTCGCCACCCAGGACAGGCGCATCATAGATGCCGGTACCCTGCAGACCTACCTCTTGACCAGCTATGCGGCGCGCAAGTTGGGCCTGACGACCACGGGTCATGCCGGCGGCATCTACAACTGGACACTCGGCCACACGGGGCAGACCTTCGATGAGTTGGTCAAGGCCATGGGCACAGGCCTGCTGGTGACCGAGGTCATGGGTCAGGGCGTGAACATGGTGACCGGGGATTACTCTCGCGGCGCCGCCGGTTTCTATGTCGAGAATGGCGAGATCCAGTATCCGGTGGAAGAGATCACCATGGCGGGTAACCTGAAAGACATGTTCCGCGGTATACAGGCGGTGGCCAAAGACAGGGATCTGCGCTCCTCCATCCGTACCGGCGGCATCTTGCTGAGCGAGATGAAGATCGCCGGCAACTGATGCGCCGGCCGCTGGGCGCTGCATCCAAGATGAACGCATCCAAGATGAAAGCGCCTGAAATGAACAGCCACTGAGATGAAACACTCAGCTGAAAACGCCGGTCGATATCTGTATCGCCGGCGTTTTTTATGCCTGCTGCCCGCACTTTGTGACAGTCTTTGCTGAAATAGTGTACAAAATGTTAGAATGGCGACGGCCCGATGGCATAGGGCCGTCAACATCAGTGCCATCAACATCAGGGCCGCCAACATCAGCACACAGAAGATATAGAGGATAAAGAGGGTATAGAGGCTATGAGTAAAAGACATAGAAAGGCGCAACCGGCTGCAGCCGGTTCAGCTGAGCCTGCGGGTGACCAAGGGCGCGCGCAGTCCCATGACATGGGCCGGGGGGCAATTCAGGACAACGCCCTGAAGGCGTTAGTCACCAGCCCCCTGTTCAGGAGCCGGACCGAGAGGCCGAAGAAGGGCAAGGGCGCATACAGCCGCAAGGCAGCAAACCGAAAGGGGCATCAGCACAAGGGCTATGCCCCTTTCGACTTTCTTGGGGCCGTGTCTTTGCCATCCTGTCCCGCCCGGGCATGAGTTTCCTCAGTTCTTGTTAGCCAGCTCCAGGCTCACCCCTGCCGCATTACCGCCATTGCCTCATTTCAGATGTCATTCGGCTTCAATTCTCGCTGCCATTGCCAGCTGCGCTTTCGCATCGCTCTGCCTGGGACGGTTCAGATAGATGTTGAGACATAGCATGGCGATCAGCGCAGCGTAAATCAGTCCCTTCTCCAGTGGAAACGCCTGTTGATATAGCTCGACAGCTATGAGTGTACCTGTAATGGGGGCAACGAATTGGTACAGGGACAGGTGTTTGAAGGCCACCCGCTTGCTGCCTATGATGAAGAGTAACAGTGGCAGGCAGGTCAGCACTCCGAGCAGGGGCAGCAAGGCCATCTGGGTCCGGGTGAGACTCAGGTCCTGGGGGATGAACAGCAAGCCGATCGCCAGCGGCAGCATCAGGCTGGTTTCGTGCTTGAGGGCGACCAAGGGATCTAAGCCTTGTTTTCTATGCCAGAGGATATAGGCGACGAAGGCCATGGCAATCAGGAAACCGGCAATGGGAACCACGCCTTGCATGATTGCATCCAGGACTATGATGCCACCGGTTGCCAGCATGCAGCCCAGCATGGCGGGATTTTTCCTGTTCGCCGGGGCGAAGCAATCCAGGGCGGCGAACAGCACTGGGGTGATGAGATAGGCAAAACTGGCTTCGAGTGCCTGGCCGCTTTGTACCGTCATCGCATAGATGCCCCAGTTGGCAGCCAGGAAACAGGCCGAAGGCACATAGGTGCGCCAGGATCTGTTGGGTTGCGATGCCTGTTGGGGTTTGGCCCTGACGAAGAGTGCCAGCACCAGCCAGGTGGCGATGATTTGCATCGCCAGCATGAATAGGGGGGAGACCCTATCGTAGAAATAAAAATACAACGGCAGCGCGCCCCAGATGAGGTTTGCCAATAAGATTTGCAGGTGTGACATGGGTCTTCGTCCTTGATGTTTGCCGGCATCCAAAATACCCGGCTAGCATAACCTCTGTGTGCGGCGATATCCAGGCATATGCCATATCCTCATGATTCATATCCGCTTAGTCAGACAATTCCGCTCCGTTAATTCGAGTTGTTGCCCGGCTGCCGCCGGGCAGCCTATTTGCCCAGCAGGGCTATGCATTGACGAATGGGTTTCAGCAGCAGCGGCGTGACATCTATGGCATTGGAGGGGTGCGGCAGGGTGTTGCTGGTGGCGAGACACTCGAGCCCGGCTGCCATCAGCTCGGCATAGACGTCGTCGGCGAAGATGCCGTGCACCGCGGCGCATTGAATGCGGGCCATCCCTTGGCGTTTCAAGGCCAGGATGCATTGCAGCAGGGTCTGACCGCTGGAAATGACGTCGTCTATGATCACCGCGCTTTTGTTGCCATGCCCGGAGATGTCCGGCAGGCTGACCTCGACATGCCTGTCACCCAGGCGCTGTTTCTGCCCTATGACGAAGGGATGACCACTGGCTTCGGCAATGCTCGAGACCCACTGGCGACTCTCGGCATCCGGGCCCACCAACAACAAGTCCGGCCGGCCCTTGAGCCAGCTCGCCAGTGCCGGTGCGCCTTGTACCACCTTGCTGGGGATCCGGTAGATCTCATCCAGTGAATGGTATCTATGCAGATGGGGATCCACTGTCACCAGCCAATCACAATGGTTGGATAAGGCGCGGGCAAACAGCCGGGAGGTGACGGCTTCACCCTCGATGAAGCTGCGATCCTGGCGCATGTAGCATAGATAGGGCGCAACCAGACCCACGGACGCCGCCCCCTGTTCCTTCAGGGTTTCCAGCAAAAACAAGAGCGGCAGGTACTTGTCGTTGGGGTGCGACAAGTCCGCCAGCACCAGACAATGTCGCCCGGCGACCCGAGTGGTGATCCTCAGATAGGATTCGCCATCGGGGAATTGACGACTGTCATAGCTGCCAGGCGTTGCCTGCAAGGCCTTGCATAGGCTGGGCTGCAGGGGATGGGCTGTCAGTGAGAAGAGGGTCAGTGGTGGCTGGGCTTGGCCTCGCATCAGGCATCCTCCAGGGTAAAGATATCCAGGTTGCTCAGGTAGTACTGCAGCGCATAGTCAAGCTCCCCCGTGCTGTCACTGAAGAGACGAAACAGGGTCTGGCCCCGATGAATGGTATCGCCGACATTGACCCGCAGCCGTAACCCGGCCGCCGGACTGAAAGGGGCACCGGCCAGCTTCGCCAGCCTGGCCAGTTTTCGATTGTCTATGGCCGTGATACGGCCGTTGCGCTGTGCATGCTGATCATGATGGAAGTGGGCTTGGGGCAAGCTCTTGAGCCCGCCCTGGGCGGCTATGATGGCCATGAACTGTTGATAGGCACGGCCGCTGTCCAGCAGGGAGCGCGCCTTGTCCATGGCTTCGTCCAGGCCGGAGTTTTCTGCCAGATCCAGCAGCTCGGCCGCCAGCAGCAGGGCGCGCTCACGCAGATCTTGTGGTGCCGATTTTTGGCATTGCAATACCGAGAGCAGATCCCTGGCCTCTTCTACCGGGCCTATCCCATAACCCACAGGCTTGCTGCCGTCGGTGATCACGCAGCGAATACGAATGTTACAGGCGCTGCCCACCCGGGTGAAGAGGGAGGCCAAGCGCTCGGCATCGGTCCGGGTGCGTACCTTGGCGGTGTCGCCGACCGGGATATCGATCAACGCATGGGTCGAGCCGGCGGCGATCTTCTTGGAGAGCACGGAGGCGATCAACTGCCCCTCACCATCGAGATCCAATACCCTTTCCAGGCGGATCAAGAGATCGTCTGCCGGGCTCAGGTTGACCGCTCCGCCCCAGGCAAGACAGCCACAGGTCTTGGCGACCACGGCTTGAATGTCGGCCATTTTCAGCGACACATTGGTCAAGGCGCCCATGGTGTCGGCGGTGCCGGCAGGGGAGGTGATGGCCCTGGAGGAGGTCTTGGGTATTATGTGACCTGCGGCACTCACGATGGCGACGACTATGGGGGTGGTGCGGTTGCCCGGCAGACCACCGATGCAATGCTTATCGAAGATCCGCTCGTGTCCCGGCCAGCTTAAACGTTTACCTGATTCGACCATGGCCTGGGTCAGGCTGATGATTTCTTCTATGTCCAGGCGCCCACCGGCACAGATGGTGAGAAAGCTGGCGATTTCCATGTCACGGTAACCATGGGTGCTGATGTCCTGAATTATGTCTTTGAATTCCGCCCGGGTGAGCTTATTGCCGAAGATTTTCTTGCGCAGCAGCCCCAGGGAGGCGAGCACGGGCGCATGTTGAATGCAGAGCCTATCGCCCGACTTCACCTTCAGGCGTTGCATGGCTATTTTTGACAGGCCGACCTGATCCTGTTTCAGCACACCTGTGCTGGTGACATTCAAGGTGGCTATCAGGCTGCAGTCACCGTAAGACAAGACCACGCGGCGGCTGGCATTGAAGCCTTCGGCCTTACAGACGTGGCAATCCCGGCGCATATAGACCACGGGTTCCTGATGGGTATCTATGCCCATGTCGACGACGACAAGTGAATGAGTTGGTTGCTGCATGCATTGCATCCTGGCAATTGATGTTAGTCATAGTCTGATGTCAGTCAGAGCCCGGGCGCCAATCCGGCTGCGCTCTGGGGTATCAGTCTGGCCCGAAAACCCGGGTGATGCCTTGTCTTGGATCACTTTATGGTGCGTCGGCCTGCGCTGGCTTGCCATCCCTTGGAGCCGGCTTGGCAATGAGCCTTTAACTTTGGTGCCCGATACTCTGATGCCTGATATCTTGGGTGCTTGAGTATTGAATATAGTCGCTTGGGAGCCCGTTGCCGTCGTGGAGCGAATTTACCGGCCTCATGCGGCACGGATTTTCAGCCGGCGGAAAAAATGTCGCCGCGGATAACCCTTTCTCTCCTATGCCGCGTTAATAGCAGGAGTTGCCGTTGGCTCGCCCTATAATCTGGGGATGCCGCCGGGTTATTCGCAACACCTAGATCCGCAACACCTAGATTCGCACACAACAGGAGCAACAGATGAAACATGCCTTATTAGCAGGACTCTTAACCACGACTCTGGCAACCACTGCGACCTTGGTCAGCCCAGGGCTGAGCGCCGCCGAGCTGGCATTTGCGCACCTGGAGACAATCGGGGTTGGCAAGGTGACTGTGGCGCCGGACATGGCGGAGATCAACGTCGAAGTGACAGTGACAGAGGCGAGCGCCAAGGCGGCCAAGGATGCCTCGGATGTGGCGGTGGCGGGTTTTATCGCCCGTTTGCAGGCCGCAGGCATCACCAAGGACGAGATCCAGAGTGCCAATTTGAATCTGCAGCCGCAATACCATTATGAGAAAGATCAGCCGCCCAAGTTGAGCGGTTACCAGGCCAGCCGGCAGCTGACTGTGACTGTGAAGGACTTGCCTCGGCTGAATGAGATCCTGGATTCGGCATTGGAGGAGGGGCTGAACAAGGTCAATAACATCGGCCTCAGGTCGAGTAAGGAGATGGAATATGCGGCCAAGGCGCGTCAGGCGGCGATCGAGGATGCCAAACAGAAGGCCAGGTCGTTGGCCCAGGGCTTCGAGCTTAAGCTCGATGGGGTGTGGCAGATCCGTTACTTAGAGCAACACCCGGTGCAACCCATGATGCTGCGGATGGCGGCCAAGGCCGACTATGAAATCTCCGAGAGTTATCAATACGGTAAGGTCAGCTTCGAAGACAGGGTCGAAGTGGTGTACCGTTTGAAGAAATAGCATAAGCAGACGCAGCATAAGCATGATGCAAAACGCAGCTTGAAGCTGCGTTTTGCATGTCTGCGCCAAGCGAGTGGATTAATTGTCGGCGCCTGTGGCCGCCAAGTTAGCCGGTGACCACAAGGTGTTGCGCGCGGCGCTGCTTAAGCCATTGACCATGCGATCCACCTGATCTTGGGTGTAGTTGGCGTATTGATCCGAATAGGCCATGAAGTTCTGCCAGTTGATGGTTTCGCCCAGGCAGTTGAGCACACCGCCATCCCCAGGATTCATCTGCCAGCCGTTCTGTTGCGGGGTATCGCAGATATCATCCCCTGTGGTTGAACAGCGACGATTGGCACCGCGCTTACAGCCCCCCTCGAAGGTGTGGATCAGGTCGAGGAAGTGACCAAATTCATGGGTGAGCACAGAGCGGAAATTCTCGTCGGTATTGCTGCCCAAATACGCGCCATTGTAGGTCACGCGTGCCAGGCCTTCGTCGGACATGGCGGTATCAGGATACCAGGCTACCCCGGAGTTATTGGTCACGCCATCGGCGTATAAATCATTCTGAATGTAGACATTCATGTACTTGTAGTTGTCCCAGTGGTCGCGTTTCACATCCGAGCTTGAGTAGTTGCCTGCGCCGGAAGATTCAGGATGGTAAATGATGCCCGTGGTGGGGTTGCCGTCGGGATCCAGGCTTGCCAAATGAAACTCGATGTCCAGGGTATCTTTCACCGCGGCAAATTCGCTGTCGACATCGGCAAAGTCGGCGGTTTGTCCCTTGAAGTCGGCGTTGGTTTTGCTCAATGCATCCATGATCACCGCATCGTTGACCAGATGACCATTCTGCATCGTGCCATAGACATGGAAGACCACGGGGATGATGTAAGTTGGGGTGCCTGCAACACCGGTCACATAGGGTGAGGCGTCATTCGTTTCGACCGCAGCTCCTTGTTTGGCGCGGGCGGCCTTTACCTCGGCAATCCTGGCGTGACGCGCCTGCGCTTCGGTCAAAGCCGCGGGAAAGTTGCGATAGTACTGGGCATTGCTCTCGGTCGCCTGGCAATGATGCGGGGCGAATTCGGCTTGTTTGGCATAGGCAGCAGAAGATGCAGCTACCAGGGCAGCCAATATTGAGGTGTTGAATTTATTCATCATATTGTTAATCACTCTTGTTTTAGCCTGGGTGAATGTTGGCAGCCGCGGTGCCATAGAGTGGCACCGCGGCCCAAGGGAATAACCGCATTATTCAAAGTGTTTGAATAAAATATCCTGGATACAATATCCAATGATTGTAATTTATACAATCCCAAGTTGTAATGAGAATGTAAATGGCTGGCTGGCGCAGCCAGTGCCAGGCCCTGGGGCTCCCGGAATGCCCAAGGTATATGGGGGCGTCGGTGGCGGTAATTTTCGCCATACCCTATTCTTTTTAAGCGGCCTATCCTTTTTAAACCGAGCATCACAACCGCGTCTTGCTATTGCATCTGGAGGGTATTATGAACTTTAACAACAGTGTCCTGGTGTTGGCCGATCTGGGCCAGCTGAAAGCCTACCGGGTGGCGCATGTGCAGGGAATAGACAGGCATGAGGGCGCCCAGGTGGGCCATACCCAGAATCGCGGGACAGAAAAGAACGCCGTGGTGTTGGACCTGATAACAGACATTGACTACATAGACGGACACAAGAAAGCCAGTGAGCGCGTCAGCGATCAGGCAGGCCGTTTCCGCGCTTCCAACGGCGAAGCTCATAACCTGAAGTCGGAGCAGGAAAAGCAAATGCTCAAGGTTATCAGTGAAGACATACGCTCCATCATAGAAGCCGAGTCTCCCTCCTCCTGGTATCTCGCCTTTCCGAAACAGACCCACAAGGAACTGCAGGAGATGTTGAACATCGGTATCAAACACAACCTGCAGAAGGTCGTGCCATCGGATCTGACCAAAACGGCCAAGGATAAACTCTTGGCACATTTTCAGTAGCTTGTATGAGCCAGAGCCCCCCTCGTGATGACATGGTGAACCTGTATCGCGCCAATTGGCTGGGCGGCAGGATGAGCCGAGGTAAAAAGAAAAAGCGGTCACCCGAGTGACCGCTTTTTTATTGCATGGCTGTTAGCCGTGACTCACACAGGCATTACTTGCTCTGCCAGGTGTTGATGTAGTCCTTGAGATCCTGCATGGCGGCGGCGCCAACATAAGACACTGCGGCCAGGGTATCCATGCCGTCTATGGGGCGGGCGGCTATGATGTTGGACGCGGCTGTCTTATTCATGCCTGCATCTATGTCCAGCTCGGTCAGACTGGCATTGTTGACCATGTCCAGCACCACAGCTACCTCGGCCCCGGTGAAAAACACCCCTTCCCAAGTGCCTTCGCCATAGCTGGGCTGAGTGCAATCCGTGCCGTTACCCGCTAAACAGAAGGCATGGCTGAAATGCCCTTCAAACTCGCCGGCGGTCTGCTTGTCGTGAATGATGATGATGTTTTCATCGTTGCCGAAGGCGGCGGCGCCACTGATGTTATGGGATCCCGTCAGTACCATGTCGTCTATGATGATGTACTTATGGTGCCACTTGTCGCCGCCGTTGAGCTTGGCGATGCGCACATCTGCCGGGTTTTCCCAGACATTGTTGACCGCACCTGTATAGCCGTCGACTTCCATGGCCCCGGAGGCATCGGGAGCCGCCTTACCCAACATGTCCTGGAACTCTGAGTAGTAGCGTGAGAAGAAACCTGGGTCGCCTATGCCCTGGACTTCCACTCCTGCGTCATGCCTTAGCTCCATCTCATCGGCCACATCCTGGGCACTGATGACAAATTGTGCCAGATGGATCCGGGTCTTGGCGCTGCGGATATACTGTTGCATGTTGTACAGGGTAGAGCCCTGGTAGACGCTGGATGACTGGGGAGTAAATTGCACATCTATGCGTATGTTGTCGTTATTGGTGTAGACAGTCTCCAGCTGGTGGTCCGGCTTGCCCAGGCCAAACAGCGAATCCTTGGCGCCGCCGGGGCCGTCGCCCCACATCAGGTTGAACTGATGGGTATAGACGCTGGCCAGTTGGTTGGAGTCTATGATCACTATGTGGTTGTCGTTGCCTTCGCTGATGAGGTTGCCGTTGGCATCGAGATCGCCATGGACCCCGGACTGGCTGAAGTTGGTGCTGCCGGACAGCACCTTCTTGCCGTCGACCACGATGAACTTATTGTGCTGAATTTTCGACCCTGCACTGCCATTTTCAGTGTCATCTATCCAGGGCACGCCGCCCTGGTTCAAGATGCCCAGCGCTGTTGCATTTTCGCCGGCGATATTGTCTTCATCGGTGACAAACTTAACATCGACCCCACGTTGCTTGGCCGCCACCATGGCATTGGCAATGCCTGGCAGGTCCAGATCATAGATGGCCATATAGAGGCTGTTGTCGGCAGAGTTGATTAACTCGACAATTTTCTGTTCCAGATCGGCTTGCACCGCCGGAGGGTTAACGCTGTGGTTAAAGTAAACTTCGATATCATCGGCCTGGCTCAGACCGGCAACGCAAAAACTGCCGGCAGCAAGCGATAACTTAAACCCAAAGAACAACCCCATTTTTATTTTATTGAATTTCATGTTTTACCTATTTTTATAATTTAGATGTAAACCAAAAAATGAGTAATCAGAATCCAAGTTTCATTGCAGCCAGGCTACCTAACCCTCCCTGGTATATCGACTCGGGCGCATACTAACAGCCCGAGTGTTATTTTTGTAGACATATTTGTTACATTTAAGCTACAAGTGGGTTGGCATATAAACAATATGAGGTACTCTATATTCGAGCCGGAAATGAAGCGTTACTTAAGTAATGACTCATGGGCGATTAAATGGTGAGGCAATATAAGTAACTCGAGAGATGTCTGTTCCGGATTTCATTATTTTGCAGGGAGTATCCAGGTTATCCTTGAGGCCTTGGTATCTTGAGCGATAGCCGCAGCTATTTCAGCCACTATCCCCAACATTCAGTTTTCTTTAAAGCCTCCGGCGAAGTCGATGACGCAAATGTGGCCGTATTTTGGATGAGTAGCAATTGCCACACCGACGACAGCGAAATCCGGGTTGAGGATGTTTTTCCTATGGCCTCGATCGGGAACTGCATCATCGATCAGTAGATTGACGACGATTTCGCGACCTATACCCGGCCCGTAGACGATGTTTTCGCCCAGTGTGTGTATCCAGACCCCATAGCGCTCTACACGGATGTCCACCGATGAGGCATCGCTACCCGAATGGCCCGTTTGGCCAGTAGCAGACTGATCGGCTGCGTGATCCGCTGCGGCCAAACTCATGCCGTGAGAAGGTGACAGGGGGCCGAGGGGAGCTGTGCTCGCCAGAGCATGCACGGCTTCCGCAACGGCAGTCGTGCCTTCCTGAGTCTCAAGGCCACCTCCATTGTCTGGGCCTCCCGGTTCGCGGTAAAGTTTGGCGTCGAAAAATTTGAGTCTGGGTTCAATAAACTCTTTCGCGTAGCGCCCGGGATCGGCCCGCACCATGTTCAGGTGCAATAGCACCTGTCGTTCCGGGTCGGATAGGTAGTTGATGCCGCTGGTGAGTACAGGTAGCGGCCAACCGCGAAGAGACCAGAGATCTGTATCCTGGTTGTTATCGGCATAGTCACCGTGCGGAGTGGATCCCGGGACAATTTTCCGCCCAGTCGTGCCACTGGGAGCACTATTGTTGCGTTCAGATGCAACAATAGCCGGGGTTGTCGGACTCGGGTTGTTCACGGACCCCCCTGGGGGATCAGAAACTGAGCCGCAACTCGCCAGCAAGGCAATGAAAAAGCCGCCAATGAGCAAGTTGAGGACAGTCATATGCTTCATGGTATTAATCCGTGCATTGAAGTTCTGCCATGGCCAAGGTGTAGTGGCATACTAAATTTGGCCACCTGATTAGAGGTGATATCATCACTTCTGTATTTAAACAGGTGACACAATGACAAAGCAAACCAGACCAACATACAGCCCGGAGTTTCGACTCGAGGCAGCA
>NZ_JAAXYH010000005.1 GCF_012911865.1 Shewanella salipaludis
GCTGCCTCGAGTCGAAACTCCGGGCTGTATGTTGGTCTGGTTTGCTTTGTCATTGTGTCACCTGTTTAAATACAGAAGTGATGATATCACCTCTAATCAGGTGGCCAAATTTAGTATGCCACTACACACATGCGTACTATTTTATGGCTGGAGATGAGACATAGGCTACAGAGCCCTCACATCTGGTTGGTATTTTTGGGGGTGATTGCACTTACCTTGTTGCTCTTTCCCAGCCCCTATGCAGGTTATGCGGTAGTGGACATTCAAGGGGCCCGTGGCGTCTATAACTCGGCCTGGATGGGCGCCTCCCTGGCCTTGGTTGGTTCCGCTTTCATGTTCCTCATGGGCTACTACCTGGTCACCGGCACCGTGGAGCATGACAGACACCAGGGGCTACTGCCCTTGATGTTATCTTCGAGGCTCAGCATCAATGGTTATTTGCTGGTTAAATTTTTTTCACATCTATTACTGCTAAATGGCCTGGGAATTACCATGGTTTTGGTCGCCATGTTGCAACAGCTTGTCATGGCTGAGCAGGCTGGGCTGCGGATTGCGGATTATCTCCTGCCCTATCTGGTATTGTTTGAGCCAATACTTGTGCTCGTGGCCAGCATAGCCATCTTGTTTGAGGTTATCCCTAAGCTGGCGAACCAGTATGGCAATCTCGGCTACTTTTTCCTCTGGGCCATGCTGAGTGTGGCCAACATGGGGGGCTTGTCTGCGCATTCGGCCATCACAACACAGATGGCCGCGGCAATCGCTACGCCTGCCGATGTACCTCGGCAGATATCGATAGGTTTTTCAGCCCTGAAACAACAACAACTGACGTTCGAGTGGGGGGGCGCTGTCTATGACAGCAACGTCTGGTTGCCCGTCACGCTGCAGCTGCTGCTGGCGGTTTGCATCATGCTACTGGCGATGTATTTGGCCAATAATGGGTATCACTTGCTGTACCACGCCAGAGATGCGGAAACACCACGAAAGCGCTCAGCCGGGCATCAAAATCAGTTGGCTTACCGTTGGTTCTTCCTGCTAACCCGGCGCCTCAATTGCGCCTTTCTGCTGCGGGCCGAGCTGGAACTCTTATTCGCCGGTCTGTCATCGAGTCTATTGCTTATCTTGTTATCCTTGTCGTTGGCGGCCCTGATATTACCCCTGGCTGCTGTGCAGACAGTGCTGCTGCCGTTGCTTGCCTTGTTGCCCATGCTGACCCTTTCTCGATTCAGCATCCGCGATGTGTTCTACGGCACCCGGGAGCTTATCGAGTCGAATTGCAGCAAGCTCACCCTTGTCCGGACACGTTGGCTGGCTGCAGTGCTGTTCTTGCTCATCTGCAGCTGCGGTTTGCTGCTGCGTTTCATTTTTGAACGGGACTTGCTGGCCGTGTTGCACTTGTTGGCTTTTATCTTGCTGCTGCCCAGTATGTCTATGCTGCTGGCGGGGGGCTTCCATTGGCGTAAAGGTTTCGAGCTGTTATATCTGCTGTTGTGGGTGGTAGGGCCGATCAACAAGACGGGTGAGTTAGACTTTATCGGTGTGACCCAGGAACATTTGGCCTTAGGCAACACCTGGTTGGTTGCAACTTGTTGTACTGTTTTGCTGTTGCTCGTAAAAGGTGAAGGTTTTACGCGGCTACCTTGGCGCTCTGCTGGGACAACAGGAAAGGCTAAGGCGTAACCTGAGATGAACAGGGCTCTGGGCCTGTGTTGGTCCTGGCCCAGAGCCCAGGCTTATTCACTGAGCCGGTGGATTCCGGTCGCTGCTATCTGCCGTACTAGTCAGATAATTTTCCCACCATCTTGCCGGGATCGACCCAGAGATCGAACTCCTCGGCGCTGACATAACCCAGTGCCAGCGCCACTTCCTTCAGCGAACGCCCCTCCTTGTAGGCCGTCTTGGCGATCTGCGCCGCCTTCTCATAACCTATGTGGGGATTGAGGCTGGTCACCAGCATCAGTGACTGCGCCAGATAATGCTCTATCCGGGGCAGATTGGGGCTGATGCCGACGGCACATTGATCGTTGAAGCTTGCACAGGCGTCGCCCAATAATCTGGCGCTCTGCAGCACATTGGCGGCGATCAGCGGCTTGAAGACATTCAGCTGGAATTGGCCATTGCTGCCGGCGATGCCCACTGTGACATCGTTGCCCATCACTTGCGCCGCCACCATGGTCAGGGCCTCGCACTGGGTTGGGTTAACCTTGCCCGGCATTATGCTGGAACCCGGCTCGTTGTCGGGAATGCATAGCTCACCGATGCCGCAACGGGGACCGCTGGCGAGCATGCGGATGTCGTTGGCGATTTTCATCAAGCTAACCGCTAACCGGCGAAAGGCACCGCTGAGTTCGACCATGGCGTCGTGGGCAGACAGGGCCTCAAATTTATTCGGTGCTGTTACGAAGGGATAGCCTGTGAGCTCGGCGATTTGCTTGGCAACGGCTTCGGCATAGCCTTCGGGGGCATTTAGCCCTGTGCCCACCGCCGTGCCTCCCAGGGCCAGCTCGCTCACCATGACGAGGGCATGCTTGATGGCACGGATGCCATTGTCCAGTTGCTGCACATAGGCACTCAGTTCCTGCCCCAAGGTGAGCGGGGTCGCATCCATGAAGTGGGTGCGGCCTGTCTTGACTATCGTCATTGAGTCCCGTGATTTCTGTGCCAGTGTGTCGCGCAGCTTTTGCACCCCGGGCAGGGTGGTTTCGACCGTGACGGTGTAAGCCGCGATATGCATGGCGGTGGGAAAGGTGTCGTTGCTGCTTTGACTCTGGTTGACGTCATCGTTGGGATTGAGTTTCTTCTCCTTGTCACCCAATCGGCCACCGCCGAGTTCCTGTGCCCGCCAGGCGATGACTTCGTTCAGATTCATATTGGTCTGGGTGCCGCTGCCCGTCTGCCAGATGACCAGGGGGAATTGCGCATCCAGCTTCCCGGCCAAGATCTCGTCGCATACCCGGGTGATGAGGTCGGTTTTTTCCCGGCTCAGGCCTCCAAGTCGGCAGTTGGTCAGGGCCGCCGCTTTCTTGAGTTGGGCGAAGGCGTAGATGATTTCAAGCGGCATGCTGGCACTCGGGCCTATGGGGAAATTGGTGCGGCTGCGCTCCGTCTGGGCCCCCCAATAGACGTCACTCGGAACTCGTACTTCCCCCATGGTGTCGGTTTCGATTCTGTGTGCCATAAACTGGCTCCTTCTTGCCGTATGTGTGCCTGTGCTGGGCTTTTCCTTCTTAGCTTAGCCGCGATCTTAGCCCCGGGGGCAGGAATTTGGCCAAGATTTGCCCGCGGTATTCCATCCCGTGGCCAACTAAGGTATAAGGGCGCTATGAAAACTCCAAAACGCATCCAACCCTTGGTTGATGAAGGCCTGGTCGATGAAGTCATCAGCCAGCTAATGAGCGGTAAAGAAGCGACCGTCTATGTCGTCCGTTGTGGCGAGGATATTCGCTGCGCCAAAGTCTATAAAGAGGCCAGCCAGCGTAGCTTTAAGCAGGCGGTACAGTATCAGGAAGGCCGCAAGGTGCGTAATAGCCGCCGGGCAAGGGCCATGGAGAAGGGCTCCAAGTTTGGCCGGGATCAGCAGGAAGAAGCCTGGCAAAATGCCGAGGTCGATGCCTTGTATCGCCTGGCCCACGCCGGGGTGCGGGTACCTCAGCCCTATGGCTGTTTCGACGGCGTGCTCCTGATGGAGCTGGTCACAGATGATGACGGCAATGTGGCTCCCAGACTCAATGATGTCAGCATGTCGGCAGATACGGCGCGCCGGCATCATGCCCTGGTCATGGGCTACGTCACCCGCATGTTATGTGCCGGACTGGTCCATGGCGATCTGTCTGAATTCAACGTGCTGGTCGACAGTGCCGGGCCTGTGATCATCGACCTGCCACAGGCAGTAGACGCGGCGGCCAACAACCATGCCAAATGGATGCTGGCGCGAGACGTGGACAACATGAGTCAGTATTACGGCAGATATGCCCCCGAGTTGTTGACGACAAAATATGCCAAAGAGATCTGGGCCTTATACGAAGCGGGCGAGCTGAAACCCGACACCCGCCTCACGGGTGAGTTTGAGGAAGTCTTGCTGGAAGCCGACGTGAACTCTGTGCTGGAAGAGATCCAGGCCGCCTTCGAAGAGGCTCAGGAGCGCAAACTAAGGCTGCAGGAAATGGAGCTGGAATAGCCGGCAGCTTATGTTGTCGCCGGCCATCCCGGGGCGTTGGGGAATGGCACGCCTTCGGCAGCCGAGCGCGCCTCCCGGTCGCGCCCCTTAACCGTTAGCATGCAGTGCCAACATTGTCAGCATCTATGGCCGGCATTCAGTTCATTGTTGAGTAAGCGGATCTTTTGCTGCAAATGGGCTATTTCTGTCAGCAGCGCCGCCTCTCTTTGCTTTGGCGCCTGCTCACTTTCCCTGACCCACAGGTACACTGTCTTGCTCGAGAGGCCGTACTGGCGGGCGACATCCGACAGTAGCCGTCCATCGGCCTTGACCGCTGCTATGACCTTGAGTCTGATGTTGTTTTCTGTGCTCCCCATGGCGCTATTCCTTCTTTTAGGCTTGAAATCTATCTGCGGAAATCTGTCTGTCTGACTGTCGGTAAAACGTCTCTCAACGCTGTTCGACATCCCACTGGCTGTAACCCAGGCGGCTGAGGCTGAGCCATTGATGACGACAGGCGTTGAATAAAGAGATCAGATTTTTCATGACTTTCTCCCGGTTGACAGTGATTGTTCTGTGGTTTGGCCCAAGTACATACGACGCGGTTCTGCACTCGTGCAAAAATGTATATGAGAACCTATGTAAGAAGTATGCCAACTTCTCGCTACGATATTATTTGTTTAAAAACAAATATTTGCTCTATTCCATTGGAGGGTGAGGTAGCATGGGGATAGCAAAAATGGTGCGCGCCGCACCGTTTTAGCACCCGAGTCGCCAGTGGATAAGCTGTATCTATACTGAATTCGTGATGATTACCGCTCCGGATGGTCAACAAGCTATTGTGTGTGCGCCAATAACTTATATACTTCAGAGCTGATTGTGGCGGCGTATTTTGGTTATCTTATCCGCCCGTTAATCGGCCATCGGTTGGATGGCCAGAAGAAGAAACCTTGAGAGGTTCACATATGACGATGAAATTTCATAAAACGACTCTGATGACACTGTCCTTGGTGTCGGCTGCGTTACTGACTTCGGGCTGCAGCACAGTCAATCCTTATACCAATGAGCAGCAGACGGCGAAAGCCACCACTGGCGCCCTGA
The DNA here is from genome assembly GCF_012911865.1 of Shewanella salipaludis. Lineage (GTDB taxonomy): Bacteria > Pseudomonadota > Gammaproteobacteria > Enterobacterales > Shewanellaceae > Shewanella > Shewanella salipaludis. Next base: position 5,255 of record NZ_JAAXYH010000005.1, read on the forward strand.
TAGGTGCCGTTGCCGGTGCCGCAGTCGGCGTCGCCTCGTCCAGTAAGAAAGATCGCGGCAAGGGCGCCCTGATAGGTGCGGCATCCGGTGCCGCCGTCGGTGGCGGCATAGGTTATTACATGGATGTGCAGGAAACCAAGCTGCGTCAGCAGTTGGCGTCGACCGGTGTCAGCGTGACCCGGGATGGCGATAACATAGTGCTGAACATGCCCAACGAAGTGACCTTCGCCGTGGATAAGACAGACTTGAGCGAAGGGGCCAAGTCTGTGTTGCACTCGGTGGCCTTGGTGGCCAAGGAATACAGCAAGACTCAGCTGAATGTGTTGGGCTATACCGACAGTTCAGGTTCAGATTCCTATAACCTGCGTCTGTCTCAGGTGCGTGCCAACGAAGTCGGCAGCTATCTGATGCAACAAGGTGTGGCGGCGAACAGGGTACGGACTCAGGGGATGGGCGAGAGCAATCCTATCGCCTCCAACGGTTCGGCCGCGGGTCGGGCACAGAATCGCAGGGTCGAGATAGTGCTGACACCTACGGGTTAAGCCGAGGCGTTATCCTGTAGCAGCAAGAATAAAACCACCCTGGGGTGGTTTTATTGTTTCCGGGGCTTTTTTCCAGAGGCCAGGTCTTAAATACCGGGCTTAAATGCCTGGCTTAAATACCGGACTTAAATACCTGGCTTGAATACCGCGCTTAAGCCATGCAGGTTCAGGCATGGCGGGCGAGGCTAGTGCATCAGGAACAGGGTGGCGAGTCCGAGGAAGGCGAACAGGCCGATCACATCCGTGACCGTGGTCAGTACCATGCCACCTGCGAGTGCGGGATCTATGTTGAATTTCTTCAGCAGCAACGGGATCCCCGCTCCGGCGAAGCCTGCGACCGTCATGTTGATCAACATGGCGCCGCCTATCAGGGCGCCGAGGGCCATATCGTTTTTCCAGAGCCAGACGGCGACGAAGACCAGCAAAGACCACACCAAACCGTTTAACATGCCTATGGCCAATTCCTTGCCTATCAACCAACGGCTGTTGCTCTGGCCGACATGCCCCAGGGCTATGCCACGGATCACCAGTGCCAGGGTTTGATTGCCTGCGACACCTCCCATGCTGGGGACTATGGTCATCAGGATGGCTATGGTGGCAAATTGCTCCAGGGTGCCCTCGAACAGGTTGCTGACCGAGGCGGCGAGCAGGGCGGCGAACAGGTTGATGGTCAACCAGAGCGAACGCCTCAGTGTGCTCTTGAGTACCGGGCCGAAGGTGTCTGCATCGTCCTCCATCCCGGCCATGCCCATCATGGAATGATCGGCATTCTCACGGATCACATCCACCACATCGTCTATGGTGATGCGGCCAAGCAACTTGCCCTGCTCATCGACCACGGGTGCCGATACCCAGTCGTGGCGTTCGAACAGCTGCGCGACTTCGGTATCCCCCATGGCGACGGGAATGCTCTCAAGCTCGGGATCCATTATGCTGCGCACGCTGGCGGTGGGATCGCAGGTCAGGAGATCTGCCAGCCTGACGCCGCCCAGCACTCTATCCCGCTTATCGACCACATAGAGAGTGTCTGTGGTATCGGGCAAGGAACCCCGTTGGCGCAAATAGCGCAGTATGACATCCAGGTTGACGTCCGGCCTCAGGGTCACAGTATCTGTATTCATTATGCTGCCGGCGGTGTCGTCCGGGTAGGACAGGGCCTGTTCAACCCTGAGCCTGTCCTGGCTGCTCATGGATTGGAGCACGCGCTTATATAAGGCGTCGGGCAGGCTGCGCAGTATATAGGCCAGATCGTCTGTGTCCATGCCCGCCGTCGCCCTGGCGACGCTCTCCGGGCTCATTTGGCGAATGAGGTGATCTTTGAGATCTTCTCCCAATGCCTCGAGGATTTCGCCCGTCTGTTGGGTGTCTATCAGCTGCCACAGCACCTGGCGGGTACGCGGCGGCGAGGATTCGAGAATGAGGGCTATGTCTGATGCCGCCATGTCATGGAGCATATTGCGGACATGGACAAACATGCCGCTGCCTAGGGCCTGATTGAGGCGTGCTAGCCTCTGGGCTGTGACTTCAGCTTCTATTGCTTCGACAGGCATGGGTCCCTCGGTGGCTCAATGCGGCGCTATCTTAGGCCTGCTATCTTTGACTCGTAGGAAAGGTTAGCTGGCTTCGTCGAACTTGGCGTCTATCAGGGCGCAGATGGCGTCCAGTGCCGCCTCGGCATCTTTGCCTTCGGCCTTGATGGTAATGCGTTTCCCCATACCGGTTTCCAGCATCAGGAGTCCGAGCACGCTGGCGGCCGAGGCCTGTTTATCCCCTTGAATGAGGGTGATGCTGGCATCGAAATCCGACGCCAAGATTGCAAGCTTAGTGGCGGCCCTGGCGTGCAGCCCCAGTTTATTGCAGATGGTGACCTGACGTTCAAGCTTTGGCATGACTCAGTTCCCTATGGCGGGCCTGCACCTTATGTTTGCCGTTGGCGAAGCGTTTGGCCAGTTGTTCGGCGACATACACAGATCTGTGCTGGCCACCGGTGCAGCCTATGGCGATCGTCAGATAGCTGCGATTGTTGCGCTCCAGGTGCGGCAACCAGGTTTCCAGCAGGTTTTCTATCTGCCAGATGAACTTATTGACCAGGGGCTGACGGCTCAGGAAGTCCTGTACCGGCTCATCCAGGCCGGTGAGCGGCCGCAGTTCCGCTTCCCAGTGAGGGTTGGGCAGGAAACGTACATCGAACATGAAGTCGGCTTCGGTTGGCATACCATGCTTGAAACCGAAGGATTCGAAGTTGATCACCAGCTCTTTGTCGACACTGCCGAGCAGGATCTGCCTGACCTGGTCGCTCAGTTCATAGATATTCAGGTTGGAGGTATCTATGTAGTGATCGACCAGCTTAGACACGGGTTCGAGCAACTTGCCTTCGAGCTTGATGGCTTCCTGCAGCGAGACCTTGCTCTTGGACAGGGGGTGCAATCTGCGGGTTTCACTGTAGCGTTTGAGCAATACCTTGTCGCTGGCATTGAGGTAGAAGCTGCTGAGTTCCGTCCCCTGTGGCAACTGGGCGAGCTGTTGTTCCAGTACCTTCTCCTGCTCCGGCATGTTGCGCACATCTATGCTGATGGCCACCAGATCGTTGCTGCCCTTGAACTGCTCCAGCAAGCTGCCGATGAGCTGCAGTGGCAGGTTATCGACACAGTAGTAGCCCAGATCTTCCAGCACCCGCAGGGCAACAGATTTTCCTGAGCCGGAGCGGCCCGAGACTATGACAAGCTTCATCCAGTGATTACCTGATAGAGTTCCGATTCATCGCAGGTCTTGCGCAACTGTTTCAATATCAGCTTATTGCTGAGCTTTTCAGCCATGCAAGACAGGGTGCTCAAGTGCAGTTGACATTGATCGGCCGGGACCAGCAAGGCAAACAGCAGGTCTACCGGTTGTTTGTCTATGGCATCGAAGGCAATGGGTTCCTCACACTTGACCAACACGGCAATAGGTTGCTCTATGTCGGTCAAGCGCCCGTGTGGGATAGCGATACCATTGCCTATGCCAGTACTGCCCATCTTTTCTCGCGCCACCAGGCTTTCAAAGATCGCCTGAGATGAGAGGTTCGGGTACTGGGCAGCGACTAGGTCGCCTATGAGTTCCAGTACCTTTTTCTTACTGCCTGGAGTGGCGCAGGTGGTGCATTCCGGCCGCAGTATGCTACTAAGTTGCATTATTAGTGTTTTGTCAGCTTCTCTTTGTGTTTAATTACCTGACGGTCGAGTTTATCGATCAGGACGTCTATCGCGGCATACATATCGGCATGCTCTGAGGTGGCATACACCTCACCACCGGTAAGATGGATTTTGGCTTCGGCAATCTGTTGCGTTTTCTCAACATTGAGCACAACGTGCACATTATTGATCTGTTCGAAATGGCGTTCAAGTTTTGAAAATTTTTCTTGTACATAATCACGCAATGAATCTGTGATTTCTATGTGGTGCCCAGTCAGATTAATTTGCATATACCTCTTCCTCCAATGTCCTAAGTGTCTATAAACTCTTACGTTGATTTGAGGGGGGGATCAACATGGCTTCACGATATTTGGCTATGGTGCGCCGAGCAACATTGATCCCCTGTTCTGCCAGAAGTTGCGCCATCTTGCTGTCGCTCAGAGGCTTCTTCTGGTTTTCCGCCGCGACCAGCTTCTTGATGAAGGCGCGGATAGCGGTAGATGAGCACTCGCCACCATCGTCGGTACCGACGTGGCTGGAGAAGAAATATTTTAGTTCAAACAGGCCTCTTGGGGTATGCATATATTTCTGGGTGGTCACCCTGGAAATGGTGGACTCATGCATCTCGACGGCCTCGGCGATATCGTTGAGCACCATGGGCTTCATGGCTTCCTCGCCATACTCGAAAAAGCCCTGCTGGTACTGGACTATGCAGTTGGCTACCTTGAGCAGGGTGTCGTTGCGACTCTCCAGGCTCTTGATAAACCATTTGGCTTCCTGCAGATGCCCGCGGATGAACTGGCTGTCGGCCTGGCTCTTGGTGCTGCGGGCCATGGCGGCATACTGTTGGTTGACGCTGATCTTAGGCATGCAGTCCGGGTTTAGCTCGACCACCCAGCGTCCGCTCTTCTTCATGACAGAGACATCCGGGATCACATACTCATCATCGACAGGGGTGATGAGCAATCCCGGGCGCGGATTCAGCGTCTGGATCAGGGCTATGGCCTGTCTCAGCTCATCTTCCTTGAGCCGGGTCTTGCGCATCAGGGTGCGAAAGTCGCGGCCGGCGATGAGTTCAAGATGATCTTTAATCAGGAGCCGGGCATTGTCTATGTGGGGGGTATCGGCGGCAAATTGCGCCAGTTGGATCAGCAGGCATTCACTCAGGTCGCGCGCCGCGACCCCTATGGGATCGAAATGCTGGATGCGCTTGAGCACGGCTTCGACTTCATCCAGCTCTATCTCCGGGTTGCCCATGGCGTCGAGTATCTCTTCCATGCTCTGAGTCAGGTAACCCTGTTCGTCTATGGCATCTATGATGGCCGTCGCTATCGCCAGGTCGGTTTCCGAGAAGGGGGTGAGATTCTTCTGCCATTCCAGGTGCTCATACAAGCCATCGCTGGTTTCCCCCTGGAAGGGCATATCGTCTTCCCGCATGCCGCCGGAGCCGGAATTGGGCGAGGCGGTGAACACTTCATCCCAGGTGGTGTCCATGGGCAGCTCATCCGGCATGGACTCCTGGGTCAGAGATTCGGCGGTATCAACGGTCGAACTGTCCTTGTCCGTCGACACTTGGCTGTTGTCGCTGAAGTCGGTATCCGGCTGCGCCGGATTTTCGCTGGTGCCGGCAGCCTCATAGCCATCCTCCTCCTGCTCTAGAAGGGGATTGGAGTCTAATGCTTGTTGGATCTCTTGTTGCAGTTCCAGTGACGAGAGTTGCAACAGACGTATCGCCTGTTGTAATTGGGGCGTCATGGTTAACTGCTGACCCAGTCTTAACTGGAGTGACGCTTTCATCTTACCGCTGATCCCTACTTATTATTCTTGAACACAGTTGTTGGTTCATTGGTGTTGGCTCGCTGGTGTTGGTGATAGTGCCGACTGTCAACCCGCCATGGTCTGAAAGTGCCGGCCCATGCCTTAACTATAGCCTGAATTGTTCTCCTAAGTACACAGCCCTAACTTGCTGATTGTCTAGGATCTCTGCCGGCGTTCCTTCGGCAATAAGATTGCCGTGGCTGACGATATAGGCATGTTCACACACATCCAGAGTTTCGCGCACATTATGGTCCGTTATCAACACCCCCAAGCCGCGGATCTTCAGGTGCTCGATGATTTTCTTGATGTCGATGACGGAAATCGGGTCGACCCCGGCGAAGGGCTCATCCAGCAGGATAAACTTGGGGTTGGCCGCCAGTGCCCTGGCAATCTCGACTCGGCGGCGCTCGCCGCCGGAGAGGGACATGCCCTGGCTGTCACGGATATGGGTGATATGGAATTCTTCCAGCAGGTTTTCCAGCTGTTCTTCCCGCTGCTGCTGTGTCAGTGACGAACGCGTCTGCAACACGGCCATGATGTTGTCATGGACTGTGAGCTTCCTGAAGATGCTGGCTTCCTGGGGCAGGTAGCCTATGCCTTTACGGGCCCGCAGGTGCATGGGATCTGTGGTGAGATCGTCATCGTCGATGAAGATCCGTCCCTTGTCGCTCTTGACCAAGCCGACGACCATATAGAAAGTGGTGGTCTTGCCGGCGCCATTGGGGCCGAGCAGACCTACGACCTGGCCCGTCTTTACCGTCAGGCTGACATCCTTTACCACCTGGCGGCTCTTATAGCTCTTGGCCAGGTTCTCGGCTCTCAGGGTAATCTGTGTCATTCCTGCTCCTGCTTGTTAACCTGCGGCTCGCTCTGTGGCGTGGGCTTGGGCTCTTCCTGATAAGTTTCAGGTTGAATTATGGTGATCACCCTGTCATCGCCGGCGCCCGAGCTCTCGGCGATGAGTTTCTGCTCGCCTATGTTATAGCGGATGAGGTTACCCTTAACCTGGCTGCCGGCCTGATCCAGGCTGGCATCGCCCTTGAGGGTCAGGGTGCGGCTGGCTAATTCGTAACGTATTTCCTTGGCGCTGGCCGATGCCGGACGGCCATCATCGAGGATCTGCGAATAGGTGGCAGGATCCCCTATGGCGACCAGCACCTTGGCGCCATCGTTTTCGGGGGAGTAGGCCCTCAGTTCGCTGGCGTGGATCTTGATTGACCCCTGAGTCACTTCGACCGGGCCGAAGAAGATCAGCTGGTTGTTCTTGATGTCGGCGGTTTGGCTGACGGCCTTGATTTTGACTTCTTGTTTGAGATCGCCTTCTTTGGCCACTGAACTCATGCTGATGACGCACAGCAGGCCGGCGAGGAATAAATTATTTTGCATCGTATGTACCTTCTATCTGACTGGTCAGTTGCACTTCTTGTGCATTGAGGTCGGCGTAAAGTCCTTGGCCCCGGATGTTGAAGTCTTTGCCCTTGACGTAGATGATTCTGTCGGATGTCATTATCATGGTGTTGAGATCCAGTTCCAGATAGCTTGTGGTGAGTGTCTGCACGGGTTCGGTCGGACTGATGGCATCGATGATAACATCATTTTCCAGCACTACCTTGCCGCTATCCTTGTTGAGTCGCCCCTCGTTGGCCCTCAGCCGCCATTGGGCCTGGCCCTTGTCCGGGTAAATGAGGTAAACGGGTTGAGTGAACTTGGTGAGGTTGAACTCGGCGAAGTGCTCCATGTATTTGGCCGTGACCCGACTGTTGACTTTGCCTTCGTCGTTGAAGCTGATGCTGCGCAAGTCGTTGGCCATGAAGTCAGGTCTATTTTGCGCAGCCAAGTGGCCGCCGTCCTGGCTACCATGTTTGTGCTGCACTTGCCAGTAGAGTATGAGTGCCGTGCTGAAAAACGCGATTATCGCCAGGGTGACCCGGTTCATACACTCATTCCATGGGCCGTGGTGAATTTGTTTTGACTGAGCAGCAACAGGTCTGCCAGTTCCCTCAGTGCACCATGACCGCCCTGGATATGGGTCACCATGTGGGCATGTTGCCTCACATAGGGGTGACCGTCGGCGACGCACACGGCCAGGCCCACGGCTTTCATCACCGGCAGGTCCACTATGTCATCGCCTATGTAGGCGACTTCTTCCGGTTGCACCTCATAGTGCTCGAGCAGCTCCCGGTAAGGAACAAATTTATCGTCTATCCCCTGGTAGATGTGACTGATACCAAGCGCCGTCATCCTGTTCTCAACGATTTTTGAGTTGCGTCCGGTGATCACCGCCAGGTTGAAACCGCTGGACAGGAGTGAGCGCACCCCGTAACCGTCGCGGGTGTGGAAAGCCTTGAGCTCTTCCCCGTTGTTGCTCATGTAGATGCGGCCATCGGAAAATACCCCATCGACATCGCAGATGAGCAGCTTGATCTTCTGGGCCCGCTGCCAGACGTCGCTACTGATGGGACCGTAAAAGCCTTGTTGTTCCATGTTAAATCACTCCCGCCTTGACCATGTCGAGCATATTGAGGGCGCCTATGGGGCGTTGGTTGGCATCGATCACTATCAGGCCGTTGATGTTTTTTTCTTCCATTAGCAGCAGCGCCTGGGCCGCCAGCACATTCTCCGTGATGGTGACACAATTACGGGTCATCACCTTGGCAATGGGGGTGGTGCGCAGGTTGACTTCCGCATCTATCACCCGGCGCAGGTCGCCGTCGGTGAAGATGCCGACCAGCGCCTGCTTGTCGTCGACAATCGCCGTCATGCCCAAGCCTTTCTTGGAGATTTCGTACAGGGCTTCGGTGATGCAGATGTCGTGGGGCACCAGGGGCAGGGCGTCGCCCTGATGCATGACATTGCTGACCTTGAGCAGCAATTTGCGTCCAAGGGCGCCGCCCGGATGCGACAGGGCAAAGTCGTCGCGGGTGAAGCCTTTGGCTTGCAGCAGGGCGACCGCCAGTGCATCGCCCATGACCAGAGTGGCCGTGGTGCTCGAGGTCGGTGCCAAGCCGAGCGGGCAGGCTTCTTCCTCGACCGCAATGCAGAGGTGCACCTGGCTCAGGCGGGCCATGTTGGAGTCGGGTTTGCCCGTGACCGCTATCATGGGAATGCCCATGCGCTGGATAACCGGCATCAGGGTCAGGATCTCGCTCGATTCCCCCGAATTGGAAATGGCCAGGATGATGTCGTTCTCCGCCAATACTCCGAGATCGCCGTGGCTGGCCTCACCCGGATGGACGAAGAAGGCGGGGGTGCCTGTGCTGGCGAAGGTGGCGGAGATTTTATTGCCTATATGACCCGACTTACCCATGCCCATGACTATGACCTTGCCGCTGCAATTGAGGATCAACTCGCAGGCCTGGGCAAACTCGTCCGAATCGACGTATTGATACAGATTGTCCAGTGCCGCCTTCTCGATATCGATAACGCTGCAGCCCCACCGGCGCAATTGGCTTTTATCTAGCATGTCTGTTTCTCTTTTCTTCTATGCCGCTGTATCGCTCAATCAATGGGATTGAAACAGGATAAACTGATAAGCGATGAAGCAGCTGACTAATACCACCCCGTGCCAGGGTTTCAATTCCCGGGTGCGACCGCCGAATAACACCAAGACGGCGAGGGCGACACTGGTGGCCATCACCATGTAAAAGTCCCGGCCGCTGGCCATGGCATCTATCTCTCCCGGGGCTATCAGTCCCGGGACTGCGAGCACGGCCAGGATATTGAATAGGTTCGACCCTACAATATTCCCTATCACCAGGTCATCTTCTTTTTTCAGCACCCCGGCGATGCAGGCGGCGAGTTCGGGCAGGCTGGTGCCTATGGCTATGATGGTCAGGCCTATCACCAGCTCGGAAAGATGGAACGCCTTGGCGATACCGACAGCGCCATCGACCATGAGGTCCGCCGCCAGGGGCAAGAGTACGATGCCCAGCACCAGCCAGAAGAGGGCCCTGGGGGTCGGCACGTCTTTGGGAATTTCGGCATCCGCCTCGGCGTCGAGGGGATCTTGTTGCTTGTTGGTCAGGGCATGCCAGATGAGGTAAGACATCAGCACCAGGAACAGTCCCAAGAGTATGACACCGTCGAGACGGGTCAGCATGCCATCATGCAGCAGATAACCGGCAAGCGCCGTGGCGGCCAGCATCATGGGGATCTCCCGCTTGAGGGTCTGTGAGCTGACGGCGATGGCGCCGAGCAATGAGGTCAATCCCAGGATCAATGCCACATTGGCTATGTTGGAACCCAACACATTGCCTATGGCCGTGTCTGTCATGCCTTCCATCGAGGCGGTGGCGGCGACAAACATCTCGGGTGCCGAGCTGCCCATGGCGACGACAGTCAGGCCTATGAGCATGGGCGGCAGCCCCAAATTGCGGGCGAAGGCGGCGGCGCCGTAGACAAATTTATCTGCGCTCCAGATCAATACGACTAAGCCAGCAACAAGTAAAAAAACATTAAATAACATTTGATAACAATCGAGAGGGATATTACCCCGCATTTTCGCTGGATTTAACTCAAATTGAAAGTATCCTGACTCGATAGTCGCGATTCGGTTGTAGGTTAAAGGACAATTACGTACAATTTGCAGCTCTTCGAGACCTCGCCAGGAAGGCGGTTATCTCTTCTTTCATCTCCGGAATCACGCATGACTCAAGATCTATCTCCCTTGGTTGAAATCCGTCATCTCGGTTTTAGTCGTGGCAATCGTGTCATCTATGAAGACATCAGCCTGTCTATCCCCAGGGGGAAAGTGACGGCCATCATGGGGCCGAGTGGCATAGGGAAGACCACCTTGCTCAAGCTCATCGGCGGGCAGTTGCAGCCGGATCACGGTCAGGTGCTGTTTGATGGCCATGATGTGCACCGCGCCAGCCGCAGTGAACTGTTCGAGCTGCGTAAACGCATGAGCATGTTGTTTCAGAGTGGCGCCCTGTTCACCGATATCAATGTGTTCGACAATGTCGCCTTCGCGCTGCGTGAACATTCTGGGCTGCCCGAGGCCATCATACGCGCCATAGTACTGATGAAGCTCGAGGCGGTCGGGCTGCGTGGCGCCGCCAACCTGATGCCCAATGAGTTATCAGGTGGTATGCAACGCCGGGCGGCATTGGCGCGTGCGATGGCGCTCGAACCCGAGATGGTAATGTATGACGAGCCCTTCGCCGGCCAGGATCCTATTTCCATGGGGGTGTTGGTCAAGCTGATACGCGAGCTGTCCGATGCCCTCAACCTCACTTCCGTGGTGGTCTCCCACGATGTGCACGAGGTGTTGAGCATAGCGGATTATGTCTATGTGGTTGCAGACAAAAAGGTGATAGCCCATGGCACACCGGCACAGCTGCAAGCGCTCGACAATCCGCAGTTGAAACAATTTATTCAGGGGGCGCCGGACGGTCCTGTGCCCTTCCATTATCCGGCCGAGGATTATCAGAAGGAGTTGGCCCGTGGGCTTGATTAACACTATTGCCGCGATGGGTCGCAACGCCATAGAGATGATGCTGGGCTTCGGCCAGGCGGGTCTCATGTTGTGGGGCGCCATCTTTCAGAAGCCACGGATTGCCAAGGGGCTTCCTCTGCTGGTGCGGCAGATTTATGTGGTCGGCGTTCAGTCTATGGTGATCATCCTGGTCTCAGGACTCTTCATCGGTCTGGTACTGGCGCTGCAGGGCTATAACATACTCGTGGGTTTCGGCACGGAAGAGAGCCTGGGCCCCATGGTGGCTTTGAGCCTGTTGCGGGAGTTGGGGCCAGTGGTGACTGCGTTGCTGTTTGCCGGCCGGGCCGGTTCGGCGCTGACGGCCGAGATCGGCCTGATGAAGAGCACAGAGCAGCTGTCCAGCCTGGAGATGATGGCGATAGATCCCCTCAGGCAGGTGATAGCACCGCGCTTTTGGGCCGGGGTGATCAGCATGCCCTTGCTGGCGCTGATGTTTTCCGCCATAGGCATATACGGTGGTCACCTGGTCGGGGTCGAGTGGAAGGGCATAGACAGCGGTGCCTTCTGGTCGATTCTGCAGGCTTCGGTCGAGTGGCGTGAAGATATAGTCAATTGCCTGATCAAGAGCCTGGTGTTTGCCGTGGTGATCACCTGGATCGCCTTATACAGGGGCTATCAGGTGACCCCAAATCCGGAAGGCCTCAGCCGTGCGACCACGCAAACCGTGGTGCAGTCGAGCCTGGCGGTATTGGCACTGGATTTCTTGCTCACGACTATGATGTTTGGCCGCTAGCGCTGCCAAACGGCAACAAATTTGCGTAATACGGATTCTACACAAGGTGGTAAAAGAGTATGTCAACACGGAAAATTGAGTTATTGGTCGGCCTGTTCCTGTTAAGTGGCCTGGCCGCCTTCCTGATACTGGTATTTAACGTCGCCAATGTCGAAGTTAATTCGGGAAAAAGCAACTATAGCTTGCAGGCCAGCTTCAGTAACATTGGCGGCCTCAAGGTGCGCTCTCCGGTCAAAGTCGGTGGTGTGGTGGTTGGCCGGGTCAGCGCCATAGAATTGGATCCCGTGAAGCTGGTGCCCGTGGTGACCCTGACCATGGACAAACGTTACAATCAGTTTCCCGAAACCAGCAGCCTGGCCATCCTGACCTCTGGTCTCCTGGGAGAGCAGTTCCTGGGATTGACGCCGGGTTTTGTCGATGAGGATGTCGCCATGCTCGGCGATGGCGATAAAATAGATGACACACGTTCGGCATTGGTGCTGGAAGAGCTGATAGGTCAGTTCTTGTACAGCATGTCATCCAAGGATAAATAGGAGTCACACTTATGTTGCGAGCAATATCCCGTTTTTGTTGTGCCTTGATGCTATTCGGTGGTTTTGGGCTGGCCCAGGCCGCAGATGACAACATTAATACCATGGATCCCTATGCCATGGTGAAAGCCGTGGCCAACAAGACCTTCGATCGTTTTCACCAGGACAAGGCCATCATAGATAAGGACATGGATCACCTGAAAATCATAGTCCGTGAAGAACTGATGCCTTATATCGACTCCAAATACGCCTCTTACAAGGTGTTGGGCCAGTATCTGCGTGATACCACTGCCGATCAGCGTGAGCGTTTCGTGCAGGCCTTCGAAGGTTATTTAGTCGCTACCTATGCCCAGGCCTTTACCGAGTACACAGATCAAAAGGTGGAGTTTTCGCCGGCTATCGATTTCAGCAAGGAAAAGATGGTCGATGTTAACGTGCAGATCATAGAAGCGGGACGCCCTCCCATTAAGCTGCAGTTTAAGGTGCGTCGCCTTAAGGACAACAGCTGGAAGGCGTTCGACTTGGTGGCCGAAGGCGTCAGCCTGCTGGCATCCAAGCAGTCTGAGGTGTCCAATCTGGTGCGCCAGCAAGGCATAGAGGCAGTGATCGACATGCTCAATGAGCGCACCAAGGCGCATGTGACCAAGGCGAGTCAACAGCAGAGGACGGCAAAATAGTGGTAGAGTTTGTGCAACAGGGCGAACAATGCCTGGTCAAGGGGCGTCTGACTCAGACAGATGTGAGTAGCCTCTGGACACAGAAGGACGCATTGCTGGGGCCTCAGACAAGGGAGCTGGAGTTGTCGGCACTCGAATACAGTGACAGCGCGGGTATTGCGTTCCTCATTAACCTGTCCCGACAGGGCAGGACGCAACACCTGAGACTGATGGCGCCGTCGCCCCAGCTGAAAAAGCTCATCGCATTATATAACTTAGCAGCCTTCTTCAGCGAAGAAGCTAATTGAAAACTAAGGTAAAGATTTCATGGATTGCACATTGATAGAAGAAATACTCACAGCGGCACTCGGACTCGAAGAAGTTCATGTCAGCTCGGATGGCAGCCATTATAAGGTCATTGCCGTCGGCGAATGCTTCGATGGCATGAGTCGGGTGAAGCAACAACAGGCCATCTATGGGCCACTGAGCGAGCAGATCGCCAGCGGTGAATTACACGCATTGACTATTAAAACTTTTACGCCGACGCAATGGAAACGTGAAAAACTGTTCAACATGCCAGGGTAGAGGATAACAGTGGATAAATTAAAGATTCAGGCCAGCGGCGCCTTGAGCGGCGATGTCGTTATTTCCGGCGCCAAGAATGCCGCCTTACCCATACTCATGGCCGGGGTGTTGGCCGAAGGTGACTTCCTGGTCTCCAACGTCCCCTCGCTGCGCGACGTGAACACCAGCTGCGAGTTGCTGCGTTGTTTGGGGGCCGAGGTGACTGACCTGGGCCAGGGGCAGATACGCATCTCGACCGAAAACCTCAATGAATTCTGCGCCCCCTATGACTTGGTTAAGACCATGAGGGCCTCTATCCTGATCCTTGGGCCCCTGTTGGCGCGCTTCGGCACCGCCGACGTGTCTCTGCCCGGCGGCTGTGCCATAGGTGCCCGTCCGGTGAACCTGCATCTGCATGGCCTGGAACAGATGGGCGCCAAGATCGAGGTCGAGGAAGGTTATATCAAGGCCAGGGTCGATGGTCGCCTCAAAGGCGCACATATCTTCATGGATATGATCAGTGTCGGTGCCACGGAAAACCTGCTGATGGCGGCGGCTTTGGCCGACGGCGAGACAGTGATAGAGAACGCCGCCCGTGAACCCGAAGTCATAGACTTGGCCAATTGCCTCATCGCCATGGGCGCTAAAATTAGCGGTGTGGGTAGTGCGACCCTGCGTATCCAGGGGGTTGAACGCCTGCAGGGCTGCCACTACCGGGTGATGCCGGATCGCATCGAAACCGGCTCCTTCCTGGTCGCCGCCGCAGTCACCCGCGGCCGCATTCGTTGTCTGGATGCAGATCCTGCGTCCCTGGAGTCTGTACTGGCCAAGCTCGAAGACGCCGGCGCAGCTATCACCACAGGCAAGGATTGGATCGAGCTGGATATGCAAGGCAAGCGCCCCAAGGCCGTCAACATCAAGACGGCGCCTTACCCAGGCTTCCCGACCGACATGCAGGCCCAGTTCTGCGTGCTCAATGTGCTCGCCGAAGGGAATGCGACCATTACCGAGACCATCTTCGAAAACCGTTTCATGCACGTGCCCGAACTGATACGCATGGGAGCGAACATGGAGCTGGAAGGCAATACCTGCATCATTCACGGCATAGAGAAGCTGAAGGGCGCTCAGGTGATGGCGACGGATCTGCGGGCATCGGCCAGCCTGGTGATCGCAGGCTTGGTCGCCGATGGCACTACTACCGTGGATCGCATCTATCATCTGGATCGCGGTTATGAGCATATCGAAGCCAAGTTTCAGGGGCTGGGTGCCCAGGTCGTCAGGATCAAGTAGTCATACCTGGTAGCGAGCAAAAAGCCACCCCAGGGTGGCTTTTTTGTGTCTGCTACCGGCGAGTGCTCTGGCTTATTAGCCGTTCGATACGGGTTTCTCGCCGATCACCACGGGGATCTCCTGGGGCTTGCCCTGGCGTATTATCGTCATCATCACCTTCTTGCCCGGCATGGTCTCGGCTATCCTGTCCATCAACATTTCGACTCCGGGAACTTCTTCGCCTTCGTATTTGATGATCACATCTTTGGGCATCAGCTGGGCCTTGGCTGCCGGTCCTGTGGCGTCGATACCCGTGATCAACACCCCCTTGGTATCCGGCAGGTTGAGGATCTGCGCGACCACAGGGCTCAGGGCCTCACCCGATATCCCCAAGGCACCGCGAATGACCCGGCCGTGTTGGATGAGTTTATCCATTATGCTGTGAGCCAGCTTGATCGGAATGGCAAAGTTGATGCCGTGACCGCCGCCTTCACCGCCTATCTGGAAGGCGGCGGTATTGATGCCTATCAACTCGCCGCGGGTGTCTATCAGGGCGCCCCCCGAATTGCCCGCGTTGATGGCGGCATCCGTTTGCAGGAAATCCAGGTAGCCTGTGCTCAGACCGTTACGGCCGGTGGCGCTGATGATCCCCTGGGTGATGGTCTGTCCCAGATTGTAGGGATTGCCTATGGCGAGGACCACATCACCCACCTGAACCGGAATATCCAGGTTGATTGGCACTATGGGCAGGTTATCGCCCTCAATCTTGAGCACCGCCAGATCTGTCTCGGGATCTGAGCCTATGACTTCCGAGGTAAATTTACGTCCGTCCTGCAGCGCGACCACTATCTCATCCGCTTGTTTGATGACGTGGTAATTGGTGAGTATGTAGCCTTCCTTGCTCATGATGACGCCGGAGCCCAGCCCCTGGAGCGAACTGGAATTGAGCGGTCGGTTTTGATCTATGCTCAGGCTGTAGATATTGACCACGGCAGGGGCCGCCCGGCGAACGGCCTTGGCGAATGACAGCTCGCTGCCGTCGTGAGATGCGGGCTGCAGCAAGCCGTGGTTGCCATTACCGCCGTTGAACAGGGAGGTTGCCAGCAAAAAGATGGCCGCCATGATCAGGCCAAATAAGACCGCTTTACCTAGGTAGTGCAGAGTATTCTTGATATTCATAGGGGGGCTTTGCGGTCGGCTCAAATCAAAAAAGGTGATGTAGATTAACATGTTTAACAATAAGAAGCACAGGTAGGCATAAGCTACCTGTGCCCCGCCTTGGCCGGCATAGCGCACCGGCCGTCAATCTGTCGCCTTAACGCAATACCAGGTAGAGTTGGCTCTTGCCTCTGATGAGTTTGAGGGCGACGGCACCCTCCTGATCTTTCAGCTCAGCTTTCAGTGACTTGAGATCTTTAATCTTGGTACGGTTGACCCCGACTATGAGATCCCCCTTCTGCAATCCGCTCAAGGCGGCCGGTGAGCCTTGGGCCACATCCGTGATTTCTACCCCGTTGTTGACGTTTTCCAGTGTGGCGCCTTGCAGCATGGGATGAATCACACCTGCTGCGGTCTCGCTCGTTTGACTGGCTTCTCCCAGTGTGACCTTGACGGTTTTCTCATCGCCATCGCGTATGAGTCCAAGTTCGAGTCTAGCCCCGGCGCCCATGGTCGCGACCTTGGCGCGCAGCTCCTGGAAGGTCTTAATCTTGCGGCCATTGACGCTGACGATAATGTCGCCACCCTTGATGCCTGCCTTGTCGGCGGCACTGCCCGGCATGACTTCGTTGACGAAGCCGCCATGTTGGGTATCCAGTCCGAAGCCCTCGGCCAGCTCGCTGGTCAGATCTTGCCCTGTGACCCCCAATACCCCGCGCCTGACTTCACCGTGTTCTATCAGCTGTTTGACCAGGTTATGGACCATGTTCGCCGGAATGGCGAAGCCTATGCCGACATTGCCGCCGCCGGGCGCCACTATGGCAGTGTTGATGCCGATCAGCTCGCCATTGAGATTAACCAGGGCACCGCCTGAGTTGCCGCTGTTGATGGCCGCATCCGTCTGAATGAAGTTCTCCAGCATTTCAATCCCCAGACCGCTGCGCCCCAGGGCGCTGACTATGCCTGAGGTGACTGTTTGCCCTAGGCCGAAGGGGTTGCCTATGGCAACGGCGAAGTCACCCACCCGCAGGCTGTCCGAATCCGAGGTCCGGATGGCGGTGAGGTTCTTGGCCTCAATTTGCAACAGGGCGATATCCGATTCGGCATCTGTGCCGATCAGCTTGGCTTTGACTTCGCGGCCATCGTGCAAGCCTATCTTGATTTCATCTGCACCGTCGATCACATGGTTGTTGGTGACTATATAGCCCTTGTCGGCATCTATGATCACCCCTGAGCCCAGGCCGCGAAACGGCCTTTCCTGCACTTGCTCCTGGGGGGCGTTGGGGCCGAAGAAGTAGCGGAATACATCCGGGATCCTTTGCTTGGACACATGGGTGCCGGACACGGCCACTGAGACGACAGCCGGCGTGGTGCGCTCGAGCATGGGCGCCAGGCTGGGTAACATTTGGCCCTCAACCGTCATGGGGATGGCGGCCTGGGAGATGGCAGGCATCAGACTCAGGCTGACGCCTAGAATTGCGGCTGAAAGTACAGATAATTTTGTCTTCATCTATTCAATGCTCCAAAGGTGTAAGTAATAATCTAGACCCTGTCTTGCTGTCTGAACCGGCGAGAGTCAAGTCGCTATTGTTAGGGGCGCCATTGCCCTGATATTGACTCCGACTCTGGGTTGTTTAGAAAAGTTCTCTTGATTAACAAAGGTTAATTTTAAATTGTCCGGCATTTCCTGGTCGAGTTCGTCGATAAGCTAGGCCTTCATCTCCCGCTGTCACCGACGCCATCCCGGCTGCCAAGGCAAACTCGGCCGGCTCACATATACCTTGCAGCTGGCTGGCATGGTACTATTGCGCCGCGCAAGTTCAGCAGAGAAGAGAATATTCGAGTGTCGCAGTTAAGCCCTTGGCAACATTATCAAAAAGATCTTACCCGGGAAGGTTTCTCGCACGACTCTGCCCAGGAAAATGCCGTGAAGGCATTACAAAGGGTATATGAGGATCTGATTAAGGCAAATCAACCCAGATCGGCATGGGGTAAGTTGTTGGGCGCATTCGGCGCTCAATCTCAGTCACACCAGGTTCAGGGTTTGTATCTATGGGGTGGCGTCGGCCGCGGCAAGACCTACCTGATGGATACCTTCTTTGACGCCTTACCCGGAACCAGGAAGCTCAGGGCGCATTTTCATCGCTTCATGCACCAGCTGCATCATGAATTGGGAGAGCTGCCCGGGGTACAAGATCCTTTGTTGATAATCGCCAAGAAGATGGCGGGGCAGTATCAGATCATCTGTTTCGATGAATTCTTCGTTTCCGACATTACCGATGCCATGCTGCTGGGCACGCTATTCCAGGCTCTGTTCAAGGAAGGGGTTGTCTTGGTGGCGACCTCCAATATCATTCCCGATGATCTCTATAAAAACGGTCTGCAACGGGCGCGTTTCTTGCCCGCCATCGCCCTGATCAATAAGCATTGTCAGGTGTTGAATGTGGATTCAGGGATAGATTATCGCTTGCGCACCCTGGAGCAGGCAGAGATCTATCATTACCCGCTGGACCAAGCGGCCGAAACCAACTTGCTGCGATACTTTGGGCAATTGGCGCCCGAGTCTGAAGTATCGGCTGCGCCCATAGAGATAGACGGCAGGGAGATCCCTATCCGCAAGCAGGCGCAGGGGGTGTTGCTGGTCGATTTTCGCGCCCTATGCGATGGTCCGCGCAGCCAACGGGATTATATGGAGTTGGCGTGCCAGTATCATACCGTCTTGATCAGTGGGGTAGAGCAGATGGGCGCCCAGCAAACCGGCGATGATATCGCCCGCCGTTTTCTGGCCATGGTCGATGAATTTTACGAGCGTCAGGTGAAGCTGATTATGTCCGCCGCCGTGTTGCTGGAACATATCTATACCGAGGGGCAGTTGAGTTTTGAATTCAGGCGTTGTCGCTCCCGCTTGGTCGAGATGCAATCCCATGATTATTTGGCCCTGGAACATCTGCCCTGAGGCGAGGTTCAGGGGGAAAAAGTGCTGCGGCACTCTGCCGGGAAAGCGTGGGCGGCGGGGCAGCCAAGTTGAGTGGTTTTTTATGATTTTCATTAAAATATCAGGTGATTTTTAACTCAGCTTTGTCTATAATCCGCCACCTGCCCACGTTACTCCGCCAATTGGGCGGAAGTTGTAAGCCAAATTCCTTGCTCGAAGGGGCACCAGGATAGGCAATTTTGTGTTGTTCGCAAATGCAGACAGCATGTGAGACAGAAATTAACTTTGGGTTTTTGTAATAATGAAGACTTTTACTGCTACACCAGAAACTGTAACTCGTGACTGGTATGTCGTTGACGCAGACGGCAAAACTTTAGGTCGTATCGCTACTGAAATTGCTAGCCGTTTACGCGGTAAGCACAAGCCAGAATACACACCACACGTAGACACAGGTGATTACATCATCGTTGTTAACGCTGATAAAGTGACTGTGACTGGTAACAAAGCGAAAGGCAAGACGTACTACTCGCACTCAGGCTTCCCTGGTGGCATTAAGCAAATCAGCTTCGAGAAGCTGCAAGCGCAGAAGCCAGAAATGATCATCGAGAAAGCAGTCAAGGGTATGTTACCAAAAGGTCCTCTGGGCCGTGCCATGTTCCGTAAACTGAAAGTTTACGCTGGCGCAGAACATAACCACACTGCACAACAACCTCAAGTTCTTGATATCTAAACGGGATTAAGCAAATGGCTGCAACTCAGTACTACGGCACTGGCCGTCGAAAAACTTCTACTGCTCGCGTATTCGCTAAAGTAGGTAGTGGCAACATCGTTGTAAATCAACGCCCTCTGGATCAGTATTTTGGTCGTGAAACTGCTCGTATGGTTGTTCGTCAACCATTGGAGTTGGTTGAAATGACTGACAAGCTGGACATCTATGTAACTGTTAAGGGCGGTGGTACCACTGGCCAAGCAGGCGCCATCCGTCACGGTATCACCCGTGCTCTGATGCAACTGGATGAAGCTCTGCGTCCATCTCTGCGCGCCGCTGGTTTCGTTACCCGTGATGCTCGTAAAGTTGAGCGTAAGAAAGTGGGTCTGCGTAAAGCACGTCGTAAGCCACAATTCTCTAAGCGTTAATTCGTTTTCAGAATCTCAAAAAACCCAGCTTATGCTGGGTTTTTTATTGCCTACTGTCAGCTTATTTGTATTTTAGTGGCAATAACTGACACAATAAGCTTATGTCTGTCATTATCATACGAAATCCCCCTTATGTCTTTGCAACTCATGATGCTCGCGCTGGGTCTTATGCTGATATTCGAGGGCATAGGGCCATTGTGTTTTCCGAAAAAATGGCGCCAATATTTGGCTGAGATTTCGGCACAAAATCAAAGTGTTCTCAGGCGTTTAGGCGGTTCACTCGTCACCGCCGGCCTGGTGTTGCTGATTATTTTTTCATAAATGACTTGCCTTCTGCCCCCTAAAATCTGTTAAAATTCTTTTTTAACCGCAACCTTGCAGCAAACAATGGGCAAAAACGTAGTTGTTCTCGGCACCCAATGGGGTGACGAAGGAAAAGGTAAGATTGTCGACCTTCTAACAGAACAGGCAAAATATGTAGTTCGTTATCAGGGCGGCCACAACGCTGGTCATACTCTGGTTATCGATGGTGATAAAACCGTTCTTCATCTGATCCCGTCAGGCATATTGCGTGATAATGTTAAGTGCATTATCGGTAATGGCGTGGTGCTTGCACCCGATGCGCTGCTCAAAGAGATCAACATGCTCAAAGATCGTGGGGTTCCCGTTGAGGAGCGTCTGCTGATCTCTGAAGCGTGCCCACTGATCCTGCCTTTCCATTGTGCACTAGACCTCGCCCGTGAAAAAGCGCGCGGTAATAACGCTATTGGTACGACAGGACGCGGTATAGGTCCTGCCTATGAAGATAAGATTTCTCGTCGTGGTCTGCGTGTCGGTGATCTGTTCAATGCTGAACTGTTCGCCGAGAAGCTGAAGGAAGTGATGCAGTATCACAACTTCATGCTGACAGAGTATTACGATGTCGAAGCCGTCGATTACGAGCAGACTCTGGCCGATGCATTGGCTATCGCCGATTACCTGAAATCCATGTGTACCGATGTCACCGAACTGTTGGACACTGCGCGTAAAGCCGGTGAACCCATACTGTTCGAAGGCGCCCAAGGCACACTGCTGGATATCGACCACGGTACTTATCCATTTGTGACTTCGTCGAACACTACCGCAGGTGGTGTGGCGACGGGCAGTGGCTTCGGCCCCCGTCACCTGGATTATGTCCTGGGTATCATGAAGGCGTACACCACGCGTGTGGGTGCGGGTCCCTTCCCGACGGAATTGCGCAATGAAATCGGTGACTACTTAGGGACTAAGGGTCATGAATTTGGTGCCACTACGGGTCGTAAACGCCGTCCTGGTTGGTTGGATGCCGTGGCCATGCGCCGCGCAGTACAGATCAACAGCGTCAGCGGTTTCTGTCTGACTAAGCTGGATGTGCTCGATGGTCTGGAAGAAGTGAAGATCTGTGTGGGTTATCAAAATCCAGACGGTTCTATTGCGACCGTGACCCCATTGGCAGCCGAAGGTTATGAACTGGTGACCCCGGTTTATGAAACCATGCCAGGCTGGAGCGAGTCGACATTCGGTGCGACTTCGATTGAGCAACTGCCACAGGCGGCGCTCAATTATATCAAGCGCATCGAAGAGATTTTGGAGACGCCTGTCGACATCATCTCTACCGGTCCTGATAGAAATGAAACCATGATCTTGGTGAATCCGTTCAACTGATCCACAGGTTCAGTCATAAAGGCCGCAGTAGCGGCCTTTTTCTTGCCTGTGCTTTACCCGGGTTGCCGGTGCTTGAAATTCAGTCATGGCTCAAGAAATGAGTTATACTGCCGATGCATAGAGTAACCCCATCGTCATCGAGAGCCGTTATGCTGCGTATTGTGTCACTCATATTGTTGTTAGTTTCAGCGTCAATCAGCCGAGCCGAGCCCCAGGCAGTGGATGTTTACAGCCAGGAGCAGTTGCTGGAGCTGATCCGCAGCAAGCAGTATTTAACCAAGGTGAAGAAAGACGATTGTCAGCTGTTGCAAGATATTGAAGCCAGGGCAGAAGTGTTGAAACAGCCGCTGTATCAATACCTTTGGGGGGAAATGCTTAATTTTGGCATCTGTGTGAAGGCCAATCCGCCCAGGGGTATTTCCCTGTTGCGCGATGCGGCCGAGCAGGGCAGTAGCGAAGCCATGGTGCGGATTGCCGAATATTACCGCGACGGTAAGTTCGTGATCCAGGATAAGGAAAAGGCGGTACATTATGTATTGCCCGCGGCAGCCAACGGTGACTTACCGGCAAGGCTCATGCTGGTCGGCTTGTTCGGCCAGGGACATGGCAGCCCAAGAGATTACGAATTGGGTTATCATTGGTTGTATAACGATGTTTTCAGTGATGACGCGACGAAAGAGAAAGCATTGAAATTATTGCAGGTGTTAGCCAAGAGAATGCCTGCCAGTGCAGTGGAGCGGGCTCAGCAGGAGCATCTGCGTCCCCGCTAACAGACTTCGCCAGAGCGAAGACAACATATTTGGATATTGAATGATCAAAGACCCTCATTTTGAGCGTGAACAGGATAAATACGACAAACCCATCCCAAGCCGTGAGTATATTCTCGACTACTTGCGCTCCCAGAAATCCCCTATCACCCGTGACAACATAGCCGTCGCCCTGCAGATCACCGAGGAAGATCAGCTCGAAGCCCTGCGTCGCCGTTTGCGTGCCATGGAGCGTGATGGTGAGTTGGTGTTTACCCGTGGCCAGAGCTATGGCCTGCCCGAACGCATGGATCTGCTCAGCGGTACTGTGATAGGTCACAGGGATGGCTTCGGTTTCTTCAAGCCGGACGAGGGCGGGGATGATCTCTATATTTCCAACCGCGATATGCAGATGTATTTTCACGGCGACAAGGTGCTGGCGCAGAAGGCCGGTGTCGATCGCCGTGGCCGCGGCGAGGCTCGCCTGGTACGTTTGATTGAACCTCGCAGTGCCGCTCTGGTTGGACGTTATCATGTGGACTCGGGCATGGCCTTCGTCGTCGCCGATGACAAGCGTATCACCCAGGAAATCCTCATCGCCGGTGAAGATAAGAACGGTGCCCGTCACGGCGATGTGGTGGTGGTCGAACTGACCCGCCGGCCCGGCCGTTTCGTCAAGGCTGCGGGTAAGATCACCGAAGTGTTGGGACAGCAGATGGCGCCGGGCATGGAAATCGAAATCGCCCTGCGCAACTATGATCTGCCTCATACCTGGTCACCCGTGATAGAGAAGAAGCTGCGCCGCATTCCCGATGAAGTGACGGAAGCGGATAAAGCCGGTCGCATCGACTTGCGTCAACTGCCGCTGGTGACCATAGACGGCGAAGATGCGCGGGACTTCGACGATGCCGTATATGCCGAGAAGAAGACCGGCGGTGGCTGGCGCCTATGGGTGGCGATCGCCGATGTCAGTCATTATGTGCGCACCGACTCGGCGCTGGATACCGAAGCCCGTGCTCGCGGCAACTCTGTGTATTTTCCATCCCAGGTGATCCCCATGCTGCCGGAGAAGCTCTCCAACGGCCTGTGTTCACTGAACCCCCATGTGGATCGTCTCTGCATGGTGGCCGAGATGACTGTCTCGGCTAAAGGTAAGCTCTCTGGCTATAAGTTCTATCCGGCGTTGATGAACTCCCATGCCCGTTTCACCTATACCCAGGTTGCGGCCATGCTGGAAGGCGGCCCGATAGCGCCTGAGCATGAGAGCTTATTCCCGCACCTGCAATGTTTGCAATCTCTGTATCTGGCATTGGATGAGCAGCGGGCACAGCGGGGGGCGATCGCCTTCGAAACGGTTGAGACCCAGTTCATTTTCAATGAGCAGCGCAAGATAGACAGGATAGTGCCACGGGCGCGCAATCAGGCCCATAAGATCATCGAAGAATGCATGATCTTGGCCAACGTCTCGGCCGCTAAATTCGTCAAGAAGCACAAGGGCGAAGTCTTGTTCCGGGTACATGATGCGCCATCGGAACAGAAGCTGGCGAATTTCAAAGAATTCCTGGCCGAACGTGGCCTGAGCATGGACGGTGGCCTGGAGCCGACCCCGGCGGATTACCAGAACCTGATGCTGAAAATTGCCGACAGGCCAGATGCGGAACTCATCCAGGTCATGTTGCTGCGCTCCATGCGCCAAGCGGTATACACGCCCGATAACGAGGGCCATTTCGGTCTGGCGTTGGAGGAGTATGCGCATTTTACCTCGCCCATTCGCCGCTACCCGGATCTGGTGTTGCATAGGGTGATACGTTATCTACTCACCAAGAAGCAGCAATCGAGTGTCGGCGAGTCGGCGGCTAAGGTGATGCGTTACCTGCTGAAGAGAGAGCAAGACACGAGTTCCGCCAAGTGGACTCAGGATGGCGGCTATCATTATCAGCTCGATGAGTTGGATGCACTCGGTGAAGAGTGTTCCAACACGGAGCGGCGTGCCGATGAGGCGACCCGCGATGTCAGCGACTGGCTCAAGTGTGAGTTCATGCAAGATCATGTCGGCGACAGCTTCGAGGCCGTGATCGCCTCGGTCACCAGCTTTGGCCTGTTTGTGCGCCTCAACGACCTGTTCATCGACGGCCTGGTGCATA
Organism: Shewanella salipaludis; assembly: GCF_012911865.1. Classification (GTDB taxonomy): domain Bacteria; phylum Pseudomonadota; class Gammaproteobacteria; order Enterobacterales; family Shewanellaceae; genus Shewanella; species Shewanella salipaludis. The sequence continues at coordinate 29,837 of NZ_JAAXYH010000005.1, forward strand.
TCTCCAGCCTGGGCAGTGACTATTTCCAATTCGATCCCATGCGCCAACGCCTGATAGGTGAGAACAGCAGGAAGGTGTATCAGCTGGGTGATCCCGTGATGGTGAAGGTGGCCGCGGTGAACCTGGACGACAGGCAGATAGATCTCATCATGCTGGGTGATGAAGCCAAGGGGCGGCGTAAAGCCGGCGGCAAAAAGCCCTTGACCGCCAGGGAGCGTGTCAATCGTGAAGGTGCCAAACTCGCAGGCGGCAGGGCCAAGGCCGGGGAGCGCAAGCCCAAGGGGCATGCCGGCGATAAGCCAAAGACCAAGGCGACCACTGAAGACACGGCCCAGAACCAGAAGCCAAAGACCGCCAAGCGGCGCACGAGAAAGAAGTAAATGAAAAAACAAGATATGATTTTTGGGATCCATGCCTTCGAAGCCCTGTTGAGCACCAGCCCGGAGCGGATCATCGAGCTTTGGTTGCTGCAGGGGCGCGACGATGAGCGTTTGCAGCCCCTGGTCGCCAGGGCCGAGGCCTTCGGCGTGACTGTGCAACTGGCGTCCCGCAAAGTGCTGGACGATAAGGCCCAGAGCAGCCAACACCAGGGGATAGTCGCACGGGTTAAGGCCGCTAAGGTCTTGAACGAGGCGGATCTGGATGAATTGCTGGCCATCACCGAGGTGCCTTTCCTGCTGATCTTGGATGGGGTCACAGATCCCCATAACCTGGGGGCCTGTCTGCGCAATGCCGACGCCGCCGGCGTGCAGGGTATCATAGTACCCAAAGACAACTCGGTCGGGTTGACCTCCACCGTCAGCAAGGTGGCCTGCGGCGCCGCCGAGACTGTGCCTTTATTTCAGGTAACCAATCTTGCTCGTACCATGCGCCATCTGCAGGACAAGGGCATATGGATCATAGGTACCGCGGGCGAAGCAGATTGCGAATTGTATCAGGCCGAGCTCAAGGGACCGCTGGCCATCGCCATGGGCGCCGAAGACAAGGGCCTGCGCCGCCTGACCCGTGAGGGCTGTGATACCTTGGTCTCCATCCCCATGGCGGGCAGTGTTTCCAGCCTCAACGTGTCGGTAGCCACCGGCGTGTGCTTGTTCGAGGCTGTGCGCCAGCGCCTGGGGTAACGGGCGTTGCACCGAATAGGGCAGGCGACGAAAGTGGGCCGCCATCAATGAAAAAACGGGACCGGCATTAGCCGGTCCCGTTTTTTATGGGTCGCAGTGGCTCTTATTGAAAGGTATAGAGCAGATTGAAGGTGGTGATGGTATCTGTCTGTTGGCTGTCTTCAGGTACCACGTCGGTGTATTTGACGTTGACGCCAATCTTGAATGCCCAGTCTTGAAACAGCAGATTTTTATAGTTCATTTCCAGGGTCAGGGTGCTGTTATCCTCACCCGCTTCGGCGGTGAGATCGGCATTGAGGCTGGTGTATTCCTGCAGCTTCTGGGAAAACTTGGCCGCGGTACGCAAGATGAGGTCCTTATTGGCGGCCGGATCGGGATCCGTGTCTGTGGCGGCAGGCAGGTTGTAGCGGTAACCCGGGCCGACTTCGAGGCTGAACTTGGTCTTGTCGCTGCTGATAACATCGAAACCATAACCGCTGGACAAGGTGTAGATGCGGGTGTAACTGCCGAATTGGTCCCAAGTCAGTTCGCCGCGGCCGAAGATGTAGCCGCCATCGAGTTTCAGGCTGGACTGCAACTGTACATTATACTTCTCTGAAGTGGTTTTTTCCGAGTCGGAGGCGAAGTAGGCCTTGAAGGTGCCTTCCTGTTTGGCGACTTGGGTGTCATACACCAGCATGGTCCTGCCATTGAAGCTGCTGGACTCGGTATTGCCCGTGTTGAGTTGAAATCCTGCCTCTATTTCAGCGGTGAAATCACTCGGTGGTTCCTGATAATCCGGGGGAACCAGGGCGAAGGCCGGAAGTGCGAGGCAAAGAAGACTGGTGATACATATGGCTCGTAACATGCTTTTTATTCTTAGTCGGAGTTTATTTTAAGATCCCGGATCCAGATGAGGCGCCATGATACCCGGATTGCTTTTGACAGCAAAGTTATTGCTTGAATTTCATGCCGGGTTTATGTACTATCACGCGCCTAATTCAGTCACTTTATTTCGTTCCTTGCCTCCATTTGGTCTGACTGAGCCAATACCGAGGCTACTTAACCGTAAGGAGCAATAAATGCGTCATTACGAAATCGTATTTATGGTTCACCCAGATCAAAGTGAACAAGTACCAGGTATGATTGAGCGTTACACAGGTGTTATCACCGCAGCTAACGGCACAATCCACCGCCTGGAAGATTGGGGCCGTCGTCAACTGGCTTACCCAATCCAAGACCTGCATAAAGCTCACTACGTTCTGTTGAACGTTGAAGCAGCGGCAGAGACAATTGACGAGCTAGAAACAGCTTTCCGTTTCAATGACGCTGTTCTGCGTAGCATGGTTATGCGTACTAAAGCTGCCATCACCGAAGCATCACCAATGGCTAAAGCAAAAGATGAGCGCGATTCACGTCGTGGCCCAGCTGGCGAAAGATCATTTGATGACGCTAGAGAAAACGCTGAAGAAAACGCTGAGTAAGTTTATCTGTGACCACCAATCATTTGGTGTTATCAGGAACCATAACCCGTTCCCGATGCTTTAACAGCCCGGCAGGCATTGCACACAGTGTGATCATGCTGGAACACAAATCGCAGCGCTATGAAGCAGAGATGCTCAGAAATGTGTACTGCCAGATACAAGTGGTCTTGAGTGGCCCGCGCTTTGAAAGCGTCGCAGATGAATTAAAAGCAGGTGTGGAGATACGGGTCGAAGGCTTCATGACACTACAACAGGGTCGTAATGGTCAAAATCGTCTGGTACTGCATGCCGAAAATGTCGAATTGAAATCTTAGGAGACTGTCAAAATGGCACGTTATTTCCGTCGTCGCAAGTTCTGCCGTTTCACCGCTGAAGGTGTTACTGAGATCGATTACAAAGATATTGTAACTCTGAAGAACTATATCACTGAAAGTGGCAAAATTGTTCCAAGCCGTATCACTGGTACTAGTGCTAAATACCAGCGTCAACTAGCTCGTGCAATCAAGCGTGCTCGTTATCTTTCTCTACTGCCATACACTGATTTACATCAGTAATTGCCAGTATTAATTCCTAATCGAATATAGAGGATTTGATAATGAACGTTATTCTGCTTGATAAGATCGCTAACCTGGGTAATCTGGGTGACCAAGTTTCAGTTAAGGCCGGTTACGCTCGTAACTACCTGCTGCCACAAGGTAAAGCTGTTGTTGCTAACGAAGGAAACGTTAAAGTTTTCGAAGCGCGTCGCGCCGAGTTAGAAGCTAAACTGGCTGCCGAATTGGCTGCTGCTAACCAACGTGCCGAAGCACTGTCTGCTCTGGAAGCTGTTGTTATCGCTTCTAAAGCCGGTGATGAAGGTAAACTGTTCGGTTCAGTTGGCAACCGTGACATCGCCGATGCAGTGACTGCTGCCGGCGTTGAACTGGCTAAATCAGAAGTTCGTTTACCATTAGGCGCTCTGCGTACTACTGGCGACTTCGAAGTTGAAGTTCAGTTGCACACAGAAGTTAAAGCTGTCGTTAAAGTGTCTGTAGTTGCAGAAGCTTAATCGAACTTAGCTTGATAAAAAAACACCGCCCCAGGGCGGTGTTTTTTTATGCCTGTCGGCCAAGATTCGGTGCTGTTAAGGATTGGATGCGTTTCGTTAGCTAACTATAGTGTGTCTTTGGGAGCGGTTGCGCGTTGAAACGACACAACAGGAGCCGGTGCCCGCCAGCTCCTGCTTCGGGCTAGTTTCTCACCAAATCCAACTCTGTTAGCAAATTATCTGCGTGATCTACTTCCTCCATCATCCAGAGTATGTAGCGGATATCCACATGCACGGCGCGGGTGATGCCGGGGTTAAAGAACCAGTCCTTGGTGATGGCCTCATAGGTGGAGTCGAAGTTCAAACCAACCAGCTCCCCCTTACCGTTGAGCACGGGTGAACCCGAGTTGCCGCCTGTGGTATCGGCGCTGGAGAGGAAGTTAACCGGCACAGAATCGAAGGCGGGGTGTGCCTGAGCGCAGGACAGCAGACGGCAGAGCCAGCCGCGTGAGTCCCGATAGACCTCTGCTACCTTGTGGCTGCCATAACGCTTGGCTTTGATGGCCTCGAGCAGTTTAGCAGGTGCATCATAAGGCGCAACTCCTGTGTGTTTCGCCACTATGCCTTCGAGGCGGGTGAACGGCTGCTTGTAGAGGGCATCGCGGGACTGGTAACCATCGACCACACCATAGGTGATCCTCAGGGTGCCGTTGGCATCCGGGTACACGGGCCAGCCCTTGGCCTTGTAGTAGCCAATCACCGACTTCATATATTCTGGACGGGCGATGGACAGTTGACCTTCGAGTGTTTTCTCGGCCAGCTCCTGCGCCATGTTGGTGTCGTACAAGGCAACGGCCAAGCGGATGAAGGGATCGCTGCTGCTCTCGAAGGCGCTGACCTCGGCATTCATCCATTCAAGACGCTGAGCCCTGTCCGTGAGTGAGGTCAGGGCATAGAGACCGTCGAGCCTGTCGCTCAGGCTGGCAGCCTTATTCTGATTGCCAAGCAGTTCATCGAGCGCGGCGACCCTCTTGTCCTGGGCCAGGTAGGCCTCCAAGTCCTGCTGCCACAGGACCTTGTCGACACTGGCATCGAAGCTGGTGTCTATGCGTTTGAGGCGCGCGGTAAACATCTTCATGTCTCGCTGCTGGTAGCCTGGCTCACGCTCGGCATCGGCTTTTTGGCGTTCTTTCGCCAAGCGGTACAGGCTGTTGGCCGTGGTCAACAGGGTGCTGGATTGGGCATTATCGAAGAAGTAGTGCGCTCGTTGCTGTCGATGTGCCTGTTCGAGCAAGGCTTCCAGTCGAGGGAGCGAGTCCTGACTGGCTTCGCCTGCCAGCGTCAGCCATTGCTGGTAGTCATTTTCGCGCTGCTGCTTGATAGCCGCTATGTCCGTGGCCCTGAAGCCATCGAGCAGACCATTGAGTTTCTTCATCCGGTTCGCCATCGACGCCAGGGTGCCGGCATATTTGATGGCAACATCGGCATCGGCCGCACCCATGGTCGTTATTGTGTCTATTTGTTGGCGATAACGTTTGGCTTGGAGCGGGTAGAGCCAGTCGCTGGCAAACTTGAGTTCGCTGGTGAGGCTATAACGACTGGTCGAGCCGGGGTAACCTGCGACCAGGATACCGTCACCTGCCTTGACTCCGTCGGCGTTGATTTTCAGATAGCTCTCTGGCTGGTAGGGAACGTTATCTGCGGCATAGCCGGCGGGTTGACCGTCTTTGCCGACATAGGCCCGCAGAAAGCTGAAATCACCCGAGTGCCTTGGGTATTCGTAGTTGTCTATGTCGCCACCGTAGGCCCCGATACTGGCCGGTGGTGCATACACCAGGCGCACATCGCGGATGATGAGCTGTTTGATCAGGTAATATTCCAAGCCATTATGGTAGCTGCGCACCGAACAGCGATAATTTTCGTCGGCTTCACAGGCCTTGACCAGTGCCTTGCTGTTGGCCTGTATGGCCTGGTAACGCGCCAGTGGTTGCTGGCTCAAGTCTGAGATCACCTTGTCCGTGACATTTGTCACCGCCTGGGTGATATAGAGGCGCTCATTGGGGCCTGCCGAAGGCTCCTGCGCTAAGCTGTTGGCCAGAAAGCCTTGTTCCAGGTAATTGTGCTCTTTCTTGCTGTTGTATTGAATGGCGCGATAGGCGCAATGATGGTTAGTGACAACTAGCCCTTGGGGGGATACAAAACTGGCGGTACAATAGCCCAGCCCGACGACCGCATTCATGGGATAACGGCCGAGATCGGCCAGTTGTTCGGCGGCTATGCCTATGCCGCGTTCCGTGAGTTGCTCGGCGATCGCGGGCATTTGATAGGGTTGCCACTGACCTTCATCGGCATAGCAGATGCCGGATGTCAGGAGCAGGGCTGCAACCAAGGGATTACGCATATTGATTCCTTATTTATTTTTAGATAGTCCGTTGAGATGGGGCCAAGAGTTAGCTATCTTGCTAGGTTCCGTCTTGTTTGACCCGTTTTATAGCATATTTTGTAAAGCCGTTGGAAACTGGGAGTATGAATGTCACAGCAAGGTGCTTTTAAGCCGAAGAGCAAGCCAAGAGATGCACAGATAGATGCGCTTAAATTGCCACCTCACTCGATAGAAGCCGAACAGTCTGTGCTCGGCGGCTTGATGTTGGATGCGGAGGCCTGGGACAAGGTCGCCGAGGCGGTGGTGAAAGAAGACTTCTACTCCCGTTCCCACAGGATGATCTTCTCGGCCATGCATAGGCTGATCGAAACCAGTCAGCCGATCGATTTGATCACAGTTTCCGAGCAGCTGGAAATTGAAAGCCAGCTGGAAGAAGCCGGTGGCTTCGCTTATCTGGGGGAGATCGCCAAGAATACCCCGAGTGCCGGCAACATACTGTCCTACGCCGAAATCGTGCGCGAGCGTGCCGTGGTGCGGGAGATGATCCGCGTGGCACACGAGATAGCCGACGCCGGCTACAATCCCGAGGGTCGCGACTCGAGCGCCTTGCTGGACTTGGCCGAGAGCAAGGTATTCAAGATTGCCGAGCAGCGTACCAATGCCAACGAAGGCCCGGAAGGCATCAAGACCATTCTGGAAAAAACCGTCGATAAGATCGAACAGCTGTATAACAACCCTCATAACGGTGTGACCGGAGTCTCCAGCGGCTTCGGTGATCTCGACAAGATGACCGCCGGCTTCCAGTCCGGTGACTTGATCATCGTCGCCGCCCGTCCGTCCATGGGTAAGACCACTTTCGCGATGAACCTGTGTGAGCAGGCGGCACTCAATGAAGACAAGCCTGTGCTGATCTTCAGTCTCGAGATGCCCTCGGAACAGATCATGATGCGTATGCTGGCCTCGCTCGGCCGCGTCGATCAGACCAAGATACGTACCGGCCAGCTGGACGATGACGACTGGGCACGGGTGTCCTCCACCATGGGGATCATGCTCGAACAGGGCAAGATGTATATAGATGACGGCTCGGGTCTGACGCCGACCGAGGTGCGCAGCCGCGCCCGTCGTATTGCCCGCGAGTACGGCGGACTGTCGATGATCATGATAGATTACCTGCAATTGATGCAGGTGCCGGCATTGTCGGATAACCGTACCCTGGAAATCGCCGAGATCTCCCGCTCCCTCAAGGCGTTGGCCAAGGAGCTGGAGATCCCTGTCATCGCCCTGTCACAGCTGAACCGCTCGCTCGAGCAGCGTGCCGATAAACGCCCGGTCAACTCGGATCTGCGTGAATCCGGCTCCATCGAGCAGGATGCGGATCTCATCATGTTCATCTATCGTGACGAGGTCTATAACAACGATTCCCAAGACAAGGGCACGGCGGAAATCATCATAGGTAAGCAGCGTAATGGCCCCATAGGCAGGGTGCGCTTGACCTTTCAGGGGCAATTCTCGCGTTTCGACAATTACGCCGGCCCTCAGTTTGAAGAAGACTAAGCTGGCCGAGCCGGCAGTATTTTTATTTTCCGTGACCACAAGGCAAATTTTTGAAACCTTTTCCCCGTGCAGAAATAAGCAGTAGCGCCTTGCAAACCAACCTGGCCAGACTGCGCCAGATAGCCCCCGCCAGTCGCGTGATGGCCGTGGTCAAGGCCAACGGCTACGGCCATGGGCTGTTGAATGTCGCCCAGTGCCTGAACAAAAACGCCGATGGCTTCGGCTTGGCACGTCTGGAAGAAGCCCTGGAGCTGAGGGAAGGCGGGGTGAGCGCCAAGCTGCTGCTGCTGGAAGGCGTATTTCGCGGCGCAGATCTTCCCCTATTGGTGGCCCACGACATAGAGACAGTGGTGCATCACGAGTCCCAGCTGCAGATGCTGGAGCAGGCGGTGCTGGCCAAGCCGGTTAGCGTTTGGCTGAAAATCGATTCCGGCATGCATAGGCTGGGGTTTGCCCCCGAGCAATTTGCCGAGGTGTATGCCAGGTTAATGGCCTGTCCTCAGGTGGCCAAACCCATTCATCTGATGACCCATTTCGCCTGTTCGGATGAGCCGGACAACGACTTTACCGCCAGACAGGTGCAGCTATTCAACAGCCTCACCCAGGGACTGCCGGGTGAGCGTACCCTGGCGAACTCGGCCGGTGCCTTGTATTGGCCCGAGAGCCAGGGGGATTGGATCCGTACCGGTATCGCTCTCTATGGTGTTTCGCCCGTGATCGGAGATTGCGGTGCCAATCATGGCCTGGTGCCCGCAATGCAACTGGTTTCCTCCTTGATTGCGGTGCGTGAACATGGCGCCGGGCAACCCGTAGGCTACGGCTGTCATTGGACCGCCAAGCAGGACACCCGCTTGGGCGTGGTTGCCATAGGTTATGGCGATGGCTACCCGCGCAATGCCCCTCCCGGCACCCCTGTGTGGGTCAATGGTCGGCGGGTGCCTATCGTCGGGCGGGTATCCATGGATATGTTGACGGTAGATCTGGGCAAAGATGCGACAGATAAGGTCGGTGACGACGCCGTCTTGTGGGGGCCTCAGTTACCTGTCGAGGAAGTGGCCGAGTACATAGGCACCATAGCCTACGAACTTGTGACCAAACTGACCCCCAGAGTGGCCGTGTGCCTGACCTGAATCGCCAGCTCAAGTTGAGTCAGCTTAGCCGCCAGCCTTATTCGGGATTGTCACATCATCGAGCCTATTCGGCTGATGGCCCCGGAAGCTCCCTCGCTACTTTGCTGTCGTTTTGCGGGTTTGCAGTGTAAAATACGCCCCCGCTGTGGCCGCGCAACCGCCACAGGCTTAAGCTTTGACTCACATAACACTGGTAACCCTATGTCGCTTGAATTAGACCGCACCTTTTCCATCGCCCCCATGCTGGATTGGACCGACCGTCATTATCGTTATTTTGCGCGTCTTATGTCGTCCAAGGCGCTGCTCTATACCGAGATGGTGACCACAGGTGCCATACTCCATGGGCGCGGCGACTATTTGGCCTATAACAGGGAGGAGCATCCACTGGCGCTGCAACTGGGTGGTTCCAACCCGGAAGATTTGGCCAAGTGTGCCGCCTTAGCGGCACAACGTGGCTACGATGAGGTCAACCTGAATGTGGGCTGCCCGTCGGACAGGGTGCAAAATGGCCGCTTCGGTGCCTGCCTGATGGCCGAGTCCGCCTTGGTGGCCGAATGTGTCGACGCCATGAAACAAGTGGTAGACATTCCTGTGACAGTCAAGACGCGCATAGGCATAGACGAGCAGGACAGCTATGAGTTTCTCACCGACTTCATAGACACGGTGCAGGCCAAGGGCTGCAGCGCCTTCACCATACATGCGCGCAAGGCCTGGCTACAGGGCTTGAGTCCGAAGGAAAACCGCGAGATCCCGCCGCTGGATTACGCCAGGGTCTATCGACTCAAGCAAGACTATCCAGGGCTGAACATCAGTCTCAACGGCGGTATCACCAGCCTGGAGCAGGCCAAGACACACCTGACACACCTGGATGGCGTCATGGTGGGACGCGAGGCCTATCAGAATCCCTACATGCTGGCCGAGGTCGACAGCCGGCTCTGTGGTTTGACGGCGCCGGCATTGAGCCGGGAAGAGGTTATCGACAAGATGTTGCCCTATATCGAGGCCCATCTGGCGACAGGGGGCCGCCTGAATCATATCACACGCCATATTATCGGCCTGTTTCAGGGCTTACCCGGCTCCCGTGGCTGGCGTCGCTACCTGAGTGAAAATGCCCATAGACCCGGTGCCGACACCCGAGTAGTGCTGCAGGCGCTGCAGACAATGCAGGCCGGTATTTAGTCCAGTTCATGCCGCTAGAATACACTCCTATGTCTTGGTGAAAATAACTATTGCCTTGGTTATTTTCACCAATCCCTTACTCGCCCCGCGCTTACCTTTGCAACAGCAAGCCAATATCTTTATAAATTTAACCTTTATATTCAATTAACTATGCCGATGTTGAAACTTGGCACGTCCCTTGTATTAGTCCTGGTGTCATTAGTTAACAAGCGAAAGGGACGACATCATGATTAACACAAATGTGAAGACAATACTGACAAGGGGTTTGCTGCTCGGCAGCATTGGCCTGGGTTTCGGGGCCAATGCCGAGGTTTTACAAGCCAACGAGCTGGTGAGCGCTGTGGAGCAAAATATGTCCGAGCAGGCACAGGAAATACTGACCGGCGCCAAACGCGAGCTGACCCTGTCACTGCGGACCCAGTTGGCCGAGAGCATCTATGATTTCAATCAGAATGCCGAGGCGAGTAAAGCGAGTGAGATGCCGCAATCCGAGACCCTGGCAGTCAATGCCAAGCAGAAGGATTGAGTATGTGGCAGGCACAGACGTTAGCGACCTTGCTACTGCTGCCGATGCTGGGATTTATCGTCGCATCCTGGTTGGTGTGTCGGCTGCAGTGGCATAAATTTTATGAAGACTAGGTCCGAATCGAGGTGGTTATGAAATCGATCAAGAAACGTTTTGCAGATAAACAACGCCTGGTGTGCGGTGTCGCCGCCGGCATGGCGACCCAGTTTGGTTGGTCATGCTTCTGGACCCGATGTGCCTGGCTGGGGGCCCTATTGATTAATCCCGGCCTGAGTCTGCTGGTGTATTTTGTCCTGGCGCTGCTGGTGTCTGATTGGAAACAGCGCATTTAATCTCGCAGCCAAGGGCTGAACTCGGGCGTCACTGCTCATCTGGGGATAGGATCGGGATTTTACGTCCTGTACGCCTCGGAGCCAGCCACAGGGACCGGCTCCTACATGCCGCAACAGTGAGTACTACTATTTACTGAGGAAGGCCTGAAATCTGGCTTTGGCCTCATCACTGCCCAGACGAATACCGAACTCTTCCAACTCCTGATGCATCTGATGTTGTACCCTGTGCTTATGGGGCCGCATCAACTGACGGGTGGCCTGTAATGCCTGTGGTGGTTGAGCCGCCAACCTCTTCGCCTTATCCAGGGCATGTGCCAGCAAGGCATCCGGCGCGACCAGGGCATTGACCAGCCTGAGTTCATGGGCCGTATTGGCATCGAAGCTTTCTCCCAGCAACAGCAGCTCGGCCGCTTTCTGGTAGCCTACGAGTTCGGGCAGCAACAGGCTGGCGCCGGCTTCGGGCACCAGGGCGAGGTTCACGAAGGGCAATTGGAATTGCGCCGTCTCATCGGCATATACCAGATCGCAGTGCAGCAGCAGGGTAGTGCCTATGCCTACCGCGGCGCCCGAAACGGCGGCGACCAAAGGCTTTTTCAGCTCGAGTAAGCAAAATAAGAAACGCACGGCGGGATGGTTGGGACCTAAGTCGCTATTTTTTAAAAAGTCTGCAACATCGTTGCCCGAAGTGAAGCAATTCTGTTGGCCGTGGATCATAAAGGCGCGAATGTCGTTGTCTGCCTCGCCTGCGATCAGGTATTCTGTCAGCTGCTTATACATATCGAGATCGAGTGCGTTACGTTTATCCGGGCGGTTGAAGCTGATGATACGCACGCCCTGATCATCCTGAACCTGTATATGACTCATTCGTTTTTCCTCATACGAATTGGGGTTACATGGAGTTTAAGACATTGAGACCAATATTCAAACAGATGTTTAAGTTCGCTGCCTTGTCCTGTCTGTCATTTCCCGTTTTAGCCGACATCACTCTGGTCGAAGGTCATATCCGCGCCATGCCGGCCAGTGTGCCTAACAGCGCCGCCTACCTGACCTTGGCTAATGACACAGATCGGGCGGTACGCTTGGTGGGCATCAGGACAGATATTGCGCGGGAGGCGCAATTGCATACGCTCATCGAGGAGCAAGGCATGGTGAAAATGCGCAGCGTCGATGGATTCGAGATCCCCGCCCATGGCACCTTGGTGTTGAGTCCGTCGGGTAGCCACATAATGCTGCTTGGCCTCAAGGCGCTGTTGGCGGTGGCTCAAGAGGTCAGGCTGGAGCTCATATTGGAGCCGGGTGAGCCGGTTAGCGTGACTCTGCCCGTGTTGAAACAGGCTGATGCAGCCATGCAGCATGAGCATCACCATCATTAAGGAGTGCATTAGATGCAAATGACATGGAAAAAACTGCTTGGACTGACGGCGTTGTTATTGCTGTGTTTCTACATTATTTCTGTCTGGTGGAGCGTCGAGCCGGATGCGCTTACCCCGCAACAGCTGGTTCAGGATGAGGGCAAGCCGATCGTCGGTTACGCCACCACCAGTTCTCTGATTGTGACACTGGAAACCCTGCTGGATAAGCAGGGCGGCTGGTTATCCAACGATGTCATCCCCCCGTCCCTGATGATGGATAATATGCCGGCGTTCGAATTCGGCGCACTGGAGCAGGCCAGGGATCTGGCGCTGATCATGCGCAACGAGTTCAGCCGTTCCCAGTCCCAGTCCACTGCGGATAAAGACTTGCCCGCGGCCCAGGCCAAACTGAACATAGATCATACCAGCTGGTTGGTGCCCAGTGCCGAGAGCGAGTACCGCGAAGCCATTAAGCTGTTGAAGTTGTATCGTGCCAGGATCAGCGATATCAACCACCCAGATGCCCAATTTTATGCCCGTGCCGACAACCTCAACGAATGGCTCAAGGAAGTTCAGAAGCGCTTGGGCAGCATGTCACAACGTCTGTCCGCCAGCGTAGGTCAGGAAAGGTTGAACACGGACTTGTCCGGTGACAGCGCAGCGCGCCAATCTACCCCAGGGATGGCGAGCAGCCAGATAAAGACCAGTTGGTGGCAGATAGATGACGTCTTCTACGAGAGTCGTGGTGCCTCCTGGGCGCTGCTCAACTTCATGCGCGCCATAGAAATTGATTTTGCCGAAGTGTTGAAAAAGAAGAATGCCGAGGTCAGTTTGCGACAAATCATTCGTGAGCTTGAGGCGACCCAACAAACAGTCTGGAGTCCCATCATACTCAACGGAAGCGGCTTTGGCTTTGTCGCCAACCATTCATTGGTCATGGCTAATTACGTGTCCCGGGCGAATGCCGCGGTGATTGATTTAACTAACTTGCTATCTCAAGGTTAATTATGAAAAAAACATTCCTTGCCGCTGCTTTGCTGAGTTCTTTTGCGGCCACTTCCATTCAGGCCGCCACCCTGGTTGGCTTTAAAGTCGGCGGCGATTATTGGCATGCAGATGCCAGTGGCAGTTTCTCGGCAGACAACGGCCAGCAGCAGGAGTTTGCCTACGACTCATCGGCTCAGGGCAGTGTCTGGATCGCGGTCGAGCATCCGCTTCCCTTCATTCCCAATGCCATGATCCGTGAGAACCGCGTGGAAGAAAAAGGCCTGATGTCCGGTGCCGATTTCATGTTTAATGGCGACAGCTTCAGCGGCGATGTCAGGGCCAACACAGATCTGAGCAACACAGATTTTGTCTTGTACTATGAGTTGCTGGACAATGATTTGGTGTCTCTGGATCTGGGCGCGGCCTACAAGCTGATGCATGGCGCTATTCGTGTGGAAAACAGCCATCCGCAAGAGAAGGACATAGACAGCGGTGTGACCATGGGCTACGCCAGCGCTAAGGTGGGCATCCCTGGCATGGGGCTGTACGGCTTTGCCGATGTGCTGAGCGGGCTGAACGAGTCCAGCGTTTATGATTATGCCGTCGGTCTGGGATGGGAATTCGATGGTCTGGCGCTGGATTATCGTGTGCGTGCCGGCTACCGCGACTTCAACTTCGACGTCAATGGCTTCTCTGGCATCAGTGCCAACATGAAGTTCGATGGCTACTTTGCCGGTTTGGAAATTGCCTTCTAACCGAATCCGAGCCCAAAAAAACCGCCATTCAGGCGGTTTTTTTATGGGCATAGCAGAGCAGTTACATCTTCTCTGTCGTCTTCAGACCGTTATTGATCGCCAGTACGTCATCTTCATTCAGGGTGCCGGCGGCTTGTTTCAGCGCCATGATAGAATTGATGTAACCGTAGCGGGCATCCGACAGCTTGCGCTTGGAGTCGTACAGGTCACGGGTGCGGTTCAGCACGTCGACTATGGTACGGGTACCGACTTCGAAGCCTGCCTGAGTAGCCTTCAGTGCGCTCTCGGAGGAGACCACAGACTGCTCGTAGGCACGGATCGAGCTGATGGAGGCACCGACGTTATTGAAGTTGTTGCGTACATCCTTCACTACCCGGCGATGGATCTGCTCCAGCTTTTCACTCGCTTCAACATATTGATATTGCGCCTGGTTGACTTGAGAACTGACCTTGAAACCCTGGAAAATAGGGATACTCAGCGTCACCCCTATGCTGGAGTTGTCGAAGTCAGGATCATCGACGTTGCCCGTCTTCTGTTCTATGCCCTTGCTGTAGCCGGCATTCAAGCTCAATGACGGCATATGGCCGGCCTTGTACAAGGTAATGGTTTCCTGGGCGATATCCTTGGCGATGCGCTGGGCCATCAGATCCAGGCTGCTGGTTTCGGCTATCTTAATCCAATCGGATGAGGCCGCCGGTGCCGGCGTACCGGCGGAGAAACGTTGGGTATCCAGTATGTCTATGTTCTGGTGATCTATGCCGGTGATTTCCCGCAGCGCTTCGTAGCTGTTGAGCAGGGTGTTTTCCGCCAGGATTTCTGCCGCCGAGGCTAAGTCGTATTGCGCCTGTGCCTCATGTACATCTGTGATCGCGGTCAAGCCTACGGCAAATCTTTGCTTGGTTTGTTCCAGCTGGCGTTCGATGGCGCGTTTCTCGGCACCCTGAAACTCATAGTTGTCTTTGGCCGTCAGCACATCGAAGTAGGCCGAAGTGACGCGTATGATGACATTCTGCAGCACAGAGGCATAGGCAGAATCTGCCTGGGAGGCGGCCTTCTCGGCCAGGGATAAACCGACCCAGGCGCTGTGATCATAGATGATCTGATCCAGGTTCACTCTGCCGGTCACACCGCTGGTGTCTTTTCCGGGGTCTTTCCAGGCCTTGTCGTAACCCACGCTGGCGCTGATGGTTGGCAGCAGTGGCGCGCGGTTTTCTTCGATACTTTCGTACAAGGCATCACGCTGGGCCTTGGCTTGTAGCAGGACAGGGTCGTTGGTCAGGGCTTGCTGGTAAATCTGCAATAAATCGTCGGCTTGTACTGCAGAGGCTGAGGCAGCCAGAGTGAGTGCTGCACATAAAGTACGGATCTTGAATTTCATTTGCTGTCCTTATTAGACAAAATCCCCCGCTGGAGGAACATGTTAACTTCGTAAGACTAAGTAATGCCTTTACCAAGGCGGTTTGCGCTTCCCGACGCTTCCCGATACAGCTATAACTTGACGAGCGGTATAGTAAAAAAACTCGGCTTTTCAAGTCAACTCGGAAGTGTAACAGATTTTATTTTAACTATGTGGCAAATTCCTTTGATAATAGAGAGGAATTTACACCATGGGATGGGACGATGAAATTGATTAAATTCACCAAAAATGATGTGCAAGTCCTGGGCAAAGAGTCCCTCTATCAGGGCTTCTTCAGCCTGGAGGCTTACAGCTTCAAACATAGACTCTTCGCCGGTGGCTGGAGTGAGGTGGTGACCCGCGAAGTGTTCGAACGCGGTCATGCCGTGGTGGTCTTACCCTACGACGCCAGCACAGATCAGGTGGTGTTGATAGAGCAAGTGCGCCTGCCGGCCCTGGCGACCTCTGAATCCCCCTGGCTGCTGGAGCTGGTCGCCGGCATGATAGCCCCGGGGGAGGCGCCGGAGGAGGTGGCGCACAGGGAATTGCTGGAGGAGACAGGCCTGACGGCAACCGGGATGCGCGAAGTGAATAGCTATCTTGCCAGTCCGGGCGGCACCTCGGAGCGATTCTATTTCTATCTGGCCAGTATCGACGCGACTCAGGCCGCCGGGCTGCATGGCCTCAAGGAGGAACATGAAGACATCAGAGTACATGTGCTCAGCCGTGAGCAAGCGTATACTAAGGTGGAAACCGGCGAGATAGACAACGCCTCTACCGTGATAGGGCTGCAATGGCTCGAGTTGCATCATCGCCAATTAATTCCAAGCCGTTAACTTGAAGGGGAAAGCCTGAGGTGACTAAGTCGATATCCCGACATAAACCCAGATACCAGCCCAATGTGAGCGATTTCCTGGCGCTATGCGGTCGCAATTATGGCCACATTTTGAAGTGGCTGCCGCTGCAGCTGAGCCTGGATTCCCCTTGCATGGTCGAGGGGGCGTTCGGGGTGCTTATGGTGCGAGTGCTGGAAAATACCAAATATACTCAACTGGTTGAAATATCCAGGCAACTGCCTGATTCGGCATTTTTCGCGCCCCCAAGAGTGCAGGTGAGAGTCTACCACGATGCCAAATTGGCAGAAGTGTTAACTGGTCAACAGATTTACCTCCTGCGGCCGGTGTATGATTACCCCAATCAACATATGCATCACAGCGATGAAAAGTACCGGGTCAACGCCTTCCTGGAAGAGTTATTGAAGATAGGTTGTCGACCCCGTGTTTGCCAGTCTTAACCTTGGGTAATCAATGTGCTGAAACCAGCAGTCTCTTATTCCGTGCCGGATGATCTGAATGTGCGTTTAGTACAGGTCACAGATCCCCATCTGTTTGCCGACCCAGATACCCGGCTGCTGGGGGTCAATACCGCCGCCAGCCTGACCGCGGTGCTCGACTGTATTCAAGATGCGCACCATGAGCCAGAGCTGCTGCTCGCGACCGGCGATATCAGCCAGGACTATTCTCCAGGCTCCTATCGACAATTTGTCGAGCTGGTCACCCCCCTGGGATTACCTTGTCACTATTTACCCGGTAATCACGACGATGTCGGCGTCATGGCGGCGCATATGCGCCACCAGGGCATCTTCGCCCAGCAACGCATCCTGCTGGGATGCTGGCAGATACTGATGCTGGACTCGACCGTGCCGGGCAAGGCCGGCGGTTTCATGGCCGAAGAGCAGTTTGAGTTGATCGAACAGGCCATCGCCGCCGAGCCGGCGCGGCATGTACTTCTGGTGATGCATCACAACCCGGTATTGCTCAACAGTGCCTGGCTGGATAAGCACTGGATGACCAATGGTACCGACTTGCTCACCAGGGTAGCTGCCTATCCTCAGGTCAAGGCGTTGCTCTGGGGCCATGTGCACCAGGCCATGGACAGCCAGTATCAGGGCCCCCATGGACAGATTAAACTCCTGGCGACCCCCTCAAGTTGCATTCAATTTGCGCCATTGGCGCCGGAATTCACTTTAGATGAGCGCCAGCCTGGTTATCGTTTGCTGGAGTTAAGAGTGGATGGTAGCATTCTCACCCAAGTGTATCGTGTGCCGGGAAATCGTTTCCGTGCCGATGCTGAAGCCGGCGGTTATTGAGTTAGCGTGACATAGCTAGTGTTGACCGCAGCGTGAGGACATATGCTGCTCTATATACATGGGTTTAACAGCTCTCCCCTGTCGGATAAAGGCAGGGTGACGGCACAATTTATCGCGCAACATCATCCAGGGTTACGCTTCTATCAACCACAACTGGCCACAGCGCCCGAGGTGGCGATGGCGGAGCTCTGTCTGCTGGTGGAAACACAAGTGCAGGCCGGCGAGCCTCTGGCTTACATAGGCTCGTCTCTCGGCGGTTATTATGCCAGCTATCTGGCCGAGCGCTACGGTGGCAGGGCAGCCCTAATCAACCCGGCGGTGAGACCCTTCGACTTGTTTGACGACTTCATCGGCATCCAATACAACCCCTATACCCGGGAGAGTTATCGGGTCTTGCCCGAGCATAAGCAACAGCTGGTACAATTCGATACTCAGGTTATACGTAATCCGGAGCGTTTTTTGGTATGCTTGCAAACCGGCGATGAGGTATTGGATTACAGAGCGGCGCTGCATAAGTATGCTTGCTGCCAACTGCATATCGAAGCCGGCGGCGACCACAGTTTTGTGGGGTATGAGCAACAGCTGCAGCGCATGAGTCAATTCCTATGCTTGCCTTGACAAACAGACATGTAGGGCCGCACCATGGCCTGAATAACAACCTATTGTGTGGACTATGACGAATCAATACACCTCCGACGCCATCGAGGTTCTCAATGGACTCGACCCAGTAAAACGCCGTCCAGGTATGTATACAGATACCACTCGCCCCAACCATCTTGGGCAAGAGGTCATAGATAACAGTGTCGATGAAGCGCTTGCCGGACACGCCACCCGAATCGACGTCGTCTTGCATACAGACAATTCGCTGGAAGTCACGGACGATGGCCGTGGCATGCCGGTGGATATTCACCCGGAGGAAGGCATTCCCGGGGTCGAGCTGATCCTCACCAAGCTGCATGCCGGCGGCAAATTTTCCAACAAGAACTATCAGTTCTCAGGTGGCCTGCATGGGGTCGGCATCTCTGTGGTGAACGCCCTGTCACGCCGGGTGGAAATTACCGTGCGCCGTGATGCTCAAGTCTATGATATGGCATTTGAAAATGGCTTTAAGGTCGAAGACTTGCACGTCACAGGCAACTGTGGCCGCCGTAACACAGGCACCAGAGTGCATTTCTGGCCGGACGCGAGTTATTTCGACTCGGCCAATTTCTCCCTCAGCAAGCTCATCTATCTGCTGCGTGCCAAGGCGGTGCTATGTCCGGGACTGAGGATCAAGTTTACCAATAAGCATACGGGTGAAGTGCAGGAATGGTTCTATGAGAGCGGCCTGACAGATTATTTGAAGGCCGCCATCAGCGATAGCCTGAGGTTGCCGGAAGAGCCTTTCGTCGGCAGTTTTCAGGGGCAGCTGGAGGCCGCAGATTGGGCCATCACCTGGCTACCCGAAGGGGGCGAAAGCCTGGCCGAAAGTTATGTCAACCTGATCCCCACGCCATTGGGCGGCACCCATGTAAACGGGTTTCGCCAGGGCTTGCTGGAGTCCATGCGCGAATTCTGCGAATTCCGCAACCTCATCCCCCGCGGCATCAAGCTGTCGCCCGAGGATATCTGGGACAGGGCGGCGTTCATCCTGTCGGTGAAGATGCAGGATCCCCAATTTGCCGGTCAAACCAAGGAGAAGCTCTCCAGCCGTCAATGTGCGGCCTTCGTTTCCGGCCTGGTGCGGGATGCCTTCTCCCTCTGGCTCAACTCCCACACAGATCTGGCCGAAGCGCTGGCGGAGATGTGCATCAACAATGCCCAGAAACGCCTCAAGGCGGCCAAGAAGGTCGCCCGCAAGAAGGTCACCTCTGGGCCGGCCTTGCCTGGCAAGTTGACCGATTGCAGTGGCCAGGACCCCATGCGCGGCGAGCTCTTCCTGGTGGAGGGTGACTCGGCGGGCGGCAGTGCCAAACAGGCCAGGGACCGTGAATTTCAGGCGATCATGCCGCTGCGGGGCAAGATACTCAATACCTGGGAAGTGGATGCTTCCCAGGTGCTGGCCTCCCAGGAGGTGCATGATATTTCGGTCGCCATAGGCTGCGATCCCGACAGCAACGACATTTCTGAGTTAAGATACGGTAAAATTTGCATTCTGGCCGATGCCGATTCGGACGGGCTGCATATCGCCACCCTCTTGTGTGCCTTATTCCTCAAGCATTACCGGGTGTTGGTCGAGTTGGGGCATGTGTATATCGCCATGCCGCCCCTGTTCCGTATCGATATCGGCAAGGAAGTGTTTTACGCCTTGGACGATGCGGAAAGATTGGGGATCCTGGACAGGATCGCCGCCGAGAATAAGAAAGGCAAGGTACAGGTCACCCGCTTCAAGGGCCTGGGTGAGATGAATCCACTGCAATTGAGAGAGACCACTATGGATCCCAATACCCGCAGGCTGGTGCAGCTCACTATCGATGATGCCGACGACACCTTGGCCTTGATGGATATGCTGCTCGCCAAGAAACGCTCCCCGGATCGCAAGACCTGGTTGGAGACCAAGGGCGATATGGCGTTACTTTAACCTTGTCCATTCTGCCGAGAACAATAATATTAAGGCATGCAAAGAATCATAATGTTGTCTATTAAAGCACTGAATTATATTAACTTACGTTGGCTTGGTTCGAGCGTTGCCCTGGCCCTCTTGGTGTCGGGGCAGGCCTATGCCGGTTATCAGTCGATAGTGATTACCGTCACCAAAGGTTTCGGCTTGACCCTGTACGCCTCCGAGCTGGGGGATGCCAAGGGCATGGCACTTGGCGACGAAGGTACCTTGTTTGTCGGTTCGGGCAAGAGCGGCAGCATCAATGCCCTGGTCGACAGCGATCAGGATGGCCGGGTCGACAAACGCTATCTCATCAGCGACGAGCTGACCTCTCCCGAGGCCATCGCCTTCCATGATGGCGATCTCTATGTGGCCATAGAAGATCGCATATTGCGCTATGTTGACATAGAGCAGCGGCTGCGTCGTCCCGGCAGGCCGAAAGAGATCTATAGCAAGTTGCCGGAAGAGAGCCGCAAAGGTACCCGGGCGATGCGCTTCGGCCCGGATGGCCGTCTCTATGTCGCCATCGGCGCCCCCTGTAATGTATGTGAATCGCCGGCCCCCTTCGGCAGCATCATAGCCATAGACGTAGACACGGGCGACAGCGAGCAGATAGCCACCGGGATACGTGATGTGACCGGGTTGGACTGGTCACCGGTTGACGGCAAGTTGTGGTTCGCCGATAAGGGCCGCGACTGGATGGGGGATAATTTACCGGCCGATGAGATCAACAGAGTCGACATCAAGGGTGCCCATTATGGCTTTCCCTATGTGCATGCCAAGGATGTGATAGAGCCGGCCTATGACAAGCCGAAGAATTTAAAGGTCACGGCGCCCATCTTCGAGCTGCCGGCCCATGTGGCCCCGACCGGGATGGCCTTCTACCGTGGCAAGCAATTTCCCGAGAAATATCACCAACAGTTGTTCGTCGCCGAAAATGGCTCATGGAATCGCTCCAGCAAGGTGGGTTATCAGATAGTCATGCTGGATGTGGCCGATAATCAGGTGCTTAGCCGTCACACTGTGGTGAGTTTTCTGGATGGCGAGTTTCCTGTCGCCCGGCCATACGCGGTCATTAACGCCCCGGGAGGTGCCATGTATATTTCGGACGATCTCAAGGGCAATGTGTATCGCCTCTATTACAAGGGGATAGAGCCGGCTGCCCCCCAGGAACAAGAACAGGAATCGACTAATGAGTGATGCGATAGAGTTAAGTCTGGATGGGGTAGAGCAGATGCCGCTGCGGCGCTTTACCGAAGAGGCTTATCTGAACTATTCCATGTATGTGATCATGGACAGGGCCCTGCCGCACATAGGCGACGGTCTCAAGCCGGTTCAGCGCCGCATTATTTATGCCATGAGTGAATTGGGCCTGTCGGCCCAGTCCAAACCCAAGAAATCGGCCCGTACCGTGGGGGACGTGCTGGGTAAGTACCATCCCCATGGCGACAGCGCCTGTTACGAAGCCATGGTGTTGATGGCGCAGCCCTTCTCTTACCGCTATCCCCTGGTGGACGGCCAGGGTAACTGGGGCGCGCCCGACGATCCCAAGTCCTTCGCCGCCATGCGTTACACAGAAGCCAAGTTGTCCAAGTTTTCCGAGGTCTTGTTGAGCGAGCTGGGGCAGGGCACGGTCGAATGGGGCGCCAACTTCGACGGCACCCTCAAAGAGCCCAAGGTGTTGCCGGCGCGGCTGCCGCACATATTGCTCAACGGCATCACAGGCATAGCCGTGGGCATGGCGACCGACATACCGCCCCATAACGTGCGCGAGCTGGTGGCCGCCTGTGTCGAGCTGCTGGATAATCCCAAGACGGAGCTGCCACGCCTGATGGAGCTGGTGCCGGCACCCGACTATCCGACCGAAGCCGAGATCATCACCCCGGCGAGCGACATAGCCAAGATTTACGAGACGGGGCGCGGCTCGCTGAAGATGCGCGCCGTGTACAGCCTGGACAACGGCGAGATCATCATCACAGCGCTGCCGCACCAGGCCGGCAGCGGCAAGATATTGGAACAGATAGCCGCCCAGATGCAGGCCAAGAAGCTGCCCATGGTGGCGGATCTGCGCGACGAATCGGATCACGAGAATCCCGTGCGTTTGGTGGTGGTGCCGCGTTCCAATCGCGTCGACTGTGAGCAACTGATGGCGCACCTGTTCGCCACCACAGATCTGGAGAAGAGTTTCAGGGTCAACCTCAATGTCCTCGGGCTCGATGGTCGCCCCAGGGTGAAGGGGCTCAAACAGCTGCTGACCGAGTGGCTGGAATTCAGGGTAGAGACGGTCAGACGCCGCCTGGAATTCCGTTTGGATAAGGTGCTCTCCAGGCTGCATATCCTCGAGGCGTTGATGGTCGCCTTCCTCAATATTGACGAAGTGATAGAGATCATACGTTTCCATGACGAGCCCAAGGCCGAGCTGATGGCGCGTTTTTCGCTGACGGACAAACAGGCCGAAGCGATACTCGAACTCAAGCTGCGCCATCTGGCGAAGCTGGAAGAGTTCAAGATCACCGCCGAGCAGGACGAACTGGAGGCCGAACGCCAGAAGCTCGAACTCTTGCTGGGTTCGGAGCGTCGTCTCAAGACGCTGATCAAGAAAGAATTGCTGCAGGATGGTGAGACCTTCGGTGACGACAGGCGCTCGCCAATAGTGCTGAGAAATGAATCCAAGGCGCTGAGCGAGCAAGAGTTGTTGCCGACCGAGGCCGTGACAGTAGTGCTGTCGGAGAAGGGCTGGGTACGTTGCGCCAAGGGCCACGATGTCGATGCCCAGGCGCTGTCTTACAAGGCGGGGGACCAGTTCCTCTGCAGTGCCATGGGCCGCAGCAACCAGGCGGCG
This sequence comes from Shewanella salipaludis, assembly GCF_012911865.1. Taxonomy (GTDB): domain Bacteria; phylum Pseudomonadota; class Gammaproteobacteria; order Enterobacterales; family Shewanellaceae; genus Shewanella; species Shewanella salipaludis. Next base: position 52,614 of record NZ_JAAXYH010000005.1, read on the forward strand.
TTGTTCATCGACTCCTCCGGGCGCGCCTTCGCCACCGACAGTCATACCTTGCCGTCGGCCCGCAGCCAGGGCGAGCCGATCACCACCCGCTTCAACATGGCCCCGGGTGAAACCATGCAGCATGTGTTGATGGGCGAGGACGAGCAATGCTTCCTGTTGGCCAGCGACGCCGGCTATGGTTTCATCTGCGCCTATGGCGACATGGTGTCACGCAACAAGGCGGGTAAGGCCCTCTTGAGTCTGCCGGCTAACGCCAGGTCCTTGCCTCCCAGGCTTATCGACAAGGCGAAGGCAACCTCCATCCTGGCGATCACCAACGAAGGCCGCATGCTGCTGTTTGCATTGGATGCCCTGCCGCAGTTATCCAAGGGTAAAGGCAATAAGGTCATAGGCATTCCCGGCGAACGCGCCAAGAGCCGGGAAGAGCTGCTGACTCACCTGCAACTGGTGCCGGCCGATACGTCTGTGACTCTGTGGGCGGGTAAGCGCAAGCTGACCCTCAAGCCCGGCGATCTCGAGCATTATCGCGGCGAACGTGGCCGCCGTGGTGCCAAGTTGCCGAGGGGACTGCAGCGGGTCGACAGTGTCGAGTTGGGGGATGGCGAGACCCAGAGCTGATTTGGGATTGCCTAGACATAAAAAATGCTGCCAATGGCAGCATTTTTTATGTCTATCGTGAGTGGCGCTATCGGCTTAGGTGTCTGTGCTCAGGCCACTTCGTAATAATTGGGTTCTATCTCGAGTTGGTTCTGGATGATCTGCGTCGCCATTCTGGCGCACTTGCCGCATTGGCTGGCGACCCCTAAACGCTTCTTCACGTCGGCCAATGATGCGTCGCCCTGGCCCACGGCCTGTTTGATCTGGCTATCGGTAATCGCATGGCAAAGGCAAACATACATAGGGTGACTCCAATCTCGTTTCGCGGCCGTCGCTTGGCCGCATCTGCTGTGTCGTGCTGTGGATCTCATGGGGCGACGCTGCGCTCTCCCTCGAATGGCGCCAAGTATAAATAAGAATACTTCTCAATACTAATAACCATTGGCTATAATTTAGCGTCCAATTTGCTGTTCGAGGAATAACCAAGGAGGGCCGAAAATCCAGGCTGGCCCTGAGATGGGCAGGCGTTGCTGCCTAAGTTGCTGAGGCATAATGTAAAGCGGCTCGGCTGCCTTTCAGCCCGGATAGCATCTCAATAGCCACGCTCGAAATCGACCCTATGGGCCAGCGGCTGGCCCGCCAGCAACTTGTGATAGTTGGCCGTGAAAATGTCCACTACCTGTTCGGGAAAACTGGGAGCGGCGATATGCGGGGTGATGGTGGCATTGGTGCGCTCCCAGATGGGGTGTTCGGCCGGCAGGGGTTCCTGATTGAAGACGTCCAGAATCGCCTGTTGCTCGGGATTGGCGGCCAGCTGCAGATTGAGGGCGTCGAGATCCAACACGTCGCCCCGCCCCAGGTTGAACAGTACGGCATCCGGCTTGAGCAACGCCAGCATAATGGCATTGAGGCGGCCACGGGTCTCTGGGGTGCTGGGCAACAGGCTGGCGATGGCATCGGCCTGGGGCAGGTATTGTGGCAGCGCGTCCAGGGTCGCTATCTCATCGAACTCGGGTACCTGGGTGGCACTGCGATTCAGCCCCACTACCCGCATGCCGAAGTGTTTGGCTGTCTGGGCTATATGCCTGGCAATGGAGCCTGTGCCGAGCAGGAGCAAGGTCTGGCCCTGGAGTGTCTTGTAACTGCCGGGCAGCCATTGCCTCAATTGCTGCTGCGACTTGTATCTCAGGTGTTCTCTCTGATGCGCCAACAGGTAGCCGAACAGGTACTCGCTCATCAACGGGCCGAAGATGCCGCGGATATTGGTCAGCTGGTAGTCGCGCCTCTGCCTGGGTTTAGTCAGGGCATCGACACCGGCGAAAGTGGATTGCAGCCAGCGCAAGTCTCTGGCATGGGCCAGCAGGGGGGCGGCGAGTGCGGGTTCGGCCAACCAGATGTCGGCTTCCTGGATGCTCAGGGGATCGTCCCCCAGCAGTGTCAGTCCGGGAAGTGGGCTGGCGGCCAGTAACTGGCGGTAACGGCTATTCTCCCGGGTTAACAAGAGTAACTTGTGTCTCATACTTTCTCCCCGTATCCTTGGCGTTATTTCTCAATCATATCGAGTATTTATGGATAGCATCCTAGGGTTTCTTTCCCGCATGGGGGCCATGCTGCACCCTTGGCTCAACGAGATAGCCACCGCCATGGTCGCCTGCCTGATAGTGGTCTTCGGCGCCGACATCAATAGATTGTTGCGCCGCAACCTGGCGGGGCGCTCCTTCACGCTGCGCACCCTGATCTTCGTGTTGGTCAATGCCTTCGGCTACGGCATGTTGATAGTGACCCTGAGCCCCTGGCTGGCGCGGAAACTGGCGCACATGCCATCCTCTTGGATGCTGCTGCTGGTGGTCGCCGCCTTCCTGTTTGTCGGTGCCTGGGCCCAACGCAACCGTCAGGTGTAATTGTCTATCTGGCCTATTCGAACCAGTGGCTGTAATCCTGGCCCTGCCTGTTTGCCCGGCTCTCGGCAAGTGCCTCGGCGGCGCGGTCCGGATAGTTGCTGAAGATGCCGTCGACCCCCAGCTGCTGCAGCGCCCTGATATCATCGCCATCGTCCACAGTATAGACGTAGACGCGCACGCCCCTGGCATGGGCATCCTCGATCAGGGCCCTGTCGATGAAGGCGATATCCAGGTGCAGTGAGAAGGCATTCAGCTGGCTGGCGATATTCGCCTTGTCCAGGGGGATGCCGGCAAGCAGGGGCGCCACCCTGGCATGGGGCAATGCCTGCTTGACCTGTTGCAGATAAGGATGATTGAAGGAGGAGATCAGCAGCTGCTCGGATCTATATCCCAGCTCGGTCAGCGCCTTGGGGTAGAGCGCCAGGAAGGGCGTGACTGTGTCTATGCCTTTCAATTCTATGTTGATGATGCAACGCCCCCCGACAAACTCCAACACTTGCCACAGGCTGGGAATAGGCTCGCCGCCCACTCTGATGCCGGCCAGCTCGGCCCGGCTCGTCAGGTGAATAAGCCCCTTGCCCGAACTCTTGCCTTCGAGCCGGCGGTCATGGAATACCATCAGCTCGCCGGCGACATTGTGGACATCCAGCTCGATCGCCTCGGCGCCCAGCGCCAATGCCTTTTCCATCGCGGCCAGGGTATTCTCCGGGGCGTAACCGCTGGCCCCCCTATGGGCAAATATCAGCATCTCATCATCCTGTTTCTGTTTGTCGTCAGCTTCTGATCAGGCTGGCGGTGTCTCTTTGCTGGCCGTTGTGAATATGGATTTCCATCTGTGGATAGGCCAGTTCCAGCTGGTTTTCCTTGAGCTTTCTGGTGATCCTCTTATGCAGATCGTGGCGCAGCGGCCAGCGCGACGCCATCTCCTTGGCATAGGCCCTGACCTCATAGTCCTGGGTGTGCTTGCCAAAGCCGGCAAACCAGACCTCGGGCTCAGGGGTCTGTAGGGCGTCCTGGCATTCACGCACCGCCTGATAGAGCGAGGCCTCGACCTTGGCGGGATCCGAATCCCGGGCCACAGAGACATAGACTATCACCCGGGTGATGGGATCCGACAGGGACCAGTTGATCAGCTGCTCAGTGATGAAGGCCTTGTTGGGGACTATGATCTCCTTCCTGTCCCAGTCTATGATGGTGGTGGCGCGGATTTGGATCTTGCTGACCGTCCCGGTGAGCTCGCGTATGGTGACTGTGTCGCCGATGCGCACCGGCTTCTCGAACAATATGATGAGACCCGAGATGAAGTTGGCGAAAATTTCCTGCAGGCCGAAACCTAAACCGACCGACAGGGCGGCGATCAGCCACTGGAGCTTGGACCATTCCATCCCCAGGGTCGAAAAGCCCACCAGCAGGCCGAAGAAGACCACCAGGTAGCGGCTGACCGTGGTGATGGCAAAGCCGGTTCCCGGGCTGAGATCCAATCTTTGCAAGAGTACCAGTTCCAGCAAGCCAGGCAGGTTGGTGGCTATCATCATGGAGAAGCCGACAATGACTATGGCAAACAGCAGAGACTTCAGGGTGATCGGCAGGGTCTGTTCCATGCCGTTGACCATGGCACTGCTGGTCCAGAGGCTGATGCCATCCAGGAAGGAAAACAGCGCCGTGTGGGTCTGAGTCCAGAGGCCGATCAGGCTGATGAGGAAGGCCAGCAGCAACAGGGAACGCACCAGGCCCAGGGACTGGCTGGAGATGGTGTCGAGATCGACCACAGGTTCCTCATAGCTGTCCGCCGTTTCGTTGATCCCGCCCTGAATCTCCCCCTTATCCCGCTGCGCCAGGCGTTCGGCCCGTTTCGCCTTGGCGCGATCGAAGGCGATGCGCCTGTGCTCTATCAGCATCCAGCGGCGGATCAGTTGATACAGCAGCAGGAAGCTCAATCCCAGCAGGAAAGAGAGCTGCAGTTGCAGCAACATCTGGAACGCGGTGAAGTAATAGCCGCGGATGGCCAGCACTGCGCTCACCAGGGGCACGAATATCAGGCCGCTCCACAACAGCTTCTGCAGCAGCTGTTTATTCTTGCCATCCTGTTGGGGTTCATTATGCTGCTTGGACAAGAGCAGCATGTCTTTATAGAGCAGGAATAACACCAGACAGAAGAGGATGAAGGCGCCGCGGCCTATGCTGTTGCGCACCAGGGATGCATCCAGCACTTCGGTGAAGCCCATCACCCAGATCAAGGGGCTGGCGACTATGACGAACTTCCTGAACCTGAGCTGCCCCAGCTGCAGCACCTCACGCGGCCATTTGAAGTGGCCCACCATCACGCCTTTCTCCGATGCCAGCAGCCGGGTAAGCCGGTGCAGCAGATAGATGAGGCCGATGGCGAGTGTGCCCATGCCGATAGCCTGGACCGAGTTGCGCTCCGAGGCGTATAGGATCAGGCCCGCCACTATGATGGGGAAGGGCTTGACCAGGGCGTAGCCGAAGGTCGCAGTCAATGCCTTGAAGGTATAGATGAACTTGTCCTGGGTCACGTTACCTACGCGGGTGGCGTACTCGTCCATGGCGGCATTGAATCCCGGACTCAACAGATCCTGGGCGACCAGACAGAGCACCAAGAGTATGATCCACCAGGACCAGTAGTTATTCTGTTCTGCCCAGGTTTGTTGCAGCTGCTGCCATTGACCTGGTTGCAGCAGCCAGAGACCGCTGCTGTGGACATCCGTCAGCCAGAGCTTGCTTATGCTGGCGGCATTGGGCACCCAGAATAAGTGTTCATTGAGGGTATTCTTCAGCGTTTGGTGCAGCTGGTTGAGTTGTTCGAAGTTAACTTTGAGTTTGGCCAGCTCGTTCAGATATTGATCGTAGCCCTGCAGCAGCTGCTCGATCAGCACTTGCTGGGAGGCGAGCAGTTTGAGCTGGAATTCGTTGAGCAGATTGCTCTGTTCATACCTCTGCTCGTTGATCGAGAGCTGTTGCTCCAGATGGTATCTGGCCAGCCTGGCGTCGGCTATGTCGGCCTGCAGTCCTTCCTGACTCGGGGGTTTGGGCAGGGACTGCAGCATCTGCAGGAAACGCTCGCCGAAGGCCGAGTTCATCTTCACCCAGGTGATCTGTTCCTGGATATTGGTCAGCTGCTGCGACTGGGATTGGTACTGTTTCTCCGTGTCTTCCTGCTGTTCTATGGCATTGCCTATCTGCAGCGTCAGGGTCTGAAGTTTCTGGCCATAGAGCTGGTTGGCATCGCTGAGTTGTTGGCTCAGGGGATCGGTGCCGGCTTCGCTGGGTTGCAGATTGTCAGCCAGGGTCGCCTCTGTCTGTTGCTGCCGTTTTTCACTCATGACCTTGTTGAGCGTCTCAATCTGAGTTTCTTGCTGGAGCAATTGCTGACGCAGCAGCTGTAGTTGCAGCTGTGCCAGCTCGATACGCTTCTGGCTGCTGGCCAGCTCGGCTTCGTCCGTCGCCAGACTCTGTTCATACAGTAATCGCTGCGCCTGCTGCACCTGACCCTTGGGGGTGTCTATCGGGGCCAACTCCGTCTTCTGATGTTGGGTCAGCGCCTGTCTGGCCTTGGAGATGACACCGGGCAGGTTGTTGTGGCGCTGCAGCAGCTCGGCGACTTGCTGACTCAGCTGGGCTTCACTCTCCTTGAGCTCCGACAGGCGAAAATGTGCCATGGAGACTTGTTGGTTGAGTTCCACTTCTTTGTCCAGCGGAAGCTGGGCCGCGGCCTGCTGCAACTGGGTCAGCAGCGCCTGCTTATGGTGCTCGAAATTCAGCTGGACTTGCTGATATTGGGTCGCCTTGCTCGCCAGGCTGTCTATGCCGAGTTTCAGCTCATCGAGTTGTTCGTTGGTGGTCGGCTTTTGCGGCTCGGTCTGGGGTTGCCCCCCCAAGCGATTGTTGAGCGAGAGAACTGGGCTGGCCACGGAAGCGAAGGAGAAAAAAAGAATAATAAACAGGAAAATACGCAGCATATAAGGTATGAGCTTCAGGACGGGAGACTGACCATCTTAGCCAACTTGGCCGCCAATTGGTATGTTTCTACAGGCTCTTTTTTTGCCTTTGGGTCCTGTGACTCTGATGGGTTTCCAACAGGGCCGTCACGACCACCAGAGTGCCGCCCAGCAGGGTGCGGCCATCGAGGGTTTCACCCAGCAGCACCAATGCCAGCATGGCGCCGTAGAAAGGTTGCAGGCAGGAGACCAGGCCAACCGTCTTGGCACTCAATTGCCTCAGTGCCGAGGTGAACAGGGCATGGGGCGCGGCGGTAAAGACAACCCCCAGCAACAAGATGAGCCACCAGGTCTGTTGCTGAATTTCGCCCGGCGTTACCTGGTGCCAGGGGGCGAGGAATAGCACGGCCACAGCTGTCTGGTAGAACATGGCTTGGGGGCCGCTGTAGGCAGAAAAATAACGCTTATGCAGCAAGTTGCGGGCGGTGAATAGCATGGCGGACAGGACCCCGAGCAGTATTCCCAGGGTGACATCGTTGCCCAGGCTGGCCTCGGGGATCAGCAGGCTCACGCCGGCGAGCACGGCAACACCACTGAGCAAGTCCCCGAGCCTAAGCCGGGTCCGGGTCAACATGGGTTCGAGCAGCACAGTCATCACCGGATAGCAGAAGAAGGAAATCATGCCTATGGCCACGGACGAGAGTTGCATGGAGGCGAAATAGGTCACCCAATGCAGGCTGACCAAGACCCCCAGCCCGATGGCTATGAGGTAATCCCGGCCGCTGCCGAGGGTGAGTCTATGGCGGCTGAACTTGACTATCGAGGCCAGCACCACGGCGGCAACGATGCAGCGCAGCAGGGTGATATCCAAGGCGCCAAGGGGAATGAGCTTGGAGAACAGGGCCGTGCCACCGAAGAGCAGCACCGCCAGGTGCAGTTCTATGAGACCCGCACCCGGCAACCCGGATGATGCCGGGGCGGGAGTCTTGGGTCCCGGCATTTGCGCTGGTGCTTGCAAGCGTCTCAGTCTGCCTGTTTGGTCTGTGGCGCCAGGGTGGCGAAGGGGGCGCCCATACGGGTGACGGCCTCGGCTTCGACGCCGGCGGCAAAATCGGTCAGTGCGTTCTTGGCAAACAACATGACGACAGTGCTGCCGAGTTTGAAGCGACCCATTTCGGCGCCCTTCTCCAAGGTGAGGGCTTCCGGCCCCTGGGTCGGATAGTCCCAGGTGAATACTCGCTTGCCTTCTGGGGGCGTCACTGTGCCGGCCCAGACGGTTTCTATGCTGGCCACTATCGTCGCGCCGACCAACACCATGGCCAGTGGGCCAACCTCAGTTTCAAAAATGGCCACAACCCGCTCGTTGCGGGCGAATAGCCCGGGTACATGGCGTGCGGTCAGAGGGTTGACCGAAAACAGCTCTCCCGGCACATAGGTCATCTTGGACAGGGTGCCGCGAATGGGCATATGGATCCTATGATAATCCTTGGGTGCCAGATAGATGGTGGCAAAATCACCGCCGTCGAAGCGTTTGGCATCTTCGGCTTGATCGCCGAGCAAGGCCAGTGAGGAATAATTGTGCCCCTTGGCCTGGAAGATACGGCCATCCTCGATAGGCCCCAGCTGGCTCACGGCACCGTCGACCGGGTGCACCATGATGTCACTGTCCTGGCACAGGGGCCTGATGCCGGGCTTGAGTGCCCGGGTAAAGAAGGCATTGAAGCTGGTGTAGGCTTCGGGTTGGCTCTGGGCCGCCTCACTCATGTCAATCTTATATCGCTTGATGAACCACTTAATGCCGGCGGTGGTCAAAGCACCGGCTTCGGCGGCGGCCAATTTACCCACTAAGCGTGATAACAAGTGTTTAGGCAGCAGATACTGCAACGCTATCTTCACTTTATCCAATTTAGACTTCCTTCATGGTACTGATTAATTATGGGGTGATTTCTACTGTTCGTCCGTTGCCGCCCTGAAATAACGGGCATGGCGCTGCTCGTCCAGGCTGGCGATGATCTTGTGATAGTTGTTGAACCTGTCCTCGGTGATCTTCCCTGCCTTGAGGGCCTCTTGCAGGGCACAGCCGGGGTCGTCGCCATGTTTACAGTCGCGAAACTTACAGGTGCCGAGGAATTCGCGGAATTCGATGAAACACCAGCCCACTCTCTGCGCCGGCAAGTGCCAGAGGGCAAACTCACGCACCCCGGGGGAGTCGATGAGATCGCCGCCGCTGGGCAGATGCAGCAGTTTGGCTGTGGTGGTGGTGTGTTGTCCCAGGCCCGAGTTGTCTGAGACATCGCCGACCAGCAATTCGGCGTCCGGCAGCAGGGCATTGATCATGGAGGATTTACCTACACCCGACTGGCCCGCGAAGACGCTGACCTTGTCCTTGAGCAGGCCCTTGATGGCATCCAGGCCGTCACCGGATTTGCTGCTGACTTTAAACACCTTGTAGCCTATGTCTTCATAACGCTGGAGCGCGGCGGCTATCTCATCGGCCTCGTCTGGATTGAGCAAGTCTATCTTGTTGAGGATGATCACCGGGGGTATGCCCGTGTCTTCGGCGGCCACCAGATAGCGGTCGATGATCTGAGTGGTAAAGCTGGGTAACACGGATGAGACTATGAGGATCTGATCTATGTTGGCGGCAATCACCTTGACGCCATCGTACAGATCCGGACGGGTCAGGGACGAAGTGCGCGGGTGCACGGCTTCCACTATGCCGCCAATGCCGGACTGTTGTTCGAGTGCCAGCCTGACGATCACCTTGTCGCCTGTCACCAGGCCTTTGATGGTGCGGCGGATGTTGCAGCGCACGGTTTGACCGTCCGCAGTCTCTATGTCTGCATGCTGGCCGAAGCGGGAGATCACCACCCCAGCCTGTTCCGGTCCGAGAGAATTGTCCTGTAGTTCAGGCAAGTTTTTATCTGAATTGCCGCGCTGCAATCGCTTCTCGTGATTGGCACGCATGCGCCGTAACTGGCCTTGGCTTAGGGGTTTCTTTTTGCTCACAGGTTTATCTTCATCAATAAGGTGATTTTTTGTGTTCCGAAAAGGCAGTATGATACACACTCTTGAATAAAAAAGCCTGAGTTTAGGCTAATGGACACGATAAGGCTTAGTTATGGCGGCGGACGCGAACAATCTGATTTGGGTAGATTTGGAAATGACGGGGCTGGACCCTGAGGTGGACAGGATCATAGAGATAGCCACCATAGTGACAGATCAGCAGCTGAACATACTGGCACAGGGGCCAGTGATTGCGATTCATCAGTCCGATGACACCCTGGCGAAGATGGATGACTGGAACCAGAAACACCATGGTGAGTCCGGGCTGATCGCGAGGGTGAAGGCCAGCCAGTTCAGCGAAGCGGATGCCATAGCCCAGACGATAGCTTTCTTGAGCGAACACGTGCCCCAGGGAGCTTCCCCCATGTGTGGTAATAGCATAGGCCAGGACAGGCGTTTCCTGAATCGCTACATGAGAGAGTTGGAAGATTACTTCCACTATCGCAATGTCGATGTCAGCACCATCAAGGAGTTGGTGAAGCGCTGGAGCCCGGAAACCATGGACGGTTTCAAGAAGCAAGGCACCCACCAGGCATTGCAGGATATCCAGGAGTCCATCGCCGAACTCAGGTATTATCGCGACAAAGTATTTAAAATTTGAGCGATCGGCAGATAAATCTTCAAGAAGGGGTTGCAGGCGATGGAATTTTTCATATAATGCGGCCTCAACTTTCGGATGGCATGCCGGATGGGAGTTGAATGTTGTGATACATATTTCAGTTTTGGGGTTGGAAACCTGACGCCGAAGCAGTAAGTTGGATATGTGGCACAACAGATTAAAGCGACATTGGCTCAGTTGGTCTTGGTGGAAATACGATACCTTGCCAATAAAATGAGTCAGAACGACGAAGAAAAATTAAAGCGACATTAGCTCAGTTGGTAGAGCGATACCTTGCCAAGGTATAGGTCATCGGTTCGAACCCGATATGTCGCTCCAATTTAAAGGTTAAGCGATTCACAAGCGTCGTTAAACCGCAAAGCATTAAGCGACATTAGCTCAGTTGGTAGAGCGATACCTTGCCAAGGTATAGGTCATCGGTTCGAACCCGATATGTCGCTCCAATTTCCAAATCCCCCTGTTTTCTCAAAAATCCAGCATTCTCAAGAGCCGCACTCGACTGTTTTGTTCGAATGAAATGATATCCGCTTGGTTTTGAACTGCACTAGTCATAGCCCGAATCATAGCTCTGAACCTTTGCCTATGCCGGCAGGGTCGCGCCAATGCCCAACAAATCCCCCTCTTGCTCTTAGCATCTCAGGTGACACTCTCGTGCTGTTGGCATTTAGTGGTGTCTGCCCATGGCTTGTTGCCGGCGGCATTTATGGCTAGTCTGGAGATTGAGTCGGCAAGGGGCCGTTCGGCATTGTTGGCGGGGAACACAAGAGGCCGTTGGCATCATTAGCGGGGGACACAAGATGGCGCAAGATTTGTCTGCATTGCCCAGAAGCTTGTACACAGGCCAACAGATACGCGCGGCCGAGACAGAGGCTGTGGCGCGGGGTGATGTGACCCTGTATGGCCTGGTCGAGCGGGCCGGTGAGGCGGCATTTGGGCTCATCACCCAGCAACACAGTGCGCCGACAGAGGTGTTGGTGCTGGCCGGCACTGGCAATAACGGCGCCGATGCGCTGGTGTGCGCCGCCAGGCTGTTGAAGGCAGGTTATGCCGTGACCCTGATGGCTTTGCCTAAGGCCGAGCCGGGTGAGCCCCTGTCGCTGGCGCTTGCGGCCTTCGCGGCTCAGGGCGGTAAGGTGCAACCCATGGCTCTGCCGGACATCGCCAAGGCCAAGCTCATAGTCGATGGGCTGTTGGGGACAGGGGTGACGGGCGTGCTGCGCCCCGGGCTGGCGGACATAATAGCCGCCGTCAATGGCTCGAACGCCTGGGTGCTTAGCCTGGATTTACCTTCAGGACTCAACGCAGATACCGGGGCCTGTGACGGCGTCCCGGTGCAGGCCGATGTCACCCTGACCTTCGGCGGCCTGAAACAGGGACTCTTTACCGCCAAGGGACGCCAACACTGCGGCTTCATAGCGCTGGCGGAGCTAGGTTTGACTGCGTATCTGCCGCAGCCTGCCGCCCGGAAAGTGACCCTTGAGTATCTGGCATCCTGCCTCGCTCCCAGGGCCAGGGATAGCCATAAGGGCATGGCGGGCAAGGTACTCATGGTTGGGGGGGACACTGGTATGGCCGGGGCGATACGGCTAGCGGGTGAGGCGTGTCTCAGGGCCGGCGCCGGCCTGGTGACTGTCATGAGCAGGCCAGAGCATCAAGTCACGGTCAACATGAATCGTCCCGAGTTGATGTTTCTCGGTTGTGAGCCGGCGGATCCGGCGTTTCTGCAACGCCTGGAGTGGGCCCAGCTGGTATTGCTTGGTCCAGGTCTTGGGCAGCAAGTATGGGGCCGGGCCTGTTTTGATGCCTGCCTGGGTGTCGGCAGGGCAGGCATTCCCAAGTTGCTGGACGCAGATGCATTGAACTTGTTGAGCCAGGCGCCGCGAAGCTGTCCGGACTGGGTATTGACTCCCCATCCGGGGGAGGCGGCTCGGCTGTTGGGCTGCAGCCTGGCCGAGGTCGAGACAGACAGGTTTGCGGCCATCAGGGCCATCCAACGCAAGTATGAGGGTGTGGTACTGCTCAAGGGCGCCGGCACCCTGATCTTCGACGGTGAACATATGTATGTCGCGCCCGTGGGCAATCCTGGGTTGGCGAGTGGTGGGTGTGGCGATGTTTTGTCTGGTATAATCGCCGCCTTGATGGCACAGGGGCTGGAGCCCATATCGGCGACGCTTGCGGGCGTCATAGTACATGGTCATGCCGCAGATCTCGCCGCCGCAGAGGGGGAGAGAGGCATGCTGGCCAGCGATTTGATGCCTTTTATTCGCCAATTGGTCAATAGTGATTTACTCTAGGCGGCCCATGGATACTCAGTCAGCTCGGGTTAAGGCATGAGTGTGCATCCTCACACATTTTGAGACAGCGGCGATACGAAACAGACATGACAGCAATAACTTTTTTTCTCGAGACTGAAACTGAAACCTTGGACCTGGGCAGAAAACTCGCCGCGCTGATGCGTCCTCCTTTCACCCTGTACCTCAGCGGTGAGCTGGGAGCGGGAAAGACCACCCTGAGCCGGGGAATAGTGCAGGGGCTGGGGCATGAGGGGGCCGTCAAGAGTCCGACCTATACCTTGGTTGAACCTTATGAGCTCGCAGACGTCGAAGTTTATCATTTTGATTTATATCGGTTGAATGACCCTGAAGAACTCGAGTATATGGGGATCCGCGATTATTTCTCCGCCACCAGTTTGTGTATTGTAGAATGGCCTGAAAAGGGGATGGGGTTGCTGCCCGAAGCCGATATACAGCTGCATCTTCAATATGCCGATGGCGGGCGGGAGGTACGGATAGAAGCCAAGTCCATCAAGGGGCAAGCGCTGTTAAATAATGTTAAGTAACCATGATAAAGACTAATAAGTTATTCACCCGGATTCTATGCTGCCTATGCCTGCTCACTTCTTGTTGGGCGGCCGCGGCGAATAAACTCGACGGTGTCCGCATTTGGGCGGCTCCCGAGTCGACTCGGGTCGTTTTTGACCTCAGCTCGGCGCCTGACTACAGTCAATTTACCCTGACGGGCCCCTATCGCCTGGTGGTCGATCTCAAGCAAACCTCGACGTCACTCAAACTGGCGGACATAGCCAACAACAGCAAGTTAGTCAAACGGGTGCGTGCCAGTCAGTCACCGGAAAAGGGGACCTTGAGGTTGGTCATAGATCTGGCCAAGCCGGTTGCCGCCAATTTATTTTCGCTGCCGGCGACTCCGCCCTATGGCAACCGTTTGGTGGTCGATCTCGAAGACAAGCTGCCGCCGGCCAAGAGCCAGGACAGGAGCCTGAGTCAAAGTGGGTCCAGCCTCAGGGATGTCATAGTGGCCATAGATGCGGGCCATGGCGGCGACGATCCAGGTTCCATAGGCCCTTCGGGTATGTATGAGAAGAAGGTGGTGATGGAGATCGCCGATAGGGTGGCGCAGAAAATCAACACAACCCCGGGCATGCGTGCCGTGATGACCCGCAGCGGCGATTATTTCGTCAATCTCAATAAACGTTCCGAATTGGCGCGCAACAGCAAGGCGGATCTGCTGGTGTCTATCCATGCCGACGCATTCACCTCACCACAGCCCAGGGGGGCGTCCGTGTGGGTCCTGTCCATGCGTCGGGCCAACAGTGAAATAGGCCGCTGGCTGGAGCAGAAAGAGAAGCATTCGGAACTGCTCGGCGGCGCCGGAGAGATCATCCAGAATACGGATAACGAGCAGTACCTGGCGATGACCCTGCTGGATATGTCGATGGACAGATCCATGGCCATCAGTCATTCCATCGCCGGTGATGTGCTCAAGAATTTAGGCTCTGTGACCCAGCTGCATAAGCGGCGCCCCGAGTCGGCGAGTTTTGCCGTGCTCAAATCACCGGATATTCCCTCGATTCTGGTGGAGACAGGCTTCATCTCCAATCCCAAGGAAGAGAAGTTACTCTCAAGCTATGCGCATCAGGAAAATCTGGCCAAGGCGATACATAAGGGGGTGTTGCGTTATTTCGAGAATAACCCGCCGGTCGACAGCCTGTTCGCCAGCAAGAGCGACATCCGGCATAAGGTGAGTCGGGGTGAGTCACTCTCGGCCATAGCCAAGAGATATCAAGTGTCGGTCGCCAGCATCAAACAAGCCAATAATCTCAAGACCGACGTAGTGCGTATCGGCCAGAAGTTAGTGATCCCAAGGGCTTAACACAGGACGCATTTATGGGTATTCAAATACTGCCGCCGCAATTGGCCAACCAGATAGCCGCGGGTGAAGTGGTGGAACGGCCTGCATCCGTGGTCAAGGAACTGGTGGAAAACAGCCTGGACGCCGGCGCTACCCGTGTCGATATCGAGATAGACAAGGGCGGCAGCAAGCTTATCAGGATACGGGATAACGGCGTTGGCATTCCCAAGGATGAGCTGTCACTGGCCTTGTCGCGGCATGCGACGTCCAAGTTGCATAGCCTGGACGATCTCGAGGCGATCCTCAGTTTCGGCTTTCGCGGCGAGGCGCTGGCCAGTATCAGCTCAGTGTCGAGATTGACCCTGACATCCAATACCGCCGGACAGAGTGAAGCCTGGCAGGCGTATGCCGAGGGTTCGCAGATGGCGGTCAGGGTGATACCTGCGGCGCACCCCATAGGCTCGACGATCGAGGTGATAGATCTCTTCTTCAATACCCCGGCGCGGCGCCGTTTTCTCAAGAGCGATAAAACCGAATTTACCCATATAGATGAGTGGCTCAAGCGCATCGCCTTAGTGCGGGGGGAGATACATTTCACCCTGAGTCACAATGGTAAACTGGTGCGCAATTATCGCCCGGCGCTCACCCAGGCCCAATATCTGCAGCGTTTGGCCCAGGTCAGTGACCGCCATTTTGCCGAGCAGGCGCTGCGGATCGAGTGTGAGCACGATGGCCTCAGGCTCAGCGGTTATCTGCAATCACCGCTGCAGACCAGGGCAACCGAGACCCATTATTTTTACGTCAATGGCCGGCTGGTGCGTGATCGCCTGGTGAACCATGCGGTGCGCCAGGCGTTTGCCGGTCAGGCCCAGGCAGAACAACCCGCCTATGTGTTGATGCTGAACCTGGATCCCCATCAGGTCGATGTGAACGTGCATCCGGCCAAGCACGAGGTGCGCTTCCATCAGGGGCGTTATATCCACGACTATATTTTGCAGGCATTGCAGTCGGCCTTGGAGCAAGCCGGGGAGCTGGCCCTGTCCGGCGCTGTGCCGGCAATGGCCGAGGCGGTTGGAGAGCCTGTCGGCGAGTATCTAGCCCAGGTCCAGGGGGCCGAGAGTGCTGCCGTAGCGGATGCAGCGCCAGCGGCTGCGGCCACACCCCATGCCGGTGCCGGCTCTGCGGTGACTCAGGTGCATGCCAACCCGCATTCTTCCGCGGCGAGGCGCGTCAGTCAGAGCCGTTATGGCAGCATGGAACTGCCTGGCAGCGGCGGTTACTCTGGCGGGCGGCCCGCCACCTCAGGTCATGGCCAGCAGACGTTGCCCAGCCAGAGCGCCATCGCCAGTTATGGGGCCCTGTTGACCACGCCTTCGGCGAGCAGCCAGGAAGCAACTTCGGCCGCTCAAACGCTCAAGCCGGCGGGCATGCCACCCTTGCTCGGTGGCCGCTATTGGGTATTGACCCAGGGAGAGGCGCTGAGTCTGCTGGCGGTAAAAGAGCTGGCGCTCTCGACCCGCAAGGCGGAGATCGCGGCTAAGCTGGCGACCGGCCTGATAGGTCAGCCGCTGTTGATGCCGGTATCCGTCGCCGTCGATCCCGATTGGGCCGAGATACTCGCTAGCCGCGAGACCCTGATCAGGCAGATGGGGCTGGAGCTAACAATTCGCTATCAACAGTTGATTATCAAGAAAGTGCCCCCATATCTGAGAGACAGTCAGCTCGCGACTCTCATCCCCGAATGGCTGCAATGGGTTAAGTATGAGTCGCCGACCCCAGAGGCCCTGGTGGCTTGGTTGGCAAAACAGAGCTTATCGGGTTTTATTTCTGCGCCGCAGATTTGGTCGGCCTACCTGATGCTCGACGAGCAGCAACAAGCAGATATTTTGAGTAGCGCCAAGGCGCTGCCCTGGCAGTCATGGTTAGAAGAGCAGGCAAGTGAATAAAGAAACCCAGCCGAGAGTCTTGTTTTTGATGGGGCCCACGGCCTCCGGCAAAACAGCATTGGCAATCGAGATGGCTCAGCAGCATAACTGTGAGCTAGTGTCTGTCGATTCGGCCTTGATCTATCGCGGTATGGATGTGGGGACGGCTAAACCTACTCAGGCCGAACTCGCCTTGGGGCCACACAGGTTGATCGATATTCGCGATCCCAGTGAAAGTTACTCGGCGGCGGATTTCAGGCGAGATGCGCTCAGCGAAATCGAACAAATAGTGCAGGCGGGTAAGACGCCCCTGCTGGTCGGTGGCACCATGATGTACTTCAAGGCCTTGCTCGAAGGCTTGTCGCCACTGCCAAGCGCCAACGAACAGATACGGGCCGAGATCCAGGCTGAAGCCGACAGCTTGGGCTGGCAGGCGTTGCATGACATTTTGCGCAATATAGACCCGGTTTCGGCGACACGTATTCATCCCAACGATCCCCAGCGTCTGGCGCGGGCGTTGGAAGTCTACCGCATCTCCGGCAAGACACTGACGGAATTGACCCAGACCAAGTCGGCGGCCTTACCCTATGAGGTGGTGCAGTTTGCGATAGCACCGAGCGAGCGTAAGGTGCTGCATGAGCTGATAGCAAAACGTTTCGAGATCATGTTGTCCCAGGGCTTTGTCGAAGAAGTGGAACGCCTGAGGGCAAGGGGCGACCTGCATTTGGATCTGCCATCCATGCGCTGCGTCGGTTATCGTCAGTGTTGGCAGTATCTGGATGGTGAGTACGACTATAATACTATGGTCGAAAAAGCCGTAGCTTCTACTAGGCAATTGGCCAAGCGTCAATTAACATGGTTACGTGGTTGGCCGGCCTTGGAATGGCTGGAAAGCGGTGCGCAAGGGAATTTAGTTAGACTAATGCAACAAAGCCGCTAGCTTATTGGTCCTTGCTGTATAATACTAAAACTAAACAAGAAAGCTGCACGATAGTAGATTTTTTATAAATTAAAAAGGAAAAAACAAATGGCTAAGGGGCAATCTTTACAAGACCCATTTTTGAACGCATTGCGTCGCGAGCGTGTACCGGTTTCTATTTATCTGGTTAACGGCATCAAACTCCAGGGACAGGTGGAGTCTTTCGATCAATTTGTGATCTTGTTGAAAAATACGGTAAGCCAAATGGTTTACAAACACGCGATTTCAACGGTAGTGCCGGCGCGTCCATTTAACGTCAATGCGCATCAGAATACCCAAGGCGGTTATGGTGCCACTGGCGATGAAACCTCAACGGCTGAGTAATTTAGCCTTAAGGAGTTAGCTTCTTGTTTGATCGTTATGAGGCGGGAGAAACAGCGGTTCTTGTCCATATCGACTTTACCGATGATGAAAAACGCGAAGATTTGGTAGAGTTGCAACTTTTAGTCGAGTCTGCCGGTGCCCGTTCGGTCGGTGTCATCACAGGCAGTCGGCGTTCACCGGACCGCAAATATTTTGTCGGTTCGGGGAAAGCGGAAGAATTGGCCACTCTGGTGGCGGCAACGGACGCCAACGTGGTGATATTCAACCATGCATTGAGTCCGGCTCAGGAGCGTAACCTTGAGCAGGTGTGTCAATGCAGGGTATTGGATCGTACTACACTCATTCTGGATATTTTTGCTCAAAGGGCCAGAACCCACGAAGGCAAGTTACAGGTGGAGCTAGCGCAATTGCGCCACATGTCGACTCGCTTGATCCGGGGCTGGACTCACCTGGAGAGGCAAAAAGGCGGTATAGGTCTGCGGGGGCCGGGTGAAACCCAGCTCGAAACCGACAGGCGTTTACTCCGCGGGCGGATTAAGAATATCAACCGCCGCCTGGAAAGGGTCGATAAACAGCGGGAGCAGAGCCGTCGGGCGCGCAAGCGCAGTGATATGGCGACTGTTTCGCTCGTGGGTTATACCAACGCCGGCAAGTCGACGTTGTTCAATGCCTTAACTTCCTCAGAGGTTTATGCCGCGGATCAGTTGTTCGCGACTCTGGATCCCACCTTGAGGAAGCTTGACCTGGCCGACGGTGCGGTGATCTTGGTGGACACGGTAGGCTTTATCCGCCATCTTCCCCATGATCTGGTGGCCGCCTTTAAGGCGACCCTGCAGGAGACGCGTCAGGCCGAGATCCTGCTGCATGTTGTCGATTGTGCCGATGACAACATGGCGGATAACTTTGAGCAGGTACAGAATGTGCTCAAAGACATAGAGGCCGATGAGATACCCCAATTGGTCGTATGCAACAAGATAGACCTGCTCGATGAAGTCCCCCCCAGAATTGATTATGATGCTGAGGGCAAGCCTGAACGAGTGTGGATTTCGGCGCAGAAATCACTGGGTTTTGATTTGCTCTTGCAAGCCATAGGCGAGCTTATCGGGGCGGTGATAAAAGAGCTGACATTGAAGATTCCAGCGACGGCCGGACATTATCTTGGCCAGTTTTACCGACTGGAGGCGATACAGCACAAAGAGTATGACGATCTGGGAAACTGTATTTTATCTGTTCGTTTATCGGATGCCGACTGGCGCAGATTAGCGAAACAGAGTCAGGGTGAGTTAGACACTTTTATCTTGAATGAAGATAGTGTAGCTTGCTAATAATCTAATTATTTCATCCACTTATGGAGTGCTAAATGGCTTGGAATGAGCCCGGTAACAAGGGTAATGACCCTTGGGGAAATAAAGGTGGTAACGACAAAGGACCACCGGATCTGGACGAAGTATTTCGTAATCTTTCAAAACGCTTCGGCGGCAAAGGCAATGGTCCTGCGGGTCAGGGATTCAGCGCCTTGAGCCTCACTGTGGTGCTCGGCATTATCCTGGTAGTGTGGGGGCTTTCGGGTTTCTATACCGTCAAGGAGGCCGAACGCGGCGTCGCCTTGCGTTTCGGTAAACACGTTGGCGAAGTCACTCCCGGTCTGCAGTGGAAGGCGACTTTCATCGATCAGGTCTACCCTGTGGATGTGCAATCGGTACGCTCCATTCCCGCTTCGGGCAGCATGCTGACCTCGGACGAGAACGTGGTGAAAGTCGAACTGGATGTGCAGTACCGGGTCATAGATCCCTATCTGTTCCTGTTCAGTGCCGTCGATGCCAACTCGAGCCTGCGTGAGGCCACCGACAGCGCGCTGCGCTATGTCGTTGGGCATAACAAGATGGATGACATTTTGACCACGGGGCGTGACGCCATACGTCGCGACACCTGGAAGGAAATCGAACGCATACTGGAACCCTATAAGTTAGGGCTCACTATCGTCGACGTTAACTTCCTGCCGGCGCGTCCGCCGGAAGAAGTCAAAGATGCCTTCGATGATGCCATCTCGGCGCAGGAAGATGAGCAGAGGTTCATCCGTGAAGCCGAAGCCTATGCCCGCGAAATCGAGCCTAAGGCCCGCGGTGAAGTGCAACGCATGGCACAACAAGCCAGTGCCTACAAGCAACGTGAAGTCTTGGAGGCTCAGGGTAAGGTCGCCCGTTTCGAGAAGCTGCTGCCCGAGTATCAGATGGCGCCGGAAGTGACACGTAAACGCTTGTATCTAGATGCCATGCAGCAAGTGCTGACCGACACCAACAAGGTCGTCATAGACGCTAAGAATAACGGGAATTTGATGTATTTACCCTTGGATAAGCTGATGAATAACAAGTCTGCCCAGCCCGAGCCCATGACTCAGACTGAACAGCATATCAATTCATCTTCTGTGTCCGGCACCCGCACTTCTGTGCCTCTGTCCGGGCGTCCGACCCGTGATGAGCGTGCTCGCCAAGGGAGGGAGTAATGATGGGAAGATTTAGCGTTATTGTCATAGCGATAATCTTGGGTATCAGTCTGTCCTCCATGATGGTGGTCAGCGAAGGCGAACGTGCCATAGTGGCGCGCTTCGGCAAGGTGCTTAAAGACGAGGTCGATGGTCAGGGGATTACCCGGGTCTATGGCCCTGGATTGCACTTCAAGATCCCGGTTATCGACAAGATCAAGCTGCTCGACGCGCGTATTCAGACCTTGGATGGCGCCGCGGATCGCTTCGTGACCTCTGAGAAGAAAGATCTCATGGTCGATTCCTACGTGAAGTGGCGCATCAAGGATTTCGAAAAATATTACCTGTCGACCAACGGCGGGGTTAAATCGAATGCCGAGTCCCTGTTGCAACGTAAGATCAACAACGATTTGCGTACCGAGTTCGGTCGCAGGACCATCAAGGAAATCGTGTCCGGCGAGCGTGATGAGTTGCAAAACAACGCCTTGGAGAATGCTTCCGAGAGTGCCCAAGATCTGGGTATCGAAGTTGTCGACGTCCGTGTCAAGCAGATAAATCTGCCGGCTAACGTCAGTAACAGTATTTACCAAAGGATGCGCGCCGAGCGTCAAGCCGTCGCCAAGGAACACAGGGCACAAGGTAAAGAACAGGCCGAAATCATTCGTGCAACCATAGATGCCAACGTGACGGTCAAGATTGCCGAAGCCGAACGTAAGGCATTGACAGTGCGTGGTGAAGGTGATGCCCTGGCGGCGAAGATTTATGCCGATGCCTATAACAAGGATGCCGAATTTTTTGCTTTCGTCCGCAGTTTGGAAGCCTATAAGGCCAGCTTCGCGGGCAACTCGGACATCATGGTGCTCGAGCCGGACAGTGAGTTTTTCAAATATATGAAGACCACTTCGCCCAAGGGCAAGTAGCGCCGACGCACCGACTCACTAGCATAAGCCCGGCATCGCCGGGCTTATTTTTTGCCTGTCGAAGTCAGTCGGCACAGATGAGCCTGTGCCCGGCTCGCCTCAATTAGCGGCGCGTGTCGGGAGCCGTTGGCGTTGATATATATTTGCTGTCGATCACAGTTCCGCGAGATAAATATTGCTTCGCCTGGGGGCAATTCGGCTTGCCGTTGCAGCCTCATAACCTCGGCTAACCCATATGAATTATGGCCTTTTTATGCCTGCAAGCCATACGCGGACAGTGCGGGCCATCAGGCATTTTTGCTGTTTTTTTAATCCCCGCTTCTGAAAACCCGCAATCCCCACAGGCAACTTGTGTGTTTTCGCTATGATCTGCTTGCAGTTTTTAGCTATAATGAGCCCCGCCTCAAACTTTGGCTTTTATTCTTGGTCTAGGCTAAGCAATCTAAAGTCTTGATAAAACAAAAATTCCAACACCCTCTGGGAGATAAGTGGATGAGCAATGCGCCAGTCGATACCGGACGTCGCAGATTCCTGACAGCCGCAACCGCCGTAGTAGGTGGTGCTGGTGCCGTCGCTGCTGCGGTTCCTTTCATCAAGTCATGGAATCCGAGTGCCAAAGCGAAAGCTGCAGGTGCACCGGTCGAAGTAAATATCAGTAAAATAGAGCCAGGCCAGTTAATACGTGTCGAATGGCGCGGTAAACCAGTATGGATTGCCCGTCGTACAGAAGCTGTGCTGAATGAATTGCCAACACACGAAGATAAGCTGCGCGATCCCGGTTCTGCAGAAATGCAACAGCCCGAGTACGCGAGAAACGCACTTCGTTCGATCAAGCCCGAGTACTTCATCGCCGTCGGTATTTGTACTCACCTGGGTTGTTCCCCAACTTACTTACCCGATTCATTCGGTGAGCAGGTTGAAGGCATCTCTTCTGGCTTCTTCTGCCCATGTCATGGCTCCAAGTTTGACATGGCGGGTCGCGTCTTCCAGGGGGTGCCTGCACCTTTGAACCTGGTTGTCCCTCCGCATCAATACATCAATGATGGCACTGTCATCATAGGTGTAGACACAGGAGTCGCATGATGTTTACTAATCTGATTAATTGGATAGATGCTCGCATCCCAATGACGGCGACCTATAACCGTCACGTGGGTCAGTATGCGACACCGACCAACTTCAATTTCTGGTACTTCTTCGGCTCGCTGGCCATGTTGGTATTGGTTAACCAATTACTGACCGGCATCTGGCTGACCATGAACTATGTCCCTACGGCAGAAGGCGCGTTCGCTTCCGTCGAATACATAATGCGTGATGTCGAATACGGCTGGTTGCTGCGATATATGCATTCCACCGGTGCCTCGGCCTTCTTCGTGGTCGTGTACCTGCACATGTTCCGTGGTTTGATCTACGGTTCTTATCAGAAGCCAAGAGAGCTGTTATGGCTGTTCGGCATGCTGATCTTCCTGGTGTTGATGGCCGAAGCCTTCATGGGCTATCTGCTGCCTTGGGGCCAGATGTCTTACTGGGGCGCTCAGGTGATTATCTCCCTGTTCGGTGCCATCCCCGTCATAGGTGATGATCTGACCCTGTGGATCCGTGGTGACTATGTGATCTCCGGTGCTACCCTGAACCGTTTCTTCGCCCTGCACGTCATCGCCTTGCCTTTGGTGCTGATAGTCCTGGTGTTCCTGCACTTGGTGGCATTGCACGAAGTGGGTTCAAACAACCCGGACGGCATAGAAATCAAGAAGAACAAAGACGAGAATGGCTGGCCATTAGACGGTATCCCATTCCATCCTTACTATACGGTCAAAGATATCATGGGCGTCGCCGGCTTCCTGATCGTCTTCTGTTATGTGATGTTCTTCGTCCCTGAGGGCGGTGGTTACTTCCTCGAAGGTCCTAACTTCGAAGCAGCCAACCCAATGAAGACGCCTGAGCACATAGCGCCGGTTTGGTACTTCACACCTTTCTACGCCATCCTGCGTGCGATTCCGGACAAGTTGCTCGGTGTTGTGATGATGGGGCTGTCGATTGCCGTACTGTTTGTTCTGCCTTGGCTGGATCGTTGTAAGGTCAAGTCGGTTCGCTACCGCAGCATGCTGCACAAGCTGAACATAGCGCAGTTTGCGGTATCATTCATCATTCTGGGTTACTTAGGTGCAGTTCCTGCCACTCCTGTCCTGACTACAGTTGCGCAAGTATTTACTCTGACTTATTTCGGTTTCTTCGTGGCACTGTTCGTTTACAGCAAAAATGAGAAAACCAAGCCAGTTCCAGCGAGGTTGACACACTAATGAAAAAACTACTGATTGCATTAGTTACATTACTGCCTACCTTAGCCATGGCATCTGGCGGAAACGTACACTTGGAAAAAGCCGGCATCGATTTGCATGACAAGGCCTCTCTACAGCGTGGTGTGGATTTATTCCAACACTACTGCTCTGGCTGTCATAGCACTCAATATCAGCGTTACGAGCGTGTAGCGACCGATTTGGACATTTCGTTCGATGATATGCGTAACAACTATATGTTTACCGATGCCAAAATCGGTGAGCTGATGCAGAACGCTATCCCGAAGAAAGATGCGGCCAAATGGTTTGGTACTACGCCACCGGATCTGACGCTGGTTGCCAGGGCTCGTGGTGAAGACTGGGTATATTCTTACCTTAAAGGTTTCTACCAGGATCCCAGCCGTCCGTTCGGTGTGAACAACAAGGTGTTCCCCTCCGTGGGCATGCCACACGTGTTGCAGGAACTGCAGGGCTTGCCTGTCGAACAGGAAGACGGCACTATCGTCGCCACCGGCGGCAAGTTGAATGCAGAAGAGTATGATCAGGCGGTACGTGATATCACAGGCTTCCTGGCTTACTCTGCCGAACCCGTCAAGCTTGAGCGTCAAGCCTTGGGCTGGTGGGTGCTCGGATTCCTGTTCGTGTTCTTCATTGTTGCCTACCTCCTGAAGAAAGAATACTGGAAAGATGTGCACTAGCTTGCAATAACGGGTAAAATGTATTATCCGCATAGTGTAAACGGGGGGCTTAGCCCCTCGTTTATTTTTGTTTATTTCGATTCTGGAGGGTATCAATGGCTGTTGCTGCCAATAAACGCTCTATCATGACCCTGTTTTCGGGTGCTGATGATCTCTATAGCCATCAAGTACGCATAGTACTGGCTGAAAAAGGGGTAACTGTTGATGTTTTACAGGTCGACCCCAATGAAATGCCTGAAGAGTTACTTGAGGTCAATCCTTATAACTCAGTGCCTACCTTGGTAGATCGCGAACTTGTGTTGTACGAGTCACGCATCATCATGGAGTATCTGGATGAGCGTTTCCCTCACCCACCTCTGATGCCTGTTTATCCTGTGTCTCGTGGCCAAAGCCGTCTTATGATGCACCGCATAGATACCGACTTCTATTCACTGGTCGAGCGCATCCGTAAGGGTGATCGTGCCGAGGCGGCCCGCAAAGAGCTGACCGAAGGTCTGCTCGCCATCGCCCCTGTGTTTGGCGAAGTGCCTTATTTCATGAGCGAAGAATTTGGTCTGGCAGATTGTTATCTCGGCCCCTTGTTGTGGCGTTTGCCTGTATTGGGCATAGAGCTGGACAGTCGCACCGGAAAAGATATCAAGGCTTACATGACACGCATTTTCGAACGCGAATCCTTTAAAGCCTCTCTGACCGAAGTCGAGCGCGAAATGCGCATGGGTATCTGATGAAAGCTTTGACGCCCAATCGTCCTTATTTGCTGCGCGCCTATTATGACTGGTTGATGGATAACCAGTTGACGCCGCATGTGGTTGTGGATGCCTTCGTCAAAGGAACTGAAGTGCCACAGCAGTATGTGAAAGACGGCCAGATAGTGCTGAACATCACCGCGGGTGCCGTAGGCAATTTGCTGATGAACAATGAGTTTGTCGAGTTCAGTGCCCGTTTCGGCGGCGTGCCTCAGCGGGTGATACTGCCCATGGCGGCCATAGTGGCCATCTATGCCAGGGAAAATGGCGCTGGCATGGTGTTCGATCCGGAAGATGCCTATCTGATTGAAGACGAGGCAGATACCTCCCTCTCAGTCGTGGCCGACAAGCCGCCGCAGAGTGCAGCCGATAAGGCTCAGGAGAAGAAACGCCCGAGTCACCTGACCGTCGTCAAGTAACCCTGTCTGTACCCAAAGCGCCTGTCTCTATGACAGGCTTTTTTTTGTCCTGAGCCGGGCCGACTCGGCGCCGGGATGATTAGTCCGGTCCAGTATGTTAGCATCAGCGCCAATCACAGGCGGGCAGTAGCTTAACTCAGTGCCCAGCAAGAGCACCAGCGTCAGACGGATACCCTAAATGTTGTTGATGATAGATAACTACGATTCTTTTACCTTTAACCTGGTGCAATACTTTCAGCACTTGGGGCAGGACATCTTGGTTAAACGCAACGATGAGCTGAGCCTGGCGGATATCGAGGCCCTGAATCCCACCCATCTGGTGATCTCTCCCGGTCCCTGCAGTCCCAATGAAGCGGGGATCTCCCTGGACGCCATCCGCCATTTTGCCGATAAATTGCCGATACTCGGGGTCTGCCTGGGCCATCAGGCGCTGGCCCAGGTCTATGGCGCCGCTGTCGTCCGGGCCAAGCGGGTGATGCATGGCAAGACCAGCAATATCAGGCATACGGGGCAGGGACTGTTTGACGGCTTGAATAACCCCCTGACCGTGACCCGTTATCACTCACTGCTGGTCGAGCACTTGCCCGAGGATTTTCGTCTGGATGCCTGGTTCGACGATCCCCTGCATGGGCGGGAAATCATGGCCATGAGCCACAAGTCTCTGCCCTTGTTCGGGGTGCAGTTTCATCCCGAGTCTATCTTGACCGAGCAGGGGATTGAGTTGTTGGCGAATTTTCTGCGTTATCCTTGAGTTAAGCTCCAAAGCCCAGAACCGCCTCCCGGCAGAGATTGCAGACCCGGCACCCGGGCCGGCTCAATCCCTGTTACAAGATTTCCTCTTCCCGGCGCCCAGTTTACCTGGCAAATATGGTATAACAGGCCGCAAAATAGCCCCAATCACCTGGTTGCAACGAGATTGACGCCGCCATGGCGGATTGAGATAACAAGAAAGGAAGATAGATGACCAGCCTGATGCGTAATACCGGCCTCAGCGCCATAGCACTCCTGGTGCTGACCGCCTGCAGCGCCACTCCCTCGACTCAAGCAACGACTCACGTCAAGCACGTACAAAGTGCCACGCCACTCCTGGCAACGCCGCCCCAGGTGTCGGCCCAGCTGACATTGGAGCAGATCATGGCGAATCCCGACTGGATGGGGATTTTGGCCAAAGACGCCTATTGGAGCGACGATAGCCGGAGTGTCTATTTTGCGCGTCAGGCCAGCGCCTCACCGCTGCGCGATTACTACCGCCAGGGGATAACCCAAACGACCGCGACCCAGTTGGGTTTGGATGCCTTGCATCTGGCGAGTCAGCAATACGGGGTATTCGATGCCGATAAGCGCCGCAAGGCCTACCTGTATCAGGGAAACCTGTTCGTCAAAGATCTGCACTCGGGCGAGATCAAGCAAGTCACACGTCAGAACGCCGCCATCGCCGGGGTACGCTTCCTGACCGATGGCGATCTCGTCTATTGGCAGGGGGAGAATATTTTCCGCCTGCACCAGGACACAGGGCTGATAGAGCAACTGGCTAACATCCAGATGCTGGATGAGCCCAAGGGCGAAACCGAGCCCGACACCTATATTGGCAAGCAGCAACAGAGGTTGATCCGTTATGTGGCGCTGCAGCATGAGAATGCCAAGCGCGGCGAACAATACAAGGCCGAACTGCAAGCGGCCGATCCTACCCTGGCGGCCAACAGCTGGTATCTGGGTGACAAGGAAAAGGTCTCCGAGCTGAGCGTGTCCCCGGACGGGCGTTATGTCTTACTGGCACTGACAGACAAGGACTATGATTGGCGCAGCGAGCATGACATCATGCCTAACTATCTGGGCAAGCAAGGTTATGTCGATGCCGTGCCTGTGCGGGCGCGGGTTGCAGAGGACAATCCGCCGGGGCAGCGTTTGGTGCTGCTGGATTTGAGTTCACACCGGAAGCAGGATATCACCATAGAAGGCCTGCAGGGGTTCGATGAAGACGTGCTGGCCAAGGTCAAGGCAGAGAATGCCAAGGCCATGGGGACAGGCTACAAGAGTGAGAAGTCCCCCCGCAAGATCCAGTTGATCGAAGACTGGGGCTGGAGCCAGAGCGCGATCCAGTGGAGCGATGACGGTAAACACTTGGCCGTCATGCTCGAGGCAGTGGACAATAAGGATCGCTGGCTGGCCAGGGTCGAACTGGAAAAGGGCAAGCTGCGCACTGAGCACAGGTTGCATGACGATGCCTGGATCAACTATGACCATAACCAATTTGGCTGGTTACCAGGCACAGACAGCCTCTATTACCTGTCGGAAGAGACGGGTTATTCCCAGCTGTATCTCAAGCCGCTCGCCGCCAAGGCCAAGGCATTGACCCAAGGCAAGTTTGTGGTCTCAGATATCCAGCTGGGCCCCAAGGCCGAGTATATCTACTACAAGGCGAATAAGACTCACCCTGGTATCTATAATGTCTACCGCGTCGCCTTGGCGACGGGCGAAGACGAGCAGCTGACCTACTGGGATGGCAACCTGGATTACAGCCTGAGTCCGGATGGTCATAGCTTGCTGCTGACGGCCTCACGCCGTACTCAGCCCGCCGAGCTCTATGTTCAACCCATCGCGGGTGAACTCAGGCAGTTGACGCATTACACCAGCGATGCCTTTAAAAACTACTCCTGGCAGGCACCCGAGGTGGTCACTGTGCCCTCGAGCCATGGCGCCGGCGCTATCTATGCCAGGGTCTATCTGCCACAAGGGTATGATGCAACGCGGGCGGCTAAATACCCTGCGGTGGTCTTCAACCATGGTGCCGGCTATCTGCAGAATGCCGACTATGGTTTCTCGGGTTATTTCCGTGAGTTCATGTTCCACAATCTGCTGAGCCAACAGGGCTATGTGGTGCTGGACATGGATTATCGCGGCTCCAAGGGCTACGGCCGCGACTGGCGGACCGCCATCTATCGCAACATGGGCCACCCGGAAGTGGAAGATCTCAGGGACGGTGTCAGCTGGTTGGGCGCCAATGCCCATGTCGACACAGGGAAGGTGGGCACCTATGGTGGTTCCTACGGTGGCTTCCTGACCTTCATGTCGCTGTTTACCGCCCCTGACCTATTCCAGGCCGGTGCCGCGCTGCGTCCCGTGAGTGATTGGGCCCATTACAATGCGCCTTATACCTCCAACATACTCAACACCCCGGATGTGGATGCCATCGCCTATCAACGCAGTTCACCCATAGAAGTGGCCCAGGGGTTGCAAAAACCCTTGCTCATCATGAGCGGTGTCCTGGATGACAATGTCTTCTTCCAGGACAGTGTGCGCGTGGTGCAGCGGCTGATCGAGCTGGAGAAACCCATGTTCGAAACGGCCATCTATCCGGTCGAGCCCCATGGTTTCCGGCAACCATCGAGCTGGCTGGATGAATATCGCCGCATCTACAAGCTGTTTGAGCGGGAACTGAAATAGTCCGACGCCCATCCGCTGCAGTCCCCTGAACGACCGTCGAAAGCCTGCTTTCGGCGGTTTTTTTTTCGAAAGATCCTGCCTGCATGCCCAGGGCTAATGAACCGGAAAGCTGCGGCAGCAAGCATGCAGTGTCCTCATAACGCCATGGATTAAAAGCCATTTTAATATGTGGATAAGATCTGAGTGCCCACCCTTTTAGCGCCCAAATCGCCTGGTGCAGGGGCTATACTTTCTTATGCCAAGGTATCATTAGGAGGTAGGTATTATGGCGATTAAAGACACCTATGCGGAAATCGAGAAAACTCTGGGGTTGGTGCCCGAATGGCTGAAACAGATGCCGGAAGGGGCTGCCGAGGGTTTTTGGGTAACAGCGAGAGATTTTTGGTTGGCTGAAACTGAAATCCCAAATAAATATAAGGAGTTGATAGGTTTGGCCGTCTCAGGCGCGACCCGCTGCAAGTACTGCTGCTTGTTTCATACCGAAGCGGCGCGACTCTTCGGTGCTACCGAAGCTGAAATCGCCGAGGCCAGCATGATGAGTGGCGTCACCATGATGGGCAGCACTTTCATCAATGCCCAGCAGGTAGATTATGATAAGTTCGCGGCCGAGACCCAGGATATAATCAATTATGTCAGAAGCCATAGACAAGTTGCTGCAGAGCAAGCCGGCACTGAAGCCCATCATCACTGAGTTGAGTGCCAGGAAGTTAATCACCGTTAAGGGCGGCCGTTACCTGACCACCAGGCGTTGGCATGGTGCCATGATGCGCGCCGCCCGCTATTTTGCCGAGCGGGGGGAAACCCGCCAGGACATGCGCCTGCCCATCACCAAGGCGTTGCTGGAATGCTATGGACGACAGGTCAGCGATACCGAACTGTGCCAGGCCATAGGCATCATGTTGGTCCTGAGCTAACCTTGATCGCTGCAGCCATGGGCCAGGCAAACAGACAACATCCCAGAAGCTCTGCTATACAATAGAGTTACATGGTAAATTACTCCGAATAAGATTGAGAACGGGAAAGGTTAACGGGTGTCAATATCTGTGACGGGTGGAGTCAGACCCGAAAAAATAATTGAAATAGAGCAGAGACTGTACCAGCAGCTGCTCGTGGCCAAGATGAAATCCGGCACCATGCAGGATGAGATCGACATGGAACTGGAGGCCGACGCCAACAAGCTGGATATAGAGCGTGAAGCCATACAGGCGCGCCTGGCCAAGCAGAACCAGGCCAGAGCCGTGTTCAAGGCCGTCAGTACGCAATTGAGCAACAGGGTCAACAATGCCATAGAGCATCACCTGGCGGTACCCGAGTCGGTACTCGCAGCCTGCGGGATCAGTGCGCAACAAATGTTGTTGCTGGAGATGCTCCAGAGCCAGAGTCTCGATCTAATTCGCCTGCGTCCGGTGATCGCGGAATTGGACTGGCTGATCCGGGATCTGAGCAATGTGCTCAACAGCCCCTCCTTCAGGCACCAGCGCCAGCAGAGAGCCGATGTCCAAGTGACAGATCTCAAGCTGGTTCTCAATTATATCGGCATAGAAAATCTCAGGATTTTGGTGCCTTACTTCTGTTTGCGCCACTGGCTCCCCAGTGGCAACACCCACCTGCTGTGGACCATACGCAAGCTCTGGCGTTACAGCCTGGCCACGGGTATCGCCGCCCAGGCGTTGGCCAAGTTGCATGATGGCGACGAGGGCTTGATGTACACCTGTGCCCTGTTGAATCAGCTGGGGACCTCGGTGGTACTCAGCTGCAGTGCCGGCTTGTATGAGAAACACTGGGGCGAGTGGTTGCGGGAAGCCCATAAGAGCAAGGACAAGGAACTCTATGATGCCGTGATGGCGACGCCATTCCCCGCCAAGGCCTTGCTGGAACAAGTGCAGAGCCAGGGGCAGAGACTCAACTGGCTATTGCCCAGTTTGCTGAATTTCAGCGACAGCCGGCTGACGCTCATGCTCAAGGAACTGGATGAGTCACCCAGTTATGCCGGCTTGTCTGCCGATGCGGCCCTGATAGCGCGTGCCTCTTGCTATGCCAAGGTGCTGATGCTCGAAGAAATGCGCCAGATAACGCCGCAGGAGAAACGCCTGATGTTCGATTATTATCAGTTGAGCGAGCAGGAAGTGTTGCGCTTGAAAGGGCAGAATTATCGCAGGGTCGAGCTGTTATGAACTTGAGGCCTGGCTCAGTCTAGGCCGCGTTTGGGCCCAGGGCCGGTCCGAATCTGCGCCGTCGCTATTGGGGGAAATTATGCCCAGCTGGCAAGGGGCCGTGTTCAATGCCTTATTATCCTATCTGGTCCGCCCCTGCCTCGGCTATGGCAAGGCAAGAGGGTCACTGCCGCGGCTGAGGCTCAGACTTCTGGCCCTGGACCGCCGCTGGCTGGCCTGGCCCGCCGGGCTGGAGACGAGCCGCAAGGCCCTGAGCCAGAGCGAGCTGCTGTATTACCCCAGCATGCGCTCCGGGGAGAGCCGGGAAGCCAGAGGCAGCCTGTTCTACATTCGTGGCGGAGGCTTCTGTTTCAAGACGCCTCACGCCCATGCCCGCATGTTGGCCGAGTTGGGCCTTAGCTGCGATACGGATATTTATGTGCCAGATTATCGTCTCGCGCCCGAGCATCCGTTTCCCGCCGCCCTGGACGACGTGCTCGAGGCTTATATCCAAGTCTTGAGTCTCGAGAGCGCCGCGCGCCTGGTGCTGATGGGGGACTCGGCAGGCGGTAATTTGGCGCTGAGCCTGTTGCTCGAATTGAAACGCCGCCATTTGCCCATGCCACGGGCCTGCGTCCTGATTTCCCCGGCTTTGGATCTCGCCTTAACCGGCGATATTGAGCGCATGCTGGGTGCCAAGGATCCCTTCTTCAGCCTGGAGTCTCTGCTGCGTCTCAGGGGGGCCTATCTGGCGGGGGCCGATCCCATGGCGCCCGCAATCTCGCCGCTGCTGGGGGATCTCTGTGGTTTGCCCGCCATTTTGGTCATCGCAGGCACCCGAGAGTTATTGCTGCAGGATTCACAGCGTTTGCTGGATAAAGTCGGCGCCGCTGGCGGTGACATCCGGGCGTTGTTTTACCCCAACATGCCCCACGTCTTCCCCCTGGTCGCCGCCTTGCCCGAGGCGGTCGATGCCAGGTTAAAAATCTGTGAATTCATCCGCGACAGGCTCCAAGGTTAATCTTGTGTAATTATTCATATTTCATGAATAGCTAGCAAAAATGCCGGCAAATAACTTTTTTTGTGACTATTTATGCCTTAAGCCCCCAGGCTAAACGCTTGTATAGTTCCTAATCCGCAATCTTTATGCACTATTCCTGTGCCCGAACCCGAGGCTGTTTGTGAAAAACTGGTATTTTCATCACAATTTCGCTAATAATGTCCACTAAGTAATACCAGCCCCGCAGTACCTCTGACTCGAGATGAAGATCTGTCGCGGTACCCGGCGACGTTTAAGCGTCGTGGACTAAAATAAAGGATGAAAGCAATGAGCGTTGACATGAATCTAACACGTGCCCAATTTGATGAAGTTATGGTGCCTAACTATGCGCCGGCAGCCGTTATCCCCGTCCGTGGCGAAGGCAGCCGCGTCTGGGATCAACAAGGCAATGAGTTTATCGATTTTGCCGGTGGTATCGCGGTCAACTGTCTAGGCCATTGCCATCCAGCACTGGTGGGCGCATTGAAGGAGCAAGGTGAGAAGTTATGGCACCTTTCCAACGTGATGACCAACGAGCCTGCCCTGGCGCTGGCGACCAAGCTGGTCAATGCCACCTTCGCCGAGCGGGTTTATTTCGCCAACTCGGGCGCCGAAGCGAACGAAGCGGCGCTGAAATTGGCCCGTCGTTATGCCCTGGAACAGTTCGGTGCCGACAAAGATCAAATCATTGCCTTCGACAAGGCCTTCCACGGCAGAACCTTCTTCACAGTGAGCGTCGGTGGTCAGGCCGCCTATTCTGACGGTTTCGGTCCCAAGCCACAGAGCATCACCCATGTGCCATTCAACGATATCGCCGCACTGGAAGCCGTGATCTCCGACAAGACCTGCGCCATCATGCTCGAGCCGCTGCAAGGCGAGGGCGGCATCATAGATGCCGATCCTGCCTTCCTCAAGGCGGTGCGCACCCTGGCCGACAAACATAATGCGCTGGTGATCTTCGATGAAGTGCAGACAGGTGTGGGTCGTACCGGTGACTTGTATGCCTACATGAGCACAGACGTGGTACCGGATATCCTGACCACGGCCAAGGCCCTGGGTGGCGGTTTCCCGATTGCGGCCATGTTGACTACGGCCAAGATCGCCGAACACCTGAAGATAGGCACCCATGGTTCGACCTATGGCGGTAACCCTTTGGCCTGTGCCGTTGGCAATGCGGTGATGGATGTGGTTAACACCGCCGAAGTGCTCGAGGGCGTTAAGCATCGCGAACAGCTGTTCCGCGATGGCTTGAACAAGATCAATGCCAAGTACCATGTCTTCTCCGAAATCAGAGGCAAGGGCCTGCTGCTCGGCGCCGTGCTGAACGAGCAATATCAGGGACGCTCGCGCGACTTCCTGGTCGCCTCCGTTGCCGAAGGCCTGATGATCCTGATGGCCGGTGCCAACGTGGTACGTTTCACGCCTTCGCTGGTGATCCCTGAAGCGGATATCGCCGAAGGTTTAGCGCGTTTCGAGCGCGCCGTCGCTAAAGTTGTAGCCGCCTAAGATGACCCAGGGTGTGGCTCGCCACACCCTGGGTCATGGGGAATGCTTGCGCTTTTATCCACCGCCGCTAGTTTTAATCCTGAGGCGATGATATTGCCAAGTTCCAGTGAGGAGACATTAAGATGTTGATCATACGCCCGATCCGCGGCAATGATTTCGAAGCACTCTACCAGATAGCCGAAGAGTCGGGTCACGGTTTCACTTCGTTACCCGTGAATGCCGATCTGCTGCATAGCAAGATTGCCAGGGCGGAAGCCTCTTTTTCAAAATCGGTCGATGAGCCCTTCGATGAAGGTTATCTCATGGTGCTCGAAGATACAGACACAGGCGAGGTGGTAGGCACCTGTGGTATCGAAGCGGCCGTCGGCATGGAAGACGCGTTTTACCATTACCGTCTCGGGACAGAGGTTTATCACTCGGAGCAGATAGATGTGCGCAACGAAGTGGAGACCCTGACCCTGTGTCATGAC
The DNA here is from genome assembly GCF_012911865.1 of Shewanella salipaludis. GTDB lineage: Bacteria > Pseudomonadota > Gammaproteobacteria > Enterobacterales > Shewanellaceae > Shewanella > Shewanella salipaludis. Next base: position 86,301 of record NZ_JAAXYH010000005.1, read on the forward strand.
TACACGGGCGCCGCCGAGTTATGCACCTTGTTCCTGCGGGACTCCTATCGCAAAGACAACAACGGCCGCATGTTATCCCGTAGCCGTTTCCTGTTTCTGGCCCAGCATGCGGCCCGTTTCGGGGAGACTGTCATCGCCGAGATGCGTGGTGTGAGTGACGAGGAAGGCAATTCGCCTTTCTACGCCTGGTTGCAGCAACATTTCCTCGGCATAGATTTCATCCAGGCCGATTACCTTTCGGGTCTGGGCAAGAAGGCCTTCATGGCCGAGATGATGCCGCGAAACCCTGTCTATGTCTGTCTGTTGCCCGAAGCGGCGCAGAAGGTGATAGGCGAGGTGCATGCCAACACGCGCCCGGCGCTGAACCTGTTGCAGGCCGAGGGATTCAGATGCCGTGGTTATGTCGATATCTTCGACGGCGGTCCGACGGTAGAGTGTCGTTTGAACGACATACGTTCGGTCAGGGAGAGCCGCTTGTTGACTGTGCGCCTGGGCGTCATGCCGGCCACAAACACGAGTTACATCATATCCAACACCATATTGGCGGATTACCGCGCCACCTCGGCCAACCTCTTGGTGGCAGCCGACACGGATGAGGTGGTCCTGAGTCCTGAATTGGCTGCCGCCTTGCTGGTGGCCGAAGGTGAACAAATCCGCGTATTGGCAATGTAGTAGGAATCAAGAATGACACAATATATTCAAGGTCAGTGGCTCGCCGGCAAGGGTCATGAGTTGACCTCAATCAATCCTGCCAACGGTGAAGTGATCTGGCGTGGCCAGGCGGCCACGGCCGAACAGGTCAATGCGGCCGTCGAGGCGGCCCGCAACGCCCAATTCGATTGGTATATGCTGGGTTACGAGCGGCGCCTGGCGATCGTCGAGGCCTATCGCAGTGAACTCGAGGCCAACAAGGCCGAGCTTGCCGAAGTCATAGCCCAGGAAACGGGCAAGCCCCAATGGGAAACCATCACAGAGGTCGGTGCCATGATAGGCAAGATAGGCCTGTCTGCGGCGGCCTACCTGAAACGTACCGGCACGGAAGAAAACGATACCCCGGCCGGCAGAGCGGTATTGCGCCACAAGCCCCATGGCGTGGTGGCGGTATTCGGTCCCTACAATTTCCCCGGGCATCTGCCCAATGGCCACATAGTGCCGGCGCTGCTGGCGGGGAATACAGTGGTATTCAAGCCGTCCGAGTTGACCCCTAAGGTTGCCGAAGAGATGCTCAAGCTGTGGCATAAGGCCGGCTTGCCGGCCGGGGTGCTCAACCTGGTTCAGGGCGAAGTCGATACCGGCAAGGCGCTGGCATCCCACCCTCAGCTCGATGGCTTATTCTTCACCGGCAGTTCACGCACGGGTCACCTGTTGCATCAGCAATATGCGGGTCACCCAGGCAAGATCCTGGCACTGGAAATGGGCGGCAACAATCCCTTGATCATCAAGGGAGTGAGCGATATCAAGGCGGCGGTACACGACATAATCCAGTCGGCTTATATTTCTTCCGGCCAGCGTTGCACCTGTGCCCGCCGCCTATACGTAGAGCAGGGCGCCGAGGGTGATGAACTGATAGCGCAACTGGTTGCCGCGGTGAAGCGGATCCAGGTCGGCGCCTGGAACATGCAGCCACAGCCGTTTATGGGGTCAATGATCTCCGAAACCGCGGCCAGGGGCATGGTCGCGGCGCAGGCGCAGCTGCAATCCCTGGGGGGCGTGTCTCTGGTGGAACTCAAGCATCTGCAAGCGGGGACCGGTCTGGTCTCTCCTGGCCTCATAGATGTGACCGAGGTCGCTCAGTTGCCTGACGAGGAATACTTCGGTCCGCTGCTGCAGTTGGTGCGTTACACAGATTTCGATCAGGCGCTCAAGCTGGCCAACGATACCCGCTATGGCCTGTCGGCCGGCCTGCTCGCCGACAGCCACGAGGACTATGAGTATTTCCTGGCCCGTATTCGTGCCGGCATAGTCAACTGGAACAAGCAGATCACCGGCGCATCCGGCGCGGCACCTTTCGGTGGCGTCGGCGCTTCGGGTAACCACAGGGCCAGCGCTTTCTACGCCGCCGATTATTGTGCTTACCCCGTGGCTTCGGTAGAAGCCGATGCCGTCAGCCTGCCGGCCAGCCTGAGCCCAGGCTTGAGCCTGTAATCCCAAGGCTACTGAGAATAAGGAAGTGCCGCTACGGCACTTCCTTTTTTTGTACCCAAAATAGCCAAAGCCCATAAAAAACGGCGTATTCGGTGGAATACGCCGTTTTTTATGGGCTTAGGCATGGCCTCTTGGCGCCGGCCGGGGGAGTCTAGCGTGTGCCGTAGACCACTATGGTCTTGCCGTGGGCCTGGATCAGATTCTGTTCTTCGAGCATCTTCAGGATACGTCCCACTGTCTCGCGGGAACAACCTACTATCTGGCCTATCTCCTGGCGGGTGATCTTGATCTGCATGCCGTCGGGGTGGGTCATGGCATCCGGCTGCTTGGCCAGGTGCAGCAAGGTCTGGGCTATGCGTCCGGCCACGTCGAGGAAAGCTAAATCGCTGACCTTCTGGCTGGTGGTATGCAGTCGGTAAGCCATCTGCGCCGACAGTTTCATCAGGATTTCCGGATTCACTTGGATAAGTTGCTTGAACTTCTTGTAAGAAATCTCCGCTATTTCACAGGCTTGCTTAGCTCTAACCGAGGCGGTACGCTCGGCCTGTTCTTCGAATAGCCCAAGTTCGCCGATGAAGTCACCCTGGTTGAGGTAGGAAAGGATCATTTCCTTGCCTTCGTCGTCTTTGATGAATACCGCCACAGAGCCTTTGACTATGTAATAAAGGGTATCAGAGGCTGCACCTACGTGGATAAGGGTGCTCTTGGCCGGGTATTTGTGGATGTGACAGTGTGACAGAAACCATTCCAGTGTAGGGTCTGGTTTAGGCTTACCGATCAGCGCCATGGTGATTCCTCGATGGATTAACTCATAAGAATAATATTAATTGTGCATTCTAGGTCAAACTTTCCGTTAAAACCTTGATATAGGTCTAGTTTGGGTCAAGTAGACGGGGACTGTCCTATCCTAGCTATCTGGGCTCATTGTGCGGTTTTAACATTACATGTCAACATTTTATCCGTGCCGAGCCGGCTCCGGGCTCGACTTATGGATGCAATTCTGGCTAACTGCCAGTAGTTTTCGATTTTTAGGGGGCAAGCTGTGAAGTACAGGCAGTGGATCATGGGGCTTGGGCTGGGTCTTTCGTTGGGGCTGAGTTCGGCGGCAAACGCATTTTCTATCCCGCAACCCGTCAGGGAGCGGGCGGCCAGCAAGCTGGCGCATATCCAGTTACAGGCGACGCAAGGGGAAGCCGAGGCGCAATTTCTACTCGGCTTGATGTACCTGTCCGGCCGCTTCGTGGTGCAGGACAGCGACTTGGGCATGCAGTGGGTGACCGAGGCGGCAAAGCAGCAGCATGTCAAAGCCCAGCAAACGTTGGCCGATATCGCCTTCGAGGGCAAGTTGGTGCCGCGGGACCTGGCGGCGGCCGAGCACTGGTATCGGCAGCTCGGCCAGCAGGGCCATAAGTGGGCTCAGTTCAGGCTGGGGTTCATCTATGCCTCGGGTGGCGATGGGGTGCGGCGCAATTGCGGCAAGGCCGTCGAGCACTTCAGTGCCGCTGGCGATGACATCGCCTTGGGCAATGTCGCCTGGATCTTGGCCACCTGTCCCGAGGCCGAATACCGTAACGGTGACAGGGCAGTGGCATTGGCATTAGAGCTGCTGCGGCATGATCAAGAGGATCCTACCCATCTGGATAACCTCGCCGCCGCCTACGCCGAAAGCGGTGACTTCAATGCCGCCATTGCCACCCAGGAGAAGGCGATTCAGGCGTTGAAACAGCAGTCGACCGCCGCCGATACCCAGGAGTTTGAATCACGTTTGAGCATGTATCAGCAGCGGCGTGCCTTTCGGGAAGTCTTCCCCTTGACGGATTAATGCCTGCAGCCTGGGCCGTCACCGGCGGTCCGGGCCGAGGTTATTCATTCTCCTGAGTGCAGTTGTTGGCGCTTATCCATCAGCTCTTTGATCAGTGGCGTTAAAATCAATTCCATCGCCAGTGACATCTTGCCGCCGGGTACCACCAGGGTATTGACCCTGGACATGAAAGATCCCTGGATCATGCGCAGGAAGTAGGGGAAGTCGACATTATCCATGCCGCGAAAGCGGATCACCACGAAGCTCTCATCCAGGCTGGGGATGTCCTTGGCACTGAAGGGGTTGGAGGTATCGACCGTCGGCACCCGCTGGAAGTTGATGTGGGTGCGGGAAAACTGCGGCGTCATATGCTGGATGTAATCGTCCATGCTGCGCACTATCGAGCCCATGACCTTTTCCCTGCTATGGCCCCGCTCCGAGGTGTCACGGATAATTTTCTGGATCCACTCCAGGTTGACTATCGGCACCATGCCGATAAGCAAGTCCACATGCTGGGCGACATTGCTCTCCGGGGTGACGACGCCGCCATGCAAGCCTTCGTAATAGAGCATGTCGGTATTGGCCGGCAGCGGGCGCCATTGGGTGAAGGTGCCCGGCATCTGATTGAAGGGCACCGCCTCATCGAAGGTGTGCAGGTAGCTGCGGGTCTCGCCCTGGCCTGTGGCGCCATAATCCCGAAAGCATTGCTCGAGCCGGTCGAAGTTGTTGGCCTCAGGGCCGAAATAACTCAGGTTACGGTTGGCGGCCTCAGACTTGCGTATCATGACTTCCATTTCGGCGCGGGTGAAATGATGAAAGCTGTCACCTTCGACGAAGGCGGCATTGATCCCCAATTGGCGAAAGATATGGCTGAAGGCTGTGGTTGTGGTGGTCGTTCCTGCACCTGATGAGCCTGTAACGGCAATGATGGGGTGTTTTGCTGACATTTTTCCTACCCGTTGGAAACTGAAAAGCGCCGCTGCACTGAAATGGTATCGAGTGTTAAGGCCCTAGTTATACGGTAATTTTATAGCCGAGGTCAATCCTGTGCTTTGGCGACCTGATCATGATGGCGAATGGCGATGCTCTCGTCTTCTTCGCTGTATTCCACCAACAGTTTCCCCTGTTTGAGTGCCTGGCGACATTGGGCCAGCGCCGCCAGAATTTCCTCTTCGCCCAGGTTGGCGAAGCTGCCGTCTTCTACCTGGGTCAGCAGATACTCGCGCATCAGGCTGTCCAGGGTCTCGCTCGGCAATTGGCTCAGTGCTTCATAGGGTACCAGCATGATCTTCTCCGGTTAAAAATTGCATGATCCGCCCTTCGAGATAGAAGCGCGGTTTCCAGGGGCTGCCCCCCTGGATGAAACCTACGTGGCCGCCGTGGTGGTGCAACTCATATTCTACCGCCGCCGACAGCTGGTGGCGGCTGGGGATCACGGCTTCGGTCATGAAGGGATCGTCCCTGGCGTGGATGATGAGCGTTGGGCTGGCTATGTTGGCGAGAAAGGCCATGCCGCTGGCACGCTGGTAATAATCATCGGCTCCGCTGAAGCCATGCAGGGGGGCCGTGACCTTATCGTCGAAGCGATAGAAGCTGGAGAGTTCGTCGACCTGGGTATCGGCCACAGGCATGCTATTACTCAGCTTGGGATCGGCCAGCTTGGCCCTGAGCTTCTGTTGTAATTGTTTGATGAGATAGCCTTGATACAGCTTGGAGAAGCCTTTTTCCAGCCGTTTGGCACAGGCCGCCAGTTGCAGGGGCGCAGAGACCACCACGGCGCGCGTCAACAGGCTGGCGCTGTGGGTCTCACCCTGATACTTGGCCAGCACGTTGCCGCCGAGACTGTAACCCACGGCATACAGGGGCGAGTCGGGGAAGCGTGCTTTGAGTCGTGCCAGGTTGAAGGCGAGATCTGCCGTGTCACCGCTGTGATAGCTGCGGCCGAGGCGATTGGGTTCCCCTGAGCAGCTCCTGTGATGATGCACCAGGGCGCACAGCTGCAGCGCGGCACAGGCCTGGAGCAGGCGTCTGGCATAATGGGACTGGGCACTGCCTTCCAGACCATGAATGATCACCAGTATCGGCCGTCCCTGGCTTGGCTCGCCTTGCCAGTCAAGATCGATGAAGTCACCGTCGCTCAGCTCGAGCCTTTCCCTGCGCAGGCGTGGGCCGGCCACCTTGGTCAGCAGAGGCAGTATTGTCTGTACGTGGGGGCTGGTGGCCCACCAGGGAGGTGAAAATGTCTTATTCATTGTGTGCTAATCATGCCCCGGGGCTTGCCGAACATTAAAACGTGTGTTTAATTGGCTAACTGAATTGCCGCGACTCGAGAGTGTCGCGGCCGGCATTGTAACACAGATGTTGATTCGTCTGACACTGGCGGGAGGGGGCATGGAGCGACGGACATTTTTGCTGGCGGCCCTGACGGGCACGGCGGCCTTGGCCCTGGGCAGCTACCTCTATCTGCCTGAGTTGGAAGGCATAGACACAGATCAGGATCACAGGGTGTTGCTGAGTGTGCTCTTGCCGGTTTTTCTCGACGGCGCCTTGCCCGAGGTCGAGGGCCCCAGGTTGCAGGCGCTGAATCGCACTCAGGAGGCTATCGCCGCCTCTATGGCCGTGCTGCCCTCCCATCAGCAACAGGAGCTGCAACACTTGTTCGGCTTGCTGGAAGCCCAGCTGGGCCTGTTGCTGCTGACCGGCAGCCTGACTCCGCTGATGTTGAGATCGCCGAGCGAGCTTATCCAGATGCTGGAACGCTGGCGTACCAGTTATGTGGATCTGCTGGTGACTGCCTATCAGGGGCTGAGGGAGCTGGTGATGGCCAGTTTCTATGCCTGTCCCGAGCATTGGGCCAGGCTGCATTATGCCAAACCCAGGCTGTTCGATGGGGCCCAATAGCATGATGACCGAGATGATTGTTTGCACCGGGAGGTGCCCGATTGGTGATTGAAGATCCTATTAGCGCAGGGCTTGCCGCAGGTTGGCAACACCTGGATGCGGGTACCCTGAAGCAAGACAGGCTGTTCGAAGCCGATGTGGTGATAGTGGGCTCGGGCGCCGGCGGCGGTGTGGCGGCCGAGATCCTCACCCAGGCGGGATTGCAGGTCATCTTGCTGGAAGCGGGCCCGCTCAAATCTTCCAGCGACTTCAACATGGAGGAGCGCCGCGCCTATCCGGATCTCTATCAGCAGGCCGCGGCCATGAAGACCGCCGACAAGGGCATCAGCCTGTTTCAGGGTCGGGCCGTCGGCGGCTCGACCACGATCAACTGGACTACCTGCATCCGCACGCCGGAAGCGACCCTGGACTTTTGGGCTGGGCATAAAGGGGTCGCCGGCTTGTCGGGCGCGAGTCTCGCCCCCTGGTTCGAACGCATGGAGCGGCGACTGAATGTCCACGAATGGCAGTATGAACCCAACCGCAATAATGCCGCCCTCAAGCAGGGTTGCATCGCCCTTGGCTGGGATTACACCCACATCAAACGCAATGTCAGTGGCTGCTGGAACACGGGTTACTGTGGCATGGGCTGCCCGGTGAACGCCAAGCAATCCATGCTGGTGACCTGCATCCCGGCGGCGTTGCAGGCCGGGGCCCAGCTGCTGAGCGGCGTCCGGGTCGTCAAGATAGAACAGCATAAGGATAAGGTTTACGCCTTGAAGGCCGAAGCGCTCGACAGCGCCGGCAAGCCGTCTGGGGTGGCGCTCATGTTCAAGGCCAGACATTATATTCTCAGCGCCGGCGCCATCCATACTCCGGCCTTGCTGCTGCGCTCGGGCGCCGTCGATCCCCATGAGCTTTTGGGCAAACGCACCTTCTTGCATCCGAGCCTATTGTCCGGGGCATTGTTCAATGAGGCCATCAACGGCCACAGCGGTGCGCCTCAGTCCATCTATTCGGATCAGTTTGTCTGGCAGCATGGCGCGGCGGGGGAGCTGGGCTATAAGCTGGAGGTGCCACCCATTCATCCCGTGCTCATCGCCTCCAAGACCTTGGGCTATGGCAGCAGTCATGCTGAGCTGATGGCGCAATTCAATCAATTACAGGTGACTATCGCCCTGGTGCGCGACGGTTTTCATGAGCAGAGTCGGGGTGGACAGGTGCGCCTGACCCGCAGCGGCTATGAGCTGGATTACCCCCTGGATGATGGCTTCTGGCGCGCGGCGCGGCGGGCATTTGCCAGCATGGCCGAGTTGCAGTTTGCCGCCGGTGCCCGCAAGGTGTTGCCTATCAGCGAAGGCATGGGCTATCTGAACTCCTGGGCCGAGGCGAAGCAGGCGATCGCCACTATGACATTGGCACCGCTGAAGACCCCGGTGGCATCGGCCCATGTGATGGGGGGCTGCGCCTTCGGCGAAGATAAGACACAGGCCATGGTCGACAGCTGGGGCCAGTCGCATTATCTGGAGAACCTGTCCGTGATGGATGGCTCCATTTTTCCCACCAGCCTGGGGGCCAACCCGCAACTGTCCATCTATGCCATAGTGGCCCGTAATGCCAGTGCCCTGGCCAAACGCCTAAGGCCAGAGCCGGCTAAAGCTGTGCCGGCCGACGTGCGCGGCCATTGATGCGGCTATAAGTGCGGGTAGGCTGGTGCGGCTAGGCGGTCTCAGGACTCAGCTCTGGATATGTGCCGGCATCCAGCCCGAACAGGCCCAGGTAGGAGGATAGATTGGTCTGCGTGCCTTCGGGTGTCAGCTGATTGAGCTTATGGAGGATCAGGCGCTGTGATTTGCGTTCCAGCATCAGCTCGAGCGCCAGCATCTGTTGATATTCGGCCTCGAGCAAGTGTGACTTGGCCAGCCGGCGTAATTGCCTATAGGGTAACAACAGGCTCTGTTCCCAGTGGGCTATCTGTTGCTGCAGCGTCTGCCATTGGGCCGGTGCGAGCCAAACACCGCACAGATCCAGCTGCCTGGCCAGGAGCAGCAAGTTGACATTAACCCCGTGGCTGTCCTGCAGTGTGAGGCATAGGGCGCCATGCCGGGCATAAGCCTGTTCGCATTCTTGCCATAAGGCAGGATCATACTGCGTCTTTTTTCCCAAAATCCATTTCCCTTCGCTTGGCCTAAATATCCATTAATACCATGATAGAGAAGTTGGCTTCGGAGATAAACCTTTAATCAGGCGAAGGTTTCCTGTTCTATTACCTCTATGCTTTCCTGCAGTTCCAGCCAGGCCATTTCACTCTCTTCCAGGGCTTGGGTCAGCTGGGTGCGCTCATTCAGTACCTGGGTCATGCGTGCCTTATTCTCGGCGTCATACAGGCTGGTATCCGCCAGCATATGTTCCAGCTCCGCGAGCCGGGCGCCGATCTTCTGCTGCTCGGTTTCCAGCTTGGCCTGCTGCTTCTTCAGCGGCGAGACCTTCTGTCTCAGCTCGGCCTCGAGGCGTTTCTGCTGCTTCTTGTCCTGGGCCGGTTTGGCCTCCAGGGGATCGCCGGTTTGACCCGCGGCCTTGGCGGCATCGAGCAGCCACTGGTGGTAATCATCCAGATCGCCGTCGAAACTCGCGACAGTGCCATTGTCGACCAGGTAGTAGTCGCTGCAGCTCAGTCGCAACAGATGCCTGTCATGGGACACTATCACCATGGCGCCTTCGAAGGTTTGCAATGCCATGGTCAGGGCATGGCGCATCTCGAGATCCAAATGGTTGGTCGGTTCATCGAGCAACAGGAGGTTGGGGCGTTGCCACACCAACAAGGCCAGCACCAACCGCGCCTTCTCACCGCCGGAAAAGGGTCTGACCGCAGACAGGGCCATGTCGCCGTTGAAGCCGAAGCCCCCCAGGAAGTTGCGCAGCTCTTGCTCTCTGGCATTGGGGGCCAGGCGCATCAGATGCTGCAGCGGGGTATCGTCCAGACGTAAAAATTCTATCTGGTGCTGGGCGAAATAACCTATGTTCAGCCCTGGATTGGGTTGATACAGGCCCGTCATGGGGGCCAGCTGGCCGGAGAGCAGTTTGATCAGGGTAGATTTACCTGCGCCGTTGCGCCCCAGCAGGCCGATGCGCGCGCCGGGAACCAGGTTCAAATGCACGCTCTTGAGTATCGGCTTGTCGGTGTAGCCGACCGACACTTGCTCCATGGTCACCAGGGGATTGGGCAGGGCATCGGGTTCACGGAATTCCATGTAGAAGGGGCTGTCGGCCTGGGATGGCAGCAGTTCAGTCATACGTTCCAGCGCCTTCAGCCGGCTCTGGGCCTGTTTGGCCTTGCTGGCCTTGTAGCGGAAACGGTCGACGAAGGACTGCATGTGTGCCCTTTCTTTTTGCTGGCGTTCGAAGGCCACTTGTTGCTGGGCCATGCGTTCGGCACGTATGCGTTCGAAGGCGCTGTAGTTGCCCTTGTAGAAGTTCAGCCTGTAGTTTTCCACATGGACTATTTCATCGACTATGGCATCGATGAAGTCCCTGTCATGGCTGATGAGGATCAGTGTGCCCTGATAGGACTTGATCCAACCTTCGAGCCAATACATGGTATCCAAGTCCAAGTGGTTGGTAGGTTCATCGAGCAGCAGCAGATCTGAGCGGCATAGCAGTGCCTGGGCCAAATTGAGGCGCATGCGCCAGCCGCCGGAGAAGCTCTTGACCTGGTTACTCTGCTCGACTTCGCTGAAACCCAGCCCTGCCAGCAGAGACGCGGCGCGGGCGCGAATGGCATAACCTCCTATGGCGTCCAGCTTGCCATGCAGGGTGGCTATGGCATGACCATCGTTGCGCTCCTGGGCGGCATGAAGTTGGGTTTCCAGCTCACGAAACTCCCTGTCACCATCGAGCACATACTCCAGCGCCGACACCTCCAGCGCCGGGGTTTCCTGGGCCACAGTGGCTATCTGCCAACCCGCCGGCAGGTTGAACTCGCCCTTATCCAGGCTCAGCTGTCCCAAGATCAGCGCCAGCAAGGAAGACTTGCCCGTGCCGTTGGCGCCCACTAAGCCCACCTTGTGGCCGGGATAGATGGTGAGCGAGGCCTCGTCGAGCAGTGTCTTGGTGCCGCGGATTAACTGTGCTTGGTTGATGCTGATCATTGACTACAACTTGGTTAGAACGTGAAATCGTCGGGCACAGATGATAGCCCACATGGGTGGGGCTGTGCTACCCAAGCCAAGCAAAACTTGGTCCCAGGCGCGGCAAACGCCATTCGCGGCTCCTATGCTGTGGTCCGGGCCGATTTGTGGCAAAATAGGCTGATTCAGGCCCTGATCCCCGGGGCTGCCAGTCTGGACGATAGAACCAAGATGACAGTGACCAAGATTAAGAAACGTTTCGTTGCCGGTGCCAAGTGCCCCACCTGTGGTGCCAAGGACAGCATCTTGCTTTTCAAAGAAAACGGTGTCGAGACCATAGAGTGTGTCGAGTGTGATTACCGTGAGCAGCAGACGGACGAGAAGCTGGCGGCCAAATCCACAGGCGCAGTGATAGGCGTATTCAAGCCGGATTGAGCGCCCCGGGCTTTCCCAAGCCCTGTTTTTTGCCTCCGAGGCACTGATGCCAAATGGTTTTTTAGCAAGCCGTCGACTAGCCACTATACTCTATCTTCGAGGGCCGAAATTGTTATTTGTCCGCTGTAGCAAGCCTGACAACGCCTGACAACTGAGGAAAGGCGTGTTTTCTCCCTGTGGCGGCATCATTCGGTTCTCTGTTTTCTGTGAGTTTTCTGCGTTTCTAAGCGTCCAGAATGCCTTGGGCCGCGTTAAAGCCCGGGCCAATCCAGTCAAGGGTAGATAGCATGAAAAAAATAGCGGCATTGTGTTTGGCTTGTCTTTGGCCCCTTTCGTCCCTTTCGGTCGCCAAGGCTGAGCCCTTGGCGAGTGTGTATGCCGTCTGGGGCGATGGGAATACAGAAGGCGTCAAGCTGGCTTACGAGGCGGACACTCGGCTGTTGAATGCCTGGTTGCCCGCATGGCTGGCAGAGGGAGAGTTGTCCCTTGAAACCAGTGTGGGCTACTGGGGCTATGACGGTAAGAAGGGGCATGAGACCAATTGGCTGCTGACAGGCTCGCCGGTATTGAGGTACCCCTTGGGCTCGCTGGCCGATCAGGATGTTTTCATTGAGGTAGGCGTTGGCCTGGCATTGCTGCAGGAGACCCGCTTCGCCAACCGCAATCTGGATACGCATTACCAATTCGAGAGTCGTCTCGGATTGGAGACTCGCCTGGGAGAAGCAGACAGACATAGATTAGGCTTGAACTACTTGCATTATTCCAACGCAGGTCTGAGTTCACCCAATCCAGGGATGGACTTCATCAGCCTGTCATACAGATATAGCTGGTAATACACCCTAGTGTTCTTGCTTGGTGATGGCATGTTTCAACTCGGCGATTTCGGCCATCATGCTCGCCTGATTTTGCTCCATTCTGAGCAGTGCCCTCGCCAGCTCCGACTTGAGTTCATCCGCGTGAACATCCAGGCGCTCGCTCTCTTCAGGCGCGACAAAGACCGAGGCCATATAACCTGATATTACCCCGAAGAAGCTCACCCCGCTGATGATCACCAGGCCGCCAAGCACATGACCCGCGGTGCTGACCGGGTAGTAATCGCCATAGCCGACGGTGGAGATGGTCACCAGCGACCACCAGATGGCCTGTTCCGCCGTTTGGATATTGGCGCCCTCGGTACCGCTTTCGACAATCAGTATTATGATGGAGGAGAAGGCCAGTATGGTCACCATGGCCACCAGTAGGCTTGCCAGGGTAGTCTGCTGGCGTTGCTTGATGAGCGGCACCAACAGGGAGCGACTCATGCGTATGAGGCGAACCACCCGCAAGATTTGAAATATTCTGGCAAACCTGAAGGCTTCGATGGCCGGAATGCTGGCAATCAAATCTATCCAATGCAACTTGAAGTAGTAGGACTTGCTGTGTGCCTGGAATAAACCTACGGAAAAATTGGTAAGAAAAATCAGGCATATACCTGTATCTATGAAGAAGAGCAGCCTGCTGGTCTCTGTGTCCAGCGGCGCGAACGTCATGACCAGCACCACTATCACAGACATGAGGGAGAGCAGCATCATGGCCAGTTCGAAGGGTTTTGGGCCGCTCAGGGTCCGCAGAGACCAGCGAGTTTTTTCCGTCATGCTTGGCAAAATCCTGTTATTGGGTCCGTGGCGATGGGTGGGGTCGCTCATCCCAACAGGGTAAAAGACTTGCGCTTGAGTGTAAATGCCTGGCGTCGACAGTGCCCGGCTCGGACGTCAGGCACTGAGGTTTGGCTTGAGGCTCAGTTCTTGTCGACGAAATGCACCAGGTCGTCCAACACACGTTTCTTGATTTCCAGTTGGGCATCGGCGGCCAGGCCATATTTTTCTGCCAGCAGCAGATAATCTTCGGCGCTGAGGGACACAGTCAGCCTGGGACGTTTGGGGCGTTTGGCGACCGAGAGTCCGAGTATGGTGCGGATCTGATCCGAGGGGCTGACTCCTGCGTCGAGTGCGGCCTTGCGGATCGAGTATTGAAACTTCTCATCCAGGTCGAAGGCGACCTGAGTCGCCTTGGCCGCTTGTTGATTCTTCAGCCATTTTTCCGGTAATGGATGTTTACTCATGCCGCAATCTTCTCCAGGCAGTACTGATTCGGGCTCCGGCTCCCAGGCTTAAGCTGCGGGCCAATATTCACGTATGTCACTCAAGGGACGATACAGGGTCAGCATCACATCCGTGTCGCCGCCCTGATAGACTTCCACCTCTATGGCGCGGGTTTCCTGCTCATCGAGCAGTTCGTAGGCCTCGAAGGGCTCACCTGTGGCGCCATCGGCATCCTGAGGCGGCTTCTGGCCGCGATAGTCCTGGCGGTGAAAATAGCCGAATTCGGCGAAACTCGTCTGGTGGTATTGCTTGCCCAGCCATGAATCGAAACGCGCCGCGGCCTCGCCGCTCAGTTCCTTGGTGGTAAGCTCGGCCCTGCCAGGTTCCTCGAACAGCTCGCTGAAGGCATCGAGATCGAACAGTTGCTCGACCGTGCTGCGGTTGATCTTGATGGAAAAGGCCAACCTGGGCTCATCATCCTGTTCCAGCGACAGATAGATGCTGTCTCCACTGTGACCCTTGAGCAGCCACTCGGTTTCTTGCATTGTTTCATACTCATAGGTATGCACAGCCTCGACCCTCAGCTGTTGCCCGCGCAATTGCCCGGGCAAGGCGAAGCTGTCATCGAGGGCGATCATGTCGCCTTCGAGCAGCTCCGAGGGATGGGCGAGCCGACGCTTGGGGGCTTCCTGTTTGCCAAACAGGCCACGGAAAAATCCCATGTGTTACTCCTTAGATTAGCCCTTGCGTGCCTTGATGCGATCCAGCACGGCATTGGCATTGGATTTTTGCTCGCCTATGCCGGCCTCGGCCAATTTCGACTGCAGCGACTTATCGCTGTTTTCTTCGGCCAAGGTTTCCGCCGCCTTGAGACGATCGTCAAACTGCTGCTGGCGGGCCTTGATGCGCTCCAGTGAATCTTTGGCGTTCAGCAGCTTGGAGTTGCTCGAGGCGAAAGAATCTGTGATGGTCGCGGTGGCTTTCTGCACGCTCTCAGTGGTCTTCACCATAGACAGCTGGCGCTGGTAATCGCTCAGCTGACGTTCTGTCTTCTTGACCAGATCTTTCAGCCGCGCCGCATGGGCGGAGAAGCTGTCGTTGGCGCTCTGCTGCTCGGCCAGTTCCTGATCCAGTTGGGCTATCTTCTCGGCCACTTCGATCGCCAGGGCTTCGTTGCCTTTGTCCAATGCCTGAGTGGCATAGCCTTCATGCTCGGCTATGCTGCGTTTCAGGCGTTCGATCTCACGACTGGCTTGCATTTCCTTGGCCATCACATCCGTCAGTTCCCGCTTGGCCTTGGTCAGGTGTTTCTCGGCATCGCGGATTTCCTGTTCGAAGATGCGGGTGGAGTTGGCGTCAACTATGCTTTGGCCAACTTCGGTGGCACCGCCGCGAAACGCTGTCAGAATTTTATTGAGTATGCCCATGATGTGGCTCCTTAGTTAAGATAGTCGACCATTTCGTCTATGACTTCGAGGCAGTTATCGGATAACACAGATAACTCCTGTTCTATTTCCTGCATGCTGGAGTGCAGCGACAGTGCGCCGTAAACCACGTATTTATCATCAATTTTTGCAAAGGCTGACAGTGGCATAGGAATGTTGAGTTCCAACATGGCCTCGAACATCTCGGCCCTGCGCTCCTGGTTTACCTCGGCTTCGCCCCACAGATAACTGATGCAGAGGATCTGGTTATCCGTGACTGAAACAAACACAGGGATCTCTTCCCGTCCAACCACATTGACCTGTAAGACTTCCACTTCACCATCAATGGGATAACAATCGAATCTCAAACCTGTCTGGCTGTTGTCACCCAGGGCGTTGAGGTGATTGGCAATCGTATGGATATTCATATTTGTCCTCTATGACATATTATGTCTGCGGTTAAAGATAGCATCGAGACATAATATGTCAAGCGCTATCTGCGTCTGTTAGAAAAGTTCCAATCCCTGACTTTCTGACCAGGCTTTAAGGTGGTAGTGATACAGGTTCAGGGAGCCTATTTCATTGACCCGAATGCTGTCTGCATCCTGGTAAAAATTACCGGGAAACTCGAGGGCGCCGCGGATGAGTCCCGGGGTCAACCAGGCATCCTCGACCGGCAATGTCGCCAGGGCGCTCAACCTCTGCCTGGCATCTTTGCCCGCCACCGTCCCCATGCTCCAGCCCCATTCGCCGAAGCTGGGCACATTATGATGGTACTGGCTGACGCTGAAACCTGCACTGCCCAGGGTCTTGCCCACAGAAATGAAGGCATTTCTGGCGTGATAGGGCGAGGTGGACTGCACTGTGATGGCGCCATCTGCGCTCAGCAGTTCCTTGAGCTTGCGGTAGAAGTAGTCCGAATACAGCTTGTTGAGATCCGGATGGCTGGGGTCGGGCAGGTCGACTATGATGGCATCGTATTTCTCGTCCGCGGCCAGCAGTCGGTCGACCCCGTTGAAGGCATCGTCGTTGATTATCCTCACTCTGGCATCGTTGAGGGCATCGCCGTTCAATGCCAGCAAGGCGCGACTCAGGCGTGGCGGCAGCTCATCGTTCCTGCCCTTGAATATGCGGATGAGCTCGGCATCGAGATCCAGCAGGGTCACGGCCTCTGGCTGCCACTTCAGGACCTGCCTGAGGCCCAAACCATCGCCGCCACCAATGATCAACACCTTGTCATGCCGGGCGCTGGCCGCAAGGGTGGGGTGCACCAGGAAGGCGTGGTAGATGTGCTCATCACTGCTGGAAAACTGCAAACGACCATTGATGTAGAGGTTATACACGGGAGGCAGGCCATGGCCACGCAGTCGCTCGGTAAAGGTCAGTTGTTGGAAGCGGGTCGCCTGGGCGTAGACCACCTTATCCTTGTAGAGCAGATTGTTGAAATCCTGCTCCCACTTGGGTCCCTGCAGCGCGAGCAGGAGCAACAGCGCCGTGGCCAGCAGGTGACCCGTGAGTATCAGGCCCACCCGGCGGATCTTATGCCGGAAACGCCAGATGAACAGGTAGCCGGCCAACAGGTTGAAGCTGGCGGTGAGGGCCGCGGCCAGCTGAATATCCAGCGCCAGCATGAAGCCGACCCAGAGCGCCGCGCCTATCCCGGCGCCTATGTAGTCGGCGCCATAGATGGTGCCGGCATTATGCAGCAGATGCTCATCGGACAGGGACTGGCGCACTCTGGCGATCAGCGGGATCTCCATGCCTATCATCAATCCCAGCAGCACGCCCCAGACATAGGGCAGGTATTCGCTGAGCCTTTGCAGGTGGCCGATGAAGCCGCCATCGGGCAGTTGATCCGGTGGCAAGCCCAGGGTGTTGGCGATGAATAACGGCAGTTGCTGACCCAAGCCTATGACGGCGGCGGTGAGCAGAATCGCCAGTGCGCCACACAGGGCAACGGTCAGTTCGAGCAGGGCGAAGCCGGTAAAGGCGCAGCGTATCTTGCGGGCGGCGAAGGCGCCCAGTCCCATGGAGACTATCATCAGGCCTATCATGGTGTAGATGGCGGCCTCTAACGCGCCGAGGATCCGGCCGGCGTAGTGGGACAACAGATACTCGTAGATCAGGCCGCAGGCGGCGAGCACCGCCATTATCCCCAGCAGCAGGGCGTCATCGAGCCAGCCCAACTTGACGGGCGTGACTCCGGGACTCTGTGTCGGCCCTGTGCTTGCCTCTTGGTTTGCCATGGGGTTAAGCCATCAGGGCGGTGAGGACCAGGGCGATGGCCAAACTGATGGCCAGCTCGACCGTGGCTATGCCCAGGTTTTGCTGATGCTCCACTTCCGCAGCCAGATTGATCCGCGCCAACACCAGCTTCTTCACCAGGCCGATCAGCAGTGTCAGGGCGATCAGCATCAACACGGAAAACAGCAGCCAACCGAGCAGGTTGCTGACATGCGCCGTCGGCTTGAACTGGATGAAATGGCTGGCGGCATTGAAGCTGAGGGCCATGGCGATCATATAGCCGGAGTGGCGCACCGCCAGGGCGATTTGTCCCTGCACCAGTGCCGCCTGCATGGAGGCGCCCTGATTGCGGCGGGCATAACGCATCTCCCTCAATCGGGTCAGCAGCACCAGCATGAGTTGCGAGATGGCGAAGGCGCTGAAGATGGCGATGAAGGTGTCCAGGGTCAGGTCCTCGGCCCACAGCAGCACGGCCCTGATGATGATGGCGGTCGCTATGGCGGCACTGGCATCGACCAGGGCGACCGACATATTGCCCTTGAGGATCTGGGCGTTCTTGTCCAGTTCATTGAGGGCTATCTTGTCATGCAGGAAGCGGCCGAGTTTGATCAACACCAGACCGAACAGGCCGTAGGCGCTCATGCCTATGGCTTCGATGAGATAGGAGGAGGCGGCGGCGCCCGTGATGGCGCCGGTAAGCACTATCCCCAGGGCGGCGACGGCACCCGCTGTGCTGATGCCGAAGGCGAAGTTGTCGCGCTCGGCCAGTTCGGCCGAGCTGTTGACCTTGATGCTCCAGCCCTGCAGGTAGCGCATCAAGGTTAACAGGGCGACCGCTATGGTCAGATCTATCGCCAATATGATGGCCAGTTCCTGGGTGATACCGAAATCCTGAAATAATGTCATGGGAAATCCTTTAATTACTTGCCCCGGCGCACACCGCGGGTGGTACGGTTGCTGGAGTTACGAAAACTGCTGTCTTTGGCATAGTTGGAACGAAAGCCGCTGCCGCTCTTGCTGCTCATGCCTGTGCTGCTGGCCTTGGGGACACTGCTGCTGGCCCTGGATAGGCTGCTGGCACCGCTGCGCGGTTTGGCATAGGGGCTGTCGAAGTTTTTGCCCTGGGCGTTGAACTGCTTCTTGGTGCGCTCATAGGTCTGGGTCTGGGCGCTCGCCTGTTTGGGCGAGGTATAGCGGTAGCGGCCAACGTCGTTGTAGTAGCTGTAACCCCGGCGATCCGACCAACGGTCGTAATATATGGGTCTATGGAATATGTTGGAGAACATGGAATACATGCCGTACCAGGCCCAGAAGGAGGTGCCGCTCGAATTGGTTTGCCAGTTGCCATAGGCCGGGTTGCCAACCAGTTGGCTACCCGGACCGAAGTCTTCCGCGCCGTTGGCGAGCGCGGCCGCCTCGCGGCTGATGGCATTGACCCGACTCAGGCTGCCGCCGGACATGTCGGCGACCACGTTGACGGGATCGGACAGGATATCGTTATACAGACTGGGATCGGCGGCCTGATACAGATTTTCCGCCTCGCTCAGCTGCTGCGCCACGTCGACGAAGTTGGCGGCGTTGCGGGACTCCTCCAGCCGGCGTTGCAGCGAGCCATACATGGGACCTGAGCGGGTCGCATCCTTGGCCAATTCCTCCAGCAGTGGCGCCAGCTCCGGCTTTTGCTGGCGCAGCAACTGGGTGTATTGGCGCAGCAAATTGGCATTGCGCACCTGGCCCTCATCCAGCATCTTGCCCAGGGTATCCAGGCGTTGTTGGGTGAGCTGTTGGTATTTGAGGATTTGCTCCGGTCTGTCATCGCCACAGCCGCTGAGCAGCAGACTGACGGAACAGAGCAGCACTGTGAGAATACGGGGTAGCATTCCTGCCATGTTTTCTCCAAATTAGGTTTGAGTTGGCTTAAGGGAGACGCAAGAATATTCTTTGCGGCCAATATGCCTGACGCTTGGGTTATAGTACCCTTTAACGCAACATATGAAAGGCTTAAGCCAAACTGAGTTCATTGCCGGATGCGACTCGCGGTCTCGCAATCGCATTGGCCCGCGTCTTGTGAACAAGGCGCAGCCGGCAAAAGTACAGAGTACTTATGTAAGGTACAGATCTATACCATTCACGACATAATATGTCGATAGCTAAATTTGTTAGGGATTACTATGGCGCCGCAAGACAAGACTCAAAACGACCTGCCGTCCCCGCTGGCGCAGGTGGCCACAGGGCATTGGCAGCGCCTGCTCGAGTCCTGGCCGCAGGGCATGGCGGCGCTGGAGCCGGCCCAGGCGGACGAACTCAAGACTGTCCTGGGGTTGAGTGATTATATTGCCACTCAGTTATGTCGCCATCCCGACTGGCTTGAGACCCTGTTCGGCGGCGAGCTTGAGCGGCTGGAGCGGCAGAGTTTCAGCACCGAGCTGGCAAATCGTTTCGCCGGCATAGGCAGCGAAGATGAGGCCAAGGCGACGCTCAGGCGCTACCGCAACTACCAGATGGTACGCCTGGCCTGGCGGGACTTCATGGGGTACGCCGAGCTGGAACATAGCCTGCTGGACTTGTCGGCACTGGCCGAAGCCCTGGTCATTGCCGCCCGCGATTGGCTTTATCTGGACATGTGCAGGCAATACGGCACGCCGATGGACGCCGAAGGCAGGCCGCAGCCGTTGCTGATCCTGGGCATGGGCAAACTGGGTGGCCGGGAGCTTAACTTCTCCTCGGACATAGATCTCATCTTCACCTTCCCCGAACATGGCGACACCCAGGGGGGACGCAGGAGCCAGCCCAATCAGCAATTCTTTATCCGCATGGGTCAGCGCCTGGTCAATCTGCTGGATCAAGTCACAGTCGACGGCTTCGTATTCAGGGTCGACATGCGGCTGCGGCCCTACGGCGAGAGCGGCCCCCTGGTGGTCAGCTTCAGTGGTCTGGAGGACTATTACCAGGAACAGGGCCGTGACTGGGAGCGTTATGCCATGGTCAAGGCCCGCGCCCTCGGTCCCTGGACCGGCTATTCGGACGAGCTGCACGATCTCCTGCGGCCCTTCATCTACCGCAGATACATAGACTTCTCGGCGATAGAGTCCCTCAGGCGGATGAAACAGCTTATCGCCCAGGAAGTGCGCCGCCGTCAGCTGACGGACAACATCAAGCTGGGGGCCGGCGGCATTCGCGAGGTGGAGTTCGTGGTGCAGAGTTTTCAGCTCATCCGCGGTGGCCGTGAGCCGGCATTGCGCCAGCAGAGCCTGTTCGGCGCCATAGACGTGCTCTACCATCTGGGACAGCTGGAATACCTGGCCGTAGATGAGCTCAAGCAGAGCTACCTGTTGCTGCGCCGGGTCGAGAACCTGCTGCAGGCCATAGGCGATAAACAGACCCAGACCCTGCCGGACAACAGCCTGGATTGGCAACGCCTGTGTTACGGCATGGGTCTGGCAGACGAAACCGAACTCAGGCAGCAGATAGCCGCAGCCATGCTGAAGATCCATCGCCATTTCAAGGCCACGGTCGGCGGCGACGAAGGCGAGGACAAGGCCGAACATTGGACGGCGCAGCTGTGGAATAGCCAGGAGGCCGAGGATGCCCGGGCCCTGCTGAGCGAGCAACAGCTGCAGGACGACGGTCTCTGGCCGCTGCTCAGCAATTGGCGCGACAGCATGGCCAAACGTGCCATAGGCCCAAGGGGGCGGGAGACCCTGGACAAGCTGATGCCCAGGTTGTTGCAGGAACTCCTGGGGCAACAGAGCCCCTCGGCGGCGTTCGAGCCGGTTGCCAGGGTATTGGATCAGATACTGACCCGCACCACCTACCTCGAACTCCTGTGTGAAAACCCGGGGGCGCGCCAGCAACTGGTGAGCCTGTGCTGCGCCAGCCCCTGGATAGCGGCGCAGCTGGCCAAGTTCCCCATGCTGCTCGATGAACTCATAGATCCGGCACAGTTGTACGACACCACTTCGCTGGATGACTATGGCAGCGAGCTGCGGCAGTACCTGTTGCGGGTGCCGGAAGAGGACATGGAACAACAGATGGAGGCGCTGCGGCAGTTCAAGCTGTCACAGCAGCTGAAGATCGCCGCCGCCGATGTCACCGGGGTGTTGCCCGTGATGGAGGTCAGCGATCATTTGACCTTCCTGGCCGAGGCCATCATAGAGCAAGTGGTAGTGCAGGCCTGGCAGCAGATTTCGGCCCGTCATGGGTTGCCGCCACAAAGGGAAAACGGCGGCCTGGGCTTTGCGGTGGTGGGTTATGGCAAGCTGGGGGGCATAGAGCTGGGTTATGGCTCGGATCTGGATCTGGTCTTCCTGCACGACAATACCAGCACGGACCTGACCAATGGAGAGCGGCCCATCGAGGTGAACCACTTCTACCTCAAGTTGGCGCAGCGGATCCTGCACTTGTTCTCCACCCGTACCACCTCGGGTGAGTTGTACGAGGTCGACATGCGCCTGCGGCCCTCGGGGGCCTCAGGGCTGTTGGTCAGCGAAATCGAGCGTTTCGGCGAATACCAGAGAGATGAGGCCTGGACCTGGGAACACCAGGCCCTGGTGCGGGCGCGTTTCGTCTTCGGCGACAATGCCCTGGCGGCCAGATTCAGCGCCATCCGCGCCCAGGTGCTGGAAAAGCCGAGGGATAAGGCCGAGTTGGCCAAGGCGGTGCGGGAGATGCGGCAGAAGATGCGCAGTCACCTGTTGAAGGTGAGCGACGACCAATTCGATCTCAAGCAGAGCCCGGGCGGGATCGCGGATATCGAGTTCATCGCCCAGTATCTGGTGCTGGCCAACGCCAGTGACTACCCTGAGCTGACCATCTGGTCCGACAATGTGCGCATCTTTGGGGTGCTGGCCGAGCTGGAGCTGTTGCCCATCATGAGCGCCCAACATCTGACCCAGGCCTATTGCCTGTTACGGGATGAGAACCATAGGCTGACATTGCAGCAGTTGCCCGGTCTGGTGGCGACAGACAAATTTGCCGCCCAGACCCTGGATGTGCAAAACATCTATCGGGCGGTCCTGGGAGATTAGGCGAAGGGCTGGGCGAGGCCGGTTTCCCTGGCGCGGCTTGGCCATGCCGGGTAAATCTTTAAATGGTTAGGTATAGGTAAAATCAACTGTACTTAACTGATTTGATTATGAAACAATTGGGTTTTATTGGAACAATACCTTAAGGAAGATGATGAAACCTGCACTCTGTATTTTACTCGGATTATTGGCCACAGGCTGTGGCTTGACCGGCGGCTCTCAAAGCAGTGCCCCAACCCGCCAGGAAACTAACCAGGAAGCCAGCGACAAGGCAGTCGTTGCAACGGCAACAGCCGGCGCAACTAAGCAGTCTCAACCACAAATGCCGACTGAGCCTGTCAAGGCTAAGGCTGCTGCGGCCCATGCCGGCGACATAGTGATACTCTTCGATGTGCCTTTTGCCAACGAGAACCATATTGCCGACAATGTGGTCGAAGAATGCAGCGACATAGGCAAGCAGTTTTCGGCCTCGGTCATTAAGTACGCCCATTCCAACAACCTCAAGATCAGCAGCGCGGCCACGTTACCCGAGTCCGGCAAGGTAGTGCAGCTGAGCATAGACAATGTCTACAGTGCAGGTAATGCCTTCATAGGCCACAGAAAATCGGCCACAGTGTCGGCCAGATATCTAGTCGACGGCAAAGAGGTGGCTCATACGGAGAAAACCCGTAATTCCGGCGGCGGTTTCTTTGGCGGCTTCAAGGGCTCATGTTCCGTGTTGGCACACACAGTCAACACCTTGGGCAGTGACGTTGCTAAATGGCTCAAGCAGCAGACACAATAGCTGTGCCGATGTAATAGTTTCGCCGCAAGAGGCCGAAATCACGGCCTCTTCTCCCCCGTTGCCTGTGACTCTTCCGTCTCAGGAGCGATCCGAATGAAGCCGCAGGACGCAGGCGGTAACCTTGCGACCCTGTGGTTTATCGCTGCGCCTCTGCGCAGGCAGCTCAAACCGACGACAATTCTGTTAACACTTTTCCCGCCAATCCAGCCAGGGGCCGTGCTAGGCTGTGGCCATTCACTTACCTAAAACCAAGATAAAAATGAATAATCCCTTCTCCAATCTCAGGCCACTCCTGCTTGGCGCCGCAGTCGGCCTCAGTTTGCCGGTCGCCGCCGAGGTGCAGCACGATCTGTTGCTGAAAAATGTCAGTCTCGTCGACGTCGAATCGGGCGAGATCCGTCAAGACAAGTCAGTGCTGATAGACAAGAACCGTATCGTCGCCATCTTGGCGCAGGATAAGGCTGCCAGTCTGCAGGCCGCCAGGATCGAAGATCTGCACGGCAAATTTATCATTCCCGCTCTGTGGGACATGCATGTGCATTTCGAGGGCAGGGAGCTGATCCCGGACAACGCACTCCTCCTGCCCCTGTACCTGGCCTATGGCATCACAGGGGTGCGTGAGGCGGCCAGCGATCTGGCTCCCGAAGTGCTGCAATGGCGGGCAGAGATTGCCGCCGGGCAACGCCTGGGGCCGAAGATCTTCACCGCCGGGCAGAAGTTCGAGGGGCTGGAGTCAATCTGGAGCGGCGATCTCGAAGTCGGCGATCGCCAAGCCATGTTGGCCGGCATGGACAGGCTCGATGCCATGAAGGTGGATTTCATCAAGATCACCGAGAACACTATGGACGCGGATCTCTTCCTCGATACCATAAAGGAGGCGAAACGCCGGGGTTACCTGGTGTCGACCCATGTGCCCTATGGACTGAGTATCGAAGCCATGGCCGATGCCGGTCTCTCCAGCATAGAGCATGCCTCCTATGTGTTGCGTCTGGGCAACAAGGACGAGGCCAAGATAGCCGGGGCGGTGCGTGCCGGTAGCCTGAGCACCAAGGCCGCGGCCGAGCAATACGCCCAGGGATTCGACCAGCTCCAGGCGGAGCGGGGCTATCGCATGCTGGCGGCCAAGGGCGTGGCCGTGACGCCGACGCTTATCGGCGGCAGGCAATTGGCCTATCTGGCCGAGACGGATCACAGCCAGGATGACTTCCTGGCCTACCTGACCCGCGGTTTTGTCAGCAAGTACCAGTGGCGTGTGGATCGCATGGCGGGCGAGAGCGAGGCCGACAAGGCTAAGCGTAAGTCGCAATACCGTTTGCTGGCCAGCCAGTTGCCTAAGCTTAAGGCCGCGGGCGTCACTCTGCTGGCGGGCAGTGATTCGGCGGCGCTCAATACCTATGTGTACCCGGCGCAGGCGTTGCATCAGGAGTTGGTCTTGTTCCAGCAGGCGGGTTTAAGCCCCTTGGAGGCATTGCAGGCGGCGACGGTCAATGGCGCCAAGTTCATGGGGCAATGGCAGGACTATGGCAGCCTGGCCGAGGGGAAGATGGCCGATATCTTGATCCTCAACAGTAATCCCTTAATCGATATTCATGCCACTCAGGACATAGACAGCCTGATCTATCAGGGGCGAGTCTTGGATAGAGCCAGGCTCGATGCCCTGCTGGCCAGCGCCGCCGAGACCAGGCGCCAGCTGGATGCGGCGGCGCGCTGACGTCTATGTCTATGACACAAGCAGGAGCAGGGGCCGAGCGGCGTGCCGGATCCTGCTCTGCCCTGGTGCTCAGTTTGCTCGCCTAGACTCTGGGCTCGGCCGAGCCTGTCCTCGGTGCCTTGGCTGCATGCCCGGGCTCATTGTCGCCCAGTCTGTGGCCCATCTCGATCAGGCGGCTATGGGTGCGGCGGAATTCGAAACTCAGGGCACCGCCCTGATAGAGCTCGGTTAGCGGCACTGCGGCGCTGATGTAGAGATTTACCCCTTGATCATAGAGTTCATCCACCAGGCTGATGAAGCGTCTGGCCGGGTCGTCCCCCTGAGCGTAGGCCAGTTGGCGCTCGCCCGTGGTCGCCGCCTGGTTACTGCCTGTGCCGTCCTCTGTGCCCCGGGCGCGGATCCAGCCCTTAATTTCTCCGCCCAGACGAGGTACGCCGCTGAGCAACAGGGTGTGGAAGCGTTCGGCCAGTTCGATATAGTCCAGTTGTGAGCGCGGCCCGTCACACAGGTCATTGAAATCGAACCATGCAACATCGGTAGTGGCGGCGATGACGGGAATGGGGCGCCGGCATAGGGTGACAGCCTCGGCGCTAATGGCCGCAGGCGTCAGCTCGGTCAGCAGCTGGCCGAAGTCTTTCTCATGGGGTAAGAAGTAGTTGTGCAGGACGCAGTTGCCTGCCGGTCGCTCTGTCATGGCGTGCAGTCGGTGATCTTGCTCGCCGTCCAGGTGTAGCTCCAGGGTATGGCGCTGCAGCAGCTCGATACAGGGCAGGAAGCGATCCCGCGCCAGGCCGTTGTGGTACAGCTTGGCGACGGGAATGTTGGAGGTGGCGACCAGAATGACCCCTTGCTCGAATAAGGCCTCGAACAGCTTGCCGAGGATCATGGCGTCGCCAATGTCAGAGACAAAAAACTCATCGAAGCACAATACCCGGCATTCGGCCGCTATGCCTTTGGCCACTCGTTTGAGGGGATCCCGGCTGCCGGCTATCTCGCTCAGCTCCCTATGAATGCGGGCCATGAAGCGATGGAAATGCAGCCTGAGTTTATGCTGCAAGGGCAGGCTGTCGAAAAACAGGTCCATCAGCATGGTCTTGCCGCGACCGACATCGCCCCAGAGGTATAGCCCCTTGGGCTCGGGCTTAAGTTTGGCCTTGGGCGTGTCGAGCAGCCTGTGATACAGCGCATCCAATGCCTGCACCGCCTGGTGTTGGGCGGGATCGTCGATGAACTGCCGGGTTAGCTTGGCGCGATACAAATCCTGGGGTGATAGGGTCATGGCTTGGGCTTCTGCTCTGTCTGCTGTAGGGCTGTGTTGCTTATGCATGCGGCGGCCAGTATAGCAGTCGCTGCCCATGAGATAAACGCAGCTGCCTTGGCTCCGGCAACCGAGGACGACCTAGGTAAAACTGGATCTGTTTCTCACCTTTATCGAGGGTCATTGCCGTTAGTCTCGGATGCCGACGGGGATGGAAGCGCCCCGCAGCTCACACTTGTATGGAGACGGGGACTGGCAGAAATACCGCGGTACCGGCTGTTAGCATCAGGCAGCAAAAAGGGCCATTAAGGCCCTTCAGGTATCAGTGGTGCGTATCAACAACGGCAATCAGTTGCCTGATATTGAACCACCGCCACCGCCACTGCCGCCACCGAAACCTGGGGTCGCAGGGGCTGGAGCCGATGTCTGGACAGTGCCGGCATTCAAGGCTGTTTGAGTGTTAGCTGCATCGTTGCTGTCGCTTGCATCGTTGCTGTCACTTGCAGTTTCATCGCCGGTGTTACCCGCCGCAGCGGCAGTCGCAGGGACAGCGGCTTCTACGGCTGAAGGCTCAACACCATTGGCAACGGCAACGGCAAGAATGGTATCTGAACTGACGTTAGCTTCTGCTGCGGCACTGAGTACGGCACTCAGAATTTCAGGGCTGTCTTTGGCCGTTTGAATGGCTAAAGCCAGAGCTTGTTCAGCTTGTTCAGGGTTGGCTTCAATAACCGACTTGACATAGTCGGCCAAGGATTGACCCTGTTCGGCTGCAGCTACATATCCCTGTTGAAAACTGTCAGCAGTCAAACTTTCAGCGGCGGAAACACCACCGGCTAAAAGTGCAGATGCGAGCAGCACTGCGATTTTTGTATGGCGCATAATGGTCCCTCATTTATCTGTAGTATAAAAAATTAGCGATAAAAGATTTTAAACCAGATTGATTTCAATTGCAGCTTAATTTTTATGGTTCATGGCGTTAGCCCACTATAAAACAAGCAGATGCGCTGGGGGAACGGCAGGTAGCGCCGATTCCCAAAGCATCACTGTTGGCTCATTTCACCGACCTGAGACCATGATGAATACTAAAGCCGCTGTCCGGCGCTATCAGGGTATCCAGGCGTTTTATACATGCGGAGAAACTTTCGTTGGGGTTTACCTTGAGCATGACATGTTGTGCAAAGCCATTGGGGTAGCCGGTACCGCGCGCGGCATTGAAAACGATAGATAACTTGTTGTCGAGTATCTTGGCGACGGAGGCGCTAAGCCGGGTCAGAATGGCAAACTCAGAGCCGGATACCCGATAGATACGCAGATAACCTATATCGAGCATCTGTGCCTGCAGTGTCATGGCGGCCTTGGTGATGTATGCATCGCCGCTGCCATAACCTTTGCTGCTGTTGATTTCCGTCAGGGAAGGTAAAGACACCAAGCCCAGATATAAGGCCTTTCCTGAGTTATCGCCTTCCAGTTGCATATTGGCAAACTGTTGCAGCAGGGCGCGTCTATTGGGTAAGCCGGTCAGACTATCCAGATACACCTCCATAGAAAGCTTGTCGGTTTGCAAGGACTGATCCTCGAAAGACTGCCGCAGCTTGGTTAGCATGCGATTCAATGCCTGTGCCAGAGCGCGGATTTCGCTGGTGGAGAAGGCGGCCTCATCCAATTCAAATTGCTTATGGGGCACACTCTGAGTCTGCTGCTCCAGTTTTTTCAGGGAACCAATGACAGACTTGAGGATCAGGTAAGCGACCAATAATGAAAACAACAGCTGGATGAGGCTAATGGCAGCCACTTTTATGCTCTGTTGCCACAGGGTGTCATAGGCCATACCCGGATGGGATTGTACCCGCAGGCTACCGGCAGGCCTCCAGCCGGCATTGACTTCACTGACCATCACAGGCGGGTTGAGCGGAAACCAGCGGCTAAACCAGTCGGGTACCTGGAGACTGTTGCCCGTATGCTGACGACTGAAAAGCAGTTTATTATCGGGATCCACGAAGCTTATCTGTTGGTAATAACCCGAGTTGAAAATGGCGTCGACCATGGTTTCGGCTGTCACTAAGTTATCTTCATCCAGATAGGGTGAAATAGACAAGCCAAGGCTGTGAGCCGCCCCCTGGGCATGGGAGGCGAGTTGAGCCTCAAGGTAGCCCTGCATGCTGGTGATATTGTTGTAGAGCGATGCCGAAAAGGTCAGTAACGCCAAGCAGACAACCAAGCTGTACAACTGAGTCGTCAGTGGTAAACCATGCCATTTTTTCACTTGGTGCACTCCATTGTTATTCACCCTGCTCTATGCGTTGTTGCAACAGCTGCCAGTTTTTTACCCCTGGGCTGGCGGCCACTTTCTTACCTAGCCCCTGAGCGCGCGCCAGCCATAGGCCAGTACCGTTGAACGAATAGATGGGCTTGAGATCCGGGCGTTCACCTGCGGGTAAAATACTGTCCTTTAAATTATCCAATACCAGAGGCATCGTCTTGGGATCGCTAAAGTAAATTAACACTATGTGCGGGCTGTCTACCGTTAAGGCCCGCACGTACATTAACCTGAGTTTACTCTCATCCATCCCCATGGCCAGCAGGGTCATATATTTGAAAATAGCATAATCTTCACAGTCGCCCTTGGCGCTGGTCAAGGTTTCTATCGGGGTAGCCCAATAGTCCTCCACGTGCCAGTGCCGTAGATCGCTCATATATGCCACCCGTGAGTTGGCAAATTGGTTCGCGGCCTGCAGCCGCTGCCAATCGGAACTGCCCCGATGTTCTTCTATCAAGTTCTGCCAGGCTTCGAAACGTGCAACCACTGTCTTGCCATAGGAGGCCAGTAGCGGCAGCCGAAAGTCAATCCCCAGACTCTGCAGCGACAAGCAGCAAATGATCAGTCCCGCTAGCCGCAGTGATCGCCGCTGCCGACTCAGGAGTGGCTTGAGTCGATTAAGGATGAAATGCATGATGTTCGATGCAACATTCGGCGCAGAGTGTCATTTCAATGGCCCATACCAAATATAGATAGAAGCGAATAAAGAGTATAGCAATGGCCTTAGGTAAAGGTTGTGCCGAATTAGCTTGGCAAGAAGCACGCTATTTGATCCTCAAGGGCTCAGCCCTGACTTTACATCCCTTCATAGGTAAACAAGCTTAAATATGGGATGAGATAGCCCTGAAATAGCGTCAAAGCGGGCAGTAATGGTTAATTCAGTGCTTTGAATTCCATGTCTGCAGTAAAAACAACCAGGCTGTTTAAAGGGAGGGATAGGATAATTCCAGTCCTATATGGGGTGGGATACCAACCACTGTATCGCCACTTTTTTGACGTATGAGATATTTATTCCACGGGCGTTTCATGACATGGGTATAAGCAAAGAATGCAATGTAAGCTGTTGATTGTTATCTTCTTGTTTGTTTGTGTTAAGTCGTGATCAAACGACTGGTGACAATAAATCGTCTCGACCTTGGTGTGTGGTGGTAGTTTTTTGAACAGCAGCTAATTGACCTAAACGGCTAAAATCGGCATTATAGCGCTTCCAAAGGAATGGAATCAGCGGAAAAGGGAAGTAGTAGCTATTATGAAGCATCCCTTTTTGTAATTCATAGTCAAATAGATGCTAACAATGCCAAAAAAAATCCATCATAAGGTGCGTAAGGCCGTTATTCCGGTCGCGGGCCTGGGCACTCGTATGTTGCCTGCCACCAAAGCCATTCCCAAAGAAATGTTACCTCTGGTCGATAAGCCACTCATTCAATATGTGGTGCAGGAAGCCGTCGCGGCGGGGATCACCGAAATAGTGCTGGTAACTCATTCCTCCAAGAACAGCATAGAAAATCATTTCGACACCAGTTATGAATTGGAAGCCACCCTGGAAAAACGGGTCAAGCGCCAGTTGCTCGAAGATGTGCGCTCGATAGTCCCAAAGCATGTCACAGTGATCTCGGTGCGCCAACCCGTGGCCCTGGGCTTGGGCAATGCGGTGCTATGTGCCAGGCCAGTGGTGGGCGACAATCCATTTGCGGTGATCTTGCCCGATGTGATCATAGATCAATACCAGAGCAATCTGAAAAAGGAAAACCTGGCCGCCATGATGCAGCGCTTCGACGACACTGGGGCTAACCAGATCATGGTCGAACCCGTGCCCCATGAAAGCGTCAACCAGTACGGGGTAGTAGATCTCGCCGGTCACCAGCTTGTTCAGGGTGCCAGCGCAGCTATTGAAGATATGATCGAAAAACCTGAATTGGATGAGGCCCCAAGCAACTTGGCTATCACCGGCCGTTACGTACTGTCGGCCGCCATTTGGGACTTACTGGAATACACTCCGCCCGGTGCCGGCGACGAAATCCAGCTTACCGATGCCCTGCATCAGCTGCGGCTGCTCGAACCCATGGAAGCCTACCGCGTAATAGGTAAGTCCCACGATTGCGGCAGCAAGCTCGGCTATATGATGGCCAATATGGAATATGGTCTGCGCAGCGAACATCTGGGCAAGGCCCTGAAGCAGCATATGCTGCAATTGTTGCAGGATGATAAGGCAGAAGCCGAACTCACTGTCGTTGCCTAGTAAACCAAGGGCGACGCCAGGGAATAACAGGCTGTTTGTCACATAGAGTGCCGGCGAGATGCCGCTGATTAACAGCTATAGGTGCCGTGACGGAAGCCGAGTTGCTGCCGTGAAGAATACGAAACGCTAAAAGCACTGTAAAAACGGTAACACAAAGCCGTTAGAACAAAATTGTAAGAGCAAAGTTTAGCGCGAGTCTGAAATGGCTCGAATTGATATAAAAAATCTTTTTAATTAAATAGTTGGATAGCACCATAGGCACACTGGAAGCTGTAATTCAGGGGCGGTAGCGTGCCTGAATTTTATCGATAACAAAGCTTCTCGAATAACAGACTGGATTAGATGCATCAGACTGAGAAGTAAACAGCTAAAGGAATAGGAAGTGAAAGAGATGAAGAAGCTGTTAATTGTATTTGGTACCCGACCAGAAGCCATCAAGATGGCACCTTTGGTCCACTTTCTCAAGGATGATTCCCGCTTCGAGGCGCGTACCTGTGTGACGGGCCAACACAGAGAAATGCTGGATCAAGTGCTGGAACTCTTTGAAATAGTGCCTGAGTACGATCTCGATATCATGCAGCCGGGCCAGACGCTGCCAGAAGTGACATCGAAAATTCTGGCGGGGATGACAGCTGTACTGGAGGAGTTTCAGCCTGATGTTGTCTTGGTGCATGGTGACACAGCTACAACCTTCGCGGCATCGTTGGCTGCCTATTACAAACAAATTCCAGTTGGACACGTAGAAGCAGGTTTGCGCACAGGTAATATTTACTCTCCCTGGCCCGAAGAAGCCAATCGCAAATTAACAGCTTGTTTGACTCAATATCATTTTGCGCCCACAGAAACCTCGAAACAGAACCTGCTGGCGGAGAACTATGCCGACGAGTCTATTCATATCACCGGCAATACAGTGATCGACGCCTTGTTGCTGGTCCGCAATAAGATAGCCAACGACAAAGATCTACAACAGACGCTGGCGAGTCAATTCACGCAATTGGATCCGGCAAAAAAACTCATCTTGGTTACAGGTCACAGGCGTGAAAGTTTCGGTGCTGGCTTCGAACGTATCTGCGAAGGCTTACTGCAAACGGCGGCCAAACATCCTGAGTGTGAAATCCTCTATCCGGTCCATCTGAATCCGAATGTTAAAGAGCCCATAAACAGGTTGCTTAAGGGGGTCAGCAACATTCATCTGATTGAACCTCAGTCATACCTGCCATTCGTGTATTTGATGGACAGGGCCCACATCATATTGACTGATTCGGGCGGTATACAGGAAGAGGCGCCGTCGTTGGGCAAACCTGTGTTGGTGATGCGCGACACCACAGAGCGACCCGAAGCCGTCGACGCAGGTACCGTGAAACTGGTAGGCACAGATGTCCAGTTAATGACCAAGGCATTGAGCGAGCTGCTGACAGATGAATCAGCTTACAGAGCAATGAGTCAGGCTCACAACCCTTATGGTGACGGGCTGGCCTGCTCGCGTATTGCCGATATATTGGCACGTTAATATTCAGGCCGTACCGGCGTGAAAATAAATAATTATTTGATAAAGCAATGAATTGCTCTTTAGGGATTGAAATGGCATTTAACAAAGTATCAGTGATCGGCCTGGGTTATATCGGCTTACCTACGGCGGCGGTGCTAGCTTCTCGCGGGATCGATGTGATAGGCGTAGACGTGAACGAGGCTGCAGTAGCCACCATCAACTGCGGCGAAATCCATATAGTCGAGCCGGATCTGGACATAGTAGTACGCAGCGCCGTGATGACGGGCAAGCTCAGGGCAGTGACCAAGCCGGAAGCGGCCGATGCCTTCATGGTAGCCGTACCTACTCCCTTCAAGGGCGACGAACATGCGCCGGATCTCAGCTATATAGAGGCGGCCGCCAAGGCGATAGCCCCTGTGTTGGAGAAGGGAAACCTGGTGATCCTGGAGAGTACCTCGCCCGTGGGCGCGACAGAGCAGATGGCGGCCTGGCTCGCCGAGGCTCGCCCGGATCTTAGCTTTCCCCAGCATAAAGGCGATAATGCCGATATCAAAATAGCTCACTGCCCGGAACGGGTATTGCCCGGCTATGTGCTGCAGGAGCTGGTCAGCAACGATCGCGTCATAGGCGGCATGACCAAGGCCTGTAGCGCCAGAGCCGTAGAACTCTATAAAACCTTTGTGCGTGGTGAATGTATCATCACCAACGCCCGCACCGCCGAGATGGCGAAACTCACAGAGAACTCCTTCCGTGACGTCAACATCGCCTTCGCCAACGAATTGTCTATGATATGTGACAAGCTGAAGATCAACGTCTGGGAGCTTATCAAGCTGGCCAATCGCCACCCCAGGGTCAGCATACTCAATCCCGGCCCGGGTGTCGGCGGCCACTGCATCGCGGTGGATCCCTGGTTTATCGTCAATTCCTGCCCGGATGAGGCAAAACTGATCCGTCAGGCCCGTGAAGTCAACGACTACAAGCCTCATTATGTTATCGAGCAGATAGCCCATGCCGCAGATCAATTCAAGAAACCGGTTATCGCCTGCCTTGGCCTTGCCTTCAAGGCCGATATCGATGACCTGCGTGAGAGCCCTGCCTTGCAAATCGTCGAGCAATTGGTCATGGCCAATATCGGTGAGATCCTCGCCGTTGAGCCCAATGTGTTATCCTTGCCGCAGACGCTTGCCGACAAGGGAATCGAGTTGCTGAATATGGATGCCGCGCTGGAGCGGGCCAATATAGTGGTGGTGCTGGTGGATCACAAAGAATTCAAGGCCGCCGACAGCAAGCAATTCGCGACTAAGGTTGTAATCGATACACGTGGGGTGATATGAAGAATATATTTATATTTTTTACTTTGCTGTCTCTTCTTAATTTAGAATATTTATATTCAGTTCCAATGTGGAGCCGGTTAGCTGTTTTAATGGTTCTTTTTGTAGTTGCTTTGCCAACGAAGTATAAAAAAGTCATAACAGACAAAGATTGGATTTCGATTACGTTAGTTATTTTTTCATATACCATATATAGTTATTTTGTGATGGATGAGGTTTATCACGCCTCTTATTTCTCAGCTTACTACTTATACATATCGCTAGCATATTTTATTGGTTTTTATAGTGATGATTTTGATTTTATTTCTTTAATGAAAAAGATATTTTTATTTTATACGTTAGGTACTGTCATTCTTTTATTTCCTGGCTTTGAATATTTTTCTCTAGAAAGTGGTAGTTATCGATTAAGAACAATGGTTGGTGGTCCTCCGGCCTCATCATTTATGTTTTTATTTTTTTCAGTAGTTTTTATCTCATTCAAGCATTTTAAATATGGATATCTATCATTATTCTTGATGTTACTTACTGGTAATAGAATTGCAATGCTCGCTTCTATTATAATTTTGTTTATATTTTATTTCAATGATAAAACCTTGAGGAGGCAACTAAGTTTATTGACATTGATGTCGATTCCGTTGGTTTTATTTAACCTTACGGAATTATTAATTAAACTAAGATTTTTCGATTCGTATGGTGATACGAATATGGGGACTTTTGATGGGAGATTAGTTCATTGGAATTGGGCTTCTGAATATTTCTTTAATAGTGATTTTACTAAACAGATTTTAGGAAATGGTGTTAACTCAACGAAAGAGATTTTTTTTACATTTCGAGAGTTTAATGGTGAAAAAACCGGTTCAGGAGCTATGCATAATGAATATATAAGAGTTATCTTTGAAAATGGAATTTTAGGTTTCATAATGGTTTTTTATTTAATGAAGCGCGTTGTGTTTGGGGTTGAATCTAACATAAATAAGTTGACAATTATAGGGTTAGTGTTAAGTGTTATGATCTGCTCAATGACTGACAATACATTTTATTCATTTTCTACGTATTTAGCTCTTACATTTTTTTCGATTGGATACTTAAAAAATAATGAAGGTTATATTCCAGAAAAGAAAAATATAAAAATAAAATTTTAATTTAGGAGATATTTAAAACATGATGTTTTTATTTTCTATAATGGAGGTTTTTAATAAGTTAAGTGGGTTTGTTATTTTAAGTTTGTATTCCAGAATTTTAGGCGTTGAACTCTTTGGCGAGTTCACTGCTATCTTAGTTATATTTGGATATTTTGTGGAATTTTCATATTTTTCATATCAACCTAAAAATCTTGCAGAAACTACCAGGCTTGGAAGTAAATATATTTATTCTGAAATTTTTCGCTTGAGAGTTAAACTGGTTTTTTTTATTTCATTGGTTTCAGCAATTATTTTTTATATTGCAAACAAAATTAACACGCAATTAAATTTAACTCCACTATTCATTGTGATATCTCTTTCATGTGTAAATTTTGATTATTTATTATATGGAAGCAATAATGCTAGTTATGTAATATTTTCTAGATTCGTTGGCCAAGTATTTCTTTTGTTAACTGTTTTTTGTATGTATTATTTTGATTTCATAATGGTTGAAAACATTTTCCTTATTCAATTGTTGCATACCGCATTTTTAATGGGGCTGGTTATTTATTTCTGTCATTTAAAAAAAATGTTCTCATTTAGTAATATCATTTCGCTTGCAAAATATCGCATTAAACTTAGACTATATTTATTTGAGATTCAGAATCAGACTCCTATTTTTTTATTTAAATTAATTGTATTGATTTTAGTTACTGTAGAGTTGCCCCTGTTAATGTATTTTGATAATAATACATATCAAGAGTTAGCTGTTGGCCACAGAATAACATTAATTTTACTCCCATTCTTACTGTTTTATTTAAACACAAACCTTGATAAAGTGAGTGAGAGTGAACTAAAAAAAATCGTTGTATTTTCATCGGTATTATCATGTGGGTTAATACTGATATCTCCAATCATAGTATTGATGCTCTTTGGTAAAGATTACATGCTTAACTTACAAAGCTATAGTAATTATTACTATTTGATAGTATTTCAGGTGTTTATTAATTACACCTTTTATATATCGATAAAATATGGCAATGAATCAAAAGGTTTCAAAATGATTGCTATAGCATTTTCTTGTTATCTTGTTGTATTTTTTTCATATAACTATTGGCAAGATATAACTCAGCAATCGCTTGTCTTATTATGCACGTTTAAAGTTTTTTTAGTTGTTATGTTGTCAATATATAGCAGCTTTCGCGAGAAAATACTGATTACAGTGATGATTTGTTGTCCGATTATTTTATCAGTGTTACTTGGTGAGTTTTATTATTTTGAATTTTCAGAAAACATGCTGAATTTTGTTATCAATGCAATAAGGTTATGAGTAATGCATATTAATATATTGGCTAGGCCAGATCATTCTTTAAAATTATTTGAGCAGCTATTAAAAATTAAATCTGAAGATGATGTAATTAAACTCTATACATTTTATGCCTTAAGAAAAGGCTCTGTTGCTAATAATTTATTCCCAAAATTTAAAACGGCTCCTGAACAAGCGATAGTTTTAATGTTTTTTACTTTTATTACACGTATCTCTAATATATTCCTTAGGAAAATTGGTGTCAATACGCGAGAAAATGAAATTAGAATGTTCAGAGCCTTTGCCCCAAAGGCAGAATTAGCAAAGGCAGATGTCTTACATTATTGGCCCTTTTATTGCGCTGGTATGGTTAAACAGTTGAAGGGAAATAAAAACATGAGAACTGTGGCTGAGTATTACGAGGCGGAGCCAAGTTTTGTAAATTCGATTTATGATGATGAGTATAAAAAGTTTGCTATTAAGACAGAGAAAAAAATTAACACTTTAATAGATCAAAATGCCTGCTTTGAATTTGAAGACAACTTTATTGTTGCATCTGAATTCACAAAAAAAACTTATGAGTTAAAATATCCTAATAAAAACTATTATGTTTGCAAATATGGTCCAGCAGGCTATCCTTTAGATAAAAATAGCGATTTTTTTGTCTCTAAAAAATGTGAGGTCTTTAATATTGTATTTGTTGGCCAGATATGTGTTGAGAAAGGAGTGCATTATCTTATCGAGGCGGTGAAGAATATTGATGTAAAACTTGATTTAGTTGGCCCTATTCGTAATGGGCAAGAAAAAATATTTTCAAAAATGATCAGTGAAAATAAAAATGTGAAACATTTAGGGCCAAAGCGGCATTCAGAAATTCTCGATATTTTAAGGGGCTACGATCTATTTTGTTTGCCCTCGCTGGCTGACAACTATTCATTGGCTGTAGTAGAGGCGCTAAGTGTGAGAATTCCCGTAGTTGTCACTGAAAATTGTGGTAATGCTGAGGATGTAAAGAGATATAATTTGGGGTTGGTTGCAACAGTAAAAAATGCTGATTCATTAAAAGCCTGTATCATGGGAATAAAAACGAATTTTGATTTTTCATTATTCAATGATGGCCTAGAAGAATTTTTTAGTTTAGAGAATCAATTGGTATATCCAAAAGCCGTGCTAGATGTTTACAAAATGATAGCAGGGTCATATTAATGGCAACAGTATTTATTACAAATATACCTGCACCATACCGTGAACAAGTTCACGAAATTACAAGTGAAAAATTAGACGGTAACTATCATGTCATTTATTGTTCTAGTATTGAAAAAAACAGAAAGTGGAAGTTTGAGTTTGGTAACTACACGAAGACCTTTCTTACTTGCAAGGTGATAAATTTCAGGGGACGTACAATTTATTTAGCTTCTGATATACGCCGTGTTTTAAATACTGTTAACCCTGAGGTGGTGATTATTGGTGGCTTTTCTTTGCCAATGATAATAGCTTATGTATGGGCTATTTTTAAGAATAGAAAAGTCATTTCTTTTTCTGATGCCAATATGGAATCAGAAAAAAATCTGAATGTTATACATAAACTTGTGCGTAAATTTTTTTATGGAAAAAGTCATGCTTTTATTGGCGCTAGCCAGAAAACATTAAAATTATTTAGACGTTACGGCGCAAGAAAGGAACAGCTATTTCAAAGTCATTTGTGTGCAAATAATGTAATGTACTCTGGCGTTAGTGAAGCATACCGAGACCGAGACTTTGATATTATTTTATGTGGGCAGATGATTAAAGGTAAGATGTTTGATTTCTCACTTGATGTAATAAGTTTGCTGCAAAAGACACATGCAAATATTAAAATTAAATTGCTGGGTTCAGGGCCGCTCCAATCTCAAATCATTAAAAGGTTAGAGCAGATGCAGGTTAGTTATGATTACCCTGGCTTTGTAGAGCAAAACTTATTACCTCAACATTATGCGACAGCGAAGATTTTTTTCTTCCCATCAACCAGAGATGCCTGGGGTGTCGTTGCTAATGAAGCATGTGCAGCAGGTACGCCTGTGTTTACATGCCCTGTGGTTGGTGCTGCCGATGAATTGGTCCTTGATGGGCATAATGGTTATATTCTTGAAGCTAATGCACAAACTTGGGCCGACAATGCCAACAGATTACTTGAAAATGCAGAATTGTGGGAGAACCTGTCGGCTAATGCTATTAGATCTGTAACACCATACACATATTATAATGCAGCTTTAGGAATTATCGATGCAAGTAGATATGTAAGAGGTATCGATGAAAACTAAAGTTTTATTTTTAATGCAGTTACCACCACCGGTTCATGGCGCTTCAATGATGAATTTATTTATCAAGAGTAGCAGCTTGATAAATGAGCAATTTAATTGTGAGTTTATAGATATATCTCCTGAAAATACAGCTTCAGGTCTTGGTAAGTTCTCATTTGAAAAAGTTTTTAAAAGCTTTAAGATCGTATGTGAAGCATCAAAGGCTTATTTTAAATTTAAACCAAAATTAGTGTATGTTGCAATAAGTCCTCATGGATTAGCTTTTTACAAAGATGCGTTATCAATTTCTGTTCTAAAATTAATGGGAGCAAAGTTTGTATACCATTTGCATGGTAAAGGTATTGAAAGTGAAAGTCGAACATTTATAAAGAAGATTATCTACCGTTTGGTTTTTAAAGGAGCTGATGTTATACACTTATCTGAATGTTTACATTCGGATATTCGTGATGTACGTGATACGGATTGTGATATATATACTTTGGCTAATGGTGTACCAGATCACTATGATGTTCATGCTAATGTCTCGCGCCTACCTACATTCCTATATTTATCTAATTTCATTCCATCCAAAGGAGCACATGTTTTTTTAGAGGCTATAAATAAATTGGATGATAAATACCGTGGATGTTTTAAAGTGTTGCTAGTCGGTAGTTTCAGAGATGATGATTATAAAGAAAAGTTGAAATTATCTATAGCCGAAAAGTTCCCCGAGTCAATTGAACTCGTTGGCCCTGCTTATGGTGACGACAAGGTTGAATTTCTTAATAATTCCGATGTATTTGTGTTGCCTACCAGTTATAAAAATGAATGTTTTCCTTTGTCTATATTGGAAGGTATGTGTCATTCGTTAGCAGTGGTGTCTACGTATGAAGGGGCAATACCGAACATCATTGATGATGATAAAAATGGCAAATTATTTAATGTTGAAAATATCGATGTTTTATGTGAAATAATTCGCAATTATATAGATGATAAAGATTTATTATTAGAGCATAAGAGTGCTGCTCGTGAAAAATTTTTATCGGATTATGAAATATCTGTTTTCGAAAGCAATCTTTGTAAAATTTTGAATACAATTACACAAAAAAAACAAGAGCAAATCTTTTCATGAAACAAGTAACACAAACCCTTAAGACTGGAATAGTCGAAGTCAATGATGTCCCTGTGCCCGCATTAACAGACTCCTTCGTGTTGGTGTGCAATTCGGCTTCGGTTATCAGTGCCGGCACAGAGAAAACCAAGATAGATATGGGTAAGAAAAACCTGTTGCAAAAAGCCCAGGCAAGACCCGACTTGGTCAAGCAAGTCATTCAAAAGGTACGCACCGAGGGCTTGGTTAAAACTTTTCAAACCGTCAACTCTCGGCTTAATTCACCCTCTCCCCTTGGTTACAGCTGTGCGGGTCAGGTCGTTGCCGTCGGTGGTTTGGTGGAAGGTTTGCAACCGGGCGATCGCGTAGCTTGTGGTGGCGCCGACTATGCCAACCATGCCGAGTTCGTGGCTATTCCCAAAAACCTGGTGGTAAAGGTACCGGATAATGTCACCGATGAAGAGGCGGCCTTTACCACCGTTGGCTCCATTGCCCTGCAGGGTGTGCGTCTGTCTGAACCTAAACTGGGCGAAACCTTTTTGGTGTTAGGCCTTGGGCTACTCGGCCAGATTGCGGTACAACTGCTGCGGGCCAACGGTTGTCATGTGCTGGCAACCGATCTTGATCCTGAGCTGGTGAAAAAGGCTGAAACCTTTGGCGCTGTCGGTATCCTGCCGGGCAGCGATGTCGAGTCCGTGTGCAAGGGGATGACAGCCGGTTATGGTGTCGATGGTGTACTGGTTTGTGCAGGCACCTCGAGTAACCAACCTATCGAGCTCTGTGGCGCTGTTACTCGCAATAAAGGTCGAGTGGTGGTGGTTGGCGCCGTGCGTATGGATATCCCCAGGGAAGATTACTTTAAGAAGGAGATCAGTGTCGTGATCTCACGCTCCTATGGCCCGGGTCGTTATGATCCTAGCTATGAAGAGAGTGGTCTCGATTACCCGCTGGCTTATGTTCGTTTTACCGAGCAGCGCAATATGCAAACCTTCCTCGAATTGGTGTCCCAGGGCAAGCTGGACTTACAGTCCCTGATCACCCACAGGTTCAAGGTTGAGAATGCCGCCGATGCCTATGCGTTAATCGAAGGCGCCAAGAGCGAACCCTACCTTGGCATTGTGATGAATTATTCGGCGAAACCAACCCAAACTCTGTCAGGCCGGATAGGCACGGCTTCCAAGCCGATGAATAAAGACAAGTTGGGGTTATCTTTCTTTGGCGCCGGTAACTATGCTACTGCGAGTCTTTTACCTCCGCTACGTGATTCGGGTAAGGCAGACTTCAGAGGTCTGGTTACTGCCAGTGGTCGCACGGCCCAAGGCGTGGCAACTCAGTTTGGTTTTCAATTCTGCGCCGGTCAGTTTAGCGAATTGCTCACCGATGACACAGACGTGATCTTGGTTAACACCCGCCACGATACTCACGCGACTTCAGTTATCTCGGCTTTGAATGGTGGCAAGCATGTGTACGTAGAAAAACCCATCGCCTTGTCGGTCGAAGAGTTACAGGCCATCCATCAGGCACATCAGAAGCAAGAAGAGTGTCAGGTTATGGTGGGCTTTAACCGTCGTTTTGCCCCAGCTACCCAGGAAGTGAAAAAGCATTTCGAGGGTGTGAATAGTCCCTTAGTCGTCAACATTCGTGTCAACGCCGGTAGTATTCCCGCGGATCATTGGATCCAGGATCCTGCAATCGGAGGCGGTCGTATCATAGGGGAGGGGTGCCATTTCATCGATTTAGCGGCTGCGATTGTCGGCCAAAATGCCAAATCGGTATATTGCATTGGCACGGCAAAGGCAAATAAATCCGCCATGCTCAACGACAATGTGATCATTAGCATGACCTTTGACGATGGCAGTATCGCCAATATTTGTTATTCGGCTGATGGCTCAAAAGCCATGCAAAAAGAGTATGTTGAAGTATTCGGTGGCGGTAGGTCGGCAATCATCAATGACTTTAAAGACGTTACTCTGTTCGAAGGCGACGCCAAGGTCTATGTCAAGAAGGGCTCGACCCAGGACAAGGGCCAGAAAGCCATGTTGAGTTTGTGGCTCGATGGGCTCGTTGCGGGTCAACCTTGCGTGAGTTACGAATGCCTGATGGCAAGCAGCCTCGCCACCATTATGGCAGTAGAGTCTATGACCATAGGCGCGCCGCTTATGATCGATTTACGTATTCTTAACCGGGACTGATGAGTTCTATGGATTTGATTAGCTTAAATCGGCATCTATTGGGCAATGCCGGCAAAAATAACTTTGCGGGCTATGATCCCTTCGATGGCCTCAACAGTGGTTTATTCAGGTTGTTCCCCAGGTTAAAGCAGGGCCTGTTTGGTCTGGCCTGGATACAGCTCAATAAACGCTCGGTATTGAATTTACGGCCCTTGTTGGCTGTGCCCAAGGGACGCAATCCCAAGGGCATAGCGCTGTTTATCTTGGGCATGCTGGAGGATTATCATCGTACCCAAGACGAAGGGTATCTTGTGCAGGCAAGGGAGTTGGCGGATTGGCTCCAGAGTCAGCAAAGCGATGTCAGCGTATGGCAGCATGCCTGCTGGGGTTACCATTTCGACTGGAATGCCAGGGCGTTTTTCGTGCCCAAGGGTAAGCCCAATGTGATCACTACTATCTATGTGGCACAGGCGCTGTTTGCCTTGTTTCAGGCGACCCAAGAGAAGCGTTATCGGGACTTGGCCTTCGATGCGGCCCACTTTATCGTCAAGACTTTGTATACCGAACACGAAGGGCGAAAGTTCTTTGCTTACATTCCGGGTGAGACCGCCTTCGTGCATAACGCCAGCCTGTGGGGAGCGGCTTGGGTCGCCCGGGTGGCGGCCGAGACTGGCAACCATGAATATGCCCAAATGGCGCTGACTGTGGCCCGACA
Organism: Shewanella salipaludis; assembly: GCF_012911865.1. Taxonomy (GTDB): domain Bacteria; phylum Pseudomonadota; class Gammaproteobacteria; order Enterobacterales; family Shewanellaceae; genus Shewanella; species Shewanella salipaludis. The sequence continues at coordinate 128,297 of NZ_JAAXYH010000005.1, forward strand.
ATCTGTGGCCTTGCAGGAAGTCAATGGCTCTTGGGTGTATGGGGCGCGTCATCATCATCAGTTTATCGATGGTTTTCATACAGGTTATAACCTGGAGGCGCTGCATTCGTTACAACAGGCGCTGGGGACTGATGAGTTTGACGAGGCTATTCAACTTGGGTTGGCCTATTACAAGGCTGAGTTGTTCGATGAGGATGGCACGGCAAGGTACTATCAGAACAACCGCTACCCGCTGGATATGCATTCGGTTGCCCAGGCAATGATTACCCTGCTGAGGGTGGGTGGAGCAAAGGAGGATCTTGCCCTTGCCCGTCGGGTGCTGGATTGCAGTATCCGCCAGATGTACCAGCCCGCCAAGGGACGCTTTAGCTATCAGAAGCATAAATTTTTCAGCAATAAGATCAATTACATGCGCTGGACCCAGGCCTGGGTCTACTACTCTTTCGCTTATTTTAATCGTGTGACTCAGGATGCAGATGCAAACCATTAATTTTCTCGATACCCGGATGCATAACGCCACCATGGCTGAAACAGTGGCCCATATTGCCGATGCGGTGAGCCAAGGCAAGTTTACCCAGCATGTGGTTGTCAATGTCGCCAAGTTGGTGCATATGCAGACGGATCCCCAGTTGGCCGAATCCGTATCCTCCTGTGACATAGTCAATATCGATGGCATGGGGGTGGTATGGGGCGCGAGGTTTCTGGGTCATCATGTGCCCGAGCGCGTCGCCGGTGTCGATCTGTTTCATAACTTGTTGGCCATGGGCGCGCAGCGGGGCTTTCCTGTGTTTTTGCTGGGCGCCACCGAGGAAGTCGTCTCGAAAACGGCAGACAGGGTGAAGGCACTTTACCCTGGAGTGCAGCTTGCCGGTTTCCATCATGGTTACTTTTTCAATGAAGAAGGCAAGGACGAGAGGGCTGTAGTGGAGAAGATCCGCGCCTCGGGCGCCAGAATGTTGTTCGTGGCCATCACTTCGCCGAAGAAGGAAAACTTTATCAACAAGTGGCGCGATAAGTTGGGGGTCGATTTTGTGATGGGCGTCGGCGGCACTTTCGATGTGGTGGCAGGCAAGGTCAAACGTGCGCCTGTGTGGATGCAAAACGCCGGCCTGGAATGGCTTTATCGGGTGATGCAGGAGCCGGGCCGCATGTGGAAACGCTATCTGGTCACCAATAGCAAGTTCGCTTGGTTGTTGCTGAAAGAAAAGTGTGCATCTCGATAAGATGTCGTTTTGGCAATAAGCCGTGAGTCACAGCTTCATCTGCTCCGCTTATTTTCAGTTTATCTTTTGAGAAATACTTCATGTGGCTGACCTATTCAGCATCTGTATCCCGGCGCAGTTTAGACGCTAGCCCATGGTCACTGCTAATGTAGAAGCTTGTGTATGATGCACCCATTAGATTGCCGAGCCTTATTCTGTTATTTGGAGCGGACTCTAAGGTTGGCCCTTTAGATTGATGTCTTTTTAGGCAATCCTGTTGGCGTTTCCTTCTATGCTTTGCCTTAAGCTTGTCAGTTGGACTTGTGAGCAAAATTGTCTTATGACATCAGTTTCGCGTTTAAGTCATTTTGTTGACAATGCACGATGTGAAGCTGTTTTATTGACGATTTTAGGCTGGTGCCACTTTTTTGTTGCTGTGAAAACAGGTATCATTCCACACTATTAATTTGGGTATTGTTCAAGGATTATGAACGTCACCAGGGAGGAACCGTAATATGACAGGGCCGTCAAATTTCAAGTTTGAAAATAATAGTTTTTCTTTCCTATACCGCTTCATCGATGTGCTGATCCTCGGGATGGCGTTAGCCACCATGCTGGTGCTTTATGGTGTCGAGCTCGATCGCAGCTATCTGTTGTTACTGGCGGTAGAGTTGTTTTTATTCACCTACCTGGCTGAGTCTGCACAACTCTACAAATCATGGCGGATTGGGCGTTTCTCGCGAATGATTTGGTCTCTGTCCGGCATACTCCTGTTGTCATTCTTTTTGATCGTGGCCGCGCTATTCATTCTCAAAGAAGGCGAGACCTATTCCCGGGTCGTGATACTGGGGTGGTTTCTTTGTGCCTGGTTCATTCTGGTTGCCTGGCGAGTCACGGCGAAAGCCATTAAAACCTATCGACGTCAGCATGGCTTGAGCATGCAGAAGGTGGCCATCATAGGCTTGACCCACTCGAGCATGGAACTGCATCGCCAGATCGAGGAAAATATCGAGTTGGGGTTCGACTGTGTTGGTTTCTTCGATGATCGTGACGCAGAGCGCTTGAAAGAGTTTGACCCGCAACTTATTGCCGGTTCTATTGAGGATGCCGTCGCCTTGGCTCGCCGCGGTGCAGTGGCCAAGTTATACCTGTGTTTGCCCATATGGGCCGAGAAGCGGATCGCCACTATTATACAGGCGCTCGGTGATACTACCGTAGACGTGCTATTGATCCCGGATTTTATGCTTAAGAACCTGATGCATGCGCGTATTGGCAGCGTGGGTGAGATAGATACTATCAGCGTGTTCGAGTCGCCGCTTAATGGTATGAAAGACTTTTATAAACGCAGCTTCGATATCCTATTCAGTATTTGTGTCTTGCTCGCCATTGCCCCCTTGTTGGTCATTATCGCCCTTGGGATTAAATTGACCTCGCGGGGCCCGGTATTATTTCATCAGGATCGCTATGGGCTGGATGGAAAGCGGATTGGTGTTTATAAATTTCGCTCCATGACTGTGGCTGAAAATGGTGATAAAGTGACTCAGGCGACGAGGGGGGACAGACGTATTACGCCATTCGGTGCTTTTTTGCGTCGCACTTCCTTGGATGAACTACCCCAATTTTTCAATGTGTTGATGGGCGATATGTCGGTCGTCGGTCCCCGTCCCCATGCCGTGGCACATAATGAAGAATACCGCCAGCTGGTGAACTATTACATGTTGCGTCATAAGGTGCGCCCCGGCATTACCGGCTGGGCTCAGGTGAATGGCTGGCGTGGCGAAACCGATACCTTGGAAAAGATGGAAAAAAGAATCGAGTATGATTTGGCCTATATTCGCAACTGGTCGTTGTGGTTGGATATAAAAATCGTCTATATGACGTTTTTTACGGGTTTTACCAATAAAAATGCGTATTAACTGGGTAACTAAAGTATGAATCAAGGAATTAAAAAATGAACCAAGGAATTAAATTATGTATCCTGGCCCTGAGCAGCGGCTGCACCCTGCTTGCCGGTCAAGTTGCCGCGCAGGATGGACAGCAAGGGGCTATCACTACCGCATCAGGCATAGATCTGATCCCAGGACTGAATTCCAAGTTGAAACACGATGACAACATCGCCAGCAGCAGTGCCAACGAAGAAGAGAGTTGGGTACTCGAGGTCACACCTGCGTTGAGGGCACAACTACTGCGCGGTGCTGATCAGTACAGCCTGGATGTTGCCGTGGCAGCTGGTCGTTACTTCAGCAGCAGTGACGATGATTATGTCGATTTCCGCCTGGGTGGGGATGCCGCCGTCGAATTGAATCAGAGCAACAGGTTCAACCTCAATGCCCTATGGTTGAAAGGCCATGAAGACAGGGGTACCGGGGTATCCGAGGGCGCGGGTAATGCGCAGGATGAACCCAACAAGTTCACCAGTTATGACCTGGGTGGCTATTACGAGTATGGTGCCATGACGACTCCGGCGCGCATCAGATTGAATGCCAAGCTTCACGATAAAGACTATACCAACTTCGAGGCCGTGACCCGCTACAAAGACTATGCCTCTTATGCCTTGGGTACTGCCTTCTATTATGACACCCGGGCTAACACCAGCCTGGTTGCCGAAGTCAGCCAGGAAAACATCAGTTACGATGAAATCGACCCAAGCGGCGATCGCGATAACAGCAGCCGTGACTATAAGTTGGGTGTCGACTGGCAGGCTACCGCCGCCACCGCAGGTAGTTTCCGTATCGGTTACCAACAGAAAGACTTCGATAATCAAGCCCGTGAAGACTTTGGCGGTTTAGCCTGGTTGCTCAGTGTCACATGGCAACCCCTGACGTACTCGACGCTGCAGTTGAATTCGGGTCGTAAGGCGAAAGATCCCAGCACAGATGGCGATTATATTCGTGAGACCAGTTATGGCATTAACTGGACCCATGAGTGGTCACCCATCTGGTCAACAGATGCAGGTTTCAGCCGGATGAAAGAAGCTTATACCGGCATAGATCGTGATGATACCCTCGATAGCTTCAACCTTTCTGTGACCTACGCCGCAGCGCGTTGGTTGACCATGAAAGCCGGTGTCGATATCTCCGACAAGAGTTCCACGGTTGAAAACATCAAGTTTGACAAGAATGTGTTCTACCTTAGCGCGAACATGACACTCTAGGAATTGACATGCGATTTGTAGTACTGATGCTGATCCTGTGCCTGGGATGCGTTAACGCCCAGGCAGCTGATAACAGCTATAAACTGGGACCGGGCGATGAAATCGTGATCAAGGTCTATGGTGAGGAGGGGCTGGAGCTGGATACCCAGCTGACCGACAGTGGCACGGTAAACTACCCGTTTCTGGGGACCTTACAACTGCGCGGCTTGACCATCAAGGATGTGGAGCAGCTGGTATATAACGGCCTCAAGGGCGATTATCTGGTTGAGCCCAATGTGTATGTGGGCATAGTCCAATACCGGCCCTTCTATATCCATGGCGAGGTGAAAAAGCCCGGCGGTTATCCTTATCAGCCGGGGATGACCGTCAACCAGGCGATAGCCCTGGCCGGCGGCCTCACCGAGCGAGCCTCCCAGGATAAGATTTATATCTCCCGGGAAGGCGCCAAGACACAGAGTGAAAACGGTTCCATCAACAGCAAGATAAGCGCCGGTGACACCATTATCATAGAGCAGAGATTTTTTTAATGATGCCATCAGCAGCAGAACCCAAAGCAATATCGCAAACCGAAGTGATCGACCTGGGCAAGATGCTTCAGGTCGTTAACCGGGTCAAGTGGCGTATCGTCACCCTGGCCCTCTTAGTGACTGTGCTGAGTGCCTTCGTGGTGCTCGGCATGGAGCCTATTTACAAGTCGACCTCGACCCTTTTGATCGAAGCTCAAGAGGCGAGGGCGATTAAGATTGACGAGGTCTATGGCATCAACTCGGGGCAGAGCGAGTATTATCTGACCCAATTCGAGATTTTGAAATCCCGCTCCATCGCCGAGCGGGTATTTACCCAGTTGGATCTCGCCAAACATCCGGATTTCATCGCCAAACCATCTCTTATCGGTGAAATCAGGGCCTCGCTCAGTTTTCTGCCGAAAGAGAGCGCGACCCGTTCCGCCGAGGAACTCGAGGCCATCAGGCTGCAACAGCAGTTGGATGCCTTCATCGAGAAGATCAGCATAGAGCCGGTGCGCAAGACCCAGCTGGTGCGGATCAGCTTTGAAACCCCGGATGCCAAGCTGGCTGCCGCCGTGGCCAATGCCTTGGGAGATGCTTATATCAACAGCCAGTTGGAAGCCAAGATGGGCATCACCCAGAGAGCCAATAGCTGGCTGGGTGGCCGCCTTGGGGAGCTGCGTGAGCGTCTGGACGCCTCAGAGCTGCGCCTGGAAGAGTTTCGTCAGCAACATGGCCTGGTGGATGTGGAGGGGGTGACCTCACTCGATGCCAAGGAACTCGAGCGCCTGAGCGATGAAATTACCGTGGCCCGCTCCAGCCTGGCTCAGGCCGAAAGCTTCATGAAGGTGGTGCGTAAATACGGCGCCACTGACATAGGGCGGCTGGAGAGCCTCCCCGAGGTGACCTCGCATCTTTCGATACAGAACGTCAAGAAAGAAGTCGTTCTGGTCGAGCGCAAGGTATCCGAGCTGCGTAAGGTCTATGGCCCCAAACACCCCAAGATGATTGCTGCCGAGGCCGAGCTGAGCGCGGTGCAACAGAGTCTGCATGCTCAAATAGCTCGTCTGGTGCAGGGCATAGAGGATGAAGCGCAAACGGCGAAGCAGAATCTGCAGGCGCTGCAGCAGCAATTCAACCAATCCAAGGGCGCGTTTCAACGGCTGAGTTCGGTTGAGACGGATTACCGCCGCATGCTGCGTGAAGTCGAAACCAACCGCCAGTTATTCCAAAGTTTCCTGTCGCGACAGAAGGAAACCGAGGTCACGGGGGACTTCGACTCGCCGGTTGCCCGTTTCACCGACAGGGCTGTGGTCCCCACCGCGCCTGTGAAACCGAAAAAAGCGCTGATCGTCTTGCTGGCTTTTGCGGGGAGCCTGGGGCTGGGGATTGCGCTGGCCTTGGGGCTGGATGCGCTCAACGACACCATCAAGACCACTCAGGACGTGGAGCTGCTGTTGGCACAACGTGCCCTGGGTTACTTGCCCAAGGCCGCGAAGCGCAGCAACAGCGAACAGCGGGACTTTGCCTTCTTCGACTCGGAGCAGAAGCTGCATTCGGAAGCGGTGCGCTCGATTCGTACTTCCTTGTCGCTGATGGCGATCGATAAGCGTCTCAAGTTCATCGAAGTGACTTCGTCCTATCCGGGAGAAGGCAAAACCTCTGTGTCCATGAACCTGGCGTTCGCCTTCTCGTCACTGGAGCGGGTGTTGGTGATAGATGCCGATATGCGCAAACCCACCATGGGGATGCGCTTCGGTCAGCCGAGCTATCAGGCGGGCTTGGCCAATTTCCTGTCCGGCACAGACGCGCTTGGCGACTGCATTGTCAGGGAGGTTCGTCCGAACGTGGATCTCATGCCTGCGGGTGCCATTCCCCTCAACCCCTTGGAGTTGTTGGTGTCGCCGCGTTTTGCCGAGTTGCTGACACAGCTTAATGAACAGTATGACAAGATCATCATAGATACGCCGCCGGTGCAGGCGGTGAGCGATGCGCTGGTGCTGGTTGGCCATGCAGATGCCGTGGTGATGGTGGTGAAGGCGGATCATACCCGTAGCGGTGCCGTTAAACAGACGCTGGGACAATTGAACCAGGCACATGCCAAGGTGTATGGCGTGGTGTTGAACCAGTTCAACCCCAAGAATGCCAGCAGCTATTATGGCCAGTATGGCTATTATCAGGCCTATGAGTCGAATGAGGCTGTGTCTTGATCGATTTGCATTGTCATATTCTGCCGGGACTCGATGATGGCGCCAGAGAAATGGATGATGCCATTGCTCTGGTGCGTCTCGCCGCCGAGCAGGGCATTAGCCGCATGGTTGCCACGCCCCATATTCAGATTGGTCGCTTCGATAACAATCTGGCGACTATCCAGGCGGCCTTAAGCTCCCTGAATGAGGCGATAGCCCCCCTGGATCTTGGGGTGGATATACGGGCCGGAGCCGAATTTCGTATCTGCCCGGAAGTCATGATGCTGGCCGAGCGCAATGAATTGCCTTTCATAGGTGAATATCAGGGGGCCAAGGTGTTGTTGCTCGAGCTGCCTCACAGCCAAGTGCCTGCGGGTAGCGATAGGCTGGTCGATTGGTTGATCCGCAATAATATCTTGCCCATGATTGCCCACCCGGAACGGAATCGCGAGCTGCAGGCTTTTCCCGACAGGATAAGACCTTTTGTCCGCAGTGGTTGTTTGTTTCAGCTCACTGCGGCCTCGCTCGTTGGTGACTTCGGTGACGTTGCCATGGCGCTGAGTGAGCGTTGGCTCGGTGAACAACTGTTCACCGTCATTGCATCCGATGCCCATTCCGAGAAGCGTCGTCCCCCCAAATTAGCCCAGGCTTTTGCCAGGGCCAAAGAGTTGATTGGTGAAACCCAGGCGCTGGAGCTGGTACAACAGCGTCCTTGTGCCATCTCCCAGTCCTTGTTTATTTAATCCATGCGCCATTTCCTGTCTCGAAAACTGCTCCCCTGTCTGCTGCTCTTAGCTCTCTTGGCTAGCTTGCCTTTGCTGTTTCAGACCGGCTTGGCCAATGCCTATCACTTCAAGTCTCGTCACTATATAGACATCTGGAACCTTGAGGCTAAGTTGACGCCGCCAGAGTTCGAGGATGCCTTGTCGGCCGCCCAGCGGGCCTATGAACTGGAGCCGGGTAATCCCCATTATCAGCTGACCCTGGCCAAGGTGATGGAGTGGGGGGCGTTCGCCGGTATTTATCAAATAGATACGTCATTATCGACCAGCCTGTATCGGCAGGCGATAGCCCAACGTCCCAACTGGCCCAACGCTTACGCAGATTATGCTTACCACTTGGCCTTCTTCCGGCGGGATCTTGCCGCCGCTTGGCCCCAACTGAGCTTGGCGCTGGATTATGGTCCCTTCACCCCGGAAGTACTGCGGCAGGTGTTGGTGGTGGGCTTCAATTTTTGGCCCGAACTCAGTGCCGGCCAGAAGTTGTTGGTATTGCAAAGTGCCCATAAGTTAGTGCTTGCTAACGGCAGGCATTACCAATTGGTGAACAAATTGGCCAGGCAGTATCGGCGAAGCGGTGCGCTCTGCAGTTATTTGAAAAATCTGTCTGACCCCTTACCGGCTGCGAAACTCACTCAGTTGAATCGTGACGTATGCCGAGCTTAACGCCCCGATAAGGGTGAGTCCCAGTGATTTTGTTCAGGAATTATGATGGAAAAACGACATAGCTTTGCCACAGGTATGGTGCTGGCGTTGGGGCTGCTGCTCGTCTGGATGCCGATCCCCCTGGGCAGCAATCGCCCCTGGGCCTGGTCTTTGCTCGAATTGGCTATCGCCATTCTGACCCTGGCACATCTCAGCCATTGCATTATTTACTCCTCCCCCCTGGTGCGTTCGCGTTGGCAGTGGCAGTTGCTCCTGCCTCTGTGGGGATTCATAGGTTTCATGGCGCTGCAACTCACGGGGATAGTGCCGGACATAGCGACCGTCGATCCCTATCAAACCCGTACCCTGTTGATTAAATCCGTTTTTTTCGCTTTTTTTATCCTGTTGGTGAGCCAGTATTGCCTCTCGGCCAGGCTGTTGCGTGTTTTGCTGGTGGCGATCATCATTTCCGGTTGCCTGCAGGCCTTCTATGGCACTGTGATCAACCTGCTGCAGTTTGATACTTCTCCCATCTGGGGATATCCGGAGGCAGGCCGTGCCCGTGGCTCTTTCGTGTATCAGAATCACTTCGCCAACTATTTAGGCCTCTGTCTCAGTTTGGCTATCGGCTGGCTGATATCCGAGATGAAGACCGGCAAGAGCCAGTTTACCGTGCGCGGCTTCTTGGTGGGCGCCATGAATAACCTGCTCAGCCGTAAGTTTATTCTGCGGCTGGCGATTATCATCATGATCATAGGCCTCATCCTCAGTCGCTCCCGTATGGGCAATGCCGGCTTCTTTACCGCCTTGGGTGGGGTGGCCTTGCTGGCGCTGTTCATCTATCGCAATCCGCCCAGGTTATTCAAACCTCTGGTGCTGAGCATCTTCGTGCTGGATCTGATTATCGTGGGTTCCATGTTTGGCCTGGAGAAGGTCAAACAGCGTATCGAAGATACCAGCTTCGCCTCAGAAACCCGTGATGAGGTCGTGATAGATAGCCTGCCGATAGTCGAGCAGCACTGGCTGGCCGGCACCGGCGGTGGCAGCTTCTATACAGTGTTTCCCAATTATCAGCCCAATATCTATTCCGGCTTCTATGACCATGCCCATAACGACTATCTGCAATTTGCGCTGGAGTTTGGTATCCCTGCCACTGTGTTGCTGGGTCTTTGGGTGCTATACGCCTTCTGGCTCGCCTGCCGCAGCATGTACCTGCGACAGGAGAAGCTGTATCGAGGGATAGCCTTCGGTTGTGCCATGGCGATAGTGTTCATGTTGCTGCACATCACGGTAGACTTTAACCTGCAGTCGCCTTCCAATGCCTTGCTGTTTCTTTGCGTGTTGACTTGCTGTTATTTGGTGCGTTACCTGCCGGCGGAAACCAGGGCTGCAAGGGCCTAGTTTTCTATGGGGTAGGTGTGCAGTCTTACCCTCTGCCTCTTGCTGGAATATAGCGCCGTTTTCGCTGTTGGCAGGGCCGCCGACCGCGGCGCCGGCCTGCAGATGAATTTTGTGCAGATTCATTTGAATAGGATTCAGTTTTCTATCAGAACTGCTATTATGGCTGAGTTCCTTTTCCGGCATTAAGTGCGTATATGGCAAGCAGATCCCCGTTCGAATCCTTTCAGTGGACGTCCAATATTTTCGATTGCGAAAGCACGGATATAGACAGCTTCTATCTTCAGTTGGCCCAGGAAACCCGTCGTCTTGGACTGACATCGAAGAAACTCGGGGAGGTCGGCGATTATCCCATTCACTTGTATCAGTCTCCCGCGCCCAAGGCGGGGTTGCCGTCTGTGCTGATCAGCGCAGGTTTTCACGGTGAAGAAGCCGCCGGCCCCTGGGGCTTGGTGCATTTTCTGAGCGAGGCCGGCAGCGAGCTGTTCGAGCGGGTCAATCTGACTCTGTTGCCGCTGGTGAATCCGACCGGTTTCAAGAAGGGGCATAGATTCAACAAGTTCGGTGAGAATCCCAATCGTGGTTTCGTGCTGGAGAATGGCAAACCCAAAGCCAACTCGGATACCTCGGTCGAGGGTAAGATGTTGCTCGAGCATAGCCAGTTATTATTGGCGGCCAGCCGCGACGGCATACTGACCTGTCATGAAGACGTGCTGCAGCAGCAGACCTATGTGTATTCCTTCGAGCCCAGCCAGGTGCCGGGACGTTTCAGCCTGGGATTGCGTGATGCCTTAACCCAGTACTTCCCCCAAGCCGTCGATGACGCCATAGACGGCTGTCCTGTGAAGGATGGCGTCATATTCAACCACTTCGATACCTCGTTCGAGGCTTTCCTGGTCCGCAGCGGCGCTAAGCTCGGAGCCTGCAGCGAGACCCCTGGGTTGCAGAATTTCGATCAGAGGATCTTGGCCAACAGCGCCGTGATGACGGCCTTCCTCAACGTGTGCGCCCCAGCGGGCGAGTGAGCCCTGCCGTTCTAGTGAGCCTTACCGTCCTGGAGGATGCGCCCATGTCGCGTTCTCTGGGCCTTTCCTACCGAAAACCAGCAGTCGATGCCTGAGTAAGCAGGCGAGTGACCATGGCTAACCCCCGCTAAACCCTATAGTCACTTGTGAGCAAGAGGCGCACCCCCAGCCGTCAGTTGTTGATCTGTGTCGGTATGCCGCTGCGCTGATCCAGCAATTGCTTGATCACATGGGAGTTGGTATCCGCCTTGGCGATGAAGCGGGTGATCTCCCTCGGCAGCGTCAGGCTGACCGGCTCCCGGGATTCAAATTCTTCCACTGAGCGCGACAGCGGCTGATGGACGGCGAGATAACGCTTGCCGTCCGGCTCTTCTGTGGCCTTGATTGGCTGGTTGACGAACTGCACTCGGGTACCCGTAGGCACCGAATTGAATAAGTGTTCTATGTCGTCGTTGCGCAGGCGAACACAGCCATGACTGACCCTGAGGCCGATACCGAAGTTGGCATTGGTGCCATGAATGGCGTACAGCTTGCCTATGTAGAGGGCGAAGAGCCCCATAGGGTTATCTGGACCTGCGGGCCATACCTTAGGCAAGGTTTGGCCCATGTCGGCATATTCCTTGTGTACCTTGGCCGTCGGCGTCCACGTCGGATTGGCGCGTTTGCGGTAGACCTGGGTGACCCAGTTCTCCGGGGTGTCTTTGCCTATCTGGCCTATGCCTATGGGCAGCACTTCGACCGTCTTCTTGCCCTTGGGGTAATAGTAGAGGCGCATTTCGGCCACATTGATGACTATGCCTTCGCGGGGGGCGTCGGGCAGGATCAGTTGATGGGGGATTAACAGGCTGCTGCCCGGGGTCGGCAAGAAAGGATCCACCCCTGGATTGGCCTCCAGCAGGTTGGTCAGGCCGAGTTGAAATTCGGCGGCGATAGCTTCCAGGGTGCGCTTATCATCGGGCACCAGATAATGCTGATTCTCACCTATGAGCCTGCTGTGTGCCGGCGGCAGGGGATATTCCAGGGCGGAAAGCGACAAACTAACCAGCATGAGCGGCAATAATAATGCCGTGGTACGAAGCATACTCATCATAGGGTAACTACAAGTCCTATTAGTAAAGGTGTTGGCTGGCCGCGGCTGCGAGTACCTCATAGGTACTGCAACAAAGAGTGCACAAAGCACTGCCAGAGTCGGCGGCATAGGGCCCGCATCCTTGCTTATTTCGCACATAATTTCAACTGCTAAATGGCTCTGAGCTCCTTTCTTTGCGGTTATTTTAGTCCCAGCCGCTTGGCGAGTCTATGCAGATTGCCCGAGTCCAGCTGCAGGTTTCTGGCGGTTGCCGCCCAGTTGTCGCCTTGCTGTGTCAGGGTCTGGCGTATGTAATCTGCCTGAAACTCGTCGGTGGCCTGCTTGAGGCTGCCGGTATAGTGGCAATAGGTCGGCGGTATTTGAGGGTGATTCATTTCCTGCTTGATGTCCCGCTGCCGGCCTGCCAGTTCGAAATGTTCCGGCTTGATGATGCAGATCTCATCGGCGCTTTGGGAGCGGGCGAGGATGGCGGCCCTGTGGACCGCATGTTCCAGCTCGCGAACATTGCCCGGCCAGGCATATTGGTTTAACAAGCTCAGGCTGGAGGGGCTCAGGTTGAGGTGTTTGAGTCCTAATTTCTGGCGGTAACGTTCGGCGAAGAAACCGCTCAGCAAGGTGATGTCTTCTTCTCTGTCTCTCAGCGGGGGCACCAGCAGGGGAAATACGCTGAGCCTGTGGTATAAATCGGCACGAAACCGACCTTCGAGTACCTCGGTTTTCAACTCTTTATTGGTCGCGGCTATGATGCGCACATCGACCTTGAGGCTGCGATCGTCACCTATCTTCTGCAGATCGCCATATTGCAGTACCCGCAGCAGTTTGGCTTGCAACGACAGCGGCAGCTCACCTATCTCATCCAGGAATAGGGTGCCCTTGTCTGCCATCTCGAACTTGCCGCTTCTATGGCTTATGGCGCCGGTGAAAGCCCCCTTAACATGGCCAAAGAGTTCACTTTCGGCCACGGATTCGGGCAGGGCGGCGCAGTTGAGGTAGACCAAAGGTTTGTCGGCCCGCTGCGAGCCTTGGTGTATGGCCTTGGCGACCAACTCCTTTCCCGTCCCGGTTTCACCTAAGATGAGTACGTTCAGATCTGTGTTGGCAACCACCTGCAGTTCTTTATTCAGGCTCAGCATGACGTCCGAGTGGCCTATGATTTCCGAGTCTGAACTTATGTTGACACTATGGTCGTCGACGGTTTCCTGGCTGTGTATCGCCATTCTCTCCAGTTTTTCCACCATGAGGGCATTGTTCAGCGATGCCGCGGCGATGGCACTCAGGTTTCTCAGTTCTGTGTTATTGAATTTGTCGAATTGCTCTGGGTTGAAGGCATCTATGGTGACGGCCCCTATGAGGCGTTCATTGGCAAACAGCGGCAGCCCTATGCAGGCATGGACCCTTAGCTCGTCACCCTGATTGGGAATGAGGCCATCGTAGGGATCGGCCAGCTCGCTGTTGGCGGGAAAGCGGACTATGTCTCCGGCACGGGCTATGGCTTCCAGCCTCGGGTGTTCACTGAGAATGAAGCGACGCCCCAACACATCGGCATTGAGGCCGTCTATCGCCAGTGGGGTAAAGTATTCCCCCTGGAAGGCGAGCAGGGCGGCGGCGTCACATTGTAGATTCTGGCGCACTGTGTTCAGCAGACGCGAATACCTGTCGCGATTTGCCAGTCCAGAGGTGATATCCAGTGCGATGCGAGTGAGATCGGATTGACTCAAAGCCATGGCATTCTCCACATGAGAGCTAGGTTGAGATTGCATGAGTCCTACCAGGTTGGGTAATTTGTTGTCATATTGACACCCACCACAGATGCAATCTTTGATTTGGATCTATATTTCTTCGACTTCATAAAAAAGGAGCCGCGAGCGGCTCCAATGTGAGTGAGCAGTAGCTGTGTGGCGATTAACGCGTCGGCAGCACCTCACCGATAGCCTGAGGCTTGTTGCCCAGGGTCTTCTTGAGCAAATCGACCAGGAAGGCTCCCATGAACAAGGCACCGAAGCTGAAGATGACGTCACCGAACATACGCATCCACACCAGGTTTTCAACCGTGGCGCTGTGGATGACGGCAGGCGAACGGGCGTACCAGTAACCGTGGTCTATGACAGCGAAGAACTGGGTCAGGCCGACGGGCAGCAGTGACATGAACACCATGGCCGCCAGACCCAGGTTCAGGCTCCAGAAGGCCCCCTTGAGCAGCTTGTCGTTCCACTGCATTTTGCCCGTGATCCCACGCAGACAGAAGAGCATCAGCCCCATGCCCAGCATGCCATACACTCCCATGAACGCCGCGTGACCGTGGGTCGCCGTGGTGTTCAGGCCCTGGATGAAGTACAGGGAGATGGGGGGATTGATCAGGAAGCCCAGCATACCGGCACCGACCAGGTTCCAGAAGGCGGTAGCCACGAAAAACATGATAGACCAGTGATATCTATGCATCCAGGGGCTGGCCTTGCGCAGGCGGAAGGTTTCCATCGCTTCGAAGCCTATGATGGCCAAGGGCACGACTTCCAGAGCCGAGAAGATGGCGCCCCAAGCTATGACAGGCGTCGGTGCACCGGTGAAGTACAAGTGGTGCAGGGTGCCTATCAGGCCGCCGGTCAGGAAGATGACGGTCGTGAACAGCACGGCACTGTTGGCGCTGCGGCCGCGGATCAGACCCAGGCGAACCAGCATCAGGGCGATGACCGAGGTGGCGAAGGTTTCGAAGAAGCCTTCGACCCACAGGTGCACTACCCACCAGCGCCAGTATTCGGCGATAGCCAGATTGGTGTGCTTGCCCATGAACAGACCGGCGCCGTAGAACAGGCCTATGGCAACACAGGAAGCGTACAGCACCCAGACCACGGCGCGCATGTCGTCACGCACCTTCAGCGCTGGACGTATGGCGGCCGTCACCAGTGCCAACCAGATAAGCAAGCCAGCCAGCAGCAACACCTGCCAGACACGGCCCAGATCTATGTATTCATACCCCTGATGACCGAACAGGAAGTTCATATCCAGGCTGAAGTACTGTTGCACCCCAATCCATTCACCGGCCATGGAACCCAGCACCACTATCACCAGGGCGACCCAGAGCACATTGACTCCCAGGCGTTGGAACTTGGGCTCATAACCCGAGAGCGCCGGTGCTATGTAAAGGCCGGTACCCAGCCAAGCCGTGGCAATCCAGAACACCGCTAACTGGGTGTGCCAGGTGCGGGTAACAGAGTAAGGTAAAATTTCAGACAGTGGCAGGCCGTAGAAGTTTTGCCCCTCCACCGCATAGTGGGCCGTGATGCCGCCCAGCAGTATTTGCAGCAGGAACAGGCCCACGGCGGTGACGAAGTACTTGCCGACCGCCTTCTGGGATGCCGTTGGCTTGGTCATGAACAGCGGATCTTGCTCGGCGGGCTTAGGCAGGCTCTCGTGTTTACCGCTGGCATGGTGCCACAACAGGGCGCCGACCCCCCCAATCAGGGTCACGATACTCAGGATTGACCAGACTATGTTATCGGAAGTTGGGGTATTGCCTAACTGAGGATCGAAGGGCCAGTTGTTGGTATAAGTGTAGTTTTCACCCGGACGTTCGGTAATCGCGGCCCATGCACCCCAGAACAGGAAGGCATTCAATTGTTCACGGCGGCCAAGATCAGGCACTGTGCCTTCTTTCATGGCGTACTGTTCACGCAGGCCAGACAGTTCAGGATCATCACCGAACAGCGCCAGATAGTGATCGCTGACTGCTTTTATGGCGTCGATGCGGGTGTTTGACAGTGTCACTTGGGTGGTGCCATCGGCATTTTGCATCACAGTGTTGTGGCGCATATCATCGCGCAGCGCCTGTTCAAGCTTGGCCTGTTCCTGTACCGATAGGTCGGCAAAGTCTTGTTGCAGTGTTTGCTGGGCCGTGATGTTCAGCCAGGCCTGAGCCTCCTTATGCAGCCAGTCGGCCGTCCAATCCGGGGCGACGTAGGAGCCGTGTCCCCAAATTGAACCGAGTTGATGGCCACCCATGGAGCGCCACACCAGCTGGCCTTGCTCTATGTCGTTTTGGGAGAATATGACCTGACCGCCGACGTCACTGAACGCGGTCGGTATGGGTGGTTTCTCCTGGTATATTTCACTACCCAGACTCAGTAGTACGGTAAATGAAGCGATCAGCACTATTAGCAGCGCGATTGCCGTGAGTCGTAATTTGCTCATAAATCCCCTTAGCACAACGTCAATTGATACAGACGTCTTAGCTATTGCGGGTTTTATGCCAACCTTGCATCTTATTGATTTAAAGTAGTTTTGTTTGTTTTATGCTGGCGTTGGTTGTCCTTATGACAATGTCTTTGATTGTCATTTCGACATGCATGTCTTTATGACACCCGCGGGGCTGGGTCATAAAGACAGGGCACGACACACAGGGCATTTTGACTGCCGCTATTGGCTCTCGATGACGCCTGCGACTCGGGCCGACGCCCTGGCATAACAACGCCGGCATTATCGCCGGCGTTGTTTGTCATGCCTGTAAAAGGTGATGGATAAACCCTATTGGTAGAGCGAGGCGCCTTCCGGCTGGGGGCGGGTCTTGAAGCGTCGGTGCAACCACATGTATTGGGCCGGATTTTTTTCGATAAGCGTTTCGATGATCTTATTCCCCCGGATGGCGTCCTGGGTTTCATCCTCACCGGGAAAGTCCTCCAGTGGTGGCAGTATCTCTATGCGGTAACCCGCATCGCCCTCGGTGCGCTCGACAAAGAACGGCAGCACCTTGGCCTTACCCAGGCGTGCCAATGTGGTGGCGCCGGTGATGGTGGCGGCATCGGGCACGGCGAAGAAGGGGATGAAGACGGCGCTGGAGCGGCCGAAGTCCTGATCCGCCGTGTACCAGATCACATCCGGATGACGCAGGCAACGCACCATCTGGCGCAGATCCCGCTTAGGGACCAGGGCCTTGTTGGAGCGCAGCCGGCCCTTCACCTGCAGGTATTCCATCACGGGATTGTCGTGGGGGCGGTAGACGCCGACGCCGGGTTGAAATTGACCGAAGATGCGGGCGCCCATTTCCAGCGGCAGACAATGTACTGCGAACAGTATCACCCCCTGACCTGCGTCCAGCGTCCGGCGCACATGCTCTTGCCCCTGGATCTGCATATGGCGGTGGATTTTCGCATCCGACCACCACCAGCCATTGATGGTATCGAATATTGCCTTGCCGGTTTCCTCGAAATTACGTTCGAGCAGGGCTCGGCGCTCGGCGGGGGACATGTCGGGAAAGCATAGCTCCAGGTTGCGCCTGGCCGTATGGGTGCGGCTGCCGGCGAGCGCCATCGCCAGCCGGCCGATGCCGGCGCCCAGTCGCATCTGCCAGCGCAACGGTAATAGCTGGGTCAGCCGCATCAGGCCAACGCCGAGCCACAAGAGCCAATATTTGGGATGATACAGATGAGATGAAAATTCGGCTTTCTCTACCACAATGAACTCTAAACTTTGCAAAAATTACTGCACATTCTAACTCAAATTTTGCCGGAAATTAGGTACAATCAGGGTTTAATTCGGGTAAAAAATAAGATCCCCTATGAAGGTTACTCTGCCAGCGTTCGAAAAAGCCAAAGTATTAGTCGTCGGTGACGTGATGTTAGACCGTTACTGGGTCGGCCCCACGGGGCGTATTTCGCCGGAGGCGCCTGTGCCTGTGGTCAAGATCAATCAGATCGAAGACAGGCCCGGCGGTGCGGCCAACGTCGCGCTGAACATAGCGACCCTGGGTGGCCAGGTGCAACTGGCGGGACTCGTGGGCCAAGACGAAGCCGCCGCGGCGTTGACACTTGGGGTGAAAACCTTGGGGGTCGAGCCTGAGTGGCTCGAAGTGAGCGATAAACCCACCATCACCAAGCTCAGGGTGCTGTCGCGTAACCAACAGCTGATCCGCCTGGACTTTGAAGAGCCCTTCGCCAAGGCTGACAGCCAGCGGCTGCTCGAGCGTAGCCGCGCCCTGCTGGACGGTGTCGGGGTGCTGGTGCTGTCCGATTATGCCAAGGGGGCCATCGACAACCCGCAGGAATTCATCGCCCAGGCGCGCGCCAAGGGCATCCAGGTGCTGGTGGATCCCAAGGGCAGCGATTTCGCTCGCTATCGGGGCGCCTCCCTGATCACCCCCAACATGAGTGAATTTGAGGCGGTTGTCGGCACTGTCACCTCGGAAGCCGACCTGCTGGAGAAGGCCAACAAGCTGCTGCAGCAACACGACTTCGGCGCCATCCTGGTGACGCGTTCGGAGAAAGGCATGACCTTGGTCACGCCCGGGCAAGCCGAGCTGCACATACCCACGGTGGCCAGGGAAGTGTTTGACGTCACGGGTGCCGGCGATACAGTGATCTCGGCCCTGGCGATTTCACTCGCCGCCGGCAGTGACCTGCCCCAGGCCTGTGCCATAGCCAACACGGCAGCGGGTGTCGTGGTCGGTAAGCTCGGCACCTCGACCGTGAGCCGCATCGAGCTTATCCAGGCCTTGTCTGCCCATCATGGGGAGTCAGGGTTTGGCGTCATCAGCGAAGATCAACTGGTGTATGCCCTCGAGCAGGCGCGCCAGCGCGGTGAGACGGTAGTGATGACCAACGGCTGTTTCGATATATTGCATGCAGGCCATGTCAGCTACCTGAAACAAGCCAAGGCGCTGGGCCACAGGCTGATAGTGGCGGTCAACGACGATGCCTCGGTGAAGCGTCTCAAGGGCGAGGGTCGTCCCGTCAATCCGGTCGAGCGGCGGATGGCGGTGTTGGCCGGTTTGGCTTCGGTCGACTGGGTGTTGCCCTTCACTGAAGACACGCCGCAGCGGGTGATCGCCCACCTGCTGCCGGACTTACTGGTCAAGGGCGGCGACTATAAGGTTGAAGACATCGCCGGCGGCGCCGAAGTGCTCGCCAACGGCGGCCGGGTCGAGGTGCTGGGCTTCGAAGACGGGGTCTCGACCACGGCGATTATCGAAAACATCATGGCCAACAAGTGAGGCTGATAGCGTGAGCATGTTGGCGCTGGCATTGGCCTCAGGCCTCTACTGGACCCAGGTCGGCTCGGCACAGGCACTGGTGTGCCCCGTGTCCCTCCTGAGTCTGTGTCTGGAGGAGTTGAGCCCTGAGGTGCGGCGCCAGCTGCCCGACAGCGAGAGCAAGATCCTCGGCGCCATGGGGCTGCGCAGTGCCATGGTGATGCCCACGTCAGACGCTGAATGTGCCGGTCTGGTGCTGGTGAATGACAACGGAGATCGCACCTCGCTGTCGGTGAACCTGGGGGGCGAGGGCTATAGTTTGCCTCTGACCCGGCAGCACGAACTCACCCTGTGGCATGAATTGGGCCATCTGCAGAACCTGGCGCTGCGGGGTACCGTCTTGCCTCTCGAGCTGAGGCCCTATCAGCATGAATGGCTGGCCGACATCTATCTCGTCTGGCGCAGTGTCCATGAGACAGGCAGTCTCGACTTGGCTTGGCAGCAATACCATAGGCGCAACCTGGCGGTGCTGGCCGATGTCACCAACATGTCACACTGGAGTCCTCCTGTGTTGCGGCAATTACTGGAAAAGTATGATGCCGGCCAGCTGATGGGCTTCGGCCATTACGCCGACTTCCTGAAGGCCAGCTATCCCCTGTTGCGGCAGTATGACGCCGATGCCCTGGGAGAATTTTCGAGCCTGATCCAGCGCACCTTCGGTCCCGGGGCTGTGCAAGACCTGCCCAGGTATATCTTCTGGCGCAAGGCCAGGCTGGGTTACTACCTGCAGCCCACCTTGAGGGCATTGATGGGCCCCAATGCGGCAGATGCCTGGTTGACACAGGCGGCGATGCAGCCTCTTTCTGAGCAGGGGGCGCCTTAGGCTTTCCCGCGAACTGAACCTTAGCTGAACGTAAGTGATATTCACTTAGTTTTCACATTTTTCCAGCAGTATTCTCTCGCCCGCTTTGGTAAGCTTTTCATTCACAAGAATAAGAAGGGGAGAAGTTGAACATGGCAAAGCGTTCGAAGGCTCAGACAGAGCAAACTATTAATCAGATCATGGACGAGGCATTAAAACAAATCCTGACCCTAGGATTCGACGCTATGTCCTACACTACCTTATCCGAAGCGACGGGGATCAGCCGCACGGGTATCAGTCATCATTTTCCGCGCAAGACAGATTTTCTGGTACGCCTGGATGAGCGTATCGGTCGTTTCTTCGTCGCCAGTCTGGATTTTTCCAGTGTGCAGGCGCTGGAAAACTCCTGGATGCAGGCGCTGACCGAGTCCCATTACCGGGCGGTACTCAAGTTGTTCTTCAGCCTTTGTGGCTACAGCAATTCGGAGATAGCCCTATTCCGCGCCATCAACAGTGCCCGCGAGACCGCCTTGCTGGAGCTGGGTGCCGAAGGAGAGCGGGTCGTCAATCAACTTCTGGGCCGCAGTGCCTTGCAGTTGCTGACTCAAGTCAACGACATGGCCAAGGTGCAGGCGGCATAAGCCGGGACAACGGTGAAATAACCGTGACAAGCAAGAGGCGCCGATGGCGCCTTTTGTTTGTCCGTTTTTTGCATTGGGCTGCGGCTCAGTCGGCTTCCTTCAGGCTCTGGGTCAGCTCGACGATTTCCTTCTTGCCATCGCCGAACAACATCAGGGTGTTGTCTTTGGCGAACAAGGGGTTGGGCAAGCCGGCAAAACCTGGGCTGAGGGAGCGCTTGACCACTATCACGGTACGGGCCTTATCCACGTTGAGGATCGGCATGCCATAGATGGGGCTGCCCTTATCTTCCCGTGCCATGGGATTGGTGACATCGTTGGCACCTATGACTATCGCCACGTCTGTCTGTTCGAACTGGGGATTGATCTCATCCATTTCGATCAGCTGCTCGTAGGGCACTTCGGCCTCGGCCAGCAGCACGTTCATATGCCCAGGCATGCGCCCGGCGACCGGATGTATGGCATATAGCACCTCAGTGCCCCGACTCTGCAGCAGGTTGGCCAGCTCGCGCACCGCGTGCTGGGCCTGGGCCATGGCCAAGCCATAGCCAGGCACTATCACCACCTTAGCCGCGGTTTCCAGCATCATGGCGACTTCCTCCGGCGAGGTCGACTTGATCTTGCCGGCATAGACTTCGTCAGCGTCTATGGCTTCGCCACCTGCGGCCATGACACCGAACAAGACGTTGAACAGCGAGCGGTTCATGGCCTTGCACATGATCTTGGTCAGTATGATGCCAGAAGCGCCCACCAGGGCGCCGGCGACGATCAGCACTGTGTTGCCCGTGATGAAACCTGTGGTGGCCGCGGCTATTCCCGAATAAGAGTTCAGCAGGGCGATCACCACAGGCATGTCGGCGCCGCCAATGGGAACCACCAACAGCACGCCGAGCAGCAGGGACACGCAGGCCAGGGCATACAAGAGGTTGGTGTTATCCGGGGTGATGACTATGGCGATGGCCAGCCCCAGAGCGGCGGCGAACAGCAGGGCATTGAAAAACTTGTTGCCCGGCACCCTGATGGGGTTTCCCGGGATCAGCTCCTGCAACTTGGCGAAGGCGATCAAGGAACCCGAGAGGGTGACGGCCCCGATCAACACGGCGACGCCTATGGCAACCTGGGCGACGCTGTGAGTCGCAGACTCGGGATCCAGTAGGCTGGCGATGGCGATAAACAGCGAGGCGCCGCCACCGAAACCATTGAGCAGGGCCACCATCTGGGGCATGGCCGTCACCTGGATCTTGGTCGCCATGATGGCGCCTATGGCGCCGCCGAGCAGCAGACCGGCAATGATCCACTCGTAACTGAGAATGTTCTTGTCCAGCAGGGTGACCACCACTGCGACCAACATGCCCAGAGCCGACAGCTGGTTGCCCCTGACTGCGGTTCTGGGCTTGGTCAGCCCCTTGATCCCCAGGATGAACAGGCTCGCCGCCAAGAGGTAGGACAGATAAATTATGCTCATGCTCATCGATGTTATTTCCTTGTAAACCTGGCTGTCAGGCAGTAGTGCACCCGGTTGCGGTTGGCGGGCATGGAGAGACGTGTGATGTTCATCCGTGGCTATTTCCTTTTAAACATGGCCAGCATGCGGTTGGTGACCAGCTGATTGTGGAGTACCACCCGGTTTGGGGTGGCGGGCATGGAGAGGCGTGTGATGTTCATCCGTGGCTACTTCCTTTTAAACATGGCCAGCATGCGATTGGTGACCAGATAACCGCCCACCACATTGATGCTGGCCAGCACCACGGCGATGAAGCCGAGCACATTGACCCAGAAGCCGGCGCCCGACCCGGCCGACAGCAGGGCACCCACCAGGGCAATACCCGAGATGGCATTGGAGCCGGACATCAGCGGGGTATGGAGCGTCGGCGGTACCTTGGTGATGAGTTCGACCCCGAGGAATATCGCCACCACGAATAAGGTCAGCAAGAGTAAGATTTCCATCAGTGTGCCTCCTGGCTCAGGTTCGGATTGGATTCGGTTAAGTGCAGCAGCTCACGCAGGCGGGCATTGACCAGTTGGTGGTCATGGGCCACGACCGTGTCGCGGACGATTTCATCCTCGAAGTCCAGGGTCAGCTGGCCTTGCTGATCCAGCAGCAGGTTGAGCAGGTTCTCGACGTTGGTGCCATACATCTGGCTGGCATGGTTGGCGGCGCTGGCGGGCAAGTTGGCCGGTCCAAGTATGGTGACCCCCTTATGTACCACTTCCTCATCCAGGCGGGTAAGCTCACAGTTGCCGCCTGTCTCGGCGGCGAGATCGATAATGATGCTGCCCGTCTTCATGCCTTCGACCATGGCCTGGGTGATGAGTATCGGCGCCTTGCGCCCCGGGATGGCGGCCGTGGTGATGACGATATCCTGCTGCGCCAGTACCTTGGTCATGGCCTGTTGCTGACGCTTGAGGAAGTCGTCGCTCTGTTCGGCGGCGTAGCCGCCCTTGGTCTCGGTGTTTTCCGCTTCTATGTCCAGCTCGACCGGCTTGGCGCCGACCGAGAGTATCTGCTCCCTGGCCGCCGGGCGTATGTCATAGGCCTCGACGACGGCCCCCAGGCGCTTGGCGGTGGCACAGGCCTGCAGTCCTGCGACCCCGACGCCCATGATGAAGGCGCGGCTCGGCTTGAGGGTACCGGCGGCTGTCATCATCATGGGGAAGAGACGCGGTGCCCGATAGGCTGCCAGCACTACCGCCTTATAGCCGGAAATGGTCGCCATGGAGGAGAGCACATCCATGCTCTGGGCCCGGGTGATGCGTGGCATCAGCTCCAGGGCTATGCCTGTGGCGCCTGTGTCGGCCAGGCGCCGGGCGTTCTGTGGCTGCATCAGGGGATCCATCATGCCTATGAGCAACTGGCCGGGTTTGAGTGCGGCGCTCAGCTCATCGAACTGAGTGCCCTTGCAGTTCACCACAGTGATGATGTCGGCATCGCGCAGCAGTTGTTCGCGACTGGCGGCTATGCTGGCACCTGCCTTGAGGTAGTCTTCGTCGGTGAAGCCTGCCGCCAACCCGGCCCCGGTTTCTACCTGGACCTCCAGCTGCTTCTTGCGTAATCGTGCCACATTGGCCGGGATCAGGGCGACCCGTTGTTCGCCGGCCTGACATTCTCTTGGTAGACCTAGTTTCACAGGAACACCTCTAAGGTTAAGGGCAAGGTTAGCCATGGGGCAGGTCGGCATTGGGCGCGTCCCGGCGCTGGCATGGGGGGCTATTTTTCATGTTGCGATCATTAAAGCGTGCAAAGTCAAAACTTTGCTGCTGTTGTACTTTTGTAGCTTAATTTTTCACCTTTGTATATTCCAAAATGGAATTAAAAATCAAATTTTATTCTTTTTTGCTTTTCCTAAAGGCGGCTAAGCTTACCGACATTACACTGACATAGGGCCGTCTTCATGTTGTTAAAAGAACTTTCATCGCTCGCTTCACCTCTGTCTCAGGGGCAGGTGGACAAGCTCAAGCAGCTCACCGCCGAGCTGAGTGCCGTGCAACTGGCTTGGGTCAGCGGGTACCTGGCGGCCTCGGCCAATCAAGGTCAGCTCGCCGGCGCGCCCGAGAGCGCTGCGGCGCAGAGCATCACCATCCTCTATGGCAGTCAAACCGGCAATGGCCGTGGTGTGGCCAAGGCGCTGGCGGCCAAGGCCCAAGCTCTGGGCTATGGGGTGAATCTGGCATCCATGGGCGAATACAATGTGCGCCAGCTGAAGCAGGAAACCTTGCTCTTGCTGGTGGTCAGTACCCATGGCGAAGGCGATGCCCCGGATGATGCGATCGAATTACATAAGTTCCTGGCCAGCAAGCGTGCCCCCAAACTTGAGCAGCTGCACTATTCAGTGTTGGCGCTGGGGGATTCCAGCTACGAATTTTTCTGCCAGACGGGCAAAGACTTCGATGCCCGCCTGAGCGCCCTGGGGGCCAAGGCCCTGTTGCCGACCCTCGAGTGTGATGTCGATTACGAAGACAAGGCCGAGCAGTGGCAGCAACAAGTGCTGGAGACGGTTAAACCTTTGATCCAGACCGCGGGTGCCAATGTGGTGTCCATAGGGGCGGCCAAGGGCGACAGCGAATACAGCAAGCAACAACCTTACAGCGCCGAAGTCTTGGTCAGCCAGAAGATCACCGGCCGCGGCTCGGATAAAGACGTTCGCCATGTGGAAATCGACCTGGCCGACTCGGGCCTGAGTTACCAGGTGGGCGACGCCCTGGGCGTCTGGTTCAGCAACGCCTCGGGACTGGTCGCCGAGGTTATCTCAGGTCTCGGGCTCGATGCCGCCGCGTCGGTGACTGTCGGCAAGGACACCATGACCTTGGCCCAGGCCCTGAGTGACAAGAAAGAGCTGACCCAACTGTATCCTGGCCTGGTCAAGGGCTGGGCCGAACTCAGTGGCAACGCCGAGCTGCTCGGCATCAGCCAGGACAAGGAGCTGACACGACAGTTTATCCTCAAGCATCAGCTGGCGGATCTGGTGGCCCTGTATCCCGTGACTGTGACTGCGGCCGAGCTGCTGGAATTGCTGCGGCCACTGACGCCGCGCCTCTACTCCATCGCCTCCAGCCAGAGCGAAGTGGAGGCCGAGGTGCACCTGACGGTGGCCCTGGTGGAAGACGAGCGCCATGGCGCGGCCCGCTTCGGCGGCGCCTCCCACTTCCTGGCCTCGGCCGAAGAAGGCACCCGAGTGAAGGTCTATGTCGAGCCCAACAAGCATTTCCGTCTGCCGGAGAACCCAGAGACGCCGGTGATCATGGTGGGTCCGGGCACTGGGGTGGCGCCGTTCCGCGCCTTCATGCAGGAGCGTGTGGCCCAGGGGGCGAGCGGCGACAGCTGGTTATTCTTCGGCAATCCGCATTTCGAGCAGGACTTCCTCTACCAGACTGAGTGGCAACAGTACCTCAAGAACGGCGACTTGAGCCGTATCGATGTGGCCTTCTCCCGGGATCAGGCGCATAAGATCTATGTGCAGCATAAGATCCAGGAACAGGCCGAGACGCTGTGGCAATGGCTGCAAGCCGGTGCCCACCTGTATGTCTGTGGCGATGCCGAGCGCATGGCCAAGGATGTGCACCAGGCGCTGATCCAGGTAGCCATCCAGGAGGGCGGCTTGGAGCAGGAAGCGGCGGAAGCCTATTTCGAGTCACTGCGCGCCGATAAACGCTATCAGAAAGACGTGTACTGAGCCCGAACGACTTAAGCCTGTACTGAAAGCCTGTCCGCAGAGACAGCACAGCAGTGACGCCGGTTGAACGCGCCGGCAATTGAACCGAATTTTAAGAGGCAGTGGCCATGAGTGAGCAAAAGTTAGCCGTAAACGAATATTTGAAAACCGACAGTGATTATCTGCGCGGTACCATCAAGGAAGGCCTGGACTCTTCTGTCACAGGGTCATTCAGCGATGGCGATCAGCAGTTGATCAAGTTCCACGGCTTCTATCAGCAGGATGACAGGGATCTGCGCAACGAACGCAAGGAACAGAAGCTGGAGCCCTTGTACAGCTTCATGCTGCGTGCCCGTGTGCCCGGCGGCATCTGCACCCCTGAGCAGTGGCTGGGGGTCGACAAGATTGCCTCTACCCTGACCAGCTCCAACAGCATACGCCTGACCACCCGCCAGACCTTCCAGTATCATGGCATCCCCAAGCGCAACCTCAAGACCATAATCCAGGATCTGGACAGGGAGGCGTTGGACTCCATCGCCGCCTGTGGCGACGTCAACCGCAACGTCATGTGTAACCCCAATCCGGTCGAGTCCAGGCTGCATGAGCAGGCCTATGCCTTCGCCAAGATGTTGTCGGATCACCTGCTGCCGCACACCCGCGCCTATGCCGAGATCTGGCTGGATGAAGAGAAGCTGCTGAGCACCCAGGATGAGGTGGTCGAGCCCGTCTATGGCAAGACCTATTTGCCGCGCAAGTTCAAGATGGCGGTTGCGGTACCGCCGGACAACGATGTCGACGTCTACACCAATGATCTCGGCTTCATCGCCGTGGCCGAAGACGGCGAGCTGCTGGGCTTCAACCTAACCGCCGGTGGCGGCATGGGCTCGACCCATGGCGAAGTCGAGACCTTCCCGCGTCTGGCCGATGACCTGGGTTTCATCAAGCTGGAGGATGGCCTCAAGTTTGCCGAAGCCGTGATGACGGTGCAGCGCGACTGGGGCAACAGGGTCAATCGCAAGCGCTCACGCCTGAAATACACCATAGTCGACCATGGCTTGGAGGCCTTCAAGACCGAAGTCGAGGCCCGCGCCGGGGTCAAGTTCGAACCCAAGCGCGAGGTAGTGATAGGCGATCGCGGCGATCGTTATGGCTGGGTGCGGGGCCTGGACAGCAAGTGGCACCTGACCCTGTTCATCGAGAGTGGCCGCATCAAGGACATGCCGGGCCAGACACTGCAGACGGGGCTGAGAGAAATTGCCAGGATCCACAAGGGCGATTTCCGCATGACCTCGAACCAGAACCTGATCATCGCCGGTGTGGCCGAAGCCGATAAGGCGACCATAGAAGGCCTGGCGCGTAAACATGGCCTTCTTGGCCAGGTATTGACCCAGACCCGGGGTCATTCCATCGCCTGTGTGGCGCTGCCGACCTGTCCGCTGGCCATGGCCGAAGCCGAGCGTTACTTCCCCGAGTTTATCGACCATATAGATGCGCTGCAGGCCAAACATGGCATCAGCGAGCAGGCGATAGTGGTGCGCATGACGGGTTGCCCCAACGGTTGTGCCCGTCCCTTCGCCGCCGAAATAGGCCTTGTGGGTAAGGCCCCCGGGCGTTATAACCTGTATCTGGGCGCCAGCTTCGAAGGCACCAGATTGAACAAGATGCACAGGGAAAACATCCAGGAGGCCGAGATCCTCGCCGAACTCGACACCCTGTTTGCCCGTTATGCCGCCGAGCGCGACGCGGGTGAAACCTTCGGTAACTTCACTGTGCGCATCGGCGTGGTGAAGGCGGTGATAGACGCCGCTAAGGACTTTCATGGCTGATATCAATACAGGCGCGCAAGCCGAGGTGATCTCCTGCATCACCCGCGCCGAGCTGGAGGCGCTGCTGACTGCGCCCAAGGCAGAGCAGGTGCTTGAATTGGCGCGAGTCAACGACTTCCTGGCCGGCTTAAGCGCCGCCCAAAGGGTTGTCTGGGCACTGGAATACCTGCCGGGTAACCATGCCTTATCCTCCAGTTTCGGCATCCAGGCGGCGGTGATGCTGCACCTGGTGAGCCAGGCCAAGGCGGATGTTCCTGTGATCCTCACGGACACAGGGTATCTGTTTCCCGAGACCTACCAGTTCATCGATGAGCTGAGCGAGCGGCTGCAACTGAATCTCAAGGTGTATCAGGCACCGCAGACGGCGGCCTGGCAGGAGGCGCGTTTCGGCAAGTTGTGGGAACAGGGCCTGGACGGCCTGGAGCAGTACAACCGCCTGAACAAGGTCGAGCCAATGCAGCGCGCCCTGAATGAACTCGAGGTGGGCACCTGGTTTGCCGGTCTGCGTCGCAGTCAGGCGAGTACCCGCGAGGCCTTGCCTATCCTGGGGATCCACGGCAGCCGCTACAAGCTCTTGCCCATCATAGAATGGGGCAATAGGGAGGTGCATCAGTACCTGACGGCCCACGGCCTGCCCTATCATCCGCTGTGGGAGCAGGGCTATGTGTCGGTCGGCGATACTCATTCGAGCAAGCCACTGGAGCTGGGCATGACGGAGGAGGAGACCCGCTTCAACGGTCTCAAACGTGAGTGCGGCCTGCACTATGATATTTAAGCTTAATCCCAGTTAAGCTTAATCCCAGTTAAGCTTAATCCCAGTTAAGCTTAAGCCCGCGTCTTGGGCCTGGTTCCAAGGCGCGGGCTTAATGTCATCTAAGTGTCATCATCCGCCATTAGACTGTTCTTGATTAAGTGGCTGAATCTTAGTGAAGAATGTCCATAAAAATTTTGTACATTTTTACTCACAGAGTTATGCACAAAGACGGATTATGCTCTATAGTCCAAAGTTCCCGTAGATGGTTTTAGCCTCTTGGAAGCATGCGGGTTCAACTCTCGGTTGGTTTGTTCCTGGCTTTTCGTCCGGACAGCGGCAGGGACGTTTTACCCCCATAGGGTTTTGCTTGGCCCATTGGCTGGCCCCTATGCCGACATGCCAGCCTGAGCTGGAACCGGCTCATCGAGCCATGTTGTCTGATTGACCTTGTTAGCGCCTGTTCAATCGAGAGTCAGCCCCGGACGGTCAGTGGTCAAGACTGTCCGGGGAGATACTGAACCCTTACCATCCCCACTCTCCCCCTAGTTTGTTACCCCTTCTCATGGTCTGAGGCATGGCCTGGGTTATTTTAGCCGTATTTCCTGGATGCCGGTTGGCCCGGGAGCATGGCAACTGCTAGAGTCATTAGGTGTTTTGCTGCCTTGAATCAACCCGCCGGATCATGGGCGTCGAGCCCTGCTGCCGCTAGGTTGCCCCTGGAATGGAGTGGCTCAGATGAAGAAATTCCTGCTCGTTGCGGCGCTCATCCTGGCCGGGGCCATGGCTTATTGGTTCCACCAGGCATCTACCCCCCGGCTCGTTAAGGCCAATGCCGTGCTGGAGTGGGTGCCGGCGGACACTCTGGTGTTTTCGGGCCTCTTGAACCCCTTTCCCCTCAAGCTGTATCTGCAAACCGTGGCGGACAATTACCCTGGGGGAGTAGCGCATGGGCGGCTTCAAGCCCAGGCGGACGAGCCCATGGCGGCTTTCCTGCTCAGCATTTTCGATACTTACCTGCGGGGGCTCAAGGATCCCGCAGCCCTGCTGGCGAGGTTCGGCCTGGCGGATACCCTTAAGGCCTATGTCTATACCCTGGGCGCCTCACCCGTCATCAAGCTCGAACTGGCCCGGCCGGAAGCCTTCTGGGCCCTGTTGGATCAGGCCGAGCGCGACACGGGCGTGACTCATACCCAAGGTCAGTTGGTCGGGATCGGCTATCGCAGCTACCTATTGGCGGACGGCGCCGGGACTGGGCCCTTGTCCCTGGTATTCGCCGAATACCAGGGCATGCTGACCATCACAGTACTGCCTCTGTCCAGGGACACAGAATTGTTGGAGACGGCGCTGGGGTTGAAGCGGCCGGTCGAGTCGCTGGCGTCTTCCGGCATGCTGGAGGAGATCATCGACACCCATGGCTTCAGCGGCGACAGTGTGAGCTTCATCAATCATGTGGCGCTCGCCAAGGCCCTGACCTCAGAGGATGCCGATCCGTTGGCCAGGCAGCTCAGCCGCCGTATCTATGGCCTGCTGTCCGCCGGCGTGGGCGAGCTGCAGACGCCCGAGTGTCGGCGAGAGTTGATGACCCTGGCCAGCCATTGGCCGCGCACCCTCATAGGGCTCAATGAGATGCGCATAGATGAGCAACACAGCCATATAGAGGCGACCATGGTGATCGAGAGCCGGAACCGGATCATCCTGACGGCATTGCAGCGACTGCGGGGCTTCATTCCCGCCTATGTGGGCGAGGCCAGTCTCTTCGGCATGGGGCTGGGGATAGATGTCGATGAGTTTCCCCCGGCCGTGAAGGCGATTTGGTCCGAGTTACAAACGCCAGCCTATCAATGTGCGCCCCTGGCCCGCTTGCAGGCCGGATTGAGCGCCCGGGACCCTGTCATCCTGGGGATGTTCACTGGCCTGGCCGAGAGCGTCAAGGGAGTGAGTCTGGCATTGCTGGATTACCGCCTGGATGAGCAGCAAGCCGAGCCTGTGATAACGGCTATCGACGGCTTGCTGAGCCTGGCGGCCGATAAGCCGACCGCCTTGTTCGATACGGTTAAAATCTTCGTGCCCGGATTGGCTGAGATGCAACTGGTCGACGGCGCCGAGGCGATCGATCTCTCGACCCGCTTGAGGTTGCCGGCGAGATTCGGGATTAAACCTATGTTGGCGCTCAGGGGGCAACACTTGGTCATCTACGTCGGGGATAGGGCCAAGGTGCTGGCCGATAGCCTGGCCGAGGTACCGGTCGCTGCCAATGGCTTGTTCAGCATACTGGCAGATTACCCCAGGTTATTCGGTCCATTGTTGACCCTGGCCGAGATGGCTGTCGAGCCTTTACCCGAGGAGTTTGCCGTGCTGCAAGGTTACAAGATGCGTCAGCAGATACACCTGGATGTGAATGACAAGGGCGTAGTCCTGACCTCCGTGGTGGACAGCGAGGCGCGGGCCCGCGACTAGGCCTCAGTGCTGCGCCGTTTGCAACGGCTGCGGCTCAGCCCCTGGAGCCTGTGTCTCCGTCTGTGCCTCAGTCTGCAAGAGGGCCAGCCTATGGCGCAGGTCATCCGGCTGGGGTGAGAGGAGTTCCTGCAACCTGTGCCATTCGAGTGGCTCTCCCCCAGTAAGCTCGATATCCGGCAGAGTCCCTACTCCTGACAGGAGCTGCCCCTCGCTGGTGTAGGCCAGGGAGGCGCTCACGCCTATCCGCAGTCCGGAATTGGGCAGGGTGAAATAATATTTGCGCCCCAGATCGCCGACGGTCCGCTCGCCAATCAGGGTGACCCTGGACCAGGACTTGGCGCTGTGGGCTATCCATTCGCATTCCTGGCGGCAGTCTGGGCCTATGAGCAGTGCCAGGCGGTTGTTGGCGGGGAATGCGCCGCTTGGGGAAGATACAGACGGATAGGGACGCACATAGAAGGGGCTGAATGCCTGTTGCCCCGGCATAGGCATGAGCATAGGCCGGGGCTGGGTTGTGGCTAGTGAATCTGTGGCAGCTGTCTGCCGGGGTTGGCGGCTCGATTCCTCCAGAGGAATGAAGTTGAGGGGGCCGAGGTAATCGTTGCGAAGCCCTGGGGCCCGCCGGTAGTTGGCGAACCCCAGGGGCCGCTTGGCCTTTGGGCCATCGTCGTAGCCGGTCAGCAGCTGCAGCAGTTCAGGGTGGGTGCCATGGGCGTGGCGCAGGTCGAGCAGCAACAGTGGCCGTTGCAGGCCGGCGGCCAAAGTGGCTTGCAGTATCGGATTTATGGCCAGCTCATCCAGGTTCGTGATGGATATCCTCATGGCCTGACGGGCCAGTTCGGGCTCGGCGCCCATGTCTGTCTCCAGCTGGCTGGGTCGCGTTGGGGATTGCAGTTCGGGTTCCGAGACCCATTGCCGCAACTCGGAGGCCGCTAGGCCATGCTCGGTTAACCCTGGTACCTCAGACTCGGTTAAGCCAGGCTCGGGCGCGAGAGTTTGGCGTGACAGGGCAAGGATCAATTGGCGTTGTTGTTGGTCATCATTGCTCAGGGTCAGGGTGACTTCGGGTCTCTGTCTTAGGCCTATGTCTTGCCTGAGCAGCCCGAGTCGCTCCAGCCAGAAGGCTTGCATGCCGGCATGTTGTTGCATCTGCGTTGGCAGATATGCCTGGCTCGCCTGCAGCCACCTGCTCAGGGGGATACCATCTATATGGCTGATGAAGGGGTAATCCGGGTCCAGCGGTCGCTGGGCCAGGGTCAGTGCCAGCCAGCGGTCCCTGTAAGGCCGCAGTGTGACGGGCAGACGGGCTGCGCCTGTAGGGAAGGGGGCGACACTGGCGCCGGGATCGCCCAGGGTGCTCAACAGCTTGGTGATTTCTGCGGCCAGGCGGTCGCCGGTTATGCTGATGGGATAGCGCTCGGCGAGCCTATGGGCGGCCTGGTTGAGCGCCGCCTGGCGGCGCTGGGGTTCCAGAGCGAAGAAGGCGGAATTTTCGGTTAGTCGTTCGAGCAGCACATAGAGATCCTGGCGCAGGGCTTGACCTTCTATCCGCTGGGCCGGGAGTCTGGCGGGCAGACTGAAGAGGCTTAGCCTGAGCAAGCAGCAGCCGAGTAACAGGCAAAACACACCTACTATGGTGCGGTATCCGTATGGCATATCACTCCTTGATATGAGTCCTGAGTGGTGACAGAGGCCGCTGTCCTGTTATCCCCGCCGCTCACCGGCTAGAGAATATCGTTGAGAGACACGCCTATGCCAATACGTTGAGTATGTACATTATAGTCAATCAAACTCTCGCCATAGCCATTGAAGTACTGAGTGTAGAGTCTCAGGTTACCTATGAGGGGATAACTCCAGGTGAATTCCATGGCACCGTGATTATCTTTTTGCAGGTTATTGCGCAGGGTCAGGGAGAACCTGTGGTCATCCAGGCCATAGACGCCTATGAGTTCGACGTTTCCCAGGTAATCTTCTATGTCCGGGTTGTCGTCGCCGCGGGCCTTGTTGGGATCGGTTTTCTCCTCTTCGGGAATTCGCCACCAGACTTTGGCCGCCAGGGCGAAGGGGCCCTCATCGAAGATCATGGTGCCATAGAGGCGGTTCCAGCTGCGTGACAGGTTTCCCGAGCGGCCGTTGGATTGGTGCACGGCACCAAAGCCCCAGAAGGAATTGGTGAGTCCGCCTAACTGCCAATCGTTGTTGAACAGGATGAAGGCTTCGGGCTCATGATTGGTTTCCCTGAAGGGCGAAGAGGCGTCCTGGTTGTAGACCTGCCAGTAAGATTGATTGGTGTAGGCGAAGAAGAGATGCCCATTGTCGCCAAAGAGGTTATACACCAGGGGAAACTTAAAACTTATCTGAAACTTGGCCTCGAAATCCGTCAGGCTATAGTCTTGGCCGGTCGAAATGTCTTCGAAGGGAGCGACATTGGGGGAGGGGTTATAGGTCACGGGCAGCAGGTAGTTGACCTTGTGCGGGGTGATCACGAAGGGACGCTCCGAAGTCGCCAGTTCATCTTTGACCCTGCGGTCGACCAAAGAGTCATCGGCATGCAGGGGCAGGATGGGCAGCCAAGCCAGGCAGAACGACATGAGTTTTCGTGGCAGAGGTGTCGACATAGAGTTATCCCTGATAATGATGACGGTCCGATATTTATGGCAGCGAGGTTGCGGCAGAGATTATGCCTGTACCGGGAAAGCCTGCCGATGGAAAGATATTCGAGTCTATCACCGTGACCGGCATTTCTACAGTTTCAGTCTGTCGCGACGGAAAACCGCGGCGATTGCATGGGTCCGCCCATGGTTTGTGGTCACAGACGCTGAACCAAGTAGAATTTTTTGCCATAACTTAGTACCGGAAGCTAGCTGTTCAGGTGGCCGGTCAAGATTTTATTCCCGCATTGATTTAATTATCCTATTGTTATGTAATGGATAATTAAATTCATGTGCTCATGGCAAGCCTGCAGAAACCGCGTCTTTGCCAGTCCCGGATGTAAAATGCGCCATTTATAACTAATGGTTATAAAAACTAATTATTATCTATTTATTGTGGAATATAAGAAGGGCTATATTTCATCTCAGTAGAAGCGAGTGGGGAATGGCGATGGAATTAGTGTCTTTACCTGGCCAAGGGGCCAAGGGCAAGGTTTGGCTTGTGGGTGCCGGCCCGGGCGATGTGGATCTCTTGACCATGAAAGCCTGGCGGGTGCTCAAGAGTGCCGATGTCGTGCTCTATGATGCCCTGGTCAGCCAGGAGATACTGGCGCTCATCCCCAATGATGCCGAAAAAATTGCCGTAGGTAAACGCGCCGGCAAACACAGTGCGGGTCAGGATGAGATCAACCAGCTGCTGGTGACCAAGGCCTATACCCGCAACAAGGTGGTGCGCCTCAAGGGGGGCGATCCCTTCATCTTCGGTCGTGGCGGTGAAGAGTTGCAGACCCTGGTCGCTGCCGGCGTCGAGTTTGAAGTCATTCCCGGGATCACCGCCGCCAGCGGCACCTCGGCCTACGCCGGCATTCCACTCACCCACAGAGATCATGCCCAGGGGGTGACGTTCATCACAGGCCATTGCCAGCTGCAGAGCCGCCCCATGGACTGGCAGGGGTATGCCAATCCCCATAACACCTTGGTGGTCTACATGGGCATACTCAACGCCGGCATCATACGTCAGGGGTTGATGGATGCTGGCCGGGATGGCGCGACGCCTGTGGCCATTGTCTCCAAGGCGACCACGGCGGAACAGCGTTGTTTCGTCGGCAGTCTGGAGCAGCTGGAGCAACTGGCGGCAGACCCCGAGCTGCAAATGCCGGCGTTGATGATCATAGGTGACGTCGTTTCGCTGGCCGGCAGCCTCAACTGGTTCCAGCCCCAGGTGACAGCGAAGACGCAAGCGGCCAGTCAGGCAAACACATGAATCCTGCTGTTAACAGCACAATTTAGTTAATCGGAGAAGAGTATGGCAGGGCGAACATTAAGCCATTTACAACAACTGGAAGCGGAAAGTATCCAGATCATTCGTGAAGTCGCAGCCGAATTTGACAATCCTGTGATGCTGTATTCCATAGGCAAAGACTCTTCTGTGATGCTGCACCTGGCGCGCAAGGCCTTCTATCCGGGCAAGATCCCTTTCCCGCTATTGCACGTGGATACCGGCTGGAAATTCAAAGAGATGATAGCCTTCCGTGATCAACAGGCGCAGAAATTCGGCTTCGAGTTGCTGACCCATATCAATCCCGAGGGATTGGCACAGGGGATCAACCCGTTCGAGCATGGCAGTGCCAAGCATACGGACATAATGAAGACCCAAGGCCTGAAGCAGGCGCTGGAGCAGTACGGTTTCGACGCCGCCTTCGGTGGCGCCCGGCGTGACGAGGAAAAGTCCCGCGCCAAGGAACGTGTCTACTCTTTTCGCGATAAGCACCACAGATGGGATCCCAAGAATCAGCGGCCCGAGCTGTGGCGCACCTATAATGGCGCGGTCAACAAGGGCGAGAGCATCAGGGTATTCCCGCTGTCAAACTGGACCGAGCTGGATATCTGGCAATATATCTATCAGGAAAGCATCGAGCTGGTGCCGCTGTATTTCGCCGCCGAGCGCCCCGTGGTCGAGCGCGATGGCATGATGATCCTGGCCGATGACGAGCGCATGCCGCTCAATGAGGGCGAACAGATCAAACTGGCACAGGTGCGTTTTCGGACCCTGGGCTGCTATCCGCTGACCGCCGCCATGCATTCCGAGGCGGATAATCTGGAGAAGATCATCGAAGAGATGCTGCTGACACGTTCGAGTGAACGTCAGGGGCGGTTGATCGATTCGGATCAGAGTGCGTCGATGGAGCAGAAAAAACGTCAGGGCTACTTCTAATTTCGGCAGCCCTTCTTGAGACGAGCGGATAGAGTGAGAAAGAATATGGATCAAGCAGTAAATAAAACCACCCGCATGGCGGCCGATATCGAGCTGCATGGCGTGAAAGAATACCTGGCGCTGCAACAGCATAAGGGGCTGTTGCGTTTCCTGACCTGCGGCAGCGTCGATGACGGCAAGAGCACCCTCATAGGACGTCTGCTGCACGACAGCGCGCAGATCTATGAAGATCAACTGGCGAGCCTGAAGAGCGACAGCGCCAAGATGGGCACCACGGGCGAGGCCATAGATCTGGCGTTGCTGGTGGATGGCCTGCAGGCCGAGCGCGAGCAGGGGATCACCATAGATGTCGCCTACCGCTATTTTTCCAGCGACAAGCGCAAGTTCATCATAGCCGACACTCCTGGCCACGAGCAGTACACCCGCAACATGGCCACGGGTGCCTCTACCTGTGACCTGGCGGTGATCTTGGTCGATGCCAGATACGGGGTGCAGACCCAGACCAAGCGCCATGCCTTCATCGCTTCCCTGCTGGGCATTCGTCACTTCATAGTGGCGGTCAACAAGATGGATCTGCTCGATTTCGACCAGTCGGTATTCAACAAGATCGAGGCCGAGTTTGCCGATTTCGTCAAAGATTTCGGTGAGCTGGACATACGCTATGTGCCGCTGTCGGCGCTCAACGGCGACAACGTGGTCGAGCGCAGCCGTCGTGCCGATTGGTATCAGGGCGGCACCCTGCTCGAATTGCTGGAAACCATAGACACCCAGCGCGAACTCAGCGCCCTGCCTGTGCGTTTCCCTGTGCAGTATGTGTCGCGCCCTAACCTGGATTTCCGGGGTTTTGCCGGCACCCTGGCAGCGGGGACCATCGCCGTCGGTGACGAATTGGTCGCCTTGCCTTCAGGCAAGCGCAGCAAGGTCGAGCGCATAGTCACCTTCGATGGTGACCTGGCCGAAGCCGTGGCGGGCCAGGCGATAACCCTCACCTTGGAAGACGAGATAGATATTTCCCGTGGCGATCTGTTGGCCAAGCCGGAGAATGTTCCCCAGGTGGCGAGCCTCCTGAGTGCCGATCTGGTGTGGATGGATGAGAAGCCATTGCAGCTGGGGCAACTGTACGATCTCAAGGTGGCGGGCAAGAAGACCCAGGCCAGCGTTACCTCAATCGAGTATCTGGTCGACGTCAATACCCTGGAACGCAGCCAGGCCGACAGCCTGGGACTCAATGCCATCGCCAGGGTCAAGCTGGAACTGACCGAGGCCATAGTGGTTGACCCCTACAGCCTGGTGCGTGATACGGGTGGCATGATCTTGATCGACAGATTGAGCAATGCCACGGTCGCCGCCGTGATGCTGGTCGCGGCCGAGGCAGCCCCAGCCGCCGAGAGCGCAGGCTTCAGTGCCTTCGAGTTGGAGTTCAACGCCTTGGTGCGTAAGCATTTCCCGCACTGGCAAGCGCGTGATATCAGCAAGCTGGGGGCTTGATTGGTGAGTGAGCTGTGGTTACTCGGCATCATTCTCAGCGGACTCATCTGCGGCCTGATCGCCGGCGTTGCCACTCCGGCGGCGCTGTTCGCCGGGGCGTCGCTGCTCACTTACCTCTTGGGTATGCAGGGGCTGGAAGCCGCGCTGGCAAGTTTCACCAATGCCAGCCTGGTGACTCTGGTGTTGTTGGTCCTGGCGACCACGGCACTGGAGAAGACCTCTCTGCTGGGGAAACTCAGTCAGGTCATAGGCAATGGTTCCCTGACCCTGACCATGGCCAAGCTGGGGTTCTCCACCGCCTTGTTGTCGTCATTTACCAACAATACCGCCGTGGTGGCCTCGCTGATAGGGGTGGTGCGGCGCAATCAATCCCATGCGCCGGCTAAGTTGCTGTTGCCCTTGTCCTATGCCGCCATCCTGGGGGGAACCCTGACCCTGATTGGCACTTCGACCAATCTGATCGTCAACTCCTTCGTCGAGAATGCCGGCCTCGAGCCCTTGGGCTTTTTCGAGTTCACTGCCGTAGGTGTGGTGATAGTGGTATCCGGCATCGCCTTGTTGGTGCTCCTGGCCAATGTGCTACCCGACAGGCGGGAAGATCAGGGGGAAGAGAGCCTGCCCTATCTGCTCGAGGCCCATGTGGCGGCGAATTCTGCCCTGGTGGGCCGCAGCGTCCAGGACAACAGATTGAGGGCCTTGAAGAAGCTGTATTTGGTCGAGCTGGAGCGCAGCGGCATACGCATCTGCCCTGTGCCGCCACAGCTGGTGCTGCAGGCGGGCGACATGTTGAGGTTCAGTGGCGCGGTAGAATCTGTGGAGCTTTTGCATCAATTCGAGGGCCTGGACTGGTTCGGCAAGCAACAGGCGCGCGGCCAGAACCTGGTCGAGGCGGTGCTGGCACCTTCGTCCATGCTGGTGGGCACCTCCCTCAAGGCGTCACGCTTTCGCGAGCAGTTCGATGCGGCTGTGATGGCGATCCGCCGGGGGCATCAGCCCCTCAAGGGCGGCCTGGGTGACATAGTGCTGCAGGCCGGCGACGTCTTGTTGTTGACCCCGGGGGATGGCTTCGCGGCCAATCCTAGACTGGTGACCGACTTTGCCGCCGTCAGTGGCTTGGACCTGAATGTGCGCCTGGACAGCCGGCGGGGTCTCTGGGTGTTGAGCGGTTTCGCCCTGACCATAGCGGCCAGCCTGACGGGGCTATTGCCGCTGACCAAGGGGCTGGTGTTGCTGCTGCTCAGTTATCTGGCCATAGGCGCCGTGACCCTGGCTGAGTTGAAGCGGCGCTTTCCGCTGGAGCTGGTGGTGGTGGTGGGCTCGGCCCTGAGCCTGGCCAATCTGATGCTGAACACGGGCCTGGCCACGAACCTGGCCGATACGTTACTCGGGGTGTTCGATGTTTATGGCGTCATGGGGGCATTCGTGGGGGTCTATTTCCTCACACTGCTGCTGACCGAGCTTATCACCAATAACGCCGCGGCGGCCCTGGCATTCCCCGTGGCCTATGCCGTTGCCCTGCATTACGGCGTCGATACCCGGCCCTTCATTTTGGCGGTGATCTTCGGTGCCAGTGCCAGTTTCATCTCACCCTATGGTTATCAGACTAATCTTATGGTGTATAACGCCGGCAATTATCAGTTCAGTGATTTTATGCGCTTGGGACTGCCGTTATCTTTGCTCTACTCGGCGGTAGTGCTGTTTTTGGTACCAATTCTGTTTCCGTTTTAGGGATTGGTCTGTTTGGAAATTATGGGATCCGCTGCCGTTTGGCAGGCGTATCGCTGCAGGTGTTGAGGAGTAGTTATGACTGATATCGTTTGGCACCAACATGCCATAGATCAAGCCGCCAGAGCCGGGCAAAAAGGCCAGAATCCGGTATTGCTCTGGTTTACCGGTCTGTCGGGAGCGGGAAAATCCACCCTGGCGGGGGCATTGGAGCACGCCTTATTCGCAGCGGGTTTTCATACCTATCTGCTCGATGGCGACAATGTGCGTCATGGTTTATGTCAGGATCTGGGCTTCAGCGCCGAGGATCGCGACGAGAATCTGCGCCGGGTGGGCGAGGTGGCCAAGCTGATGGTCGATGCCGGCCTGGTGGTCCTGTCCGCCTTCATCTCGCCGACCCGCGAGGAGCGCGACGGCATCCGGGCCAAGTTCCCCCATGGACAGTTTATCGAAGTGCATGTGTCGACCCCTATCCAGGTGTGTGAGGCGCGCGATCCCAAGGGCTTATATCTCAAGGCCAGGAGCGGCGAAATCAAGGATTTCACAGGGATCTCCGCCCCCTACGAGGCGCCATTGGCGGCCGAGCTGACCATAGACACAAGCAAAGGCGATCTGGCGACTCAGGTGCAGGCCTTGCTGGACTACTTAACCGCCATTCAGGTCATAGGTACCAAGACAGAGATTGTCGACAAGTTAACGGCATTGGCCTGATAGCCGCCGGGGGGCCCCTTGGGGCTCGCCCGGCAACTGTGTTTCACCGCTCCCTTCATCGAATCTTGCCTCATTCATCGTCCTGAATGGGCTCATCCACCTGGTTCACCTCCAGCCTAAGTTATTAATAGTATTGCATTCTGTATTCTTGTTGGTGTTTTTCGGCTGATTTCAGTGGCCGGGGGAAATAATTCACTCGTTGGCGTTGCTTTGGGGTTTAAGTTCGGATTACACTCGTCATCGAAACTAGAATGCAACCAAGTTGCAACATGTTCGCAACACCTTATGGATGAATAATAATAACACCCGAGGACAATTGAATGAGTAAGCAGAACAAGCTACACGCCTTAGCCATCGCCGCCGCGCTGTTCAGTACCAGCGCACTCGCCGACGGCATTCATGCCAGCTTGAGCATGAGTCAACAAGATTATCAGGCCAGTGACGATGTGATAGTCACAGTCACCCTGACCAACGAAGAGCATGTTCCGGTCAAGCTCCTCAAGTGGTATACCGCCGCCGATGGCGTCGAAGAAGCCCTGTTTAAGGTCACTGCCGACGGCGAGCCACGTCATTACCTGGGGGCCCATTACAAGCGTCCGGCACCTACCAAGAATGACTATGTGAAACTCAAGGCAGGTGAGAGTGTGTCCTACCAGGTCGAGCTCTCCTCCCTGTACGACATGTCGCAAAGCGCCAATTATGAGATCAGCTATGATGTCAGCTCCATGCAACTGTTTGCGCCCAATCCTGGACAGGCGAAGAAACTCGCTCGCCTTGGCATAGATGGCATCAAGTCAGACAGCGTGAGTTTTTACCTCGAAGGGCGTGAATTCAAGGGCGGCGCTGCCGCCAAAGGCAAGCCGGGCACGGGCGATGGCGGCACCACGGTAGACGGCGTCAGCTTCACGGGTCGCTGCAGTAACTCGGAACAGACGGCCATCTTAGCCGGCCTGGATGCGGCCAAGGCGATGGCGGCCAATGCCAAGGGCTATCTGCAAGGCACAAGCACGGCCAATCGCAGCCAATCCGTGCGCTACAATACCTGGTTCGGCAACTATGATGCCGGTCGCTGGGATGCAGTGACCAGCAACTTCGTCAATATCGACAGCACCTTGAATACTCAGCCACTGACCTTCGATTGTGGTTGCAGCAAGAGCTACTACGCCTACGTCTACCCGAACCAGCCTTACAAGATCTACATGTGTAATGCCTTCTGGAGCGCACCTACCACGGGCACAGACTCCAAGGGCGGTACCATCATTCATGAGACCAGCCATTTCGATGTGGTAGCAGGCACGGATGATATCGTCTATGGCCAGAGTGGCGCCAAGTCGCTGGCAATCAGCGATCCGTCTCAGGCGATTCAGAATGCCGACAGCCATGAATATTTTGCCGAAAATACCCCGAATCAAAACTAAGCTTTAAAGGGGAATGACCTTGTCAGAGGGCGGAGTCTATCCGCCCTTTTTTTATGTCTATATTCAGAGGAGCATGGCATGAATGCCATAGTGTCTGCGAGCTTAGCCATGCTGTTGGCGAGCATAGATCAGGTTGGAGCGGTTGAGATGGTAACGAACCAGGCCATAGAGTGTCGGCTGACACAAGTGCGGGACACGACCGAGGTGCAGTTCAGAGTGAGCAATGGCGGGCAGGATACCTGGCGGCTATTGAGCTGGCATACCCCCTTCGACGCCTGGTTCAGTGAGTTTATGCATATCAGCAGGGAGGGCAGAGCGCTGCGCTATCTTGGGGCATTGGCCAAGCGCGGCGCGCCGGCCGCGGAGGATTATCTGCTGCTGCCCCCTGGGGCCAGCTTGGTGGCCGACTTGGACCTGAGTCAGGCTTATCGGCTGGAACCCGGTAGCTACAAGGTCGAGCTGGCGCCTATTGTCTTAAGCTCTTACGCCGGGGATAGCCATGCGGCGACCCAGCAACTGAGCCTGGCGTGCGAGCCGCTGCTGCTCACGCTGCCGGAGGCTGGTGACCGCTAACCCCAGTCATGCAACCAGGCTTGCAACCAGGCCAGCAATCCCGGCCTCGGACAGGGGCACTCTTACGCCTCTATGTCTATCCCTACGTCTCTGTGTCTATCCCTACGCCTCTATCCCTACCCCTCTATGTCTATCTTGAAATCCTTGGCGAACAGCAGTTGTAGCGCCCTGGCATAGTCCTGATCCGGTTTGGGCTGCACCAGCTGAGCCAGCTCGTCACCGACTGGGGTGAAGCGATAATAACTCAGCAGCAGGTTGCCACTCTTGGGGCCGAGTCTCATCTGGGTGCCATGCAGCACCAGCCTGACGGGGCTCTTGCTGTCGAGCAGACCCGTTTCAAACTCGCTGCTGTGCAGGATCCCGGCATCCACCAGGGTGAGAATTGCCGAATAGGGTAGGCCAAACTGAGACAGACCCAGGTTGACCGAGCTCGACTTGCGAAAATATTGCCCCAGGCCGCCGGAGAGGCGATAACCGCTGATCAGCTTGAGTCTGGGCTCATTATTCACCCTGGCGGCCATGCCCAGGGTCTTCTCCAGCACCTGAGCCTCCCTGTGGGTGAGTTGTTTCAGGGTGGCCAGGGTCCGCAGGCTGAAATTCCCCGGGGTGACTATTTCACTGGCGAGGATCCTTGCCCACAAGTCTTGCATCTTGCGGTTGTGGATCTGCTCCGCCATCAGGAAAAATTGGTGACTCCAGTCGGGATCCAAATCGACCCCAGTGACATCCGAGGGAGTATGGTTCAGCGCCATGGCATAGATGGTTTCCAGGTTGAGCTGATACTGACAGGCGCGTTTCTTGTCCCTGTGGTCGGCGCGCTCCAGGATAGAGGCGTTGGCCGGCCGGTAATCCTGCTCGCTCGCCAGCCCAAGTTGTCGCCCCAACACCAGGGCCTTCTTACGGGCCGAAACGCCGGAAGGACTGTCGGCGCTCCTGTCTGCCTCACCCGCTTTGGCCAGATTGCTGTCATTCATGATGGCTCAATTCCTTGTGAAGCTATTCTGAATCCTGTCCGAGTCTGGCCCGGGCGTCGATCTCTGGGGCCCTGTCCGAGCGCCATTGCCAGAGGGCTTCCTTACCCTGTGCCGGTGCCCCGGGCACATTGAGCGCCAGCAACAAGGAGCAGACGGCGAAGCCGGCACCTATGTAGAATACCGCCGCCGGAGACGTCAGCCATAGCAGTCCAAGCAGCGCAGGGATGATCACCGCGGCGATATGATTGATGGTGAAACTGACCGACATGGTGGCGGCTATGTCCTGGCGGTCGGCGATCTTCTGGAAATAGGTCTTGATGGCGATCGCCATCGCAAACAATAGATGATCTACCACATACAGGGCGGCCGCGAGATGGGCTTGCTCAACCAAGGCGTAGCCGATAAACACCAGGATTAGGCCGGTATATTCCAGCGTCAGTGCCCTGCGCTCGCCGATGCGGCCTATGAACCTGCCTATGGCCGGCGCGAACAGCAAGTTGACCAGATAGTTGATCAGGAATAGGGCGGTGATCTCACTCACGCTGTAACCAAATTTTTCCACCATCATGAAGCCGGCGAACACCATGAAGATCTGTCGCCGTGCGCCGGAGAAGAAGGTCAGCAGATAATAGAGCCAGTAACGCCGGCGCAGTATGATCTTCTTATGCTGGATCTCTCCCACCTCGAAGCTGGGGTAGTAGACTCTCATGGTCACTACCATCAGCAGGCCCAAGGCGCCTATCAGGGCATACATCCACACATAATCCAGCTTGAGCCAACTCATGACCAACCAGATGCTGCCATAGCCCAGCAGGGCGGCGGCCGAGCGCCAGGCCAGCGCTTTGCCCATGAAGCCGGCTGTCTTGTCTTTATCGACCCACTGCAGGGTCAGCGACTGGTTGATGGTCTCGAAATAATGAAAGCCGACCGACATCAGGACCGTGGTGAGGTAGAGGCCCAGCACCTGGGGAAAGAAGCCTGTGATGGCGACGCCGACACAGAGCAATGCCAGCGAGAGCAAGGCGAAGCTCTGTTCGCGGATCAACAGCAAGGCGAAGATGGCGGTAAAGGCCAGGAAGCCGGGAACCTCCCGCAGGCTCTGTAATAGGCCTATCTCGGCGCCGGTGAATTGGGCGCGTTCTATGACGAAGTTATTCAACAGGGCTTGCCAGACGGCGAAGACCAGTGACATGACGAAGGTCATCCATAACAGCAGATGTTGGGGATTTTTTCTCATCTGAGATCCATGTTCAAGCGAATGTTTTGTGTAGTTTGCATGCTAATCGCTTTGGCTAACATAAGCCAGTGCCGTCAATTCCGCCGGCAATGGACCTGGCTGCCGAACCCTAAGGAGCCGCTCAGAGGCCGGCGTCCCTGAGTGCCTGCCAGGCTTCACACACCTCGCGAAACTTGGCCGCGTCGCCTTCGGGTCTGTCCGGATGCCACTTCAAGGCCAGGCGGCGCCATTGGCGACGGATCTCCCTGTCGGTTGCCGTCTCATCCAGTTCGAAGACGTTGAGTGCATGGCTCTGCTGCATCAGCCTGGGGTTGACGCCTATGTAGGATTGGTAGCGATTCCAGAAGGACTCCAGCATGGCGCGCACCGCATTGGCACAGGTGTCGTAGTTGTTCCAGTCGAGGTAATACTCCCGCAGCGAGGCATCCTGGGCGAGGATGAGATTCAGCTCTGCCGGCAGGAGACGGAAAATCTGGATTTCCATTGCCCGGACCTGCAGCCATTGCTTGGGCAGCAGCATCTCCTGTAATTCGAACAGGGCATTCATCAGCAGGAAGTTGCGCTTGAACAGATCTTTGTCCGGTTCGGCGTCCAGCCGGCTCAGCAGTCCCCTGGATTGTAACTCGGTCGCCAAGTGATGCACTTTCCAGCTCTGATGTGAGGCCTGTAATAGGCTGAGTAGGGGCCAGATCAGCGGATTATCGCTTTTGACTGCGGGACTGCATGAGATCTGTTCGGTGGCGAGCGTCGGTTTGGCGAGTAACATGGCGCTGAGTCGTCCTGATGTGGCGATAAAATCTACTATGCCATAGCCCCCCTGGATACAAAAGGGGATTCGAGTCGCATCCGGCTGGGGGGGCGAGTGGGCATCCCCGGTAGCCGGCTGGCGGCAGCCGTTTCGGGCCATGGCGCCTATGGGATCACCCTGCAAGTATAAGACATGGATTCCGTATTTCGTACTGGATTGATTTGCATTGATAAAGTGCTTATCAATATGTCACGCT
The DNA here is from genome assembly GCF_012911865.1 of Shewanella salipaludis. Taxonomy (GTDB): domain Bacteria; phylum Pseudomonadota; class Gammaproteobacteria; order Enterobacterales; family Shewanellaceae; genus Shewanella; species Shewanella salipaludis. The sequence continues at coordinate 172,926 of NZ_JAAXYH010000005.1, forward strand.
TATGTAATAGTTGTGTTGCAAAATAAGACTCATTAGACCTCATACCAGATGGCGGCGCGTGAGCAGGTCGCCGGCAATGGGGCAATCAATAATAAAATTAAAGGAATAAGCATGAAGCGTTCGATTTCCAGACGTGATTTTTTGGCCATGTCGGCTAAGGGTGTTGGAGCCGCCGTGATTTCTTACGGCTTGATGGGGTGCAGCAGCGGTGATGATGACAGCCAGCTGCAGGCGCAATTCTTACACGGTATCGCCAGTGGCGATCCGGCCCAGGATGGGATCATCCTCTGGACCCGGGTGACTCCAGAGGCCGAAGGCGAAGTGAAAGTCGCCTGGCAGCTGGCTTTGGATGCCGACTTTACCCAGTTGGTGAATACGGGAGACACCCGCACCAATGCCGAGCGGGATTACACGGTCAAGGTCGATGCCATGGGGCTGGACTCTGGCACCGCCTATTACTACCGCTTCATGGTGGGAGACACCCAATCCGCCGTGGGTCGTTGTCGCACTCTGCCCCAGGGCGCCGTCAGTTCACTGAAGATAGCTGTGATGTCCTGCGCCAACTATCCTGCCGGTTACTTCAATGTTTATGCCTTGGCGGCCGAGCAGGAGGATCTCGATCTTGTGGTGCATCTGGGTGACTACATCTATGAATACGCCAGAGGAGAGTATGCCAGCGAACATGCCGCCGAATTGGGGCGCGAGGTATTGCCGGCCACTGAGCTGTTCAGCTTGAGCGACTATCGTACCCGTTACGGCCAGTATCATGGTGACGCCAGCCTGCAGAAATTGCACGCTAAGGTGCCTTTCATCACGGTCTGGGACGACCATGAGGTCGCCAACGATACCTGGCGCGATGGCGCCGAGAACCATAACGAGGGAGAAGGCGATTTCGATGCCCGCAAGGAAGCCGCCATGCAGGCCTACTTCGAATGGCTGCCTATCCGTCCCTGGCGTGAAGGGAACCATGAAGAGATTTACCGCAGCTTCAGTTATGGCGATCTGGTGGATCTGCACATGCTGGACACCCGGGTGTTGGCGCGGGATAAACAATTGCAATATGCCGACTATATGGACCCGGCCACCGGCGCCTTCGCCGGCGAGCAGTTCATGGCCGATGTGACCGACACCCAGAGAAGCATGTTGGGCCAGACCCAGCTGTTGTGGCTGCAGAGCAAGTTGCTGACCTCGAATGCCAAGTGGCAGGTGTTGGGGCAACAGATCTTGATGGGTAAGATGCTGTTGCCTGCGGCGATCGCGACCCAACAATTGAGCATTCCGCAATTTGCCCAGTTGGCGGCTTTGGCCAAGCTGGCGGCCAGGGCACAGGCGGGGGATCCCAGCCTGACTGCCGAAGAACTCATGTACCTAGAGGCCAACCAAGCCATGTTGACCCCGGAAGCGCTGGCCATGCTACGGCTGCCATCTATTCCCTATAACCTGGATGCCTGGGATGGTTACGCCTATGAGCGCGAAGTGATCCTGGCTACGGCCAAATCCAAGCAGCATAATCTGGTGGTGCTGGCCGGTGATACCCACAATGCCTGGGCGAGCGAGCTGAAGGACGTCGAGGGTGATAAGGTTGGGGTCGAGTTTGCCACCAGTTCAGTGTCGTCCCCCGGGCTGGAATACTACTTATCCCTGCCCGCCGAGCAGATCCCGGCGACCGAGGCGGCGATCGTCGAGCTGGTCGAGGATCTCAAGTATGCCAATCTGATGGACAGGGGCTTCATGACATTGAGCTTCAGCCATGAAGAGGTGCGTTGTGACTGGCATTATGTCGACAGCATCCTGACCCGGGACTTCGCAGAAAACAGTGCCAGAGGCTATAGCGCCAAGGCGGTTGCCGGTACCGTGGGCATAACTGCAGTCTAAGCCGCATGCTCAAGCCATAGCGACACCCGGGGCGACGCCTCCGGGTGTTTTTTATCTCGGCCAAGAAAAAGTGCCAGGACAAAGCCCTGCAATAACAGATGTTTTGCGATAGCTGCAGCATAACCCCTCATTTTGGTATAAAATTCGCTCCCAAACTCGGGCAGGGCGCCTATGGCCAATGGGTGTCACTCTGGCATCGGCTTTCGCCGCTGCATGCCGGGCCAAGAATCACATCAAATAAAATAAATAATCGCTACTGGCTAAGCCGTTGGCGGCATTCGGGCAAGCAGAGTCCGGGTAACAAGGATAAATACGGGGTCCCTATCATGTCAGATAAATATTTCATCACTGCCCAGCAGTTACTCGAAGATTCGTTTCGCCTGGCCGCCCAGGTCTATGAGAGCGGGTTTCGGCCGCAATTCATTGTGGGTATCTGGCGTGGCGGTGCCCCTATAGGTATCGCAGTGCAGGAATATTTTGATTTCAAACAGGTGGAGACGGATCATATTGCCGTGCGCACCTCGTCCTATTACGGCATAGGCACGGATAAACAGAACAAGAAGATCAAGGTGCATGGCCTGCATTACATAGTGGAAAATGCCAACGCGAGCGATGGCTTGTTGATCGTCGATGACGTGTTCGATTCGGGTCGCAGCATCTATGCCCTCAAAGACAAGTTGAGCCAGCTGATGCGCCTGAATATGCCGACGGATATACGTATCGCCTGTCCCTATTACAAGCCAAAGAATACGGCCGTGCCGCTAAAACCTGACTACTTCATTCACTCTTCGGAAGATTGGTTGGTCTTCCCCCATGAAGTGTCGGGCCTGAGCCCAGAGGAAATAGCCGAAGGCAAGGGCGATCTGAAAAATATCCAAGACTTGTTTCTTTAATGTCGCCCCGAGCCCAACTCAGTCTTGGGTCGGCGAACTGAAAAAGCCGTCGGGTCAATCATGCCGACCCGGCTGCTTTTTTGCATTCAGTTTCTCGTCGGCTTACAGCCCCATGCAGTTGGCGTAATAAGTCACAGTCGCTGGCCAGTCCGAGAACACCCCCAGCACCCCTATGTCTTTTGCCAGCACGTCCAGTAACTCCAGGGCATCGCCCTCGTTATCTATCGCCTCCGTGACCCCCTGATAATACCAACCGCCGCCGTCCTTGAGCAGGCCGGAACGCTCCAGTGACCAGGCGATGATGTCCAGCCCGGCGGCCTTGGCCGCGAGCGCATACTCAGAGGGCATGAGCTTGTTGTTGGCATCCAGGGCCACCAAGACCCACAGCGGCGGAGCTATGATCTCGACCCCCTGGGTCTTGAGTTCCGCCATGCCGGGCGTCCAGGTCGTGGCATCCTGAGGGTTGAAACTCGTGTCGAAATCATACCTGTCGTCCAGGAATACCGCCTGCTTGGCAAATTCCGGGGCATTGGCGATCCAGTACTTCACATCCTCCAGGCTGAACGACTGAGGATAAACCTGGCCGGGATCGACGCCGGCGGCGCTGTATTCATCCAGCATCTTCTGGGCATAGTCTTGCTGACTCATGCCGTCGAAGGGCATGGGCACGCTTGGCGCCTTCAGCTCGGGCGTCATCTTCACCCCGGCCGCCTTAAAGAGTGCAATGCTTTCGGCGTGGGTCATGAGTGTGCCATTGCCGGCGTAGAGATCCGTGCGCCAGCCCGGGGTGCCCGCCATATAGGCCTCGACCGTGGTGGCCTCGGGATTGGCACCGTCCATCTTGCCTTTGAGTGTCTTGAATTCGGCCAGGCTGATATCCGAGGTGCAACAGGTGGCCGAGGCGCTGATGCCGTTGGCCGGATCGGCAGGACTGAATCCCTGGCTGCATTTGTTGGCCAGTTCCGGAATAGCGAGGATATTGGTGGTGGTCGCCAGATCGCACTGGGAGTGACGGCATACCAGCTGTTTGTCGGCGGTGAAGGTGACATCACATTCCACTATGCCGGCGCCCGAGTCGATCGCCGCCTGATAGGATTCTTTGGTGTGCTCGGGAAATTGCAGCGCCGCACCGCGATGCCCTATGGCAAAGTCTGTGCGGTAGAAGCTGTTATTCCGGCATTGGCTCAACGTATCTTTTAGCTCACCCGCCGGCAGCTGATCGACCAGAAATAGGGGTCTGGGTCCCGGGTGTGCCATGACCTTGGCAACCTCTTGTGCCGGCGGTATCTCTGCCTGTGGATCATCTGTCCCCTGTGCCTTGTCACTGTTGCAGGCGCTGAGCAGCATGCCACAAGAGAGGAGCAGCCATAATGGGCTCGGTTTGAGCGCTTGGGTTCTGAGTGTCGGGAGATTGAGTGTCGGGGGATTGAGGGGTATCTGTGTCATCTGGGTGTCATCCTTTGGGTTTCTTGGTGAGCATCCTCGAGCCTGAGTGTGGCGTTCATGGATGGCCAGGCGAGGTTAATGCCGCTATGTGACTCTATGACCAAAGATTTATGACACTTGGCGCGTGCCTCTCCATCCCATGTTGCCTATGCAGATATGGTGCGAGACCCACTCCTGTGTTGCTGGCGGGAATCCGGACTCTCACCTATATTTCTAAGGTAAGTCTTGGGCTTAAGTCGCTTACGGAACACGGGCGGGTTAATAATTGTACAGCCGGAAGCTGTGTGCTAGTCTTTGCTTGTTAAATTGTTAATGGGATGTAAATAAATGCCTCATGGATCGAATCTAACAGAAGAAGAGCTCGCGTGTTTCAGCGAGTTATTTTCACCCTCGAGTCTGCTCAAGCGGAATTCGCAGGATCCCGTCACCGTCATCACAGAGATCCCCTCAGGGTTGGCCTCCATCATGGGAAGGTCGAGATTAACCCTGTGGGTCGAGCTGGGGCATTACAAGCTGTGGTTTACCGTCAGCGTGGGCAAGGATGAACTGGGACAATTCAGCGCCTCTCTGGGGATCCCAGAGATCCTGGACGTGCGCGGCTGTGAACGTTGCTGGCGTTTAACCGAAGTCGACAACATAGAGGTGTATGACAGGCAGCGGCGCCAGGAGGTGACTGTGTTGTCCTTATCCAGTTCGGGTATCGCCTTACAGATTGCCTCTGAGGCGGTTGCCCGGCGCTTGATGCATCGCCGCGAGATCCAGCTAAAGCTGCCGGGGGCAGAGCCCATGACCCTGGGGTTTGAACCCTTGAGGGTCGAAAAGGGCATAATGGCCGCGAGGATCAGTACCTTAGGCAAGGATAAGGACACCCTGAGACGATTTCTGTTTCAGCAGCATAGATCCAAGTATGCCTATCTGTATCGCAACCTGGGTTTTCCCGAATTCGAGGGCAGCTGATGCTGCCCTCGGGCCATCTAGTTAGCCCGACTCAGGCTCTCGCTAGCCGCAGGTGCTAGCCGCCAGGTCTCAGAGGCGGTTAATTTCCTCACCCAATTGGTAGTTCTTATCCGTCACTATGGTTTCCAGGGTGGACACCCTGGTTTTTAATTTGCCGATCTCGGCTTGCAGCGCCTGTATGGTTTCATCATCGGTAGCCGACTTTTTGTTGTTGTATTCCTTGAAGATTTTGTAAGCGAATACACAAATGATGGTGATTGCGGCCAGGGTGAAAGGGTTCATGTCACTCTCCTTCGTGATATGTCCGGCGACAGGATGGCTGCTATTTCGCCATCCTGTCGCCAGGGGCATTATTACATCATCTTGTCTTTTATCAACACGCAGCGCTGTTCCCGCTGGCGGGTTTCCAGCAGGGCCCTGCGGGTCAGTGCCGACAGCTCTGTTTGCTGCTCCAATGCCTGGCTCAATGCCGCTATGCCGGCATGGCTGCAGTCTGTTGGCAGCAGCAGGTTGGCGTAGCTGCGCATGAATACCGGCCCCTTCTTATCCAGGGTCATCAGCTTGTCCAGGCGCTGTTCGGCGGTGGCGGCACTGAGCAGTTTCTGCTCCGCCGGATAGAGGTGTGCCATGGCGGTGCGCAGCTTGGAGAAGGGGATGTCTGTGTTCGTCTGGATACGCTCCAGCCATTGACGCTTGATACCGGCTTCGGGTCGTACCACTTCGGCGGCAATGGCGGCCTTCTGCCCTGAATCAGACTGATCTGCCAGGGCTGCTTGTTTCAACATGGCGGCACTGTTGGGATAGTCATAACGATTGAGCTGAGTGATGATGGCCCAACGTGTATCTTGATCTATCTTCAGCCCCTTGATTTGGCTGTCGCCATGGAGCAGCTGGGCCAGATGTTGCAGGCTGTTGCCATCGCTCGCCAGGCTCAGGTAGGCATTGAACCAACGGCGCTGAAAATCACTGTCGTCGCTGGTCTCCATGGCTCTGCGCAGGCTCATCTGTGCCAAGGCCTTGATGACCTTGTCGGCATAATGCTGTCGAGCCGGCGCCATCAGATTGAGGTAGTCCTTGGCATCCAGGAGCGTCGCTATGATCTGGCCGACCAGGGTGTAGTCGGTTTCCTGGGGGGCGTTGACAATTACGGCACTCAGGTATTGATCCAGGCCCAGCTTGCCGTCTCTGACGCTGTCCCACAGGCTCTGCCATAACATAGATCGCAACAGGGGATCGGCAACCTTGCTCAGGTTCTGTCTGGCGGTGTCGAAGGATTGGGCATCCAGTTCGACTTTGACATAACCCCAGTCCTGATAGTTGGGGTACACCAGGGCTGGGCAAGCTTGGCCGACCAGCTCAGAGACTTGGGTGCGCTGTCCCTTGTAGGTCACGGCCACGCTGGTTTGTTTTTGCAGCTCACGGTGTCCCTGACCGAAGAGCGCGACCTGCACCTTCTGTTCCCTGAGGGTCGGCAACTCGGCACTGGCCGGGGTCTGCACCAGGCTGAAGCTGTCAATCCGGCCATTCTTGCAGCTGAATTCGGCTTTGAGCGTGTTGACCCCGGCGCTGTATAGCCAGTCCCGGGTCCATTGGCTCAGATCCCGTCCGGCGGCCTTGGCCAGGCTGTCGATAAAATCGCTCAGCTCGGCATTCTGATAACTGTATTGCTGCAGGTATTGCTGTACGCCACGACGGAACACGTCTTCACCGAGCAGGTGACGCAGTTGTTTCAGGGTCGATGCACCTTTCTGGTAAGTGATGGCGTCTATGTTGTCGAAGGCATTCTGGGTGGTGGCCACGGGCACTTCTATGGGATGGGTCGTCACCAGACTGTCCTGGGTGTAGGCGCTCTGTTTACCGCCGGCATAGAAGCTGCGCCAGGCATAGTCAAACTCGGTCGCCTGGCTGGTGGCCAGGGTGCCCATGAAGGAGGCGAAGCTCTCGTTTAACCACAGGCCATTCCACCATTTCATGGTGACCAGATCGCCAAACCACTGATGGGCCATCTCATGCATTATCACCCCGGCGAGCCGTTGTTTCTGCTGAGAGGTCATGGCCGCCTTATAGAGGAATCTGTCCTCGGTGAAGGTGATGGCGCCGGCGTTTTCCATTGCTCCATAGAGGAAGTCCGGCACCAGCAGTTGATCGTATTTCTTGAAGGGGTAAGGAATGCCGAAGTAATCATCGAAGAAGGCCAGCCCCTGCTTGGTATACCTGAACCAATCGCTCGGCGTGACCTGGCCGGCCACGGATTGGCGGGCGAACAAGCGCATGGGGTATTTGCCCGAGTTGTCCTGCCACACATGATAGGGTCCGGCATGCATGGAAAAGTTATAGGGACTCAGTTTGGGGGTGACGGGGAAAGTCCAGCGGTTGAGTTCGCCTTGGGGTTCGACCCGGGTCTCACGCATGGTGCTGATCACCTGCCAGTCCTTGGGGGCCGTCACGCTGAGTTTATAATTGGCCTTGAGATCCGGTTGATCGAATACCGCAAACATCTGCTGCGCCGCCGCCGGTTCGAAATGGGAATAGAGGTACACCTTGTTGTCTATGGGATCGACAAATCTATGCAGGCCTTCGCCGTTGGTGCTGTGAAGTCGGCTGAAGTCGACCTCCAGGATGTTGGCACCCGTATTGAGCAGATCGGCGTTGATGCTGATGTAGGCACCGTTATAGTTAGGGTAGAGAGGCTTACCGTTGACCAGCAGGTGTTTGATCTTGGCCTGGTTGAGATCCAGGGTCAAGGGACTGCTGTTGTCGCTGAGGTTGAAGCTGATCTTGGTGTTGGCACCGAACTCTATGCCGCCCGTGAGTTGAAAGTCCAGTTCATAGCTGACATCCGACACCCGTGCCGAGCGCTCGGCCGCCTGTTGTTGGCTGATGTAATGGCTGCCGTCTCTGGGGGGAATGTGGGCTGGCTGGGTGCTGCTGCAGGCGAACAGGCCGCCGCAGATGAGGGCGATGAGGCTGGCTTTTAACTGTGTCACTGAATGAGTCCTTTGATAGCAATAAAAGGTTTATTTCCCGCGCCCATCTTGTGGCAGGGCGCTCTGGCCGGGGGATTTTTGCGTCTTACACTACGCTATTTACCGGGCTTAACCAATGTTAAATATGTAAAAAAAACCAGCCCGGCGGGCTGGTTCGGCTGTGTCGATTGGACTTTGGCGCCCTATCGTCGTTTTATAAGCCCAGGAAGGACTTGGATTTCATCTTGCGGATTTCCTTTTCATCGGACCACTCGATCAGCCCGGTTTCCAAATCCATCAAACGCATGGTCATCTTGTAATACACGTCCTTGGTGCTGCCATCTTGCTTCACTATGCTGGACAGGTTGCCGTACAGCATATATTGGGCACCAATCTGGCGGCCAAATTTGATCGCAGTGGAAGGATCTACCATGCCGGCATTGTTCTGGTAATCCAGTTGCTTGCGCACTGTGTCTACCTTGGTCATATCGATGAAACGGAACCGGCCCGAGCGCAACAATTTATTGCTGATCGAGTCTGTGACTGACTCTGTGTCTATATGCTCCGAGGTCTTGTTCTTGACCCTGTCGACGAAGATGATGGGGCGGCTATTGGCTGTCATGGCCGCCACGGGGGGATAGACCAGCATGCTGTCGACCATCTTGGCGGCGATGGCCTGCAGATCGCTCGAGCCGAAGTTTTCGTTGACCGTTTCGACTTCGGTTGCGTCGCCATACTCCACCTTGGATTGACAGGCCCCCAGGCCCATGAGTGCCGCCAGGATAAAAATCAGTTTGAATTGTTTCATAGTCGGTTCCATTAAGTGATTGCTAGATGATTATTGTATAAAAACGTGTGACATTGCCAGTGTCTATCGCCCATACCAATGTGCTTCTGCCCGGTTGGACAGCTATCTGTGCCCTGGCATTGTCGAGGCTGAGGTCATAGTTCCCCGCATCCAGGAAGCGCCTGGCCAGCTGTGCCTGACGCGGCAATGTCAGCCAGCTGCGCCTGTCTGCCTGCTCCGTGACTATGTTGAACAGCTGCATCGCGATCCCTGCGATATCGCCGCCCGTGCCGTTGCCATGTTTATCGACCTGGCGATTCATCTCGGATTTGGCATATACCCGGGCGACCTGGCGCACCAAGGCAGCCGGCAGGCTTTCTTTCAATGCCGTGATGGCCAGGGCATCGATATTGGCTATCGGCGCCAACTTGAGCACGCTTCCCAGGCCCTGGACCCGTGCCGGCGCCACTGGCGTCCGGTTCGGCAGGTAGGTTGCCAGAGATACCGTCTGCCAATTGCCATGAAGGGTGAATGGCACTGTCAGGCTCTGTTTTTCCGGCACGAACCCCCGCTCCAACATCATGATGAGCTGCCCCTGCTGTGGTCCAGGGGGGGAGGCATCGCCCCAGCGCCGCTTAAACTCCTCGTACTGGGGCATCTGCAGCTGTTTGGCCAAACGCACCAAATCCTGTTGTAAATAAGGGTTGTCCGGGGTGATCTGCGCCGCCTTGCGGTAATCTATGAAGGCATCATTGGCTTCACCCAAGAGTTCATGCAACACCCCGGTAGTATAGTAACTGTAGGCGTTGAGGAAGGAGCTGGTCACAGTGCCGGCGGCTTGCCCCAGTCGGCTGACTTCGGCATCTATGGTGCCATTGGCCATGGCCTGCACCGAGGCTTGCGATGCCTGGTACCTGGCCTGTTCGCTGCTCTGCAGCTCGTTGCTGCGGCGCACTTCGACCAAGGCGCCCTGAGGATCACCGCTGAACAGATAGTTGAGCGCCTGGTATTGATGCAGCATGATGCGTTCATAACCCGGGCCACGATAGGGGATGGCATTGTCGTTGAGCAACAGACTGCTGCCGGTGGCACCTATGGCGCTCAGGCTGATTTTCGCCTTGTCGTCGAAGGCCTGATAGGCAGCGACGGCCTGCTGGTAATAGTCTTTGCTGGCGCCGAAATCGCCATTGATCTGCGCCACCCGACCCGCTTCCTGAGCATAGAGCAAGCCATCCTGGCCCGGGATCTTGTCGGCCAGGCGTGCCGCCACGGCCTGAGAGTCAGCGCCGTTGAGGCGCTGTTTCACCGAGGTCAGTTGCGCCGGATAGTTGATAAAAATGCTGTTGGCGGCGCAGCCACAGAGGCATAGCGCAAGGGAGAAAGAGGCGAGCAGCAGAGGAGCGCGTGTCATTCCTGCGTCCCATAGGTTGGGCCTGGCAGTTTCGGGTTCTGCTGCCCAGACAGCTGCTCCGGCATTTTGACCCGTTCGCGCAGGGTGATCCCCTGAAGATGATCATACTCGTGCTGGAAGATGCGGGCGATAAAGCCACTGAATTCGGCCGTCTGCCAGATGCCATCCAGATCTTGATATCTGACGCCGACGCTCCTATGCCTCCAGATGTTCAGTCGGCATCCGGGCAAGGACAAGCAGCCTTCCTCGCCAACGACCAGGTCGGGCGACCGGGTGATAATCTCAGGGTTGACCAGCACCAGTGGCGCCATAGTGGGCGCAGCAGGGTAACGCGGATTGGGGTGCGATGCCATGATAAACATGGCTTTAGAGCTATGAACCTGGGGCGCTGCAATGCCGCCCCCCTGAGCCGCCAGCATTGTGGCGAGCATCTTGCCGGCCAAGGCGGTTAACTCGGCGTCGAAGTTGGTGACCCGTGCGGCGGTTTGAGTCAAGATGGCTTCACCCGCCTGGGCCAGGCTTAAACTCTCATGACTCCTCTGATGACTGGGCATCGCATTCCTTTACTTAAGAGTGGGTCAATAGTGTGGCGGCGGTGTTTCTTCTGCGGCGCTGGCCATATTGCTCGGCTCCATCGCCTGCAGTTTACCTATTAATAGCTGAATTTGCTGCTGTTGAGTAGCCATTAAACGATTAAGTTTGATCACTTCCTGATTCAATTCTTCGACCGTGAGCTCCTGAAAAGCCAGTTTCATTTCCAGCTCATCTATCTGTTGTTGCGTTTGTTGCATCTATTACCTCTGATAGGGACCCTAGGGTCAAGTTTGACGCCATCCTGACTAATATGAGGAAGAGTCCTGGTGCCTGTATCGTGACTCGCCGCCGAGTATACAAGGTCGCGCCGCGTTTAGCGGTTTTTTGTGAGTGTAACCTGCCGACCTGAGGTTTTCTAGCACAGGATAGCCTGCGGTGTGGGGCGGATGCTAAAGGAAAAGGCGGGGAAGTCCCCGCCTTTTCAGTTGAGCCGCTCGGCCCTTGCCTATGACTTGAAGATTCTGCGTCTGATGAGCGCCAGGCCACCGAGCAGCAGGCCAAGCACGCCGGCCGCGCCGCCGTTCGACTCATTGTCAACCACCACGGCCCCGGCCTTGACCGTGATCAGCACCCGGGCGTCGGCGCTGGCGCCCAGTGGATCTTTGACGCGATAGTCGATGACCGCCTGGCCACTGAAGCCGCTGGCCGGGGTATAGGTCAGGCTGGAGTCGGGATTGATCGTGACTGTGCCCTGGTCCACGCCGGCCTGGGTGACGCTCAATGCCTGCCCCTCTGGGTCGCTGTCGTTGGCCAACACGTCGATGACGATGGGGCGACTGAACTGCAGGTTGAGCAGATCGTCGACCGCCACCGGGAACCGGTTTGCCAGCACATTGACAGTGACCAGGCCGCTGCCCGAGCCCCCCTGGTTATCGCTGACGCCATAGGTGATCAGCGCCTGGCCGAAGTGGTCCGCCAGCGGCCGGAAGTACAGCCTGTCGCTCCTCACTTCAACCAGCCCCAGGTCGGCGCTGGCACTGGTCAGCACCAGGGTGTCGCCGTCGGCATCGCTGTCGTTGGCGAGCACGTCGATCAAGGTGTCGGTATTCCAGCTCATGCTCAGGCTGTCGGCGACGACAACCGGGGCATGGTTGCTGCTCATGGGCACGGCCGTTGCACTCGGGTCGACTATGGTGCCATTGGCCAGGCCGTCATCGTCGTTGGGGCCGCCATCGCTGATGGTCAGCTCAATACACCAGTGGCCCGGGGTTAACCCCGGCTGCCAGGCGCCGTCACCCGGCGGCGGGCAGTAGCCCTTGTCACCGGCGGCCGAGCGGATGCCATTGTCGGCATCCATGACGAAGCCGACCCATTGGCCGCCACTGAACTTACGGTACACGGCGTTTTCCGGCACGGGCTGACGCTGTGGCAACACCAGCGACAGGCTCTGCCCCTGTTGCGGCAGGCCGTAGGCGATGAAGTCATAGATGCTGCCGCGGGTGTTGGCCTGGGTATCCGCGGGTATTTCGCCTGTTATCAGCTCGGCGCCGCCTGTGCTGTTGTTGGCGACACTGGAGCCCTTGCGCAGGCAGGCTCCCGGCTCGCCCTCGACCAGGAAGCTGCTCGCTTCAGCGGCAACGGCCGGGACTATGTTGCACTCTGTGATGGCATCGAGATAATCCGCTATGCCATCGCCGTCATCGTCGGCGAAGCCTTCGCTGCTGTCGGGGATAAGGTCGCCGTCCGAGTCGTTGTCGCCCAATTCCGGCAGGCTGTTGCGCACCTCCAGATAGAGTAATGCCTGGCTTTCGAGTGCCGGAGTGCCATTGTCTGTCACTGTCAGTTGCAGCTTGTAGCTGCCTTCGGCCAGGTCCTGCACCTCGAATTGCACCTGGGTATCGCTGAGCCGTTGCAGTGTGATGGCATCGGTCAGTGCCAACCACTGATAGCTGTGGCTGTCCAGGCTGTTGGCATCGCTCACTGTGGCGGTCACTGTCACAGGCTCGGCATTGTTGACCACGAAGACCCCGTTGACCCCGGCCTGGCTGGCTTTCAATGACACCTCGGGAGCGAGGTTCTGCTCCGAAATGGTCAGGGTATGGCTCGACTTGGCTGCCAGGTTGAGCGCCTTGTCCAGGGTAATCACCAGGGTCTCATCGCCTTCATCCTTGCCGTCCTCCAGTATGTTGACGTCTATGCTGGCCTCCGTTCCCTGGGCTATCACCAGCTCACCATCCACCAGTGAGTGGTCGTCCGGGCCGGCGGTGCCGCCAACGCTATAGGGCACTGTGACAGGGTAGTCAGGTGACGGGCCGTTGAGGTAGACACGCACCGAGCGGGTCTGACCTTCGGTGGCCACGCTGTCCTTGGCGATGGCAATCAGCGGCAGGACCTCGATGAGCTGCTCGGCGGTCTTGCTGCGCCCGGCGCTGTCGGTGGCCTGCCAGAAAATCTTGTGGCGTCCCGGGGCGAAATAGCTCGGACCATTGAGGGTCGTGACGGCCACGGGCTGGCCATTGACATCTGTGGCGGTGGCCGTGCCCGGGTCCACCTTGGTGAACAGGCCGGTGGCATTGACTCTGACATCGGCCGGCACTGTCAACAGGGGCAGTTGGTCGTTGTCCGTGCCCGTCAGTGTCAGGGTCACACTGGCTTCATCGGCTGCACCCTTGACATCCGTGATGCGGTACTTGAGGGTGACGGCGCTGTGCAGGCTTGCCGGCGCGCTATAGAGCAGCTGCTGCCCGGCAATGGTCACGCTGCCTATCTCTGCCTTGGCGCTGCTGATGCTCAGGGTGTCCCCAGTGTCGACATCGCTGTCGTTGGCCAGCACTGCCAGGCTATAGCGGTTGTCGTTGGTAACGGGCAGGCTGAAGCCGTCGTCGTTGGCCACGGGCGCATCATTCACCGGGGTGACCGTGATGGCGATGGTCAGGGGCTCAGACAGGAATTCACCATCGTCGCCAACGAGCGTCAGGCTGTCGCTGCCGTTGTAGTTGGCCGCCGGCACATAGGTCAGCAAGCCCCCGTTGAGTTCGGCGCTGCCATGGGCGGGTGGCGTCGTGATGCTCAGGGCTACCTGGGCCGGCGTTTCATCCGTCACTGTGATGACGGCGCTGGCGCTGTCGTCCTCGGCCAGGGAGAGGGCCGCTGCGGTCAGTATCGGCGCCGTGTTGTTGTTCTCAACCAGAGCCGTGCTGCCCGAGATGACGCTCTCCGCCGTGCCATGGCCATCTGTGTAGCTTGCGCTGACGCTGATGGCAGTGCCGATATCGGCAGTGACCAGGACATAGCTGGCTGCGGTGGCCCCGCCGATGTTGCTGCCGTTGCGCTGCCACTGATAGCCGATGGCACCCAGACCGTCGGCGTCGGCCAGGGTATTGGCGGCGGTCAGGGTTTGGGCCCTGATGGGCGACCCTGAGATGGTGACGCTGCCTGTGGGGGCGTCGTTGATGTTACTGACCGCAGAGGTCGCCGCCGAAGTCACACTCTCGGCCGTGCCCTGGCCGTCCGTGTAGCTGGCGACGACACTGATAACAGTGCCGACATCGCTGTCGCCCAATGCATAGCTGCTGCCTGTGGCGCCGCTGACATTGGTGCCGTTACGTTGCCATTGGTAGCTGATGGCGCCCAGGCCGTCATTGTCCGCCAGGGTGTTGGCGGCGGTCAGGGTCTGGTCTTCAATGGCGCTGCCTGAGATAGTGACGCTGCCTGTGGGCGCGTCGTTGACTCTGGTCACGCTCAGGGTTGAGGTGGACACTGGGCCCAGGTTGTCATCCGTATCGGTCGCGGCGAAGCTGATGATTCTGGATGTGCTATCCGGTTCATCTGCGCTGTTGTCGTAGCGGATGGAGGCGATCAACAGCTGCATGGTCGCGGCACTGGTTGAGGTATCATCTATGACAATATCCAGCACGCCGTTGGCACTGTTGTAAGCCCCTATAGTGACGGCCTCACCGTTGACACTCTGCGCGCCTGTGCCATAGCTGGAACTCAGGCTTTCCGAGGCAGCATCCGGTCTATTGCTCAGGGTGACCTGCAGTGCTTTATAGCTCGCGCCGTCGTCGTTGATGCCGTTGTCTGTGTCTGCCGCCGCCACCGCGCCGGCCTGTTCGGTAAAGACGCCGCTGTAGCTGCCATTGCCGGCACCACTGCTGTCGTCGCCGTCGAGGTCTATGATGGGGGCCCGCACCAGGGCCACAGTGACATCCTGGTTGGCCGAGTTGGCGCCGTCGCCATCGTTGATAAGGATGCGCACGCTGCGACTCAGGGTGTTGATTGTGGCAGTGTCGCTGTTGGCGTACTTCAAGGCGGACAAGAGATCCCGTACCCGTGCCAGAGTGGCTTCCGAATTGAGGGTGATAACCAAGTCTGTGCCCGAATTGCCGCCGCTGAAGCTGCCTATGATGGTGCCACCGCTATCCGAATGCATGACATCGCTGCCCGAGGTGCTGATAGCGCCATTGCCTATCTTCAGCAAGTCCTCGGCCGTCTGGGCGTTGGCTATTATGCTGACTGTGATGCTGCCGCCATCTAAACGTTGGGAGCTTAAATCGTCCAGGGTGGCGTCGCTGCCATTGTCGAGCAGCACATCCGCGCCGCCTATGCTGTAGCTGACGGCATCGCCATCGAGTTGGGTCAGAGCCGGCGCCGTGTTGCTGACTGTCACTGTTGCCAACGCGTCCGAGGTATCGCCGGCGGTGATATTGGTATTCCAGTCGTCTGCGGCGGCCAGGTTATAGGGGGTCGCATCGTCGGACTGAGTGCCCGTGTTATTGAGCAGGGCGTTGACTGCGGCCTTGTCGGTAGCGCTCAGTGCCAGGGTAAATTGGCTGAAAGAGTCGCGCTCGACATCGCTTGTGTCTGTGAGTGTATAGCTGCCGCCCGCTTCCCCGGTTAGGGTCAGCATGGAAGCGTCTATGTCGGCACCGCCGCCATTGGCTTGCAGGTTACTGCCTGTGACCACAAGTACGCCTGTGGCCGGGTTATAGCTTGCCGAGGTGATTTGGGGATTGATTGTGACATTCACGCCATTGCCGGCATCGGCGATGGTCGCCGCGGCATCGGCCGCGGTCAGCCAGTCTTCGGCGGCGGCAATGTTATAGGTGGAGCCGCCACTGGAGCTGCTGCCCAGTTGATCCAACAGGGCATCGACATTGGTTTTATCGGCACCGCTCAGGGTAAAGCTGAAGCTGGTGTCTGAGCTTATCTCCACGTCATTGGTGGTGGTTAAGGTATAAGTGGCGTTGGCCACACCACCCGTGAAGGTGAAGGTGGACAGATCTATGTCGTTGTTGGCGCCGGGTTTCTTGAACAGGCAGCTGCCTGTGACTGTCACGACGCCGGTATCTGCATCATAGCTGCTGCCTGTGATGCTCGGGGTACAGACATTGCTTGTGGTGATGCCATTGCCCGTCAGATCGGCAATGTCGACCGCCAGGGGCGAGCCCGCCACCCAGTTATCCATTGCCGCCAGGTTGTAGGTCACTATGTTGGGAGCGGGGCCGCTGGAGGCAGTACCATTCTTGTTCAGCAGACCATGGACATTGAGCTTGTCGGTGGCGCTGAGCGTCACTGTCGCCGAGGTGGCGCTGACAAGCTCGACGTCGCTGGAATCTGTCAGGCTATAGCTGCCGCTTTGGCCTGTGAAGTTCAGCAGCGAGGCGTCTATGTCGTTGCCTGCACCCGCCAGACTCACCAACTCTGTGCCTGTGATGACCAACTGGCCAGTACTCCAATCGTAGGTGGCCGAGGTGATGGTCGGCATTGTGTAATTGCTGACAGTGATGCCGTTGCCTGTGGTATCGGCAATGTTAACAGCCACATCGGCGCCTGTGTTCCAGTCATCAAACGCCGCCAGGTTATAGTTGGTGCCGCTTGCCGCGCTGGTGCCGTTCTGGTTCAGCAGAGCCTCGACATGATAGATGTCTGCGCCGGACAGGGTGACGGTAAAGCCTGTGCCCGAGAGAATGTCCACATCGCTTGAGCTTGCCAGGGTATAAGTCGCGCCGCCTTCTCCCGTGAGGGTCAGCATGGACACATCGATATCGTTGCCTGCACCGCTGCGTTTGAGCAGGCCAGTGCCTGTGACCGTCAATAGGTTGCTGGCGTAATCATAGCTGGCGCCTGTGACTGTGGGCGCGGCGACGTTGCTGGCTGTGATGCCGTTGCCCGTGAGATCGGCCACATTCACGGCGCTGTCTGCGCCTGCCGCCCAATCCTCGGCGGCGGCCAGGTTATAAGCCGTGCCGCCGGTGGCGTTGCCGCCATTCTTGTTGATTATTTGGTTGACCGCCGCCATGTCTATGGCGCTCAGGGTCAGACTGAAAGCGGTTGCCGAGTTGATGTCGACGTTGGCAGTATCTGTGAGGGTATAGGTCTCGCCGCCTTCCCCCGTGAGGGTGAACTTGTTGGCTATGATGTCGTTAGTGGCACCACTTGCTTGGCTGAAGTTGCTGCCGGAGACAGTCAATACGCCGGTGGCGGCGTTGTAGCCGGCACTGGTAATAGTTGGGGTCGCCACGTTGGCGACTGTGACGCCATTACCGGTTAAGTCGGCCACTGTCACTGCAGAGTCGGCACCTGAGGTCCAATCTTCGGCGGCGGCCAGGTTATAGGGAGTGCCACCGGTCGAGTCTGAGCCGTTTTTGTTGACCAGCTGATTGATGGTGGCCTTGTCGGTGGCGCTCAGCATCAGGGTGAATGCCGTGCCTGAGGTAATCTCGACGTTGGCCGTGTCTATCAGTGTGTAGGTCGAGCCGCCTTCCCCTGTGAAGCTGAACTTGTTGGCCACTATGTCGTTGCCCGCCCCAACCAGAACGGAGAAGCCAGTGCCTGTGACCACCAGGGCGCCCGTGTTGGCATCATAGGTCGCCGAGTCGATGGTGGGTACTGCGACGTTGCTGACTGTGATGTCATTGTTCGTGAGGTCGGCTATGTTGCTGCTGGCCGCGGCGCCCGGCTGCCAGTTGTCGGCGGCCGCCAGGTTGTAATTGGTGGCGCCGGTCGAGCTGCTGCCGTCTTTGTTGAGAATGAGGTTAATGGCGGCCTTGTCTGTGGCACTCAGGGTGAGGAAGAATGTCGTGACCGAACCTATTTCGACATCGGTCGTGTCTGTCAGGGTATAAGTGCTGCCGCCTTCGCCCGTCAGGGTCAGTAGGGAAGCGTCGATATCATTGCCGGCACCGGTTGCATGCACCAGGTTGGTGCCAGTGACGGTCAGCACGCCGGTCGATGCGTCATAACCTGCCGAAGTGACGGTTGGCGCGGCGACGTTGCTGACGGTAATGCCATTGGTGGCGTCCGAGGTGTCGCCTGCCGTGACCGCCGTCATATAGTCATCGGCGGCCGCCAGATTGTAGTTGGTACCGCCGTCGGACTGAGTGCCGTCTTTATTGAACAGACCGTTGACATACAATTTGTCTGTGGCGCTCAGGGTGATGGTGAACTGAGTGGCGCTGTCTATCTCGACATCTAAGGTATCCGTGAGGGTATAGGTCGCGCCCGCTTCGCCCGTCAACGTCAGTGTTGATGCGTCGATGTCGGCACCGCCGCCATTGGCGATAAAATGTGTGCCGGTCACTACCAGCACGCCGCTGCCGGCGTCATAGGTGGCATCTGTTATCCCCATGACCTCGGCAGTCAACTGACTGCTGTTGGCCGTGCTGAGTCCGCCGGAACTGGCTTGCAGGTTGAAGCTCTCATCGCTGCTGCCCGATGCGGTATAGCTGAGTGCAAGGCCTGTATAAGCTGCGACACCGGAAGAAGGTGTCAGGGTGACTGTTGCCCCGTTACCGTCGGTATCTCCTGTGCCCGTCATGGTGGCACTGCCGGCGCCGTTCACTTCAGCCAATGCAATCCCTGTGCTGTAACCTGTATCGACCAAGTTAGTGGCATCAACCGCTTCCACCACAGGTACTGTGTTGAAGCTGGTTGGGATGCCGCTGGTGACTGTCAGCGGGGAGGGCTGTGTAGTGAACAACAGCTTGGTGGCCACCACGTCCGAGGTGACCGCATTGGCATCCACTGTCGGCAGATCCGAGCCGACACCATCCTGATCATTGGCGGTCAGGGTGAAGGATTGCTGATCCGCCGTTGCGCTGTATACCAGGTTTGTGAAAGTCGCGCTGCCGGAAACGGCCGCGAGGGCATTGGTGCCGGTAAGAGTCCCTGCACTGGCCTCGGTCAGGGTAATAGTCTCGGTAAAGTCAAGGTCGGTATTGCCGAATGCGTCTTGGGCCGTCACCACCGGCTGGGTGGTCAGGGCACTGCCGGATACAGAGCCTGCCGGCTGGGTGGTAAATGCCAGGGCGGTAGCTGTCACACCAATAGTCGAGCCAGTACTGTTGGTTATCGGCGATGTGGTACTCATCTGAGTGCCGCCTGCACCCAGGGTCAGATCTGTATCGCCATCCACACTTAAGATAAAGGTGTGGTCTTCGGTCAGGTTGATATTGTCATTGTAATAGGCGTTGATCGTATAGGTTTCACTGCCGCCGTCTGCCACCGAGATGCTTAAACCGGAAAAGGTAATGGTATCTGCGCCCGCGTCATAAACGCCGGCCACATTGGATGAGTCATTGCCGTTCAGCCTCCAGGTCACCTGGCCGCGTTCGCTATCGGTTGAAGTGCCGCTGACATTCACGACGACTTGACTGACGGTCATAGGCAATGTGTCCCCGCCGCTCCCGTCGGTCAGGGTAAAGTCGAATAGATTAACGGCTTCGCCCACTGTATCCACAGTGGTATTCAGGGCCACGGGTTCGGAAACGCCGCCGCCTGCCGTCAAGCTGCCGTCTGCATCCACGGCTGCTGTGGTCAGAACCACCTTGTTTGCGGTGCCCAGGTTGGGGACATTATCTTCCGACATTACCCAGATATCGTATGATGTGCCCGGGCTTAACCCGGTTATGGTATCGCTAAAATCGACCCCTGCCGAGGTGACATTATAATTGCCGCTAAAAGGCGCAGGAGCGCCAAAACGATCGGTTCCGTTTCTTATGTGGCTGGCAAAAGGTGCGGTTGCCCCACTTGCCAGTACCACCCAATAGGTGACGCCGGTTTCACTGAGCCTGGTGGTCAATGTGGTTTGGGTCTGGGTCGTGCCGGATATGCTGGGTGTACCGTTTTGATAAGTGGGCCAAACATTATCCACCACGGTAATGGTCAGCGCCTTGGCGTAATTGGCCGTACCGTCGTTGGTATTGATGCGCACCGAATAAGTGCCCGCGGCCAACGCCGAGGCGTCATTGGCCCTAAGTGTGCTGCCGCTGATGTTAAAACTGGCGTTGTCTGTATCGCCAGTGCCGGCGACCAGTGAATAAGTATGACTATCGCCACTGTCTGCGTCTGTGGTGCTTAGGGTGCCTACTGTCGCATTGGCGCCGCCGCTCTGGTTAACGCTGGTGCTGGTGAGTGAGATATTGGTCGGGGCGCTGTTTGCGACGCCGTATAAGCACTCTCTCAAGGCAACGACACACTGGCCGTTGGCAATACCCAGATTCTCACTTTGTACCAGAAAAGCGCCACTATCGTGACAGCTAACAGTGGATATAGGAGGTCCTGCCACAACAACATTGAGCTTAGTCTGCTGTGCACCAACCGCACATTGCAGATTAAAGATAGTATAACTGTAGGCGTAGAATTTCGTTTTGTTGGCGTTCAAGCCGGAGACGCCTGCAGTGAAGGTTTTCCTGCCCTGGGGATCGTCCAGATGCTGGCCGGACAGGGCGGCAGCGTGTTTGGTATCGCCCTGGTGCAGCAAGCCTTGCCGGCGCAGGAACGCCATGGCGTCGGCTGGGCCGCTCGGCAGGGCTTGGCGCTGGCTTTCCATGCCCCCGAATGCCGCAAAGGGGCTGGTTTTGGATGTTGCTGCCTGCTCGGGTGTTGCCATGGTGCCAGTGACCACGGCATGTTGTCGTCCGCTGCGGCTGCGGGAGACACTGGCCGAACGTACCGAGGCCATGGCCGGCTGGGCCAGCAGCAGAGCCGGCAGGAGCATTTGCAGGCCGGTTGCGCCTTTGGACTTCTTGTTGGTCTGACTCATTATCTATCCCTCGATTCCGTCAGTGCCGGAAAGCAAAAATGGTTACGCATGCGTGGGTGTTGGGGTTCTATCAATTCGGGAAAACTGCAATCGGTTAATACGGCTATGTCGTAAATTTGATCTACATTGCCGGTAAAGCTGATGTGGGCGACCTGGCTCGAGTCTTCCAGGTTGATGATCCAGATGCCGGAAAAGGTCTCTGGGTACATTTCCTTCAGGGGGGAGGGCTTGTTGACTGCGCCATCGCGCACCTTGGACAGACCGACAAACAGCAGCGGGCCATAGAAGTCCATGCCGCGGGTGAAACCCGGCAGTTTGGCAATAGTCTCATGCCTGCCTGATGCCGGATCGTAACTGCAGAGCTCGCCATAACCGGAATTACAGAAATAGACCTTGCCCTGATGCCAGCGCGGCGAATGGGGCATGGCCAGGCCCTCGAGCAGGATGCGATTGCCGGCGACCTCCATCAGGGTGCCGTTGAACTCGTCGCTGTGGCGCCACTTGGCGGGTTCATTGTATTGGGAGAAGGTAGTGACATAGGCTGGCTTGCCGTCTTTCAGAGCCATGCCGTTGAGGTGACAGCGATCCTCTGGTCCCAGCTCGCTGATGAAGTGGGGCTTCCAACGCGGGATGAAGCTGGCATCGGGCGACAGGGTGCAGAGGCAGGAAAAACTCGAATTGACCGCCCACAGCCCCTCGTCTCCCCAGTCGATATCATGAATATTGATCATGCCGGTAAAGTGGGCACTGCGACTGATGAAGCAGGCATCGGCTCTCTCATCGAGCGGCGCGAATAATGCCTTCTGGTACGCTTGCCATTGTTTGCGGCGCTCGAGTTGTTCCTGGGTGAGCTCCACATCCGGCTCGGATGCCTCGGCCTTGAGCCCGGCATCGGCGTCATTGCCGGAGACCGGCTGCTCTGGCTCTTTTGGCTTGATGCGCGGCGCGGTAATATCTTCTTCTATGGTTGGCAGTGGCTGTTTTACTTGCGACAGTAACAGGTCTTCGCGCTGGAATTTGATTACCTGGGTGAAGGTGCCTAGGGTGAGCGAATCCTGGGTCACAGTGAGTCCCATGGGCCGCGGGAAGCTCTTATAGTTAATATCCAGGGTTTCGCCATCGCTTCTGACCAACATGAGACGAGCAGCCTGGTAAGAGGTAAAGGCGAGAGAAATATTCAGCTGCTTCAGAATAGCCGGCAGGTTGTCGGAATATTCGGCGCTGTAGTCCATTTCATCATAAATGCCAGCGTTTTCGGTTTGGATAGCTTGCGACATATTTCCCTTATTCCATGGGTTTTTATTGGGCAGGTTCAGCGGTTGATTAATATTCCATCAGCTGAATCTTATACGACTATCTGGGTGCGGGCAATTTAACCTCAGATAATTTATGGATTATTGCTGTCAATTCGATATCGGGTTCTTTGGCTATCATGGCCGCTATCTGACCGCTGGCTATGGCGGCCGCCAGCGAGGTGCCGGAGAACATCTGATACTCATTTTTGGGGACTGTCGTCAGTATTGGGGTGCCCAGGGCGTAGCCATCCAGGCTGGAACCTCTGTTGCTGAAGCCGGCGAGTTTGCCTGCGGGGGTGACTGCGCCTATCACTATGGCGGACAAGATACCCGCCTCTGTGTCGTTGACTGCGACTTCTCTGCCTTGGTTGCCGGCGGCAAATACCACAGCCGTTCCCTTGTGGTGACGTCCCGTTGCCGCCAAGTCGTCAACCACATTTTTTATCGGTTCCAACAACCAGCCCGTGTGCCAGCTGCAGTTGATGACATCCGCCTGGGTCAGCTTAGCCAGCTGAAAGGCCAGCAGGGTCGAGGATGTCCAGGTATCGGGTTGGCGGATGGCGATGAAATTGGCCTCTGGCACCAGCCCTGTGAGTCGCTCGCTCTTGGCAAAGAGAATGCCGGCCACCATAGTCCCATGGGTATCCGATGCCCGGGCAGGTTCCACGCTCGTCGTTTGGGTCACGGTATCATAACTGAACACCAGCCGGGTGCCGGCCAGTGCAGGGTGGGACAGGGAAAAACCGTCATCTATGACGGCAACATTGACGCCTTTTCCCGTGATCCTCTTGCCCTGGTTAAACAACCTGTAAGCGGCCAAGACGTCGCTTGTAGCGCCAACATTGTCCACTCCTGTTTGGGTCGATTTATGCTGTAATTGCAATATATCCGGTTGTATCAATAAGATGCCCGGCAAGGTGTCGAGTTTGGCCTTTATGCTTTCCATGGCAGCCAGGCCGCTGAGGCTTAGCAGCACATAATCGTAATCGTCGGCATTGTAGAGTTGCTGTAACTTGACTATGCGCTCATCCAGATCTTGCAACTGGCTTAGTGTCAGTGACTTGGATTTCTTGACTATGAGACGCGCCGCAATTCTCAATGAGTGGCCCAGATACTCCACCTGACTCTGTTCATCCGAGGTCGATAGCCTGACTCTGTCTCCCAGGTTCAGGAAGCTGAGGGCGGCGGCCCGGGGAGGGAAACTCACTATACTCAGACTCAGACTCAGACAAAGGCAAAGGCAAAGACAAAGACCAAGGCATGGCCAGCCCTTGAGGGGAGGCTTGAGTATTTTGAGGCGGTGAGAGAAGTTAATCATGTTTGGTGTCTGGGTTAATTGTGAGTCATACATAACATCTTGATAGAAAAATTATCCTGATTGACCAAGGCCAACCATAAAGCACAGTGCGACGCCTGAATAGTACCTGCGTCGCCCTGTGCTGCCCTATTAATTTCTCCTTGGGAACATACCGTCCAGACAGAGACAAAAAGGGATGGCCAAAAAGGGTTGGCGATTCTCGTGGGGCAGACTCGCGCCGCTGCTGGCGATGGTGCCTGGGTTGAGGGCACTTAGGCTTTGCCCGCTTTGATAGTTTTGCCTGTAGACAGGTGCCCCGGGTTTTTGTGAGCCAAGATAGGTGGTCGCAGAGGCTACGTTGGTTGAGGCCGAGCCAGGTCCTTTGGCGCCCTTGATGTCATGGTCGTGGGATGCCATTTCACTCTCATCCAGCTCAACCGTCGCCTGCCCGCCACGTTCCCCCAGAACATGGGGGGGTAAGCCGGGTCCATTGCCCGCATGCAAGGGCGCGCGTCCCTGTAAGTTGGGCGTTGCCAGGGTAGTGCGCCCGTCGCCGCCATAGGTGGTGCCCATTATTGCGAACAGCGCCTGGTTTTCGCTGATAGACAAGAGTTGGCCGTCGCAATGGGTCCAGTTTCTTGGGCTATAAGCATAAGGATAAATCCGGATCTCTCCTATGAATGCCTGTGACATGATGATCTCCGTTAATTTCTTGGTGGATATATGCCCTTGAGGGCAATGATGAAGTTAATCGCGCCATAAGGCATCATGTTGCTGTGAGCCTGACTCTGGCCGCTGTTTTCCAGGGCAGCCGAAGGCAAATTCCCCGAATCCGTTACGCCGGCGACACTCACATAGTGATTTTCCATGCCTATGCTGTTGTTCGCCGGCGAGGTGAGGTTGGCATCGCTGTTGCTGACGTTGAAGTCATGGTTATGCGGGGGGAGCTGAGCCTGGGTCAGGGTGACAGAACCCATGCCCTGGCGCTGTCCCTGGGTCCAGTCAAGGGGATTCCCCTGGGCCTGGCCGCGATGAACCGGGATGCGGCCACGCATCTCAGGCAGGGCGAAACTGGTGCGGCCATCACCGCCATAGGCTGTGCCGAGCAGGGAAAACAGGGCTTCATTGTCTACAACCGTCATCAGGGTGCCGTTGCAGAAGGCATAGTTGAGAGGAGCATAAATGCCGGCGAACATCCTGATATCGCCTTGATAGGGTTGTGCCATAATCGAGTCTCCTAATTGCGTGGCGGAAAAATGCCTTTCATGGCGATGGTGAATAGCAGGCCTAGACTCGGCTGCACATTGTAATGGCTTTGTCCTTGGCCGCTGCTAGATACCGTATCCGGGGCCAAAGCTACGCTCGCTGAGTCCGATGTGTAATAGGCTATACTACTGGTCGAAGCGCTTACGGCCAGCATGTTGTTTGTCTGGGTGGGAGAATAGATTAATGAGGTATCTCCCTCCTGCGCCGTGGCGTTGAACACATGCCTGTGCGCCGGCATTTGTGATGCGGTCAGAGTGACATAGTCCTGGCCGCCAAAATTGCCCCGCTCATAATCCAGGGTGGTTTCGTACTGATAAGTGCCTGTATGTATGGGGGTACGCCCCTTCAAATTAGGGAGTCCATAACTGGTTCTGGCATCACCACCATAGCTATTCCCCAAGAGTGCAAATAGCGCCTGATTTTCGGATATGGGCAATAGCTGCCCGTCACAGGTGGCCCAATTCAGCGGAGCGAAATTATAGGCCACCGGGCGAATTTCTCCCAAGAAAGGTTCTGACATAAGAGTTCCTCTTTATATTTATCTGGCAAGGCTGAACAGCAAAACGCGTCTGCTTTTCAGTCATTCTTCCTGCGTGAAATACAAACCTGGTACGAGTCTATGGCATGGGGTGACATAAACAGCATCATCTCACCGAAACCCGGGTGTTTCAGGAGATAGTTGCCCTGGGGGCAATGCTGGTTTTTATCGCCTTTAAATTCGACCGAGAAGGCATCGAATTCATCTCCGTGGGGGGCTCCCCTGCTCACCTGGGTGATAGTGAGATCGGTAAGCTTAGTTTCTGAATCTGGGGCAAATACGGCAACTTGCTGATCCAATAAGGGGGTTAAAACGTCAAAGTTGAATTTTTCCACTGCATCTTCCTTGTACTCTGTCGGTCCAATGTATACCACCCGAGGAGGTGGTTATATCTACAGCAACTCAAGCAGTATAGCCTTAAATTTCAGACCGGTATCCCAAAGGTTAAAATTGTTTGTTTAATGTTGTTATTCTTTTTGGGAAACCGCGACACCCTAAGCCGTGAGGGACGCTGGTTTCGTCTGTAGGGCTGGCCGGGTGCGCATCATCATAGAGATTAGCCGGCCGACATGGCCCTTTGGATCGGGGGATACCAGGCCATAAAATAATAGGGTTCCTGAAATGAATCGACCCTGAAGCCCAGGGATAAATAGAGTCTTTGAGCGGCAAGATTGTCTTTCAATACTGTGAGGGATAAGGGGGCGCAAGCTTGCGTCGCCGCCATCTGGAATGACTGAATAATGGCTTTGCCGAACCCATGTCGACGGGCCTGGGGTAAGAAGGCGATGTCGAGCAAGCGTATTTCATTATGGCCAAAATCCAGGGTTGCCTTGCCTATGGCTTCATGGTGTTTTTCTATGATGAAGTACATGGCATTGGGAAATTGATCGCCATAACCTTGGTTCTGGGCCTTAAATTGCATCTCTATGACGGATTCGATCAGTTCTTTCTCACCCTGTATCAGCTGTAGGTCTTCTCGGGTGGCATGGTGCAGTTGCTCGAGAAACGGTCTGTCACTGGGTCTTGAGGGACGAATATGCAAGCCATCGGGTAGGTTCAACTTACGCATTGCTGGTTCCTTGTTAAACACATAATGGTATTAAGATTATGTAATCTCTGTGATTTATTGTAGCTTTCTTACTATAGACCAAAACTTTGCCACATCAGGATAAACATGACAGCAACTTTCGTACTTTCCCCCGGACGCTGCGGTACCCAATGGTTGGCCAGGCACCTGCAAGCGTCCAATCCCGAAGGCGCAGTGACCCATGAGCCGCTGCATCTGGCTTACGCTCCCATGACGAATAGCCCGTCCAAGCCTCTGGCACACCATAGGGAGCTGTTACTGGCCCATCTGGCGCAGATCGAGGGACAGTTGCAACAGGGGGGGCATTATATGGAGTGTGGCTTCCCCTGCTGGCGTCACCTGGATTGGTTCAGGCAAGAATTGGGTGGCGACGTGAAACTGATTTATATCCATCGAAACCCCATAGACAATGCCCGCTCCCTGTTGAAACTGAATGTCTTCGTTCCCCCCATTCTGCCCCATCTACAGGAGAAGCAATTTTTCCATCCCGAGGCACCCGAGGCGCAGTTGCCTCATTATGCCGGGCGCTGGCCAGACTTAACCCCATTTGAAAAATGCCTTTATTATTGGGCCGAGGTGAACCTGCAGGCGGCAAGATACAGGCAAGACTGGCCGGAACAGCATTGGCTGACAGTGCCCTATGACAGCCTCTTTACCCCTGCCACTGTGGCGCGGATTGCCGATTTTTCCGGATTGGCATTTGGCCTGGAACGGGATACTTTTCAGCCGGTCGATCGCTTCAACGGCGAACCCCAGGGGCAAGTTGTCCCCCATGCCATAGGGCAACATCCTGAGATACTGGCGCTGGCACGGCAATTGGGATACGCCTGTTAGCCGCAGGCTCTGCCAAGTGCGGCCGACTCTCATCGCCTGTTGCTCCTGGCCTGTTGCTCATAGCCTGCTATTCAAAGTCAGTTGCTCCTGGTTTTTTACTTAAGATCCCGGATTTGTCTTTTATCTTTAACGCCGTGACAGCGGCCGCATGTTGAGGTACTGCACTATCCGCGGGCTCTTTGCCCTGTTGGGGCTGCTGCCATGGGGCAGGGCCTGATGCCAGATGATGAGGCTGCCGGCCTTGGCGGCGATGGGCTGCACATTCCACCCTTGCCAATCCTGGTCCTGGGGATCTGCGCCTTGGGGTAAGCTCGCCAGCCAGGCGTCGATTTTCTTGTGAAAGCCGGGGACACAGCTGAATGCCCCCTGATGCGCCTCTGTGTCCGTGAGATAGATGAGGGCCTGGGTGCCAAATTCCACCGGCTGATGAAAGTTCAGATCCCAATGCATTCCCGGCCCGGGGAACTGCCAGTCGGGGCGCTCAGGCGGGTTAAAGCCGACCCTGTCGGTGCTCATCCACAGGGCATTGGTTTGCCACAGGGCCTCAAAAATGGCCCTGATCTTGGGGACGTGGCGGATCTCGTTCAAGACAGGATGATTGAAGAGTTGCACCATGATTTTCTGCAGCTTGTGATTCGGTTTGTACCAGGTCTCTGGGCGGCTTGCGTCCATGCCGAGTTCGTCATAGACAAGTTGACTTGCCCGGCGGCAGAGCGTCTGGTCGAGCACATCCGGGATCACCAGGAAACCTTGCTCCTGCCAGTGTTGCCAGTCAGACGCCGACAGAATGCCTGGGTCGTGGACGGCGGTGGCGACTGATACGGTCGCGGCATAGAAGGCACTGACTTTGGCGTTGAGGGCGCTGACTGACTCAGGGGCAAGGGCGCCGTCATTCTGTGCCAACACCCAGTGTTCAAACTCCGTGAAGGACGGACATTGATACAGGGCCTGCAGCGCGGGCTCGAGCCCCAGCCTCAGTTCGTCGTACAGCATGAGATCCAGCGACCATTCCGCTTCCCTGATACTCTTGTCCAGCCGGCCGGCTTTGCTCAACTGTATCTTGGAAAATATGCGCTTGAGCTGATACAGCCCCAGCTCTCCCTCGTCCTCGTAGCCGGCCGGCATGGGAGCGTCGGTCGATAGCTTGGCGGCGTGGCTCGATGGCGCGGTTTTCCTGGTCACTGTCACATCGGTCATGGTAAGCCCTCTCCTTGGTTTCGGGTTAGCAGCTTGTTTTTATTTTCAAAATTCAGGATAGGCGCTTTTGTGTTCCCGGCAAGTTCTGCTAAATATTTAGCTTCATGCATTCTATTTGAGGCGACAGGGATGACGATATTTGAGTTTGCAACAGGCCGGAAGAGTGAATTTGAAGACAAGGGGTATTTGCTCCTTGAGGGGGCTGTGACGCCGGCGTTACTCGCACAATGGCAAGCCATCGCCGCCACATTGGAGCAAGATGCGCTGAGGCGCTTTCACGCCGGGGAGCCACTCGCTCATGCCTGTGTCGTCGAAGATCCGGTCGGCCCCAGGCTGATGCGTTACGACGATGTCTTTACCCAGGCCTGGGAGGCCTCGCTGGACTTGCTCGCCTGCCCCGCCATGTTGGCTATCGCCCATAGGCTATGCGGTGAGCAAGCCGTGCCCATGCAGATGGATATTCTCTACAAGTATCAGCATCCCCATCCTGTGATTAACTGGCATCAGGGCGCGCAGCATACACGCCGTTACCCTTACCTCAATATAGGCGTCTATCTCGATGATGCCCCGGCCGGCGATGGTTGTCTGCGTTATGTGCCAGGCACCCAGCACAGGCTGCACGATATCCAGGAATTGTCGGCCGAGCATGGCTGGGCTATCCCTGGGGTGGTAGAGCAACCCGCCAGGGCGGGAGACATACTGGTGCAGGACATGATGATACTCCATGGCTCCCAGCCGAAACGCAGCCCAGGTTGCCGCCGTACCCTCTATATCGAGATGCGTCCCCTGGAGGGCATTCTCGACAGCGGTGGCCAGAGCCGGGAGTGGGCCGAGCTTAGAAAACAATGGATGGCGCTGGTGCTGGAGCGGGCCGACTCGGCCCGTGTCCCCGAGTCCTGGCTCGAACGCTATCCCGTCGGTCAGGTGGACAGTGCCGAACTCAAGGCCCGTCTCGAAGCACTCTGGCAACCGCCGCTGCCGGCCGTGTGGGCGACCTTCCCGGTCGAGCATCCTGACTATCCTGTGCCTGCGGATCTGCGGGCATAGCTATGCTGTGAGCATAGTTATTCTGTGAGCATAGTTATTGTGCGGACAGAGAGATGAGCCAAGACACAGCCATGAGCCAAAATACAGCCATGAGCCAAAATACAGCCATGAGTCAAAGTACAGCCATGGGCCCAAATACAGCCATGAGCCCAAATACAGTCATGAACCCAAAAATAGTGCAGGCTATTCTGGCTTTCTTCGATGACATTGGCTTGCCCTATAAACTGGGTGACATCCACGAGGCGAGCTTTTTGCCCGGGATCAGGATAGTGGAGGGTGGCCTGCTCATAGACATGGCAAAGCTGCTGTATCCGGGGGATCTCTTGCATGAGGCGGGTCATATTGCCGTTTCGCCGGAGACGGCCCGCGGCGGCCTCAGTGGCGATATGAAAGACGCGGGCCACAAGGGCGGAGAAGAGATGGCGGCCATCGCCTGGTCATGGGCGGCGGCGATGCACCTGGGTCTGGCCCCAGAGGTGTTGTTCCATCCCCATGGCTATCGCGGTGCCTCGGCCAATCTGATCGCGACATTTGCCGACAATCGCGGTTTCGGTTATCCGCTGCTCTACTCCTGGTTCATGTGCGAGCTGCCAGGGCATCCCCAGGGCTTTCCCAAGATGCAGCGTTGGTTTCGCGATGAAGCCTATCGCCGGGCGCAACTGGGCAAACTATGATGGGAAATCTCTGATGGGAAAGCGCATCGAAGAGGCGGGTTGCGCCGGCGACTTCACCGCCGTCCTGACGGAGCTGAAGGCAAACCTGGCGCAAGCCAAGATCCTGGATTGCGATCTGAGCCATGAGAGGGTGCTTTGGGATGCGCAGGGGTGTCCGCGAAGGCGCACTCTGGGTGAGGAAAGCCATTTTCTACGTCCGGGCATTTGTTCCGCCTCGAAACGGGCGCACCTTGGCTGCGCCCATACGACGGCACGGGACGGCGTCATAGCGCGGGTGCAGCAATTCGGCGCCGCTTTTCCCGCCGTCGCCGCCGAGATAGCCGACTTCATAGCGTGCTTGCGCGAGCTTGAAATGCAGGTGATACGGATAGATAGGGCCAAGAGCCGGGCCGAGCTCGAACTGGCCGGCTTGTTGCTGAACCCGGCGCCGCTGACAACCGGCCAGGACTCGCTGAATCGCCAGGCGCAAGCAGTTCAGGGGGGGCAGCAAGAGTTGCTGCAACAGAGGCACAAGATCGGTAAGATTAACGCCGAACACAGGCAAACGAACGGGCAAATCCGCCGGCTCGTTGCAACCTTGCTTGCCCGCTTAAGCCGGCATGAGGACAAGCCCTAAACGCCGGCCTGGGTGCTGATAGCCATTTGGCCTCGGCCATCCTGGATATGCTCCCTCAACCAGTCATTGACCCGGCAATCTATCACCAGGTTGACCCTGTCCTGTGGGCTCTTGTTGTTCACGCTATGCTCGGCATCGGCGTTGATGTACCAGAGCTCGCCCGCCAGCATGGGCACGCGCCGCCCGCCGACAACGAACTCTACCTTGGGATCTGTGGTGATTGGCAGATGTAACCTGGCTTCACCATATTCCAGGCTCAGGCCCCTGTCTCTGTGGGGCTTGATATGGGCAGCGGCCTGCAAACGCATCAGACGCACGGCACCGACGGGACATTGAAGTCGCTCTAGGATGCCGAGCATGGCCGGCGCCTGGGTCAATGCCGGCAGGTTACACCAGGCGTCGCCGGTTTCTATGGCAAAGCCTTGCAGTATGGGATGAGCCTGGGCGTGTTCGGCGAGGCAGCGCAGGGGCAACACCTCCCAACTGCCGCCATAGTTGGCCCGGTTGACGTGGGGGAGCCAGTTGTCGGTCTGGAGTCGCTCCAGCTCCAGCTGCAGTGCGCCTGGCTCGAAGCGCCAGGCTAACTTGGCAAACAAGAGATTGTCCTTTGTGTCTGAATGATTGCTTTCCATAGAGGCTCCATGTTTTCAGCTATGCTCTTGTGGATGTTGGTCGGGGATCCCGGTTGCTCCATCGACTGTTTGTCATCAAGAGTATGTTAGCGTCGCTTGAATCAACGCACGATTTTTATTTTACAATGCATTGGCTTACTCTCTTGGCGCAACTTGCGCATTGACTCTGCCGGCGCCCTAATCCGTTACATCTGTTTCTAATCGCGTCCTGGTGAAAATCGACAGTGACAGGATAGAGGCGAGCAAATAATAGGCAAACATTTTTTACCCATGAACTTGCGGCGAAAATGCCTGTCTGTAATAAGTTGTGAGTGATGGGGTTAGCCGACATAGGCATGAAGAATGTCATTGGTATTACGGATTTAACTAGTATAAAGTGATTGCACTTATAACAACTTAGGTTATTGTGACCGCTTGAAGATGCTGAGGAAGCTTTAATGAAATCGATTTATAAATTATCTCTAGTAGCATTGGCTA
The DNA here is from genome assembly GCF_012911865.1 of Shewanella salipaludis. Taxonomy (GTDB): domain Bacteria; phylum Pseudomonadota; class Gammaproteobacteria; order Enterobacterales; family Shewanellaceae; genus Shewanella; species Shewanella salipaludis. The sequence goes on from NZ_JAAXYH010000005.1 coordinate 204,800, forward strand.
TAGTTGGCCTATCTGCTTGTAATCAAGAACAAAAAACTACTGCAAGCCCTGCCAGTGTCGAATTGACTACCGATGCACAGAAAGAAGCCTATAGCGTTGGCGCATCGATAGGAACTTACATGTCGGGTCACATCAAGGAGCAGGAAGAACTGGGCATGCCAGTCGATCGCGACTTGATCATCACAGGCTTTACTCATGGCCTGAACGGTGAGATGAAACTGACCGAAGAAGAAATGCAAACTGTATTGCAGAGTCTGGACAAGAAGCTGAACGAGAAGCGCCAGGCGCAAGCCGCAGCGCTGGCCGCCAAGAATCTGGAGGAAAGCAAGACATTCCTCGAAGAGAACAAGGCTAAAGAGGGCGTAGTGACGACCGAGTCCGGCCTGCAATATGAAGTGCTGACTGCCGGCACCGGCGAGAAGCCAGCGGCAGAAGACACGGTCGAAGTGCATTATCGTGGCACCTTGCTCGATGGCACAGAATTCGACAGCTCATATAAGCGTGGCGAAACCGCTAAGTTCCCGCTGAACCGGGTTATCCCGGGTTGGACCGAGGGTGTGCAGCTGATGCCTGTCGGTGCCAAGTACAAGTTCGTGATCCCGGCCGAGCTGGCCTATGGTGATCGCGACACAGGTACCATCCCGGCCAACTCTACCCTGATCTTCGAGGTGGAGCTGGTATCGGTCGAGAAGGCAAAAGCGCCTGAGGCTGTTGAGACTAAGTAAGCCCAAGTTTAAGTCGAACCGAAAAAGGACGCTCTCGCGTCCTTTTTTATTGGCTCCTCATTTTTTACAACCACTTATGCCGGTAGAAGAGCCACATCAGCAGGCCCACCAGGACCAACAGCATGCTGCAGAATATCGCGAAGGCCCAGGGCTGTTCGGCCCCCGGAATGCCTCCTATGTTGACCCCGAGCAGGCCGGTTAAAAAACCCAGCGGCAGGAAGATCGCCGAGATCAGCGCAAGCACGTACAGGCGTTTATTGACTTGTTCCGACTGCTGACTGAGCAATTCCTCCTGAGTGACATTAGCCCTGTCGCGAATGGCATCGAGATCTTCTATGGTGCGGATCAGTTTGTCGTTGACCTCCCTGAACTTGAGTCTGTCGTTGTCATTGAACAGGACTGTGACTTCGCTGAGCATGCGCGAATAGGCCTCGCGCTGGGGGGCCAGATAACGGCGCACCGCGACGGTTTGACGGCGCAACTCGGCGATGTCGGTTCTCAGTCCCTGGACATCGTTGGTGACCACCTTTTCCTCCAGCTCGGCGAGCCGATCTTCGAGCTTGTCGATAAATTCCACCTTGCGATCGGTAAGGCGTTCGCAGACGGCAAGGATAAACTCACCGCTGCTCCTGGGGCCTTGTCCCGACATTATCAGCTCGGCAACGTCTTTAACCGACTGCAATTCCCTGCCGCAGGTGCTGATTATTCTGCTGCTGTCGGCATAGATACGCACCGCCACCATGTCCTGCGGATCTGCGCCCGGATTGAGATTGACGCCGCGCAGGGACAATAATAATCCCTGCTTGCTGCCGACGACTCTGGGGCGTGTGTCTTGGGCCAGCAGGGCGTCGCCATCGACCTTGGATAGCCCGGCATGGGTTATCCACGCCTTAGCCTTCTGATGCCGGTATTGTAAATGCAGCCACAACAGGCCATCGGCGGGATCCCAGAGTCTGGCTTCATCACTGTTAAGCCGAGCCCCGGCCCGTTCACCGGACAAGACTAAGGCATATACAAATTCTTCCTGCATGGAGTGATCCTTGGTCGAGCGCACGAATAAAATTCAAACTAACTGATTTTTGTGGGAAAAAGAAGCATTTCAAACCTGGGTTCTTCAAGTTTGACCATTTAGCCGCAGCATCCCGGGCAAGTTAGTCGGCAATGGGTTAAAATTGGCTTATCGGATGTGATCATGAGTATGAGTGAAAGATGGAATACGAGTTTCGACGTAATAGTTTGGATGGCACCGCCATCGCCAGGTTCAGCATGGATCATGAGGCCTTGGGTCAATGGTTCTCCGAAGAATTGGCCAATGACGGCCAACGTTATGAGCAAATTTGTGAAGCCATGGCGCAACTGCGCAGCGGCAAGCTGAATAACTGGCGCCTGGTGGGGGCCGACTTGACCCTGGAATTGGACAGGGAGCAGGCCAGGGTTTACGCCAATGTGCTGGGGTTCGATGAAGAGCATGATCTCGACGAATCCATGTCCATGTACGACGCCGAATCCGAATCCTACTGCGGCCTGGAAGACTTCGAACAGGCGCTGTTGAGCTGGCATAAGTTTCTCAATCGTCATGGCGAATGAGCCAAGACTTAGATGCCAGGCTGTATTTAATGATTTCCAGCCTGAGCTTGGCTCAGCTGGTATCTCGGTGCCGGCGATAAACGGCGAGCATGGCACTTGGAAAGCCAATTCCAGTATCGATTTCCCCCACCCTCGAGACTTAAGTTGCATAACTCAAATCCAAACCAAAACCAATATCAAAGTTTAATGGAATGTTGCCATGTATTTACCATCTTGTTTTATGTTGGCTAGGGGCGTGGTTTATTTCATTTTTATTTCCATTTAATGACATTTTGTATTATTGTACGCGCCGCTAGGAGAGCAATGGCATTGTTGTATTTTAAACCAAGATGCTTAGTTTTTTAATGGATTAAATTACCTCACTATTATCACGCCATTCAACTTTGCTCCCGGTATAACAATTAAGGGAATAAATTGATGAAACAAACTACCGCCGCACTGGCTATTTTACTGAGTCTTGCAAGCACAGCTGCCATGGCCGTCCAAGATAACAGCTATCAGCATGAAGCCGGTCTGAACTATAATGGCAACTCAGAAGAATTCGGTGACGGTACCTGGAATGCCAACTACCGCTATTATTTCAAATCCGTAGATCAAGCCAAGGGCCCATATGCCCTGAATGGTTTCCTGGCACAGGAAAGTAATCTGGGAGCCAGTTACAGCAACTATGACGCGTTGGATACAGATACCTTTGGCATAGATGGAACCTATGTTTTTGACTCTAATTGGTTTGTTTCTGCCAACTATTCAAGAGTTGACGTTGGCAGCCATGACGCTAATACCTACGGCGCCGAAGTAGGCTATTACTTCAACAATGCCTCGTCCGTGTCGGCATTCTTCAACGATGGCGATAACAACATCGAAGAATCTTACGGTTTAAAACTGCGTAGCTTTATCGCGCTGAAATCTACCTCAGGTGTAGACTTATCTGCGAGTTGGACGCATGCCGATTCTGATGATGCCTTCAACGTGAAAGCCGATTGGTATATTAATAAGGCCTGGTCCGTTGGTCTTGGTTATAGCGATAATGGCGACGATGATAACTTCAGCGTTTCTACCGCTTACTGGTGGCGTTTATCCGACAGTTTCTCTGCCAATTTTGGCTTGGCTAAAGTGCTTGACTCAGATGTCGACGGTGTCGATATAGGTCTGGGATTAATCGGCCGTTTTTAAATGATAAGCGCTGAGTTAGCCGCTGGCTTAGGCCGCCGATAACATTTGCCGAATAAAGAATGGCGAAGCATCATGCTTCGTCATTTTTTATCTATATCCATATCCATATTCCGCAGCGGCTGTCGGAGCTGGTCCGATATTTCAGTCTCAAGCATGCCCTCATTTGATCAACTTAAGCAATTCCTTGAATCTGTCGCCTTGAGCCTCGGTCTGCAGTTCGAATAACAGGGATTCGACATTGGTCAGCAGCGCGCCTCTCTGGGTCATCATCTGGATCCCCAATTGCTTATATTCCAACTCCCTGGATGAAACTGCATCGGCGAGCAGATGCACGCCATAGCCATGATCGAGCAGATCGCGGCAGGTCTGATAGACGCAGACATGGGTCTCTATGCCCGCCAGTAACACTTGTTTACGTCCAAGCCCTGTCAGCGCCGCTCTCGCCTCATGGCATTGCCAACCACTGAAATGTTGCTTGTGCAAGGGAGTGCTACTCTGGCTGAGCAAGGTCTGCAACTCCGGGCTGGTTGGGCCGAGTTTAGCCGGCAGTTGTTCCAACCAAATCACTGGAATGTCAAACAGTTGGGCCCCAAGGATCAGGCAGCTCAGTTGCTGATGCAGTCGCTCCGTTTGGTCCATGCATTGGGCCAGTTTGCCCTGCACATCGACTATCATGAGTACAACTTCTTCGGGTTTTAACATACTTCCTCCTGAGGCATCGACAGACACCCGCCGCTTCGCCGCTTAAAAAGGCGCACTGGCATCATGACATGTGCAGCAGCCATTAGACCAGTCAGTGTCGGTCGTCTTGCCGCCATTTGTATTAAAGCCAAACCCACGAGATAGGCCAATTCATGTGAATGACTCGGCGCACCGTCAGGGGGCACGCAGTGCATAAATGCACCTTTTTAGTGCGTTGTTATGCGCCAGCAATGAGTGCTTCACGGCTAAAACCCATAAAAAACAGTCCGGTATATTTCTGGCTCGATGCTTGAATTGATTTGGCTACAAATAGATAACAAACAGATTTTGGAGGTCGGGATGAAACTCGTCAGCGCTATCATCAAGCCATTTAAATTGGATGATGTCCGTGAAGCTATCGCCGCAATAGGCATTGAGGGGATGACAGTGACCGAAGTGAAGGGGTTCGGTCGGCAGAAGGGGCACACAGAGTTGTATCGTGGTGCCGAGTATCAAGTCGACTTCCTGCCCAAGGTGAAGTTGGAGATAGCGACCAAGGCCGAAAATTTGGATCTGCTCATTGAGGCCATCACAGCCGCTGCCCATACGGGCAAGATAGGCGACGGTAAAATTTTTGTAACCGACCTGGAGCAAGCCATACGTATTCGTACCGGTGAACTCGACACAGAAGCATTATAAGGGGGATGCATGGAAGAATTAACTAAACTCGGGCTCACAGTCGCAGAATTGAGATTTGCACTGGATACCTTTTATTTCCTGATTTCGGGGGCGCTGGTGATGTGGATGGCGGCAGGGTTCGCCATGCTGGAAGCCGGCCTGGTGCGTTCGAAAAACACCACTGAAATATTGACCAAAAACGTCTGCCTGTACGCCATTGCCTGTATCACCTACCTGATCGTCGGTTATAACATCATGTATGTTGACAATGCCGAGGGAGGCTGGTTGCCTTCCCTGGGGGCCTTGATAGGTTCTCAGGCGGCCGATGCGAGTCATGCCCTGGAATCTGACTTCTTTTTCCAGGTGGTGTTTGTGGCGACGGCCATGTCCATCGTTTCTGGAGCTGTCGCCGAGCGGATGAAGCTGTGGGCATTTCTGGCCTTCTCGGTGGTAATGACGGCCTTCATCTATCCGGTTGAAGGCTATTGGACTTGGGGTGGGGGCTTCGTGTCGAAAGCCGGGTTTGTCGATTTCGCCGGCAGTGGCATAGTGCATATGGCCGGCGCCGCCGCCGCGATTGCCGGTGTCTTGTTGCTCGGTGCCCGTAAGGGAAAATATGGTCCGGATGGTCAGGTAAATCCCATCCCGGGTTCCAACCTGCCGATGGCGACCTTGGGCATGTTCATTCTGTGGATGGGCTGGTTTGGCTTCAACGGTGGTTCCCAGCTGATGGTGTCCGATGCCGCCAATGCCAGTTCGGTGGCGAAAATTTTCCTCAATACCAATTCGGCCGCCGCCTTCGGTGCCATTTCTGCCCTGGTCGTGTGTAAGATGATTTGGGGCAAGGCGGATCTGACCATGATACTCAATGGCGCCTTGGCAGGCCTGGTGGCGATAACCGCAGATCCCTTGTCACCTTCCCTGATGCTGGCCGGCATCATAGGTTTGGTGGCCGGGGGGCTGGTGATCTTCGCCATCATAGCCTTGGATCGCATCAAGATAGACGATCCCGTCGGTGCCATTTCGGTGCACGGCGTTGCCGGGTTCCTGGGACTGATGTTAGTGCCTCTATCCAACCCGGATGCCAGTGTGACAGGGCAGCTGTTCGGCGCCTTAGTCATCTTTGTCTGGGTATTTGCCGCCTCACTGGCGGTGTGGTTTGCGCTTAAGCTGACCATGGGGATCCGGGTCTCGGAAGAGGAAGAGTACAATGGCATGGATGCATCGGATTGCGGCATAGATGCTTATCCTGAATTTGTGACCGTCAAGAATGCCGGCTGATTGCTGATTGCTGGCTGTTGAGTGTTAGTGTCGTCATATTAGCCGGTCATGTTCGTCGAGTTAAAGTGGAGCCCCTGGGCTCCACTTTTTGTTGGCGGGGCAGAGGACTGAGGTTGTTGGCGGCGCAGAAGGCTGAGGGGAAAGGCGCCGGCGTCTTGGTTGCAAGTCGAGCGCTGACGCGCCAAGATAAGAAGAAACCCATGGATGAGCCATTCTGATAAGGATCATGATATAGGGTCTTTTTCGCTCGCCCCCCGGGAGCATTACAGATAGCGCGCGTCAAGCTCCTGGGGGGGCTGATGTAACCCCCAGAGGGCCATGTGTTCTATGCCAACTGTGTCGGCGGGTAACAGGTGTTGGATGACTTGCCCAAGAGCGACCCATGTTGTTCGGCAAGACCTGGTTTGGATTGGAATATTGAGGAGCAAGGCTATGTTCTGTGACAGGATTATGCCGGCAAGGCGGCCATATCTATTGGGAAGCTTGTTGATGATGGCACTGCCTGCCGTCGCCGGACAGGTGTTGGTGCATGATGGAACTCAAGCCTTGGATGTGTTCGCGGTGCGTGATGCCGTCATCCGGGAACAGGAGTGGCAAGAGGCCCTTAGATTTCAGCAACAGCTGCAAATATTACAGGCGTTACCGCTCGGCTGCGTGAGCTTCTCCCGCCCCTACACATATTATGATTGTGCCGGGCGTTTCTACCGCCCTTACCAGCAGCGTGGGCAAGAAAATCCGCAGCAGTTCTATATCCAGATAACCCCACCCGGGCCCGGCAGTTAAGCCGCAGGACCCAGGCGTTAATTTTTTGTAACTTTTTTAGCGGGCAGGCATTCTTTCATTCGCTTAAGCTCTGGCTATAGCCGTAATTTGCCGGAGAAAATGATGACACGTCTTGTGACTCGGCTGTTGTTGAGCTGGTGCCTGCTCGGCACCTTGGGCTGTGCGGGTAAGGCTCCCTCTCATTTGCAGCTGGATACCCATATTCTGTTTAACGATGCGGCCTTTAAGCAAGAGGTTCGAGTCCCTTCGGTGGAAGATATTTTTGCTCTGCCGGCCGAGGCCAGGGCGGAAGTCAAACGCGGATTCGATAGCCAAAAATTGATGCATGGCAATGGCTTGATGGCCAATGAATGGTTGGCTCAATACCTCAACGCCAGTAATGGCGGCTTCAATTATCGGGATAACTTCACCCGAGTTGCCTCTGAAACCTTCAACAGCCGCGAAGGCAACTGCATGTCGCTTGTGGTGTTGACGACGGCCCTGGCCGACATCCTCAAGCTGAATGTCGAATGGCAGGACATAGATGTGCAGCCCGTATGGGATAAGCAGGGCGACTTCTATCTTATCAATGGCCATGTGAATCTGAGGCTGCTCCCGCCAAGCAATCTGGACACGGTACATGTGATGACGCGTGCCATCTTGGTGGACTTCCTGCCCGCGCGGGCCGAGCGGGGCTATAACAAGAAAACCATCAGCAAAAAGACATTAATCGCAATGTTTTACAATAACTTGGCTGCAGAGTCCATGGTGCAGGGGGATTATGATACCGCCTATGCCTTGGTGAAGGCGGGCATATTGCAGCAACCCGACTTCATCCCTGCCTACAATACGCTGGCGGTGATCTATAGACGCAACCATGATGAGCGCAGGGCCGAGCAGGTGTACCGTTATGTGCTGGCGCTGGAACCTCACAACATGACCACCCTCTACAATCTGGCGATGATCCTGGGCTCCCAAGGCCGTTTGGAGGAGTGGGCCGAGGTGCATAAGGTGCTCGAGCTGGCACGGATAAATAATCCCTATTATTACTATGATATTGCCGAGCAAGCCTATGAGGCCCAAGAGTATCAGGAGGCGTTGGTCTGGTTTCGCCGTGCCGTCGAGAAGGCAGGTTATCGGCATGAGTTTTATTTTGGGTTGTCCAAGGCTTATTGGGCTACCGGAGACCAAGTGCGGGCCCGCAAGAACATGGAGAAGGCCCTGGCGCTGAGTTCAGATCCAGGCAATAAACACAGGTACCAGCTTAAGCTGGAGGCGATGAAATACCATTGAGAATAAGGCTCCCCCGGGAGCCTTATTGGTTCAAGCCGTTTTTCTGGCCGGGGGGCTTATTCGAGGATTAAGCCGTGATCCTGGTAACTGAGCCTGGCCATCTGTCCCTGATCCGTCAGGGTCAACTCTCTGAGTTCGAACGGTGCCCTCAGGCCGGATGCCGCGATAAGCGCAGGATCCAATTCGAGCCTCAGCCTGGGCGCGTCGGGCGTGACCCAGGCCGCGGCCTGGGACCTAAGAATCGCGACGCTCTTTCCCTGGCTGTTGGTGCCAGTCAAGACAGCGCTCAGGCCGAATCGCCCCTCGGTAACCAGCTCCAGGCCGAAGTCGACCCCGGTCGGCAACTCTCCCTGCCAGCGACTGTCGGCCTGGGGCAGGAGTTTGGCCGAATTGACATAGGCCTTGAACGCCGTCTTGACACTCCTGAGCAGGGGGCGGCCATCGACCTCGGTTTGGATATCGACCTGGATCTCACTCAAGTCGGCATTGTTCTTCGCCGCGGGCAGCGGTTCGGTCAACACCACCTGCCAGGCCTCTCCTTGCTGTTGTACCGCCAGTTCCAGGCTTTCGCCACCCGCCTGTATCAGCCTGGCCCTGGGGGCGAGTCCTTGCTGTCCCTGACTCAGGCTGATGTCCAGCCCTATCCGTCCGGCCTCGGCCTCTATGCTCATGGGCGCGCCGAGCTTGAGCTGGTAGGGTGAGTGCTTCTCTTTGACATTCACCAGATAGCGCGCCTGCGCCGCCAGTGGTTGGTTTACCCTGAGTCTATATTTACCCGGTTTGGCGTCGGCCCTGAGGGTGAGCGCACTCGAATCATCGCTCAGTCCGGCGCTTGCCAGGGCCTGCGCATCGGCCATGGATTTCACCCAGGAACGGGCTTCATGCTTGCCTGTGTTCGCTGACGCTAAACTCAGGGAAATCGTCTCGGGTGCTATGGCGTCTGCCTTGATGAGCCCCCCCGAGCTTGTGTCTCCCCGTGGGGCTATGCGGATCACGCTCGAAGCCTGGCTGATGGGCAGGTCTATCCCACCGCTCAATTCGGCGCCACTGACATTCAACCAATACTCATCGCTGAGACGGGTTTGCCGGGTCTGTGGTGGGCTTGCGGTGAACTCACCGCTCAACGGCGTGATGAAGCTGATGTAGTCTGGACTGGTATTGAGTGGCGGCAGTGTCGGCGCCTCTACCTCGGCATGATAGATATCCGTTGTTTGTGGCGCGGCCAGGGGCACGGCTTTTACGTTTTGGGGGCTGGCGGGAGCTGCGGATGTCTGTACCTTTTGTGCCGATTCATCCTGACAGGCAGTGAGTAAGGTGGCCAGGCAGAGTATGCCAACCACTGAAGTAAGTTGTTGCATCGGATGCTCCTAGATGTGGTTGCGGATCAGGCTGTCGAGATTGAAACAGGCCCGGCGACTCTGTTGATGGCTGAGGGGCTCCTGGCCCTGGGTCAGTTGCTTGTCGGTAAACCAGACAGTGCCGGCGGCACCCTGGGAGCTGCATTCGAGGAAGCCATCTGAGCAGTCATCCAGCCAGTTTTGGGTGGTTTCCAGCGCGACCTGATATTGGTAACCGGCGCAGTAGCTGTCACTGTCCCATACTGCCGAGTCCACATCCGAACCTACTACGACTTCGAACGGTTTGGACAAGGCCGGCCGGTTCGCTGTGCCATTGAGCCAGGTGCCGTTGTAATAGCTCATGGAGCTGACTTGTTGCTGCTTGACCGCGTTGCTGTTGTACCCCAGCAACCAACCCAGGCTGGTTTCGAAGCTATTGCCCTGATTGACGGCATCCGCCAGCGGGGTGCCGGCACTCGAAGGCGCCAGGGCTATCACCCTGGAGGTCGCGGCTATGACCTTGGGATAGCGGCTGTCCCAGGTTGGGTTAGACAGTACCCAGCGGACTATGTTGCCGCCATTGGAGTGGGTCAGCATGATCAGCGAGTCTATGCCCTTGGCATCGATGAAAGTGGTTAGCTGGTTCACCAGGCAGCCTGCGGCGGCTTCTTCCCACATATATTGGTCGAAGTCACAGTTGATGACACTGTAGTTGGCAGGGGAACTTATGCCCTGGCGGACAGAGTCGACAAATTCACTTGTCCAATAGTCGTCGAGGGCATTGGTTTGTTTGCCGGTGCCATGGATAAAGGCGATACCCGTGGCGCCCTGGCTCAGGGGGCTGACAGCGAACAGACCCAGCAGCAATAGCTTGTTGTAGATCGTCATTGTGTTATCTCATGTAATAGTTATCGTTATATTTGATGGCCCGCAGGCATCAGGTCTTGTTGTTATGCAGGTCAGACATCTGACCTGTGTTGTTAACCTAACGCTAACATTTTCGTCTCGCAACATGAAAAGTACTGACTAATTAATGGTTTAGGTCGTCATTGTTTAAAACGGCGTTGGAGTGTGTTTAATTTGCTGATTAACAGGGAGTTATTGACGGGCTGTGGCTGGTTGCCTGTTTGAAATCCGAGCGGGATTTTTTAAATTCCTTGCCTGAGCCAGATGGGTTTAATCTGTATTCTATTCTGTATATTATTGGTTTTTAAGGATTTCATCATAAGCGCCGCTCGCCTTCAACAGGCTTATGCCTTCATCCAGGACGGTGGCGATAGCCTGGCTGCGGCAGGCTATCGGTCTGGGGGCCGGGGCGAATAATGAGGTTTCTGTTACCGGCTGAGCCGTATCCAGCTTGCCGGCCAGGAGATGGCGATAATGGGCGAAGATCCGCCGTTCCAGCACTATGGCTTTGGCATGATGCTTAAACAGCATGCTGAGCTGGTGTTGTTGGTTGTTGACTTCCAGATATTCCGGGTTTTTGGCGGCCATACGGGCGAAGTCTTCCCCCAAGTATTGGCTGGCATTCTGAAAGCCAACCAGGGGAATGAACTGCAAGTCTTCTACCTTGTGTATGGCTAAGTGATCTGCGCTCAGACTGAACAGGCTATTCTGGTATTCGATGAGGCTTTGGGTGTAGTGGAGCCGCTCCAAGCCGTCGGGAGCATTGATCAGGCAATCGGCCTTCTGGGTTTCAACCAGTCTCAGGGCGCGGCGATTCGGTGCCAAGACCAGGCTTTCTATATGACGTTGTTTGAGTTTAAGTGCCGCGGCCAAGAGGTCGTACTGGATGCCGCCGGGTTTGTCGGCAAAGAAATAGGGCTCTATGGTATTGCTGGTCGCAAAGCGGAGCCCCTGGTCCGGGGGAACGGCCCAAGCCAGCTGAGTCACTAAGATTAAGGTCACCAAGATTAAGGTCATCAAGCGCATGAAGCCGAGTCTTGGGTGGCTATGCCGCTTGCATCCAAACATGAGTCGGGTAATTTTCTCTATCCTGTGTTGAGTTTTGCTTTCCTGACGAGCCATCCACTGAAAACCTGTGAGCTATGTCCCAATGGCGCCTAATGTGCCAACCCGAGTGATTATGAGTTTAATTCATCTAGCTGTCGAATATTTGTTTTTTGGTGAGTTTTGTGAACGGCAACTCCGAAGTTGTTCCGATGGATAATCTGTTATTTTATTTTTAATAGTTGTTTAAAAACAAATGCATGAGTTTGAAATCTTAAATAATCTACAACTTGATTGCATTGTCACCCGATACTGGCTAAATTGAGGGAAGTATTGCTGAAGAGAGATGGTCCTTAAGCGCTAACCTGAGTGGTGGAATGTATGTATTACCAAAATGATGACGTTCGGATTAATGAAGTAAAAGAGTTATTGCCTCCCATTGCGATCCTGGAGCGATTTCCGGCATCAGAACACGCCTCCGCCACAGTGTTTAACGCCCGTAACAGCATACATAATATCCTGACCAAGAGTGACGATCGTCTGTTGGTCGTGATTGGCCCCTGTTCCATCCACGATCCCGTCGCGGCATTGGAATATGGCCGGCGCTTGGTGCTCCTGAGGGAGTGTTACCGCGATCAGCTGGAAATCGTCATGCGGGTCTACTTTGAGAAACCCCGCACCACTGTGGGGTGGAAGGGATTGATCAACGATCCCTACATGGACAACAGTTTCAAGCTTAACGATGGTTTGAGAACCGCCCGCAAATTGCTGCTCGAACTGAACGAGATAGGCATGCCGACGGCGGGGGAGTTTCTCGACATGATTACGCCGCAATACATGGCGGATCTCATGTGTTGGGGCGCCATAGGGGCCCGCACTACAGAGTCGCAGGTACATAGGGAATTGGCATCGGGTCTGTCCTGTCCTGTCGGCTTCAAGAATGGCACAGATGGCACCATCAAGGTGGCCATAGATGCCATAGGCGCCGCCAATGCGCCGCACCATTTCCTATCCGTCACCAAGATGGGCCACTCGGCGATAGTGTCGACCAAGGGTAATCCGGATTGCCATATCATATTGCGTGGTGGGCGCGAGCCTAACTATAGTGCGACGCACGTCGAGGCGATCAGCCAGCAGTTGCTGAAGGCCGGACTGAGCGATAATGTGATGATCGACTTCAGCCATGCCAACAGCAGTAAGGAATATCAGCGACAAATGCTGGTGGCTGCCGATGTGGGCGGCCAGATAGCCGGAGGAAATAAGGCCATCTTCGGTGTCATGGTGGAAAGCCATCTGCAGCCTGGTCGTCAGGACTTGGTCGAGGGCCAAGCGCTTAACTATGGCCAGAGTGTGACCGACGCCTGTATCGGCTGGAGCGACAGCGAGCAATTACTGGCCGGACTGAATCAGAGTGTCCTGGACAGGCGCCGTGCATAGAAACCCGGGCTGTGTTGCCAGGGATCTCAGCCGAGTCGACTCCAACTGCAAACTTATGGCGCCCAAGGGCGCCGTAATTTTAGCTGTTTTCGGCGAGATACTTGTTGGCTTCGGCCAAGCTGCCAAAGGCCGATATGAGGTTGTTACGGCCCTTGTCCTGAAGTTCCGGATTGCCCGATTCAATCATCATCCATACCCAAGTGCGAATTAGCGGTAATGGCGGGTACTGAACTTTTACAGAATCCAACATAAGGTTTCCTTTGAACTGAATGTCATAATGGTATTTTTAAGTATTCGCTTAGCGACCGAATCGACCTTGGCCTCTCTCGATAACGCTTAAGAAGGCTATATTGCACCCGGTAAGGGAACATCGCGCCCAAGAGAATACCAAATTCTGTTGCTCTGTCGAATAGCAATTGTGTCAAAATAGTTGAATTTTCGTAAATTGTCATTTTTTTGACGTTTATTGAAGCAGTTGCGAAATACTAGTGCAAAGCAGGTAACAGATCCATGCTTCACTTAGTCGTTATTTTGCCTCAGCTCAGGTTGCCGCTAGGGCTTGTCTCGCAACTTTATCCAGGCTAACAGCGGCCTTAATTACACTTTTCGAATTGGAAGCTTATGCGCTCATCTCAATATTTTGAAGGTCAGAAGGAGTCCCTCAATTGGCAGGTGCTGGGTTTGTTATGGCCTTATTTGCTGGAATACAAGGGGCGCATAGTACTGGCGCTCTTGTGTCTGGTGCTGGCAAAACTGGCCAGCGTCGGTCTGCCTTTCATCCTGAAACACTTGGTCGATACCCTGGACGGCGACGTCACGGCCCAGGCCCTGAGCGTGCCCATCGGCCTGGTGTTGGCCTATGGGGCAGTGAGATTGACGACGGCGATCACCGGGGAGATACGTGACACCCTGTTCGGCCGGGTGACCGAGAGGGCGATTCGGCGGCTCGGGTTGGCGGTATTCGAACACTTGCACCGACTGGATCTGGACTTTCATCTGGAACGGCAGACGGGTGGCCTGTCCAGGGACATAGAAAGGGGCACCAGCGGCGTCAGTTTCCTGATGCGTTTCATGGTGTTCAACATAGTCCCCACCTTGCTGGAAATCGCCTTGGTCATAGGGATATTTTTTGTCAATTATGGCATCGCCTTCGCGGCCATTACCCTGGTTTCGGTGCTTATCTATGTCGGCTATTCGGTGATCGCCACCGAGTGGCGCACCAGCTATGTCAGGGATGCGGCCAAGGCCGACTCCCTGTCAAATTCCCGCGCCATAGACAGTCTGCTGAACTATGAAACCGTAAAGTATTTCAACAACGAGGCCTATGAAGCCGCGCGCTACGATAAGGCGCTGGCGCAGTGGGAAGTCGCCAAGCGCAAGAACCGCCTGTCGCTGTTCGCCCTCAACGGCGGTCAGGCGCTGGTGATCGCTGCCGCCATGACGGCCATGATGGCATTGGCGGCCTACAGGGTCGCCGATGGGGTGATGACCCTGGGGGATTTCGTGTTGATCAACGCCTTCATGATGCAGCTCTTTATCCCGCTCAATTTTCTTGGCTTCGTCTATCGGGAGATCCGCGGCGCCTTGGCCAATATCGAACGTATGTTCGCCCTGTTGGCCAGGCACCCAGGCATAGTCGACAGTCCGACGGCCAAAGATCTGCAGTTGACCCGGGGGGCATTGGCATTCGAGGACGTGAGTTTCAGCTATGATGAGCGGCCGATACTGCAGCAGGTGAGTTTTCGCCTCGAACCCGGGCAAAAAGTGGCCGTGGTCGGTGACAGCGGTGCCGGCAAGTCGACGCTGATCAAGTTGCTGTTCAGGTTCTATGAGGTGCAACAGGGAGCGATCAAGATAGATGGCGAGGACATACGCGAACTGACCCAGGATGCATTGCGCCGCGCCATCGCCATAGTCCCCCAGGATACAGTGCTCTTCAACGACAGCCTGTATGAGAACATCCTCTATGGCCGACCGGATGCCGGCGAGGAGGAGGTGCGTCAGGCCATCGACTTGGCACATTTACAGGATTTTATCCAAGCCTTGCCCCAGGGCTGGGATACCCAGGTCGGCGAGCGGGGGCTCAAACTCTCGGGTGGCGAGAAGCAGCGAGTCGCGATCGCCAGGGCAATCCTCAAGGGGTCGCCGCTCTTGGTGTTCGACGAGGCCACCTCATCCCTCGACAGCCGCTCGGAACAGGCCATACTGACGGCCTTGAAAGCGGCCGCCCACGGACATACCAGCCTGATGATAGCCCATAGGCTGTCGACCATAGTCGATGCCGACAAGATCTTGGTCCTGAGCAAGGGGCGGATAGTCGAGCAGGGCACACACCAGAGCTTGCTGGCGGCCGATGGCCTGTATGCCAAGCTTTGGCATATCCAGAACCAGGGGGAAAGGGTCAATAGCTGAAGCCAATAGTTGAAGCCACTGGTTGAAGCAAGTATGGGCTATTGGCTTGGATAGCAGGGGCGATGCAACAATCCGGAACCAAGGGAAGAGACCAGCAGCTGAAGCCAAATTCAGTATTGGTTCAGCAGCCACAACGCATACTTGCTCATCCAGACTAACCTCAGCCCGTTGGACTCCCTTGCGAAATCTGTGAGCCAACCCGGGATCCAGGTTGCAACCCAGACCAAGAAGGAGAAGGCATGATGCATAATATTGCACTGTTGGTGAACATCGAGGGCAGGATCAATAGAGTCGAGACCGACTGGTTGGCCATTTCGGCTGTGTTAAGCAAAAGAGATCTGACCCGGGACGAGTTGCAGGCGCTCCACGAAGAACTCTGTGCCGGTTTGCGGGTAACGACCCGCGGACTGACCCTGGCGAAACAGGACTTCGGCATGGCCAATGCCAGAAGCATGCCGGGGCTGCATCGCGCCGGTGCCGGCCTGGGGCGTTAGCTGCCTGGGCCATGGGTGAACCTCATGGCCTGCTTATGCCCGGCTGGCACTGCTTAATGACCCAGTATGGCCGACATAAGATTTCAGACATGGCATTCCAGACATGGCACACCGCTACCTATCCATGTGGGCATAAAATTTATCCAGGGATACCGATAGGCCGCTGTCGGTGACTATCCGCACATGAGAGCGCTGCAGTTGTCTGGGATCGTTGACGCCGCAGGCGTGGGCAATCAGGCCGAGATCATGATGAAGGTAATGGTTATAACTGGCGACCCGCACCGACTTATCCCTGGGATCCAGCCCCTGCTGTAGCTTCACATTGTGGGTGGTGACGCCTGTCGGGCAGGTGTCCTTGTTGCATTGCATCGCCTGAATGCACCCCAGGGCAAACATGTTGCCGCGGGCGGAGGCGACAAAATCTGCCCCCACGGCCAATGCCCAGGCGACCTTGGACGGTACTATGAGTTTGCCCGAGGCGATAATCTTGACTCTCTGCCGCAGGCCCCGCTGGCTCAAGGTGTCGACCAGCAGTGGCAGGCTTTCCTTCAGGGGCAGACCGACATAATCCATCAAAGGTTGTGGCGCCGCGCCAGTGCCGCCATCGGCACTGTCGAGGGTGAAAAAATCCGGTGCCGCGGCTTCACCGCGTTTGGCTATTTCATCACACAAATCATTGAGCCAGCAGGTATCCCCGAGCACGGCCTTGATCCCCGTGGGCTTGCCCGTCACCTCGCGCACTTTGGCCACCATGTCGAGGATATCGGCAACTGTCTTGAATTCTATGTGGCCATTGGGGCTGATTGAGTCCTGCCCTATGGGAATGCCGCGAATACCGGCGATTTCCGCCGTGACCTTGACGCCGGGCAAGATCCCGCCCTTACCCGGCTTGGCACCCTGGCTCAGCTTAATTTCAAACATCTTGACCTGCTCATGGGCGGCGATGGCCCTGAGTTTGTCATCGTCCAGATGCCCCTGCTCATTTCTGACCCCATACTTGGCGGTGCCTATTTGAAAGACCAGATCGCAATTGCCCTTGAGATGGTGCTCGCTGAGCCCGCCTTCCCCGGTATTGAGCCAACATCCTGCCTTGGCCGCCCCATGGGACAGGGCGGTGATCGCCGGCCTGGAGAGGGCGCCGAAACTCATGGCCGAGATATGGCAAATGGCCGTGCTGGTGTAAGGCGTACGGCAGTCGGGTCCAAGGGTGACAGGGCTGGGGGGCACAGAGTCTGTATCCAGGGTGGGGAAGGCAGTGTTCATGAACATCAGAGTCCCGGGCGTTTCCAATGTTCGGGTCGAACCGAAGGCTATGGTGCGATCGACGTTCTTGGCGGCACGATAGACCCAGTTGCGTTCGGCGCGGTTGAATGGCAGCTCTTCCCTGTCCTGGGCGAAGAAGTATTGTCTGAAGAATTCGCCCTGTTTTTCGAAGAAATACCTGAAGCGGCCTATCACGGGATAATTGTGTCTCACCGCTTGCTTGGTCTGCAGCCTGTCGGCCAGATACATATAGGCCAGGACGAGCACGCCTAAGCCTATGGCGATGAGGAACAGGCCGGAAAAGAGATCCAGCCCCCACATGAACCAGTTTTTCGTTGGCATCTTCAGTCTCCGTTAGTTTGTGTCATTCGCCTGGGCACCATAATGGCCCGACATCAACGTCACCCTCTCATCCTCACCCAGGGTGAGGATAAACAGCTGGCCATAGTCTGTTTCGGCTATGGGGGCTATCTTGGGGCCGCCCAAGGCCTGGACTAGCAGTGGCAGGGTATTGGAATGACCGGCGATAAGGACATTGCCCTCTGCGGCCTTGGCCGCTTGCACCAGCTGGGCTATATGCTCGGCTATTGGGGCGTTGGCGGCGATGATCTCCACCCCCAATTGACGCTCGGCGGCAATGGGCGCCAGGGTTTCCCGGGTCCTGAGATACTGGGTGGCGATGAGCCGGCTCAAGGGGAATTGAGCCAGGGCCCCGGGCAATGCCTGAGCCCTGGCGTACCCTGCGGTCGAGAGTGGCGGATCCCGCCGCAGCGCCTCGATTTGCGCCTCGCTAAGCCGAGTGTCGGCTGAGTCAGGCTCACGCTTTTCGGCATGGCGCACCAGTATGATGAGTTTGTCTGCGGCATGGCAGGCCAAGCTCGGCAACAGGCCGCCGGCAAGCATGGCTATGAAGATGATTTTCCTGAAGATGCTCATGATAAAGGCGCGGTCCATTCAATCCATTTGGAGGATAAGATAATCCCTGATTGGCGGTTAATGATATCTTTATCTGATTTTCAACTAAAGATGCCGGTTTTTTGTCCGATAATTAAGGTTCATAAAAACCGCCAATCCAGCCGCAAAGGTGACAAAGATGGACATTAAACCGCTCAATCCGGGTAAGCCAAAGACTATGCCGAACACGGCTGTGGTCAGCGATGATAAAAAGCAGCCAGTGAAGGCGGATAACCATGGTCAAACTGTCTCGGCCGCCGCCAGGGATAAGACCCAGGACGTAGGCACTCATGGCCAGACAGTGTCGGCGATTGCCAACAAGAAGAGCGCCTATCAAGCGAGCCAGCAGCTGATGAATCAGACCATTCTTGCTGCCCAGGAAGAGGTCAGCCTGAGCTCGGGCGATAATTCCATGGCGCTTCTGTATCGCAGCGCCATCGAAGCCATCAACCAGGAACTTGCCGCCGGCCAGACAGGCACAGGCATGTCCACGAGCTACGAAGCGCCGGAGGACGACTCTCCCGAGGCGACGGCGGAGCGCATCGTCAGTTTTGCGACTCAGTTCTTCCCCTTGCACCAGCAGCAACACGGCGACATGAGCCAGGATGAGCAATTGGAGAGCTTCATGTCTGTCATAGGGGGCGCCATAGAGCAGGGCTTCGGTGATGCCAGGGATATTCTCGGTGGCCTGAAAGTGTTGCAGGGGGACATTGCCGACGGTGTGGACCAGACCTATGATCTGGTGCAGCAAGGCTTGCAGGCATTCAGGGAACGCCTCAGCCCGGGCGATGACGCCGCAGCCGCTACTCCTGAGGCTTAGCGGTCGCGACCCGCATCGAGGAGCTATATTCAAACCCCTGCTTATTAGGGGTTTTTGTTGTCGTCATAAAGCCTTATGCTAAGGAAATCGAATGAGTATTAGCCGGGGAATCTATGTGGACAACAGGTAAGATCATAGAGAGAGTCGACTGGAACGATAAATTGTTCTCGCTGCGGATCGCCGCCGAAGTGGCCCCCTTCATCGCCGGACAATTCATTAAACTCAGCGAAAGACAGGACGATAAGCGGATTGCCCGCGCCTATTCCCTGGTGAATCCACCGGGCACAGCCTATGTCGAAGTCCTGGCCGTGGCGGTCGAGGAAGGGGCCTTGTCTCCCAAGTTGCATACCCTGGTAGTGGGGGATGAGATCCAGGTCTCCACCCAGGCCGCGGGTTTCATGACCCTGGCCGAGATCCCAAGGGGCGAGGAACAAGGCAAGCATCTCTGGTTTTTGGCGACGGGCACAGCCGTCGGCCCCTTCATCTCCATGATGGACACGGACGAGCCCTGGCAGAGATTCGAGAAGGTGGTGCTGGTCTATGGGGTACGCCACAGCGACGATCTGGCCTATCTTGACAAGATCCGACAATTGCAACAACGTTATCCCGAGCAGTTCATTTATATTCCCTGCGTTACCCGTCAGCGGCTGGCCGGCGCCCTGGATTGCCGTATCACGGCCGGCCTGGAGGATGGCCGGATTGAAGCCGTCGCAGGTCTGACACTCTCGGCCACGGATTCACAGGTGATGATCTGTGGTAATCCTGAGATGGTCTCGGATGCGCAGCGTATCCTTAAGGATAGGGGCCTACAGAAAAACTTGCGCCGGGCACCCGGACAAATCACAGTCGAGAAATATTGGTAGCCTGCTCTGTGTCGAGCACCAACGGCGAGAGCCGGTTTCAGCCGAGGAACATCTGATGCAATTATTCTATTCCCTTGCTTCACCCTATGCCCGTTTCGTCAGGACGCTGATCCACGCCCTGGGGATTGAAAACATAGTGCCGGTACTTGTGAACCCCTTCGACAACAGTCCGGCGCTGCTGGCGGCCAATCCCCTGGCACAGATCCCCTGCCTGCTCCTGGATGACGGCACCAGCCTGTTCGACAGCGAAGTGATCGCCCGTTATCTGGACGCCGAATATGGACAACAGCGACTCTTTGGCCCGGCGACGGGCGACTGGGCGCAGCAATGCCAGTTTTCCCTGATCAAGGGAATACTCGACAGCGCCGTCGGCCTGCGACAGGAGCAGATGCGCGAGGAGGAAGGGGTCAGGTCCCCCTTCTGGACCGGCCGTTATGAACAGGCCATCATGCGCGGGGTGATGCAGTTGGAGCTGCTGGGCATAGAAGCCGAAACCAGGCTCAGTGCCCGTCAGTTGTTGCTGGTCTGCCTGTTCGAATACCTGGACTTTCGCCACCCTCAGTTGCCATGGCGCACTCAGGCGCCGTCGTTGGCGGCTTGGTTGGCGCGGGTGCAGACCCAGGCCATGTTCACTCAGACCCGTCCGGATGCGAGTTGAAGGTCGCTGCTGCGCCGGCCCCGCCGGTGGCGGCGTTCCTGCTCACCGAAGACGCCGAAGAGTTGCTGGCTGACGTTGGATGCCGTGCGGCGGTTTTTATCCCTGTTGCGCCTGTCATCATGATGGACATAATGACAGTGACAATCGCGGCGATCGCAGCCGTCGAGCGGTAAGTGGGGTGCCTCCCTGGCCAGGAATCTTTTGCCTTTGAGATCTTGGGTTGCCTGGCAACAGAGATCTTCGGACATCAGGCTGACACTGTGAAAGGGGCTTATTTTCAGCCTGGCCTCCGAGTCGCCTCTGGGGTGACGGGCGGCGCGATACCAGGGCAGCCTATGCCTGAACAGGAAGAGTACAACGAACAGCGTGGCTAAGATGAGCAATATTCCAGTCATGTCTGCCTCTGGCATGATGCGAGTGACGTTAAATACTGGTCTTATTTTAGTTGAGTCTGGATGAATTGCCCGCTCGGGGGGACGCTGGCCCGGGGATGACGCTTACCGTCTTCCTGCACAAAAAAACATCTTCTGGCTGCAGATACACAAGTAAATGTTATTTTGAGTTAAAGTTGCAGCCATTGAGGTCGAAAATGATGGATAGGAAGGTCAGTTAACTATGGGTACTCAGGATATGCCGCGTGAACAGTTGGGTGTGTGTGCCGAAGGGAATTTGCATAGCGTCTATTTGATGTTTAATGCCAACGAGGCTGTTGAAGCTCAATTGCGTCCCTGTGTTGCCAATGTGGCCCAATATATCTATGAACTGACAGATCAATATACTGACAGTGCCTTCAATGGCTTCCTGGCAATAGGCGCCAACTACTGGGATAGCCTCTATCCGGATGCCAGACCGGCGCTGCTCAAACCCTTTCCCGCCATGCAGGAAGGCAATCGCGATGCCCCGGCGATAGAGTATGATCTCTTCGTCCATCTGCGCTGCGACAGGTTCGACATACTGCATCTGGTGGCGAACGAGGTCAGTCAGATGTTCGAAGATCTGGTCGAGCTTATCGAAGAGGAGCGCGGCTTTCGCTTCATGGATAGCCGGGATCTGACCGGCTTCGTCGATGGCACTGAGAATCCCAGAGGACGTCACCGCCAGCAGGTGGCGCTGGTGGGCCAGGAGGACAGCGAGTTTCAGGGCGGCAGTTATGTGCATGTGCAGAAATTTGCCCACAATCTGGCCAAGTGGCATAGACTGCCGCTGAAACAGCAGGAAGATGTGTTTGGCCGCACCAAGCTGGACGATATCGAATATGCCTCGGCGGATAAGCCGCTCACCAGCCATACCAAGAGGGTGAATCTCAAGCATGCGGATGGCAGCGCCATGGAAATCCTGCGCCAGAGCATGCCCTATGGCACGGTAAAGGAGCAGGGGCTGATGTTTATCTCCGTCTGCCGCACCCCAGAGCATTTCGAGAAGATGCTCCACAGCATGGTATTCGGGGATGACGCGGGTCATCATGATCACCTGCTGCACTTCACCCGGGCCCTGACCGGCTCGTCCTTCTTCGTCCCTTCATTGGATTTCATGCTGCAGTCCGATGCTTAGCCGCTAACCTGCCGGCGGCTTTGCGCCTCAGGGCGCTCGCCATTTCCTTATGTCCTGTTGCCACTTCCCGGCGATAAAGTCGATGAAGGCCCGCACCAGGCTCTGTTGGTAACTGCGTGACAGATACACGGCCCACAGGCTCTTGCCCGGGGCGGTATATTCGGGCAGCACTTCCACCAGTCGGCCGTCGGCCAGATAGGGATTGGCGAGATCGGCCGGCAGACAGACGATGCCGCGTCCGCGCAGCGCGGCGCCGACCAGTACTCCCATGTCGTTGGCCTGCAGGTTGCCGCTGAGCCTGAGCTGTTTATGCTGCTGGCCCTTCAGCAGCAGCCAGCCAGGTTGGCTGCTGTGCAGCAGGCAATTGTGTGCCAGCAGATCCTCCGGGGTGGCTATGTCAGGCACCCTGGCTAGGTAGGCCGGCGCGGCGCAGAGCACATTGTCTATCGCCATCAGGCGCCTGGCAATCAGGCTGTCATCGGGTTGTTCGGTGAACCTCAGTGCCACGTCCACCCGCTCCCCCACCAGTTGTACGAAACTGTCCGACATCAGCAATTGTATCTTGACCTTGGAGTGCAATTGGATGAAAGCATCGACCACCTCATACAGGCTGTGCTGGCCCAGGCCTATGGGCGTCGCAATACGTATGGTACCCACAAGTTCGGTATTATGGCTGTGGGCACGACTCTCCATCGCCGCGACTTCGGCCAGGATACGTTGACAGTATTGCAGCGCTTCTTCTCCCTGCAATGTCAGGCTGACGCTGCGGGTGGTGCGGTGCAGCAAGCGCTGGCTGAGCCAATGCTCTATCTCTTTGACATGACGGGAGACCTGCAAGCGACTGAGTGCCAGGTTATCGGCCGCGCGGGTGAAGCTGCCGCAGTTGGCCACTTCGACGAAACTGCGGATCGCCGTTATCTTTTCCATTTTGCCCGGATGTGCCCTTATTGGTATCTCAAATTGAGACAATATTGCTCATATACCGATGTTTATCACGTGAATTGCCGCAAGTAAACTGGCTGCAATGTTAATCATCTGAGTGAGGCAAACAATGAAACTGGCAATTTTAGGGGCAACGGGCTGGATTGGCGGCAATATATTGCAGGAGGCCAAGCGCCGTGGCCATGAGGTGGTGGCGCTGGTACGGGATCCGGCCAAGCTGCAGCAGGACGGGGTCGAGGTGAGAAGCCTGGATCTGAATCGGCTGCCGCTGGCGCCGCAGGTGTTCGCCGGTGTCGATGCCGTCATAGCGGCTGTCGGTGGCCGGGCGCAGCAGGATCATGCCATAGTCGCCCAAACGGCGGCGCGGCTGCTTGAGGCGCTGCCCAATGCCGGAGTCCGGCGTCTGCTGTGGGTTGGCGGTGCCGGCAGCCTGGAAGTGGCACCCGGGGTGACGCTGGTATCGTCGCCCGACTTCCCCGAGGCCTACAGGGCGGAGGCATTGGCCCAGGGGGAGGCGCTTGAGGTCTTCAGGAAGAGTGACAGCGGGGTCGATTGGACCTTCGTCAGCCCGGCGGCCGAGATATATCCGGGTGAGCGTGAAGGCGACTATCGTATCGGTGGCGATAGCTTCTTCACCGATGCCAGCGGCAAGAGTCGCATTTCAGTCACAGACTATGCCAGAGCCATGCTGGATGAGGCCGAAGCGGCGCAATATCCGGGGCAGCGCATCAGCGTCGCCTATTAGCCTGGGGCCGGCGTGGCCTGTACAGAAAAAAACGGCTCACTGAAGTGAGCCGTTTTTCTATTGCAACCGGGGATTATTCGGCGTAGTTGAACAGCGACTTGATGGTTTCCAGCGTGTCTTCTATGTCGTGGATGCTCGAAGGACAGAGGAAGATGGTATCGTCGCCGGCTATGGTGCCCAGTATGCCTTCGGGCTTGCCTATGGAGTCCAGCAGACGGGCGATGAGTTGGGCGGCGCCGGGACTGGTGCGTACCACTATCATGGCCTGGTTGTGATCCACATCCAGCACCAGGTTCTTCAGGGGGCTGCCTGCGGTGGGGACCCCGAGTTCGGCGGGCAGACAATAGACCATTTCCTGCTTGGCGTTGCGGGTGCGCACGGCGCCGAACTTACTCAGCATGCGTGAGACTTTAGACTGGTTGATGTTGCTGAAGCCTTCGGCCTGCAGCGCTGTGACTATCTCGCTCTGGGAGCCGAAGCGCTCTTCTTTCAGGATAGATTTAAAGATCCTGACGAGGTCATCTTGATTCTTGGTCATGGGTAATTTCTTATTCGTTATTATTCAAAAAAACTCCCTCATCTTGAATAATATTCACCATCAAGTCAACGAATATTCGAAACCCATGAATAAAAATGCATTGCCCGATTTGGTGTGAGCCTTGTTCCCCCTGGCGGGCCGCCCGGGCCCGTCGGACCCAGCCTCAAACCCGGCTGGCGGTGTACAGGAAACTTTCCCCTTAAGACCAAGGGATAATTGAAATTATCCTGCCTTTGCAGTAATGTGGCGCCATCATTAAAATAGATCTATGTCACACCTAATCCGAGAATCGACGGAGATAATTATGAAAGTTGCTGTACTTGGTGCTGCCGGTGGTATCGGCCAGGCACTCGCCCTACTGTTAAAAACTCAACTGCCTGCGGGTTCACAACTGTCTCTCTATGATATCGCCCCGGTCACTCCGGGTGTTGCGGTGGATTTGAGCCACATACCGACCGCCGTTGAAGTCAAAGGTTTCGCCGGTGAAGACCCAACACCAGCCCTGGTGGGTGCCGACGTAGTATTGATCTCTGCCGGTGTTGCCCGCAAGCCAGGCATGGATCGTTCGGATCTGTTTAACATCAATGCCGGCATAGTCCGCAACCTGATCGAGAAAGTGGCCGCGACGTGTCCCAAGGCGCTGATCGGTGTCATCACCAACCCGGTTAACACCACAGTGGCGATTGCCGCCGAAGTGCTGAAAAAAGCCGGCGTCTATGACAAGAACCGTCTGTTCGGTGTGACCACCCTCGACGTGATCCGCTCAGAAACCTTCATCGCCGAATTGAAAGGCCTGAACGTGGCTGACGTGAAGGTGAATGTCATAGGTGGCCACAGCGGCGTGACCATTCTGCCGTTGTTGTCTCAGGTCGAAGGCGTGAGCTTCAGCGACGAAGAAGTTGCCGCCATGACTACTCGCATCCAGAATGCCGGTACCGAAGTGGTCGAAGCCAAAGCCGGTGGCGGCAGCGCGACTCTGTCCATGGGTCAAGCTGCATGTCGTTTCGGTCTGTCTCTGGTGCGCGGTCTGCAAGGCGAAGCCAACGTGGTCGAATGTGCCTATGTCGACGGTGGCAGCGAGCACGCCGACTTCTTCGCCCAACCTGTGTTGCTGGGTAAGAATGGCGTTGAGAAAGTATTGCCTTACGGTGAGGTCAGCGAGTTTGAGGCCAATGCCCGTGATGCCATGCTGGACACGCTGAAAGCCGATATCAAACTGGGTGTGGAATTCGTCAAGTAATCCCCGTCCGGAATGAAAAAAGCGAAGCTCAGGCTTCGCTTTTTTTATGGGATAACGCCACCTGCAACCTGGCTCAAGCCATGCCTGTGAGGGGCCGTGCTGAGGCGTTATCCTGATGGGGCTTATATAGTTAACATTATCATGGTGACAGGCATGACGCCCGGTCATTGAGGAGCAAGATGAAAGGCATAATTCTTATCACGGGTGTGGGGAAGCGCATCGGCCATGCCATGGCCAGCCACCTGCTCACCCAAGGTTATGGGGTGATAGGCACCTACAGGCGCGATTATCCCAGCCTCGTGGGGCTCAAAGCGCAGGGAGCCGAACTCTATCCCTGTGACCTGGCCGATGAGCCGCAGTTGCAGCGGCTGCTGTCGCACATCAAGGGGCGCCATCCCAGCCTCAGGGGCATCATTCACAACGCCTCCGACTGGCTGGCGGATGATTCAGGGGGGAGCGCGGCGCAGACCATGGCGCATATGATGCTGGTGCATGCCAGTGCCCCTTACCAGATCAATCTGGCATTGGCCGATAATCTCAAGGCCGCGGCAGCCGACGGGATAGGCGCCGCCGATATCATCCACCTGACAGATTATGTTGCCGAGAAGGGCAGCCAGAAACACATAGCCTATGCCGCCAGCAAGGCGGCATTGCATAACATGACCCTGTCGTTCGCCGCCAAGTTGGCGCCTCAGGTGAAGGTCAATTCGATAGCGCCGGCATTGATCTTGTTCAACGAGGGCGACGATGCCGCCTATCGGCAAAAGGCGATGGCCAAGGCGATATTGCCAAGGGAAGCCGGCGAAGCCGAAATCCTCAACCTGGTCGATTACCTGCTCGGCAGTCGCTATGTCACGGGACGGAGTTTCGCCGTCGATGGCGGCCGCCACCTCAAGTGATGCCGGCTGCAGCCATGGCGGGGTTAACCCTGGGCCAGGGTCTCTGAGCCGAAGCGCAATACCCTGCTTGGGGTGACTATCATGGCCAAAGGCACGTCCCAGTGCTCGCAGGGCAAGCTGGGCACCGCCTGACAGTCATGGGCATAGCCTATGGGCAGCGGCTTGCCTGCCGTTTGCCAATGCGCCAGGGTGCGGTCGTAAAAGCCACCGCCCATTCCCATACGATTGCCCAGTTCATCGAAGGCCACCAGGGGGGTGATCACCAGATCCAGTTGCTCGGTCGGCAACAGGTTTCTGATGTCCAGTTTAGGCTCATCTATGCCATAGCGGTTGGGGAACATGCGGGTGCCCTGTCGATAATGCAGGAAAATCAATTGTCCCCGGTTGAAAGGGTGCAGCCTGGGCAGATAGGTATCGATATTGAGGCGCCACAATGCCTGGAATAGGGGCTGGGTATCCAGCTCACTGTCGTTGGTCAGGTACAGGCCGACCTTGGTCGGTTGCAGTGCCCTCAGCTGAGTGAGCATCTGTGCCATGGCGGCTTTGGCGGCCTGGGTTTGTTGCTGTGGGGATAATTGGTGCCGAAGCGCGCGGATCTGGTTGCGGATCGCGCTGCGGTCTTGGGCTGGATTGAATTGCGTCAGCTCGAAAGGCTGTGCCATGGTCGCTGTTGACGGGTCGGACTTAGCTGTCACGCGGGTCATAATTAGGATGCTCCCCAGGATACCGCTGCCGGTGTAGCCCTTGAACCGTAGGTTCAAGGCGGGTAAGTGATTACTTCCTAAGGCTTCTCGGTACGAGCCGAGCATGCTCAATGTCAGTAAAACATTCACCCTTGGATATAAATTATCGGCACAGGGACATTACCGGCTGGCGCATATCCCAGGGAGCAAAAAAACGGTTTTTCAGTAAAGTTTCAGGTACTTTTTCATTACCTTGGCCAAGGCCACGAGAGTCCAACCTGGTCGACTGACTCTGCAAGTACAGTCTAATCCTCCTGGACGCTGCGCTCAACCAGTGCGTGCTCGAGTGTGGATTGCAACAAGCCTATCCTCTCGTCCATCTGCTGCATATACTGTTGGTTTTTTTGCTTTTCTTCGTACAATTCATAGCCGATATTTAATGCGGCCATGATAGCAATTTCTTCCCGGCTCAGGCTATTGGTTTTTGCCTTCACCGAACTCAGCTGTTGCTCGACGCCTTGAGCCACTACCCTCAATGCATTCTCTTGTCCCTTGGGACAAGCGATAGAGTAGGTGCGCCCCAGCAGGGTAATATCGACAGCGCTGTTACTCATGCTCGGCAGTATCCTTTTATTGGCCTCTATGGGCGGACTATATAGGGCCAATATTAAAAGTGCAAGGCGCCGGCGGGGACCAGAGGGCCTTAAGCCCGGCGTTTGCTGCTTGTATGAGCATTTGCATGGGGCCGTGAGTGTCAGGTTGCAACATATCTTGCGCTCGCTGTTAACACAGACCTGCCACAGGATCAGCCGTATGCCGTTAACCCTAAGCCAGATTGCCGGCGCCGGCCAGCCTTATTCGCCAGTATTTGAGCTGCATCACGGCTTATTCGGATCCCGGGGTGGAATTGTCGATAATCTCCTTGTGAGCCTTGGTGGAAGCCGCCATCTCTGCTAGCATTGCAGCTAGAAAAGCATTGATTGGAATCCTAAAATGGCAATCCCTCCTTCGTTATGTATCGAACGTCTGTTGGCCGCCCTGGCCGCAGCCGATATAGGTCAACATCCGGTGGAAGTTCATGGGGCCCTGGTGGGGCTCATCTGTGGCGGGGTAGAGCAGAGAGCCGAAGCCTGGGTCAAGCCATTGCTGGAGTTGATGAACGACGGTCAACCCCTGCCGCAGGAACTGCATCGGCTGGTGGCCGAGTTATATCAGGACACTGTGACCCGGCTGGTGGACTTCGAGTTTGGTTTTACCCCGCTGTTGCCGGAAGAGGAAGAGCCGCTGACCATGAGAGTCGAAGCCCTGTCGCTCTGGGTGCAAAGCTTCCTGACCGGCTTGGCGATCATCCAGCCCAAGCTGAACCAGGCTTCGGCGGATGTGCGTGAGGCGATCAAAGATCTGGCCGAGATAGCTCAGGTCGAGTTCGATGTCTCGGACGATCAGGAATCCGAGCGGGCCTACACTGAGCTGGCCGAGTTTGTGCGCATGGCGGCGATCCTCTGTTATTCCGAGTTCGGTCCGGAATTGCCACTGGACGACACGGAAGCATCCACTGTACTGCACTGAGCTTCAGTACCGCATTTCATCAGGTCAACGGCTGACACCCTGTTCGAAGAGAGCCCATGAGCGCAAGTATCCAGACTGAGACCCAGGTAGCTGAGGTCGATATAGCCATCGTTGGCGGAGCCATGACAGGAGCCACCCTGGCACTGGGTCTGGCACGGTTGGCCGCCAAGGGACGTCCCCTGAGCATAGCCCTCATCGAGGCCCAGGCCCCGGGAGAGGCGCATCCAGGGTTCGATGCCCGCTCCATCGCCATCGCTCAGGGTTCCATCTTCGAATTGCGCCGCCTCGGGCTCTGGCCACTGCTGGCGGAACTCGGCACCAAGATAAGCAACATCCATATCTCAGATCGTGGCCACCTGGGCATGACAGAGCTCAATGCCAGCCAATTCCACCTCGATGCCCTGGGGCAAGTGGTCGAACTGGAGCGGGTGGGGCGGGTGTTGTTCGATGCCCTGCGTCACAGCCGGGTCCAGCTCCATTGCCCGGCCAAGCTGACAGGCGTAGCGCCAGAGGCCGACGGCCATCTGCTCACCCTGGATAATCAACAGCGGCTGCGTGCCCGTTTGGTGGTCGCCGCCGATGGGATCCATTCCCCCGTGCGTCAGTCCCTGGGGCAACCTCTGACCCAGATAGATTTCGGCCAGACGGCCCTGGTCGCCAACATCATCACGGATAAACCCCATGAGTCATGGGCCTTTGAGCGCTTCACCGCCACCGGTCCGCTGGCATTGCTGCCCATGGGCGACAGCCAGGGCCAGGCGAGGTTGTCATTGGTATGGGCGCTCGAAGCCGGGCAGGCCGCCATGCTCAAGTCTGCCCCCAAGGCCGAGTTCCTGCAGGCGCTGCAACAGGCCTTCGGCTACCGCGCCGGGCGCTTCGTCGATGTCGGCAGTCGCCACTCTTACCCCCTATGCCTGTCCTACATGCCAAGACCCATCTTCCACAGGTGTGTCTTCATCGGCAATGCCGCCCAGACGCTGCATCCCATCGCCGGCCAGGGGTTCAATCTGGGGCTGAGGGATCTGGTCTGCCTGCTGGAAGTGCTGGAGGAGGCGCTGGCTCGGGGCCAGGACATAGGCGCCGCCGCGACCCTGCACTCTTACCTGGCACTGCGCGAGACGGACAGGCGGGAGACGATCACCAATATCGAATTTCTGGTGCGCGGTTTCTCCAATCAACATTGGCCGCTGGTGGCCGGTCGCAGCCTGGGGCTCAGGTTATTGTCCTGGTTCCCGCCGCTCAAGCTCCCCGTTGCCCGCAAAGCCATGGGATGGCGCTGATGCCGGACGGCGTTAATCTGGCCGCTACCCATGGCCTTAGTGAAGGATATGCTTATGTTTAATACCCAAAACTATGATGTTGCCATTGTCGGTGGCGGCATGGTTGGTCTGGCGACCGCCCTGGGGCTGGCGCAGGCCGATCTCAAGGTGGTGGTCATAGATGCCGGTCAGACCCGGGAAGTCACGGGCGAGCCGCGACTGAGGGTGAGCGCCATCAACAAGGCGAGCCAGAATCTGCTCGAGCACCTGGGGGCCTGGCAGCATTTGGACCCGGCCCGGCTGGCGCCTTACCGCAAGATGCAGGTGTGGGATCAGGGCGGCCTGGGCAAGATAGGCTTCGATGCCAGGCAGCTCAGCGAGCAGCATCTGGGCACCATCATAGAGAACGATGCCATCAGCTTCGCCCTCGCCAAGTGTGTGGCCGAGCAGGACAAGATAAGTTATCTGGAAAATCAGCGCTTGGAACGCATCGCCTTCGGTGAGCGCGAGGCCTGGCTGACGCTCGCCAACGGCGACAATCTCAGCGCCGCGCTGGTGATAGGTGCCGATGGCGCCAATTCCTGGGTGCGGGAGCAATGCAAGATCCCCTTGACCTTCTGGGACTATGGCCATCACGCCCTGGTCGCCACCATAAGCACAGAACTGCCCCATGGCGCCACGGCGCGGCAAGTCTTCCTCGAAGAGGGGACCCTGGCCTTCTTGCCCCTGTATCGGGATAACCTCTGCTCCATCGTCTGGTCAGTCCCCCCAGCCAGAGCCAACGAGCTGTTGGCCCTGGAACCCGAGCAGTTCTCCCGCAGCCTGACCGCCGCCTTCGATGGCAGGTTGGGGCTCTGCCGGTTGGAGAGCGAGGTGCAGAGCTTCCCGCTGCGGATGCGTTACGCCAGGCATTTTGCCCGCCACAGGTTGCTGTTGGCGGGGGACGCCGCCCATACCATACATCCATTGGCCGGCCAGGGGGTCAATCTGGGCTTCCTCGATGCGGCCAGCATAATAGAAGTGGTGAGCGAGCTGGCGCAGGAGGGCAAGGACATAGGCCAGTATGCCAACCTGCGTGCCCTGGAGCGCTGGCGCAAGGCCGATGCCCTGGAGATGATCGCGGCAATGGAGGGCTTCAAGCGGCTGTTCGCCGGCGGCAATCCGCTCAAACGCGCCGTCAGGGATCTGGGCCTGAACCTGGTGGATAATGTCCCTGGGCTGAAAACAGTGTTCATCCAGCAGGCCATGGGCAATAAGCTGAGCTTGCCTCGACTCTGCCAGGCGGATCGTTAGCTTTATGTAAGTGAAATCGGCCAAAACAGCGGATTTGGCGCTTATTTGGGCATAAACCGGCTTTCGGCTGTAAAAAAATTACACCTTAGGATTAGAAAAGCTAATCCTTAAACTGTTCGGATTAGAAAATTCTCTTGTATACAAACTGTCATGCCAAGGTATAATTCGGCCGCATTTTATCTATGTATCATAGCCTGGTAATGCAATACCCTACGCCAGGTACAGACCTGTAAAAGGCCCCAAAAAAGGGATAACAATGGCTAATAAAACTGTTCTATTTAACAAGCATTTGGAATCTAACGCCAAAATGGTTGATTTCCATGGTTGGGATATGCCCCTCAACTATGGTTCACAGATCGAAGAGCATAATGCCGTCCGTCAGGATGCCGGCATGTTCGACGTTTCCCATATGACAGTGGTTGATGTGACCGGCACCGACGCCTGTGCATTCTTGCGTAAGCTGCTGGCCAACGACGTAGCCAAGCTTAAGGTTCCGGGTAAGGCATTGTACGGCGGCATGTTGGATCACGATGCCGGGGTGATCGACGATCTCATCACCTACTACCTGAGCGACACTCATTACCGTGTGGTGGTTAACTCCGCCACCCGTGAAAAAGATCTGGCCTGGATTGCCAAGCAATCGGCCGACTTCGACGTCACAGTCACAGAACGTCCCGAGCTGGCGATGATCGCCGTCCAGGGCCCCAATGCCAAGGCCAAGGCCGCCAAGGTCTTCAGCGCCGAGCAAAACGCCGCCATCGAAGGCATGAAACCTTTCTTCGGCATCCAGGCCGGTTCACTGTTCATCGCCACCACAGGTTATACGGGTGAGACAGGCTACGAAATCATAGTCCCAGAAGCCGAGGCCGCAGATCTGTGGCAGGCACTGTTGGACGTCGGGGTTAAGCCCTGTGGTCTGGGCGCCCGCGATACCCTGCGTCTGGAAGCCGGCATGAACCTCTACGGCCTGGACATGGACGAAAGCGTTAACCCGCTGGCGGCCAACATGGGCTGGACCATAGCCTGGGAGCCGAGCGATCGTGACTTCATCGGCCGTGAAGCCTTAACCGCACTGAAAGCCGCGGGTACCGAACAACTGGTTGGCCTGGTAATGGAAGAGAAGGGTGTATTGCGTCACGATATGCCGGTATTTTTCACCGACGCCAACGGCGTCGAGCAGCAAGGTAAGATCACCAGTGGTACATTCTCGCCAACATTGGGCTATTCTATTGCCATGGCGCGTGTCCCTATGGGTATCGGTGAGACCGCCGAAGTCGAAATGCGTAAGAAGCGTGTCGCCGTCAGAGTCGTGGCACCCAACTTTGTACGCAATGGTAAACAAGCATTCTAAAAAAAACGGAACAAGGAACAAGAACAATGAGCAACATTCCGACTGAACTGAAATACGCCTCTTCCCATGAATGGATCCGCCTGGAAGACGACGGCAGCTACACAGTAGGTATCACGGAGCACGCCCAGGAACTGCTGGGTGACATGGTGTTTGTGGAATTGCCGGAAGTGGGCGATACCGTCAGCGCCGGTGAAGATTGCGCCGTAGCCGAATCAGTCAAGGCCGCATCCGACATCTACGCCCCTATTTCGGGTGAAGTCGTTGCGGTTAACGAAGCACTGGAAGACTCGCCAGAGCTGGTCAACAGCGACGCCTACGGAGATGGCTGGTTCTTCCGTGTCATGCCTTCCGACGAAACCGAAGTCGAGGCGCTGCTCGATGCCGAAGGCTATCAAGCCGTCATCGACGAAGATTAATTCGTGATAAAAACGAAGCCCCTCTCGGGGCTTCGTTTGTTTTACATCAGGTATTACGACAACTTAGACCGCTAATCGGCCGCCCTACACTTGGCCGAATAGCGGCAAATCTGGAACAAGGTTTATCATGACCAAGCAAACCCTCACTCAGTTAGAGCAGCACGACCTATTTCTCAGCCGTCATATCGGACCCGACAGTGGCCAACAGCAGGACATGCTCAACTTCGTTGGTGCCGAATCGCTGGAGGATCTGACGGATCAAATCGTTCCCGGCGCGATTCGCCTGCAACAGGAGCTCAGCCTGGATGCCTCGTGCAACGAAGCCGAAGGCATAGCTTATATCCGTGAGTTGGCGAAGAAGAACAAGGTGTTCAAGAGCTACATAGGCATGGGCTACTATGGTACCCAGGTGCCGAATGTGATCCTGCGCAACGTGCTGGAAAATCCGGGTTGGTATACGGCGTACACTCCCTACCAGCCTGAGATAGCCCAGGGCCGTCTGGAAGCCATTCTGAACTTCCAGCAAGTGTCCATGGATCTGACTGGGTTGGAGCTGGCCTCGGCCTCGTTGCTCGACGAAGCGACGGCTGCCGCCGAAGCCATGGCCATGGCCAAGCGGGTTTCCAAAGCCAAGAAGGCCAATGCCTTCTTCGTTGCCGACGACGTGTTCCCCCAGACGCTGGACGTGATCAAGACCCGTGCCGAGTGTTTCGGATTCGAGGTTGTCGTAGGGCCTGCGAGCGATGCCGTGAACCATGAGTTGTTCGGTGCCTTGTTCCAGTACACCAATAAATTCGGTCAAATCACCGACTTCAGCGAGCTGTTCGTCGAGCTGCGCGCCAAGAACGTCATAGTGTCAGTGGCGGCCGACATCATGTCACTGGTGTTGCTCAAGTCACCCGGCGCCATGGGCGCAGACGTGGTCTTCGGCAGTACCCAACGTTTCGGCGTTCCCATGGGCTTCGGTGGCCCACATGCGGCCTTCTTTGTTGCCCGCGACGAGCATAAGCGTTCCATGCCGGGCCGCATCATAGGCGTGTCCAAGGACAGCCGTGGCAACCAGGCCCTGCGGATGGCGATGCAGACCCGCGAGCAGCACATCCGCCGCGAGAAAGCCAACTCCAACATCTGTACCGCGCAAATTCTGCTGGCCAACATGGCCTCCTTCTACGCGGTATTCCATGGTCCTCAAGGCCTGAAGACCATAGCCTCGCGCATCAATCGTCTGACAGACATTCTGGCGGCCGGCCTCAAGGCCAAGGGCCTGCAGCTGGTTAACGACACCTGGTTCGATACTATCTCCATTAAAGGCGCCGATGTCGATGCCATCGCCGCCCGCGCACTGGCGGCCGAGCTGAACCTGCGTATCGATGCCGACGGCATCCTGGGTGTGAGCCTGGATGAGACCACACTGCGCAGCGATGTGGCGCAACTGTTCGATGTTATCCTGGGTGCGGGTCATGGCCTGGACGTGGCGGCCATAGATGCCCAGCTGGTTGCGGCAGACAGCACTTCCATCCCGGCGGCCCTGGTACGTCAGGATGCTATCCTGGTGCACCCGACCTTCAATCGCTATCAGAGCGAAACCGAGATGATGCGCTACATCAAGCGCCTGGAGAACAAAGATCTGGCGCTGAACCACTCGATGATCTCCCTGGGTTCTTGCACCATGAAGCTCAACGCCGCGGTGGAAATGATCCCAGTGAGCTGGCCCGAGTTTGCCAACATGCATCCTTTCTGCCCGCTGGATCAGGCTCAGGGTTACACCCAGATGATCGGCGAGCTGTCGAGCTGGTTGGTGGAAATCACGGGTTACGATGCCGTCTGCATGCAGCCTAACTCAGGCTCACAGGGCGAGTACGCGGGTCTGCTGGCGATCAAGAAGTATCACGAGTCCCGTGGTGAAGCCCACAGAGACATCTGCCTCATTCCTCAGTCTGCCCACGGCACCAACCCTGCATCGGCCCAGCTGGCCGGCATGAAGGTGGTCGTGACCGCCTGTGACAAGCAAGGCAACGTGGATCTGGAAGATCTCAAGGCCAAGGCCGCCGAGCTGGCCGACAACCTGTCGTGCATCATGATCACCTACCCATCGACCCACGGTGTGTACGAAGAATCCATCCGCGAGATCTGTGACATCATTCACCAATACGGTGGTCAGGTGTACCTGGATGGTGCCAACATGAACGCCCAGGTTGGCTTGACTTCACCCGGCATCATAGGCGCCGACGTGTCGCACCTCAACCTGCACAAGACCTTCGCCATTCCCCACGGCGGCGGTGGTCCAGGCATGGGCCCAATCGGCGTCAAAGCCCATCTGACCCCCTTCATTGCCGGTCACGTGATCGTCAAGCCAGGCCTTGGCAGCGACAACAACGGCGCGATATCGGCGGCACCTTTCGGCAGCGCCGGCATCCTGCCTATCAGCTGGATGTACATCAAGCTGCTGGGCTTGAATGGGCTGAAGCAGTCGACCCAGGTGGCGTTGCTGAATGCCAACTATATGATGAAGAAGCTGTCCGAGCATTACCCTGTGCTATTCCGCGGCCGCAACGATCGTGTCGCTCACGAGTGCATCATAGATCTGCGTCCATTGAAGGAAACCTCGGGCGTGACCGAAATGGATGTCGCCAAGCGTCTGAACGACTATGGCTACCATGCCCCTACCATGAGCTTCCCGGTCGCAGGTACCCTGATGATCGAGCCGACCGAGTCCGAGTCCAAGGTCGAGCTGGACAGGTTCATCGCGGCCATGGTGGCGATCCGCGGCGAGATCGCCAGAGTCGAGTCGGGTGAATGGCCAGCGGACAACAACCCGCTGCATAATGCGCCTCATACCATGGCAGACATAATGGATCCCGAGTTCGACTCGCGTCCCTACAGCCGTGAAGTGGCCGTGTTCCCGTCGGCGGCAGTGCGTGCCAACAAGTTCTGGCCGACCGTCAACCGTATCGATGACGTCTATGGCGATCGCAACTTGATGTGTAGTTGTGCCCCCATGGAAGACTACGAATAAGCATTATTCGTCGCTGATGTTTGATGCATTGAAAAGCGAGCCTTAGGGCTCGCTTTTTTGTATATGGATATACTTATCCCCGATTGCCATGGATGGTGAAGGAGGGGATTTGTATATGGATATACTTATCCCAGATCGCCATGGATGGTAAGCCATATCCAAACTTCGTTTGGAATTAACGTCGTGGGGCTTCACCCCACACCCGACCAAAAGGGGAAAAGCGCCTGTTCCCCTTTTGGAAATCCCCCGGCGCCCCTGCGGAGTTGAAAGCCCCTTGGACTCAAGGCCAAATTCGCTATCGCCTCATATTCGCCGTTTTACATCCCTGTAAAACATCCCAGTTCGGCAGTCCCTGCCTCTCGCTCATAAGCTCAAAAATCACCGATTTTCATTCGCCCCTGGCTCACCTGAGGCTAGCTCGGCGAAGCACATCCCTATGCTTCACTCCCCGCTCGGCTGTCCAGCCTCGCGCTCATAAGCTTATTGCTTCGCGATATTCGCCCATGCCTCGCTCACGCCTTCTTTGTTAAATCAAGAGCGCTCCAATCGCCCTGCGGCAATTCCGGAGGCGATGCGGAGTCTGCGGCGGGGTTTGGGAGGGTGTTCAATATTCTGTGTCAGCCTGTCATAACTCTATGTGGGCATCCAGTCGTCCCTCGAAGTGGATCGACAGTTGTGACAGGGTCAGGTTCCAGTTCTGTACAGGATGTGTCCAGCGCTCGG
>NZ_JAAXYH010000006.1 GCF_012911865.1 Shewanella salipaludis
TGCTGCCTCGAGTCGAAACTCCGGGCTGTATGTTGGTCTGGTTTGCTTTGTCATTGTGTCACCTGTTTAAATACAGAAGTGATGATATCACCTCTAATCAGGTGGCCAAATTTAGTATGCCACTACAAACCCCACAGCCAGATGATATTTTTTTCACCCGCGAAGCCCCTATGGGGGAAGCTGCGATAGTGCCATCTGATCAAATCGTTTGCCTTGGCCAAAGGCTCATGCTTATCAGATTGTTTACTGACTTACTCAATGAAAGATACTTGATTTATGTAATTAGAAGCCCTGAATTTCAACGGCGAATACAAGAGTCTGCTGTTGGCATGACGGTTAAGCACATTAATGTGCGCGACGTAGAAACATTGATGCTGCCTGTTCCACCTAAGCCTGAGCAAGACGCTATTGTTAGCATTATCGATGCGCTGTTTGGCATATGTGATCGCTTTGAGAAACAGCTATCGAAAAAGCAACGCCTTGCTGAAAACTTGGTAACGAGCTCGGTCTCCGCCCTCACCGGCATCGCCATCGAACAAGAAGAGGAACCTATGAAAGCCCCACAAACTGAACTGGTGGCACCTGTGCGTTTGGGTACACCGCCCGATGTAAAAGCTCAGGCCCCGCTGGCCACGATTTTGGCTCGCCATAACGGCGAAATGAGCGCCAAAGATTTATGGCAGCGTTTTGGCGGTGAGATTGATGCCTTTTACGCCCAGTTAAAAACCGAAGTGGTCCACGGCTGGGTTGATGACCCAAGCTATGTCTTAGATAAAGATGCTGCAGATAGCCCTAAAAAATATCCTGACGGTGCCCAAGTAGCCAAGGTAATAATCAAATAGGAGGTTTGATTTGCAACTTCGATATTTAGCCATACCGCAGTTTCGTAACCTGCGAAATTTAGAAGTGAACTTTGCCACCGAGCTAGAGCCGGCTTCGGGCACACCTGCCGATGCAGCTGGCGATACTTCAGCAAAACGCATTCGCAGCCATGCGCTGATTGGCCAGAATGGCACAGGCAAATCGAACTTAATCGAAGCGTTGATCACCCTGTTTCGCGATGTGGATCTTGACCGCGATGCGGCTTTTGATTACACATTGGAATACGAAATTCGCGGGCATGTTGTGCGCATCGAGGCCGATACTGCCAAACAAAAACGCCCTTACGTTTGGGTAGATGGTGATCGTGTTAGCCAAGAGTATCTGATTAAAAATGACCCGCAGGACAAAGTCCAGCAAGATAAGCGTCGCGGCCCACGACTGTTACCAACACACATATTTGCCTATTACTCTGGCCGAAATGAGCGCATCGAGCAGCTATTTCAGGAGCACCAGCGCCGCTTTAACAAACGTCAGGAAATCACCACCGACGAAGTTTTATCTGAAGACCTGCTGGAAAACTTCACCGCCTCCGATACTGATATTCGCGCAATAGAAGAAGCCAAGCGTCGCCGCGAATCCAAATTAAAGCAAGCGGGCGACGACCGCCTGCGCCGCCTGTTTTACTGCCGTGGTGGCCACAGTCAGATAGTATTGCTTGCCTGTTTGCTCTCAGACGATCCGGTATTTAAAAAGGTGTTGAATAATCTGCATATCGAGTCGTTGGAATCTGCGCTATTTGTACTTAAAGAACCCCACCGCCTACGCGAAAAACGCCGGGGCGGTAAATTCGATGAAATGGAAATTAACGAAGGCGACCCACGCTTTTGGTATGCCCGTGGCAATGTGGTCAGTGAGTTCCTAGAAAAGCTCTGGCAAGTTGCCTGGGCACCGATTGAGCAGGAAGCTAGTAAACAAATTGATTTTCGCGGTCGCAGCGAAAAACAAAAGCAACTCTACTTGTATGTACCCAACAAGCAGAAACTAAAAGAGTTAGGTGAACTTGTTGGGGGAACCGACAGCTTCTTCCGCTACGCCGAAGGTGCCTACATTGGCGATTTGATCGACGAAGTACGAATCACGGTAAAAAAACGAGATGAGCACGGCGGCAAGGTCAACTTTACCCATCTCTCTGAAGGCGAGTTGCAAATGCTCACTGTGCTGGGCTTGATGCGTATCACCCGCGAAGACCATTGTTTATTTTTGTTAGATGAGCCCGATACCCATCTCAACCCCATCTGGAAGCTACGTTACTTCGACGATATAGAAGGCGTGTTGAGTTCCGAGAAAGATTCATTGGTACAAGGCGAATCGCAAATCCTGATCACCACCCACGACCCAATGATGGTGGGCAGCCTTAAACGTGAACAGGTGCATATTCTGCGTAAACACGGCGACCGTTCAGTGATTGAATCACCCGATGAACATCCGCAAGGCATGGGGGTTACCGGCTTGCTCAAAAGCGAGTTATTTGGCCTCTCATCCACTTTGGATATTGAAACCGAACGTCGCTTATTCCGCCGAAATGAGCTGTTTGTAAAGTCGCCTCGTACTGCTGAAGAAGATGCCGAGCTTTCACGGCTGTCAGCCGAGCTGGCTGATCTTGGTTTTTCGACTGCAGATTTCCGCGACCCGGACTACGCCCTGTTCGTGCGCAAAATGGCACAACATCGCAAATTTAGAAAACCGACCCTGACTCCTGAAGAGCAAGCCGAACAAGATCGCATTGCTGACGACATCATTAGTGAAATTTTGCGTGAGGAGGCCGGAGAATGATTTTTATCGATCTCGAGAATAAAAAGCCCACCGACACCGACATTCCAAACTGGGCACCTTGGTCACAGGCTCAATGGGACGCATGGCTTGCGAAATCGAATCAACTTGTTGCCGAATTAGCAGCTTTCGATGCGGCTGGAAATATCAAAGAGCGAAACGAGCAAATTGATAAACATAGCGATCACTGGGGAAAGCTAAAACCTTGGTTGCTGGCGCTGTCAGGTGGCAAGTGCTGGTTTTCGGAAGTGCGTGAACTGTATTCACATTATGACGTCGAGCATTTTCGACCCAAAAAGGAAGCCAAAGCCCTTGATGGTACAAAACGTGATGGCTACTGGTGGTTAGCCTTCGATTATATGAATTTCCGTGTATGCGGTAATGTGGGGAATCGCAAAAAGGGCGGCTGGTTCCCTTTGGGGCCTAGCTCGTTACTTTCAACTTATGCAGCACCCTGTGAAGAATCTGAAACTCGCTATTTACTCGACCCCATTGACGACGATGATGTATCGCTCATCGCCTTTGATGAAGAAGGCAAGGTCGTGCCTGCACCCGGTACCTCAGGCTGGGAACAGCAGCGGGTAGAGGAAACCGTGAAGCGTCTAAAACTCAATGAACATGCCCCACTTGCAGAAGAGCGCCGCAAGGTGTGGCAAAAGGTGGATGGTTTGATTGAGGACTTCAATAAGGCCAAAACACGGTGCGCAGCTGGTAATAACCCTGCTGCCAAAGCAAAGTTGATAGAGGTGCGTACGAAAGTAAGGCAAATGACCAACCCAACAGCCGAGTTGTCGTCCGTCGCTCGCTGGTGCCTATTACTACGAAATGACCCACAACTTTCAAGATTGGTAGGGTAAGGTTTCTTAAAATTGGAAGTTGCTTTTTGAACTGGTTTTACTTTTTGGCTGTCCATCTGGATTGTAACGGGCTGCATGATCAGAGCTGCACGTCGGACGAGCTTTAGAGGCTATTGTAGGCTGTGAAAGAGCTGATAATCAGTTAGATTGTTGGATTAATTTATCAGGGAGTGATGATGAGTATAGGGATTAGTGAACTGTTCAGCGGCTTGCAGTTTGCTGAAAAGGTTGCTCTTTACGTTAACAAATTTCTAAAGCGGCCTGAACCTGATTCACCCGCCAGCCGCTTCCTCGCGTTATTCAATGCCCACGGCGTAAAACCAAGCCAAATCCCTGAGTTCTTCGGCTATGGTCTCAGCATTGCGGATTGCCACTGCGCTGACTCACTCACTAAGGTGTTAACCACTGGTCAGCTTGAACAAGCTGCCAAGCTCTTTGGTGTAAACAAAGACTGGTTGTACTGTGCCAGTGAGCAGGTTTACGAGCCGCACAATTTCTATAAAAACCCCCAGGGTTTTGAAGAATATTTTAAAGGTTTGAATATCGATAGGACTACCCCTGTGCGGGCAACCCTGTACATGCCCGCTCGCAATAAGTGGTTAAAATGTTTCTACCCAGAACACTCTGGTTTATTGGTGATTTATGTTCCGATGGGTGAGATAAACCAGCGCACTATCTATCGTGTCGAATTGGTGAGTTATGAGTGTGCGTTCTACTGGCACACGAGAGGTTACCTGGCGGCAAACTTAGCGCACATGTTACGAAAATATGCTGTAGTGTATGGCACCTTCGTTAGCCCCAAACTGCTGGAGCCGGTGGCGCAAGGACAAAGAATACCTGTCTACGAATATGAATCGCACCATCCCTTTAGCCTGAAAGCGGCAGGGCGCTTTTCTATTGAGGAATTGATTTCCTGTCCCGATAAATATTTGCATGGTGTTGACCCGGAGCAAGATAGCTATGGTCATCGCGCCGCGTTGGACCTGTGGCTCAGCATGGCAGACCGCATGAGGATATGGAATAAGGAACAGCACTCTAGTAACGTTGCGAATTTTGAGGATGCGCTGAGGCGTGTAATTTCACTATAGTGCTGGGGCGACTGTTGCCAGGTTGCAAACCGGTATCGAGGCCAAGTTTTGGCTGTATCATCCCCGTGAAGATGAGCTGTTAGCGAAGAAGCGCGAGTTCATCACACAAAATCTCGACGCTATCAATTCGGGTGCCGGTATGGCTAGAAAGGGGCCAATAATAGCGCCGCATAAGCTCATCAAATGTCAGTGCCTTGGCTGTGGTAAAACCTTTACCGACATCAGGAACCAGGAAAATTCCTGTGCCGATTGTCATACCCATCTTTATGTGGTTAACGCATGAGCTGGATGTCGAGGTATTGAACACTAAGGTTTTATGGATGGCAAAACCGGTTCGACAGTGTTTGGTACTGACGGCAAACGGTAGTAGTTCACTAGGTTTGGGAAACATTATCAAATCATGCGGCGGGATGATTCGCTACATCCCTGTAGCTCACCCCGTTGGGGCCAGCGCAGGCGCTGTTCGGCATTAGTTCCTGACGATGCTCGTGAACCCGCTACGCGGCTAAGTCCAGCACCCACATTAAGATCGAAATAAAAAGGGCCATCCAAACGGATGACCCTTTTGCCGCCATTCACAAAAGAAAAAGGGCTTAGCGTTTCCGCTAAGCCCTTGTTTTATTTGGTGGAGGCGGCGGGACTTGAACCCGCGTCCAGAAAGCCTACATCCAAGGCACTACATGCTTAGTCTCTCTTTTAATTAACCCGAATAAACTCCGAAAGACAGGATTTCATCGGGCGAGTCCGGTACTGTTTCGCGGTTCACCCCCGGACGGAGTTCCCTCGCTATCAAATGTAAGATGACCATCTGTATACACCGCCCATTTGAGAGACCTGTGTCAGATGGCTAGCTAGCCTAAGCTGCTAGAGCGTAGTTATCGTCGTTTGCAACTATAACTGTGCGGCTTTTTACGAGGCCAACCGCCCCTCGGCATGCTCCCAGGGTTTCGTGAATCCTGTCGAATCCAAAATCGCCCCCAAGTGACTTAATTGTAACCCCTGAAAGCGCGAATAACTAGCAGCAATTTCAAAGGGAACAACCTTTTGTTCATTATCCGCGCGTTTTCTCTTTCTTCATCACCCGCGCCTTCTCGACTTCCCATTCCCTGGACTTGGTGTCTTCGCGCTTGTCGTGATCTTTCTTACCCTTACCCAGACCAATCTCGACCTTGACCCAGGCACCCTTACGCCAGTACATGGAGATGGGAATGATGGAATAGCCCTGACGCTCAACCAGCCCCGCGAGCTTGTCGAGTTCCTTGCGGCTCAGCAGCAGTTTCTTCAACCGCAACGGATCGCAGACCACATGGGTCGATGCGGTATTCAGCGGGATTATGGTGCAGCCATGCATGAAGGCTTCGCCACCTTTGAGGAAGACGTAGCAATCGGATAAGTTGACCTTACCCATACGGATGGATTTGACTTCCCATCCCATGAGTTGCAGGCCGGCTTCCATTTTTTCTTCGAAACGGTATTCGAAGGTAGCGCGTTTATTGCGTGCGATAGTCGCAGACGCTTCTTTCTTTGATTTTTTCTTTACCATAGTGGCGCCATTATACCCACGGGCAGTGAATTTGGAATTGGATATGGGGGAATATTTGTGGCTTTTCAACTTTTAATGCCGGGCCTGCTGTTTTTTTGTGCATACCAAGGCGTCGTGCGGCAATAAGGGTGCGTTTTTGCTTGTTCGTGATAAAATCCCGTTAATTTTCGGCCCCAGAGCAGAACCAGGAATACAAGCAGAGCCCATGCCACAGATTTCACGCAGCGTCTTAGTTCGTTTCAGTGCCAAGCAAATGTACGATTTGGTGAATGATGTCGAGTCTTACAAGGAGTTCATTCCCGGCTGCGTCGGTGGCAAGGTATTGGAGTTTGATGGCCAGACCATGTTGGCATCCGTGGACGTGAGCAAGGCGGGCGTCAGCAAGACCTTCACCACCCGCAACCAACTGGTACCGGGAAAGAGCATAGAGCTGAGCCTGGATAACGGCCCGTTCAAGCATTTACGTGGCCACTGGCGTTTCACCGAGTTGACAGAAGACGCCTGCAAGGTGGATTTTGAGCTGAATTTTGAGTTTTCCAGCTCGCTGGTGGAACTGGCTTTTGGTAAAGTATTTAAAGAGTTGATGTCTTCCATGGTAACTGCGTTTACCGGCAGGGCTAAGGTGATTTACAGTGGTGAATGAGACTGAGAAGTTTGCGGTGGATGTGGTGTATGCTTTGCCGACGCAGCAGAAGGTGATTAGGGTAACAGTCAGTGCCGGCACCAGTTGCATTGAGGCGGTGCGCCTGAGTAACATGCAGCAATTTTTCCCCGAGATCGACCTGGAAACGGTGAAACTCGGAATATTCAGCCGCCTGGTGAAACA
The DNA here is from genome assembly GCF_012911865.1 of Shewanella salipaludis. Lineage (GTDB taxonomy): Bacteria > Pseudomonadota > Gammaproteobacteria > Enterobacterales > Shewanellaceae > Shewanella > Shewanella salipaludis. The sequence continues at coordinate 6,967 of NZ_JAAXYH010000006.1, forward strand.
CGATGAAGTGCTCGAGCCCGGGCAGAGAGTTGAAATCTACCGGCCCTTGATTGCCGATCCCAAGGATGTGCGTCGCCGCCGCGCCGATAAGGCTAAAGACGAAGGCAGGGCGAATAAGATCACCGGCGGCCGCGCCTGATGGGCTAGGGCCCAGCACTGAGCCCTGTACAAACAGACTTGAAAGCATTTTTGCCCAATATTTTTTGCTCAATACTTTCTGAACAATGATTTTTGTTCAATGATTTTTGCAGGATAAAGGTGCGGAAACAGCCAACAAAAAAGCGCCCTTGGGCGCTTTTTTGTTGCTCCAGCCGTGACTAATTTTGTGGATCGGCGGGGGTCTTCATTTCCAGTTTCTTCTCTTCGACCAAAGGTTTCCCATCGGCACGCTGGGGCGGCACTTGAGGCACTGTTTCCTGGGTATTCAACGCAGGCAGGCTGCTCTGTTCCAGCGGAGTGTTAAACTCGGGGCTGAGTTCGTAATCTCCGCTGACGCTCACCAGGTGTTGGTCCTTGAATCTCAGTATGAGTTCTTTATGTATTATGCTGGCATCGCGGCCACTCTTATAGTGGTAAACATAATACCAGGTATCGTCGGCGAAGCTGTCGCGTAACACGGGGCGACCGAGTATGTACTCCGCCTGTTCCTTGGTCATGTCGATACGCAGTTTCTCGACTTGCTGCGGCTCCATGTAGTTACCTTGCGGCACATCCGGCTTATAGATCAGATAGTCAAAAACACTACAGGCATTGAGTGACAGGGAGAGCGCAGCGGCGCCCAGCAGGGTAAGACTTTGCTTTTTATTGATCATTGTGTGCGCTACTTCCGAAAAATCTGTCGGCCATGATACCCAAGCATTCCCCCCGCTGACAAGGGTTATAGGAGGTTATAGCAGCCATGGAAACTATTGTGTCACAGTTGGACTGCGGCTTTTGGCATTAGTTCAGTAACATTGGTCTATAGTTAGATGACGTTTTACCGTGGATGAGAGGGTAAAGGCCGGCGCCATGATTTCAATGTGAAGAGCTAGGGTTTGCAGCGGCGGCCAAGGAGTGGACAGGTGCAGTTTAGGCTGTGCTGGCTTGGGTGATGAATAAAGTGGCTAACACTTGTTACCCCTTAAAAAAGTTAACAAAATGTTTTTATTTTGAGTTATTGTAAGTTGAATGTGTCCCTTGGTTTCAAGGTCTTGTCTATAGTGAGATCTTAGCCTGAGCCAAGTCACCTGAGAGGTAGGCCTGAACATTCTCATGCTTTACCTAAGCAACCAGTCTGAAGGAGTTAGATTTGGGTTCACTAGTATGTGTCGGTACCGGATTACAACTGGCCGGGCAGATCAGCGTGTTAAGCAGAAGCTATATTGAGCATGCGGATGTTGTTTTCAGCCTGCTTCCCGATAGTTTCGCCCAGCGTTGGCTCGAAGGATTGAATAACAATGTCATCGACCTGCAGCAGTACTATGCCCAGCAGGAGGGGGTAAAGAATCGGCGCGACACTTATGCTCAGATGGTGGCAGCCATACTGAATGCGGTGCGCTCGGGTAAGAGTGTCGTCTGCGCCCTCTACGGTCATCCAGGGGTGTTCGCCTGTGTGTCCCATCTGGCGATTAAGCAGGCCAGAGCCGAAGGCTTCGCGGCGCAGATGGAGCCGGGGATTTCCGCCGAAGCCTGCCTGTGGGCCGATCTCGGCATAGACCCGGGCAATTCGGGCCACCAGAGCTTCGAGGCCAGCCAGTTCATGTTCTTCAATCATGTGCCCGATCCCACGACCCATCTGCTCTTGTGGCAAATCGCCCTGGCGGGTGAGCACACTTTGACTCGGTTCCATACCACGGCCGACAGGCTGCAGGTGTTGGTGGAGTTGCTGCAACGCTGGTATCCGGCTGAACACGAAATTGTCATCTATGAGGCGGCTAACCTACCGACCCAAAGCCCGCGCATCGAGCGTTTGGCGTTAAGAGACTTGCCGGGAGCCAGGTTGACGGCGATCAGTACCCTGTTGATACCGCCGGCCCGCAAGCTGACATATAACCTGGAAATACTTGAAAAACTGGGAATTACCCCAGCGGATTTAGGATAGTTATTGTTACCACCACAGTAAAATAAGGAAATACTATGTCAAACTTAACTGGTTTTTTGAGTGAGCTGGGTCAGGATGCACGGCTGATGCGGGGCTACAAGCAAAATCCTGTCGCCGTGATGAGCGCCTATGGCGTGAAGGATGAAGAGGCTGTTGCCGTGATGGCGGGGGACAAGTCAAAGCTGCAGTCTTTGGCTGGTGGAGATGAAGGTCAGTCCTGGCTGGTTGTTTATCATGGCAACGATAAATAGCGCCAGGTGAATAAGCTGTATCGCTGGCTATTTACTGCAATCATGGTGCTCTATAGTGGGCACTTGATTGCAGCTATGCAGGAATATGACCAAACTCTCGATGAGATTGGCGTTATTCTGCATTCTGATGTGTCGACATCTGTGACCAGATTGAATGAGTTGGAGCTTAGTTTCGATAAACTGAGCCCTGCACAACAAGGTCGTTTCTTGACCTTCAAGGGCATTACATTCATCTATAACGCCCACTATCGAGAGGCCTTGATAAACTTCAATCAGGCTGAATGGCTAGTTAAGGATACCTACCTTCTGGCATCCCTATACAGCTATAAGGCTACCGCCTATATTGCTACCCGAGATTTTGAACAGGCCTTGGCTATGATGGCCAAAAGTTTGGCATTAATCGTCAGAATCGAAGATGTGGACATCAAACGCAGTGCCTATTTGCGTCTTGCGAATCTTTACAGTGGTTTAGAGGCGAACGATGCCGTTGCCCTATATGCGACCAAGGCAATAGAGCTGGCCGATGCCGACGATGTTAAGGATATCTGCACCGCTAAACTCTATTTGGCAGTGTCGAGTTTAGAGCTGCGGAGTCTGGATTCCGCCTTTAGTGATTTCGAAAATACCCTGAGTTATTGTAAACAAAATGGCTTATCGCTGATCGCCAACATGGCGCTCAAGGGACTGGGATGGGTTAAATTACGAGAGGGTGACTTCCCATTATCCAGAAATTTATTGCTCAAGGCGCTCACAGGTTATGAGGCATTTAATTTCCAGCTAGAAATCAGCCATGTACATGCCTTACTGGCACAGAATTATTTGGCCACCGGCGAAGATGCCGAGGCTAAGATCCACGCCGAGCGAGTGATAACCCAGCCTGAAGATCCCAGTAGCATAGAACATAAGCAGCTAGCCTACCGGGTCTTGTCTGAGCTGGCGGCCAGACAAGGGGCGTTCGAGCAAGCCTATGAGTATTCCCTGCAGGATCAACATTATAGTAAATTGTTGTTCGACGAGAAGAAGATGAAGGCGCTCGCCTACCAGTCATCCAAGTTTAACGTCGATGAGAAGGAGCGGGAGATCAACCTGCTCAACCGTGAGCGTGAGCTGTATATGGCGATGCAGCGGGTCAAGGAGCGGGAACGCACCAATATGCTGATGCTGGTGACCATACTCATAGGTGGGGTAATTTTTCTCGCTATCTTGTTCATCGCCGGCATGCTGCAGAAGCGTAAGTACAAACGCATGGCGAGCTTGGATAGTCTGACCGGCATACTCAATCGCGGTGCGGGTCAGGAGCTGGCCGAGAACCTGTTTGTGCAGACCCTGGCCAAGGGCGGGAGTTTCAGTGTCATCCTGTTCGATCTGGATCATTTCAAGCGCATCAACGACAGCTTTGGTCATGGGACAGGGGACTGGGCGCTGAAAAAAGTGGTCGAAATCCTCAGGAGCCGCATTCGCAGCTGTGACGTGTTTTCCCGGGTCGGTGGAGAAGAGTTTGGCATATTCCTGCCATCTGCCAGCGAGGCCCAGGCATTGGAAGTGGCGCAGCTATGTCGGGAGAAGATAGCCGCCATCAATACCCAGCATTCAGGACATGAATTCAGTCTGACCGCCAGTTTCGGTGTCAGCAGCATGGGTGATAGCGACTTGAGCCTGGATCCCTTGTTGCATAGGGCCGACTTGGCGCTGTACGCAGCCAAGTCCCAGGGACGCAACCTTGTGGTGGCTTATTCCGCGGCATTGGAGCCAGACAAAGGTTCGAACGCCAGGCAGAGCAAGTTATCCCTTAGCCCATCCTGATCCGGAGCCGAACATTGATGAGGAAGAGGGCAGAGCTTGGCGTCTGCCCTCTTTGTTTTAGGACGAGTCAACGGCGTTAACGAGCCGACGCTTGGCTTAAAGGCGATAGCTCAGGCTGAGTTTGAGATTGCGCTCGGCCCCAGGGAGGCCGCCGAGGAACATTGCCTTATCATAGTAGTCTTGGTTGAACAGGTTATTCAGGTTCAACTGCAGCGACCAGTCATCCGTGTCATAGGCTATCGCCGAATGCCATAGACTATAAGCGTCCACATGACCGTCGGGAATGCCGAAGGAACTCGATGCCGTGCTGCGTTCGGCCACATAGTTGACTCCCAGGCTCAATGACAGAGGTTGTGGCAACACGGCTAGATTGGCGCTGTAACTGAGCCAGGCGCCGGCGGTGATCATGGGGACGCCTTTTTGATGCGAGTTGTAGTCGGATGAATTGGGATCGTTCTTGTTACGGGCATCCTGATATACGCCATTCAGATTGAATTTCCACTGCTCATCGAGAAAGGCATTAATATCCAGCTCGACGCCTTTGGTCTCATCGGCACCGTTAAAGAAGTATTGTGGCACCTCGATCGCAGATATCCCAAGCTCATAGTCTGGATTAGTGTACCTCAGGTTGGTGCGCGAACTCTGAAACAGCACCAGGGAGGCCAGCAGCTGATCGTCGAATTGCTTCAGCCGTATCCCCAGATCATAGCTGAGGGATTCCGAGTCCGGCCTGTCATCTTGTTGACCACTGATGCTGCCGAGCAGGCTGTAAGCTATTCTGCCCTTGGCGTGATTGATGAACAAAGACAGTTCATCCACTGGATGATAGGAAAGGCCTAAGTTATAGGTCATGCCATTGTCTTTGCTGTTTTTCTCAGGGGTCGGCTCGGCTTTGCTGGTGCTGTAGCGGGAGTCGACGCCAAGATGCGTGTAGGATTGGGCTATCTCATTGAAGGCAAAGCCCAAGCGTGTCGTGAGGGTGTCGCTGAGGTAGCCCACATATTGCAGCCCCAAGCCCCAGGCTTGCACCTGTTTGCTGTAATTGGCGGTCAACAGGGGATCGTACTGCTCGAAGCTGCCCGTTCCCCAGTTGGGATCGCGGATATCCAGCAGGTAGGGCAGTTGTCCAAGGTAAAGCCGTTCGCCATTCTTGCCCTTGATTTCCTTGTCCGCATCATAGATAGACCAGTCCTGCAGCCTTATGTCCCTGTCTTCCAGATTGGCGTTGAGCAAGAGCTCACTGTCTATGCCGGCCAGGCTGAAGTCATACCTCAAGTCGGCAAAATACTGCCAGGAGGTTTCGTCGGCGTCGACCTTGCGATACTCCTGTCGCCGGGCCGCATAGGGATATAAGACATCATCCACAACCAGTGGTGCGCGGGGATTGGCGTTGGTTGCGCCGCTCCTATGCCAATAAACATAGTTGTAAGCCCCCGTTTGGCGCACGAAGCCGGAATGATAATCCCGGTATTGCAATTGTTGATTGAGATAGAGGTTATCGCTTAAGTCCAGGTTATGGTTGAGCTTGAACCTGAGTTCTTCACCCTGGTTCGGCTCGGTCAGACTCGACACCAGGCTGGTATCCCCGAGTGCAAAGGGGGTTAAACCATCACCGGCCCTGAGGGAGTCTGCCAGTTGCTGGCGCTGGCTATCGCTCAGGTTCACGCCTTTGCCTTTGGGGTCATTGACCAGATCCTGCCAACTGACCTCCATGGCTGACTTGCCCGCGACCGAGTCGCTGTTAAAGATGCGGATAGGATCCCCTATCGAATCGACCCGCACCGCATCCTGAATATAGGCGACAGAGAACAGCAGATCCTGGGATGGGCCGAATCGCTGCTTGAGCGAGGCATAGATTTCATCTCTGTCTGTGCCCAGCTGGCGATAGCCATCACTGCGGCCATGTTTCGCCACCAAGCGGTAGGCGGTATCCGGGGCTATGGCTCCCGTGGTATCCAATGCCAGGCTGTAGCTATCCCATTGACCCAGTTCAGCCTTGAATTCGGTACCGGCATCGAACCTGGGTTTCTTTTCGATAAGATTGATGATGCCGCCGGCACTGCCCATGCCGTAAAGCCCGGTAGCCGGGCCTTTCAATACTTCCACCGACTCCACATTGGTGAGTGAGCGGGTCGGATTGAAGCTATTGCCCAAGCCCGCACCGCCGTACATGCCATCGTAGGTGTAACTGGTATCCAGGCCCCGGATAGACAGGTTATCGCCTATGCCATAGTTATTACCCGCTTGGGTGACACCGCTGATGTTGCGCACCAAGTCTTGCAGATTGCCGGCGCCTTGGCTTTCAATGAGTGCCTGATCCACCAGGACTATGGCCGCTGGCGTTTCCATCAGTGACATATCCGACTTGGTTGCCAGGCCCGAGTTCATCACCAGTCTATTTTGTCTGCCGTAAACCGTGATGCGCTCGACGTCGTCATTGGCGGTGAGCGACACCCGGCTCACAGCCGCATGGCTCATGGTCGCCATGACACTGCCGCATGTCATTAGCATGAGTGAAAAGCCAACAGATCTCATCTCTATATCCTTCCTTCTTAAAAGGGTGGGAATGATAATGATTTTCATTTTTAAATCAATCTATGATTTCAACATTATCCAAGCTGGTTTTCGTCTGCCGTAATTTCGGACAAGCCCCCGGAATGGCCGCCTTCTGCTGCATGCCAACGACTGCCAGGGGGCTTTGGGCTGTGATTGTCACCAAATTGAAAAATAAATGAAAAAAATGTGATTTTTTTGAAGTAAACCAAAACAAATTTCTTTGATGATCGACAAACGTAACTCGCATGTGTGGTTTTGATGACCATCGTCATATTAACCATTACGTAAAGGTAAGATTAAAACGACCGTTTTAATTCGGGGTGGTGAACTTGTTTATTATACTTTTGAAAAATAATGATTTTATCGACTTACCTTAAGGGCAATCCAAAACGCTGAGCTGTTCTCTGGCTAGGTATTTCGCTCGCATTTTTCGTAATTAAAAGTTTATATTTGGTAATTTATTTACGTAATAAATTACGTTGTCACTGGATTGGTAAACTTGTCTGACAAATTTACCTTCACAATTTCAACTACATGTTGTTCTGTTGTTTTTTTGTTTTATTTTAATTAGTTAAATTAATATTTATATCTTGGTCAGACCAATTTTAGTGCCTGTTTCGGCTATTTTATTGCCGAATGCAGCCTGTTGCAAAGCCTGTGTTTTATGCGTAGATTTTGGTTCGAAACGAACATTTGATGGTTTCTGGGTTGGCATAGAGCAGAACCACAGGGTAAGGGTTATCGGGGGCATAAGATGGCGGAACATAGGTTAATGCAACAACAACAGAGCAAGACCGGGCTGGCGATAGTTGGCCATGAGGTCACAGGACAAGAGTCACTCTTCAGTGAAGGCGCCGTCAGTCTGCTGGAGGCGCTCTGCCGGGAATTTGCTGCCGAAGTGCCTGTGCTGCTGGGCGACAGAAAGCAACGACAGGCGCGTATCGACAGCGGGGCCTTACCGGATTTTTTGCCACACACCCAGGCCATTCGTGATGGGGACTGGCAGATAAGAGGGATCCCCGCCGACCTCTTGGATCGCCGGGTAGAGATCACCGGGCCTGTGGAACGCAAGATGGTGATCAATGCCCTCAACGCTAAGGTCAAAGTCTTCATGGCGGACTTCGAGGATTCGCTGGCGCCCAGTTGGCAGAAGGTGGTCGAGGGCCAGATCAATCTGCGTGATGCGGTGCGTGGCGATATCGAATATACGGCGCCACAAAGCGGGAAACACTACAAGCTGGATCCCGACCCTGCTGTGTTGGTCTGCCGGGTTCGCGGCCTGCATCTGCAGGAAAAACATGTCGAGTTCAACGGTTTGGCGATCCCAGGAGCCCTGTTCGATTTTGCCTTGTACTTCTATCACAACTATCGCCAGTTGTTGGCTAAGGGCAGCGGGCCTTATTTCTACTTGCCCAAGCTGGAGAGTCATCTCGAGGCGCGCTGGTGGGCTAAGGTGTTCGCCTTCGTCGAGGACAGATTCTGCCTGCAGAGCGGCGCCATCAAGTGCACCTGCCTGATAGAGACACTGCCTGCGGTATTCGAAATGGACGAGATCCTCTACGAGCTGCGTTCCAACATAGTGGCACTCAACTGCGGCCGTTGGGATTACATCTTCAGCTACATCAAGACCTTGAAGCAACACCCGGACAGGGTGCTGCCGGACAGGCAGGCGGTCACCATGGATACGCCTTTCCTGAGCGCCTATTCGCGACTCTTGATCAAGACCTGCCACAAGCGCGGTGCCCTGGCGATGGGCGGCATGGCGGCTTTCATTCCGGCCAAGGATGCCGGGCAGAATCAGGCGGTGTTGGAACGGGTACGCAAGGACAAGGAGCTGGAGGCCCGCAATGGTCATGATGGCACTTGGGTGGCACATCCCGGGCTCGCCGATACTGCCATGGCGATATTCAACCGCTACATAGGGGATGAGCACTGCAATCAACTGCACATCACCCGGGATGTCGACGCCCCTATTCTGGCCAGCGAACTCTTGCGGCCCTGCGAAGGTGAGCGCACTGAAACCGGGATGCGGCTGAATATTCGTATCGCGTTGCAATACATAGAAGCCTGGATCCAGGGCAATGGCTGTGTGCCCATCTACGGCTTGATGGAGGATGCCGCCACGGCGGAAATTTCCAGGGCCTCTATCTGGCAATGGATCCAGCATGGCAAATCGCTTTCCAATGGCAAGTTGGTCACCAAGGCCTTGTTTAAAGACATGCTGGTGGAAGAACTCGCCAAGGTCAAAGAGGAAGTCGGCGGGGACAGATTTACCCACGGCAAGTTTACCCAGGCGGCGGTGCTGCTGGAGCAGATCACCGTTTCGGACGAGCTGGTCGATTTCCTGACCTTGCCCGGTTACGAAATCCTGACGGCTAAGCAGTAAGCATCGGCATAGCTAATATCACGGCTTCAAGCCTATTGAACCATCATTTTGGCGAGCTATCGCCGCAAACGGGTTTGGCAGGGTGGAACTTGGGGGGCAAGTTTCATCCATGCCGAATTTACCACACAGAGGAAGGGGTACACTATGACTAAGGCAACGACTCAAATGACACGCCAGCAACAGATTGACGCGATAAAGCAGGATTGGGCCGAAAACCCACGCTGGAAAGGGGTGCGCCGTCCATACAGCGCGGAAGAAGTGGTCGCCTTACGTGGTTCCATCGTCCCCGAGAATACCCTCGCCAAGCATGGTGCGGCCAAGCTGTGGGAGCTGGTGAACGGCGGCGCCAAGAAGGGCTATGTCAACTCACTCGGGGCGTTGACCGGCGGTCAGGCGGTGCAGCAGGCCAAGGCGGGGATCGAGGCTATCTACCTCTCGGGTTGGCAGGTGGCGGCGGATGCCAACCTGGCGGGCACCATGTATCCGGATCAGTCACTGTACCCGGCCAACTCGGTCCCCGCAGTGGTATCACGCATCAACAATTCGTTTCGCCGCGCCGATCAGATCCAATGGGGCAACGGCATCAATCCCGGGGATCAAGGCCATACGGACTACTTCCTGCCGATAGTCGCAGATGCCGAAGCGGGTTTCGGTGGGGTACTCAATGCCTTCGAGTTGATGAAGTCCATGATAGATGCGGGTGCCGCCGGGGTTCATTTCGAAGATCAGCTGGCTTCGGTAAAAAAATGTGGCCACATGGGGGGTAAGGTGCTGGTGCCGACTCAGGAAGCGGTACAGAAGCTGGTGGCGGCGCGCCTGGCCGCCGATGTCAGCGGGGTGGAGACCCTGGTCATCGCCCGCACCGATGCCAATGCCGCCGACTTGCTGACCTCCGACTGTGATGCCTACGACCGGGACTTTGTCACGGGTGAGCGTACCAGTGAAGGTTTCTACCGGGTCAGAGCCGGACTGGAGCAGGCGATTTCCCGGGGATTGGCCTATGCCCCCTATGCGGATCTCATCTGGTGTGAAACCGCCAAGCCCGACCTGGACGAGGCGCGCCGTTTCGCCGAGGCGATCCACGCCCACTTCCCGGATCAGCTGCTGGCCTACAATTGCTCGCCGTCGTTCAACTGGAAGAAAAACCTCGATGACGCCACCATAGCGCGCTTCCAACAGGAGCTGTCGGACATGGGCTATAAGTACCAGTTCATCACTTTGGCCGGTATTCACAACATGTGGTACAACATGTTCGACCTGGCATATGACTATGCCCGCGGCGAAGGCATGAAGCACTATGTCGAGAAGGTACAGGAAGTCGAGTTTGCCGCGGCGAAGAAGGGCTACACCTTCGTGGCCCATCAACAGGAAGTGGGCACAGGGTACTTCGATCAGGTGACCACAGTGATCCAGGGCGGACATTCATCCGTGACTGCCTTGACCGGCTCTACCGAAGAGGAGCAATTCTAACCCTTGCTGCCCCAGGACAGCCTGGTTCCCTGTGTCGCTTGTTTCAGGCGGCACCCTATTTGCGCCAGCCGCGCCTTTGGCTGGCGTACCTTTCCCCTGCTTACCCGGCAGCGAACAGACAAGCCAGGCATACAGCCAGAGATCCAGGCTTTCATCCCACAGGTTTGTGTTTGCGACTCCTTAGAGTCGCTTTTTTTGTTATGCTAATGCTTCAGAAAAAATCCAGCGTCACCACTATACTCACAGGTGACTCTTATAATAAGAAAACCATGATTAACATGGGCGGACCATGCAGTGAAAGCAAACAAACTTCCTTCAAAGGGCGTCGATTACTGGACCAAGAGGATCAGTGAACAGGAAATGCCGGCCCTATGCTCGACCATCAAGGCGCTGGAGAAGCTGGAAAAAGACGACGTCTCATCTCTGGCTAAGCTCGGCAACTCAGTGATGCACGATAATGCCCTGACCTCGAGGATCCTGCGGGTCGCCAACAGTGCCATCTATAACAAGGGAATAAGTCACATCACCACCGTCAGCCGCGCCGCAGTGGTGCTGGGGTTCGATACCATACGCAATATCTGCATTACCGCTAAGTTACTCAGCAGCCTGTTGGAAAATAAGAATTTATCACCCCAGGTTTACAAGAGATTGCTCAAGCTGATGGCGCAGGGGTTCCAGGCTGCCATGCTGGCCAAGATGATCCTGGGTGAGCATCAGGAAGAATTGCAGGAAGAAGTGTTTATCGCGGCCCTGCTCTACCAGTTGGGAGAGAGTGCCTTCTGGAGCATGGGCGGGGAGGTTACCGAGCAACTGGACGCCCAATTGACAGTGTGTCAGGACAGGGCGGCAATGAATGGCGTCACCCGGGAACTGCTCGGCACCTCCTTCGGTATACTGACCCAGGGGATAGCCCGTCACTGGGGGCTGGGGGAGGTCTTGCTCAAGTCGCTGAATCAGCCGAATGACAGGACGCCGGAGATCCGCAGCATTTTCCTGGCCAACAAATTGACCGAGCTCTTGGCTTCGCCGGGCCAGAATGCGCAGGAGCTGCAGAGGCGTTTGGCTCAGATAGCGGATGTGATGGCCATAGAAATGGATGAGCTCAAGGGACGCATTCAGGCCTGCCGAATGGCGACCCAGGAGCTGGCGGAAATGTACGGCGCCAGGGCGCTGGTTGAATATCTCCCCGATACCCAGGCGTTGGCGGCGGCCGCTGCAGCAGCGCCGGCACGCGGCGTCGATGTGCATGTTCAACTGCTCAAATTGCGTGAGTTAACCGGCTTTACCGCGGTGAAGACAGACTTCAACCTGGTGCTCATGACCATGCTCGAGGGCATAGTGCTGGGTGTCGGCGTGGACCGCTGTGGGGTATTGCTCTTGTCACCTAACCGCAAGTTGCTGCAACCCAGGCTGGTACTGGGGGACGATGCCCAGCTGATGAAACAGAGTTTCATGCTGGACCTCACGGCGCCTGGCAACCTCTTCCGTCGCTGTGTCGAGCTCAAGAGCCCGGTATGGGTGGACTCACCCGCCTCTGTCCATTGGTCGGCGCAGCTCGATGCCAAGCAAGCCGCCCTGGTGTCGGCCGCAGGTTTTTTACTGGCGCCCTTATTGGTGGCCAACAAGGTGATAGGCGTCTGTTATGCTGACAGGCACAGTTCCCAAAGCGGATTCACCCAGGAGGATTTCGACAGTTTCACCCATTTCATCCAGCTGACCAACATCTGTTTGGGTATCTCTCTGGGCTAGGCTAGTGATTGCCGTCATGGCGCTTGAGTTGCGCTGTAATCTCTTTGGCCATCTCGTTGGGGATGGGGAAGCTGAGGTGATATTGCAGCAGCTTCCATCCCGCCAGGGTGTGGATTAGGGTGCCGCTACTCCGGCAGGCACCATAGGCCAGGCTGCTCAGCCGCTCATCGAAGACGATAACCTCGGCGTGACGCAGCAGATGCCGCTCCATGACGTCATAGCGCCAGCCTTTAGTGGGGCGGGCGTATTGCTCTAACTCGGCCATCCCCCAGCGCTCATCTGCATCTGTGCCCAGAAATAGGGCATCCTGGCTGTAGAGTGAGAAATAGCGATCCCAATCGGCCGTCTTGGCCGACAGGTGCAAGGCATCGAGCACTCTTCCTGCCTCAAGCAGCGCCTGGTCCTCTGTCTCGGCCATTTTGGCGATTTTGGCCTTACCGGCCAGGGCCATGGCGGCGTCTGTGGCCGGGACTTGGGTCTCGGCGGCAAGTGGGCCGAACGAGCAGAGCAGCAGGGCGGCAGTCAGCGCAGGCGCCATAGCCCCAAGACGGAGCTGGCTACAGGGTTTTTCGGTGGGCACTTCATGCATAAGACGTCTTCCTCGGTGAAGCATTATTCTTCTTGGGCGCATCAGTGCCAGCTGACGGGATCCAAGCGGTAAAAGTGGCTCAGCTCAGTGTACAGTGCCGGATGCTGCTGGTAAAAGATCTCCGGACGTTCGAAGAAGACTTCGCTGATCACGGCAAAAAATTCGGCGGGGTTGGTGGCACCATAGTAACTGAATATCGAAGGTAAGCCATGGGCCGCACAGTGCTGGAGTGCGGCAAACTCCTCGCCCAGCACCTTGGACCAGGAAGGGTAGTCAGTGATGCTGGAGAGAAGGGGGGCACCGTTGGCCTGACCGCCTTCCTGATCCAGCTGATGGGCAAATTCATGGATGACGACATTGTTGCCATCATAGGGCTCGGCAGCATCGACCAGGGTATGGGTCCAGGAGAGTATGACCTTGCCCTGCCCCCAGGATTCTCCCGCCAATATGCGTCTGTGATCCCAGACGACGCCGTTGGCGTCTGCTTGTGGTTGCTTGACGATGAAGGCGTTGGGGTAAACCAAAATGTCTTTGAGTTTGGGGTAATAATCCGTCTCGCGATTGAGCAGCAAGAGGCAGGCCTGGGCGGCTATGGTGACCCTGACATCATCATCGATTTCGAAACCATTGCAGCCGATGAAACGCTTCTCATGGATAAAAATCTGTATGTGCTTCTTCAGCTGTAATTGCAGATCTGTGGGCAGGGCCTTGAAATAGGGCAGGCGCTTCTTGAGTATGCTGCGCCATGCCTTGGGAAAAGGCGTCTTGAGTATCTGTGCCCGGCGGCGGCGGGTGCGGGCGTCTTCTGAGACTATCCAGCCTATGGCGAGGCCGCCGAGTAAGATTGTGACTGCTATTGTCAGCATAGTTTATCCGAGACTTGTTCATCTATTACATAACTTGGGGGGATTTGGACATAAATCAAGGGGAAGGGGACTATATCGCCTGTGTGGCACTCAATCACCTGTGTAGCACTCAGCCCGTTTAACGGCAGCTTATCCGGGGGAGAGAAAAAAGGCTGGTAGCGCAAAGCTAAAGTTAATTCGGCGCTAATGTCCGGGCGACAATGACATGAGATCCGGGCCAGGAAACCGTATCTACGAATCTGGATCTCATGTCATGCTACCAGCCAAAGGGAGGAAAAGGTTAGTCTCTGTAAAGGCTTTGCTCTTTCTGTTTACGCTCATGCACGGGCAAGGCATAGTGATGCTCTATTAAGAAGCGCACCAGTTTCGACTTGGCAATCTCACATTCGCTCGCCAGATCGGCCAGTTGGCTGATGGCCGATTCACTCAGGGTGAAGGTGGCCTTGCGAAACGGCTCATGGGGCCTGTTGTCCTGCTTGTTCTGCGCCCCTTGAGCCGGCCTGATGAAGGGTACCAGCTGAGCCGTGGTCTGGCGGACCTCGGGCGCCTGACCCATGGCATACAGATTGGCGGCTTCGATGAAGTCATCCAACGACAGCTGAGCGGTAACCTTCTTAGACTGCGTATAATTTTTCTTGAGATCGGCCAGTCCCATAGTTACCTCTCATATTGGTTATCTTGGTTTGTGTGATGCGCTGACGTATTTCATCGGCGTTGGCGGCCTCCAGCAGCTCACAGGCAATGCCACGAATTTCATCGGCGGCCTTGCCCTTGGGCTCTATTTCTATCACGGACAGGCCGGACTCTTCACTGTCGTCATAGATGTTACGGCTATAGGTGATGGCCTTGAGGACATGGATGTCATAAGTCTGGCAGACTTCCTTGGCTTCCAGTATCCGTCCCGCCTGGTTGGGCAGGTTGGGGCACTGAGTGACCACGAAGGAGGCCTTCATCTTGGGGTTGATCATCATACAGGTGGCGACTATGTCATCCATGTGACTGACTGTCTTGAGATCGCGGCGTTTGGGTCTCAGCGGCATAAGCACGTGGGAGGCGACAGACATGCTCGCCCTCAATGCCAGGTTGTCCTGGCCGCCACAGTCGACTATGACATAGTCATAGTGTTGCTCCAGGCTCAGCAAGTCGTTGCGTATCTTGCCGTAGAGTTGCACACAATTGATGCCGGCTAGCGCCGGATTATTGTTTCTGGCATGGATCCAATCCGACGTAGTGCGCTGGGGATCGCAGTCAACCATGATAACCGCAGCACCACACTCGGCCGTGAGAAACACCGCAATGTTTTGCGCCAGACAACTCTTGCCACTGCCGCCTTTTTCGCCACCGACTAATATGATCATCTTGTTTATTCCTATTATTGCCTGCTTGGCTATTTGCTTTTACTGTTGCTGCGTCAACTGGAGCGGGCAGGGTTCAGATTCATTCGAGCCAACCGTCGCTGATCACAACGTTTCCCGGAGTATGCTCAATGTAGATGCATAAAGTCTTTGGGTCAATTACTTGAATTTTGACGTTTTTTTACATTATGACCCGCGACATTATTTTGGCTTAGGTGGCTGGGATGGCAAAAAGTTGACACTCTGAGGCATGGTGGGAAATTTCATTTTTTCACAATAAAAACATGTGATTAACATTTTTTTGATTTATATTTCGCCGTTAACGGACAGAGTCGCCAGTCATGGGAGCGCATGGCGGCAACCCAAGTATTCCTTCAGGGTATATTAATTCAATAATTAATACGTAAATGATATATAAGGCAATCCCATTATCTGGCGTGATGCTCGGGGCTGCCGCATTGTCATTTTTCTGCCAAATTGGCGGTGTAGGCTAAAAAAACAGCTTTTATCACCAGAAAGGATGCGCGATGGACACCATGAATAAGATGCCGGAATTGGATGTTGGCTTCAGCTTGGCGGAAGAATCGCCGCTGCTGCATGAGTTGTTGAGCCTGAGGCAAACCGCGGGCCAGGCAAGATTTAATGCGGATCAATTCGATCCCGATGACACGGCGCCTCTCTATGCCGTCAGCGCCCGGCTCGGCGCGGCCAGGGAGCCGGGGTCGCTGGCCAAGCTCGTCGGCGTGGTCAGTGTGGTCGAGGACGTGCACCGGCATCTCTATATCCAAGACTTCATCGTCATGCCTCAATACCAGGGATCCGGGTTGTCGCGCATGATGCTCGAACGCGTGTTGGCCTTCGCCCAGCGCAGAGCGGCGCCCGGCACTTGTCTGCGCATTCATGCCCTGGGAGAGGACGAACGTCTCTGCCATGAGCTGGGATTCGTTTCTTCCCACTGCGCCAATCTCGGGCCCAATCTGTCTAAATTACTGCAATAGTGCATCGAAGGTGGAATTTGAGTAGACTGGCGCCAAGTTCCACCGCAACGACTTATCCCTATGGACGAATCTTTACTGCTCGAAGCCATCAATCAAAAAATGCCTTTCGGAAAATATGCCGGCTGGAAATTGTTGCAATTACCCGAGCCATATCTGGTGTGGTTTCATGGCCAGGGGTTCCCCCAGGGCAAGTTGGGTGAACAGTTGGCGCTCATCTATGAGATCAAGCTCAATGGCCTGGAAGCCATGCTGCAGCCCCTGCTCGAGTGAGCGGTCCCGGCTCGCTTAGACTGAGAATATGAAGCCGGTCTTCGAGCCTACATTATTGAATTCAAAGTTAAACTCAAGTTATTGATACTATGCCACAGGACTCAGATTACCAGATCGTTGCCTTTCAGCCGGCCCATGCCCGGCAGGTGAGCCTTGTATTCCATGAAGCCGTGACGGCCATCAAGCACCCGCGTTATTCGCCCGAGCAGCTGAACGCCTGGTCGCGGGCGCCGCGCTCGGAAAAACACTGGCAATTGCGCCTCGCCCGTTCCCGGGGCTGGGTGGTGGTAAGGAAAGGCATGGTCGTCGAGGGGCCGACCGCAGTGCAATCAGCTTCAGGGCAGGATGGCACAGGGGCGAACAGGCTACCACTCTGTTGTGGCTTCATCAATATAGAGACAGGTTTCGGTAGTCGTGGCTACATTGACAGCCTCTACATAGCGCCGGCGCATCAGGGATTGGGGCTGGCCGGGCGGCTGTACGCCACAGTCGAGCTATGGGCCAGAGAGCAGGGGTATGACAGGCTGACGGTCGACGCCTCCTATGTCTCCAGGCCGCTGTTCGAAAAGTGGGGCTTCATCCTGGAGCGGCGCAGCTATCAGCAGAAGCTGGGGCAAGTCATCGCCGGCTTTTCCATGTACAAGCCATTAGGGCATCACGCAGCGGCAAGGCCATAGCTTTTTAGTCGGCATAGCTTGTTAATCGCCATAGTTTTTCAGTCATTCTTTAGTCAGAGTAGGGATATATGCGGGTAAGATTATTTGAGCGTGCGGATGTGGCCCAGTTGGCTGAGGTGTTTCACCTGAGCATCTCGCGGGCCGCGGCGACGCATTATACCCAAGCGCAGCGTCATGCCTGGTCGGGGGCCGTTCGCAGCGAGGCGTATTGGTTGGCCCGGCTGCAAGGCACCCAAACCTGGGTCGCAGAAGACGCCGGGGTTATCCTGGGGTTCATTAACCTCAAGCCGCCGGCTGTCGATGCCCCAGGCTCCGTTCGCCCCAGCGCCGAGATTGACTGCCTCTTTACCCATCCCGAGCATCAGCGGCGTGGGTTGGCGGGCTTGCTGTACCTGGCATTGCTGCAGCACGCCAGGGAGAGTGGCGTAGGACACTTATGTGTCGAGGCCTCTCATCTGGCGATGCCCTTTTTTCTCAAGCAAGGCTTCGTGATCTACAGCCGCAACCAACACCCTCGCGGCGGTGAGATCCTGGAGAACTTCAGCATGACACTGGCGCTTGGCTGACGTTCTCCACACAGCTTAAGGCAAGTCGAAGACCAGGGCTTCTACTGCGCTTGTCCGCGACGCCAGCCTGAGCTCGCCTATGCCTGTTATCCGGGCACCATCGCCCGGTTGCAGCGGTTGGCCGTCGAGCGTCAGCTCACCCGAGATCAGGTGCACGTATGTATTGCGTGTCTCAGTCGTCGGGTAATTTACCTGCTCGCCGGCAGCGAGCCGCAGGCGGTAGAGGGTCGCATCTTGCTTTATCTGCAGGGTGCCGTTTTCCCCATTGGGAGTGATAACCGCGGTCAAGGCGCCTGTCTGCTCGAAGGCCTGCTGCTGATACCGGGCAGCCTGGCCGAACTCATTGGGCTGGATCCAAATCTGCAGGAAGCGCAGCTCGCCGGTCTTCGAGGCGTTGTACTCGCTGTGGTAGATGCCTTTACCCGCCGACATGAGTTGGAACTCGCCCGCCGGCAACACCTTCTCATGCCCATAACTGTCCTTGTGGGCGATTTTTCCCTGAGTCACATAACTGATGATCTCCATGTCTTTATGGCCATGGGTATCGAAACCCATGCCAGGAGCGACATAATCATCGTTGATCACCCGCAGCGCCGAGAAGCCCATCTGCTCGGGATCATAATATTGACCGAAGGAGAAGCTATGGCGACTCTTGAGCCAGCCAAAATTGGCTTTGCCACGCTGTTCTGCACGTCTGATGTTGATCATGGGGACTCCGTTACTTCAGTTTCTGGGCGATGAGGTTATCCAGCGATAATTTGCCGGCTCCCTGGAGCGCCAGCGCCACAGTGATGGCGAGCAAGGCCAGGCCAAATTCATAGCCGTTGTTGGCCAGGAATAAGCCGTTGCCGGCGTGGACGCTGAAGATGGCAATGACCATGGTTATTGCCAGTACCGCTGCGCTTGGTCTCACCAGGAATCCCAGCAGCAACAAGAGACCGCCGAAAAATTCACTGCTGCCGGCCATCAGCGCCATCAGGTAGCCGGGTGTCAGTCCTATGGAGGCCATCCATTGGCCTGTGCCTTCCAGGCCGTAGCCACCGAACCAGCCGAACAGCTTCTGGGCGCCGTGGCCCATGAAGATGATGGCGACAGGGAGGCGCAGTGCTAAAGGTGCCCAGCCGGAGTTGCTGGTGACTAAGGTTGAAATGACTTTTTTCATGATCTTGCTCCAATGTTTGATTAAGTGTGATGCCGTAGCGGACGCTCAGTGACAGAGTGAGCTCCTGCGACTCGAAGCTCAGTCTATGCTTGACCCGGGTCGATAAAAATCGGAACATTTTGATATGAATATTCAAATTTTTTGAACAAAGGTGCCATCATGTATTCCGCCCTGAACCTGGATGCGCTGAGAGTGTTAGATGCTATTGATAAGAAAGGCAGTTTTTCTGCCGCTGCCGATGCCTTGTACAAGGTGCCTTCGGCCTTGACTTATACGGTGCAAAAGCTGGAGAGTGAGCTGGGGGCCAAACTTTTTGATCGCAGCGGTCAACGCGCGGTCCTGACCCAGGTGGGTCGCCTGGTGCTGACCCAGGGACGGGAGATCCTCGCGGCGACCACGCGTCTGGAGGAAGCCGTGCGGCAATTGGAGACAGGTTGGGAGCGGCGCTTGATTTTGGCCAAGGATACTGTGGTGCCGGACGCGCCGCTATTTGGCCTGGTCAGGGAGTTTTGCGAGCTGGGCAAGCAGATTGAACTTGAGCTCACCGAGGAGTCACTCGGTGGCAGCTGGGATGCACTCTACAGCGGCCGGGTCGATATCGCCATAGGCGTAGGTGAGGACAGGCCCAAGGGACAATACCAGGTGCATAAGATGGCCGAGTTGAATTTCGTCTTCGCCATCAGCCCATCCCATCCGCTGGCACAGTCTGACGCCGTCATCTCCAGCGAGGCCCTGCTGCAGTTTCCCTCTGTGGTGGTGGCCGACAGCTCGAGATCCCTGCCGCAACGTTCATCCGGCCTGTTCGAGAGCCGCCAGGTTATCCGGGTGCCCAACATGCGCAGCAAGATAGAGGCGCAACAGGCCGGTGCCGGGGTGGGGTTCATCCCCAGGCATTTGATCGCCCAGGAGCTGGCGCAAGGCAGTCTGTTGGCCCGCGAGGTGGCGCTGCCACGGGCCCCGCAGGCGCTGTATGTTGCCTGGCGCAAGGACAATGACGCCAGGGCGCTGAACTGGTTTGCCAGCCGTTTGCCTACCCTGGACTGGGGGATAGACTAGCTGACTCAGCGCCTGTGGCTGGTATAGTAGACATGGGGAGCCAGGGGCTCGTCGAATAAACCTGCCTTGCCGACGAAGCTGATGAAGGCCCCTGGCAGGGTCAGAGACTCGAGCGGGTCTTGCCAGCGCGATGACAGCAATGCCTGGTAACCTTCCTTGCCGGCGGCTGTGTAGGCGCTGGACACCCCGACATAGTGGCTGTCATGGCAGACGCTATGCCATTCCTGCTCCCGCAGGATCTCCAGGCGGGTGATCCTCTGCCCCTGAACCCGGGTACCGTCATAATGAAACCTGAGGCCGTAGGTGTAGGGGAAACTGCCGGCACCCGTGCCCGTCACGCCGTTATTGGTGGCGCCATCTATGGCGGATTCCAATGCCTGGTACAGATAGAGTCCCTGAATTTCATACTTGACCAGCGGCAGATCGAATGGCAGCAAGCCGCCGACCACATCGGCCAGGGTCAGCTCGCCCTGGTTGAGGGATTGGCGTACCCCGCCGGCATTATGCAGGGCAAAATCGACTCGAGCGTCGAGCTCCTTGGCTTGGTGATACATGCTGTAACTCACCCAGGGGGCGATTTCGCTGCCGTGGGGAAGGTTCTTGCTCGGCAGCCGGGTGTGAACCAATTCCCTTGGGATGAAGGCCAGCACCTGATTTTCCAGGGCGTCCAGTGCCGGACGATACTCCTCGGCTATGGTCCTGGCGAGGGTCGCAGATTCGTCATCCCAGAGTATCCCAGGGTGTGCCCTGAGCCTGGCCGTTGCCGCGTCATGGTCGGCGCGCGTCACCCCGGCATCGCTGCTGAGCTTGAACTGGGTGTCCAGCATGAAGAAGTTGTTGCCCTCGAGACTCACAGCCTTACCCTGGGCATCGAAGCGGATCTCCGCCAGCCCCAGGGTCTCGGCATACTTGCCGGCATGCACTATCGGGGTGTGATTGACTGTTTCACCGTAGGGGATATGACTCAGGCCGAGGGTGCTGAAATCCCCCTGCAGGGTATGGGTATGGCCGCCGACGATCAGGCTGATGCCATCGACCTCGGCCGCCAGGGTCCTGTCTTGATCCAGCCCTAAATGGCTGAGCACTATGATATGGTCTATGCCATCGGCCTTGAGTTGCCTGACTGTGTTGGCCGTGGTGACTATGGCGTTGGCAAAGTGGGTGTCGGCATCGGGCCTGGCGATCAGCTTCATCTGATCCAGGGTGATGCCTATGATCGCCAGCGTCCTGTCATGGAAGGGCCTGAGCAGCACCTTGGCGGTCCGGCTCTGCTCCTGATAGTCGAACAGCATGGGATGGTCCCTGAGTTTGCCGGGCTTATGGCTGTCTTCCTGGCTCAGGTCCATGTTACCGGCCAGCACGGGAAAATCGACACGATTCAAAAAGGCCTGCACCGGACTGTTGCCCGCGTCTATCTCATGATTGCCCAGCACCATGGCATCGGGTTTGAGCAGGTTCAGCAAATGGGCATTGGCGGCGCCCTGAAATTCACGAAAATACAAGGTGCCCTGAAAACTGTCGCCCCCGTGAAGGAAGAGAAACTCGCAGCCCTTGGCTTCGGCATTCTTTCGGGCGCGCGCTATCTGAAATCCGAGCCTGGCGTAGCCACCGCTGCGGCTCTGGAGCTGTAACGTCTTGCCCCCTTCATTCAGGCTGAATTGTACCCGGCTGGGCTCGAAATTGGAGTGAGTATCATTGATGTGAGCGAGCATTAAACTGTAGTTGCTCATGTGCGTCCTCCTGACCACGGCCGGCACCTGCCGGCGATAAACAATAGTGCGGGGGATGGCAGCCCGTCGATTCAGTCCTGGGGGCTGGCATCGTCGGCCGTCGATTCGAAATCGCCGTCGGCGGATAATCGAATGCCTTTCTGTTCCATCCTGCGGGTCCATAATCTGCGAGCCAGCTGTTGCATGTCGGTGACCAGATCGTTGCTATCGACTATCTCCAGTCCCAACATGGATTCTATTATGTCTTCCTGGGTCACTATTCCCTGACTGCTGCCGTATTCATCGACCACCATGGCGATCTGGGTGTTGCGTTTAATCATGAGTTCGAACAGCGGGAGGATCTTCGCCGTCTCCGGCACTACCACCAGGCTATTCTTGAGCAGGCCTATGGGCTCATCCGGGCTGTAGCGCTCGGCCAGCAGGATATCCGTGCGGTTTACATAGCCTATGATGTCGTCATGATCTTCGTCATAAACAGGGATGCGGGAAAATGGCTTATCCATATATTGCCGCACGAACTCATGCTGAGTCAGGCCCACCGGCAGGGAGAACATCACGGTTCTCGGGGTCATGATGGCGGTGACCGGCATGTCCCTGACGGTCAGCATCTGGGTGAGGATCTTGGACTCCTGCTCGTCCAGTTCACCGGATTCCAGCCCCAGGCGGGCGAGGGCACTCATCTCCTGGCGGATATAGTGGCCCTCATCGCCCTTGCCAAGCAGCCTTGTTACCCGCAGCGACATCCACACCAGGGGGCGGGACAGGGTGGTCATCCACTTGAGGGCGACCGACACGGCCGGTGCCAGGCTGCGCCAATAATTGGCTCCCAGGGTTTTGGGAATGATTTCCGAGAAAAACAAGATGATGAAGGTCAACACCCCGGAGAAGACTCCCAACAGCTCGTCGCCGAATACGTGGGAGGCCTGGGCACCGGCGACGGCTGCGCCGACGGTATGGGCTATGGTGTTGATAGTCAGTATGGCAACCAGCGGGGCTTCCACATTGTCTTTTTGCTTGCTGAGGCGTTTGGCCGCCTTGGGGTGGGACTGAGCCAGGCTGGCAATATAGCTGGGAGTAACAGACAAGAGCACGGCTTCAAACACGCTGCACAGAAAAGACACTGCGACGGCAACAAACACTATGATGATGAGGGTTAACATAAAAGTGGGTTTACAATTCCATACTTAGGGACAACGGTGACCCGGGGCAATTCTACCACAGTTTGTCGCCCGGCTTATAAATCTTTAGCCGTGGCCGCTGCCGCTGGCTATAATCCCTCAGCCTCTGTATAATTTGCCGCCCTGTTGGCAGGTTTTAGGTGTTGAGGTTAGGCAATGAGTGAAAAAAAGATCAATTTATTAGACCTTGATCGTAAGGCAATGAGAGCGTTATTCGCTGATATGGGTGAAAAACCTTTCCGCGCCGATCAGCTAATGAAATGGCTTTATCATTTCGGTGTCAGTGACTTCGAAGAAATGACCAATATCAACAAAGTGTTGCGCCAGAAGCTGGCGGCAC
The DNA here is from genome assembly GCF_012911865.1 of Shewanella salipaludis. Classification (GTDB taxonomy): domain Bacteria; phylum Pseudomonadota; class Gammaproteobacteria; order Enterobacterales; family Shewanellaceae; genus Shewanella; species Shewanella salipaludis. Next base: position 30,049 of record NZ_JAAXYH010000006.1, read on the forward strand.
GTTGTGAAGTGGTTGCACCGGAAATTTCCAAGTACCAAAAATCCGAAGATGGCACCATCAAGTTTGCCATCAATGTGGGCAATGGCCAGGAAGTGGAGACTGTTTACATTCCGGAAGATGACAGGGCGACCCTGTGTGTCTCATCCCAGGTCGGCTGCGCACTGGAATGTACCTTCTGCTCTACCGCCCAGCAGGGATTCAACCGTAACCTGTCTGTGTCGGAAATTGTCGGTCAGATCTGGCGGGTATCGCATTTCCTCGGCTTCCAGAAAGAAACGGGTGAACGTCCCATCTCCAACGTGGTGATGATGGGCATGGGCGAGCCCTTGCTCAACCTCGCCAACGTGATCCCCGCCATGGACATCATGCTGGACGATTTCGGTTTCAGCCTGTCCAAGCGCCGCGTGACCCTGTCGACCTCGGGCGTGGTGCCTGCATTGGATAAACTCGGCGATGCCATAGATGTGGCATTGGCCGTCAGTATTCATGCGCCCAACGATGAGCTGCGCGACATCCTGGTGCCTGTCAACAAGAAGTACCCGCTGCAGACGTTCCTCACCAGCATACGTGGCTATCTGGCCAAGTCCAACGCCAACCGCGGCCGGGTGACTGTGGAGTATGTGATGTTGGATCACATCAACGACAGCACAGATCAGGCCCATGAATTGGCGCAGTTGATGAAGGACACCCCTTGTAAGATCAATCTGATCCCTTTCAATCCCTATCCTGGCTCGCCCTATGGCCGCTCATCCAACTCACGCATCGACCGTTTCTCCAAGGTGCTGATGGAATATGGCCTGACAGTGATAGTGCGCAAGACCCGTGGTGATGATATCGACGCCGCCTGTGGTCAGTTGGCCGGGGATATTCGTGACAGAACCAAGCGTCTGGCGAAAAAACGCATGCAAGATAACCAGATTTCGGTCACAATGGATTAACTGTTTGTTTGCATTCTCTTTGTTCACATCGAATATAGGCTCGCCCATGAAGCATGGATTGCCAGGTTTAGCGTTACTCTTTTGCGTGACTTTGCTGAGCACCGGCTGTGTCACTGAACGTACCTATACGGGCACAGACACGCCTGTGTCGGAACGTAAACTGGACAAGGTAGCGGCGGCAAGGGAGCGGGTGCAGCTCGGTCTGACCTACCTTAACCGCGGCAATAGCGAACAGGCGAAATATAATCTCGACAGGGCGCTGGAATATGCGCCCGAACTGGAAGATGTGCATGTCGCCCTGGCGTATTATTACCAGACAGTGGGCGATCTGATCCGCACCGAAGAGTCTTATAACAGGGCGACCAGCAGCAAGGATGCCAGTGGCGACTCCATGAATAACTTCGGGGTGTTCCTATGTCAGCAGAAGCAGTATGACAGGGCCGAGAAGTTATTCCTGGCCGCCATTGAAATGCCCAAGTATACCCGTACCGCATCCAGCTATGAAAATCTTGGCATTTGCAGCCGGGACGCAGGTCAGGTAGAAAAAGCGCGACACTATTTTGAGATAGCGTTAAAGTATGATCCGAGACGACAAGTTTCATTACTCGAGCTCGCCGAACTCGAATTAGAGCAAGGTGAACTGACCGCCGCCCGTGCCCAGATGGCACGTTATCATGCGGTGACGGCGCAGACACCAGAGAGTTTGGCACTCGCCATTCACATAGAGCAGGCGCTGAAGGATGATGCCGCGGCAAGAAGGTTTGGTATTTTACTGCTTGCCAAGTTCCCCGCATCACTTCAAGCCAAGCAATACAGAGCTAATTTGCACCAATGACAGATAAACACACAGATGTGCACAAGGATGATGCCCAAGACAAAGATTCGGCTCAGCAGATAACCCTGGGACAACTGCTGAAAACAGCCAGGGAAAACAAGGGTCTAAGCATTGACGATGTGGCTTTTAAACTGAATCTGCGGCCATGTATGGTACGGGATATCGAAGCCGATAACTTCGCCAATATTTCCTCCCCGACCTATGTGCGCGGTTACGCCAAAAATTTCGCCCGCCTGGTGGAGGCCGACAAGCAGGAGCTCGAAGCCTGTCTGCAACGTCAGGCACCTCAGGTTACCGAGCCTGTGATGCAAAGTTTTTCCCGCAAGACCACCCACGAGGCCCGCGACAGCCGGCTGATGCTGGTGACCTATCTGGTCATATTTGCCCTGTTGGCACTCCTGGTGCTCTGGTGGGTGCAGAAGTCGTCACTGACGACAGACATAGACTTCTCCAAACCTACCATGGAAGAAATTGCCGCCGCCGAGCAGGCCAAGGCACGGGAAGCCTCTTTTTCTGCGCTGGAGGCTAGCAGCGAAATGCATTCGGGTCAGGGCGGCACGCTTGCTATCACCACTGAGCCCATTGCCACAGACCCCATTACCGCAGAACCCGACACAGCAGTGTCCCTGGTTTCGGCACCTGTGACACAGAGACAAACGCCCCGGAACCCGGCGTTGGCGGATGACGGCCAGGCAAGCCAACATGTTCAAGACAGCGCCCATGCCATCGGCGAGCCGGAGGCGCAGGATAATAGTGCCAGCCAGGCAGAGACGGCATCGACCCTGACTATCGTCCTCAGCGGTGACTGCTGGCTCAATATCAAGGATGCGAGCGGCAAGACCCTGGTCGATGGGGTCAAGAGTCCAAGTGATGAACTCAAGCTGAGTGGCCGTGCCCCCTTTAAGGTGATCCTGGGCGCGCCGCAAACAGCCATAATGCATTTCAATGGGCAGAGCGTCAGCCTGGCGGCGTTTCCTGCCGGCCGCGTGGCACGTCTGACCCTGCCGCAAACCGAATAACGATTGCCCGTCAAAACGAGTAGTAGAGTAGAATCCTATGTACAACGAATCTCCCATCATCAGACGTCAATCCAGCCGCATCTATGTCGGTAAGGTGCCCATAGGCGACGGTGCTCCCATAGCAGTGCAGTCTATGACCAACACCAAGACCACGGATGTTGACGCCACTGTGGCGCAGATCCGGGCGCTGGAAAAAGTCGGCGCCGACATAGTCCGAGTCTCGGTGCCGACCATGGATGCCGCCGAGGCCTTCAAGATCATCAAACAGTCGGTGAATGTGCCGCTGGTGGCCGATATCCACTTCGATTACCGCATCGCCCTCAAAGTCGCCGAATACGGTGTCGATTGTCTGAGGATCAACCCGGGCAACATAGGCAATGAAGCGCGCATCCGCAGCGTGGTGGAGTGCGCCCGTGACAAGAATATTCCTATCCGCATAGGGGTCAACGGCGGTTCATTGGAAAAAGATCTGATGGATAAGTACCGCGAGCCGACGCCGCAGGCGCTGCTGGAATCGGCGATGCGCCATGTGGATATTCTCGATCGTTTGAACTTCGATCAGTTCAAGGTCAGCGTCAAGGCCTCCGACGTGTTCCTGGCCGTCGAGTCTTACCGCCTGCTGGCCAAGCAAATACGTCAGCCGCTGCACCTGGGGATCACCGAGGCGGGTGGCGCCCGCGCCGGTGCCGTCAAGTCGGCCGTCGGTCTGGGCATGTTGCTCGCCGAAGGCATAGGCGACACCCTGCGCATCTCGCTGGCGGCCGATCCCGTCGAAGAGATCAAGGTCGGTTTCGACATCTTGAAATCCCTGCGCATTCGCAGCCGTGGTATCAACTTCATCGCCTGTCCGTCATGCTCGCGCCAGGAGTTCGATGTCATCAGCACAGTCAATGAGCTGGAGCGCCGCCTCGAAGATGTGACCACGGCCATGGACGTGTCCATCATAGGTTGCGTGGTCAATGGTCCGGGTGAAGCCCTGGTGTCCCACATAGGGCTGACGGGAGGCCATAACAAGAGCGGTTATTACGACGAAGGCGAGCGTCAGAAAGAGCGTTTCGATAACGACAATCTGGTGGATTCGCTGGAAACCAAGATCCGCGCCAAGGCCAGCATGATGGCCAATCGCATTCCAGTGCAAGACCAAACCGAATAGCGGCTGTTACCGCCAGGCACCTGTGCCGGTTGCCGTTTCGGTACCGCCGGTTTCAGTCTGGATAGCCAGTTTTGCGTTTAAGGCCGAAGCGCCTATAATGCGGGACGTTTTTTATCAATTTACGTGAAACGGACGAGTCGACACAGTGGCAAAACAGATCCAAGCGATTCGCGGAATGAATGACATTCTGCCTACCCAAAGCCCTCTATGGCAAAAACTTGAAGGTGTCCTGCGCTCGACCGTGAGCGCCTATGGTTACAGCGAAATTCGCACCCCCATAGTGGAAAGTACCGACCTTTTCAAACGCTCAATTGGTGAAGTCACTGATATCGTTGAAAAAGAAATGTACACCTTCGAGGACCGCAACGGTGACAGCCTGACCCTGAGGCCCGAAGGCACGGCGTCGACTGTACGCGCAGGTAACGAGCATGGTTTGCTCTACAACCAGGAGCAGCGTCTGTGGTACATGGGCCCCATGTTCCGCCACGAGCGCCCCCAGAAGGGCCGCTATCGTCAGTTTCACCAATTCGGTGTCGAAGTCTATGGCATAGGCACCCCGGACATAGATGCCGAAGTGCTGATGTTGTCGGCCCGTTTGTGGCAGAAACTCGGTATCAGCGAGCATGTCACCCTGGAGCTCAACACCCTGGGCGATCCTGCCGAGCGCAGCGCCTACCGTGATGCCTTGGTGGGTTTCCTGGAGCAACATAAAGACAGGTTGGATGAAGACAGTCGGCGTCGCATGTACAGCAACCCGTTGCGGGTGCTGGATTCGAAAGACGCCGGCGTGCAAGCCCTGCTGGCCGATGCTCCCGCCTTGATGGACTATCTGGGTGAAGAGTCCCGTGGTCATTTTTCACAATTGCGTGAACTCCTGGACGCCGTTGGCATCCAATACAAGATTAATCCGCGGCTGGTACGTGGGTTGGACTATTACAACCGTACTGTTTTTGAATGGGTGACCACGAGTCTGGGTTCTCAGGGCACTGTGCTTGCCGGTGGCCGTTACGACGGTTTAGTCGGTCAGCTGGGCGGTAAAGATACCCCGGCCGTCGGCTTCGCCATGGGGCTGGAGCGCATCGTCTTGCTGCTGGAGACCCTGGAATTGAATCTGGACTTGCCGGCCGAGGTCGATGTCTATGTGACCGCCATGGGGGATAATTGCCGCATCGAAGCCATCAAGCTGGCCGAAGTGCTGCGTGATGCCTTGCCTGAACTCAGTGTGATGAGTCATTGTGGCGGCGGCAATTTCAAGAAGCAGATTAAGCGGGCCGACAAGAGCGGCGCGGCCATCGTCATCATCCTAGGCGAAGACGAGCTGGCGAATAATCGGGTCGCGGTAAAGCCTTTGCGCAATGACAGTGAACAACAAATAGTGTCCAGAGATGAGTTGGTCTCTTTTCTGGCAGGACTTAGCTAACTAAAGGGGACGTGCGCGTGGAAATTTATAGCACAGAAGAACAACAAGTCGATGCTATCAAACAGTTTTGGAAAGACTACGGTAACTCTATTCTGATTGGCGCCATAGTAGGTTTGGGCGGCCTGTATGCTTGGAACTATTATTCGGATCTCAAGATTGCTCAGACCGAAGCCGCTTCACAGACTTTCAGCAACATAAGCCAGAATGCGAGCGATGCCGCCGCGATAGAAGCGGGCGTCGCTGAGTTTGCCAAGGTGCATGATCAAAGCGGCTACCAGTCTCTGTTGGATCTGATCCTGGCCAAAGCTGCGGTAGAAGCCGGCGAATTGACCAAGGCCGAAGATGCGCTCAAGCGCGTGATCGCCGCCAAGGCGGGTGCCGGCCTGGACATGATAGCCACGCTGCGTTTAGCCAGGGTGCAGGCCGAGCAGGGCCAGTTGGCCACGGCGCTGACGACGCTGGAACAAGTGACTGAGGATGCCTTCGCCGCCCAGCGTGATGAACTCAAGGGTGACTTCCTGGCGCGCCAGGGTGAAGTGGATAAGGCGAAAGCGGCCTATCAGGCTGCGATGGACAAGGGTGGCGTAGCCGCGAGTCCGGCGTTGAAAATGAAATTCGACAGTCTTAACCAGGCATAAGGAAACAGCCATGAAGTCTTGGTGCAAAAACCTGCTTGCCGCTGGATTGAGTCTGGCCGTTTTGTCGGCTTGTTCGTCCAGTGATGTCGAGGAAGAACCTGTCAGCGAGCTGACCGAAATACAAGCGAGTGTCTTCCCCGGGATCGGCTGGAGTACCAGCGTCGGTGATGGCGTCGGTGATTATTACTCCCGGCTGCGTCCCGCGGTCAATTATGGCAAAGTTTTTGTTGCCGACAGATACGGCACCATAGAAGCCTTCGATGAAAACACGGGTGAACGGGTATGGGAGCGGGACTTCAGCGAAGCCTTCCGCGACCACCCTCTGGCGAAGAACAAGGGCGCCCGTCTGGCGGCCGGTGTCGTTGCCGCCCGTAATAAGGTCTTCATCGGCAGCGAGAGCGGTCTGCTCGGCGCCCTGAATGCCGAAGATGGCAGCAATGCCTGGCTCAGCAGCACGAATGGCGAGTTGTTATCCGCCCCGACGGTTGCCGAAGATGTAGTGGTAGTGCATACCAGTGCCGGCAACCTGGACGCCTTCGACGTCGACACGGGCGAGAAGCTGTGGAGCTACGAGATGCAACTGCCCAACCTGACCCTGCGCGGTACGGGTTCGGCGGCCTATGAGGCCGGTGGCTTCTTCCTCGGCAGCGCCGATGGCAAGATAGCCGTGGTGATCAAGGGCAACGGTCAGGCGGCTTGGGAGCAAGCCATCTATACTCCGGGTGGCGGCAATGAGTTTAGCCGCATGGCGGATGTCGACATGACACCGCTGATCCTCGGCGAAAACCTGTACGCCGTCAGCTATAACGGTAACTTGGTGTCCATGGAACTGCGTACCGGCCGGGTGATCTGGAGCCGTAAGTATTCCAGTTTCAACGAGCTGGCCTCATCTGGATTGAGCCTGTTCCTGGTCGATGATCACAGCCGTGTCTACGCCATAGACAAACGCAATGGTCTGGAACTGTGGAGCAACTCTGAGCTGGCCAACCGCAGCCTGACCTCCCCGGCGGTATTCGGTAATTATCTGGTCATTGGCGACTTCGAAGGTTATTTGCATTTCCTCGACAAGAGCACAGGCGCCATAGTGGGCCGGGTCCAGGTGGACAGCTCGGGTTTGTTCAGCCAACCTTTGGTGGTAGGCGACAAAATTTATGTTCAAGGCCGCAGCGGTAAGGTGGCGACAGTAACACTTCCCTAATTTAAGGTGTTATCCTTGTAGAGCCCCTGGAAGTGTTCCGGGGGCTTTTTATTGAAAAGTTTTATAGAGGCAAAATCATGATCCCTGTAGTGGCCCTTGTGGGTCGGCCTAACGTAGGTAAATCGACCCTGTTTAATCGTCTCACCCGTACCCGAGACGCCTTGGTGGCTGACTTTCCTGGCCTGACCCGTGACCGTAAATACGGCCGGGCATTCCTGTCCGGCTACGAGTTTATCGTGGTCGACACCGGCGGTATCGACGGTACCGAAGAGGGGATCGAAACCAAGATGGCCGAACAGTCCCTGGCTGCGATCGAAGAGGCCGATGTGGTGCTCTTCATGACAGATGCCAGAGCCGGCCTGACCGCCGCCGATCTGGCGATCGCCCAGCACCTGCGCAGCCGTGAGAAGACCACCTTCGTGGTCGCCAACAAGGTCGATGGCATAGATGCAGATTCTGCCTGCGCCGAGTTCTGGTCTCTGGGGTTGGGCGAGGTCTACCAGATGGCCGCCTCCCAGGGCCGTGGTGTGACCAACATGATCGAATACGCTCTTGGGCCTTACGCCGAAGCCATGGGCATCACCCGTGACGGTGAAGAAGGCGAAGAGGTCGCCGAGCGTGAATTCACCGAAGAAGAAGCCGAAGCCGAACAGAAACGCCTGCAGGACTTGCCTATCAAGCTCGCCATCATAGGCAAGCCCAACGTCGGCAAGTCGACCCTGACCAACCGCATCCTGGGTGAAGAGCGAGTGGTGGTGTACGATGAACCCGGCACCACCCGCGACAGCATCTACATCCCCATGGAGCGTGAGGGTCGCGAGTATGTGATCATAGACACGGCCGGGGTACGACGTCGCAGCAAGGTGCACCAGGTCATCGAGAAATTCTCTGTGATCAAGACCCTCAAGGCCGTCGAAGACGCCAACGTGGTGCTGCTGATCATAGATGCCCGCGAAGGCATAGCCGAGCAAGATCTCGGCCTGCTGGGCTTCGCCCTCAACGCAGGTCGCGCGCTGGTGATCGCAGTCAACAAGTGGGACGGCATAGATCAGAACGTCAAGGACAGGGTCAAGAGCGAGCTCGACCGTCGTCTGGGCTTCATCGACTTCGCTCGTATCCACTTCATCTCGGCGCTGCATGGCACGGGTGTCGGTCACCTGTACGAGTCCATCGAGGAAGCCTACGACAGCGCCACCCGCCGCGTCAGCACCTCAATGTTGACCCGCATCATGCAGATGTCCCAGGACGATCACCAGCCGCCCATGGTCAACGGTCGCAGGGTCAAGCTCAAGTACGCCCACGCCGGTGGTTACAACCCGCCGATAGTGGTGGTTCACGGTAATCAGGTCAGCAAGCTGCCGGATTCCTACAAGCGCTACATGATGAACTACTTCCGCCGTTCGCTTAAAGTCATAGGCACGCCTATCCAGCTGCGCTTCCAGGAGGGGGAGAACCCTTTCGAGAACAACACTGAGAAGCTGACCATGAGCCAGGAGCGCCGCCGCAAGCGCGCCTTGAGTCATATCAAAGACAGAAAGAAATAAGCCATTAGCCGTTCGGCTGCTGGCAATGAAAAAGGAACCCCAGGGTTCCTTTTTTGTTGCCTTTTGCGCTCTGTTCTAAAGGATGAAAAGGTCATGGTTTTATTTCCTGATGCAGCTTATTGATGGTTTTTCTGGCTGTATGGCTCCAACAGTATAAAAAAAAAATCGCGGGCAAGCTGTTAATAATATGTTTCTTTTCTGAGTGTTCGAGTATCATGTGCCGACTTTTTGACACTTTTACTGATTTCAGGCACAGGCATACTCTTCGTCAGCAGGAAAGCAATACTGTAAGGAAACACGCATGAACCTCTTGGTTAAATATACCAGCATACTTTTTATCGCCACGATACTTGCGGCTTGCGGCGGCGGTTCCGATGAGTCGGAACCACAGCCTTCCGCTCAAGTTAAACCCGACTTTGATAAAGACGGTATCCCGGATGACATAGATACCGACGATGACAACGATGGTGTCTTGGATGTCGATGATAGATTCCCTTTCGACGCAGCTGAGTCTGCCGATACCGACAATGATGGCATTGGCAATAATGCCGATACCGATGATGATAACGATGGTGTTCTGGATGTTGATGATGCGTTTCCGTTAGATGAAAGTGAATCATTGGATACGGACAATGATGGCATAGGCAATAATGCCGATACCGATGATGATAACGATGGTGTCCTGGATGTTGATGATGCGTTTCCACTGGATGCCACTGAGTCGGCCGATAGTGATGGCGATGGTGTGGGTGATAACGCCGACGTGCTGGCACTGAATCCACTTTGCTACATGGCATCGGATGCGATAGGCGACCGCTGCTATGTCGAAGTCATAGGTGGGATGACTGACGTTAGCCTGATTGCCGGCAAGGACGCAACTGCATTTTTTTACCTAAAGACAACCAAACAACTCTTGCCTTATGATGTACAAGGCCAGCACTTTGGTACGCCTTTCTCTGTAGGTCAGGCTGACAGTGAGCCGTCAAAAATCACCTTCCATCCGGAACAGGATAGATTTTATCTGGGGTATGCCAATGGGCTGGTCACTACTTTAACCAACCAGGCTGGCGCGACCGAGGTCATCTTTACCAATGTTGACTCGGGGATCAGTTTAATTGCGGCGTTCGATAAATTCGTATTGATTAATAGCGGTTACCAGTCTCGAATATATGCTGCCAATGGTGAGTATCAAGAGAACTCCTCTTATTTGCCGGATGCAAGAGAGATCGCCTGGAATGCCAGCAATAATCGCCTGTATTTCCTGACATTCAGATATTCGCCGCGCGATATTTACTATGCAACGGTTAATAAAACAACCGGTGAAGTCACAGAAGTCGTAGACTCCCCTTATCATGGCGACTATCAGATACAGCCCCCTTTGGCACTTTCACCCAATGGCCAGCAGGTTCTGCTGGGCAGCGGTGATCTGTACAAGGCCAGTGATCTAACTCTGGAAAAAAGCATTGGGGTGACAGCATCTCTCTTCCGCTGGATTTCAGACACACAAGTGGTTGCGCTTAAGGCTCAGGACGGCCAAATCCTGGTTCGCCGAATTGATGTGTCTTCCTCCCAAGTGCTGGAGCAATTTACCCTGGAAGGTGAGTTGCTTGGTTTAACCACCTTAGACGAACAATCGTTCATCGGCTACCGCAGCAACGGTATTGCCTATGTGCTCCCCTTTGTCACCAACGATGATACCGATGGCGATGGTGTCACAAACACCGAAGATGCGTTTCCCAATGATGCTGCCGCCTCTCTCGATTCGGACTTCGATGGCTTTCCAGATGCCTGGCTCGAAGGAAAGACTCAGGCCGACAGTACTACTGGGCTGACGCTCGATGCATATCCAATGGATAGCGCCTGCTACCTTGAGGCCCATGGAACAGAGGGTAAGTGTGATATTGCCCTCAGGGTCCCCAATTTTACTCCGGACAAAATTGTCTATGACAATGCCGGTATAGTGTATCTGTTGGATCGCAGCAATAGACGAGTGTACCGTTGGTCCAGTAGCAGTCAGTCCTATTTAAACCCCTTTGTAATAGGCATCAATGATGGTTTCTCCAGTATCGCGCCGACGACCATGGCAGTGTCCAATACGCATGGGCGTTTGTATTTTGGCTATGCATCCGGTGCCATTACCCAGGTAGATTTGCAGACGCAAATCCGGGATACAAGGTTCGCCAATGTTCCCGCAAGCGTGGGCGGTTTGGCGGAGGCCGGGAATTTCCTGCTGGCCCAGGACAGCAGCGGCGCCTGGAATACACATTACATTTTCGATATCTCAGGGACTCTTCGTGACACTAAAGAGTGGAACTATTACTCGACACAATATGCCTGGAATGAAGTCAACCAACGTCTGTATTTTTATCGTGACCAGACGTCGCCCAACAACCTGCATTTTGAACAGATAGATCAAGAATCAGGATTAATTACTGCCAATGGCGATACCCCCTACCATGGCGATTATCGTTTCTTTGGTCCCATCAGGATGTCACCTGCAGGAGACAAAGTCTTGATAGGTTCGGGGGAGGTATTTGACGCAGATTCAATGCAACATCTCGGGTCGCTGAATCTGAGCTACACAGATGCGGCTTGGGTAAGCGATGTAATGGTGGTCATGGGCGTCACTTCCGCACAGCATACATTGACGATCCACAATAGAGATAGCTATCAGCTAGAGGGGACGCTCAGTTTCAACGATACTGCCCTGGCATTGCTGCCACTGGGACAAGACGTGGCGGTGTTGCAGAAGGGGCCCCAGGGCCTGAGTTTTGTCACCCGTATCATAGGTGATCACGATGCTGACGGATTGCCGGGATGGTGGGAGTCGTTATATCAGTTAGATGATCAGGAGCCGAGCGACGCGTCCTTGGACCCGGACCTGGATGGTCTCACTAACCTGCAAGAGTTTGCTGTCAGAACCCTGCCAAATGATCCTGATACAGATAAGGATGGGCTGACGGATGGCGAAGAGCTGACGGTGAACCACACCAATCCTCTGGCGGCGGATTCGGATCAAGATGGTCTCAACGATGGTATCGAAGTCAATACCTACGGCACCAATCCGCTGGCAACAGACTCGGATGGCGATGGTGTTACAGATAGCGATGAAGTGATCTTGTACAGTACCAATCCATTGGCCAACGATTCTGACAATGACGGTATGGATGACCTGTGGGAAATCAGCAATGCAACGGATGCCAATAGCGACGATAGCCTGCTTGATCCCGATGCCGATGGCCTGGTGAATATCGATGAGCTTACTCATCACAGCAATCCGCATCTTGCCGATACAGATGGCGACGGGTTGATCGATGGTGATGAGGTACATATTCACCTGACCAATCCGATTGCCAAAGACACAGACGGCGATTTCATGGATGATGGCTGGGAGTTAAGCTTTGCCCTGGATCCCCTGGTAAGTGCGGATGCCGGTGAAGATCTGGATAGTGATACTTATACCAACCTTGAAGAATATTTTCTCGATTCATTGCCCAATGATGCTGCTTCTATACCACAGGCACAGACATGGTCTACCTATCAGGGAAATGCGTCCCATAATGGTTTTGTTGCCGAGCGCATCGATCCTAATAACTTGTCCGAACGTTGGAACATCACTTCGATGCGCTTTGGCAACTCGGTTACGGTTGCCGACGGTAAGCTGTTCGGTACCAGTTACGATGCCAACAACAGTGGTGCAAGTCTACTCGCACTCGATATGAACGACGGTCATCTTGTTTGGCAAAAACAGTATTCGTCTGCTGACTCCATCAACTCGCCGGCCTACTTCGATGGCAAGGTCTATTTTCAGACCGGCGGGCATAGCAATTCCTTCCTGCGGGCCGTAGATGCGAACAATGGTGACTTGTTGTTCAAGTCCTCTTATGGCAACCAGTGGTCTCAATATCAGGCACCCACTGTGACCCAGGATGGTGTCTACTTTGCCGGCGGCACCTATGGCGGCGCGTATCGCTTCAATAAAGACAGTGGTTTGGAAGAGTGGTTCCATTCCCTGGAGCAGGAAAATGGCTGGACTCCAGCTGTCAGTGATGGCCAGGTTTACTTCTTTAAGCGAAATGCTCTGATTAAGGCCGACAAGGCGACCGGTGAGACGCAGGTCGAAATTGTGACTGAATACAGTGATTATCGTGCCTATACTCCCGTACTTGGCTTTGTGGATGATGCTTATGTCGTGCGCGGAAATACCCTGGTTGCCTTTGATACCCTGACAAACAAGGTTAACTGGGCGCTTCCCGGTGGCAATTATCAACAACCTGCCGTGGGCATCACGATACTGGCGGTAGTGAATAACGGCGCCTTGAATGTGTTGAACTCGAAGACGGGTGAATTACTTTGGTCGTGGGAGCCTGATTCGGGCTTGTATATCCAAAGCAATGTCGTTATCACACCAAACCTGATATTTGTGGGAGACAGCAGCTTAACCTATGCTATCGACCTTCAAACCCATCAGGCAGTGTGGAGCCATGCGGCAACGGGGAGTTTGTCTCTGAGCAATGAAGGTGCCTTGGTCATACATAACGCCAATGGCCGGATTAGCGTCATCAACACAGGGGGGGATACCGATGCCGACGGCATGTTTGATTGGTGGGAGCTGCGTTTTGGTTTGGATCCCGAAGATGCGGCCGATGCTGCCCTGGATAGTGACGCAGATGACCTCACCAACCTGGAAGAGTATAACGCCGGTACTCAGCCTACCAAGCTGGATAGCGACGGTGACGGCCTGAGTGACGGCGATGAGGTGAATATCCACCTGACCAGCCCTATATCGCTTGATACAGATGGCGATCAACTCAGCGATTATGACGAAGTCATTACCTATGCAACCAATCCGCTGTTAATAGACACAGATAACGATGGCTTCAGTGATGGCCAGGAAGTGTATCTGTATCTGACCGATCCCAACGACATCGACTCGGTTCCGGCCCCCATAGACAGTTATCAGGAGTCATTCGAAGCGGCTCTACTGCCTGTAGCCTGGTTTAATAATGCCGGGAATGTAGCGGATTGGTTCCTTGATGCCAGCAACGCCAGCGATGGCAGCCAAAGTATTCGTGCCGGCGATATCGGCGATGGCCAAAGCTCCAGTCTCAATTTCCAGGGGCTCTTCTCCGATGGTATATTGAGTTTTGATGCCAAAGTGAGTGCCGAATCCTGTTGCGACTACCTGCTGGTATTTGTCGATGGTCAGCAGGTTGCGTATGTAACCAGTGGCGACTGGCGCAATGTGCAGCTAAACCTAACCAACGGCGAGCACACCATTGAATGGCGTTATCGTAAAGACGGCAGTGTGAGTACGGGCGATGATACGGCTTGGATAGACAAGGTGCAATTCGTGCACTAGCCGTTCGGCCGCTGGCAATGAAAAAGGAACCCCCAGGGTTCCTTTTTTGTTGCCCGTATCCCGTATGGAGAGTGTGGGGGCATCTCTGCCGGGCAAGCGTGCGGCGGGCAGGCTCCTGACTCGCCATTGTATGAGGCTCCAAGGACAGCCAGGCACAGGCGATACCCGCCGGGAAGGTCATCCAGGCTGTTGCACCCGCGTGTTGATTCGGAGATCAGCCAATCTCAAATGAGGTGATGCCGAAAATTTTGTCTAAAGGCAGCTCGGGCATTTCCCGGGTATACATGCGGGCGGTTTCGAAGACGAGCTGCATCTCATGACGTTCGGCCAGTTCTATTGCCGCAGGGTTGAGTTCAGATATGTCGAGGTAAATGGCGTCCGACGCCTTGACCTTGGCTTTTAATGCCTGAAACAATGACTCGGCCAGATCTTGGCTATCGGCAAACAAGGGGCCTATCTTGTAGCCCTTGCGGCATGGACGAATGACCCCATAGCCTGAGAGCGTACCGTTGCGCATCATGCCCAGGGCATGGCAGTCTGGCTGGTTGATCCAGGCCTTAATGAACTCGAGACGTTCGGTGGGGAAAAAAGGGCGCTCGTATGCGGCTAGGGTGTCGAAGGCGAGCCTGTCCAGTGGGATTATCTCCGGGTTTTCCGTCTGGCTGCCACCACCCAGCCCCTCGTAGCGGATGTTGCGGTAAGCCAATTTGAAGCCGGACTTCATATAATTGTCCTGTTGGGCAACCACACCATCCAGGCCTATATTCCGGCCTTCTAGGTAGTCGAGCGCCGCATTCCAGAGTTGCATGCCGTATCCCTGGCCGCGGTATTCCGGCTTCACAATATAGAAACCCACGAAGCCGAAAGACCCGGCGTAGCGAATTGCAGAGATGCTGGCGATGGGCTCGCCGTCGAGCAGACCCATGAGGAAGCCATCAGGATCGGCCTCATAGTAGCAAGCCGCATCATGCAGGCCTGGATTCCAACCTTCCTGTGCGGCCCATTCGATGGCGAGTGTGACTTCTTCCCGTGTCATGGTTCTTATGCTGTAGTGTTTTTGCTGCATGCTTTATCCTGGAAAATTCGTTGTGGTTTGCAGGCTGGTCTCAATTTGGATAACAAAGCGCCGGCTGCGATGAGTTCATCTTTGGTGCAAGACTAATGGCGTGAAACCGAGCGTTGCGAGTATGGAACCTGTCCCTTTATAGCCGAAGCTTGACGACTTGTCAGGCATAAGCCTGTGCCTACTTGGATATTGAATGCCAGAAACCTGCCAGGAAAGCCTCCAAGCGCGCCCGCTGTCGAGGCCACAGGCAGGGGGCGGGCAGGAGATGTGCGCTGAAAACCGATCATTCACCATATCGCCGGATGAGGCCAACACCCGCCATTCCCGGATCCTTTTTCTTGGATCCAAGCCATTCAAAATTGCCGTATGTTGCTAGTTTGTTGCGAATAAATTGAGTATTCTGTATTTATTCCGGTCAAACACTGAACATTTCTCTTGTCTTTAACGATAATGTTGAAATGCATAATCACCGAGTTTGCTTTGCCTTTAGTATGAATTGCGAGCGGTTGAACTCAGTGCTTGAGTGCCTTGATATTGTTGTGCCAACCCATAACATGCCGTAATTAAATGTAAAATCACTGCCACCTTGGGTGGGGGCAAGAGTTTCTTCGTTTGGTGTGAGCAAATTCAGTTTGCATAAAAAGGTGGATTGCAGGATTATTCACGCGTTTTGGTCTGAGGCGGCGTTGCAATGCCTGTTGACAATCCTGTTACAGGATCACTAAATGTGCTTAACGCCTGGCGTGTTGGTCGAGTTTTATTTTTCGGCCGCATACAAGCTCAGGGCGCCAGCGATAGGGCATCGAAAGCTTGAGGTTCGATGCCGGATATTCGATGTCAAATATTCGATGTCAGATAATAATAAGACAGTTACTTTGAGTAAGGGAAGTTCATGACAACAAGCAGTTTTCCACTGAGTAAAATCAATAAATTGATCCAATTGGGGTTATTTGCCATGACGGGTACCTGCCTGCTGCCTGCGGCCCAAGCCGCAGAGGCCGATACTCAGGTTGTAGATCAGAAGATAGAATCGATTTCCGTTATCGGCACCCGCCGGGCCTCACGGGTCGATACCGACACCCCGGTTCCCGTCGACATAGTGCCCATGGATCAAATCGCCGCCAAGTCGGGCCAGCTGGATATAGGCCAGCTGCTTAACTTCGCCGCCCCTTCATTCAACTCCAACCGCCAGGCGGGTTCAGACGGCAGTGACCACATAGATGCGGCGTCACTGCGTGGCCTTGGACCGGATCAGGTGTTGGTGCTGATCAACGGCAAGCGCCGCCATACCTCGTCCTTGATCAACGTATTCGGCTCCCGTGCCCGTGGTAATGTCGGCACGGATCTCAACACCATTCCCGTGGTGGCGATCAAGCGCATCGAGATCTTGCGTGACGGTGCCGCCGCCCAGTATGGCTCGGATGCCATCGCCGGGGTCATCAACATAGTGCTCAAGGACAAGATTGGCCTGGATGCCTCGGTTACCACGGGGCAATACACCCAGGGCGATGGTCAGAGTAATCAGATTGCGCTCAATTATGGCTTCGAACTGAACTCGGACGGCGGCTTCTTTAACGTCTCGGGTGAATACACCACCAGAGACAAGACCGACAGGGCCCCTGAGGGCGAGCATAGGGTGATAGGCGACTCAGATGTCGACAATGCCTCACTGATGTTCAATGCCGAGTTGCCGGTTGACGACAAGACCACTCTCTATGCCTTCGGTGGTCTCAACGACCGTCAGGGACTCGCCGGTGCCTGGTATCGTGCCCCCATAGATGAGCGCACAGTGCCAGAAATCTATCCCAACGGCTTCGTACCCGACATAGGCACCAGCATAGACGACAAGTCGCTCGCCGTCGGTGTCCGCAGTGAGCTGAACGACTGGGCCATAGACTTCAGCAATACCTATGGCAGCAACAAGATGAAGTATTTCATCAGCAACACGGCCAACGCCTCCCTGGGTGCCAGCAGCCCAACCAGTTTCGATGCCGGTGGCTTTCAGTTCAGCCAGAACACCACCAACATAGACTTCAGCCGTTATTTCGACGGTTTCGATGCCATCGAAGGGGTGAACGTCGCCTCAGGCCTGGAATATCGTAAAGAGTCTTACCAGATCTTCGCCGGTGAAGAAGGCTCCTGGAAAAACTACCAGATGGCCGAATTTACCGATCCCGACACGGGTGAAGTGAGCAAGCGTCCGGGCGGCGCCCAGGGCTTCCCCGGCTTCCAGCCGAGCAACGAGCTGGATCGCAGTCGCTCCAACATCTCGGCCTATGTCGATCTTGAGTTTCAGCTGACGGCCGATACCCTGGTGACCTCTGCTATCCGCGGCGAGCACTACAGTGATTTTGGCAGCACAGTCAACGGTAAGCTGTCGTTCGCCAACTCCAGCCTGGAAGACATAGTACTGCGCGGCTCTGCCAGCACAGGCTTCAGGGCGCCTTCGCTGCAGCAGCGTTATTACAACCAGGTGATCACCGACTTCGTTGCCGGCCAGCCGGTCGATACCGTCTATGAATCCAACGATGGCAAACTGGCCAAGGCGCTGGGGATCCCCAGTCTGAAAGAGGAAGAGTCGGTCAACCTGTCACTGGGAATGACGGCCCGCCTGGGCGATGTCACTCTGTCGGTGGATGCCTATCAGATCAGCATCAAAGACAGGGTGGTGCTCACGGGTAAGTTCTACAGCGATGACGAAGACATAGGCCACATACTGCAGGACCTCAACGTAGGGGCGGCGCAGTTCTTCACCAACGCCATAGACACCAAGACCCGCGGTGTGGACCTGACCCTGAGCCATGAGATGGATCTCGGCGAAGGCAGCCTGAAGAGCTTCCTCAGTGCCAACTACAACAAGACGGAGATCGACGGCCAGATCAAGACAGCCGGTCTGCTGCAGGGCAAGGAAGTGAACTACTTCGATGCCCGTGAGCGCTCCTTCCTCGAAGGCGGTGCCCCGGACACCAAGTTTGCCCTGTCGTTCGACTATGAGCTGGGGGATTTCAGCACCAGCCTGCGCACCACCTACTTCGGTGATGTCAGCATGGGGACCTGGTCTGCGGAAGGCACGCCCTTCGATGCCACGGATGTGCCGACCCAGTCCTATGGCGCCAAGTTCTCCACGGATCTCAGCTTTAGCTACAGGCTCAACGACAACCTGAGCTTCACTGTGGGCGGCAGCAACCTGTTCGATGTCTACCCGGACAAGCAAGATCCCGATGAGACAGAGACAGGTGGTCTGTATGAATCCGTGCAGATGGGCTTCAACGGCGCCTATTACTATGCCCGGGCTTCATTGAGCTTCTAAGTCAAAACCAGCCATATCAGGCAATGATAAAATGCCAGTCGCTAATACGACTGGCATTTTTTGTGGGCGTTTGCTTACGGTTGAACACTCAGACATGACGCTTTGAAATCGGGAAGCCGTGTGCAGATATGCCTGTGTCTGCTTTTGATTGGACTCAATGTTTTTTAAGTGCGTTTGAACTCGTTTCTATAGTCATTTGGGGTAAAGCCGCAGACTTGCTTGAAGCTGCGGCGAAAGGCGGTGTCGTCCGAGAAGCCCAGCTCCTCGCCTATAGCGGCGATAGATTGGCGACTGTAAATCAGGCGTTCGCTGGCCTGGTGCAGCTTGACCAGGCGCATGAACTGGGCACAGGAATGACCTGTCAGGTCTTTGACCTTGCGGCTTAGGGTGCGCTCCGTGGTGTTGAGTGCCTGCGCCAAGGCGCTCAGGTTTAACTGCGAAGCCTGCGTCTGTTCGACCCAGAGGATCAGCGAACGGATGAGCTTGTCCTCTATGCTCACCAGTTTCATGAATGCCAAAGGCTGGCTCCTTGGCTCGGGCTTGGGCAGGATCATTAGCTCTATGATGTCGCGCAACACATCCTGACCACACTGCTGACCGATCAACGCCTGTGCCAGCGGCAGATAGCCATTCACGCCCGAGGCACTGGCATACCCTGGTCGATAGAGACAGGTTTGGCTGAAGTGCCATTGCACCCCGGGAAAACGCACTCCCAGGTAATCGGCGAGCCACCAGGTTGAAGTGGCTACTCTGTTATCTAGTTTTCCGGTCTCGGCCAACAGGCATACGCCGCTGCAATATGCCAGCAGCTGGGTGGTGGCGGGTAATTGTTTGAGCCCCTGGATTAACTGCCTATGGCCTCGAATCGCGGCGCTGACTTCCCGGGTGGAGCTGGCCCAGAATCCCGGTACCAGCAGGGCATCGACTCCCTCCTTCTCCGTCGCCATGCTTGCCAGCGACCTGTCTACAGGCAGGGAGAATAGGCTGGGCCCAAAGCCCAGGCCGAGTGGGATTGTGCTCTGTGAAGCCGGAGCGAGTGCGGCGAGATCTGCATGGTCACCGACCCAGCAGAGGGTGAAGTGCTTCCTTCCGGCCCTGTGGTTGGCGACTGTCAAGAGTTCGGCAAAGGCCAATAGGCCCGAGGCAACGCATCCAGGGTATATCAGCAGTCCTATCTTCATCTCACGCTTCGCTTCCGTCTCTCGCCTCATTTATTCACCCAGATTTTGGCCTGAATTGTATGTTTAGTGTCAATATAAGCCATTCTCGGTTCGGGTGCTAATCCATATCATGGGCATCGGTTCACTACTTATATTACTGACGGCTTCACTGGAATATTCTGGAGACGAGATGCGCTTAACACAGATCCGCAATGCCACTATGGCAATCGATACCCACCGCCAAACCCTGCTGCTCGACCCTATGCTGGCGCCTCAGGGGGCGATAGTGCCACTCAAATATTTCACCCGCGCACGGCGGCGTAACCCCCTGGTAGCATTGCCGGATAACACAGGACAGCTGTTGCAGAATGTGCAGCATTGCCTCATCACCCATTGCCGGAAGGGGCACTTCGATCATTTGGATAGGGCCGGCGTCAAATGGTTGCGGCAACATCAGGTTACAGTGCATTGCAGCACCGCCGATGCCGGGTATTTGAAGGGCAAAGGCCTAAAGGTGCACAGTTACGAACCTGGGCGCTCGGCTCCCTTTCTGGGGGGGCAAATAGAGCTGGTCGAATGCCTGCATGGTACGGGGGCGGTCGGTAAACTGATGGCACATGGATATGGCTTTTATATCCAACTGCCTGACGAACCCAGTCTGTATATTTGTGGTGATACTGTGTTGACCGACACTATTCGTGACTTTATCAGGCGCAAGCAACCCGATGTGATAGTCGCCCCGGCAGGCGGTGCCCAATTCGATTTTGGCGGCGAGATCATCATGGGGGTAGATGAGGTGATGGCGTTAGCCGACTTAGCCCTAGGCCAGGTGGTAGCCAATCACCTGGAAGCCTTGGATCATTGTCCAGTGAGCCGTCGTGAGTTGATCGAGGCCGTCAGCCGCCGCAGCTGGCAGACACGTTTCCATGTGCCGGCAGATGGCCAGAGCCTGATCTTCAACCGCTAACATGCTGCTTGCCGCCGGCGATGTCGATAAAAGGTTCTGTGGCATAGGAGGCATGATTCAAGAGTAACCGGCCAATCGCGTCGATGGCACGAATGCCACCATCGAATCTACAGATGAGTGTCCATGGCGACTTGCGGGGGCAAGAGTGCAGGTTACCGTGGCTGATGGGACACTCTGTTATTGGCAGGGACATATCCCTATGGATCTTGCCGCAAGTGGCGAATACTCATTCCGGCTCGACCGCCACCACGGTCGACACCAGGCTCCCCTTGTGCAGTCGGGTATGCAGGCTGCTGCCGACTGCCAGCTGGGATGCCGACTGCAGCACCTGGCCAGTGGCATCCATGCTGATGCTGTAGCCCCTACTCAGGGTCGACAGCGGGCTGACTGTCTCCAGCTTATGGGCGGCGTAACTGATGCGTTGCTCGGCGCCCTTGAGCCTGTCCTGCATCGCCTCGTGCAAGCGTTCGCCCAGATAGTCGAGCCTGCGGGCCTCCAGCGCCAACCTGTGGCTCGGGGTGTGGGCCGCGAGTCGATTGGCCAGCTGCTGCTGTTTCAGCGTCAGCTTGTGCAGCCTATGTTCCAGGGCGTTTTCCAGTCTGAGCTGCATCTCATCGAAACGCTGGGCGAACTGCTGCAGCCGGCGCTTGGGATCCTGGCGTTGCAGGCCATGCTCCAGCAAGCTGAACTTGCGCTCCTGTTTGAGGCTGTAATGTTGCCAACTCTGTTGCAGCCGTGACAGCATGCCGGCCAGGCGCTGGGCCTTATTGGCCGCATCCTGGGACAGGAGTTCGGCACCGGCCGAAGGCGTGGGGGCGCGGACATCGGCGACATAATCGCTGATGCAGGTGTCCACCTCATGGCCGACGGCGCTGACCACCGGCAGGGCGCTGTTGTATATGCAGTGCGCCAGGGCTTCGCTGTTGAAGCACCAGAGATCTTCCAGGGAGCCGCCGCCACGGGTCAGCAGCAATACGTCCACTTCCAGACGGCGGTTGGCGATATCGATCGCCTGACATAGCTGCTCGGCGGCGTTATCGCCCTGGACCTGAGCCGGGTAGATCACCACCTCGATGGAAGGATCGCGCCGTGCCAGCACATGCAGCACGTCGCGGATGGCTGCGCCGGTGGGGGAAGTGATGACCCCGATGCGCTGAATGTTCTGCGGCAGTGGCCTCTTGGTGTCGGCGGCAAATAGCCCCTGGGCGGCCAATTTCATCTTCAGCACTTCGTATTGCTGTGCCAATAGACCGTCGCCGGCGGGTAGCATGGATTCGATCAACAGCTGGTAATCGCCCCTGGGCTCGTAGACGCTGATGGCGCCCTTGACCAGCACTTGCTGACCGTTGGCGGGACGAAAGCCGACAGCCTGGTTGCGGCCCTTGAACATGGCGCAGCGGATCTGCGAGGCACTGTCTTTGAGGGTCAGGTACCAGTGGCCGGAAGAGGGCGCAGAAAAGTTGGAAATCTCGCCGTTGAGCCAGATCTTGCCCAGCTGGCCTTCCAACAGCCGTCGTACTTCACCGTTGAGCCGCGAGACGGTATAAACATTGTTTTCAGTGATTTTCATGGTTTTTCGGGCTCAAATGGAAATTTTTACTATTTTCCATTTACCAAGCCCAGTATGCAAGGTATAATCCCGCCGCAATATTTCACCTCTAAATCCTACTCAACTGGGGAGATGTTGCCAATGCTACGTTTAATTAAAGAAGCGCTTACCTTTGACGATGTGTTACTGGTTCCAGCGCACTCGACCGTCCTCCCAAACACCGCCGTCCTCAAGACTCGCCTGACCAATAAGATTGAATTGAACATTCCACTGGTGTCTGCCGCCATGGATACTGTCACCGAAGCGCGCCTGGCGATTGCCATAGCTCAGGAAGGTGGTTTAGGTTTCATTCATAAAAACATGAGTATTGAGCAACAGGCCGAAGAAGTCCGCAAAGTAAAAATTTACGAAGCGGGCGTAGTACAGCAACCTGTCACAGTGACGCCATACACTACCTTGGCCGAGCTGAAAATCCTCACCGAGAAGAATGGCTTCGCCGGTTATCCCGTGGTCAACAGTGCCAACGAGTTGATCGGGATCATCACAGGCCGTGACGTGCGTTTCGTCACCGACTGGAGCAAGACGGTCGAAGAAGTGATGACGCCGAAACCTCGGTTGATCACAGTCGCCGAAGGCACCAAGCTGGATGAAGTGCAGAAGCTGATGCATGCCCACCGCATCGAGAAAGTGCTGGTGGTCGACGACAACTTCAAGCTCAAGGGTCTGATCACAGTCAAAGACTTCGAAAAAGCCGAACGTAAGCCCAACGCCTGTAAGGACGAGCTGGGCCGCCTGCGTGTCGGTGCCGCCGTCGGTGCCGGTGCCGGTAACGAAGCGCGTGTCGATGCCCTGGTCAAGGCAGGTGTCGACGTGCTGCTCATCGACTCTTCCCATGGTCATTCCGAAGGCGTGCTGCAACGCATACGTGAAACCCGTGCCAAGCATCCGGATCTGCAAATCGTCGGCGGCAACGTCGCCACCGCCGAAGGCGCAGTGGCCCTGGTCGAGGCCGGCGTCAACGCGGTCAAGGTCGGCATAGGCCCAGGCTCCATCTGTACTACCCGTATCGTTACCGGTGTGGGTGTGCCGCAGATCACCGCGGTCTCCGATGCGGCAGAAGCCATGAAGTCCCTGGGCATTCCCGTCATCGCCGATGGCGGCATACGTTTCTCCGGCGATTTGGCCAAGGCGCTGGCGGCAGGTGCTTCCTGCATCATGGCCGGCTCCATGTTTGCCGGTACGGATGAAGCCCCGGGTGAAACCGAACTCTATCAGGGTCGTGCCTACAAGTCTTATCGTGGCATGGGCTCTCTGGGCGCCATGAGCCAAGGCTCATCGGATCGTTACTTCCAGACGGATAACGCCGCCGACAAGCTGGTCCCCGAGGGCATCGAAGGCCGCGTACCTTACAAGGGCAAGATCAAGGAAATCATTCACCAGCACATGGGCGGTCTGCGTTCATGTATGGGCCTGACGGGTTGCGCCACCATCAAGGAATTGGGTGAGAAGGCCCAGTTTGTCAAGGTGACCTCTGCCGGTATGGGTGAGTCCCACGTCCACGACGTGACCATCACCAAGGAAGCGCCTAACTATCGCTCCGGTTCATAACAGAGTTTAACAGGGCGGCGCGGGTCGCCCTTCGTTTAGCTGGCTCCCGGCATCTTCTGCCTGAGCCGGCAAACGTTAGCCGTTAACTGTTTGAGTGGAAACTTAAACGGGATTTCAGACAACTAGATAGATGAAGGTTATCCATGAGCAATATTCATGAGCACAAGATACTGATCCTCGATTTCGGTTCTCAGTACACGCAACTGATTGCCCGCCGTATCCGTGAGATAGGCGTTTATTGTGAACTCTGGGCCTGGGATGTGAGCGAAGCGCAAATTCGCGAGTTCGCGCCAAACGGCATCATTCTCGCCGGTGGCCCAGAGAGTGTCACCGCCGACCACTCACCCCGCGCCCCCGAATACGTGTTCAGCGCCGGCGTGCCTGTACTGGGGATCTGCTACGGTATGCAGACCATGTCCGAGCAGCTGGGCGGCAAGGTCATTCAGGGCATAGGCGAAGGCGAATTCGGTTACGCCCAGATCGAGGTCCTGACCCAATCTGAGCTGTTCAAGAGCATAGAAGATGCGGTCAGCGAGGATGGCAAGCCACTGCTGGACGTGTGGATGAGCCACGGCGACAAGGTCTCGGCCATTCCCGAAGGTTTCGTTGCCGTCGCCAAGACAGATACCTGTCCCTTCGCGGCCATGGCCAACGAAGACAAGCGCTTCTACGGCGTGCAGTTCCACCCTGAGGTGACCCACACACGTCAGGGCATGCGCATGCTGTCGCATTTTGCCCTGGACATCTGTGGCTGCGCCGCCAACTGGAAACCGGCGTCCATCATAGAAGATGCCATAGAGCGTCTGAAGAAGCAGATAGGCGACGATGAAGTCATCCTCGGCCTGTCCGGCGGCGTCGATTCTTCCGTGGTGGCCATGCTGCTGCACCGCGCCATAGGCAAGAAACTGACCTGCGTGTTCGTCGATAACGGCCTGCTGCGTCTCAACGAGGCCGAACAGGTGATGGAGATGTTCGGCGATCACTTCGGCCTCAACATCATCCACGTGGATGCGGAAAACCGCTTCCTGGATGCCATGAAGGGCGAGGCGGATCCCGAAGCCAAGCGCAAGATCATCGGCCGGGTGTTCGTCGAAATCTTCGACGAGCAAGCCAAGAAATGCGTCAACGCCAAGTGGCTGGCCCAGGGCACCATCTACCCTGACGTCATAGAATCTGCCGGCAGCGCCACCGGCAAGGCCCATGTGATCAAGTCACACCATAACGTCGGCGGCCTGCCGGACGACATGGAAATGGGTCTGGTCGAGCCGCTGCGTGAGCTGTTTAAAGACGAAGTGCGCAAGATAGGCCTGGAACTGGGCCTGCCTTACAACATGCTTTACCGTCACCCTTTCCCAGGCCCTGGCCTGGGAGTACGGGTGCTGGGTGAAGTGAAGAAGGAATACTGTGACCTGCTGCGCCGCGCCGACGCCATCTTCATCGAAGAGCTGCACAAGGCCGATCTGTACAACAAGGTCAGCCAGGCCTTCACCGTCTTCCTGCCGGTACGAAGCGTAGGCGTGATGGGCGACGGTCGTAAATACGATTGGGTCGTGTCATTGCGTGCGGTGGAAACCATAGACTTCATGACAGCCCACTGGGCGCACCTGCCGTATGATTTCCTCGGCCGGGTGTCCAACCGCATCATCAACGAGATCGACGGCATCTCCCGCGTGGTGTACGACATCTCCGGCAAGCCACCTGCGACTATCGAGTGGGAATAAGCTCTTGGCCCGATAGTGGTCCAGCTTAAATTGAAAAGGCGCTCAGGCGCCTTTTCTTTTGTGCCTTAATCAGTTGCAAGAAAGCGTGTTGGCCATCTTCACTGTGGACTTATTAGGCGTATCTGAGTTTATTCTGGCAGGTGCGGCTACTGCTGCGAGACGCCACGAGCACATCCCTGTGGGCTCTGGGATTTCATCCCTGAAATCCAAGCTCGCAGCCGCAACTGCACCTTCGCTATGGGAGCTTGTCTTTTCGACTTATTCCTAGACTACTCTCGTGTCTGTTATTTCTCTGTTTGATTTCCCAAATTTTTTACTTGCGATTAACCAGCCAGGCCTGCCAAGATACTGTGTCAGGTGTTTTGGCCAATGACCGTATTCAGCAAATAATACAAAAATTTAGCGATGCGAACTTTTAGCCCTCAAAGGAGTAAAATGCGCATGCGCACTATACAGCTGTGACTTAGACTATGAATACATTTCGATTTAACGACTCACTTTACAAAAAGTACAACTTGAAAATGCTGTGTATTACCGCACCGGTAGTTTTGGTTTTTTATGCTCTAATCGAAGAATTGGGTTTACCGAATTTTGTTATTGCTGTGGTAATCTTCATATGCTGGCTCATCGTAAACCGGCCAATGTTTCTGATGCCAGATGATAATAAATATCGTTCT
Source organism: Shewanella salipaludis (assembly GCF_012911865.1). Taxonomy (GTDB): domain Bacteria; phylum Pseudomonadota; class Gammaproteobacteria; order Enterobacterales; family Shewanellaceae; genus Shewanella; species Shewanella salipaludis. Next base: position 56,214 of record NZ_JAAXYH010000006.1, read on the forward strand.
GATATCGAAGTAACGACAAGCACAAATGAAATAACCGTACTTAATCCGAAAACACATTATAAATTTACGAAACTGTATTCTGATATTGCGGAAGCTAAGAGCTACAACTACTTTGGTATGCCTATCATCAAATTGATATTTCAAGGAAATGAAGTGATTCATTTTGTCGGCTTAGAATCTAGCGACAGGCTGTTTGATATTGTGAGCAAGCGTCTTAAGTAACAAGTGCTTCAGGTTTAACTTCGTGCTGCTACGCAGCACGAAGTTGGGAAGCTGGCGTCATTGCCCCTCAAGCAAACGTTAATTTTAGTACAGGGAACTTTGTTGATGTTTAAGAACTTTATTTTTTCGTTGGTTATGATTGCATCGCTTACCGGTTGCAGTGCAACAGGCCCAAAATTCACTCAAACGGAAGCGCCCAAGGCCAATCAAGCTAAGGTTTATTTCTATCGTCCCAAGGCCATGCTGGATGGTGCAGCCGCTCCAACAGTGCAGATAAATGGTGTTGATAGTTTTAATATCAGCAACGGCGGCTACCAGGTTTTGGATCTTAATCGTGGCGAAACGGTAATCTCGGTCAAAGAAGGCGGGTTTGTGTCCAATTGGCGTGCCGGGCCATTGCAAATCTCTTTCGACGCTCAAGCTAATCACACCTATTTTGTTCGCTTAACGGCTGAGCTTGCCAATGCAGCATATCTTGGAGGCATAGTGAGTATTTCTGGTAATTATTCGCTTGGACTGGTTAATCAAGAAACTGCATTACAAGAGTTGCATGAAACTAAGAAAAACTAACAAGGCAAGCCAGCATCACACCTTCGGTGCTGGACTCGCTAACGCTCGGCCGCTGTTGGCAGCGATATGATTCCCTTTGCCAAATAGACAAATAGTCTCCTTAGCGGAAATTCAAAAAATTTCCGCTAAGGAGACTCTGACAGAGCCTTGTAGTGGCAGAGTGTTTGCTGCACACCGCTGCCGTGCTTGCACATGCCTGCCGCTGGCTAATGCCGCTGAACTTTCCCCCGAATCCAACATCGGACAAATGACCCGTCTACAAATGTCAGTGTCTCGATTCGAAGGCGCCCAGAAACTTGGTATACTGCGGTGCTGAAGTCGATAAGAGTTAATGGACAAAGTGGAAAATCAATCTAAGGCAATGCAACTGACCCAAGAGCAGCAAGACGAACATTGGATGCGGCTGGCGCTCGAGTTGGCCGCGGAGGCCGAAAGCCAGGGGGAAGTGCCGGTCGGCGCCGTGCTGGTCAAGGACGGCGAGCTTATTGCTTCAGGTTTCAATTATTGCATAGGTCTCAAGGATCCCAGTGCCCATGCCGAGATGCAGTGTCTGCGTGAGGCGGGGCAAGTGTTGCAAAATTATCGCCTGCTGGACACCACCTTGTATGTCACCCTGGAGCCCTGTGCCATGTGCGCCGGCGCCATGGTGCACAGCCGCATTGCCCGCCTGGTGTTCGGCGCCAGGGATGAGAAGACCGGCGCCGCAGGTACAGTGGTGAACCTGGTACAGCACCCGGCATTCAATCATCAACTGGCGGTGACGGCCGGGGTGATGGAGGCTGTGTGCAGCGAGCAGTTGAGTCAATTTTTTCGCCGTCGCCGCAAGGAACAGAAGGCGTTGAAGAAAGCCGCTAAGGCCAGCTAAGTCACTCAGGCTGGCTAGTTCAATGCCGGGGCCGACGCCTGGCTTGTTGCCGGGTCTTGCTTGTTCTCTGAATGAGTCGGTGGATTGGACGTCGGAGCAGGAATCTGCTCCGAGCCTGGGGCTTGCAGTCAGTCCTGTACCTGGAGAAAGGTAAAAAATAACTTTTGTCGATTCAGAATGCGTCTGTGGCGTATCTTGAGCAGGGTGCGGCGCCTGGCGGCGGTATTGTTTATGCTTCTTCTTTTCATCTCAAACCTCTTATCTTAAACGTTTGATCTTAATTAAAAGTCTGGTCTCAAACGTTTGCAGTGCAAGTTCATTCTCATCGGCCATTGGCGGCCTATGCCTGAACCGTCAACGACAGTAACAGTTGCCCCGGCTGCAGGCAAGCACACAGGTTTATCGGCAACTGTTTATCCCGGGATACTCAGCGGGGGAGTTTGGGCTCGGCGAGCGGCACCTCGTTGGGCCCGTCCCCGGAAAGCGCCACCGGCTGGGGCTCTGCCGGCGTCAGAATGCCCGGCTGGGCTGTCACTTCCAGATGCCGTTCCTGATTGTCTATCCACACCAAGGTATCGTAGTAACGGCGAATGCTGTCGACATAATGCACCGCCTCGCTGCCTCTGGCGTAGCCGTAGCGTGTCTGCTGGTAGTATTTGCGTTTTTGCAGCAAAGGCAGCACCTTCTTGATGTCACGCCAGGCGCTGGGATTGAGATCCATCTGCTCGGCGAGCTTTCTGGCATCTTCCACATGCCCCATGCCTATGTTGTAGGAGGCCAGGGCGAACCAGATGCGTTGATTCTCCGGGATGGAGTCGGGCAGGCGGTCCATGATGTCCGCCAGGTAAATGGCGCCGCCGCGTATGCTCTGTTCGGCGTCGAGCCTGTTGCTGATCCCCACCCGTTTCGCCGTGGGCATGGTGAGCATCATCATGCCCCTGACCCCGGTGGGTGAGCGGGCATTGGGATCCCAGTGGGACTCCTGGTAGCTGGTTGCCGCCAATTTGCGCCAATCCAGGGTGCCGGCATAGGACTCGAACAGCTTGCGGTATCTGGGCAGGACCCTGTCTATGGCGCGGATGAAGGCCCGGGTATCGACATAATCGAAACGTTTGACGTGACCGAAGTATTTCTCGTTGAGGTGTGCCAGGGTTCCGGCCCTTTGCTCGCTATGCCAGAAGGCCAGCAGCTGGCTCATCAGGGTATCGCTGTCCTGTGGGGCCAGCAGCCATACCACATCCAGCCCCTGTTCCAGGAGCATGCCGTCCCTGAGTTCCGGCAGGTAGCGGCGGTTGATCTGCAGGCTGGTGGAGTCGGTTATTGTGTAGTCCAGCTCACCGTTGGCTATCATGGTCAGCAGTTCTTCATTGTCTTTGTCGTACACCTGCTCCCATAGCAACTTGGGGTGATCTTGTTGCAACTGGGTGAGGGTATCGACGAAGGCGGAGTCGGCGATAACCGCTATGCTGCCTTCCAGCTGATCTATGGCCTGTGGCGGTGGCAGGCCCTCACGGTAGACCAACACCTGATTGACCTTGTAGAGCGGTGGCCCCAGGCGGAATTGTTCTTCGCGGCTGACGGTTTTGCTCATGCCGGCGGCGATGATGTCTATCTCCCCGGTTTTGAGTGCCTGGTAGAGTTCGCTGCGACTGGGATAGGGGGTCATGGTCATGGGCAGATGCAGATATTCGGCGAAACGGCTGGCCATCTCATAGTCGAAGCCGCTGAATCCCTGACCCGAATTCATGAAGATCTGCGGCCCGTAGAGGGTGCCGACCCTGAGCTCGACCAATGGGGGCTGAGGCGGGGCCAGGTCTATGTCCTCTATCCCGGCCGGCTGGCAGGCACTCAGCAGGCTGCATAGCAGCAGGGCAAGCCAGCGAGAGCGGCTGGGGCCGAATAGGGAGTAGGTAAACTTATTCAATATAATCAATTCAGTAGCTTGGCAATGCTGGGCTAGGCAGCTTGTCGGGCTGGATTCTGGCTGAGGTGAGTCTGGGTATTTGTCATAGTGTCGACACCGCCTTTTTCTCAGTAGAATAATGTTTTCAGAAATAGATCCCTTTTATATCACAGGAAACTGGCTTTTGAGCAAGGTCAGCAGGTGATTTGTGGCCGACATTTCCTTATAATAGCGCCACCTTCGACCCTGCAATAATAAATAATAAGGTGAATAGACGTGATGGAGATCATCCGCGGAGCCCCTGCACTCTCGGCATTTAGGGTGCAAAAGCTGATGGAGGCCTGCGAAATCGCGGCGCTTCCGGTACGGCAAATCTATGCTGAGTATGTTCATTTGGCGGATTTGAATGAGTCGCTCGACACTAACGAACGTCAGCAACTCGAAAAAATTCTTACCTATGGACCGGCGATAGAATCCCATACGCCCCAAGGTTCACTTCTGTTTGTTACTCCCCGCCCCGGCACAATTTCCCCCTGGTCTTCAAAAGCAACCGACATAGCCCACAACTGTGGTCTGGGTAAGGTCAAGCGTCTGGAACGCGGCCTGGCCTACTATGTGGAGTCCGATGCCCTGAACCAGGCACAACAACAGGCACTGAGCGCCCTGTTGCATGACCGCATGGTCGAGATCATCCTCGATGATTTTGCCAAGGCAGAGGTGCTCTTTCGCCGCACCGAACCGGCCGAGTTCAAGAGTGTCAACATTCTCGGCGAGGGCCGCCGTGCCCTGGAAGTGGCTAACACTCAGCTGGGACTGGCGCTGGCCGAAGACGAGATCGACTATCTGGTCGAAAACTTCGTGCGGCTCAAGCGCAACCCACACGACATAGAGCTGATGATGTTTGCCCAGGCGAACTCGGAGCATTGTCGTCATAAGATTTTCAACGCAGATTGGACCATAGATGGCGAAGTTCAGCCTAAATCTTTGTTCAAGATGATCAAGAACACTTTCGAAAAGACCCCGGATAACGTCTTGTCTGCCTATAAAGACAACGCCGCCGTGATGCAAGGTTCGGTCGCCGGACGCTTCTTCCCGGATCCCGATGGGGTTTACAGCTATCACACAGAGCCCATGCATGTGTTGATGAAGGTGGAGACCCATAACCATCCGACCGCCATCAGTCCATACCCGGGCGCAGCCACAGGCTCGGGCGGCGAGATCCGCGATGAAGGCGCCACCGGCCGCGGCTCCAAGCCCAAGGCAGGTTTGACAGGTTTCAGCGTATCCAACCTCAAGATCCCCGGCTTCGTTCAGCCTTGGGAAGGGGATTACGGCAAGCCTGAGCGCATCGTCAGCGCATTGGACATAATGACCGAAGGCCCATTGGGCGGCGCGGCGTTCAACAACGAATTCGGCCGTCCGGCGCTGGTGGGTTACTTCCGTACCTATGAGCAGCAGGTCAGCAGCCACAACGGTGTCGAAGTGCGCGGCTACCATAAGCCGATCATGTTGGCCGGTGGTCTGGGCAACATTCGCGAAGATCATGTACAGAAAGGTGAAATCACGGTCGGCGCCAAGCTGATAGTGCTGGGTGGCCCGGCGATGAATATCGGTCTGGGCGGCGGCGCAGCCTCGTCCATGGCCTCGGGCCAGTCGAGCGAAGACCTGGACTTCGCCTCGGTGCAGCGTGAAAACCCTGAGATGGAACGCCGTTGTCAGGAAGTGATCGACCGTTGCTGGCAGCTGGGCGATGAGAACCCGATTCAGTTTATCCACGACGTGGGCGCCGGCGGTCTGTCGAATGCCTTCCCCGAGTTGGTGAACGACGGTGAGCGCGGTGGCTTGTTCAACCTGCGCAAGGTGCCATCCGACGAGCCCGGCATGAGTCCGTTGGAGATCTGGTGTAACGAATCCCAGGAGCGTTATGTGCTCTCGGTCGCACCGGAAAACCTGGCGCTCTTTAGCCAGATCTGTGAGCGCGAGCGCGCGCCATTCGCGGTTGTGGGTGAAGCCACCGCCGAGAAACATCTGACTCTGGCCGACAGCCATTTCGACAACAAGCCGATCGATCTGCCGTTGGAAGTCTTGCTCGGCAAGGCCCCCAAGATGAGCCGTGATGTGGTCAGCGCCAAGGCGCAATCGCCGGCGTTGGATCAGAGCAAGATTGACGTCAAAGAGGCGGTCAGCCGTATCCTGCGTCTGCCGACCGTGGCCGACAAGACCTTCCTCATCAGCATTGGCGACCGCACCGTGACCGGCCTGGTCAACCGGGATCAGATGGTCGGTCCCTGGCAGGTACCTGTTGCCGACTGCGCCGTGACCGCGGCCAGCTTCGACAGCTATGCCGGTGAAGCCATGTCGATCGGCGAGCGCACGCCGCTGGCACTGCTCGACTTCGGCGCCTCGGCGCGTATGGCGGTGGCCGAGTCTGTCATGAACATAGCAGGCACAGACATAGGCTCGTTCAAGCGCATCAAGCTGTCGGCCAACTGGATGTCGGCCGCCGGTCACCCGGGGGAAGATGCGGGTCTGTATGAAGCGGTCAAGGCCGTGGGTGAGCAGCTGTGTCCCGAGCTGGAGCTGACCATTCCTGTCGGTAAAGACTCAATGTCGATGAAGACGGCCTGGCAGCAGGATGGCGAGGAAAAAACCGTCACTTCGCCCATGTCGCTGGTGATCACCGCCTTCAGTGTGGTGCAGGACATACGCAATACAGTGACGCCTGAGCTGCGCAGCGATAAGGGCGACACCGCCTTGCTGCTGCTGGACTTGGGCGCGGGCAAGAACCGCTTGGGCGGCTCTTGTCTGGCCCAGGTGTATGGTGAACTGGGCGATGTGGCCCCGGATCTGGACGATGCCGCCCTGCTGCGCGGCTTCTTCGAGGTGACTCAGGCGCTGGTGGCCGACAAGGCGCTCATCGCCTATCACGACCGCAGCGACGGCGGCCTGTTCACCACCCTGGTGGAAATGGCCTTCGCCGGTAACACAGGCTTGGCGATCGATCTGGCGGGCCTTGGCGGCACGGATCTCGAGCGACTGTTCAACGAAGAACTGGGCGCTGTGATCCAGGTCGCTGCCGCCGAAGCCGAGGCCATCCAGGCCAAGTTTGCCGCGGCCGGGGTGCCTTGTCATTCGATAGGCACACTGGCGGGCGATCAGCTTGTCAGCATCAGAGACGGCGAGCGTGTCATCTTCAGCGACACCCGCATCGCCCTGCGTACCCTCTGGTCCGAGACCACCTACCGCATGCAGGCGCTGCGTGACAACCCTGAATGTGCGCTGGAAGAGTTCAAGCTGAAGCAGGATGCCAGCGACTCGGGGCTCACAGTCAAGCTCGGCTTCGATACCCGTGAAGATGTGGCCGCACCTTACATTCTCAAGGGCGTCGCCCCCAAGATGGCGATACTGCGTGAGCAGGGCGTCAACTCCCATGTGGAAATGGCGGCGGCGTTCGACCGTGCCGGCTTCGAGAGTCGCGACGTGCATATGTCGGATATCCTCTCGGGTCGCATCAGCCTGGATGAGTTCCAGGGGCTGGTGGCCTGTGGCGGCTTCTCCTACGGTGACGTGCTGGGTGCGGGAGAGGGCTGGGCCAAGTCGATCCTGTTCAACGACCGTGCCCGTGATGAGTTCTCGCGCTTCTTCGAGCGTGATGCCAGCTTCGCCCTCGGCGTCTGTAATGGCTGTCAGATGTTGTCCAATCTGAAGGAAATCATTCCCGGCAGCGAACATTGGCCACGTTTTGTGCGCAATCGCTCCGAGCGTTTCGAAGCCCGCTTCAGCCTGGTGGAAGTGCAGCAGAGTCCCTCCATCTTCTTCGAAGGTATGGCGGGTTCGCGCATGCCGATCGCCGTTTCCCACGGTGAAGGCTTGGCCGAGTTTGCCAGCCCGGAAGCGCTGGCCTTGGCCGAAGCCTCAGGCACTATTGCGTTGCGCTTCGTCAACGGCCAGGGTGAGATAGCGACCCAGTACCCGCAGAACCCCAACGGTTCGCCAAACGGCCTGACGGGGATCTGCAGCACGGATGGCCGCGTCACTCTGATGATGCCGCACCCAGAGCGGGTATTCAGAACGGTCGCTAACTCCTGGCACCCGGATGCCTGGGGCGAAGACAGCCCCTGGATGCGTATGTTCCGCAACGCCAGGGTCAAGCTGGGCTAATGCATGATGCTCGGGGTTAGGTCTTGAGCCGAAAGCCAATCAAGAAAGGAGCGATTCATCGCTCCTTTTTTATTGCTCTTTTTTATGGCCCCTGCCCAAGGAGGCGATGCCATGGCCTCATCGCCGGCGGCGTAAGGCTATCGCCGGGCAGGCAAAAAAAAAGCCCCCTGTCTTATCCAGACAGGGGGCAGGTTTTGCGCTAACAAAACTCAAGGTAAATCAGCGCGCCTCGTTTAGCTTTACCGCGAGTTAGCCTTATAGCTCTTTAGCGGTGTATAACTCAACGAAGACACGTTTGTAACTGTTAACCAGACGTTCGAATAAGTTTGTCATATCAATTTCCCCACACCAAAAGTAATGTTTATGTGCGTGAAGTTGGGCTTGACTGGGCATAACCACCAGTACCACCAGACCGTCTCCCTAACACTGGGCATATAATAGGCGGCGACCGCGTTATTCTCAAACGAGAAAAAATACATTTTGCCATTAATAAAACTAATCAATAATATTGATGATTATATATTCACAGATTATGCATTGTTAGTAAGTTTATGATTTTAAGTTGTTATTGTTTTGTTTTATTATACCTTGGTATTTTTTATGGTTAGTGAAACTAGGGTTTATATTGTTGTCGCGCTGTTTTTCATGACTCAGGGCAGCAGGGTGGCGCTAACGCTCTAAACCCGCTTAAAGCCTGTGGCCTGGTTTGCTATCCCATAGTGACCCCTATGTCAATATCGCTTGGGGTGGAAGTGTGCCGCCGGCCGCAAACCCCGGCTAATCTATTGACTCAGATTGATTTACATCAATTTAAGGTGGTATAAATTGGCCTCCGTGGAGAATGCCCTGGCTATCAGTGCCGGCCATTGAAGGTCTCTCACGCCGGGTGTCATCGCTGTCAGCATGAGAGCCTTGGCTCTGCTAGAGTTGGCAGGTAACAGCAGCCTGCCCGGATCCAGGATCGCCAGGCCTATGCCGGCAAGGCATGGGACATTTTAAGCTTCACTCTACTGCCGCTCTGCATGGTTCGGGAGAACCCAGCATAGGGCGCACCACCTAAGGAGTCACAGATGATAGTCGAAGAGGTTGTTGAGCTATCGCGCTTGCAGTTTGCGTTGACGGCCATGTATCACTTCCTGTTTGTTCCCTTGACCTTGGGGCTGGCATTCTTGCTGGCTATCATGGAATCCCTCTATGTGATGACGGATAAGCTCATCTACAAGGACATGACCAAGTTCTGGGGTAAGTTGTTCGGCATCAACTTCGCCCTCGGGGTCGCTACGGGTCTGGCGATGGAGTTTCAGTTCGGCACCAACTGGTCTTACTATTCCCATTATGTCGGCGATATCTTCGGTGCGCCGCTGGCGATGGAAGCCCTGATGGCCTTCTTCCTCGAGTCGACTTTTGTCGGCATGTTCTTCTTCGGCTGGGACAGGTTCACCAAGCGGCAGCATTTGGCGGTAACTTGGCTGGTGGCCTTCGGCTCCAACATGTCGGCCCTATGGATCCTGATCGCCAATGGCTGGATGCAGAACCCTGTGGGATCTGTGTTCAACTATGAAACCATGCGGATGGAGATGACCAGCTTCGCCGAGGTGGTGTTCAACCCCGTCGCCCAGGTCAAGTTCGTCCACACTGTGGCGTCGGGTTATGTCGCCGGTGCCATGTTCGTGCTGGCCATCAGCGCTTATTACATACTCAAGAAACGCGACCTGCCGTTCGCCCGGCGTTCATTCGCGATCGCCGCCAGCTTCGGCATGGCCTCGATCCTGTCTGTAATAGTGCTGGGTGATGAGTCGGGTTATAAGATAGGTGAGGTGCAGCGGGTCAAGCTGGCGGCTATCGAAGCCGAGTGGCACACGGAGCCGGCCCCGGCGTCTTTCACCGCAGTAGGTTTCCCCAACCAAGACACAATGCACACGGATTATGCCATCAAGATCCCCTACGCCATGGGCATCATAGCTACCCGCTCCCTGGATGAGGAAGTCACGGGCCTGACAGATCTGATAGCAGATCATGAAGTGCGCATCCGCAACGGCATCCTGGCCTACAGCATGCTGGAGAAGCTGCGCGCTGGCGATGAGTCGCCCGAGCTGAGACAGGCATTCGAGTGGGCCAAGGTGGATCTGGGTTATGGTTTGCTGCTCAAACGCTACACGGACAAGGTGGTGGATGCCAGCGAGGCGCAGATCAAGGCGGCCGCGCAGGACTCTATTCCCAAGGTGGCGCCTATCTTCTGGAGCTTCCGGGCCATGGTGGGCAGCGGTATGATCATGCTGCTGGTGTTTGCGGCCGCCTTCTGGCAGAGCACCAGACATAAGATAGAAGAGAATAAGTGGGTGCTGAGGGCGGCACTCTACAGCCTGCCTCTGCCATGGGTGGCGATAGAGAGTGGCTGGTTTGTCGCCGAGTCCGGGCGTCAACCCTGGACCATCTCCGAAGTCCTGCCGACCTTCATGTCGGCGTCCAGCCTGACACCGGCCGATGTCTGGTTCAGCATCATCTCCATCACAGTGTTTTACAGTATTTTGTTGGTGATAGAAGTCTACTTGATGCTGAAGTTTGCCAGGCTCGGCCCCAGCAGCATGAAAACCGGGCGTTATCACTTCGAGACGCTCGAGGCCTAAACAGAGGATTTCGTTATGTTTGATTATGAACTATTGAGAATGATCTGGTGGGCCTTGATCGGCGTGCTGCTCATCGGATTTGCAGTGACAGATGGCTTCGACATGGGGGTAGGGGCCTTATTGCCCATCATAGGCAAGGACGACACAGAGCGGCGCATCATGATCAACAGCATAGCTCCCCATTGGGATGGCAATCAGGTGTGGCTGATCACCGCCGCAGGGGCGCTGTTTGCCGCCTGGCCCATGGTCTATGCCGTGTCTTTCTCGGGTTTCTATGTCGCCATGATGTTGGTGTTGTTTGCCTTGTTCCTGCGGCCCGTGGGATTCGACTACCGCTCCAAGATTGAAGATCCCAGATGGCGCAAGAGCTGGGACTGGGCCTTGTTCGTCGGTGGTCTGGTACCTCCCTTCATCATAGGCGTCGCCTTCGGAAATCTGTTGCAGGGAGTGCCGTTCGATTTCGATGAGTTCCTGCGGGCGACCTACCATGGCGGTCTGTTGGGGCTGTTGAATCCCTTCGGTCTGCTGGCCGGTCTGGTCAGCGTCAGCATGGTGATGATGCAAGGCGCCAGCTGGTTACAGATGAAGACGGAAGGCGAGCTCAGGGTGAGGGCGGCGACAGCGGCCCAGGTCTGCGCCATCCTGTTGCTGGTGTTATTTGGCCTGTCCGGTCTCTGGCTGATTAACGGCATCGACGGCTATGTGGTGACCTCTGTGATAGATCATCACGGTGCCTCCAATCCCGCCACCAAGACGGTCGCGGTCCAGGCCGGTGCCTGGCTGCTGAACTACGACAAGTATCCGCTGACTATGTTATTCCCGACATTCGGGCTCATCATGCCCTTGCTGGCATTTGCGGCGAGTCGCTTCAACCGCTCGGGCTTCGCCTTCCTGTTCAGTTCGCTGGCGATAGCGGCGGTGATCCTGACCTGTGGTGCGGCCATGTTCCCCTTCATCATGCCATCCTCTCTGGCCCCTAACCTGAGCCTCACCCTGTGGGATGCGACGGCAAGCCAGATGACCCTGACTGTGATGAGTTGCGCGGCGGCGTTTTTCATTCCTCTGGTGTTGAGCTATACGGTATGGACATACTTTAAAATGTTCGGTCGTCTCAGTCGCCAGCATATCGAAGACAACAGGACCTCACTCTATTGATGGTTACCAGGAAATAAGGAAACTGATTTATGTGGTATTTCACTTGGATATTAGGGGTATTGCTGGCTTGCTCCTTCGGTATCATCAACGCCCTATGGCTGGAAAATACCGAGAATATGGACAGATCCGTCGAGGATGAGAGTTAACGCCGGCTACCAACAAAAGAACCTCACCCTGTGAGGTTTTTTTATCTCTTGCGCTCGGCGTTGGCCCGCGCCTGTCGGGCGTTGCCGCCCCGGCATTGTCAGTCCCGGGCCCCGGGTCTACTATTTAAGGAGATACAGCTCACATGGCTGCGATTGCTGAACGGCAGTTTGCTTGCTGGCGTGATGCGCTCTGCCAGTCCTGTGATTGAACATTATCCATTCTGTGCCGAAGGAGGCTGACTATGTTAGGTGAAATTCATTCTTTAACCCACGAGTTCCCCGAGTATGTGGATGTCATCGCCGAGTTGAAACACAGAGACAGTGAATTTGCCACCATGAGCAAAAGGTACAGCGAGCTGGACAACAAGATCCGCGCGCTCGAGCTTACCAGTGTTCCCACCACGGATGCGCATTTCATGGAGTTGAAGATGGAGCGCTTGTCCCTCAAAGACAAACTGCATCACAGGCTGGTCAATCAAGGGGCCTGAGCAGGCACCCCATTTTTTATGGCATAAGGCTCGCCGGCTGCCGCCTTCGGCCCGGCGATGAGGCTGTTTCGTGCCTGTCATTCCCATGAGTGCCGGCTGGCGCTGCCTTTAGCCCAGGCTTTCATGCTTGGGTGTTGCCGCGTGCGGCTTCTCCTCTGGCGAAAGAGGCCGACTCAATATCAGAAGATTCATTTCAAAATCAATCAGCCATAGGCCTTGGTGTCTTGCGGCCTGAGCCTAGTTCTCCCCCCGGCATTTCCCCTTTCTCTTGTCCAGCCGCTACTGAGTTTGGTTATTTTTGCAACAAAAAATATTGTATACAAAATAAAGTATATGTTATAAATGTTGCGGTTTTGTGACCTTGAATCGCCGGGATGGACACGGCTGGCGGCACAGGAAAGACAAAACTGACCAATAACGACAACGAATCAAAGGGAGAGGAAAGGTGAAATTACACCCATTAGCCAAGATGACAGCGTTAGCCGGCGGCAGCATTATGTTGACCGCCGTACCCCTAATGGTACAAGCAGAGCAGCAAGATAAGGTCGAACGCATCGAGGTCACAGGTTCGCATATCAAACGAATAGACATGGAGGGGGCGAGCCCAATCACTACCATCACGGCCGCCGATCTGGAAAAATCCGGTTTTGCGACCGTGGGCGATGCACTGCGCAGTTCCAATTTGAACGCGTTCGGTTCTTGGGGCGGTGGCTCGAACAACAGCTGGGGATCGCAGGCGACAGTGCAATTGAAAGGCGGTTCGGCATTCCACACCCTGACGCTGCTCGACGGCAAGCGCATGGCCAAGTCGCCCGTGCTCGACGGCGGCGCGGCCAACATCAATACCATTCCCATGGCGGCGGTTGAGCGGATCGAAATCCTCACAGATGGGGCCTCGGCCATCTATGGCACAGATGCCATCGCCGGTGTCGTCAACATCATACTGAAGAAGGACTATGAAGGCATTCAGCTCGACGCCCGCATGGACAGGCCCACAGCCGAAGGCGGCGACTCATCCAATCTGTCTTTTACCGGCGGTCTGGATTCGGATAAGGGGCATCTGGTATTGACCCTGGAGCATTATGAATCCCAAAAGATAAAGCAGAGTGACCGCTGGTATACCCGGCCCTTCCTGTTGGAGGGCGGGGATGCCAATGACTATCAGGACTGGGTGAATATCAGCCCGACGGGACGGGTGCTCACCCAGGGCGATGCCGGCGGCTGGGTGTACTCGGCCCCGTTTTCGAATGCCGACAAGAGCTGTGCCGATGTCTATGGCGAGCAGTTCCTCGGGGTATTGAACGACAGCGACTATCCGGGTGACACCCTGTGTGCCTACGACTACAGCCGGGCGGCGGCCATTTCTGTCGGTCAGAAGCGCAACAATACCCTGATACATTACACCTATGAGTTGAGCGATGACATAGAGCTGACGGCGCGGGCTTTCTGGGCCGCGAACGAGACCATGGACGTGTCGGCACCTGTGCCCGCAGCGATCAGCATTCCCAATGGCTTGCCTGCCTATACCACGGCCGAAGGCCTGGATTTGGTCGAACTCGTTGCCGACCCGGATGCAGGCATGAATTTCCGCTTCGATACCGCGGGCAATCGCGTTGCCGAGCACCATGACAACATCTTCGACTACCTGCTGGCCTTGAATGGGACAACGGATTACCTGTCCTGGGATTTTTCGGTTAATTACAACCAATACAGCAACTTTACCTGGGGAACTGGCTATCAGCTGAAAGGCGCGACCACAGATCTCATCGGCCGCTGGGATAGCGACAGCAATAGCTTCGTGGGGTGGGATCCCAGGGATCCCCATTCACCCATGCCACAAGGAGCGACGGCGAACTATGACAAGCGCATGAACGCGACGTATCTGGACGTCAGCGGTGGTGCCTCATTCGATCTGTTCGAGCTGCCTGGGGGGATTTCCGGCATGTACCTTGGCGCCGCCTATCGTGAAGAATCTTTGGATTCCAAGGTGACGGCTCTGGCCGAGGCGGGGCAGATCATCGGCGGCAACGGCGGCAGCGGCGGCGAGGGTGAACGCGATGTGAAGGCCGCTTACTTCGAGTTGGTGTTGCCGCTGCTGGACAAGCTGGAGCTGAATCTGGCGGGACGCTACGATGATTACTCGGATTTTGGCGGCACCTTTAATCCCCAGGTGTCGGTCAAATACAATGTGCTCGACCCCTTGCTGCTGAGGGCATCCTGGGGAAACGGCTTCAGGGCGCCGACCCTGTCGGATCTGTATCAGGGCACCTCTGAAGGTTTCGGCTATATTACCAACTACCTGAATTGCTACACCGAAGGCGAAGACATAGATACCTGTGGCCGCCGTGACTATGCGCCTACCCGCACCGGCGGCAATGAAGCGCTGCAGCCGGAAGAGTCCGAGTCATACAACTTTGGCCTGGTGTGGGATATCACGGACCAGATCAACATCTCGGTCGATTATTGGTCGCTGGAGACCTCAAACCTCATAGAGACCCTGGACCCGGACGAGATAGTCAAGACGCAGGCCAAGCTATGGCAGGCGGCAGACGCCCTGGGGGTGGCCCGTCCCGAGGTGGGGTCTGTCTATGCCGGCGCCTCGCTCGAACAGAGAGGCAACGGCCGGATAGACAATGTCGTCAGTCGTAAGGTTAATGTGGGCTTGAGCGAGCGCGAAGGCATGGACGTGAGTATGCATGCGAGCTGGGATACCCAAGTGGGGGAGTTGAAGGCCGGCCTGAGCTGGTCCCACTATTTCAAGTACAAGAGCACTTATGTTGACTCCGGGGTGCGTATCCTGGGTGACAACATCGCCGGGCGCGAGGGCTCTCCGGACGACAGGGCCAATGTTTCGCTGGATTATCTGGTGGGCAATCATTCGCTGAGCTACTTCGGCAACTATATCAGCGCGCAAACGAGCTGGGATCTTATCGAAGGCAGCTGGGACCCGGATGCAGGTCAGACCGAGGACGAGGGGCGGTTATTTGAAATCGACTCTGTCTTCTATCATAACCTGACCTATACCTACAGCTTGCCATGGAACGACAGCCTGTCCATCGGCGTCACTAACCTGACGGACGAAGAGCCATCGTTCAAATACGACGGCACTTTCGATGGCGACTTGTATGATATACGGGGACGCACCTACTGGGCTTCATTCCGCCAAGCATTCTGAGTCTCGCAGCGACACAGTTAAAAAGGGCGCTCTCTGAGCGCCCTTTTTTTATTGATGTCAACAGGCCTCTTGTGCCTGCCGTGCCCTCTCGGGCGTTCGCTTCATCAACAATAAATACATGGTAGGGACCCAGAGCAGCGACAGCAGGGTGGTCAGCAGGGTGCCGCCGGCAATGGCGATGGCGAAGGGAGGCCAGAAGCCGCCGCCGGCGATGATCAGCGGGATGAAGCCACCGACTGTGGTGATGGTGGTCGAGCTGATGTGGCGGCCACAGGAAGACACTGCCCTGACTATGGTGTCCAGATCCCCGAGCCTGGCCGCCGGCAGATCTTCCAATTCGGCCAAGATCACTATCGCGGCGTTGATCGCCAGCCCCATCAACCCCAGCAATCCTATGATCACAGTGAAGCCGAAGGGGTAGCCGAAGACATAGACGGCCAGCAGCCCCAGCCCGGCCGATTGCAGCGCACTGAGCAGGATAATGCCCGTCAGCCTGAAGGAGTTGAAGGACAGGACCACGGTTGCCAACAGCAGGGTGACGACCAGCACCAGGCTCGACAACAGGTTGCCGACCGCCTCATTGCGCTTGGCACTTTCACCGCCGATTTCCAGGTGATAGCCGGGCGGCAAATGCAGCTGCGCCAGCTGTGGCTCTATGGCTTGCAGCACCTGCGCCGGCAACACGCCACTGGCGATATAGGCTTCGACCGTGTTGACCCTCTGGCCGTTGCGCCGGGGAATGGCACCGCGGCTGACCTGGGTTTCACTGTGTGACAGGGCGGCCAGGGGGATGCCTGAGCCCGTCGTCGACACCAGGTTGATTTCCGCCAGGCGAGTGGCCTGTTCCCTGGTGCTGTCGCCGAGCCGGACCCTGACCGGCAGAGACTCTGTCTGTTCCAGCAGGCTGCCGCCGAGTATGCCTGTGGTCGACATCTGGATCTGATCCGCTATGTCTTTGAGGCTCAGGCCGCTCATCAGGCTGGCGTCTTCATTGACCTGCAGCCAGACCTTGGGGGCGCCGGCACTCAGGGTGGTGCGGCTGTGGATCACCTGGGGTATGGTGGCGAGCATCCGCCTGACCTCGTCCCCCAGGCCGCGCAGCACGTCCAGATTGGGGCCGAAGAGCCTCAGCTCGACCGGGGCGTTGAAGGGCGGGCCCTGTTCCAGCTTGCGCACCAGGATCTGTGCCTCTGGATAGGCCAGGTCCAGCGCCTGTTGCAGCTCAGGGATCAGACGGTTGGCCGTGTGGAAGTCGCTGACCTTCACCATGGCCTGGGCATAGTTGGTCGCCCCCTGTTGCCGCTGGAGCAGGTTGTAATAGAAGGAGGGGACATTGCCGCCTATGAGCCAATCGACCTGGGTAATGTCCCGGGCCTGGCGCAGCCGCTGGTCCAGGGCGGCAACCAGGGTGCGGGTATGCTCTATGCTCACATGGGGGGCGAGATGGACTTCGACCTGGAACATGTCCCTGTCCGATGGCGGGAAAAATTGCTCCGTCATCTTGCCGGCGGCGAAGAACCCCAGCACAGGCAGGGCGCCTATGCCGATAGCCGTCAGCAATGGCCGTTTGAGTGCGCCGCCCAGCAGGGTCTGATAATAACGGCTGAGGCGAGGCAAACTTATGCCGTCGCGGATCCAGCCGGGGCTATGGCCTTCGAGGCTGAACCTGCCGGCCAAGCCGGCGATCAGCGTATGGGAGATGACATAGGAGCCCAGCAAGGCGAAGATCACCGAGATGGCGATGCCGCCGACAAACTCGCCGGCGGCGCCCGGCATCAGCACTATGGGGGCGAAGGCCAGCATAGTGGTGATGGTCGAGCCTGCCAGTGGCAACCAGAGGTGGTGCAGTGTCTGCGACACAGCCGCCAAACGGCTGGCCCCCTGTTGACGGCGCTGGGCGATGGCGTCGACTATGACGATGGCGTTATCCACCATGATCCCCAAGGCGACCACCAGACCCGTGACCGACATCTGGTGTATCGGCAGGCCGACATATCTCATGCAGGCCAAGGTGAACAGGGCGGTCAGCGGCAGCGACAGGGCGACTATGACGGCATTTCTCAGCCCTAGGGTCAGCATCAGCACCAGCAGGATGATCACAAACCCCTGCAACAGGTTGATCAGCAGGCCGCCGAGGCGCTCCGAGGTGTAACTCTCCTGCTCGAACAGCCATTTGACCTCTATGTTGGCCGGCAGGCTATGCTCAAACTCGGCGACGGCCTGGGCGACCTGTTCCTGCCACAGATCCACCCTGGAGGTGTTGAGCATGCGGGCGGCGACCATTATGCCTTGCTGGCTGTCGATCAGCGCTATGCTGTCCGCCGGGGTCTTGGCCTGGCGCGAGATGTCGGCGACATCCCCCAAACGCAGGATCCTGCCATCGGCATCGACCCTGAGCGGCACCTGACGGATGCGACTCAGGGAGTCGAGTTCTCCCGAGACTTCCACCAGGGCCCTGAAATCGGCATTGTTGATTTCCCCGGCGGAAATCTTGGTATCCGCGTGGCTGAGGATGCCGGCTATGGCCCCGGGAGTCAGCTTCAACTGGCTGATTTTATTGCCATCGAGCCGAACTTGGATCTCCTCCGTCGGAGCGCCATGGAGTTTGACGAAATCGGTACCCGGCAGGAGTCGCAGACGGCTCTGCAGCTCCTTGGCATACCTGTGCAACACATGGGGTTGCAGCTGGGAGTCGCCGCGCCAAGCCAGGCCCAGGATGGCGGTGTTGGCGTAACCTACCTGGTCGTCGAGCCGGGCGTTGTGGGCACCCTCGGGTAATTGTGGCTTGGCATCGGCGATGAGATCCCTGGCCCTGGACCAGACGGGATCTGTCTGGGTGACATTATCTTTCAGTTCCAGCTGGATAACCGAGATCCCTGGCCTGGAGGTCGACTGCACCAGCTTCAACTCTTCCAGACGCCTGAGCTGGTTTTCCAGCACTTCTGTGACCAGGGCTTCGACCCGTTCCGCCGAGGCGCCAGGGTAAGGGGTGATGACAGAAGCGAAGCGATTGGTGATGTGGGGATCTTCGGTTCTCGGCAGGCTGGAGATGGCACCGAACCCCGCCACTATCAGCAGGGCGATGAACAGGCTGACGAGGCGGCCATTTTCGACGAAGGCTTTAATCATGGCTTACCTCGACGTCATTTCTGTGCTTAGCGCGAGATCTGTCCCGGCGGCCACGGGTTTGACCCTTTGGCCTATGACCAACTTATGCAGCCCCTGGCTGACATAGGCCTCGTCATCGGCGATGGCACCGCGAATGAAGGCGCGATCGCCCGAGGTGTAGAGTATGTCGACATCGCGGCGCTCGAGCAGGTAATCGCCTTCAGCCGCCTTGAGCACATAGAGATTCCACAGGCCGCGCATGCCGTCGGTCAGGGCCGCCAGCGGCACCCAGTAGCCGGGCTGGGCTATAGTTTGCTGGTAATGCAGATAGGCAAGCTCACCATTGATCACCGCCGCGCCGAGCG
This sequence comes from Shewanella salipaludis, assembly GCF_012911865.1. Taxonomy (GTDB): domain Bacteria; phylum Pseudomonadota; class Gammaproteobacteria; order Enterobacterales; family Shewanellaceae; genus Shewanella; species Shewanella salipaludis. Next base: position 74,999 of record NZ_JAAXYH010000006.1, read on the forward strand.
GCAACTTGACTCTCAGCTGCACCGTGCGGCTGACGGGGTCGACTTCGGCGCTGATGCCGGCGATGCTGGCATCGAACTCCTGTTCGGCGACCGTCAGTTCGATTGCCTGGCCCTGGGTCAGTGTCTGGGCAACGGCGACGGGAACCCCTATGTAGGCCTGGGGAGCGGTTGCACCTATCAGGGTGAATACTGGGCTGCCGAGGGCGACCACTTCGCTCGGATTATGATGCCGCTTGCTGATCTTGCCATCGAAGGGGGCGAGCAGGGCAGATTTGTCCAGTTTGAGCCGATTGACTTGCAAGGAGGCGAGCAGGCGTTGCTTACCTGCCTGCAGTCCATTGAGTTGACGCTGGTTCTCATCCAGTGTCTGCGCCGAGACATAGCCTTGCTGTTTCAGTTGCAGGTTGCGCGCCAGGGTGGTCTGCGCCAGATCCAGATCCGCCTGATTCTGCGCCAGACTGGCTTTGAGTTCCTGTTGCTCGGCCAGCAACAGGCGGGTGTCCAGGGTCGCCAGCACTTGCCCCGCCTTGACGCTGTCGCCGCTGTCTACCGCCAGCCCATCGAGCTTGCCTGCCAGCTCGAAGCCTATGGCGGTGGTGTTGCCCGAGCGTATGGTGCCTGTGTAGGTCTGCCTGTGTTGGTAGTATGCCGCCTGGGTCAGGGTTTGAGTGCTGACCACAGGGAGACTCACCTGCGCCTGCGGCGTTGCCTCATCCTGGCAGGCACCCAGCAGCCAAGTCGCCGCAACAGCCAAGGTCAATGGAAGCAGGATGCTATGTCTTGTGATCGCCATGCTGGTATTCCCCGGTTAGCGAAAGGTTGATTTTTGGTTAAACTGGACTGTCTAGTCTAGTTGTGTAGAACTGGACTGTCTAGTCCATTTTGTGCTTTAATTAGCTAAATTTTGATTCTATGATTCGGGTGGATTGAGCAGATTGAGCAGTGTAACCAACCCCAGCGCGACCCTGAGTCGCAGCGAACAGAAGCGCAGCCAGGTATTGGATGCGGCTATCGATCTCTTCTGTTGTCAGGGATTTTTTAACACCAGCATGGATGAAGTGGCCAGGCAGGCCGGGGTGTCGAAGCAGACTGTCTATGCCCACTTTGGCAGCAAGGATGAGCTGTTCGTGGCCGCTATCGAATCCAAGTGTGTGGCCCATCAGCTGACGGGCGATATTCTGACCGATGCCGCCGAGCCCGAGTCGGCACTGATGCGCTTTGCCACCCAGTTCAGTGAGCTCATCATCAGTCCGGGGGCGATGGCGGTGTTCAAGACCTGTGTCGCCCAGGCCGACAGTCATCCCGAGTTGTCGCGGCTCTTCTATGATGCCGGCCCCAACCATGTGTTGCAGTTGCTGGCGGACTATTTGGCTCGGGTCGAAACCCATGGGCGCTACCATTTCGGCAATACCCGCCATTGCGCCGTGCGTTTGTGTCTGATGACCTTCGGGGAATTAAGGCTCAGGCTGGAGTTGGGATTGGAACATCAGGAACTGCTCGGCAGTCGGGAGCAGTATGTGCGGGAATGTGTGCAGATGTTCCTGAAGGCCTACAAGCTGCCGGAAACCCACTGAAGCAACACCCGGGCATGGCCCGGGTGCTTATGCTGAGAGTGCTTGGGTGGAGAGTGCTTGGATAGAGAGTGCTTGGGCGGATAGCCTTTGGCTCGATTAGCCGCCCAGCATGGCTTGCTTGAGGCTCTTCTGTGCCGGCTCGTCGCCTAACCATATCTTCAGCAGGGCGCGTCGAAAGGCGTCGCCTGCTATCGTCGCCTGCGGCGCGCCATTCTTGTAAGCCGTCACCCCCAGCTGCTTATCGGCCGCCAGGGTGAACTGATCGCCTTCCTTGATTTCATCACCGAACAGCGCCATGAAACTGGCTATCTGGGCCTCTATCTCGCCGGTGTCTTCGTGCGTAGCCTTGTCGAAGCCCTCTATGATGGCGGCTTGCATCTTTTGCGAGCTTATCATCCCCGAGGTGATATTCAGGCGGATCACCGCCAGCGGTGCCTCCAGTACCTGTTCTGTTTCTGTCTCGGCCTGGGGCAGATACAGGCTGCCGACATAGAGATCGATAAAGAACTTGCTGCGCACCCCGGCGCCGTTGAGCTGCAGCCTTTGCGCTCCCAAGTCCAGGGTGTCGGCCACGTCGACATCGGCAATGTTTTTCGCCATCACGCCCGTGGGCAGCGACAGAATAAGGAATAGACTCAAACCGCGGATAAGTTGACGCGAAGTGCTCATGTATGACTCCAGAGATACTCTGCCTGCTAGAGGGTAAAAGGCAGAGATAAAATAGTGAAAAATAGGCAAAACGGCCGGCGGGAATTAACCCCGCAGCCCCAGCTTGTACTGGCCCGATTGCTCGAACATCACAGCCTGCTTATGTTTGGGGGAGATCAGCAGTGGACCGTCGTCGAAAAACAGGAAGCATTTCCAGTTACGCACGAACACATCCCAGCGGGTCTCGATGATCTGATATTTTTCATAGCAAAAATACACGGGCGCATCGTCCGGCCAGGGGATGAAGGCGGCCAGGGGCTCGGGCAGGCCGGCATCCTCGCTGTCCCAGGCACTCTGCCAATGCTCAGTCTGCTGCCAGGCGTCGACCTTGGCGGCCCAGTCGCCCTTGGTGAATTGCTCGGCGCGGCTGCTCTTGTTGCTGATCCACTGATTCCACACCCCCATGGCACTCTTTTCATCCAGCGGACGAATGGCGCACTTATCCTGGTCTGTGACTGGCAAATCCTTATGATTGAAAATCCACTTACGACGATATAGATCTAGGGGGATATAGGTATGGGTCAAGCTGCCTCTCCGCATCTGGCTAAATCCCGGTCCACCGCTCGCTCGCGCTTGGGTACCCAGGATTATGAAATAGGGATCACTCAGGGTGATTGATGGCGCATTATACATGGCAAGCCATCATTTAGGGAAATGACCCTGTCGTCAGGACTGAGGGGGACTTGTGCTGCGTTCCCTGGCGCATGGCAGGAACTCGGCTATAGAGATTGGCACTGCAGGCCGTGCCTGTCTTGGCCGTGTTAACCCGTCGACTGCTTATGGGCCAGGTTCAGTGAGCACTTGGCAGCCTCCGCCAGCGGCATGGGATGACCTATGAAATAGCCTTGCACCTTATGCACCCCGAGTTTTCTCAGCGCCAGGAGTTCATCGCTGGTTTCAATGCCTTCGGCCACCACCTCGCAGCCAGTCGCTCTGGCGAAGGCAATCAATGAGGTTGCAAGCGCATGGCGTTTGGGATCTTTATGAATATTGTGGATCAGGCTGATGTCCAGCTTGATGATATCTGCCTCGAGTTCGAGGATATGCTGGAAACTGGCATAGCCGGCACCGGCATCATCTATGGCGAGACGAATGCCTCGGTTGCGCAATGGTTCGAGTGCTGCTCGCAGAGCCGAATAGTCATGGATGCGAGCGTGTTCTGTCATTTCCAGGATGACGCGCTCTGCCGGCACATACGCCAGTGCCGCTTCGATGGCTCCGCTCAGAATATGCTCGGGAGAGGAGTTTATCGAAATGAATATGTTCTCTGGTAGTTGCTGCAGCCCCTTTAGCGCCAGGGTTACCGCCATTAACTCCAACGCTTCTCCCAGCCCCACTTGTGCCGCCTCGTCGAACCAAACGTCCGGTGTACGATAGGGGGTGGTATGGAAGCGGGCCAGAGCTTCAAAGCCTGTGACTCTTTCTTTATTGAAATTGTAAATGGGCTGGTAGAGTATGTTGATCTCCTGCGAGGTCAGGATCGAGCCGACCCTGTCTTCCATCTCCTTCAATAAGCGATTGGCCTTGAGCTTGTTGGCTATGATGATGCTGGCGAAATCCGAAAATGCGCGTAATAAGGCGAGATCCCGTTCCGCCAGGGTAGGATCGGCTTCATGCTTGTAGCAGCAGAAGGCACCATAGAGTTCACCGTCGGGAAGGTAGATGGGCACACCTATATAAGCACCTATCGATAACTCGTAGGTAAAAGCGAGCCTTTGGCTGATGGGATTCAGGCTTGTGTCGGGAATGAGCTGAGGCAGCTCGCCACCGGCAATTTTCTTGCAGTAACTCTCTTCGAGCGGCCCAGAGTCACCCACCTTGATTGAAACCGAGTCATCGGCTGAATCTACGTACTTGAAAATTCGCTTGTCTTGAGTAAATTCAGAAATGAATGCCACCTTCATTCCAAGGTGCAAACGAACCACATTTAAAATGGTCTGCAAGTCATCGGTAATGCCACCATCGCCGGCATGGGCATTAGTTAGAATAACTTTCCGCAATAATGTATTGTGCATCCTGCCTCCAACAATCTCACCTGACTAGCGCTATTCCCTCGAGCGCCGGAGAGCGTTAACCTTCTTCATTGTAGCCTAAAATACGGCTCCGCCGGGTTTCGGCTCTGAGCATCATGGGTGCATAGCCTTGCAGCTGAAGATCCTGAGCCTAGTGCTGAGATGAATTTGGGCACTGCTTTTCTATCTGATCGGATATTGAATGGGGAGGACATGGCTCACACCTTTCAGGGCAATTCCAATGCCCTATTGTGAAAGGTGAACAATCGAATGACGCAAACTGATTCGAAAAAATGGACACTAACCTTGTTAAGTTCAAGGTGGCCATATATGCCCTGTCTTTCTTGTCTTTTCACGGCCTAGCGTTAACCGCGCGATGGTCCAAGCTGAGCACGCGTGCGAGGCGCCATTGCCCATGCTGGAAATGCCACAAGTGAATGAACTGTGCCAGCGTACTGGTGGCTGCACCATACTCGTCGAACCGGTGGACGCCGATTTGCACTGCCCCATAGCCCTCGATTGGGTACACCCGCAGACTGCCTGGAACAACGGTCCTGGTGATGCCGCGGGTGCCCGGGCACGACGCTATGAGCTGGCGAGTGTTCTCCCGCACTTGCTCACCCGCGGTGAAGCCAGCCTGATCGTGATAGAACTCGACATCGTCGGCAAAGATGGTATTGGCCTTGGCGGCATCGCACGACGCAAACGATGCATCGAACAGGATGCTATCCATGTGTGCGAGCTCTTCAAAGAGTGCACCCGAGCGCAAGCCATCGACGCTGTCCGGAACGGCTTCCTTGAGCACGCAGCCGCTAGACATCAGCGCAAACAGTGCGAGAGCGATAGAGAAGGTTCGATGTGTAATGCGCATGAGGTGATCCTTGCCTTCTTTTCTTCGGATGCTTGGCACAGCCGTATGCCTGAACTGATTGCAAAGATCGGTGAACATGGCCTTGGCTTGCTGGGTACACTTGGAATAGGGCGTAGCTTGCTGCTTACGGTCGGCACAGACGCTTTCGGGCTTGATTTGCCAGAGAAAGTGTTGGGAACGTGTCTTTGTGTCTTTGTAGACGAGGCTTTGGGTTGTGACAGTAATATTGGCAGTATCCACATAAGCGTCTGCTATGTTACTGCTGACCGTTTGTTGATAGGTTGCAAACAACTGTGACAGTGGATCCATGACTTATCCCTAAGCAACTGTTAAATCCCGTTTAATTGAATTTGATGAGACTGTGCTGTTGGTTTTTATAACATGATACATGCTATGCGAGGAACACATTTTTAGCTATCAAAGGGCGGTGCGTTCTATGGCGACACGCTTTATGACGGCATTTTTATCGCGGGACTTTTATGGTGACACTTTTATAGCGGGACTTTTATGACGGCACTTTTATGGTGGCACATGGGCGGCAAAGATGGCGGCACAGGAGCTTGGATTTTACTAACTGATTGAATTTAAAAGGGAGGGAGAAAAAACTGGTCTCTCCACAGGGACTCGAACCCCGATCGGCCGCTTAGGAGGCGGCTGCTCTATCCTGTTGAGCTATAGAGAGACGGGAGTGATTATACTGATTTCATCCCCAATTAAAAGCCTTATGATTTAGTTGCTTAAATCTTGAGCGTGATATCATTGATTTGTATGTTATCTGCTGCATTTTCACCCATGAGCAGGGCGGTGGCGCTCTCTTCCGTGACCTGTTCTATGGTGATGCTGGCGCGGCTCTTGCTGGCGATGGGGCGCATCTGCGCCAGCCGGTCGGGCAGGTTTTGCTGCAATACCAATTGAAACTTGTCGCCGACCTTCACCCCATGCTTGCGGCCCAGGTTGAGGACCAGCCTGCTGCCGTGTTTGGCTATCACCTGGCCGAGCAGGGGGCGGCAGCCCAGGCTGTTATCCAAATCCCGTGTCGCTTGCTGCAGTACCTGGGTTATGCCATTGGCGTAAGCCGAGCGCCAGAAACGCTCGCTGTTTGGCGCCACAGTTTCCTGCAGCTCAAACTCCCAGGGGGCCGAATTACGGTATTGATTGTGCCAGATGGCTTCGCCGCTGATCCCGTGATACAGCCTCAGCTCCATGCTGAATTGCCTCTGGGGAGCGCTATGCCAGAGTCCCAGCAGATGGGACGCTTCGGGTTCTGTGGAAACATCGAGTATGTTGATCAGCAACATGTATTGGCTGTCGCTGAGTTCGGCCAGCCAGCCGGGCAGACGATTGCCCGGATTGTCGGCCAGAGCCTGTTTCATGTCCAGGCGTTCGTTGGCGTGTAAGTGACTGAAGCCGGTGCGTGAGTCCAGATCCAGGCCGGCCGCCAGCCGCCGGGATATGGCCTCACCCAGGCCGTCCAGTTGCCCATGCCTGAGTTGGGTCCTGTCGCTAATCTGCGCCTGGGGAATGAAAATGGCGGCCTTGAGATGGTCGCTCATGCATTGCTCGGCGCCGTCCTCGGTCAGATCCAGGCGTAATTCGACCCTGATGCTGTTGTTGCTGAGGTGTTCAGCGACAACTTCTATGCTGTTGGCCTGGGTGAGCCGGTTGAGGGTGAAGTTGTCTTCGACCAAATTGCCCTGGCTGACGGTTTGCACGCTGCTGAGGTTGGCGCCCCTGCCCAAGGTGGCATAACTCATCGCCTGGTTGATGGCCTCTTCCCGCGCCTTGTCCACCTTGCCATCGAAGATCTTGGCTTCGCCACTGACTTCGACCCACTGGGCCTGGAGGGGCAGGGCCAAGCCGAGTAGACTCAGGAGCAAGACTAACTTGGATTTTGCCGACTGGCTTGAGAGTCGCATCTTTTGTCGCACTGTTTGTTGCATCATGGTTTGTTGCATCCCGGTTTGCTGCATCATGGTTTGTTGCATCATGGTTTGTTGCATCATGGTTTGTTGCATCTCGGTTTGCTGCATCATGGTTTGTTGCATCATGGTTTGTTGCATCATGGTTTGTTGCATCATGGTTTGCTGCATCCCGATCTGCTGCATCATAGCTGGCTGCATGAGTCATTGCCCTGTCTTTACGGCCGAAATTTTGGGTTGGCGTCTTGGCTACTGCGACTCTCTGCTGCAACTCAATCATAGAGTCACGTCAGTCATAGCCTGGCGTCTGTCATAGATATGACGCCGCGGCGCACTTTCTGGTTCTTCACGCAAAATAAGCAATATCTATGCCTGTTTAAAAATTTTTTTAGCCTGGGATGGGATAAAGTTTGTCGCCATGAGGCCGATAGAGAGCTATCGCAATGTATGTTGCTCTGTTTGCCGTCCGAGGCGCGTGAGCAACTTGATGCCCTGAGAGGCAAGAACTGAGGAAGGTACCTATGTATAAAATGGCTTTGTTGCCTCTGGTGTTGCTCATGGGTGGCTGCGCCGGGCATGACACCGCCATGGTTGCCACTCCAGGCTTGACCCTGGCCGCGGTTTTGCCGCCCCAGGGGGCGATCAATTACCTGGCCGAGCGGATAGTGAACGACTTGGTGTTGCACAATACCGGGCTGGGGCAAGATCAGCCCTTGTTGGTCACCACGCCTGTGATGGTGGATGATTTAATGCAAACCAACGCCCTGGCGCTGCAATTGCAGCAGGGATTCGTCGGCGCCTTGCAGCAGCGAGAGTTCAGTCTGGTCGATCAGAATGTGGCCCAGATGCTGAGCGTGACGCCCCAGGGAGACTTTATCCTCAGCCGCGACTGGCAGAAGTTGCCGCAGGATCTGCAGGTCGAGCACCTGTTGGTGACGACCCTGAGCGCCGCCGTCAATGGCATGGTGATCAACAGCAGGATAGTGGAGCTCGGCACCGGCAGGGTGTTGTCCAGCTCGCAGAGCTTCGTCAGCCAGGCCGAACTCCCTGACTATTTGCAGCCCGCCGAGCGTGTGGTCTCGCGCCAAGGGCTCTTGTACCTGAATGCCGCCGCGGCGCAGGGGATGGTGACTGTGACAGGAGAAGTGCAATGAACAAGCTGGCCTTATTACTGGCTTTGTCCTTGGCTCAGGGACTGACGGCTTGCGCCGCACCTGACAGGTATGTGCAGTGGGAGACAGAGGCCCCCAAGAGTTTTCCCAAGCTGACCGCCATAGGTTATGCACCACTGGCGACCCAACCTGCGAAGGAGCAGTCGCAGCGGGTGTTGATGGCCATGCAGGCCTCCAAGATCGCCGCTTACCGTGAGTTGGCCGAGCAGGTCTATGGCCAGCAGCTGGCAGCCAACACCAGTGTCAGTGACTGGTTGGTTACGGATGACAACATCAAGGCGTCGGTATCCGGGGTCATTCGCGGTGCCAGGGTGGTGAAAACCTACCCGGCCGGTGAGCATTATGTGACCGAGCTCGAGTTGGATTTTGCCCAGGTATGGGCCTTGTATCAACAGGGGCAGAGATCGCAGAGAGTCAAGCGAGTGACTTACTTCTAAGCAGGTAATGCAGACGGGCATAAAAAAACCACCCCGGGGTGGTTTTTTTATGTTGTGGTGCTTTCGCCGGCTCAGGCTTTCAGCTTGTTGCCTAAGCTGGAAATGGTTGAGGTCCTGCCTTTATCGTTATAGGTGAGGCTAGTGGCGTTACGGCTGACTTGTAGCGCTTGGGAAAAACGATTCAGGCTGGCAAGGCTCAGCTCAATCAAGGCGGCATTCTGCTCATTGAGTTGCTGGCATTCGGCCAGCAAGTGTTTGGCCGAGGCAATTTTCTGGCTCAACTCGGGGACGCTGCCAAGCAGTGCCTTATCCGGGTGGGCCGCGATACGTTGATCGTTAGTCGATAATTCGCCGAGGCAGTGGGATTTGCTGCTTGCCAGTGCCAGCAGGGTGTCGGCATCTTGTTCGGCCAACGCCGTTTTCTCCTTGAGGACTATGTCCTTAAGGCTTGTCAGTTGGGCAAATTGCAGTTCAACCAGTTCGAGCAGTTCAGTCATGGTTACTCTTTATTCAGTTCACTCAGCTCGCTTTCAAAACCGGCGATATTAACGGCCAGCTTCTCGGGATCCACTTTGTAGCGGCCCTCTATGATAGCCTGTTTAATTTCAGCCACTTTCTTGCTGTCGACTTCCGGCAGTGAGGCCATTTTAGTCTGCACTCCTTGCAGTTGTTGCGCCTGTGGGGTGATGACGACCGAATCCCCCTTCGGGGCTCCGCTATTCTTGGCCACCTGTGCCGTATCCGCACCGGTTGATTTGGCCTGGGTCGAACGCATCTGGGCGTTCGTTGCCGTGTTGAGTTTGTTAATATCCATTGCCATTTTTGGCTCCAGCAGCATGTATCAAGATTTCTTAACCTGGGTATCGGCGGTCGGGAATAAAACTTTAGCTTATTTTACATCCTAACTTCCACTTCGCCAATTCCGCTGACTCTGGCATCCAATTCCCTGCCTGAATGGCTGTTTTTGACCCTGATGGTGTCACCCAGATTGCCGTCTCTGAGTGCTTCGCCCAAGGTTTTAATTTCGAAGGCGTCGGAGCGGGCGAAGATCGAAATGGCATCGCCCTTACAGACGAAACAGAGATTATTCGCCAGTATGGGCGCCTCCATGGCGACCCTGTGTTTGACTCTGGTGCCTACTATTTCGCTTGGCTGTGCAAATTGCTGCCCCCTGAGACTGGTTTGATCTATGTAGCGGATCTCGAGCTCATTGGCGGTTATCAAGTCACCGGCCGAGAGTATGTTTGTGGCCACCACCACAGGGAAGAGGATATCGACTCTGACCGAGACATAGACTTGCCAGGGGTAGTCCAGGTCGGGGCTGTTGCAGCCGATTTTTACGGTATTATTGCGGCTGATTTCCCTGTCGCTGGCCAACTCGACCGTCACGGCTGTGCTGCACCTTGGGGGCGCGAGACGACTGTCCAGATTCAGCGGGGTGATCTCGACTCTGGCGTTGTCCGGAGCGGTAATTTTTTTCGCTACTACGGCTTTAGTCTGCGCCATTATGGCCGATATAGTGGGAGTCACAGGCTCGTCGGCTGCGAGAGCCGCCAATGGCATGAAGCAAGTGATTAACAACCAAAGTAAATTTACTTTCATAATGAAGATGCTAGCGTCGCACGCTAGAGTATACCTATACTTTCACCGGGCCCGAGCTGGATGTCGTTTATCTGGAGTTTGTCAGAAAATTGACTCTGTCTAAGGCGAATTTTATCTCTGGTGAGTAGTAAGCAATTTATATGCCTATACTCGTATGAGTGCTAGGATACTGCATAAACACAACAACAAGGCAGGGTTATGTCGAGCATTCTTGATTCAGTCAATAAACGTACCCAACTGGTTGGACAAAACCGTTTAGAGTTATTGCTTTTTAAGCTCAATGGACGGCAGCGTTTCGGCATTAACGTATTTAAAGTCAAAGAAGTATTGCAGTGCCCTAAGTTGACCAGCCTGCCCAGACTCAATAAGCACGTCTGCGGCGTGGCCAATATTCGTGGTACCACCATCTCGGTCATAGATCTCAGCGCCGCCACGGGTGGCCGTCCCATCGCCAGTACCGAAAATTGTTTCGTGATCATTTCCGAATACAACCGCAGCGTGCAGGGTTTCCTGGTGAGCTCGGTCGAGCGCATCATCAACATGAACTGGGATGCCATAATGCCGCCACCCAAGGGCGCGGGGCGTTATTCCTATTTGACGGCTGTGACTGAAATCGAGGGCGAGTTGGTGGAGATCCTCGACGTGGAGAAAATCCTCGATGAAATCTCACCGGTCAAGACCCAGATCAGTCAGGAAGTGGACGAATCCCTCACCCTGGATAGAGGCCAACACTACCATATCATGGTGATAGATGATTCGTCGGTGGCGCGCAAGCAGATCATACGCTCGCTGGAGTCCTTGAACCTGCAGATAGACACGGCCAAAGACGGCAAGGAAGCATTGGACAAGCTTAAAGCCGTCGCCACCGAGATGGATAATGTGGCCGATGAGATCCCCTTGATCATCTCGGACATTGAAATGCCTGAGATGGATGGCTATACCCTGACGGCGGAGATCCGTGACGATCCCAAACTCAAGCATATCAAGGTAGTGTTGCATACCTCCTTGAGCGGTGTCTTCAACCAGGCCATGGTGCAAAAGGTCGGTGCCAATGACTTTATTGCCAAGTTTAATCCCGATGAGTTGGCTGCCGCAGTCAATAAACATCTGAGCCTTTAACCTTTTTATCCCCGGGCCTGCCCGCGAGCCTGGTAACACAGATCCAAGGATGGTCGTTACTTTTTTACCCGTATGAACAGACACTGGCGTGAGTGGTGTTCATCGCAGTTAGGATATTAATGTGCCGAATAAATCACTCGCTGAAGCCGAATATAACCAGTTCAGGTTGTTTTTAGAGCAACATAGCGGCATCGTCTTGGGTGACAATAAGCAGTATCTGGTTCGCAGCCGTTTGGCGCCCCTGATGGGCAAGTATCAGTTACCCTCGCTTTCCGACGTGGTCAAGCAATCGATGAAACCCATAGAGCGCCAACTCAGGGCTGAAGTCATAGATGCCATGACCACCAACGAGACCTTATGGTTCAGGGACAGGTATCCATTCGAATTGCTGAGCTCGGCGCTGTTGCCCGAGTACAGCCGTTTGGGGCGGCCATTGAAGATCTGGTCGGCCGCCTGCTCCTCCGGGCAGGAACCCTATTCCCTGGCCATGACGGTGCTCGAATATCAACAGCGCAGGCCGGGCACCCTGCCAGCAGGGGCGAGCATTCAGGCGACGGATCTGTCACCCTCAATGCTGGAGCGTTGCAAGAATGCCGAATACGACAGCCTGGCATTGGCAAGGGGCCTGTCCGAGGAGCGCAAGCGCCAATTCTTCGATGCCACCCCGACGGGGACCATGAAGGTCAAGGATAACGTCAAGCGGCTGGTGAATTTCCGCGCCCACAACTTGCTCGAGAGTTATACCTTGCTGGGTAAGTTCGACATCATCTTTTGCCGCAATGTGCTGATCTACTTCGCCCCGGAGGCAAAGGCAAAGATACTGCGGCAATTTGCTGCCGCCCTGAACCCCAGGGGGATCTTGTTCTTGGGGGCATCCGAGTCCATTGCCGGTCTGACCGATGAATTTGATATGGTGCGTTGTAACCCTGGCATCTATTACCAGAAAAAGACCTAAGCTATTCTTTTAAAAGAAAATCACCGAAATAATTCGGTGGTTTTTCATTCTCTCCCGCAATATATCTACTCTAACTTATTTGTTGGCACATGAATTGCTTTAATTCCGTCAGTGGAATTAGGAGGCAAATTTATGGCGATCAGTTTTGACAAAGCACTAGGCGTGCACCAATACACTCTGGGTGTTCGGGCCCAGCGGGCCGAAGTGCTGTCGAGCAACATAGCCAACGCCGATACTCCCCATTACAAGGCGCGTGATGTCAACTTCGCCTCGGCGATGCAAACCGCCCAAAGCAAGCAGCATGGTCTGAGAACCTCTGTCACCAACGAGAAACATTTCGATTTGGCCGCACTTTCTCAGCAAAATGTGCAGTATCGGGTGCCGGATCAACCCGATACCGGCGACGGCAACACTGTCGATGTGCAGCACGAGCAGTCGGCTTTCATGCAAAATGCCTTGGAATACCAGATGTCTCTGGGCTTCCTCGACAGCAAGTTTTCCGGGCTGAGAAAGGCCATTAGGGGAGATTAATCATGAGTTTATTCAATATCTTCAATGTGGCAGGCTCGGGCATGTCGGCGCAATCTGTCAGGCTCAATGTGACTGCCAGTAACATTGCCAACGCCGACTCGGTATCGAGCAGCATAGACAAGACCTACCGTGCCAGACAGCCTATCTTCGAAGCCGAATTGGCCAAGGCCAGCAGTCAACAGCTGGACTCGCAGGGGGTTGCGGTCAGAGGCATAGTCGAGAGCGATAAGCCGCTGCTGAAAGAATATTCTCCCGATCATCCCATGGCCGATACCGATGGCTTTATCTACAAACCAAATGTCAATGTGATGGAAGAAATGGCCAACATGATTTCTGCCTCACGTTCGTATCAAATGAATGTCCAGGTGGCTGACGCGGCGAAATCCATGCTGCAGCAAACCCTGAGAATGGGTAAATAATATGAGTCTTTCCGGAGGTTTGCTATGAGCCTAGTCAATAACGTACTCAACACGTCCGCTCAGAATGTTCAGAGCAAGAGCGGTGTGAGCCCCAATTCCACATCGAGCACAGGCTCGACGGGAAATCCTTTCCTGGACAGCATCAGCTTGCCGGAGGACTCGGGCGTGCCCGAGGCCAAGAGCCAACAGCTGACACAGGATGATTTCTTTTCCCTGTTGAGCCAACAGTTGTCGATGCAGGATCCTTTTAAGCCGGTCGACAACGACCAGATGATCGCTCAGATGGCCTCTTTCTCCACCGTCGACGGCATAGGCAAGCTGAACGATGAAATCGGCAACCTCAACAGTCTGACCACCTCGAGCCAGGCGCTGCAGGCATCGGGTCTGGTTGGCCGTAAGGTGTTGATCCCATCCGATGTGGGTTACAGCTCAAGTGAAGATCCCGGCATCAAGGGGGTGATCAGTACGCCCGCGCCTATGCAGGACATCAAAATAAGCGTCGAAGATGAGTCGGGTCAGTTGATCAAGACCTTCATAGTCGATGGCCGCGAAGGCGGCAACATAGACGTCAGCTGGGATGGGTTGGATAAGAATGGCGTGCCGGTCAAGGAAGGCAACTATTCCTTCAAGGCCAGTGGCAGCGTCGATGGCAAGGCCCAGGAACTCGCCGTTTCGACCTACTCGCATGTCTCCAGTGTGTCATTGGGAACCGCCAGCACCGGCGCCATCCTCAATCTGAGAGGCATGGGTGGCATCAAGTTAGCCGATGTGTTGGCCGTTTCAGAAACATAACTCGAATTTAATGAATAGGGCGCCCGGCGCCTAACCAAGCATTTAGTCAGAATTAGAGGTGAACTATGTCATTTAATATTGCACTGAGTGGTATCGCTGCGGCGCAGAAAGATCTCAATACCACGGCAAACAACATTGCCAACGTCAACACGGTCGGCTTCAAGGAATCGCGGGCGGAATTTGCCGATGTTTATGCCAATTCGATCTTTTCCAACAGCAAAACCGCCGTCGGCGGGGGGGCCACCACGACTCAGGTGGCACAGCAATTCCACCAGGGCAGCCTGCAGTTCACCAACAATGCGCTGGATATGGCCATCAGTGGCAATGGCTTCTTCGTCACCTCTTCTTCGGTCGGGACCCAGGATTATTCCTATACCCGTGCCGGTGCCTTCAAGCGTGACGCGGACAATTTCCTGGTGGACTCGGCCGGCAACTATCTGCAGACCTTTCCGGTCGACAAAGAGGGTAATTCCACCTCTGTGAGTCTGACCACCACCCAACCCGTGCAAATTCCCGATACCGCAGGCAGCCCGGTGAAAACCTCCAATGTTTCCATGACGGTCAACCTGAACTCGAGTGAGAAAACCTTGGATCCGGCTAACTTCGATCCCGATGATGCCAAGACCTTCAACAACTCGACGGCCGTGACCGTCTATGACTCCCTCGGCGAGTCCCATGTGTTGACCACTTATTTCGTCCGTCCTCCTGGGGCCGCCAGCGGAGGCAACAGCAGCTGGGTCGCCTTCTATGCCATGGATGATAAACCTGTCAATCTGGATGCCGGTGCGGTCGGAAGCTATGTCAAAGATACAGATACGGATACGGACGGGGACGGCATAGTAGATCCAACGGGTACCGCCCAGACCACGGGTGGTTGGACCGGGGCCGTGGTCAGCTTCAACTCTGTCGGGGCTTACACAGGCAGCAACCCAGCGACCATTACCACGGAAGCGCTGGGGACCGGTGGCTCAAACGTGCTGAGCGCCGCCGCCGATGCAACTCAGCAGATCACCATCCAGTTCGATAATCCGACTCAGTTCTCCGAGAAGTTCAACGCCACCGCATTGAGCCAGGACGGGGTGACGGTCGGCCGTCTGACCAATGTCGAGGTCGGCGCCGATGGTCTGGTGACCGCCAAGTACAGCAACGGCTCGACTGTGCCTTTGGCACGGGTCGCGCTGGTGCGCTTCTCCAACGAGCAGGGCTTGACCCAGGTGGGCAACACTTCCTGGAAGGCGACCCAAGCCTCGGGTGAGGCCTTGGCCGGCGAGGCCAATGGCGGCACCTTCGGCAGCTTACGCTCGTCGGCATTGGAGCAGTCGAACGTCGACTTGACCACTGAGCTGGTGGATCTGATCTCGGCCCAGCGCAACTTCCAGGCCAACTCACGTACCCTGGAAATCAACAACACCCTGCAACAGACGATATTGCAGATCCGCTAACGCTTTCATGCCCATAAGAGTGTTGCCGCCTGCGGCAACACTCTGCCGCTTCCTTGCGGCAGATTTCCCCCGTCAGCCATTCCCCATTCTTTTTTCTTAGTTATCCACTCATTAGCGCGTCTACTTTTTGGCATGATGCTTGCTTTATATTAGCCATGTAGGAAGTTTGACGGAGCAGCCAGTGGACAAATTACTTTATGTCGCCATGAGCGGGGCCAAGCAGAATATGAATGCGCTGGCCGTGCGTGGCAACAACCTAGCCAATGCCAATACCGATGGTTTCAAGTCGGACATGGCACAGGCGCGTGCCATGCAAGCCTTCGGTGAAGGCATGCCGTCGCGGGTATTTGCCATGACTGAGTCGCCTTCGGCCAACTTCAAGGCAGGCCCCATCAAGACCACGGGCAGGGATCTGGACATAGCCGTCAAGGGCGATGGCTGGATAGCTGTGCAGGGGAAGGATGGCGCCGAAGCCTATACCCGCTCCGGCAGCCTGAGTTTCGATACTACCGGCTTGCTGCGCAACGACAGGGGCAATGCGGTGATGGGGGAAAATGGTCCCATAGTGCTGCCACTGCCGATCCAGAAGGTCGAAATTTCCCAGGATGGCATCATTTCGGTCAGGCCCCAGGGGGCGACGGCGGAAGTGATAGAAGAAGTCGGTCGCATCAAGCTCGTTAACCCGGGCAACCAGAATCTGATGCGCGGCGAGGACGGCTTATTCCGTTTGACCTCGGGCCAGGATGCGCCGGCGGATCCCCGGGTGGCGCTCGAGAGTGGGGCGGTCGAGGGCAGCAATGTCAACGCCGTCGAGGAAATGGTGTCCCTTATCGATTTACAGCGTCAGTTCGAGTTGCAGGTCAAGATGATGAAAACAGCAGAAGAGAATGATCGCGCTTCCTCTGCATTAATGCGCATTAGTTAGGAGATAGATTATGCATCCCGCCTTATGGATAAGTAAGACTGGCTTAGACGCTCAGCAGACCAACATCGCCGTGATTTCCAACAACGTCGCCAACGCCAGCACTGTGGGTTACAAGAAGAGCCGTGCCGTGTTCGAAGACTTGCTCTATCAAACGGTGAACCAGGCCGGCGGCGTCAGCGCCTCCAACACCAAACTGCCCAATGGCCTGAATATCGGTGCCGGTACCAAGGTGGTCGCCACCCAAAAGTCGTTTACCCAAGGCAACATGTTGACCACGGACAACTCGCTCGATCTGATGATCGAGGGACCGGGTTTCTTCGAGGTGCAGCTACCCGATGGTACCGCGGCCTACACCCGCAACGGCCAGTTTACCCTGGACGAGAGTGGCCAGCTGGTGACCCCGGGTTCCGGCTACGTGGTGCAGCCGGCAATTACCATTCCCGACAATGCGACCAGCATTACCGTTTCCTCCGAGGGCGAAGTGTCGGTGAAAACCCCGGGGACCGCCGAGAACCAGGTGGTAGGTCAGCTGAGCATGACAGACTTCATCAATCCATCTGGCCTGGACCCCATGGGACAGAACATGTACCAGGAAACCGGCGCCAGCGGCACCCCCATTCAGGGCACGGCTTCGCTCGATGGCATGGGGGCCATACGCCAGGGCGCACTGGAGACCTCCAACGTCAATGTGACCGAAGAGCTGGTCAACCTGATCGAAGGTCAGCGGGTCTATGAGATGAACTCCAAGGTGATTTCTGCCGTGGATCAGATGCTGTCTTATGTTACCCAGAATCTATAGGGAACGCCCCATGGCTAGATACCTGCTGCTGCTTGCCGGTCTGTTGCTTACTGGCTGTAGCTCGACCCAGAACAAACCCATCGCCGACGATCCTTTCTATGCGCCTGTTTATCCTGACACGCCGCCGACCAAGATGGAGGTCACTGGCTCCATCTATCAGGAGAGCCAGGCATCCAGCCTGTATTCGGATATTCGCGCCCATAAGGTCGGCGACATCATCACTGTGGTGCTCAAAGAGGCGACCCAGGCGAGCAAGAGCGCCAACAACAAGATCAAGAAGGGCTCGGATCTGTCGGTGGAACCGCTCTTTGCCGGTGGGGGCAATGTCACCATCAAAGGGGTGCCGCTGGACCTGAGCTACAAAGATGCGATGAATACCAAGCGCGAATCGGGGGCGGATCAGAGCAACAGTCTCGATGGCAGCATCTCGGCCAACGTGATGCAAGTGCTCAGCAACGGCAACCTGGTGATCCGCGGTGAGAAATGGATCAGCATCAACAATGGGGATGAGTTTATTCGGGTGACAGGCATAGTCAGATCCCAGGACATTCGCCCAGATAACACCATAGATTCTCCCCGGGTCGCCAATGCCCGCATCCAATACAGTGGCACAGGTACCTTTGCCGAAGCCCAAAAAGTGGGTTGGTTAGGTCAGTTTCTGCTGAGCGACTGGTGGCCCTTCTGAGGAGTTTGCCCATGAAAGCTAAATTCATACTCGCAGCCGGCTTATTGCTGCTGGCCCTGCCTGGTTACGCCGAGCGCATCAAGGACATAGCCAATGTCCAGGGGGTGCGCAGCAACCAACTGATAGGCTACGGCATGGTGGTCGGTCTGCCGGGCACGGGAGAGAAGACCCGCTATACGGAGCAGACCTTTACTACCATGCTGAAGAACTTCGGCGTCAATTTGCCGGACGGTTTTCGTCCCAAGATCAAGAACGTTGCCGTGGTCGCAGTTCACGCCGACATGCCGGCCTTCATCAAGCCGGGTCAAAGTCTTGACGTTACCGTTTCCAGCTTGGGTGAGGCCAAGAGTCTGCGTGGCGGCACCCTGTTGCAGACCTTCCTCAAGGGGGTCGACGGCAAGGTGTACGCCATAGCCCAGGGCAGCCTGGTGGTCAGTGGTTTCAGTGCCGAGGGCCTCGACGGCTCCAAGGTGATCCAAAATACCCCTACCGTTGGCAGGATCCCCAATGGCGCCATTGTCGAACGTCCGGTCGCCAGCTCCTTCTCCAGCGGGGATTATCTGACCTTTAACCTGCGCCGCTCCGATTTCTCCACCGCCGAGCGCATGGCGGATGCGATCAACGATCTGCTGGGTGAGGGCATGGCCAGAGCCCTGGATGCCACTTCGGTCCAGGTCAGTGCCCCGAGGGATGTGTCCCAGCGGGTGTCTTTCCTGGCGACCCTGGAGAATATTCAGGTTGAACCGGCAGAAGAGTCGGCCAAGGTGATAGTCAATTCCCGTACCGGCACCATAGTGGTAGGTCAGAATGTACAGCTGTTGCCGGCGGCCGTGACCCATGGCGGCTTGACCGTGACCATAGCCGAGGCCTTGAATGTGTCTCAGCCCAATGCCTTGTCCCAGGGTGAGACAGTGGTGACCAGCAACAGCACCATAGGTGTCGAAGAAGACAAGCGCCGCATGTTCATGTTCAATCCTGGCACCACTCTGGATGAACTGGTGCGGGCGGTAAATCTGGTCGGCGCGGCGCCTTCGGATGTGTTGGCGATCCTCGAAGCGTTAAAGATGGCAGGCGCTTTGCATGGTGAACTCATCATCATCTGAAAATTGTCGGGGAACCATGGAAAAGCTGTCAAATTCATCGCACTTTCTCGATCTGGGCGGCCTGGATTCGCTGCGCTCGCAGGCGCAGCAAGATCAGAAGGGCGCCTTGCAGAAAGTGGCCAAGCAATTCGAAGGCATTTTCGTGCAGATGTTGATGAAGAGCATGCGTGACGCCAATGCGGTGTTCGAGTCCGACAGCCCGATGAACAGCCAATACACCAAATTCTACGAACAGATGCGCGATCAACAGCTGTCGGTCGACTTGTCCGACAAGGGCGTGCTGGGTCTGGCGGACATGATGGTGCAGCAGTTGTCTCCGGAGGGGAGCAAGGTGACCCCTGCTTCTGTGCTCAGAGGTGAACTTGGGGCCAGCCCGGCGCGGCAGCATGACACGGCCGCCGCCATCCCTCCTGTTGCCACGGCGGCAACCACAGCTGGCTCTCAGCCTGAACTGCTGTTCCCGAGCCGGCATCACAGGACAGAGGCGAGCCCACAGACGGCAGACGGCATATTGGCTCCCATCTTGAGTGGCAAGAGCTTGCCGTCGGCAGCGACACCAACCCAGGCGAATGCGACCTTCGACAGCCGGGATGAATTTGTCACCCGTCTCTATCCCCATGCCGAGAAAGCGGCCAAGGCCTTGGGCACCAGCCCAGAGTTGCTGTTGGCACAATCTGCGCTGGAAACCGGCTGGGGGCAAAAGATGGTGCGCCGCAGCGACGGTGCCTGCAGCAATAACTTATTCAATATCAAGGCCGACAAACGTTGGGACGGCGATAAGACCAGCGTCAATACCCTGGAATTTGAACAGGGCATAGCCGTTAAACAGAAAGCAGATTTCAGGATGTATGACAACGTCGAGCAGAGCTTCAATGACTTCGTGTCTTTCATCACCGAGGGTGAGCGCTACCAGGAAGCCCGGCAAGTGGCCGCCGAACCCGCCAAGTTCATCAAGGCATTGCAGCAAGCAGGTTATGCGACAGATCCCCATTATGCCGACAAGGTGATCAAGGTGATGAAGTCCATCACTGCGGAGTTCAAGACCCTGATACCGGGAGAGACGCGATGATGCAGGTCACCATATTTGTTCCCAGGAGCGCCAACTAATGTCTATCGATCTACTGAATATCGCCCGCACCGGTGTCATGGCATCTCAGTCCCAGCTGGGGCTGACGAGTAACAACATCACCAATGCCAATACCGCAGGCTATCACAGGCAGGTGGCGACCCAAGCGACCTTGGAATCGCAGCAACTGGGAGGGCATTTTTATGGCGCAGGCACTTATGTTTCCGACGTGAAACGCATCTATAACGACTACGCCGCCCGTGAGCTGCGCATCGGCCAGACAGGGGTGGGGGCTGCCGAAGCCAGCTACAGCAAACTGAGCGAGTTGGATCAGTTGTTTTCCGTCATTGGCAAGGCAGTTCCCCAGGGGCTGAACGACTTCTTCTCCAGCATCAATTCCCTGGCCGATCTGCCGGCGGATCTCGGGGTGCGTGGCGGCATGCTGGCCTCCGCCGGGCAGGTCGCCGACAGCCTGAATCAGATGCAGGCCCAGCTCGATGGTCAATTGACGCAGACCAATGCCCAGATAGAAGGGATCACCAAGAGAGTCAATGAAATCAGCCAGGAGCTTGGCAACATCAACCGGGAGTTGATGAAGTCGAGCGGCCAGGATATGCAGCTGTTGGATCACCAGGATGCGCTCATCCAGGAGCTGAGCCAATACGCCGAAGTCAATGTCATCCCCTTGGACACAGGGGCCAAGACCATAATGCTCGGCGGCGCCATGATCTTGGTCTCGGGCGAACTCGCCATGACAGTGGGCACTAAGCAGGGCGATCCCATACCGCGGGAGACTGAGCTCACAGGCACCATAGGCAACAAGAATGTGGCGATAGATCCCAGCAAGCTGGGTGGGCAACTGCAGGCGCTGTTCGAGTTTCGCGATCAAACCTTGGTGCCGGCCAGTCATGAAATGGGGCAACTGGCATTGGGCATCGCCGACGCCTTCAACAGCATGCAGGGCCAGGGCATGGATCTCAATGGCCAGGTTGGACAGAATATCTTTCGGGACATCAACGATCCTCTGATGTCCAGCGGCCGGGTCAGTGCCTATGCCACCACCCCGGCAACGGCGGCCAACCTGAGTGTCAATATCGATGACACAGGTGCCTTGACCGGCGGTGCCTACGACTTGAGTTTCGACGGTGCCAACTATCAATTGACCGATGTCGACAGCGGCGCAGTCACCAATTTGACGCTCAACGGCACTGTGCTCGAAGGCGGTGCCGGCTTCAGCATCAGCCTGGACTCGGGCGTGGCTTCCCTGGCGGCGGGCAACAAGTTTGCCATACGTCCCACGGCCGGCGCGGCCGGTGGCATCGCCGTGGTGATGACAGATCCCAAGGGCATTGCCGCCGCCAGCCCCAAGATCAACGCAGATGCGGCTAATTCGGGCAATACCCAGGTCAAACTCGTCAGCATAGACAACCGCAATGCCGCCAACTTCCCGGTCACGGGCAACGAGCTGACCTTCACACTGGACACGGTCGCCAATACCTTTACCACCCTGGCGGCCGATGGCAGCACTTCGGGGCCAACGGCCTACACGCCGCCCAACATCAGTGCCTTCGGTTTCACCTTCGAAGTGACCTCGGCAGGCGAGACGGGGCAGAGCTTCAGCTTCGATCTGGCGGCTGCCCAGGGGGATAATACCAACCTGGTGGCCATGGCCAAGCTGAGCGAAAGCAAGCTGATGAACGGCGGCGCCTCGACCCTGGCCGACGTGTTTCAGCAAACCAAGTTAGGTGTGGGCAACCAGACCAAGGCGGCGGAAGTGAAGGTTGGCACCGCCAACGCCATCTATCAGCAAGCCTATGCCAGGGTCGAGAGCGAGTCCGGCGTCAACCTGGACGAAGAGGCGGCCAACTTGATGCGTTTTCAACAGGCCTATCAGGCATCCGCCAGGATCATGACCACGGCTTCCGAACTATTTGACACCTTGTTTAACTCGGTACGCTAGGAGATAAGGGATGCGCATTTCTACCGCACAGATGTTCAATCAAAATATCAGCGGCGTGCTGGAGAAACAGAGCGCCACCAATAAGCTGGTGGAGCAACTCTCGAGTGGCAAGAAGGTCGTTACCTCGGGTGACGATCCCGTGGCGGCGCTGGGGATAGATAACCTGAATCAGCAAAATGCCCTGGTCGATCAATTCGTCAAGAATATAGATTATGCCAGCGGCCGCCTGAGCGTGACCGAGAGCAAGCTCGGCAGTGCCGAAAACCTGGCCATGTCGAGCCGGGATCTCATACTGAGGGCAGTGAACGGCAGCCTCAGTGATGCCGATCGGCAAACTCTTGCCGCCGAGATGCAGGGCAGTCTGGACGAGCTGCTGGCCATGGCCAATAGCAAGGACGAATCGGGCAATTATCTGTTTGCCGGTTTCAATACCGACACCCAGCCCTTTCAATTCGATGCCACGGGCAAGATAAGCTACAGCGGCGACAGCGGCGTGCGCAACACCATGGTGGCTTCCAATGTGGCCCTGGGGACCAATGTGACGGGGGATGCCGCCTTCATGAACGCCCCCAACGCCATGGGGGACTACAGCGTCAATTATTTGGCCAGTCAACAGGGCGAGTTCAGCGTCAGCAGTGCCAAGATTGCCGATGCAACCACTTATGTTGCTGACACTTATACATTTAATGTCACTGACAATGGTGCGGGCGGGCTGGACCTTGAAGTGCTCGACTCCGCCAACAATCCTGTCGCCAACCTTGCCAATTACGATCCCAGTGCCCCTGTGAGCTTCAACGGCATAGAAGTCAAGCTGGAGGGGACCCCAGTTGCCGGGGACAGTTTCAGCATGCAGCCACAGGCACAAGTCAGCATTTTCGATACTTTGAACAGTGCCATTGCCTTGATAAAAGATCCCGGCAAGACAAATACGCCGGCAGGAAACTCAGAGTTGGCACAATTGTTGAATAACTTTGACAGTGGTATGGCACAGATCAGCGACGCAAGAAGTGAAGCCGGTATCAGCCTGAAGCGGGTCGAGAGTTACCAGAGTTCGCACAGTGATGAGAAGCTTGTCAATAACTCGGCACTGTCTCTGCTTGAAGACTTGGATTACGCCTCGGCGATCAGCGAGTTTGAGAAACAGCAACAGGCGCTCAATGCCGTGTCGAGCGTGTTCAGTAAAGTCGGTTCGGTTTCATTGTTTGACTATATATGAGTCGACCCTTGAATCGCTCCGGCAGTTGAAGATAGGCGCCGGAACAGCAAGAACGACATTGGATGTCAGTGATACAGATAGGTGTCCAGTGGGTTAGTGGCACTAATGAGTAAAGCAAGAAGATATATTCATTTTAGCGATATGACTTAGCCAGGCTCTCAAGTCTTGGCATCAAACTAAGAAAGAGGAATTTAACATGGCTATTTCAGTAAATACTAACATCACCTCCATGAAGGCGCAGAAGAACCTGGGCGGTGCCAACAGCAGCTTACAAACTTCGATGGAGCGTCTGTCTTCGGGTCTGCGCATCAACAGCGCCAAGGACGATGCCGCAGGTTTGGCCATTTCCAACCGTATGACCAGTCAGATCAACGGTCTGGACGTGGCCATGCGCAACGCCAACGACGGTATCTCCATCGCCCAGACTGCCGAAGGCGCCATGGGCGAGTCCACCAACATACTGCAGCGTATGCGCGACTTGTCACTGCAATCGGCCAACGGCTCCAACTCGGCCGATGATAGGGTGGCGATGAATAAAGAGCTGTCAGCTCTGCAAACCGAATTGACCCGTATCGCAGATACGACCTCTTTCGGTGGTCAGAAGTTATTGAACGGCAACTATGGCACTCAATCTTTCCAGGTAGGTTCGAGCGCGAATGAAACCATCTCACTGACCTTGGGTGATATCTCTGCGGACACCATAGGTAAAGCGGGTCAGACGGTCGCCGGTACTTATGACGCAGCTACTACTACTGCCGCGATTGCCGCCAATGACTTGGTGTTTACTTATACTCCCGCCGGTGGCAGCGCTGAAACCTTGACTGTTGATCTGTCAAAGGCGACAACAGCGGCCGAAACCGTCGATGCCATCAATAACACGCTGAATGGCGCTTCAGAACCGACAGGGGTATTTGCCAAGCTTGATGCTGCCGGCACAGGTTTCTCATTTGACGGTATCGCAAACAACACAGATACCTTGACTCTGGCTGGCGCCGCCGGCAGTGTCGCTTTTGCCTTGGGTGGTGATGGTACAGCCGATGCAACGTCAAAAGTCAGCAATATCGACATCAGTACTGCGGCCGGTTCGCAAAATGCGGTGACTATTATCGATGCCGCCATTTCGAGCATCGACGGCCAGCGTGCCGATTTGGGTGCGGTACAGAACCGCATGAGTTTCACCATCAACAACCTGAGCAACATTCAGAGCAACGTGACCGACGCCCGCAGCCGTATCCAGGATGTGGACTTCGCCAAGGAAACCGCTGAAATGACCAAGCAGCAGATACTGTCGCAGACCTCATCTGCCATGTTGGCCCAGGCCAACCAGCTGCCTCAGGTCGCGCTGTCGTTGCTGGGCTAAGCCGAGGGCTTGGCTTGGGTGAGATTCAATTGAGAGAGTAAGAGAGGCGCCAACATTATTGGCGCCTCTTTGTTATTGTTGGCGCCGTATCTGGCCATGGTTTTCTGTTTATTGACAGTGATGTCAGTTTGGATACCGGCTGCCAGTCGGCCTGAGATGCCTGTTTTCCGCTGGTGAGTTCATGGAAAGCATATTTTTCAAACATTTTAAGAAAAAACATTAAAGTTAGAAAAAGTGCTGCCGTTAAAGTGACTGTAACCAATAAGACCCGCCTGGCTTAAGCAGACAGGCAAGTTTTCAAGCCAGGTATAAAAGAGGAAATCATCTATGGCTATTTCAGTAAACACTAACATCACTTCAATGAATTCACAGAAGAATCTGAACAGTGCCAACGGCTCCTTGAAGACGTCGATGGAACGTCTGTCTTCGGGTCTGCGCATCAATGGTGCCAAGGACGATGCCGCCGGTCTACAGATCTCCAACCGTATGACCAGTCAGATCAACGGTCTGGATGTGGCCATGCGCAACGCCAACGACGGTATCTCTATCTCCCAAACTGCCGAAGGCGCCATGGGCGAGTCCACCAACATTCTGCAACGTATGCGTGACCTGTCACTGCAATCGGCCAACGGTTCCAACTCGGCAGACGATCGTGCTTCTATGCAGAAAGAGATCTCTTCGCTGCAAACCGAATTGACCCGTATCGCAGATACGACCTCTTTCGGTGGTCAGAAGTTATTGAACGGCAACTATGGCACTCAATCCTTCCAGGTAGGTTCGAGCGCGAATGAAACCATCTCACTGACCTTGGGTGATATCTCTGCAGACAACATAGGCAAAGCGGGTCAGACAGTCGCCGGTACTTATGACGCAGCTACTACTACTGCCGCGATTGCCGCCAATGACTTGGTGTTTACTTATACTCCTGCCGGTGGCAGCGCCGAAACTTTGACTGTTGATCTGTCAAAGGCGACAACTGCGGCCGAAACCGTCGATGCCATCAATAACACGCTGAATGGCGCTTCAGAAGCAACAGGGGTATTTGCCAAGCTTGATGCTGCCGGCACAGGTTTCTCGTTTGACGGTATCGCAAACAACACAGATACCTTGACTCTGGCTGGCGCCGCCGGCAGTGTCGCCTTTGCCTTGGGTGGTGATGATACGGCCAACGCTACTTCTAAAGTCAGTGATATCGACATCAGCACTGCTGCCGGTTCGCAAAATGCGGTGACTATTATCGATGCCGCTATTTCGAGCATTGATGGCCAGCGTGCCGATTTGGGTGCGGTACAGAACCGCATGAACTTCACCATCAACAACCTGGGCAACATCCAAAGCAACGTGGCCGATGCCCGCAGCCGTATCCAGGATGTGGATTTCGCCAAGGAAACAGCGCAGATGACCAAGCAGCAGATCCTGTCGCAAACGTCTTCAGCCATGTTGGCCCAAGCTAACCAGCTGCCTCAGGTAGCCTTGTCACTGCTGTAACAGCCGATAATGGGCATGGCTAAGCTGTAATTGCCGTGTCCAATCGAATGACTTGTAATACAGCTGAGCTGATATCAGGGAAGGTTCGTTTGCGGACCTTCCCTTGCTGCTTTAAGGTACTATGAGGTTCGAGGTGACTCTGATCTGCTTGTTGGTCTTGCCTTCGCTTTGTTTGGAAGCGATGACCGACTTATCGAGTTAAGGGTAGCAGGCCCGGGTGACACGGATGAGTGGATATGGAGCGAAGTGATGGAAATTAACACAGTAAATACTTCTTATGGCGCAACTTTTGCAGCAGATCTGAAGCCTGCCACGGCGCCACAGCCGGCAACCGAGCCTGCGAGCAAATTGGAAGCGCGGCTAAATACGACCGATGAGACAGCCCAAAGCCAAGATGCCGCAGAGGCAGAGCATACGGATCTCGAGCAGTTGCAGAAAATCGCCACGGACTTATCCGACATGATGTCTGTGATGCGCAAGGGCTTGGCATTTGAGGTCGATGATACCCTGGATATTCCTGTGGTGAGCGTGATGGACATGGATTCGGGGGAGGTGATACGCCAGATCCCCAATGCAGAAGCATTGGAGTTGGCGCAAAAACTCTCGGATGTGGCCGGACTGCTGGTGAAGACAGAGGCTTGATGCTCTCGCTAGCGACAGTCTTGGGTTAAGGTTTGTTTTAGATGAGTCAGAGGTGGATATGGGATTAACGGCACTAGGTGTAGGTTCTGGCATGGACATAGGCGGCATAGTCAGCGCCTTGGTGAACGCGGAAAAAGCCCCCAAAGAGGCGCAGTTCAACGTCGATGAAGGTAAACTCAATACCCAGATATCTGCCATTGGCTCGCTCAAGAGTGCCATGTCGGAGTTTTTGGATAAGCTCAAACCCCTGTCCGATATCAAGACTTTCACAGGTTTCAAGAGCAAGCTTTCCAACAAAGACTTTCTCACAGCCACTGTAAATCCTGAAGCCGTTGCCGGCAGCTATAAGCTGGTGGTCGAGCAGCTGGCCGAAAGCCAGAAGCAGGGGTCAACGGCCGTTGCCGATGTGACTGCGCCCATCGGCAGCGGTTCATTGAACTTTGCAGTAGATGGTAAGAGCTTCGATCTTGCCGTAGCCGCCACAGACTCGCTGCAAGACATAATGAAGAATATCAATGCCGCCGAAGACAATGTCGGGGTCACGGCCACCATCATCAATGGCGATGCCGGTGCCCAGTTGGTACTGACATCGAACAAAACCGGCACTGCCAATACTGTGCAGGTGACAGCTACAGACGATGCGGGTACTGCGTTGAACGATACCTTCGCCATGACAGAGTTGCAGTCTGCCAAGGATGCCATTATCTATGTCGATGGCCTCAAGGTCACCTCTGACTCAAATGACATTGAAAATGCGATCACTGGGGTGAGTCTGACACTGACTGACGCCGATGTCGCCAAGTCAACGACTCTGACGGTCGAACCCAACAGAGAGACTTCCAAGACGGCGATCAAGGACTTTGTCACTTCATACAATGAGATGATGAAGACCATGTCCGGCATGTCGGGTTATGACCCCAATACCAAAAAGGCCGGTGTGCTGCAGGGGGATTCGCTGATCCGCAGCATTCAATCACAGCTCAGAGGCGTCATGTCAGCGTCTGGTGACAACGGTAGTGGTGAGATCATGCTGGCCAGTATGGGGATAAAGACCACAAGAGAGGGATTGCTCGAGATAGATGATACCAAGCTCACCGAGGTATTGAAAACCAATGCCAATGCGGTGGCTGATTTCTTCACTACCGAAGATACAGGTTTCGCCGCCAAGGTGAAGGGCGTTGCCGATACCTACACTCAGTCAGGCGGCATTCTGGATAGCCGGGACGAGAGCCTGGATAAGCAGCTATCCCGCATTAAGGATAGCCGTGAGAGCCTGGCGTTGAAGATGAGTGCCTATGAATCGCGCTTATTAAAGCAATACAATGCGATGGACTTGCTCGTCGGCCAGCTGAATACCCAGAGCAGCATGCTGGCTCAGAGACTGGACTCCTTGCCTGGATTGGTGAATAAAAACTGATCCCCTATGCCTGCAACATAGGTTCGGCAACCAAGCGCGCAGCTTCACCACAAGACACCAATGAAGAGAGTAGCCATCAGGTATGAGTATGCAAGATGACATTAATCCCAGCAGCAGTGGCAGGGTTCACAGGCTGAAGACCTTGGACTCGCTTAACTCCGAGATGGCCGAAAGTCTGGCTAAGCTGGCGCTTTCTCCGGTTGAAGACGAACTGACCGATATGTTGGTATCAAACTTGCTAGAGTTTATCCAGCAACGTCAATTATTACTCGCCGAGCTGGTTGCCGATAACGATTTTGTCGATAGAGACTATTTGCAGCAGCAGCTGGTTCTGAGCCAATCCTATGGACAGCGACTCAGTGAACTGTCGCAGCATAGACAGTCGCTGTTGCGTTCAGGCAGTAATAATCAGCGCCATATCAAGGTTTACAAGACTATAGATGCAAATAGGTAGGTGTGTATGAGAGGATCATTGAAGTCATATCGCAAGGTGTCACTCGAGAGTGAAATTGCCATCGCGTCGCCCCACAGGATCATTCAGATGATGCTGTCGGGTGCACTGGAACGTTTGGCTCAGAGTCGTTATGCCATAGAGCAGAAAGACTATGCCAATAAGGGCATATTTATTGGCAAGGCGCTGGGGATCATCTCGGGCTTAAACAGCAGCTTGAACATGGATGCCGAAGGTCAGGTCGCCAATAATCTCAGCGATTTATATGATTTTATGTTGCGCAGAATTTCTGAAGCCAACATGAACAACGATGTCCGGGCCATAGACGAAGTCAGTGATTTGGTGCGGACAATCAAAGAGAGTTGGGATGCCATCCCCCAGGATAA
Source organism: Shewanella salipaludis (assembly GCF_012911865.1). GTDB lineage: Bacteria > Pseudomonadota > Gammaproteobacteria > Enterobacterales > Shewanellaceae > Shewanella > Shewanella salipaludis. Next base: position 104,050 of record NZ_JAAXYH010000006.1, read on the forward strand.
ACATACCCTGTCTTCTCATGCAGATAACCTGTAAAACTGAGTGTAAAATGACCGGAAATGCGGCGTGCTCGGCGCGCCATTTTTGACTCGGCGACAGTTATTTGACGATTCAGGCCGGCTCGCCGCAGGATCTGGACTAAAATCGATTCTATGAGCGATAAACAGCATCTGCCACTTGCTTCTGGCTGGCTGATAATACAATATTCCCCCTGGTGTTTATTGTGACACAGATTTTTACATTAAATTTGCGAAGATTTTACAGCAACTAACATAAAAAATTAATGCGAATTAATAAATATTAGAGCTTAAACGGCCTACTGAATGATGCTAACAGAACAACGAATTTTACTTGTCGGAAACCAGTCCGAGCGCCTTAACCGCTTGTGTTGCATATTAGAATTCTTGGGTGAGCAAATTGAGTGTATCTCAGTCGATAAGATTGAAACCTATACTCAGGACACTCGCTTTCGAGCCCTGATAGTGGCGACAGATGTGATATCGGTTGAGGAACTGAAAAATCTGGCCGGACGTCTTGTCTGGCAACCTTGGCTCTTGTTGGGGGCGGTCGACGATCTTCAGCTCTCCAACATACTGGGTGTCATAGATGAGCCGCTGAACTATCCGCAACTGACAGAGCTACTGCATTTTTGCCAGGTCTACGGCCAGGTGAAACGTCCCCAGGTGCCGACCAGTGTCAATCAGACCAAGCTGTTTCGCAGCCTGGTAGGCCGCAGCGAAGGTATTTCCAATGTGCGGCATCTGATCAACCAGGTGGCGGGATCCGAGGCGACAGTGTTGGTGCTGGGGCAATCAGGTACCGGCAAGGAAGTGGTTGCGCGCAACATTCATTATTTATCTCCTCGTCGTGACGGCCCCTTCATCCCGGTGAACTGCGGCGCCATTCCCCCAGAACTGCTCGAGAGCGAACTCTTCGGCCATGAGAAGGGCTCCTTTACCGGCGCCATCTCATCCCGCAAGGGGCGTTTCGAACTGGCCGAGGGCGGCACCCTGTTCTTAGATGAAATCGGTGACATGCCGTTGCAGATGCAGGTGAAGTTGCTGCGGGTATTGCAGGAGAGGGTGTTCGAACGCGTCGGTGGCTCAAAAACCATTCAGGCCAATGTGCGTGTGGTCGCCGCGACCCACAGAAACCTCGAGGCGATGATCCTGGATAATGAATTCCGGGAAGATCTCTATTATCGCCTCAACGTCTTCCCCATAGAAATGCCGGCGCTCAGTGAGCGTCAGGACGATGTGCCCCTGTTGTTGCAGGAGCTGGTCAGTCGTGTCTATAACGAAGGCCGGGGCAAGGTGCGCTTTACCCAGAGGGCGATAGAATCCCTCAAGGAGCACACTTGGTCGGGTAACGTGCGGGAACTCTCCAACTTGGTGGAGCGTTTAACCATCCTCTATCCGGGCGGCTTGGTCGATGTCAACGATCTGCCGTTGAAATACCGCTATATCGACGTGCCCGAGTATTCGGTGGATGTCAGCGAGGAGCAGCAGGAGCGGGATGCGCTGGCCTCCATCTTCAGTGACGATACCCCGATAGAGCTCCCCGAGACCCGTTTCCCGAGTGAGTTACCACCCGAAGGGGTTAACTTGAAGGACTTGTTGGCCGAACTGGAAATCGACATGATACGCCAGGCATTGGAACAGCAGGACAATGTGGTCGCCAGGGCCGCCGAGATGCTGGGGATACGCCGTACCACCTTGGTCGAGAAGATGCGTAAGTACGGCATGAGCAAAGAGTAGCCTTGTTGCAACTCTTTGTTTCAGCATTGTTATTTTCTACTTTAATGCTTGAATCCTTTTTGGCATAAATTCTGCAGTCACCCGTCATAGGCAATAATTTGACGGAGTGACTATGGTCGCCAATCGAGCAGTGTCAGCCAACCCATTAGCACCAATTGACAGCATTGGCCCCCAGTGGCAATGGATCCAGCAGCGTGAGGCAGCCAATATGTCCAATCGTATGGAGCATATACTGCAAGCCATGCCATCCGGGGTGGTGATACTCAATGGCGATGGCATAGTGACCGAAGCCAATCCGATAGCGATCGAGTTGCTGGGTCGACCGCTGAGCGGTGCCCGTTGGCTGGATGTGATCCATCGCGCCTTTGCACCTCAGGATGATGACGGCTATGAAGTCTCCTTACGCAATGGCCGGCGGGTTAAGCTGGCCATCACGCCGCTGACGCCTGAGCCGGGGCAGTTGATCGTATTGACAGATCTGACCGAAACCCGTCTGCTGCAAAAAAACCTGTCTCATCTGCAACGCCTGTCATCACTGGGCAAGATGGTTGCCACCCTGGCGCACCAGGTGCGCACGCCCTTGTCGGCGGCCTTGCTCTATGCTTCCAACCTCGCCAGCCCCAAACTATCGGATGCGGCGCGCAGCAAGTTTCAACAGAAATTGGTCGACCGCCTGAATGAGCTCGAACGTCAGGTTAACGACATGCTGCTGATGGCCAAGGGACGCCAGGATGCGCTCGGTGAGCCCATCTCCCTTGGAGAGCTGATAGACAAGGTGTTGGCCAACTGTGAACCCATAGCCGCCAGACAAAATTGCCGCATCACTCACAGCGATACCTCCTCCGGGCTGTTGCTGGCCAACATCAATGCCCTCAGTTCGGCGGTAAACAACCTGGTGATCAACAGTATCGAAGCAGGTGCAACCGACATTCGCCTGCAGGCGAGTCAGAGTGACGGCGGCCTCAGCCTGCAGGTGCTGGACAATGGCAAGGGACTGGATGCCAAGATGCAGCAACAGGTGCTGGAGCCTTTCTTCACCACCAAGAGTCAGGGCACAGGGCTGGGGCTGGCGGTGGTTCAGTCCGTGGTGCGCAATCATGGCGGCCAGCTGCAACTGAGCTGTGCCCCGGGCAAGGGCTGCGCCGTGGCGCTGCATTTCCCGCTGCATAGGCACGGCGATGACTGCACCATGACGGAGGTCACCCATGTCTGAAGCGAGACTCTTGCTGGTCGAGGATGATGCCAACCTGCGTGAAGCCTTACTCGATACCCTGATGTTGGCTCACTACGACTGTGTCGACGTAGGTTCGGCGGAAGAAGCCATAATGGCGCTCAAGCGCGAGAGCTTCGATCTTGTCATCAGCGATGTGCAGATGGAAGGCATAGGCGGGATCGGCTTGCTCAACTATCTGGCCGCACACCAGCCTAAACTGCCGCTACTCTTGATGACGGCCTATGCCACCATAGGCAGTGCCGTCAGCGCCATCAAGCTGGGGGCCGTCGATTATCTTGCCAAGCCCTTTGCGCCTCAAGTGCTGCTCAACCAGGTCTCCCGTTATCTGCCGACCAAGTTGAACACGGATAAGCCTGTGGTTGCCGATGACAAGAGCCTGGCCTTGCTGGCGTTGGCGCAGCGGGTGGCGGTATCTGATGCCTCTGTGATGATCATGGGGCCCAGTGGCTCGGGCAAGGAAGTCATGGCCCGCTATATCCATAACCACAGCAAGCGTGCCGGCGAGGCATTCGTGGCCATCAACTGTGCCGCCATTCCGGAAAATATGCTGGAAGCGACCCTGTTCGGTTACGAGAAGGGGGCCTTTACCGGTGCCTATCAGGCCTGCCCAGGGAAATTCGAGCAGGCCCAGGGGGGAACCTTGCTGCTGGACGAAATCTCCGAGATGGATCTGGCGCTGCAGGCCAAGTTGCTGCGGGTATTGCAGGAGCGGGAAGTCGAGCGTCTGGGGGGCCGCAAGACCATCAAGCTGGATGTGCGGGTGCTGGCCACCTCCAACCGGGATCTCAAGTCCATGGCGGCCGCCGGCACTTTCCGTGAAGATCTTTACTATCGTATCAATGTCTTTCCGCTGACTTGGCCGGCTCTATGTCAGCGCCCGGCGGATATACTGCCGTTGGCGCGGCACTTGGTGGTCAAACATGCCGAGGCCTGTCAGCTGGCCGCCATGCCTGAGTTGGATGAGAGCGCCTGCAGGCGCCTGTTGGCCCACAGATGGCCGGGTAACGTGCGCGAGTTGGACAATGTCGTTCAACGGGCGTTGATCCTGCATCAGGGGGATGCCATCACGGCGGCCGACATCATAATAGATGCCCAGGATGTGTTGTTCGATGCCGAGGCGGATGAGGCTGTCACGCTGAAACCGGCCGAAGTCGATGGTCTGGGGGATGAGTTGAAAGCCCAGGAACATGTGATCATCCTGGAAACCCTGAACCTATGTCAGGGGAGTCGTAAATTGGTCGCCGAGAAGCTGGGGATCAGTGCCAGGACCCTGAGATATAAGATGGCCAAGATGCGCGACATGGGGATCCAGTTGCCTGGGTAACCCGGTCCGGGAGGCCGTGTTTAGGGAGATGGCCTCCGGCGCTGGCGCAGGAGGCCATTATCATAGTTGCAGGTTGTCCTGGTCGCAGCCAGGCGCCTAAGCGTCGGCGCTTCAGCGCAGTGCTTAAATTGCTGCGCTTAAATTGCTGTGTTTAAATTACTGCGTTTAAATCGCAGTGCTTAAGTTTTCAACAGGTAAACTTTCACCCTCGGCGCAATTCCTGCCCGGTTTCCCGCCTCTCCAGCAACACAATCCAACATTGGCAAACATTTTGCATCATTAGGCTATCATCGGTGGTTATCGTCAATAATTCGACGAATGGGGCTCAATATGCAAATAGGCGCAAATTCATTACTTCAGGAAATGCAGTCACTTAAGGGCGAGATTTCCCCTTCTTTTGCTATTCAGCCCAACATCAGCCAACAGGTCAACAACACCAGCGGCAGCGACTTCGGTCAGCTGCTGTCACAGGCGGTCGGCAATGTCAGCGAGCTGCAGAGTGCTTCGGCTAATTTGGCGACCCGTCTGGATATGGGTGACACCAGCGTGACTCTGTCGGATACTGTCATCGCCCGGGAGAAGGCCGGGGTGGCTTTCGAGGCCACGGTACAGGTAAGAAATCGGTTGGTCGAAGCCTACAAAGAAATTATGAGCATGCCAGTTTAGGCCATGAATAAACCAGATTGCAGGAAGGCGCAGTGAGCACAGAAATTATGGTAGGGTCGGGACTGACAACCGACGATGGAGTTCAGCAGGAGCATAAGTCCGGCGTCATGGGCAGCCTGGGTGGCGTCGATATGATGCGCCAGGTCACCATGATCCTCGCCCTGGCTATCTGCCTGGCGTTGGCCGTGTTCGTCATGCTATGGGCACAGGAACCCGAATATCGTCCGCTGGGCAAGATGGAAACCCAGGAGATGATGCAGGTACTGGATGTGCTCGACAAGAATAAGATCGACTATCAAATCAATGTCGATGTGGTGAGTGTGCCTGAAGACCAATATCAGGCGGTGAAGATGATGCTCAGCCGCGCCGGTATCGACGGGGCGACACAAACCGATGATTATCTGAGCCAGGACAGTGGTTTCGGTGTCAGTCAGCGGATGGAGCAGGCCAGGCTCAAGCATAGCCAGGAGCAGAACCTCGCCCGTGCCATCGAAGAGCTCAAGAGTGTCAGCCGTGCCAAGGTGATCCTGGCATTGCCCAAGGAAAATGTGTTCGCCCGCAATGTCTCCAAGCCCAGCGCCACAGTGGTCATCAGTACCCGCCGTGGCGGTTTGGGCCAGGAAGAAGTCGATGCCATAGTCGACATAGTCGCTTCCGCGGTTCAAGGACTGGAGCCGACCCGGGTGACGGTAACAGATTCCAGTGGTCGCCTGCTCAATTCCGGCAGCCAGGATGGGGCCTCGGCCCGTGCCCGTCGCGAGCTGGAGCTGGTGCAGCAGAAAGAAGCCGAATACCGCAACAAGATAGAATCTATCCTGGTGCCCATCCTGGGCCCGGAGAACTTCACCTCGCAAGTCGATGTCAGCATGGATTTCACCGCTGTCGAACAAACGGCCAAGCGTTTCAATCCGGATTTACCGTCGCTGCGCAGCGAAATGACAGTCGAGAATAACAGTTCGGTCGGCACCAGTGGCGGCATCCCCGGCGCCTTGTCCAACCAGCCGCCGATGGAATCCGATATCCCCCAGCAAGCCACCGAAGCGGCCGCAACCCAGGTGGCATCGGGCAACTCCCACAAAGAAGCCACCCGTAACTTCGAGCTGGATACCACCATCAGCCATACCCGTCAGCAGGTAGGGGTGGTGCGCCGTGTCAGTGTGTCGGTTGCCATAGACTTCAAACCCGGCGCCGTAGGCGAGAATGGTCAGGTGACCCGGGTGGCGCGTACCGAGCAGGAGCTGAGCAATATCCGCCGCCTGTTGGAAGGCGCTGTCGGTTTCAGTGGCCAGCGTGGTGACATATTGGAGGTGGTTACCGTGCCCTTCATGGATCAGTTGGTGGAAGAGATGCCGGCTCCGGAATTGTGGGAGCAGCCCTGGTTCTGGCGGGCGGTGAAACTGGCCTTGGGCGCATTGGTTATCTTAACCCTGATCATATTCGTGGTGCGCCCCATGCTGAAGCGCCTCATCTATCCGGACAGCATCAATATGCCGGACGATCCTAGGATGGGCCATGAGCTTGCCGAAATCGAAGATCAATACGCGGCCGATACCCTGGGCATGTTGAATACCAAGGAAGCCGAGTACAGTTATGCCGACGATGGTTCGATACTGATCCCTAATCTGCGCAAAGATGATGATATGATTAAGGCCATTCGCGCCTTGGTGGCGAATGAGCCTGAATTATCGACACAAGTCGTGAAAACCTGGTTACAAGACAATGGCTGAAATAAAAGAAGCAGTTAAAGGCTCGGGCTTTAACATAGACAATATGACGGGGATTGAGAAGACCGCCATCTTACTGCTGAGCCTGAGCGAAGCGGATGCGGCATCGATCCTGAAACACCTTGAGCCCAAGCAAGTGCAGAAGGTCGGCATGGCGATGGCGGCGATGGAGGACTTCGGTCAGGAAAAAGTCATAGGGGTACATAAGCTCTTCCTGGATGACATCCAGAAGTATTCCTCCATCGGCTTCAACAGCGAAGAATTCGTGCGTAAGGCATTGACCGCGGCGCTCGGCGAGGACAAGGCCGGAAACCTCATAGAACAGATCATCATGGGCAGCGGTGCCAAGGGACTGGATTCCTTGAAGTGGATGGATGCGCGTCAGGTGGCGACCATCATCCAGAATGAGCACCCGCAGATCCAAACCATAGTGCTGTCATACCTGGAGCCGGATCAGGCGGCAGAAATCTTCGGCCAGTTCCCGGAGAATACCCGTTTGGATCTCATGATGCGTATCGCCAATCTGGAAGAAGTCCAGCCGGCGGCGTTGCAGGAGCTCAACGACATCATGGAGAAACAGTTTGCCGGCCAGGGCGGGGCCCAGGCGGCCAAGATGGGCGGTTTGAAGGCGGCGGCCAGCATAATGAACTACCTGGATACCGGGGTAGAGAGCCAGCTGATGGAGACCATGCGCGAGTCCGACGAAGAGATGGCGCAGCAGATCCAGGATCTTATGTTTGTCTTTGAAAATCTTATCGATGTCGACGATCGGGGCATTCAGGCATTGCTGCGTGAAGTGCAGCAGGATATTCTGATGAAGGCGCTCAAAGGGGCCGACGATCAGCTCAAGGAAAAATTGCTCGGGAATATGTCCAAACGGGCAGCAGAATTGCTTAGGGACGATCTTGATGCCATGGGACCTATTCGCATCAGCGAAGTCGAAATTGCCCAGAAAGAGATCCTTTCCATCGCCCGTCGCCTCAGCGACAGCGGTGAGATCATGTTGGGCGGTGGCGGCGGAGACGAGTTCCTCTAAAAGACGTTAAGGGGCAGCAGATGACACCAGATACAGAAGATGAATTCAGCCATTGGCAACTGCCGGATATCACCTCGGAGCAGACCGATGAACCGTCAAATTTATTCGGTAAATTTGGCAAGGCCCATGTGAGGGAGGCCCAGTCCGAGACTGTCCTGCCGCCGACCATGGCCGAAATCGAAGCCATACGAGTTCAGGCTGAGCAGGAAGGTTTCGCCGAAGGCAAGCAAGAGGGCCATAGCGCCGGGCTGGAACAGGGCCGACTCGAAGGCCTGGAACAAGGTCATGCCCAGGGATTGGAGCAGGGGCAACAGCAAGGCTTCGAGGCAGGTATGGCCGAAGCCAAAGTCATGTTGGCGCGTTTCGATAGCCTATTGACGCAATTCGAGCAGCCCTTGGCCGTTCTCGATGCCGACATAGAAGCCGAATTGATGTCTCTGTCTATGTCTTTGGCCAGGGCCGTCATAGGTCATGAACTTAAAACCCATCCGGAACACATACTGGCAGCCTTGCGCCAGGGCATAGATGCACTGCCGATTAAGGAGCAGTCGGTGTCGCTGCGGCTGCATCCGGACGATGCGGCCCTGGTCAACGATGTCTATTCCCAGGCCCAGCTCGAGCGCAACAAGTGGCAAATAGATGAAGATCCCAGTTTGCAACCGGGCGATTGCATCCTCGACAGCCGGCGCTCCTTGGTGGATATGCGCCTGGAGAGTCGCATAGATACGGTATTCGAGCCGCTGCGTCAGCAGCGTGCCCATCTGCAACAGGAAATACAGCAGCATAAAGAGGCGCAGGCCAATAGCGCCGCCCAGGTGACGCCTTCCCTGACGGCAGACGCCGCCATGCAAGATGCCGAGGCCGCCGATGCTGATGTTCCCGATGCCAATGATCTGCAAACCAATGATCTGCAAACCAATGATGCGCAAGCAATAGCTCAGGCTTCCGCTCACCCCCCTCAGGCAACAGGTAACGGCCAAGATGCAAAATCGAACTCACAGGCTGCTGCGTAAGGTCAAACTGCACACTGACAAGGTGCCGCCGTTTCGCCCCGTCGCCAGCGGTCAGTTGGTGCGCGTGGTCGGCCTGACCCTGGAAGCCAGCGGCTGCCGGGCCCCGGTCGGTAGCCTATGCGCCATAGAAACCATGGTGGGTGAATTGATCGCCGAAGTCATAGGCTTCGACGATCAGCTGTTGTACCTGATGCCGATTGAGGAACTCAGGGGCGTGTTGCCGGGTGCCAGGGTGAGCCCGCTGGGTGAGCAAGCCGGACTGAAAGTCGGACTGTCACTGCTCGGACGGGTATTGGACGGCAATGGGGTGCCCCTGGATGGTCAGGGCCCCTTGCAGACGGATCAATACGCGCCCAGACATAGCCCGGCGATCAACCCCCTGTCCAGGCGGGCTATCAGTGAGCCGCTCGACGTCGGGGTGCGCGCCATCAACGCTATGCTGACCGTGGGCAAGGGCCAACGCATGGGGCTGTTCGCCGGCTCGGGCGTGGGCAAGAGCGTACTGTTGGGCATGATGACCCGGGGTACCACGGCCGACATCATAGTGGTCGGCTTGGTGGGTGAACGTGGCCGCGAAGTCAAAGAATTTATCGAAGAAATCCTCGGTGAGCAGGGCAGGGCCCGCTCTGTGGTCATCGCCGCCCCGGCCGATACCTCGCCGCTGATGCGCCTGCGGGCCTGTGAAACTTCGACCCGGATTGCCGAATATTTCCGCGATCTTGGCTATAACGTCCTGCTGCTGATGGACAGCCTGACCCGTTACGCCCAGGCCCAGCGGGAAATCGCCCTGGCGGTGGGCGAGCCGCCGGCAACCAAAGGCTATCCGCCTTCGGTGTTTGCCAAGTTGCCGCGTTTGGTGGAACGTGCCGGCAACGGTGGGCCGGGACAGGGATCGATAACGGCCTTCTATACAGTACTGACCGAAGGCGACGATCAGCAAGATCCCATAGCCGATGCGTCGCGGGCGATCCTCGATGGCCACATAGTCCTGTCGCGGGCATTGGCCGACTCGGGTCATTATCCGGCGATCGACATAGAAGCCTCTATCAGCCGGGTCGCCCCCATGGTGATCCCCAATGAGCACCTGGAGGCGATGCGCAAGGTGAAACAAACCTATTCCCTTTACCAACAGAATAAAGACCTTATTTCCATTGGTGCCTATGCCCAGGGCAGCGATGCCCGCATAGATAATGCCATTCGGTTGCAACCTGCGATGAATGCCTTCCTGCGTCAGACCATGCGCGACGCCCACAGATTCGATGATTGTCAGCTGATGCTGGGGCAACTCGCCGCCCAGTGCAAGGTATAGACGGACCCATGGCGAGACATGCCCCGACCAGAATGCAAGCTCATCCGTGGCAAGCCACGGCCACCCAAAGGATATAGGGACAGCGCTTTATGGCCAAAGATCCTTTATTGACCGTGCTCAAACTCGCCAGCGATGCCGAGGAGCAGGCCGGACTGCAGTTGAAAGCCGCGCAACTGGACTTGCAGAAGCGCCAGGGGCAACTGACGGCGCTGAATAATTACCGCCTCGACTATATGAAGCAGATGGATAGCCAGCTGGGACAGAAGATCAGTGCCAGTAATTACCACCAATTCCACCAATTTATCCGCCAGATAGATGAAGCCATAGTACAGCAGCATAAGCAGGTTAATGAGGCCACGACTCAGACCCAATATCGGCAGCAACATTGGCTGGAGAAACAGCAGAAGCGTAAGGCGGTGGAGTTGTTGCTGGCGAACAAGGCCGACAAGGCCCTGATGCTCGAAGCCAAGCGGGAACAGAAGATGAGCGACGAATTTGCCTCGCAGCAGTTTTATCGCAACCGCAGAAGTTAAACCGCCCGATCCACGAGTGTTGGCATTTTTATTGCTTTAGTTTACCCAAGTATTGTGAATATGGAGCGGTAATTTGACGCTCGCATTCGGACGACATAGGGTCGGAAAAGGGCCACTTCGGGGAATTTCATGCAACAAACGACAAATATCTTGCTTGCCGGCTCGGCAAAAGTGACTCAGTCGCAGGTCAAAAATTCGCAACAACCCAGTGATGCCGAAGCCTTTTCTACCGCCTTGGCGCAAGCCGGCGGCCAGACAGATGCGTCGACTCAGGAGTCCGGGAAGTCTGTGCTTGCCAGGGCTGAGGCCACAGGCCCAATGCAGTCACAAGAGAGGCAGGCCTCAGCCAACCCCGGGTCGGATGAGGAAGACAGCCAAAATGACGACGATATCCAGCTTATTTTCGCCCAGATCAATCTCGCCAAGGAACTGAGACAGCCATCCCAGACTGCCGCTGACGGCGAGAACTTGCCGCTTTCTCCTGGCAATTATGCCGATGCGGCATCGGCGCTGACGCCCGGGCTCAGCCAAGAGAGCATGGCTGTTGCCGGTGGCTCTGCAGATGTTGGTGCAGATGCCGGGACCGAAATGGATGATAAGGTGGCCGGGGAAGCGTCTGAGTCTGTACCGGCACTCGATGGCGACTCTGTCGCAGAGACACAGGTTCTGTCCGGCATGGCCGAAGCCGCCGAACTGCCCATAGCGGCCCAAGGCGCGAGTCCAGAGGCGGGTCAGGGCGCAGACGCAGATGCAGAGCAAATTACATCACAAACTGTACAACACATGCCGCAATCAGCTTCCGGGGCAAACTTGACCTCAGAGTCCAGCCTGGAACCGGCGCCTGCCGGGTCTGGCGCTGGGTTGAGTGCTGGACTGAGCGCCGGCGCAATGGCGACGCCCGAGGTGGCCGATGCCGGGGGCGAGCTCGCAAGTTCGCAAGGGCTGAATCCTGACCCTGGTCCAATGGCTGCCTCGGCGACATCGACCAGAGCCGCCGCCGGGGCCGCGACGACCGCCGCGAGTCCTGGCCTCGAAGCCATGGGTGCCGCCAAGGGTGATGCTGCGCTGGCGATGTCCGGCGTCTCTCAGGAGGCGTCACTCGGCAATGCCGATAAACTGACGGCGATTCAGACCTCGGATAGCGCCGCTCAGCTTAGGGAGGCCAGCCTGTCCGTCGGTTTACTGACCGACGCAGGTGAGGCGCCGGCTGTCGATGGCCAGAACGCTAACCCTGTGGATGCCAAGGCGCTGCAGTTGCAGCACTTGTCGGCCCAAGGTCTTTTGAACCGCAGCGAGCAGGCACAGATGCAGTTGTCTCTGCGCCACGGCGGCGAGCAGGCACCGCAGATGCAGGAGATGATCCAGCGCTTCTCTCCCGTGATGAAACAGCAGTTGATCGCCATGGTCAGCCAGGGCATACAACAGGCAGAGATCCGCCTGGATCCCCCCGAACTTGGGGCCATGATGGTGAAGATCCAGGTGCAGGGCGATCAGACCCAGGTGCAGTTCCATGTGGTGCATCATCAGACCCGGGATCTGGTCGAACAAGCCATTCCCAGACTGAGGGAGTTGTTGTCTGAGCAGGGCATGCAACTGACCGACAGCCAGGTATCCCAGGGCCATGGTCAGCAGGAAAGGCGCGGCTCCGACGACGGCGGTGCGGGCACTGGCCAGGGGCTGGATGAAATTTCAGCAGAAGAGACAGTGTTGAGCCTAAATCAGGCAACAAGTTCGGCTTCGGGTATAGATTATTACGCATAAGCGGGTAACCTATAGGGTCGGCGCCATGCCCCAGGGCGGCCCGATTGCAAGTGAACCCTTTAGAAGTATGACCGAAATTAACTCATGGGTGAATGGAACAGCTAATGGCTGAAGAAGAATCTTTAGAACTTGAAAATACGCAGGACTCTCAGAGTAAGCGCAAACTCATGCTGTTTGCCGGGCTTGGCCTGGTACTGCTGCTTCTCTTGGGCATAGGCCTGTGGCTGCTGCTCGGCGGCGACGATGCCGAATCGGCAGCAGCCGAGGATGCCGGCCAGGAGATAGCCACAGAAGTCGTCGACCCGGGGGAGGCATTCTATGTCGCCATGCCCAGGCCGTTTCTCTTCAATCTTCCCGGTGCCGACAGGGCCAGGTTGGTGGAAATCAAGGTACAGTTGATGGTGCGGGGCAGCAACGACGATGTCCTGGTCAAGAAACACATTCCTTTGGTCGAAGATGCCCTGCTGACCACCTTCAGCAGTGCCGATGTGCAGAAGTTGAGCTCCTTGGTGGGCAAGGACGAGTTGCGTCAGCTGGCGTTGTTGAATGTACAGAATACCCTGCAGCCGGTGACGGGTCGCAAGGTGGTCGAGAAGGTGCTGTTCACAGGTTTTGTGATGCAATGAGTGGTGACTTAGATGGAAAGCAGATTAATCCAGGCAAAGATGCTAAGGCGATATTGTGAGTGATCTATTAAGCCAAGACGAAATTGATGCGCTGTTGCACGGCGTTGACGATGTCGATGACGACGACATAGAGCTCGATGATAGCGATGCCCGCTCCTATGACTTCTCTTCCCAGGACAGGATCGTGCGTGGGCGCATGCCGACCTTGGAAATCGTCAACGAAAGGTTCGCCCGTCACCTGAGGATCAGCATGTTCAACATGATGCGCCGGGCGGCGGAGGTGTCGATCAACGGGGTACAGATGCTCAAGTTTGGTGAGTATGTCCATACCCTGTTCGTCCCTACCAGTCTCAACATGGTGCGTTTCAGTCCGCTCAAGGGCACCGCCTTGATCACCATGGAAGCCAGGCTGGTATTCATACTGGTGGACAATTTCTTCGGCGGTGACGGGCGTTTTCACGCCAAGATTGAAGGCCGGGAATTTACCCCGACCGAGCGGCGGATTGTTCAGCTGTTGCTGAAGATCATTTTTGAAGATTATAAGGAAGCCTGGGCTCCCGTGATGGACGTCGAGTTCGATTACCTCGACTCGGAAGTCAATCCGGCCATGGCCAACATAGTCAGCCCGACGGAAGTGGTAGTGATCAACTCGTTCCACATAGAAGTCGATGGCGGCGGCGGTGACTTTCATATCACCATGCCCTATTCGATGATCGAGCCTATCCGTGAGTTGCTCGATGCCGGGGTACAGAGTGACAAGCAAGACACTGACATGCGCTGGTCCCAGGCGCTGCGTGACGAGATCATGGACGTCAATGTGGGTTTCGACGCCAACGTGGTCGAGCAGGAAGTGACGCTGAAAGATGTGATGAATTTCAAGGCTGGGGATATCATACCCATAGAATTACCCGAATACATCATGATGAAAATTGAAGACTTACCCACCTACAGATGTAAGATGGGCAAGTCCAGAGACAATCTGGCGTTAAAGATCTGTGAGAAGATACCCCGTCCGGAAACAGTCAAAACTGAGCTGCAGCTTGTGACCCGTAAAGGGAAATCCAGAGATATTTCAGAATTATAAGGTAGTAGTGTATGAGTACAGAAGATACAGGTGACGATTGGGCTGCAGCCATGGCAGAGCAGGCGCTGGAAGAGGCCAATGCCATAGGATTGGATGAACTGGTCGATGACTCCAAGCCGATAACGGAAGAGCAGGCGGCCAAGCTGGACACCATCTTGGATATCCCAGTGACCATCTCCATGGAAGTGGGCCGCAGTTTTATCAGCATACGCAACTTGTTGCAGCTCAATCAGGGCTCAGTGGTCGAACTCGACAGGGTTGCCGGCGAGCCGCTGGATGTGATGGTCAATGGGACCCTGATTGCCCACGGTGAAGTCGTGGTGGTGAACGACAAGTTCGGTATCCGTTTGACCGACGTGATCAGCCAGACTGAGCGGATCAAGAAATTGCGCTGACTTAACTCCTGGCCGGCAAGTCATTGCCGCGGCCGGGATCCAGGTGCGTGAATGGGAGCCACCCGCCAAGCGTGGCTGAAATAATAATAAGGACATCCTGGCCGAGTTTCCGCCAGGAACCCATCATCGGGACTGTTTAATGCTCACTCCTGTCATTCTAAGCCTGGCGGCGACGACTTCAGCCGCCGAACATGAGCCATCACAGGTCGCTACCCTGGCCAGCATGCTGGGTGGACTCATCCTAGTCCTGCTGTTGATCTTTGCCCTGGCTTATCTGGTCAGACGCTTTAATCTGGTGCCCGCCAGCCAAGGGGTATTGAAAATCCTGGCGGCGACTTCTCTCGGCACCAAAGAAAAACTCGTGTTGGTCGAAGTCGGGGGCCAGCAGTATTTACTCGGGGTGACGGCGCAGCAAGTCAATCTGATAGACAAGCTGGAAACCGGCGTCGCCATAGGGTCGGATTCATTTGCGACCAAGTTAAGACAAGCGAAGTCAAAATTATGATGAAATGGACACGGACCCTGGCGGTCCTGGGCCTGATGCTGGTGGCTCCGACCGGGTTGGCCGCCGAGGGTATCTTGCCCGCCGTCACTGTGACGACCGGGGCCGATGGTTCGACCCAGTACTCGGTCACCATGCAGATATTGCTGTTGATGACGGCGCTGAGCTTTTTGCCGGCCATGCTCATCATGCTGACCTCCTTCACTCGCATCATAGTGGTGCTCTCGATTCTCAGACAGGCGTTGGGCCTGCAACAGACCCCCTCGAATCAGGTATTGATCGGCATGAGCCTGTTCATGACCTTCTTCATCATGGCGCCCGTGTTTGACAAGATTTACGAACAGGGGGTCAAACCCTATGTCGACGAGACCTTGACGCTGCAACAGGCGTTCGACAACGGCAAGGAGCCGCTGAAACATTTCATGT
Organism: Shewanella salipaludis; assembly: GCF_012911865.1. Lineage (GTDB taxonomy): Bacteria > Pseudomonadota > Gammaproteobacteria > Enterobacterales > Shewanellaceae > Shewanella > Shewanella salipaludis. The sequence goes on from NZ_JAAXYH010000006.1 coordinate 119,438, forward strand.
TGTCCCAGTTGCGCTTGACGGATCTGCAGACCTTCATCGAAATTTCAGGCTATCAGGACATCAAGTCGCCGGAAGAGGCCCCCATGACTGTGGTGATCCCGGCATTCATTACCAGCGAGCTGAAGACGGCATTCCAGATAGGCTTCATGTTGTTCGTGCCCTTTCTGGTGTTGGATCTGGTGGTCGCCAGTATCCTGATGGCCATGGGGATGATGATGTTGTCGCCCATGATAGTTTCCTTGCCCTTCAAGATCATGTTGTTCGTGCTGGTGGATGGTTGGGGCCTGGTGATGGGCACCCTGGCCAACAGTTTCGGCCTCTAGCCAAGGTGAATGCGTTGACGGAGCCGAGATGAGCCCTGAAAGCCGGTTAGTGATATCGGCAAGGCGCCGGCCATCGGTTTTGGTCGCGAGTGAGGTGCTGATGTTTTTTTCGACGGAGCCAAGATGAGCCCAGAATCCCTGATAGATATATTTCGTGAGGCCCTGTCTGTCATCGTCTTGATCGTCTCGGCCGTGGTCTTGCCGGGTCTCGCCATCGGCCTGGTGGTGGCGGTATTTCAGGCTGCGACCTCGATCAACGAACAGACCCTGAGTTTTTTGCCCAGGCTCCTGGTGACGCTGTTCGCCTTGATGTTCCTGGGTCACTGGCTGGTGCAGACGCTGATGGAGTTTTTCATCGAGATGGTGAACCGTATTCCCCAGGTGATAGGGTAAGACGTGGAGTTGCTGTTTGACACCCTATCCCAGACCATAGCGGCTTATATCTGGCCGCTGTTTCGCATCGCCAGCATGTTGATGGTGATGGTCGTCTTCGGCGCCAATACTACCCCTACCAGGGTACGCTTGCTGTTTGCCATGGCGATCACCTTCGCCATAGCGCCGGTATTACCCCCCATGGACAAGGTCGAGTTGTTCGGTTTCAGCGCCGTCTTCATCACGGCGCAACAGATACTGATCGGCACCGCCATGGGCTTCGTGACCCTGATGCTGATGCAGACCTTCGTGTTGACCGGGCAGATCATCGGCATGCAGACCAGTTTGGGCTTCGCCTCCATGGTGGATCCCGGCTCGGGGCAGCAGACCCCAGTGGTAGGTAACTTCTTTCTCTTGCTGGCGACACTGATCTTCCTGGCGGTCGATGGCCATCTGTTGATGATCCGCATGCTGGTGGCCAGCTTCGAGACGATTCCCATCGGCAACCAAGGCATAGATATCAGCAGCTATCGGGCGTTGGCCGAATGGGGTTCATACATGTTTGGTGCCGCACTGACCATGTCCTTGTCGGCGATCATCGCCTTGCTCTTGGTTAACCTCTCTTTCGGTGTCATGACCCGCGCCGCGCCGCAGCTGAACATCTTCGCCATAGGTTTCCCCGTCACCATGGTGGGAGGCCTGTTGATCCTTTGGCTGACCCTGACCCCCATAATGGCGCATTTCGATGAGGTCTGGCGTACGGCCCAGTTGCTCTTATGCGACATGCTACATTTGCAATGTTCCAAGGACGCAGTCCTATGATGGCCTTTGTCATGGCAGCTATGTTTGATGAAGTCTGGCGTGCGGCCCAGTTGCTCTTATGCGACATGTTGCACTTGCAATGCTTCAAGGACGCTGTCCTATGATGGCCCTTATCATGGCACCTATGTTTGATGAAGTCTGGCGTGCGGCCCAGTTGCTCTTATGCGACATGCTGCATTTGCAATGTTCCAAGGACGCAGTCCTGTGATGGGTTGTATCGGGTCATTGAACTGGAGTTGCCGTCATGGCTGATAACGACAGCAGTCAGGAACGTACCGAGGAGGCCACCAGTAGGCGACTGGAGCAGGCCCGTGAGAAAGGCCAGGTCGCCCGCTCCAAAGAACTCGGTACCGCCGCCGTGCTGCTCGCCGCCGCCGTGGGCTTTTCCATGACGGGACCGGCGCTGGCCCAGAGTCTGTCGAGGATCATGACCCAGGTGCTCACCATGGAGCGGGCACAGATATTCGATACCAACTCCATGTACCGGGTCTGGGGTGTCGTCGGCAGTGAATTGACCCTGCCGATGCTGAGTTTCATCGGCATGCTCGCCGTGGTGGCTTTTCTGGGCAATATAGTGCTCGGTGGATTGAGTTTTTCGACCAAGGCCTTCATGCCCAAGGGCAGCAAGATGAATCCCATGAATGGCTTCAAGCGCATGTTCGGCACCCAGGCCCTGGTGGAGCTGACCAAGGGCATAGCCAAGTTTTCTGTCATCGCCCTGTCGGCCTATCTGCTGCTCAGCTTCTATTTCAACGATCTTCTCATGCTGTCGGCGGACCACCTGCCGGGCAATGTGTATCATGCCCTGGATCTGCTGGTGTGGATGTTTATCCTGCTGTGCTCATCTATGTTGCTCATCGTCGCCATAGACGTGCCATTCCAGATCTGGAATCACAATAAACAGCTGAAGATGACCAAGCAGGAGGTCAAAGACGAATATAAGGACACCGAGGGCAAACCCGAGGTCAAGGGGCGCATCCGGCAGATGCAGCGCGAAATGGCTCAGCGCAAGATGATGAGTGAAGTGCCCAATGCCGACGTGATAGTGGTTAACCCCGAGCATTATGCCGTGGCGGTGAAATACGATGTGACACGTTCGGCGGCGCCTTTCGTGATAGCCAAGGGGGTGGATGAGGTGGCCTTCAAAATTCGGGAAATTGCCAGGGAGCATAAGGTGGCCATAGTCTCGGCGCCGCCGCTCGCCAGGGCGATATACCACACCACCAAGTTGGATCAGCAGGTGCCCGAGGGCTTGTTTACCGCCGTCGCCCAGGTGCTGGCCTATGTGTTCCAGCTAAGGCAATATCAGAAGGGCCGCGGCCGTAAGCCCTTGCCCATACCGCTCAACCAACCCATTCCGGATGAATTGAAGCATTGAGACTGAGGCCGGACTTGTCCTGGGCGCGTTCTAGCCGGGGGATCAGGCTAAGCGGGTTGCCGCTACCCCTGGCTGTTTTTACGGCTGAAACCGCGAATCGAATATAAATCTGGCGTGCTTTTTGCTTTAAGGTTGTTATGCGTCAAAGTTTAGGTTAACTGTGAATGGATGTTAAAGCGACCCTGGGTCAGATAAAACAAATAAGACCTGCCACCTTTAAGGGGATAGGCACGCCTCTGTTGGTGCTCGCGGCACTGGCCATGGTGGTGTTGCCTATTCCGCCATTCCTGCTCGACATCTTGTTTTCCTTTAATATCGCCCTGGCACTGGTGGTGCTGCTGGTGTCCATTTACAGCGACAGGCCGCTGGATTTCGCCGCCTTTCCGACGGTGCTGCTGGTGGCGACCCTGCTCAGGTTGGCGCTTAATGTCGCCTCGACCCGGGTGGTGTTGCTCGAGGGTCACAACGGCGGTGATGCCGCGGGTAAAGTCATCGAAGCCTTCGGCTCTGTGGTGATCGGCGGTAACTATGCCGTGGGCCTGGTGGTCTTCCTCATTCTCATCATCATCAACTTCGCCGTGGTGACCAAGGGTGCCGGGCGTATCTCGGAGGTGAGTGCCCGCTTTACCCTGGATGCCATGCCGGGCAAGCAGATGGCCATAGATGCCGATCTCAATGCCGGCACTCTGAATCAGGAGCAGGCCAGGATACGGCGCGCCGAAGTGACCCGTGAGGCCGACTTCTACGGTGCCATGGACGGTGCTTCAAAATTTGTTAAGGGTGATGCCATCGCGGGTATCATGATCTTGGTCATCAACATACTGGGTGGTTTCGTCATAGGCATAGCCCAGCATGGGTTGAGCTTCTCCGATGCCATGGAGATCTATACCCTGCTGACCATAGGTGACGGTCTGGTGGCACAGATCCCCGGACTCTTGCTCTCGATTGCCGCCGCCCTGATGGTGACGCGTCAGAACGAGTCGGGTGATATGGGCCAGATGGTGATGAGTCAGATGTTTGACAGCCCCAAGTCGATGGCGATCGCCTCCGGGGTGTTATTCGTCATGGGGCTGGTGCCCGGCATGCCGCATCTGGCCTTCCTGGCATTCGCCCTCTGCACCGCAGGCGGCGCGTATTTCATCAATAAACGCAATAATGCCAAACGCACTCAGGCATTGGCGCTGGCCCAACAGGGGCCGACCGAGAAACTGGATAAAGAACCCAAGGACCTGAGCTGGGACGACGTGCGCCATGTGGATACCATCGGCCTGGAGGTGGGTTATCGGCTGATCCCTCTGGTGGATAAGGGCCAGGGCGGCGAGTTGTTGGGGCGGATAAAAGGGGTACGCAAGAAACTGTCCCAGGAGCTGGGTTTCCTGGTGCCTGCGGTGCACATACGTGACAATCTCGACCTGTCGCCCAACGTCTATCGCATCTCTCTCATGGGGGTGGTGGTCGGTGAAGCCGAGGTGCGCCACGATTGCGAGCTGGCGATCAATCCGGGTCAGGTTTATGGCAAGCTCGATGGCATAGAGACCAAAGATCCCGCCTTCGGCCTGGAGGCCGTATGGATAGCCCCGGAACAAAGGGAACACGCCCAGACCCTGGGGTACACAGTGGTGGACGCAGCGACAGTGATCGCCACTCATATCAGTCAGTTACTCACCAACAATGCCGCCAAGCTGCTGGGTTACGAAGAAGTGCAGCAGCTGATGGACATGCTGGGTAAACATTCGCCCAAGCTGGTCGATGGTTTCGTGCCGGATGTGATGCCGCTGGGCAGCGTGGTGAAGGTCATGCAGAACCTCCTCAATGAAGGGGTGTCGGTGCGGGATCTGCGCACCATAGTCCAGACCCTGCTGGAGTATGGCACCAAGAGCAATGATACCGAAGTCTTGACTGCTGCCGTGCGTATCGCCCTGAAACGCATGATAGTGCAGGAGATCTCCGGTCCAGAGTTGGAAATTCCTGTCATAACTTTGGCGCCAGAGTTGGAACAGATGTTGCATCAGTCTATGCAGGCAACCGGTGGCGAGGGGCCGAATATCGAACCAGGCCTTGCAGAGCGCATGCAGCAGTCACTCGCTGACGCGGCGCAGAAGCAGGAAATGGTCGGTCAACCTGCCATATTGTTGACGTCGGGTATGTTGCGAGCCACATTGTCACGCTTCGTGAAGTATACCATTCCAAATCTCAGGGTGATTTCCTACCAGGAGATCCCAGATGAGAAGCAGATACGCATAGTATCCGCAGTCGGTCAGTAGAGGGTGCGTAATTGAAGATTAAACGTTTTTTTGCCAAGGATATGCGTGCCGCGCTGGCCCAGGTCAAGGAGACCTTAGGCTCGGATGCGGTGATCATGTCGAACAAGAAAGTCACGGGTGGCATAGAAATTGTGGCTGCTGTCGACTATGACGAACCCAAGGCCAACATCAAGACCCAGTCGGCCGTATCCAGTTTGCTGGACATAGGTGACGACAAGGTTTCGCTGGGCAATCAACCTGTCCGGGCCCAGAGCAGGATCAATGCCCCAGCTGCCCCGGATTCGCTGCAGGCCTTGCTGGAGAAACAGCAGAGCCGCCTGACTCAGCAGTTGTCGCAACAGCAGGAAGAGTTGGATATGCCGGCCTGGGCCAAGGAGTTGCAGACCCCGGCCGCCCCTAAGGTCGCGGCCCGTGAGCCTCAGTCAGGTTTCGAGCGCCAGCATAAGGGCAACAGCAAACCCAGCGCCGAGTTGGACGCCATGCGCGACGAGCTGGCTTCACTGCGAAGTCTGTTGACCCATCAAGTGTCTTCCCTGATGAATGAGCAGAAGAAGCGCACGGATCCCGTCGGTGCCATGCTGGAAACCAAGCTGCTCGAAGCCGAGTTTTCTCCTGCGGTCGCAGGCAAACTCGCCGCTCTGAGCCAGCATTACTCTCCGGCCGAATTGGTTAACGCCTTGCCCCAGAGTCTGGCCAATATGCTCGACAATCAGGGGGATGACATAGTCCGCCAGGGCGGGGTAGTGGCCTTGGTAGGCCCCACTGGGGTGGGCAAGACCACCTCGCTGGCGAAACTGGCGGCGCGTTTCGCCGCCCACCATGGCGCCGACCAGGTTGCCCTCATTACCACGGATCATTATCGCATCGGAGCCTTTGAGCAATTGGCGACTTATGGCAAAATAATGGGCTGTCCGGTAAAACAGGCTCACGACTTGGGTGAGTTGGAACAAATTCTTTACCAGTTCAGGAACCGCAAGTTAGTCTTGATAGATACCGCCGGCATGGGCCAGCGGGATATGCGGCTTTATCAGCAACTCGACAATTTGACTGCAAATACCAGGATACCGATACGCAGTTATCTGGTACTGTCTGCAACAGGGCAGCGCCGGGTGTTGCAGGATGCGGTGGATCACTTCAAGCGCATTCCCTTGTCGGGGGCCGTGCTCACTAAGCTCGACGAGTCAGTCTCCTTGGCTGGCGCCTTGAGTGTTTTGATCCAAAGTGGGTTACCATTGAGTTATGTGACTGATGGTCAAAGAGTTCCTGAAGATATGCAGGTAGCGGATACCCTGGCTCTGGCGCAGCAAGCCTTGACAGCGTTGAACAATACCGAACAACAATCGTTACATGACAAAAGCTGGTCAGAAAATATGACCCGTGCATTTGAGTAGAGTTATGACCCCGGATCAAGCAAGTGGTTTACGTATGATGAATCAACCTTATAACGAAAAAGTAAAAGTCATCGCTGTGACTGGCGGTAAAGGCGGCGTGGGTAAGACCAGCGTCTCCATCAATACGGCTGTCGCCCTGGCGGAAAAAGGCAAGCGGGTGTTGGTGCTCGATGCCGACCTCGGTCTGGCGAACGTCGATGTCATGTTGGGGATCCGGGCCGAGCGCAATTTGTCGCACGTCTTGTCCGGTGATGCCGAGCTGGATGAGATCATCGTCCGTGGCCCCAAAGGCATAGGCATAGTGCCTGCGACTTCGGGTACCCAGGGCATGGTGGAACTCACCCCGGCCCAGCATGCCGGCCTGATCCGCGCCTTCAGCGAGATGCGCACCCAATTCGATATCCTGGTGGTGGATACCGCCGCCGGTATTTCCGACATGGTGCTGAGCTTCTCCCGCGCTTCCCAGGACGTGTTGGTGGTGGTCTGTGATGAGCCGACATCGATAACCGATGCCTACGCCCTGATCAAGATCCTCAGCCGTGAACATGGGGTGTTTCGCTTCAAGATAGTGGCCAACATGGTGCGCAGTCTGCGGGAAGGCATGGAACTCTTCGCCAAACTCAGCAAGGTGACCGACAGATTCCTGGATGTGGCGCTGGAGCTGGTGGCGACGATTCCCTTCGATGAAAACCTGCGCAAGTCGGTACGCAAACAGAAGCTGGTCGTCGAAGCCTATCCTAAATCGCCTGCGGCTATTGCTTATCAGGGATTAGCCAATAAAATAATGAGCTGGCCCGTGCCGCAGCAACCCGGTGGTCATCTGGAGTTCTTCGTCGAACGTTTAGTGCAAAGACCAGATTTTCAAGAGGAAAAAACGGGTGAATAAAGCCGCTGCGTATACTTGTTTAGACAATAAATCCACTATCGTTGAACAGTATGCTCCGCTGGTTAAAAGAATTGCCCACCATTTATTGGCAAGATTGCCGGCGAGTGTGCAACTGGATGACCTGTTACAGGCTGGAATGATGGGGCTGCTCGAGGCCTCATCCAAGTTTGATGGCGGTAAGGGTGCCAAGTTTGAGACCTTTGCCGGGATCCGCATCCGCGGTGCCATGCTCGATGAGATTCGCCGTGGTGACTGGGTTCCGCGTTCGGTTCACAGGAACCAACGCCGGGTCGCCCAGGCCATAGATGAGTTGGAGCAAGAGCTGGGCCGTGATGCCCGCGATGGCGAAATTGCAGAAAGACTTGATATGACTCTGGATGAGTATCATCATATCCTCAATGACGTTTCTGTCGGGAAAATCATAGGCATAGAAGATTTGGGTGTCTCCCAGGATGTGTTAACTCCCGAGGATGGCAGCAACGATGATGCCTTCGAGAGCCTGGCAGAGACCCAATTTCATTCGGCCTTGGTTTCAGCCATTAAACTCTTGCCGGAAAGAGATGCCTTAGTCTTGTCGCTGTATTACGATGAAGCACTTAATTTAAAAGAAATTGGTGCCATTCTTGAGGTGAGCGAGTCGCGGATCAGCCAGATACTGAGTCAGGCTATGTTGCGACTGAAAGCGAAACTCAAGCACTGGACACTAACATAATTACTAATCGAGCACATTGAATGTCAGCTCACCGGAGGAAACCTTGGACAAGAATATGAAGATTCTTATTGTTGACGACTTTTCAACAATGAGACGTATCATTAAGAACTTGTTGCGAGATCTGGGGTTTAATAACACCCAGGAAGCAGATGATGGATCGACAGCCCTGCCTATGCTGCAGAAAGGAGATTTCGATTTTGTCGTGACAGATTGGAACATGCCCGGCATGCAGGGGATAGATCTGTTGAAGGCAATACGCGCCGATGACTCACTCAAGCATTTACCCGTACTCATGGTGACGGCGGAAGCCAAGCGTGAGCAAATCATTGCCGCGGCGCAAGCCGGGGTCAATGGCTATGTGGTGAAACCCTTCACCGCGGCCACATTGAAAGAGAAGCTAGATAAAATCTTCGAACGTCTCGCTTGAGCAAGGATGGGTTATGCAGTCACATACTTCAGGGCTCATCACGCTCGAGCAGGCGCAACACTTAGTTGCCTTGCTCGGTGCGGGCAGTCAGAGCCAGGCAGATGATGTCATCAGGGAACTTGCCGCACCGTTACAAAGGGATCTCTTCGAGGAAGTGGGCAAACTGACCCGCCAGCTTCACAGCGCTTTGATGGACTTTCAGGTCGATAACCGCTTGGCGGAATTGGCGAATAATGAGATCCCCGATGCGAAAGAACGCCTTAACTATGTGATTGACATGACAGAGCAGGCCGCTAACAAGACCATGGATGCGGTCGAAGAATGTTTGCCGCTGGCCGATGCGCTGACGACCAATATTCAGACTGTGATGCCGAGTTGGGACAGGTTGATGCGCCGCGATATAGACTTAACCGAATTCAAGGGCTTATGCCACAATATTCAGCAGCTTATGACGCGCAGTGAGCATGACTCCAGCCGGTTGAAAGAGTTGCTGAACCAGATACTGTTGGCGCAGGATTTCCAAGATCTCACAGGGCAGATGATACGCCGGGTGATAGATCTGGTCAGGGAAGTCGAGAATAATTTGGTGTCCATGCTGACGGTATTTGGCGAACAGGCCGTGAGCGAAAGCCAGTTTGTGGTGGAAAAGAATATTGAGGCCGAAGGTCCGATCATGAATGCGGAGCTGCGCGAAGATGTGGTGACAGGTCAGGATGAAGTCGACGACCTGCTGTCGAGTCTGGGTTTCTAACTAGGAGTCAAGCTAATGGCCTTTGAAGTTGATGAAGAGATACTCCAGGACTTTTTGATTGAAGCGGGTGAAATTTTAGAGTTATTGCAGGAGCAATTGGTGGCGTTGGAGAACAATCCCGACGATACCAACCTGTTGAATGCGATTTTCCGTGGTTTCCACACAGTTAAAGGCGGCGCCGGTTTCCTGAGCCTGACTCCCATGGTCGATGTGTGCCACGAGGCCGAGAATACCTTCGACCTGCTCCGGACCGGCAAACGCCAGGTGAACGCCGAGCTGATGGACATCATACTGCAGGCCGTCGATGCCATTAATGGCATGTTCGCCCAGACCCAGCGCGGTGAGGAACAAGATCCCGCCGGCAGCGACTTGCTCGGTCAACTCAAGTTATTGAGTTCGGGCGCCCCGCTGGCATCGGAAACCCAGGTGCAAGCAGCCGCAGCCGATTTCAGTGGTATCGAATTGCTCGATGCCCTGGTACAGGCAGATGCGCCGGCCGATGCCGGCATGGCGCTGTTCGATTCGGTCGCCGGCGTGGCTGAGCCCGCCGGCAGCATAGATGAGATCAACGAAGACGAATTCGAGGCCTTGCTCGATGCCTTGCACGGTGCGGGCCAGAGCCCGACCACCAAGGGCGTCGATATGGCGCAAGCCAGCACGCCGCTTGCGGCGAACCCTACGCCTCATGTCGCGCCTCATGTCGCGGCTCAGACGAGCGGCCCCATGGGGGGCAACGACGACATCACAGACGATGAGTTCGAGGCTCTGCTCGATGAGCTGCATGGTTCGGGACAGTTCAAGGCGACGTCCGCTCAACCCAGTCAGCCCCAAACTCAGGCCACATCCGCGCCGACACCCGGTCAAACGGGCCAGCAGCTGAGTACATCCGTCGCCGGCGCCGGCAGTGACTCGGATGAAATCACGGACGATGAATTCGAGCGTCTGCTCGATGAACTCCATGGCAAGGGTGGCGCGCCGGCTAAGGTCGATGTGCCACAAAGTCATCCTGCCGCCAATGAGGCACCCAGGGTCAGCGCCCCAAGCCGCGAGGCCGAGGTCACTGCGACGCCGGTACCTCAGGCGCCTGCCGCCAAGGCAGTGCCCAGTGTCGCCGCCAAAGCAAATGTCTTAGTGCCGGAAAAGGCCCAGGCGAAAGCCGTCACCGCCAATGTGCCCCAGGGTGAAACCACAGTGCGGGTCGATACCGCCCGCTTGGATCAGATAATGAACATGGTGGGTGAGCTGGTGTTGGTGCGTAATCGCCTGGTCAGCCTCGGCATCAGCCGTGACGATGAGGAAATGTCCAAGGCGTTGGCCAACCTGGATCTGGTGACCGCCGATTTGCAGGGCGCGGTGATGAAGACCCGGATGCAACCTATCAAGAAGGTCTTCGGTCGCTTCCCGCGGGTGGTTCGGGATCTCGCCCGCAGCCTGAATAAAGACATAGATTTAATCATGGTGGGTGAAGAGACAGATCTGGACAAGAATCTGGTCGAGGCACTGGCCGATCCTCTGGTGCATCTGGTGCGCAACTCTGTCGATCATGGCATAGAAATGCCGTTGGAGCGCGAAGCCAAAGGCAAACCCAGAACCGGTACCATCACACTGTCGGCCAGCCAGGAAGGCGATCATATACTGCTGAAAATCGAGGATGATGGCGCCGGGATGGATCCCGAGAAGCTCAAGCAGATCGCCATCAGCCGCGGGGTATTGGATGAGGATGCCGCCGCCCGCATGTCTGATGGCGAGGCCTATAACCTGATCTTTGCCCCTGGATTCTCGACCAAAGTGGAAATCTCCGATATTTCCGGTCGTGGCGTGGGCATGGATGTGGTCAAGACCCGCATCACCCAGTTGAACGGCACTGTGCATATCGACTCGCTCAAAGGCAAGGGCACCACCTTGGAGATCAAGGTGCCGCTGACCCTGGCGATCATGCCGACCCTGATGGTCGATGTCGCCAAACAAGTGTTCGCCTTGCCTCTGTCGAGCGTGAGTGAAATTTTCCACCTGGACTTGACCAAGACGAATGTGGTCGATAGCCAGTTGACCGTCATAGTGCGCAATAAAGCCGTGCCCTTGTTCTATCTCGAGCATTGGCTGCACCGCAACAAGACCCAGTTCAAGCATGGTGACAGACAACACGGTCATGTGGTCATAGTCCAATTAGGCACTATGCAAATAGGCTTCGTGGTCGATGCCCTGATAGGGCAGGAAGAGGTCGTCATTAAGCCTTTGGGTGCCATGCTTCACGGTACTCCCGGGATGGCGGGTGCGACTATCACCTCAGATGGTGGCATAGCACTGATATTGGATGTTCCCGGATTGCTGAAGCATTACGCCAAGAATAAGAGCTAGTCCGGGATATTAAGGAATTGCATGGCCATTAAAGTATTAGTCGTCGATGATTCGAGTTTTTTCAGGCGACGTGTCAGCGAGATCATAAGCCAGGACGCTGAACTGGAAGTCATAGGCACAGCGACCAATGGTCTCGAAGCGGTGAAGATGGCTGCCGAGCTAAACCCTCAGGTCATCACCATGGACATAGAGATGCCTGTGATGGATGGGATCACCGCAGTGCGGGAGATCATGGCGAAGACCCCCATCCCTATCCTGATGTTTTCTTCACTGACCCATGATGGCGCCAAGGCGACGCTGGATGCCCTGGATGCAGGTGCGCTGGACTTCCTGCCGAAACGCTTCGAGGACATAGCCACCAACAAGGACGATGCCATCGCCTTGCTGCAGCAGAGGGTCAGGGCCCTGGGACGCAGACGCTTGTTTCGGCCCATAGGCCGACCTGCGCCCCTGCAGCCGCATCCGCTCACAGGCGGCCTGGCCGGCACTGTCGCCGGCACTGCGGCAGGCACTTCGGTCGGCAGCAGCCGGCTTCAGAGCCAGAGCCTGAGCCAGAGTCAGGTCCCCGTCAGGCAAGCGGCTCCGACTATCCGTGCCAGCGGCAAGCAATATAAGTTACTGCTGATAGGGACATCCACGGGCGGGCCTGTGGCGCTGCAAAAAATCCTCACCCAATTTCCGGCCGACTACCCCCATCCCATCCTGTTGATCCAGCATATGCCGGCGGCCTTTACTCCGGCCTTTGCCGCCAGGCTCAATGGCTTATGCAAGATCCAGGTCAAGGAGGCGGCCGCAGGCGATGTGCTGAGCCCAGGTCATGCCTATCTGGCCCCCGGCGGAATGCAGATGTTGGTCGAACGGGCGGGCACGAGCGGCAGGATTAAAGTCCTCGCAGGCAATGCCGATATGAATTACAAACCCAGCGTCGACATCACGTTCGCCTCGGCATCCAAGGCCTTCGGCGGCGATATCCTGGCCGTGGTATTGACCGGCATGGGGGCCGATGGCCGTGAAGGCGCACGCATGCTGAAGAGCGTTGGCGCCAACATCTGGGCCCAGGACGAGGCCAGCTGTGTCGTTTATGGCATGCCTCAGGCGGTGACTGCCGCCGGACTGACGAGCCAGTCTATCCCACTGGACAGCATGGCAGAGTCCATCTTGAAAGAGACGGCGCGTGGCTGAGCCCGGGGGCCATGTTGACCCGGGCGCCGCCAGCCGCATGGCCGATCGTGGCATAGGCACTAGTACTGCCGGCAAAAGCACCGCCGGCGGCTTGGCTATTTTTCTGTTGGCAGGCGCAGTGCTGGTATTGCTGGCCTTCTGCACTCAGCTGCAGCGCAAGAATAGCTTGTTGCTCGATGAGCTTGAGCGTTTGCAGGCGGAACAGGTCGTGCTCATGGCACCGAGCGAACAGGCCCAGGCGCTGGCCAGCTGGCTGGACTCACATCCGCAGCAAACCCGGGCCTTAGTCCAAAAGCCGTCACAGGCCAGTTCCATGCAACTTGGCCAGGACGCTGGCAATGACACCCGCCCCGCAACCGAGCAGGCGGTCATACTGTCTGAGAATGCTGCGGGCGTGAAAGTAGTGAGTTTACCCGATGGCGGGATCCGGGTGACGACTCGTGTAGAGTAGTCATATCAGACTGATAACATGGGCTATTCGAGGGGCGTTTCTTGAAAGTATGGACGGTAGCAAACCAGAAAGGCGGTGTGGGGAAAACCACCACAGTGGCGAGCCTGGCCGGCGCCTTGGCCAAACGCGGCAAACGTGTGCTCATGATAGACACGGATCCCCATGCCTCCTTGGGCTATTACCTGGGCATAGATTGTGAAGAAGTGCCGGGTTCCCTCTACGACGTCTTTCTGGCCCATGACAGGTTGACCAGGGAACTCGTCGCCCAGCACATAGTGCCGACCCTGGTCGAAGGCCTGGACTTGTTACCCGCCACCATGGCCCTGGCGACGCTGGACAGGGCCCTGGGGCATAAGGAAGGCATGGGCTTGGTATTGCGCAACTTGTTGGCCAGGGTCGAAGATGACTATGACGTCGCCATCATAGATTGCCCGCCTGTGTTGGGGGTGCTGATGGTCAATGCCCTGGCGGCATCACAGCACATAGTGATCCCTGTGCAGACTGAGTTCCTGGCGATCAAGGGCCTGGACCGCATGCTCAAGACCATGGAGCTCATGGGGCGCTCGAAGCAGACCCGCTACAGCTATACCATAGTGCCGACCATGTTCGATAAACGCACCAAGGCATCGCCGATGGCGTTAACCAGCCTGATGCAAGACTACCCTGATACCCTCTGGGATGACATCATTCCGGTGGATACCAAGTTTCGTGATGCCAGCCTGGCACATGTGCCGGCAACCCATTATGCCGCCGGCAGCCGTGGGGTTAAGGCCTACATGAGGTTGTTGGATTTCTTATTCGCCGGGGAGTTTGGTCATGTCAAAATCGGTTGATCAAACTGTTTTTGATTTCTTCCAGCTGTTGTTGCAGGAACCCGAAACAGGCCAAGACAATGCGGAAGCCGAACTCAAACGAACGTCGCCGCAAGCCGGTGCTAGAGTAACCCCTGCAGGCCAGAGGGCGCCCCGGCCGGCGGAGTTGAAGCCGGATTATGCTTCCGCCGAGAAGCAGGCCAGGCCGCAGCTGGATAAGAAGGCGTTGGAGAAATTATTCGCCCCCATGCGGGTGCAGGCCGAGCCCCAGCCTGAGATTCAGGCGCAGACTCAGAGCCAGCCACGGCAACCAATGGCGGATGAGGCGAGTCAGCCAGGTACGGTAGCGCCGGCACTCACAGAGACCGCCGCCAGGCTCGCGGATTGCGCCCCTATGCCGGCGGCAGCAAAAACTGCTACCATCCCACCGCCAGAGGCTCGTCAAGAGGTTGATCTTGCCGCAGCCCCGGCGGAGAGCCTGACCTGTGAGTTGCAGGATGGGCTGGATGATGAGTTTCAGGTGTTGTTCTTCAAAGTGGCGGGCTTGACCTTGGCCGTGCCGCTGGTGAGCCTGGGCGGGATTGTCAAGATAGAGAAGATTAACCATATCATTGGCCGGCCCGACTGGTTCATGGGGGTGCAATCCCACAGGGAGTCGCAACTCAATATTGTCGATACCGGCGCCTGGGTCATGCCGGAAAAGTATGACGCCACTCTGGCTCAGAAGGTCAGTTACCAGTATCTTGTGATGCTGGAAGGCAGTAATTGGGGCCTGGCCTGTGAATCTCTGGTCAATGCGGTCAAGATTAACAAGTCCCAGGTAAATTGGCGCAGCAAGGCGGGTAAACGTCCCTGGCTCGCCGGGGTGGTACGGGAACAAATGTGTGGTATTTTGCATGTGCAATCACTGATCGGCATGCTAGATGCGGGTTTAGGTTGTCAGGACTCTATTGGCTGAGGTAAATATGACAGAATCAAGAAATGTGGCAGTGGTTGCCGCGGGTAAAGAAGACGCGGTATTACAGTGGGTAACCTTCAAGTTAGATAACGAAACCTATGGTATTAACGTCATGCAGGTGCAGGAAGTGTTGCGTTATTCCGACATAGCACCTGTGCCGGGCGCACCCTATTATGTGCTGGGGATCATTAACCTGCGCGGCAATGTGGTGACTGTTATCGATACCCGCACCCGTTTCGGGCTGCCGTCGGCCGAGATAGATGATTCCAGCCGGATTGTTATCATAGAAGCGGAAAAACAGGTGATAGGCATATTGGTCGACAGCGTCGCCGAAGTCGTTTACCTGCGCCGCTCTGAAATCGATAACGCGCCAAACGTGGGCACGGAAGAAAGTGCCAAGTTTATTCAGGGCGTGAGCAACCGTGATGATGAGCTGTTGATCCTGGTGGATTTGGATAAGCTGTTATCCGATGAAGAATGGGCCGAACTGACGCAGATCTGATTGCCCGCGTCCCTGCTGTGGCCCGAGTCCCGGGCCAGAGTCTAGCCCTTGTTGTAGCTTTACCCTGTTGAGACCGACATGATCGCCGATGAAATGATTATCCTAGCTGCACTGGTTTTTGTGGTTGCCTGCCTCGCTCTGGTGCTCTATTTGCAGAAGCAGGCGGGTAAGCTGCGCACCAAGGTGGATGCCTTGACTGTGCTGGTGAAGGAAAGTGATCGTCAACGCGAGACGGTTAAACGTGAACTGCATGAGTTGCGCAGCGGCACCATAGGCGTCGGCCGGCGGGTGCTGGAACTGGAGAAGAGATTGCAGCAACAGTCGGAGCGTATCGAAGAGTCCAGCCAGCAAGATCCTCAGGCCAAATTATACAGTCGCGCCATGAAGATGGTGTCGCTGGGCGCAGGGGTCGAGGAGCTGGTACGCGAGTGCGAGTTGCCCAAGGCCGAGGCCGAGTTATTGATCCGCTTACACGGCAAATAGTGCCTGCTTGCGCGCCGTCTGGCCGCTGTCCCCCAATTCTTCGACACCTTAATTCTTTGACACCTCGATTCTTCGACACCTCGATTCTTTAACATGTACAGTCCCGCCTCCTTCCTGGGCTAAGGCACTGCTTCAGGCTTTTTCGATAATCTTCTGATGCAGGTTATTCCATTGCTCGGGAAACTTGCCATCGAGCATATAGACGAAGGAAATCAGCTCGGCGATTAGCAGATATAACTCCTTGGGTATTTCTTCTCCCAGCTCCAGTCGTTGCAAGAAATCACTCAGGTGAGGATCCCTGTGGATATAGATGCCGGCGTCCTTTGCCAGGCTGATGATTTCCTCGGCGATGAGATCTTGCCCCGTGGCGGTGATCTTGGGGGCGCCCTTACCGTCATAACTCAGGGCGACCGCCTGGGTCGGTTGTTGCTTGTTATCTGACATCTCAGTTTTTCCTTGATGACTCATTTTACGCCCAGCTGCACGGCAGTGCCTCAGGCCTGGGTCTTGACCAGATAATGATCGCCGGGAAGCAGTGTGGCGGGTATCGAAGTTACCTGGGTGGTCATTTTCCCCGGCATGAAACCCAATTGGGTGAGCTTTTCACTCAGGGGAGCCAAGTAATTGCTCACACTATCCAGCAAGGCGGGATCATTGGCCTTGAATTGCATATTCAGGTGTTCACCCTGTTGCTGTGCCTGGATCAGCAGGGGGCCATGGCTTAGGTTAAATTTAAGCTGCAGCCGCCATAGGCTTGAGTGTTTATCTTCGGCCTCGCCGCTGCCACGCTCGAATTTTCCTTCAAGCTGTTCATGTCTCTGGTTGATGACATAGGGCAGGGAAAAATACCAATTGAGCGAGCCTTTATCCTCGCCGCTGGCCTGCTGATACTGAGCCTGTCCCGCCGATAACAGTCCGAGGGCGTCCAGTGTGCCTGCCTTGTCGAGTGCTTCCAGCTGCCGCCGATTCATACCGCTTGAAGCCTGCAAATGCTGCAGATAGTTTTCGAGCTTGGGACTGATCCGGGCACCGGCTGCCGAGGCTTTTATCCCCAGCAGCAGCTGGAACAGGGTGGTTATGGCATTGGCGTTAACAGCCAGCGAGGAGAGCGTCGCCGGCTGGCTCGCCAGACTAAGGCCGGCGAGTCCGGTCATTTCGGCGGCGAGAATGCTTGGCTCTGCTAAAATACTCAAAGGCAATGGGTCGAGCCGGGGCAAGTGCTTGAGCAGTTCACCGGCCAAGTTGTCCTTAATGGCCGCACCTATGTCACCCTTGGGCATGGCTCCGGCTTTATTCAGGGCCTGTTGCAAGATCAGGCTCCTTGCCTTGGTATCCGAGCCGGCGGCAAATTCAGGCGCTGTGGCTGCATTTATGCCAGCGCCAGGGCTGGCTGTGTTAGTGGCAATGTTAGTGGCAGTGTTTGTGGCAGTGTTAGTGGTGTTGTTAAGGCCTGTATTGGCACCAGCAGCTGTCAGGGGAGGCCTGGTCTGTGTGGCGGCAGGAACCAACCTGGCTTCGGTGCCGAGGCGGTTTATTGACGCCTTGTCTGACGTCAGCCCTGGATTGGCCGGCTTGGCAGCCGGGGAGTTTGGCTGCGACGAGCCGAGCGCCTCGGTCTGCGTCGCTGCTGTTGGGGTCTGAGAAGGCAGGGTCTCGGCCATCTTGGATGGGACGTTAGCCACCGGCGTTGTTGACCCTGTCGATGGCGGGAGCTGTTCCAGCTTTTTCAGCAGTTGTCCCCATACTTGTGCCGGTTCGGTCTTGCTCTGTACTTGTGATCCTAGCTTGGCGTCAGCAGGGAGCTCGGCTTCTGCTACCGTTGCTGTTGCTATGCTTCCCAGTTGAACCTGGGTTTGAGCCAGTAGCGGGCTGAGACTCAGTTTGAAGCTGCCCTGAGTGAACACTATCTTGGCCACATAGTCGCCATCATCGACTCGGATATTGGTACCCAGGTGGACATAGGTAGCGCCGGAAAAGGAAAGCTGCTGTGCTTGCAGGCTGGCGATGGGAAGAGGATAGCCTTGAGGCCGGGCGGCTAACTGGGTGAGCAGCTCCGTTGACACGCCGTTTTGTCTGGCCAGGGCGAGCAGGGCCGATGGCAGTTTGAATTCTGCTGCCGCGCCCAGGCCGAGCAGTTTTGCCATTTGGCCGGTGGGGGGCAGGTTATTGTTCTGGGCTTGAGTCTGGACTTGGGTTTGGGTCTGAGCTTGGGGTGGTAGCTGCAGCATGAAGGTGTCTATACCGGCGAATTTACGCTGTTGGGCAGAATTCAGTATGAGACTATATTCGCTGCCATCTAACACCAGTGTGGCGCTTGGCGCAGCCGGATTCAGTTCAACTGTCACCAGCCTGGTTTGCCCCTGGCTGACCGCGGTAGATGCAGCAGTGGCTCCCGCTGGGTATGTAGCTGAATTGTTAATGTTTATCGGGGCTTTTAGTGGCTCCATGGTGTAACCTTCGGCAGATTATGGCGAGCGTTATGATTTATCACAAATTAACATTTGACCTTAATTTTCTGGCAAGTATCCTTAGCCACCATATCGGGCTAATTGGCCGGCTTTCGCATCAAACCGATCTTTATATCGTCCGCTGCGCGGCTTCACTTTAGCGAAAACCCGGTGTGTGTGCAGTACTTTCACATAAGAGAATGCTATGAAGTTGAAATGGATGATGATATCTCTGGTTGTTTTGGCCAGCCATTACGCCGATGCAGTTGAAATCGCAAAGGAAAGCGAACCTTCTGGGGTGCAGATCAGTTATAACGATCCCAATGACCCCTTCGAAGGCTTTAACCGGACCATGTGGGACTTTAACTATCTTTTCTTGGACAGATATTTATATCGCCCCGTTGCCCATGGTTATAACGATTACGTTCCGTCACCGATAAAGTCCGGATTGAATAATTTCGTCAGGAATTTTGATGAACCCAGCAGCTTAGTCAACAATAGCCTACAGGGGAAATGGGGCTGGGCGGCGAATGCGGGTGGGCGCTTTACCATCAACACCACTCTGGGTTTGTTGGGCTTCATCGATGTGGCCGACATGATGGGGATGCCGCGCAAGAATGATGAATTCAATGAAGTGCTCGGCTACTATGGCGTCCCCAATGGACCCTATTTTATGGCCCCCTTTGCCGGGCCTTACGTGACCCGTGAGCTCGCATCGGATTGGGTGGATGGTCTATACTTCCCCTTGTCAGAGTTCACCTTATGGCAGTCGGTAATTAAGTGGGGTCTCAAGAGTCTTCATGCCCGGGCGACGGCCATAGATCAGGAACGACTCGTCGACAATGCCCTCGATCCTTATACTTTTGTGAAAGATGCCTATTTACAGCATATGGATTACAAGGTGTATGATGGCAATCTTCCAACGAATGATGATGATGACGCATTACTCGATGAATACATGAAGGAGCTGGATTAGCACCCTGGTCCTACAGCATTGCAGATAAGATAGCTTAATTTCAGAGGCAGGATTTTCCGGAACCTGATCATTTCTAACGCTATCCGCTCCTATGGGGATTTGGTTATGGCGTTAAAGGATGTTGCGGTACTCTTGGTCGAAGATGATCCTGTTTTCAGGCAAGTTGTCGCCAGTTTTCTCTGCAGTCGCGGCGCCAGTGTCTGCGAGGCCGCCGATGGTGAACAAGGTTTGTCCAAGTTCAGCCAGCAACGCTTCGATGTGGTGCTTGCCGATCTGAGCATGCCAGTCATGGGAGGCCTGGATATGCTCAAGGCCATGTCCGGCCTGGATGCCCGGGTGCCTTCCATCGTTATCTCAGGCAACAATGTCATGGCCGATGTGGTCGAGGCGCTGCGTTTAGGCGCCAGTGATTATCTGGTCAAGCCCATTCCGGATCTGTACATCATAGAGCAGGCAATAAATCAGTGCCTTGCCGAGGTGACTCACACAGATCCTGTACTGTCTCAATTGGAAGAACTCTCCTATCAAGAGCTGAATGACAATCTGGCGCTACTCGAACAAAACGCCCAGGCCGCCAAGAGTGTGCAGCAACAGCTGTTCCCCGCATCCAACATCAGTTATCCCCATGCCAAGATAGATTACAGCCTATTTAAAGATAACGATATCAGCGCCTATTTCATCGATTCCACCATGGTCGGCAGTGAGCATCTGATCTTGTATATGGCGCATTTTCACCCCGAGGACAACAGAGCCGCTTTCGGTTGTGTGCTGCTCAGGAGCTTCGTGAATCAGAAGCTTAAACTCTTCAGGAACGGTCTGAGTAAGACCATAATCGAACCCTTCAACATGCTCAGTTACCTGAATGAACGCATGGTCAAATCCGGCCTGGATATTTATGTCGATATCATTTATATCAGCATTGAACTGACTAAGTTTCGTGCCGGCATAGCACAGGCAGGGCAGGGCTTACGCTGTTATCTACGCAACAATGAGGGGTTGAGCCCACTGGCATTGCCTGAGTCACTGCAACTCGGCATCTTGGATTGGGGTAAGCCCAGTATCCAATTCAGGACCCTAATGCCGGGAGAGCAGTTGTGTATCGCTACCCATGACCCCCTGCATAAACGACTGTTGTTGCAAAATCAATTCAAGGGGTTGGTCTATGATGTCAATATTCCGGCCGGGGGCTTCATTCAGCTGCGACTCTAATGGCTTGATTGTGGGCAATGCTTGTGAGTGAGCCCAAGGCTCAGGGCCAGCGGATAAAGATGAGTGACTTGAGGTACTTCCGGGTTTAGGCAGTGAATGCCGCTTTGCTGACGTCATTTACGGTAAGCCGCTCTTCAGTGACCTACTGGTAACTTAAGTAGCAGTGACTTAAGTAGCAGAGATGTAAGTTGCAGTTGCTTAAGTCGCATAAAAAACTGACAAGGGAAAGCATGCATGAAGCAGGTTTCTCTTGTCAGCCAGTATCAGTTTAACTTTTTTGACTCTTTAAATTGAGAGTCATTGCTAAGAGCTCTGACTAAGGGCTATCGCTTCAGGGCTATAGCTTCATGCTCTGCAGTTACGGCAATCTCTTCTTCCAGCACTTCGGCCTCGGTATGCTCTTTGGTTTCGGCGCCATGCATCCAATCGACCAGCTTATCCGCCATGAAATACAGTATCATGCCAGAAATGGCTGCGGTGATGGCTATGCCGGCGAAGATAGACATGGCGTTGGCCAGCTGTTCTTCCCTGGCACCATCGTGGCCGATGAAGGAACCGACCACACCGCCAATCTTGTTGGCGGCGGCGATAAACAGGAACCAGGCGCCCATCATCAGGGAGGCGATACGCAGCGGCGCCAGTTTGGTCACCATAGACAGGCCTATGGGAGACAGGCACAACTCACCCATGGTATGGAAGAAGTAGGCGCCTACTAACCACCACATGCTTGACTTGGCATCAGGATCGCCGCCCATTTCCATAACAGCGCCTATCATGAACAGGAAGCCTATGCCCAACAGCAACAGGCCTAAGGCAAACTTGACCGGTGAGTTGGGTTCATTCTTGCCTAAACGTATCCAGATGGAGGCGAGTACAGGGGCAAAGATAACGATGAACATGGCGTTCAGTGACTGGAACCAGGTGGTGGGGACTTCCCAGTTGCCTATCATGCGATCGGTAAAATCATTGGTGAACAGATTCATCAGGCCGCCGGCCTGCTCGAAGCCGGCCCAGAAGATGATGGTGAACAGGCCCATGACCATGATGACCTTGATGCGATCACGTTCAACTTTAGTGAGTGGTTCCTTACGTACTTCACCGCGAGCGGCATCTTTCTCTTTCTCCAGCTTGGCCGCCGGTACTGTGCCTATATCACCCAATAATCTCTGGGCGAAGAAGAACTGAATGACGAGGGAGAACAGCATGCCTATACCGGCACAGAAGAAACCCGCCTGGAAGTTACCGTCGTAGGCGCTGACAACAGAGCCGACTATGATGCCGGACAGGAAGGCACCGACGTTGATGCCCATATAGAAGATGGTAAAGGCACCATCACGGCGATGATCGCCTTCCGGATATAAATCACCGACCATGGTGGAGATGTTAGGCTTAAACAGACCATTACCCAAAATAAGGGTGCCCAGGCCTAAATAAAAGGCCGCGGTTTCCAAACCTGGGATCCAGCTGTGAGGCGCGGCCAATATGAACTGGCCCATGGCCATCAGCGCGCCACCTATGTAAATTGCCTTGCGCTGCCCAAGCACGTTGTCAGCCAACCAGCCACCCAACAAAGGGGTTAGGTAAACGAGCCCGGTGAAAGTACCGTACAAGGACAGGGCATCGGCCTGTGACCAACCTAAACCATGGCCACCTTCGCTCTGTACTTTATCCACCAAATACAGCACCAGAATGGCGCGCATAGCGTAATAACTGAACCTTTCCCATAACTCTGTCGTAAAGAGTAGGAACAGTCCCTTGGGATGCCCAAGCATCGTTCCTTGTGGTTTTGCTGCGCTCATGAAGTCTTCCACCTTAAGCTTGTTATTGCCTGCGGACCCACAATGCCAGAGGGGGGGCCGCAGAAAAGTTGTTGTTGCTAATGTTAGTACAGCCGTGCCATGTCGAAATGATAAAACCCCTTGGTTTTGATGCTATTCCCATGATGTTCTTGTTAGCCGCACTTAGGTAACTCGTTATATTTTTATAATAAAAGTTGTTTTTTAGGCCTTAAAAAGCACTTAATGCTAAAAAATCCCAATCTATATACCCTCTTAAGGCTGCGAAAGTCAATTTTAGCGGTTTGATTGGTGCTATTTTCAGCAGGTGTCGGCCTGTATCTTTCTCAGTGTTGGCGAGGGTTAGCCTGGCGCCATAAGGGTTAAAAAATTATTTCATAAGCAGGGGTATCTTTGTTATCATCCTCGCCCGTGTGAAAGGACGTCAGTTGGCTGGCAGGAACGAGAGAGATAAGATGAAAGCCTGGTACCTTTTGTACTGTAAAGCTCGAGAAGAACAGAGGGCGCAGCAGAATTTAGCCCTGCAAGAGCTTGAAACCTATCTGCCCATGATGACTTGCCAAAAGCGCACCAAGGGCGGGTTGAGAGTGTCT
This sequence comes from Shewanella salipaludis, assembly GCF_012911865.1. Lineage (GTDB taxonomy): Bacteria > Pseudomonadota > Gammaproteobacteria > Enterobacterales > Shewanellaceae > Shewanella > Shewanella salipaludis. Next base: position 142,531 of record NZ_JAAXYH010000006.1, read on the forward strand.
AAAACGCCGCTATTCCCCAGCTATATCTTCATTCATTTCGATCCCTTACAGACCAGTGTCGGCCGAATTCACTCTACCCGTGGCGTGGTGCGCTTGGTGGGGTGCAAAGAGGACATTACGCCGATAGACGACAGAATTATCCATGGCTTGAAGCTGAGGGAGTTGTCCTTAAGCGCAACCGAGGGTACGTTTTCCGGGCTAGAGCCTGCTGAGGTTGAGCTTAAATCTGGCGACAGGATTAGGTTCAGCGAGGGCCCTTTTGCCGAGCTCGAAGGCATTTTTGAAGAGCAGTGTGCCAACAAACGTTGTTTTGTGTTGTTCGATATTTTGGGGCAGCAGAAGAAGGTGGCCGTGCCACAGAGCAGCGTCAAACGCATCTGTGAGTGATACACCTGCAGGCGTGTGAGATATTTGCCCTGATTTAGTGATACATTGTAACGCTTGGACTGCAGTCAGTAGGAAAAGATAGAGTAGATTGAATGGGAAAGTGGTATTTATCAATATGTTACCAGGATTTCATTTTTGGTTTATGTAGAGGTAGAGTACAACTGCTTGAAATCTAAACCGAACCTGCGCGTTAGGTCAGAGATTGAGCTTTTTGTTTTTTTTATTCGGGTATAATCCGGCTCGCCGTAGGTAAAGTTCGTGAATACCGGGAGAGATACACCCATTCAGTCTGATACAAGGTTGAGTCGCTATGGTATAGCCGTAGCCAAGAAAGATTTCAAGGTGTGAGGTTTATACGTTACTGTTTAAAAAGGTATTTTCACTTAGTGAAGGGCATGTTGGAGGCCGTAATCCATGGGCGGTAGCGTGTCTGAAAGGCGAAAAAACTTGCAAAGGGTGAGCTTTTGAGCGAGAGGCATGGATGCCGAACTGGCTGTTAAATAGGGAGATTGTTAGCTCATGAACAATTTCATGAGCTTAGTGGACGCCGAAGGCCTCTGGCCGCCACGCGGACGGTAGCGTGTCTGAAAGGCGAAAAACCTTGCAAAGAGTGAGCTTTTGAGCGAGAGGCATGGATGTCGAACTGGCTGTTAAATAGGGAGATTGTTAACTCATGAACAATTTCATGAGCTGAGTGGACGCCGAAGGCCTCTGGCCGCCACGCGGGCGGTAGCGTGTCCGAAGAACAAGAAGTCCTTAGATAATGCCATTGCGGCCTTAGGTTCAATAATTAGCCATTCGTAGAGTTTCTGGACCTTGGCACTATTTTTAAACGGAGATAACAGGTGTTACAACAAGTAAAAAAATTCATCTTAGTGGGCCTTGGTGCCTTGGTGTTGCTTGGCGCTCAGGCTCATGCCATCACCCCATCTCCGCAAATGCTGGAACAGTTCAAGAGCTTACCCAAGTCAGAACAGCAGAGACTGGCGAAGCAGTACGGGATAGATCCTTCGTTGATATCGGCCACCCAGTCACAAGCACAGCTGGAAAATCCTGATTTGGTCGGTCCAAGGTTGAATGACCAAAGGATAGATAATGAAAATAGCCCATATGGCGAAGACAGTGACGACAGTAGAGAAGGCAGAGGCTCTCGTGATAATAAGAAAGAATTCGATTTTGCCCAGGATGAGAGCAAGAAAGAATTAACGCGTTTCGGTTATGACATGTTTGCCGGTGAGCCGAGCACCTTCGCACCAGTATCGGATGTGCCTGTGCCGAGCGAGTATTTGGTAGGGCCCGGCGATAGCATCAAGATACAACTTTATGGTAAAGACAGCCAAACCTATGACCTGGTGATTAACCGTGAAGGTGTGATCCAGTTCCCCGAGTTGGGCCCCATTTCGGTGACAGGACTCAACTTTGAACAGTTGAGAAAGTCATTATCGACCCAGATTAAGCAGCAGATGATAGGTGTCGAGTCCAACATCACCATGGGCGAGCTACGCTCCATCCGAATTTTTGTCGCAGGGGATGCATATAAGCCTGGCTCTTACACCGTCTCTAGTTTATCTACCATTACTCAGGCCTTGTTCGTGGCCGGAGGGGTGAATGAGATTGGCTCACTGCGCAACATACAGTTGAAGCGAAATGGTAAGTTGGTCGGTTCGTTCGACTTGTATGATCTCTTGCTTCGTGGTGATGCCTCGGGTGATATGCGTCTGCATTCAGGCGATGTGGTTTTTATTCCTTCTGTGGGTGGCTTGATTAGTGTCAGTGGTGAAGTACGTCGGCCGGCGATTTATGAGCTTAAGCAACACGAAACAATGGCAGACGTTATTGTTATGGCCGCAGGGCTTAAGCCTGGTGCTTACCCTAGAAGCAGTTCGGTCGATCGCTATAACGCTAAGGGTTTGAAGTCGATAGTCAGTGTGGATTTGACTTCGGCCAAGGGGCAGAACACTCAGGCGAAAGCCGGAGATTATCTGAGGGTTAAGAGCGCTTCTACTCAATATGAAAGCGCCATTACTGTTCTGGGGGCTGTAGTGCGCCCAGGTAAGTATCAATGGTATCAGGGGCAGAAGATAAGTGACCTACTGCCATCAATCTGGGGGGACTTATCCATATCAGCTGACTTGGATTATGGCCTGATAGTGAGGGAGGTTAGTGAGTACGGCGATATCGAAGTTCATCAATTCTCGCCAGGCAAAGCCATAAGCAGTCAAGGTTCTGAGGAAGACTTGAGTTTGGCCGCCAGAGATATAGTCATTATTTTTAATTTCAGTGATGAAGAACAGAATCGTTACGAATTGAATAAGTTGGTGAAGGAGCGGGTTAAGAAAGTCACCAGACTCAATGAGGACAGCCTGCTTGGCTCAGATCTATTCAGTGCAGGTTTCGCTCAGTTAGACAAAGCTCGCTTGAGCCCGAGAAAAGAGCTTGCCGGCGTGGTATTCAATGATGCAGCAAGAGAGAGCGAACTCGATGAGCTTAAAGCCGCTGAAGAGTCGGTAGTCAAAGCCGTAGTCAGCAAGATGTTGATGAACATGTTTGATGATGCCGAGTTAATAAAACTCAGTGGTCAAATGAATCGTAACGAGCTGTTATTCCCTATCATTACCAAGCTTAATAGTCAGGGCCGCGCCGGGGCTAATGTCAACATAGTTGCTGTCAATGGCCAAGTGCGTCACGAAGGTATTTATCCGCTAACCGTCGGTGCCAAGGTGAGAGACATCATCCATGCTGCCGGAGGCCTGAAAGAAGGGGCCTATACGGCCAGGGCAGAGCTGACCAGTACTGTGACGGATGCCGTAGGTTCGAGTATCAGTCATCAGAGTATTGAGCTGTCCCAGGCGCTGATGGGTGATGCCGAGGCCAATAAAGCCCTGAAGGGGCGTGACATATTAACGGTAATGACAACACCCGATTGGCAAGAACACAAGTCGGTTGAGATTCGAGGGGAAGTCAAGTTTCCCGGCATATACAACATACGCCGCGGTGAAACCCTCAACGATGTGCTCAATCGTGCCGGTGGCTTTACCGAATATGCTTCGTTGCCATCGGCCGTATTCGTACGCGAATCTGTACGTCAGCAGGAACAATTGGAGATCCAAAAGCTTGCAGATCAACTACGTCGTGACATAGCTACCCGCGGGGTATCCAAAGACGGTAATGTGGTTAATTATGCCGATGCGCAGTTGATGCTAGCCGATTTGGAGAATATTCAGGCCGTAGGTCGTTTAGTGGTCGATTTACCCGCAATTTCTGTTGGTATTGAGCAGGCTAATATTCAGCTGGAAAATGCCGACATTCTATACGTACCCTCGACCAAACAGACTATTTCAGTCATGGGAGAGGTGCAACATCCGGCGACCCACAGATTCAAACAGGGCTTAACGCTGGATCAGTATCTGACTATGTCTGGTGGGGTGCGTAAGCGTGCCGATGAAGGCAGGACTTATGTTATCCAGGCCAATGGCTCGGTACTGCTGCCAAACCGTTCGGCTTGGTTCAGCGGTGAAGACCTGTTACAACCGGGTGACACCGTAATCGTGCCGCTCGATACCGAGTACAAGGACAACTTGACGCTCTGGAGCCAGGTGACCAGCATTATCTATAACAGCGCCGTAGCATTGGCAAGTATCGCCAGGTTGTAACGGTAGAAGGGGGGGAGATATTACAGTACGCTCCTTCGGAGCTAGGGATAACTGAATGGCCTGCGGCCTCAAGGGGAAGCGAAGCGTTCCACATTCCGCCCTCCGTAATCCGTAATTGCTTTTGCTGTATCCGAACACCGTAAGCGACGCGTTCTGTCAGCGAGAACTCAAATCAAGAGACAAGGTTGCAATGTCCACAGAAATAAAAAACTATAAGCAAGACTTGGATTTTACCCCACCGCGTGCGGCGGACGACGAAATCGATCTACGCGAACTCTTCTCAGTTATTTGGCAAGGTAAGTGGTTCATCATAGCCATAACAGCCGTGTTCACTGTAGGTTCTGTAATTTTTGCAGTTATGCAACCCAATATCTACAAGTCTGAAGCATTGTTAGCACCTGCTTCAGAAGAACAAGGGGGAGGCGGGCTTGCAGCATTAGCGGGTCAATTTGGAGGCTTAGCCAGCTTAGCAGGCATTAACCTTAGTGGTCAGGGCGGAGTGGATAAGACTCAATTGGCGATTGAGGTGATGAAGTCGCGTCAGTTTGTCAGTCAGTTTATCCAAAAGCACACTCTGCTGCCTGATCTCATGGCAGCTGAAAAGTGGGATCGAAATCAAGATAAGCTTAGTTATGATAAAGGTGACTATTTGGCTGAAACCCAAACTTGGGTTCGTGATGTTAACCCACCTTTTAGACCTGAGCCATCGATGCAGGAAGCATATAAAGAGTTCAGTAAAATCATCAGTGTCGACTCGACTAAAGATACAGGAATGGTGACTGTATCGGTTGAGCATCTGTCTCCAACGGTTGCCCAACAATGGGTTACCTGGCTGGTTCAAGACATCAATAAAGTGATGAAAGACCGTGATGTTGCTGAGGCCAACCGCAGTAGTGAATTTTTAAATAAACAAATCTCACAGACTAATGTCGCCGATATTCGCTCCATTTTATACAAACTAATTGAAGAGCAAGCTAAAACTATCATGTTTGCTGAAGTACGTGATGAATATGTGTTTAAAACCATAGATCCGGCATTAGTTCCTGAAGAGAAAGCTAAGCCCAAACGTGCCCTTATCTGCGTATTAGGCGCTATGTTAGGTGGCGTAGTGGGGATGATGTTTATACTAATAAGACACTATATTAGAAAAGAAAAGTGATATGACTCAACTGTTTCAAAATGGTTGAATTATCTTAGTTTGGTTTGAAAGACTGAAGTTGATATATGAAAAATGACAGCAAGTTAGGAATTGAAGTTTATGAGCAATGTATTGCCATTAATTGGGCGAAGTAAAGAACTATTTATATCCGATATAAGCTTTCATAATGAAGAGTTACAGCAGATTGTAGCTGAATCGAGATTCCTTGTTTTAGGTGGTGCAGGCTCTATTGGTCAGGCCGTTACTAAAGAGATTTTTAAGCGTAATCCGAAAAAACTACATGTGGTTGATATCAGCGAAAATAACATGGTAGAGCTGGTGCGAGACATCCGTAGTTCTTTTGGCTACATCAATGGTGACTTTCAGACCTTTGCTCTAGATATTGGCTCTGTAGAGTATGATGCCTTTATTAAAGCAGATGGCAGGTACGACTATGTGCTAAATTTATCTGCATTAAAACATGTGCGTAGTGAAAAAGATCCTTTCACTTTAATGCGAATGATCGATGTAAACGTGTTTAATACAGATAAAACTATTCAACAGTCTGTTGAAAAAGGCAGTAAGAAATATTTCTGCGTGTCTACAGACAAAGCGGCTAATCCTGTCAATATGATGGGGGCATCCAAACGTATTATGGAAATGTTCCTGATGCGCCGCAGTGAGGAAATTGCGATTTCTACAGCACGCTTTGCTAATGTCGCATTCTCAGATGGTTCTCTTTTACATGGTTTTAATCAGCGAATACAAAAGAATCAACCGATCGTCGCTCCTAATGACATCAAGCGTTATTTTGTGACACCACAAGAGTCAGGTGAATTATGTTTGATGTCTTGCATCTTTGGTGAGAATCGTGACATTTTTTTCCCAAAACTAAGTGAAACTTTGCATCTAATTACCTTTGCAGACATCGCAGTGAAATACCTGAAGCAACTTGGGTATGAACCCCATATGTGTGACAACGAAGATGACGCCCGTGAGCTGGTTAAAACTTTACCTGCAGAAGGTAAGTGGCCTTGCCTCTTTACGTCTAGCGACACTACCGGCGAGAAAGACTTTGAAGAGTTTTTTACCGACAAAGAAACTCTGGATATGGCGCGTTTTGATAATCTGGGCGTGATTAAAAACGAACCTCTGTACCAGCAGGAATTACTGACCTTGTTTGAACAACAAATAGCCTCTTATAAACAGGATAAATCCTGGACTAAAGAGCAGATTGTTGAACTGTTTCATCAAATGATCCCCGATTTTGGCCACAAAGAAACAGGCAAATATCTCGATAGCAAAATGTAAGGTGTCGTATGAGCGCTGCAGTTATTAATTTTATTCGTGAGCTTTACCGTACTAACGAGTTTATCCCGTTACATACGCCAACTTTTGCTGGCAATGAACTGAAGTATGTTGCCGAAACCATTCAAAGTACTTTTGTGTCCAGTGTCGGTAAATTTGTGGATGATTTTGAACGCAAAATGGAAGCCTTCACTTCAACCACAAAAGCAATTGCAACGGTAAATGGTACTGCAGCTTTGCATACTGCGCTTTATATGGCTGGTGTAAAGACTGGTGATTATGTGATTACTCAGGCGCTGACCTTTGTGGCAACTTGCAACGCTTTACATCATATGGGGGCTGAGCCCATCTTCGTTGATGTATCCAAAGTTAGTTTGTCTTTGTGCCCTGTTGCCTTAGATAACTATTTGACTGAAAACGCCTTCAGTAATGAGTCCGGCTGTTTTCATAAAAGTAATCAGCGACCTATCAGTGCCGTGGTTCCTATGCATACTTTTGGTCATCCTGCAGAGCTGGATGAGCTGGTTGCTGTATGTAGTAAATGGAACATAGTTCTGGTAGAAGACGCAGCAGAAAGCTTGGGGTCTTATTATAAAGGTAAACACACCGGTACTATTGGTGAGCTTGGCGCTTTAAGTTTTAATGGCAACAAAGTTATTACCACAGGTGGAGGTGGTATGGTGTTATGCCGTGACGCAGCACTTGGTGCCCGCACTAAACATGTTACTACCACAGCCAAGGTGCCACATCCTTATGAATTTTTTCATGATGAGCCAGGTTTTAACTACAGATTACCCAATTTAAACGCGGCATTAGGCTGTGCTCAAATGGAAATGTTGCCTGAGTTTCTTAAGCAAAAACGTCAGTTGGCTCAGCTTTATAAAACTTTTTTTGCAGATACCGAATTTAGTTTTGTCAACGAACCTGATTATGCTCAGTCTAACTACTGGCTTAATGCTGTCATTTGTCCTGATCCACAATCCCGGGATCAATTGTTAAAGAGCACCAATGAATCTGGTGTAATGACTCGTCCTATCTGGAAGCTGATGCATCGTTTACCTATGTTCCAAAATGCTCACAGAGATAGCCTGGAAGTGTCTGAGTGGATTGAAGGGAATCTAATTAATCTACCTAGTTCACCAACACAACTGGCTTTATGACATGACAAAAAAAATTGCAGTCTTCACCGGAACCCGTGCTGAGTACGGGCTTTTGTATTGGTTACTTAAAGATATTCAGTCTGAAGAAGAGCTCTCTTTACAACTGCTTGTCTCTGGTATGCACTTATCACCTGAGTTTGGTGAAACGTATCGACAGATAGAAAAAGACGGTTTTAAGATTGATGAAAAAATAGAGATTTTATTGTCGTCAGATTCAGCAGTCGGTACAGCTAAAAGTATGGGCTTGGGGGTATTAGGTTTTGCAGATGCGCTTTCTCGCTTATCCCCTGATGTACTGGTTATTTTAGGGGATAGGTTTGAGGCTTTGGCTGCCGCTCAGACAGCCATGATTTTACGTATCCCTGTTGTTCATCTGCATGGTGGTGAAATTACTGAAGGTGCCTATGACGACGCTATCCGACATGCGATCACTAAATTAAGTTATCTTCATGCTACTTCAACCGAAGAATACAGACAGAGAGTGATTCAGCTTGGTGAAGCACCAGAGCGTGTATTTAATGTAGGGGCGATTGGTTTAGACCATCTGAAACGGGGCACATTTATGTCTGTGGAGGAGCTGGCAACTTCGCTCAACTTTCCACTACACAAACCTTATGTAGTAGCAACTTATCATCCTGTCACTTTAGCAGATGAAGAGCCAACAGCATCCTTTACCGCTTTATTAGAAGCCATGGATCAGTATCCTGATATTCAAGTGATTTTAACGTACCCTAATGCAGACGATGGTGGCCGCAGAATTATCCCGTTGCTTGAAGCTTATGCTGCAAAGCAACCTCTGCGAGTGCTGGCTATACCCTCTTTAGGGCAAGTACGCTACCTGAGTGCTATTAAACATGCAGCTGCTGTAGTTGGTAATTCATCCAGTGGTATTATTGAAGTGCCCTCACTGGATGTGCCAAGTGTGAATATTGGTATGAGGCAAAAAGGACGTCTCGCAGCAAGCAGTGTGTTGCATTGTGGAGCAACAGCCTCTGACATTCAGGCTACTCTTGAGATTGCATTAAGTCGTAGTTATAAAGAAACTGACGAACAGGTTTATAACCCCTATGGCCAGGGCAATGCAAGCCGGAAAGTTATTTCAATACTTAAAAATCTAAAGTTTAATTCAGTAAAATCTTTTTATGATGTGAAGGTAAGTGATTAATATGACACTCATTATTGCTGAAGCTGGTGTAAATCATAACGGTGACGAGAAACTAGCTTTTCAGTTAGTGGACAAAGCATACGAGGCTGGTGCTGACATCGTTAAATTTCAGACCTTTAAAGCAAAAAATCTGGTTACGGCGCAAGCTCTACAGGCCGATTATCAGGTCATGAATACACAGAAACAAGAGTCACAGTTAGCGATGTTAAGCCGACTTGAGCTATCTTACGCTGCTCATCATCAGCTAGTGAAGTATTGTCAATCACTGGGTATCGAATTCTTATCGACAGCGTTTGACTCAGAGAGCCTTGATTTTTTGGTGAACGACTTACAGTTAAAACGGCTTAAATTACCATCTGGTGAGCTGACCAATGCGCCTCTGGTATTGGAGCATGCTCGAAGCGGTTGTGATTTGATTGTCTCCACCGGTATGGCAACACTGGCAGAAATTGAGATGGCCTTGAGCGTGATAGCCTTTGGTTACACAGTAAGCTCCGAGACTGAGCCATCTGTTTTGGCCTTTCAACAAGCGTATGCATCTTCGTCTGGACAACAAGCATTGAAAGCGAAAGTGACCATTTTGCATTGCACCACTGAATACCCCGCGCCAATGAAGGAAATTAATCTCAGAGCTATGGATACCTTAGGTCGCTCATTTGATTTACCAGCGGGTTATTCGGATCATAGTGAAGGGATTACGATTCCGATTGCCGCTGTAGCTCGTGGTGCTGTGTTGATTGAAAAACACTTCACCTTAGATAAAAACATGGAAGGGCCTGATCATAAAGCCTCGCTTGAGCCACATGAGCTTGCTGCGATGGTCCAGGCTATTCGTCAAATTGAAGTCGCGCTGGGAACGTCAGTGAAAACTCCAACTGTCTCGGAAGCGAAAAATAAAGCGGTAGCGCGTAAGAGCCTTGTGGCGGCTAAAGCGATTCAGGCTGGAGAGGCATTTAGCCAAGATAATTTGACTATAAAACGCCCTGGTACCGGAATGTCTCCTTATCAATATTGGAATATGCTCGAGTGCACTGCAAGTCGAGATTATCAACCGGGGGAGTTGATCCTTGAATAGTGACAAACCGTTACTACTGATTGGTGGCGGTGGTCATGCCAGTGTTTTAGCGGATATCCTACTGAGTCAAGGCAGAGATATTTTAGCGGTGATTAGTCCTGACGATATTTCTGCAAGGAAGGTGTTCCAGGGAATCCCACATATAACGCACGATGATGAAGTGAAGAATTTCTCTCCAAAGAGTGTACTACTTGTCAATGGTATTGGAATGATGCCTCGTTCTACATTTCGTAGGCTTATTAACCAGCATTTTCTTGATTTGGGATACCAGTTTGAGACAGTGATTGCTAACAATGCATTTGTTTCAAATTACTCTGAAATCAAACCTGGGGCCCAAATACTGCCAGGCGCGATAGTTCATACTGGTGCAATAATTGGAGAGCATTCAATTATCAATAGCAATGTGCTGATTGAACATGATTGTAAGATAGGTTGTTACAACCATATAGCGCCTAAGGCAACATTGTGTGGTGAAGTTCGTACCGGAAAAGATGTTTATGTCGGTGCAAATTCAACGGTTGTTCAGGGCCTTGTATTAGCAGAGCAATCAGTAGTTGGAGCTGGAGCGGTGTTAACGCAAGTTTTACCCGCACGCAGCACTTGTTACCCTGCTCGAAGTATGATAAAAGCAAACAGAATTAAAGGTATTTCATGAGCTACTGTTGGAACAATGTGTTGATAAACCCAAATGATTCTATTCGTGATGCGCTGGAAATTATTAATAATGAAGCTCTACGCGTTGCCTTAGTAGTGGACAATAATCAACATTTAGTTGGGATCGTAACTGACGGGGATATTCGTCGTGGACTGCTTAGAAGTCTTACATTAGGCGAATCAGTATCAAAGGTGATGAATATATCACCGATAACTGCCAAAATAAGTACAGCACGTACTGATTTAATTGAACTAATGGAAAAAAAAGGCATTTTGTCAGTTCCATTACTCGATGATGAAAATAAAGTCGTTGGTCTCGAAACTTTGAACGGACCTCTACGTCGACCTAAGTATCAAAATCCTGTTTTCCTGATGGCTGGCGGTTTTGGTACTCGTTTACGTCCTCTGACGGATACGTGCCCCAAACCTATGCTGAAAATTGGTAATAAACCGATTTTGGAAACTGTGATCCGCAGTTTTATCAAAGCAGGTTTTGTCAACTTCTACGTGTCTACCCATTATATGCCTGAACAGATCCGTGCATTTTTTGGTGATGGTGCTGATTTAGGTGTAAACATCTCTTATGTACACGAAGAGTTCCCACTGGGTACGGGTGGTGCACTAGGTTTGCTGCCTAGGGATCTGCCTGAAGGTTTGCCTCTGATCATGATGAATGGTGATGTTCTAACCAAAGTAGATTTTCAACGCCTATTAGAGTTTCATGTTAGGAATAATGCTGATGCAACTATGTGTGTGCGAGAGTATGACTACCAAATCCCATACGGGGTGATCAATGGTGAAGGTAATAAAATCATCAGTATGGTGGAAAAGCCGATCCAACGTTTCTTTATCAATGCAGGCATCTACGTGGTTTCCCCTCGCGTAATCCAGTCGGTCCCAGAAAATCATAGAATCGATATGCCGACCTTACTTGAACAGCATATGCATAAACGTGAGAAAGTTCTGATGTTTCCTATTCATGAGTACTGGTTAGATATTGGCCGAATGGATGACTTTAACCGCGCTCAATCAGATATATTGTCTTTAGGACTCGATTAAATGATAAATGGTAAAAAAGTTATCGCTATCATCCCTGCAAGAGGGGGAAGTAAACGCCTACCTAGAAAAAATATACTTTCCTTGGGAAACAAACCATTAATTGCATGGACAATAGAGGCTGCTAAAAATAGTAAATATATCGATAATGTGTTTGTAAGTACAGATGATCAGGAAATAGCTGATATTGCGTGCGAGTTTGGCGCAAATGTACCGGAACTTCGTCCTTCAGAGTTATCTTCTGATGTTGCGAAAACACAAACTGTTTTGCTGTATGTCTTAAATAAATTCGGGAAAGATGCTGATATTGTTATTTTGCTCCAGCCAACGTCACCATTTCGTAACGAAGAACATATTGATGAGGCATTAGAGTTGTTCATTAAAAAAGGTGCATACTCAATCATTTCAGTTACACCATGTGAGCACCCACCACTATGGGCTAATATACTCCCAGAGGATGATTCTATGAAGGATTTCATTCGTAAAAATCTGAATAGTGTGCGTTCTCAAGATTTAGGTGAGTTTTATCGATTAAATGGTGCAATATATATCTATAATGTTAGAGAGTTGATTCAAGCAGGTTCAATGGAAAACACAGCGAGAACTTATGCCTATAAAATGGAAAGTAAGTGCTCCATAGATATAGATAATCAAATTGATTTTGATATGGCTGAGTTCTTTTTTGATAAAAAAACACAAAAAACTAATTAATTATTATGAGTTTTGCGAAAAACACCTCGGTATATCTAATTTCAAATATACTTAATGCTGCGGCCCCTTTTTTGTTACTACCTCTTCTTACAAGATGGTTAGGGCCCGAAGGGTATGGAAAGGTCGCGATGTTTCAAACCTTAATTGCAGGGATGCTTGCACTTATAGGTATAAATACTGTTGGAGCCGCTAGTCGTAAATATTATGATGATATGAGCCGTGAAGAGCTCGGTCGTTTTAATTTCTCATGTATCTACATTCTATTTTTTACGTTAATTTTATCAATAATAATGATTTTTACTTTTGGAGATATAATCTCTGTTTTTTTAAACATCCAAGTCAAGTGGATTTATGCAGCTATAGTGATTGCTTTCTTTACTTATATAATTAATTTTAGGCTTGTCCAATGGCAAGTGAGAAATAAAGCAATGAAATACTGTGGCCTTCAGGTCTCTAATGCTTTACTTGGTATGTTAGCAACTTTGTTTCTTGTTAAAATGTATTCGTTCGGAGAACAAGGGAGGGTTGATGCACTTCTTTATACAAGTGCTATTTTTTCCCTTATATCAGTGTGTCTTTTAATTAAGGATAAGCTTTTAATAATAACTGGACTTCGATATGACTATATTTCTGAAGCGCTTAAATTTGGAGTCCCTTTGACTCCGCATGTTTTTGGCGCCTTCCTTTTGAGTGCAGCTGATAGGTTCGTCATTAATGATGAATTGGGCGTTAAGTTTGCAGGAATATATATGGTTTCAGTACAGGTAAGTATGGCCTTAGCAATTATTTTTGATGCTATAAATAAAGCGTATGTGCCTTGGTTGTTTAGCAGGTTAAAGAATTGTAGTATGACTGGTAAATATGAAATTGTTAAGAATACGTACTTATATTTCATATCTCTACTTGTTGTATCTGGATGCGCATTTTTCATCGGGCCGCTAGTAATAGAATTGGTAGTTAATGAAGATTTTTACATGGCGAAAGATGTAATTGGTTGGCTGTGTTTAGGCCAAGTTTTTGGCGGTATGTATTTAATGGTCACCAATTATATTTTTTATGAGAAGAGTACTACAGCATTATCAATAGTTACAATAGCATGCGGATTGGGTAATTTATTATTAATGCTTTTGTTTATAGGCCCATTCGGGGTTAATGGCGTAGCTTTTGCTTTTGTAATTTCAAAGCTTATACAGTTTTTGGTTACGTGGGTTTTAGCCAATAAAGTTTACCCTATGCCATGGTTAAGTTTTTTGCTAAATAAGAATGGAATTGAACACGTTAGATAATACTTGCATTATTATGTTGGATTAAATGCCTTAACATTTATTGTTTTTTAATTACTTTGGTAAGGTATGTTTTTATTGAATATTATGGGGTTTTTATGTTCGAAAATAAAATATTATTGATTACTGGTGGTACTGGTTCTTTTGGAAATGCTGTTATTCGAAGGTTTTTAAAAACAAATATAAAAGAGATTCGAGTATTTTCTAGAGATGAAAAAAAACAAGATGATATGAGAAAACAGATTGGGGATTCAAAAGTTTCATTTTATATTGGAGATGTTCGAGATAGGCAGTCTATAGATTATGCTATGAAGGGAGTAGATTATGTTTTCCATGCTGCCGCATTGAAACAAGTTCCATCTTGTGAATTCTACCCTTTAGAAGCAGTTAAAACGAACATTCAAGGTACGGAAAATGTTGTTGACAGTGCCGTAAAGCATAAAGTGAAAAGACTTATTGGTCTTAGCACGGATAAAGCTGTATATCCCATCAATGCGATGGGGATTTCTAAGTCAATGATGGAAAAGGTCATAACCGCCAAATCAAGGAATTTATCTGACGATGAAACAACACTGTGTGTGACTCGGTATGGGAATGTTATGGCATCTCGAGGTTCAGTAATTCCATTGTTTATAGAACAACTAGAGAAAGGAAATCCAATAACGATTACTGATCCGAAAATGACTCGATTTATGATGAGTCTAGATGAAGCTGTAGAACTTGTCCTTTTTGCATTTGAGAATGGCACTGGCGGCGACACTTTCGTGCAGAAATCCCCTGCAATATCTATTGGACGTTTGGCCGAGGCAGTTTGCCTATATAAAAATTGTATCGGGCATGAAATAAAAAATATTGGAACGCGTCATGCTGAAAAGTTATATGAAACTTTGTTAACTCGTGAGGAAATGGTTAAAGCGGAAGATTTAGGGCAATATTATAGAGTTCCTCTTGATAATAGAAATATGAATTACAATGATTATCTGGATGCAGGGGAAAGTAAAATTACCGCTGAACAAGATTTTCACTCTCATAATACGAAACAGTTAACAGTGAATGAAATGGTTGCTTTGTTAAATAACCTAACAGAGCTTAAGTGATGAATGTCATGGTGTTAGGCGGAGCTGGTATGTTGGGCTCCGAGCTTGTGAAAAGCTTAAAAATAGCAGGGCATCGTGTGATTTCTTTAGGTAGAAAAAATTGCGATCACAATCTGGATTGCTTGGATTTTGATGCTCTAAAAGTAGTCATTGAGGTTGAAAGGCCAAACGTAATTGTTAATTGTATAGCAATCGTAAATCTTAGTACTTGTGAGGAAGATAAGTCCCTAGCACATGATACACATTTTCATCTTTCACGGTTTTTGGCTGATTTTAAGGACGTGTATAATATATACATATCAACGGACTCTGTCTACTCAGGAAGTGCCGGCCTCTGGAAGGAAATAGATGAGCCTAATCCGGTTAACTATTATGCCAAAAGTAAGCTTGAGGGAGAAAGACCTGTGCTTAATAGTTTGGGATTAGTATTGAGAACTAATTTGTATGGCTTTAACAATGATCTAGATGGAAACTCTCTATTTGAGTGGGCATATAAGTCCTTAGCTTGCGGTGAGGAGATAGAAGGATATGACAATGTCTTATTTAATCCGTTGTCTGTCACTCAACTTTCTAATCTAATATGTCGTGTCCTAGATATTGATAAACCACCGCAAGGAATCATAGTAAATACTGGTTCAAATCAAATGCTTAGTAAGTACGAATTTGTGAATTATATAGCGAAATTATTTAATCCTTATGATATTGAAATAAGGAAAGGCACTTTAAAAGGCGGGGATCTAGTAAGGCCAATGAATACAAGTCTAAATATAACTAAAATGAAAGAAATATTTAATTGTGATTATGATATTTACCAAGGCATAGAAGAACTGATAAGAAGAGTTAAGTGATATCATGAATTTTTCAGTACTAATGACAGTTTATTTAAAGGATTCTCCCGTATATTTTGAAAGAGCATTGACAAGTATCACATTCGATCAAGTTAGAAAGCCAGACGAAATTGTTTTAGTTTGTGATGGACCTTTATCAGAAGAACTTAATAAGGTAATAGGTACTTTCGAAAAAGTAATTCCTTACTTAAAGGTGTGTCGGTTGCATAAAAACTGTGGGCAAGGAAATGCACTAAATTATGGTCTTAAAAATTGTTCTTTTGAATTGATTGCTAGAATGGATTCTGATGATATATCTCTTCCTCATAGATTTAAAGAACAAGTTGACTACATGGAGCGAAATAAGAATACAGATGTCTTAAGTTCTGTAATAGAAGAGTTTTCATCAAGTTTTAGTAACTACAGAAAACTTCCTGAGAGTCATTCGGATATTTCGAATTTAATGAGCTTTAGATCTCCAGTGAATCATGGGTGCTGCATATATAAGAAGTCGACTGTTATCGCTGCCGGTGGTTATTCTCAGTTATTCCAATGCCAAGACTATCTGCTTTGGATAAATATGCTTTCCAATGGTGCTGAATTCCATAATCTAACTGAATGTCACATGAGAGTAAGAATGGAAGAGGGGTATTCGAGGAAAATTGGTTATAGCTACGCTAAAGAAGAGTTTGCTATTCAAAAGTACTTATTTAAATTAGGCATGATTGGTTGTTTTGGTTTTGCTAGAAATTTATTTATAAAAGTAGGGGGACGATTACTTCCGGAGAAAATAGTGGACTATGTATATAGAAAATACTACAGGTAAAGTAATGTCAGTGCAAAACAGAGTGCTTTTTTCACTACTTTTTGCATTGACATTTTTTTACACTGCTTTAAATAGGAATTGGTATAATATTGCTGCCATATTCCAGTTGGCATTGGTTTTAACGTTACTCTTAACTTTTTCAGTTAATATAAAACATGTTAAAAATACACTAATGTTCTGGGTGTTACTATTGTTTTTCCCTTTGCTTGCCTTTTTTCAAGGGCAGTACATTTTGAATTTATTAGCATTCTTTTTTGTTTTTGAATTATCTAGAATCGTTAGTCGGAGTTTTTTTTATAAGGCATCTGTTCTCTACTCATTGATTATTGCTTTAGTTTCTATAATGCTTTTCTCAGTTTTTCGGGGAGGGGGGATGTATAATTATATCTCTTTTGGGAATCAGATTGTTCCCGGCTTAAATAGATTGCTGGGTCTCGATGGTAGTCCTGTCAGTATTTCAATAGTGGTGATTTTGGGTATATTGGCAAGTATTCAATTGCGAACGGTGTTTTATGTTTTTATTGTTCCATTTATTTTGATTTTGGTTCTTGTCTGGACTGGTAGCAGAACAACAATATTTGCTATTCTTTTCGCATTGCTTGTAGCTAAAGTAAAAGGGTGGAAACTCTGTGTAATTCTTATTTTTATTCTGACTCTTCCTTTTTTATTTACATATTTATACGTAACCCATTCAGATAATTTACTTTTAACCTTTAGTATAGAGGGGGTAACCTCATATAGAATAGTTAATTGGGTGAATGCAATTTATTACTATTTAGACTCCGGTCTGTGGGGGGTTTTATTCGGCATTGGTCACTTGCCTGTTCTTAATGAAGCTTATCTGGCAAAGAGTTTCTTTGATGGACACTATACATATAAATTTGTTACGTATACGGAATCTGCAATATTGAGAATAATGGTTAACTATGGTTTGATTTTTTTTGTTTCTTTTTTTGGGTTGATTGTGTACTCATCTAAAAAGTTGGAGAGCTATGTTGGGCGGTTAACAGTTTTGATAATTGTGCTGATGTCATTTTTATATGATCCCGTTTATTCTATTCAATATTTTTTCATTATTATGATGTTGTTTATTACTGTTAGCCGAAGCAGGGAGAATAGTTTTGGTGGTTTATGAAGCTAGAAACAGCAAGGAACTTCTGTATTCTGTTATTTTAGCTTGTTCAAATGTAGGGAGGGAGGCTCTAATATTAAATTTGTCAAGCTTTACGTTTCCTGAAAATATTTTTGACATAAGAGTATTGCATATTCCTTATCAAACTACGATGGATAAAATAAGGTATCATTTATTTGGTTATAAATTCCTTAGTGGAGTTGAACATGCCTTTGTCTTTCATGACTTCTCTCCCATAGTTAGAATATCTTTCCCTATGAGGCCCTCTCTAGTTGAGCATGGTTTAGTTAATTACCTCGAGAAAGAAGATATTTATGGTGCAATGCCAATAATTCCTAGGTTTTTGTCAAAGTTAATATCAGGTTCAGTGTGCGGTAGAAATAAAAAAATAAGTTCAATATATGCCCACTTCCCAAGGGCATTGCCCTCCGATATTATCAATAAAGGGGTTGCGTTAGATATAATAGGTAAATGGTCCGCAATGCCGTTAGAGGTGAAAGCAATAGTTAATTCTATTTTCGGATATAAATCTCCTGAATCCAACTTCTCACTACTTGTAACTCAGCCTATTGAAATATTTGATGGCATATCGGAAAAAGATAAAATAAATATTTACACGGATGTGGCGAATACTTTTTCGTCTAATGACGGGAAACTTTTGCTAAAAAGACATCCGTTAGAAACTACCCAGTATAGTTCTTATATTAAAGATGCTGAAATGCTTGAGGGAGAGTTCCCTTTAGAGCTCTTAATGCTAAATGATATTGAGAAGGTTAATAAAGTTGTAACCTTGTTTTCCTCTGCGGTTATACCTTTTATCGGCCTTAACGAAGTAGTATGGTTGGGAGGGTATCGCCAGGATGCATTGGTTACTGCTTCTGAAATGGCTAAATTACCTAAGTTATTAATGGACATGGTCACACAATACTAGAGTTTTATTATGAAAGTAGCATTGACTGGATATAGTGGTTTTGTGGGAAAGTATGTACTCAGGTCTCTAGAAGATAGTTATATGAACATTACGTTGTTGGGAAGAAGTGGCGTCTCAAGTGTTCGTGAGAGAGTTGATTTTGATCTCAGTGAACCCACTGATATAACCGAAGGCTTACGAGATATCGATGTTGTGGTTCATTGTGCTGCTATGGTCCACCAAATGCAAAAAGCAGATAACAATACAGCTTTCAACTATCATCGTATTAATATGATGGGAACGTTAGAACTTGCCAAGCAGGCTGCTAAAGCGGGTGTAAAGAGGTTTATCTTTATTAGCACAATTAAGGTTAACGGTGAGTGTACGACACTGTCCTCTCCTTTTACTGCTTTTGATGAACCAACTCCAAAAGATAACTATGGTGATTCTAAAGCCAAGGCTGAAAAACAGTTGTTTGAGTTGGCTGAAAATAATGGAATTGAGGTTGTAGTCATTCGTCCTACATTGGTTTATGGCCCAGGTGTAAAAGCAAATTTTGCATCATTACTGAATTTTGTATATATGAGGCTCCCGCTTCCCTTTGGCTGTATAACAGATAATAAGCGTAGCTTAGTTTCAGTGGTGAACCTAGTGGACCTTATTAAAGTTTGTATTGTGCATCCAAAAGCAGCAAATCAGGTATTCTTGGTTTCCGATGATAATGATATTTCGACTTCTGACATGGTTGTAGAGATGGGTAAGTCTCTTGGAAGGAAGACTTGGCTACTCCCTGTCCCATTGTGGTGTTTTAAACTAGTTGGGAGAGTGATAAATAAATCCGACGTAGTCGAACGCTTGATCGGTTCGCTTCAAGTTGATATATCGCATACAAAAGAAACTTTAGGTTGGAAACCTCCTCAGAGTTTAGAAGAGGGCTTTAAGAATACAGCCCAAAAATTTTTTCAATCAAAGAACAAAAACGGTAGATTATGATTCGTTTACTAGATTTTCTGGCAGCATTTTTCGGTTTGTTGCTTCTATGGCCCATTTTAATTATTGTTACTATCATTGGTTTATTTGATTCGGGCTCACCATTTTTTGTGCAAACCCGCGTCGGCAAACAAAAAAAACCATTTAAGCTGATAAAGTTTCGGACTATGAGGAAGGGCACTGCCTCTGTTGCTAGTCATCTAGCCTGCAACGCAGCGATTACCAAGCTTGGCGGTTTTTTACGTAAAACTAAAATTGATGAATTGCCACAATTAATTAATGTGCTAAAAGGTGAAATGAGTTTAGTTGGTCCTAGGCCAAATTTATTTAATCAAGAGGAGTTAATTACTGAACGTGATGCGCTTGGGGTTTATAATGTCCTCCCCGGCGTGACTGGCTTAGCCCAGGTACAGAATATTGATATGTCTACGCCTAAATTATTAGCGCAAACAGATAAAAAAATGATCGATAATATGACATTGAGTTGTTATTTTCAATACATACTCATGACAGCCACCGGAAGTGGCAGCGGTGACGCGGTAAAACCTAATAAGTAGTTGTAAGTTTCGGACTTTGGGACATGTGATGTATACTTATTTTCCTTAGGATATCCAGTCTTCATATGAAGTGTATAGTATCTAATTTTATGAATATTATTAATAGGTTGAAGCGGAAAATGGATTTTTTGCAATGTTTGTTCTCCTTGAAACGGTCACAGAAACGTCTGGTGAGTGTTACAGTCGATTCGTTTTTTCTAGTTACCGCCTTCTGGGCTTCACTCTTGGTCCGTCTAGATGCTGTCAGCGTGCTGGCAAACAGCAGCTATTGGTTACTGATTGCCTTAGTCGTGCCTATTAGCGTCATTGGTTTTGTTAAGCTTGGTTTGTACCGTGCTGTGCTCAGGTATATGGGGTTGCAAGCCTTGACTGCGATTATCTTGGGAGTCGCAGCTTCGACCACAGCTCTGGTATTAGTTAGTTATTATGCCGAGCTTGATTTACCTCGCACCGTGCCGATTATTTATGCGGCTTTTGCTTTGGTGTTTGTCGGTGGCACTCGCGCCATGGTGCGTTCATTGGTTGGCTCCGGTATGAAGCGGATTGGTGAGCCGGTGATCATCTATGGTGCAGGGGTCAGTGGCCGCCAACTGGTGACTGCGCTGGTACAGAGCCACGAATACTATCCTTTTGCATTTGTCGATGATGATAGAACACTAAATGGCACTGTGATCCAGGGGGTGCATGTACACTCACCGTCTATTATCCGCAAGCTGATCAAACAAAAAGCCGCCACTAAGGTACTGCTTGCTATACCCAGCGCATCTCGCGCTCGTCGCCAAGAGATACTGACTTTGCTGGAGCCTTTAGCTGTACAAGTCCTGACTTTGCCTGCTATGGCAGATTTGGTCAGTGGCAACAAGTTGTACAGTGATATAAAAGAAGTCGAAATCGACGATCTTCTCGGTCGGGATGCGGTGGCTCCGCGTAATGATCTGATGTCCGCTAACATCAAAAATAAAGTTGTGATGGTTACAGGTGCGGGCGGGTCTATAGGCTCCGAGTTATGTCGACAGATCTTAAAGCAATCTCCAAAGAAATTGGTATTGTTCGAATTATCAGAGTTCGGCTTGTATTCTATCGAACGTGAGTTGAGTGCTACTGCGCAGGACTTAGGACTTGATATTGAGATCTTACCCATGATGGGCTCAGTTCAACGTGAAAACCGGGTTCGAGCTGTCATGGAAGCTTTTAAAGTACAAACTGTATATCATGCGGCTGCATACAAGCATGTACCTTTAGTTGAGCACAATGTGGTGGAAGGGGTGCGTAATAATATATTCGGTACTCTGTATACTGCTCGTGCGGCGATCGTTGCCAGAGTCGAAACTTTTGTATTGGTATCTACCGATAAAGCTGTACGTCCAACCAATGTAATGGGGACGACTAAGCGTATGGCTGAGTTGGTACTTCAAGCACTTTCGAAAGAAATAAATCAGACCCGTTTCTGTATGGTACGCTTCGGCAATGTGTTGGGTTCATCGGGCTCTGTTGTTCCTCTGTTTCGTAAGCAAATCGCCAATGGTGGCCCTGTGACTGTCACCCATCCCGAAATTACCCGCTTCTTCATGACCATACCGGAGGCATCGCAGCTGGTGATCCAGGCCGGTGCCATGGGCAAGGGTGGCGATGTGTTTGTGCTGGACATGGGCAAGTCGGTTAAGATCGTCGACCTTGCCGCCAAGATGATACGTTTGAGTGGTTTCGAGGTGAAGGATGATAAACATCCTGATGGGGATATTACCATTGCGTTCAGTGGATTGCGCCCCGGTGAGAAACTCTATGAAGAGCTGCTTATCGGGGATGATGTCACTGGTACTGAGCATGAACGAATAATGACTGCCAATGAAGTGTGTCTATCATGGAAAGAACTTGAAAGCATTCTCAACCGCTTGGATAAGGCATGTCACGAATTTAATCATGAGGTGATACGGGATATCTTAGTTACTACGCCAACAGGCTTCAATCCTACCGATGGGATTTGTGATTTGGTATGGAAACAGAAAGCTAGTCTAGCGTTAACTTCTAGCGACAATAAGGTAGTACCCTTAGTGTCTTAGTCGTTTTCGGGTATGAAGAGGCCAATTCAGTAAATGACTTGGCCTTTTTGTTTCTGGAGTGCAGACCGAGAACCATGGGAGAGCACAAAGTTATGGCAAAGAGTATTTTTATTACAGGCGGTGCCGGTTTTATCGGCTCGGCTCTGGTGCGTTATCTTATCAATGAAACCGATTGCCGAGTGGTTAACCTGGACAAGTTGACCTATGCGGGCAAGCTGGCGTCCCTGGCCTCGCTTGAAGGCTGTGAGCGTTATTATTTCGTTCAAGCCGACATCTGCGACAGAAGCACTCTGGATTATGCGCTGGCGAAATTTCAGCCTGATATCATCATGCATCTGGCGGCCGAGAGTCATGTGGATCGCTCCATCGAAGGGCCGGCGGAGTTTATTCAGACCAACATAGTGGGCACTTACACCTTGCTGGAGGCCGCGCGGGCTTATTATCTCGTCTTGGATGAGGGCCGACGCAGCAACTTCAGATTTCTTCATGTCTCGACCGATGAGGTCTATGGCGACCTTGGCTCCGGTGAGATTGGCGCAGGCGCGCTGTTTACCGAAGAGAGTGCCTATGCGCCCAGTTCGCCCTATGCGGCCAGCAAGGCGGCGTCGGATCATCTGGTGCGGGCCTGGCAGCGAACCTATGGCCTGCCGATAGTGATCACTCACTGCTCGAATAATTACGGTCCCTTTCAACTTCCCGAGAAGCTTATCCCGCAGGTGATACTCAATGCGCTGGCTGGCAAGCCGCTGTCGCTGTACGGTGATGGTCGGCAGGTGCGGGACTGGCTGTATGTGGAAGATCATGTCAGGGCGCTGTACCAGGTCGCGACTCGAGGCAAGTTGGGCGAAACTTATAATATCGGTGGCCATAACGAGAAGACTAACCTCGAGGTGGTAAACGCTATCTGTGAGTTGTTGGAGCAGCTGGCGCCCGCCAAACCTCAGGGTATTGCCAGGTACCAAGATCTGATCCGCTTCGTGGCCGACAGGCCGGGTCACGATGTGCGCTATGCCATAGATGCAGGTAAAATACAGCGTGAGCTTGGCTGGCTGCCACTGGAGAGTTTCGACACTGGCCTCAGGAAAACCTTGCGCTGGTATTTGGCTAATTTGGATTGGCCGAGGCAACTGCCAAGTTAGTATGCTTTGCCCTGAATTTTTTGGTGTTTATGGGCATAGTGGGATGGGATGCAGCAGGCGTTATTTGAGTTGTTAAGGCAAAAATGAGAGTACTGGTCATAGGAAAACACGGCCAACTAGCCCGGGAACTGGCGGCTGTTGTGGAGGACAAAGCGGCAAAGGAAAAAGAGGCCAAAGAGAAAGGGGCTGAAGAGGTGGAAGTAAACGAGAGCCGGGCGCCGGCTGACGTGCAGTTGCTGTGCCTCGGCCGCGCCGATGTCGATATATTGCAACCGGCCACATTGGCCGCCGCAGTGGATGCATTCGACCCAGAGGTGATGATCAACGCCTCCGGCTATACCCAGGTCGATAAGGCCGAGACCGACATAGCGCAGGCCTTTGCCATCAACGAGACTGCGGTTGCCAACATGGCTAAAATTGCTGCAAAGCGAGGCATTCGCTTCATTCACGTATCGAGCGATTATGTCTTTGACGGTGACAGCAGGGCCCGCTATGGCGTCGGCGATGCCCCCAAGCCGCTCAATGTCTATGGCGCCTCTAAACTCGCCGGCGAGCTGGCATTGGCACGCATCATTCCCCCGGATACGGCCATGGCTACCATTGTCAGGAGTTCCTGGGTCTATTCGCAATATGGCAATAATTTTGTCAATACCATGCTGGGGTTGATGCAGCAAAAAACCGAGCTCGCGGTGGTCGCCGACCAAGTAGGTTGTCCTACCTATGCCAGAGGGCTGGCGGAGTTTATTTGGCGCCTGACCCAACTCGACCGACTCGAGCCCATTTATCACTGGTGCGATCTGGGCCAGGCTTCCTGGCATGAGTTTGCCGTGGCGATCCAAGAAACAGCATTGGAACTTGGGCTGTTGCCGCGGGCGATAAGCATCACTCCCATTAGCTCGGAGCAGTACCCTTCAGCGGCCAAACGGCCGCATTTCAGTGTGCTGGACGTGAGCGGATCACTGGCGATTATGGCGGGCACGCCCTGGCGCGAACAGCTGAACATCATGCTGTCGGCGCTGGCCGGCAAGCGGCAGCAATAGCCTGGTTCAAAACTTTCCCACCTGCTTAGCCAAGCAACACTTATCCAATCAATACCCATTTAATCAACATCTATCCAACCAGACTCTGATGATGTCTGCGGCTGCTTGCGGTTGCAGGCGGATCGTTTCTCCTGCCTCATAGCTCAAGAGATCATAGGTCTGCAACTCGAGTACGGGTATGCCTTCTCCCGTGAGGCAGAGTGCCTGGGTTAAAAACATCAACAGGCAGCGCCGGCTGCGGCATTCCTGGTTGATGCCGACATTTTTCTCCAGCCTGAGGTACTCAGTCTTTGCCCGGTAGTGGCCCCGGCGGGTCATGACGTTGAAGTCGAGTACCGGCCCGGCCAATAACTTGCTGTCAATCATCAACTCGCCGGTGAATGTCAGCGCCGGGCCCAGCTTCAACAGGGTTGCAGCGTCTTCCTTTCCCTCAATCTCCAATGCCAATCCCTCGCCCTCAAGGATCAGCAATTGCCTGTCTATGGCTTCGAACCGCGAGAAGGGGCCGTCCGAGTTGACCCTGGCCATGCTGACTCGATAATCGAAGTTATCCAGACTGGCCCCTGGCGGGGCTATTATCAGTTGGGTGGTGGTACCGCCGCCATTCTTCCACTGTGTGCTCTGGCATTGGTTGAAGCGAATGATATCCATGATGTTACTGCCGCCCTTATTTGGTGTTGTTTTGACCAGTGTTGTTCCGGTCTGGGTTCTTCTAAGCCGTATTGGTAAGCGAAGCGTTTCAGGCAAATCAGCCGTAAGCCAATAACACTGGGCCGGGTCTGGTCTGGTGCCAGCCTATGTCAGCCTGCTACATAGCATCGCCGCCAGATTAACATAAAAGCCGCAGCCGGCTAACGGGCTTTGATCCGAGAGGTTTCGCTTTTCTGGCGGCGACTCTGCCGAGCCGTTTTGCGTCCCTGGGTCTTGAATATGCTACAATCCCAACAGTTTAGGATGATTGCAGACAGGCGATGAGAAAAGGCATTTTGTTGGCGGGAGGTACGGGTAGCCGTTTATTCCCCATGACCCAAGTAGTGAGCAAGCAGCTGTTGCCTCTGTATGATAAGCCGATGATTTATTATCCCTTATCCACGCTGATGCAGGCCGGCGTCAGGGAGGTGCTGCTGATCTGCACCCCGAGCGATCTTGGGCTGTTTCGCGCCTTGCTCGGGGACGGTTCTAAGTGGGGCATGCAGTTGCACTATGAAGTGCAGCCCAGACCCGAGGGACTGGCGCAGGCGCTGCTCATTGCCGAGGAATATCTGGACGGCGACGACAGCGTGTTGATCCTCGGCGATAACCTCTTCTATGGTCACGAGCTGCCGCAGATGCTCACACGCGTCGCCGCCAGCCAAGGCGGTGCCACTGTCTTCGGTTATCATGTGGCCAATCCCCGGGCCTATGGGGTGCTGGGCTTCGATGCTGAGGGACGGGTCACCTCTATCACAGAGAAACCGCTCGCGCCCGCATCCCAATATGCCATGCCCGGGCTGTATTTCTTCGACGGCCGGGCCTCGTCTATCGCCAAAGGGGTTAAGCCGTCATTGCGGGGCGAGCTGGAAATCGTCGATGTGCTCAACCACTATCTTGCCGAGGGCTCTCTCGAGGTGGAAATCATGGGGCGGGGCACGGCTTGGCTCGACACAGGCACAGCGGATGCCATGGCGGAGGCGAGTCAATTCATTGCCGCCATAGAGAAACGTCAGGGGCTGAAGATCAATTGTCCGGAAGAGCAGGCCTATCGGCTCGGCTGGATAGATGCGGCACAGTTGCAGGCGTTGGCGCAGCCGCTATTGAAGAGTGGTTACGGTGAGTATCTGCTCAGTCTGTTAGACACTAAGGTATTTTAATGCACTGTATCAGCACAGAAATTCCCGATGTTCTCCTATTTGAACCCCAAGTGTTTGGCGATGAGCGCGGTTTCTTCATGGAGACCTTTCGCGAGTCAGAGTTCAACGCCTGCTTCAAGGCCCATGGCCTGGAGGCCCCCAGGCTGGTGCAGGAGAACCACAGCCGCTCGATGAAAAATGTGCTGCGCGGCCTGCATTATCAGGCAACGAGGCCCCAGGGCAAGCTGGTGCGGGTCATCGCCGGTACTGTCTTCGATGTGGCGGTGGACATTCGGCCCGAGTCGCCAACCCATGGCCGCTGGGTCGGACGTGAGTTGTCCGCCGATAACCGCCTGCAGCTGTGGATCCCGCCGGGGTTCGCCCATGGCTTCTATGTGCTCAGCGATTCTGCCGAAGTGATCTATAAGTGCAGTGACTATTATGTTCCGCAAGATGAACATGTGCTCCCCTGGAACGACCCGAGGTTTGCTATCGCCTGGCCTCTGTCGGCAGCCCCTATCTTGTCCAGACGCGATACCCCAGCAGGCGATTAGTTTTGGCATGGACTTTTATAGGTAGTAATATGCGGGCTTCTTCAGCTCAATTTGTCTCTTATTCTTGAAGCGTAAAGTGAAGTTGGGACCAACTTGGGCATCGAGGAATTACCACTTAGATCATTATTCCTGTAAGGTTTTTTATGAAAATTGCAGTTGCCGGTACCGGGTATGTTGGCTTGTCTAATGCAGTGCTGTTGGCGCAACATAATGAAGTCATTGCGGTGGATATTCTTCAGAGCCGGGTCGATGCGGTCAATAACCGTCACTCGCCTATCGCCGATGCACAGATAGAAGAATATCTGGCCAGCCACGCATTGAATTTAAGTGCGACCCAGGACAAAGCTCTCGCCTATGGCAATGCCGACTATGTGATCATCGCCACCCCGACAGATTACGATCCCAGCACCAACTATTTCAATACCAGTTCGGTAGAAGCTGTGATCCAAGAGGTGATGGCCATCAATCCCAATGCTGTGATGGTGATCAAATCCACAGTGCCCGTGGGCTATACCCGGTCGATCAGAGCCAAGTTCAATTGCGACAACATTCTCTTCTCGCCCGAGTTCCTGCGCGAAGGCAAGGCCTTGTACGACAACCTGTACCCTTCACGCATCATAGTGGGTGAGCGTTCCGAGCGGGCGCGGGTGTTTGCCGACCTGCTGAGCCAAGCCGCCATCAAACAGGACATTCCCGTGCTGTTCACCGACTCGACCGAGGCCGAGGCGGTGAAACTCTTCTCCAACACCTATCTGGCGATGCGGGTGGCCTATTTCAATGAGCTGGACAGCTATGCCGAGACCCATAACCTCGACAGTCGGCAGATCATCGAAGGGGTAGGGCTGGATCCCCGTATCGGCTCTCACTATAACAACCCCTCCTTCGGTTACGGTGGTTATTGCCTGCCCAAGGACACCAAGCAGTTGCGGGCCAACTATGCCGACGTGCCCAACAGCCTGATAGGGGCGATAGTCGATGCCAACACCACCCGCAAGGACTTCATCGCCGATGCCATCATCCGCAAGCATCCCAAGGTGGTGGGCATCTATCGATTGATCATGAAGTCGGGCTCGGACAACTTTCGCGCCTCATCCATCCAGGGGATTATGAAGCGCATCAAGGCCAAGGGCATAGAAGTGGTAGTGTTTGAGCCTGTGCTGACCGAGCCCGAGTTCTTCAACTCCAGGGTGATCACAGATCTCGACGAGTTCAAGGCAATGGCGGATGTGATAGTGTCGAACCGCATGCTGGCAGAGCTCAACGATGTGGCCGACAAGGTCTATACCCGCGATCTGTTTGGATCAGATTAAGCCCCGGCTTTCCAAAATTATTTTTAAGGATTAGATTTTAATGAAGCTGATGAAATATTTAGTCACAGGCGCGGCAGGATTTATCGGTGCCAGGGTCAGCGAGCGCCTGTGCGCCGCAGGTCATAGTGTCGTAGGTATAGATAATCTCAATGATTATTATGATGTTAACCTGAAACAGGCCAGGTTGGCCAGGCTGGCGTCCCAGGACAAGTTTCGCTTCATCGAGCTGGATCTGGCCGATCGCACCGGTATCGCCGAGTTATTCGCCGGCGAAGGTTTCACCCGGGTGATCCACCTCGGTGCCCAGGCCGGGGTGCGCTACTCGATAGACAATCCCTTGGCCTATGCCGACAGTAACCTCATAGGTCAGCTGACCATACTCGAAGGTTGCCGCCACCATAAGATAGAGCATCTGGTGTATGCCTCTTCCAGCTCTGTCTATGGCCTGAATCAGAAGATGCCATTCTCGACCGCCGACAGTGTCGATCATCCCATTTCCCTGTATGCGGCCACCAAGAAGGCCAACGAACTGATGGCCCATACCTACTCGCATCTGTATGGCTTGCCGACCACGGGGTTGAGATTCTTCACCGTCTATGGCCCCTGGGGCCGACCGGACATGGCGCCTATCAAGTTCGTCAGGGCGATCCTCAAGGGTGAGGCCATAGACGTGTACAACCATGGCAACCTGAGCCGTGACTTCACCTATATCGACGACATAGTCGAAGGCATCATGCGTATCCAGGATGCCGTGCCTGCGGCCGATGTCAACTGGACGGTCGAAACCGGCACCCCGGGCACCAGCTCGGCGCCCTATAAGGTGTTCAACATAGGCAACGGCAGTCCCGTGCCCCTGATGGACTTTATCGCCGCCATAGAAGCGGCGCTCGGCGTGGAGGCCATCAAGAACATGTTGCCTATGCAGCCGGGCGACGTGCATGCCACCTGGGCCGATACCGAAGATCTGTTCAAGACTGTGGGTTACAAGCCGCAGATGGACATCAAGCAAGGGGTGCAGCAGTTCGTCGATTGGTATCGCGACTATTATTCCGTCTAAATTCCCGGTCACACAGAGTTAAACAACAACCCCGCATCTCTTGGCAATAAGCAATGCGGGGTTATTTTTTACTCGTCGGCTAACGGCTAACGGCTAACGGCTAACGGCTAACTGTGGCGGTTGGTTTGTCTCTGACACACACTGAACCTCTGCCGCCTTCGATACCGAAGAAGGCTTTGATCTCATCTATTTGGCACATGGCATCCTGGTAGCCCAGCTCTATCAGTGTGCTGGTATAGGATTTTTCGAACAACAGGTAGGAGACAATACTCGAGTCCGAGTGTTTATCTATGCCGATAAAGGCCAACAGGGTGCGGATCGCAAACGGCATATCGTCATAATAACGGGCGGCTATTTGGGTGAGATCTTCGCTCGGCTTGATGACCAAGGTTTCTATCGGTTTAAGCTCCAACTTGGTTTTGCCAGATTCAGGGATCAGGCTCAGGGTGTTGTTGATCCGCTCCAGCCGCTCCAGATCGCTGTTGAGGGTATCAGAGAAGATGGTATCCAATAGATGACCCGCAATGGTGGCCGTCTTGGGGTGATGGGCTTGGCGGGTAGGCAGCAGCCTGTTGGGGCTATCCAGGTTGATCACCATGAGCTTCTTGGCCCCCAAATGGATAGGGCTGGAGAGGGGCGCCAGCTGGTGGACCGAGCCATCGCCATAGTAGCCCTGCTCGAGTTTAATCGACGGGAACACCAGCGGGATGGCCGAGCTGGCGAGCAAATGCTCCGTGTTGAGGCGCCTGCGCTCACCGCTGCGCCTGGCGCGGGTCCAGTTTTCGATATCACTGCTGGCCTGGAAAAAGGTCTCTGAGCGGGAGCGATCATAACAGGAGGTGTCTATGCTCAGGGCGGTGAGGGCACCGTGGGTGATATTCCTGTCTATGCGTTTGAAATCTATCAGTTGGTTCAGCAGGTGCCTCAAGGGGTCGTTGTCGAGCAGGCTGCCGGCATCCGTGTTGACAGCGTCATTTTGCAGCCCCCTCAAGGCCATCTTGCCGAGGTGACGCAGCACGCCGGGGATCGAGGCGCGGTAGACCTTGCGGGTCTCGATGTGACGCCAGACCCACTCGAGTTTACGCACCCCCAGATGAAAACAGGAGGCGTGAGTGGCGATGGAGGTGCCATTGATGGCCCCGGCCGAGGTGCCACAGATGATCTTGAAGGGAATACCGTGATTGCGGGGATAAAATTGTACCAGCGCTTTCAATACTCCCAATTGGTAGGCGGCTCTGGCGCCGCCGCCACCCAGTACCAGTGCGGTTGATGTTGGCAAAATAGGGCCCCAATTGCTTGATAGATAAATCAATTAAAGCCATTTAACACCCTAAAAAGCAATAGGACAGGCAAAATAAGCCACACTTGGCCACGGGGCGTCGGCGCAAACCGGCATTCGGGTTACTCCATAGGTTGCTCCAGCATAGTGAAGCAATGGGCCGAGGTCGGAAAACTGCCTTGGCGTACCTCCATGGCAAATTGCGCACATGCCGTTGAGATCAACGGGCTCAGCTCGGCATAGCGTTTGACGAACCTGGGGCTATAGTCGCTGAACAGCCCCAAGATATCTTCGGTCACCAGTACCTGACCATCGCAGGCGGGTGACGCCCCTATGCCTATGACTGGGATGTTGACCGCCGCCGTTATTCTGGCGGCGGCCGGCTCAGAGATGGCCTCGACCAAGAGGGCGAAGGCGCCGTGCTGGGCGAAGGCCACTGCGACATCACGCAGCTGAGCCGTGCTCTCTGCCGTCCTGGCCTGGGCCTTGAAGCCGCCGAGCCGGTTCACATGCTGGGGTGTCAAGCCTATGTGGGCCATGACAGGGATGCCGCGCTCCACTAAAAACTGCGTGGTGGCCAGCATTTCGGCTCCCCCTTCGAGTTTGACGCCTTGGGCGCCGGTGCGACTCAACACCCGGCTGGCATTGCGGAAGGCCTGTTGTGGCGATTCTTGGTAACTGCCGAAGGGCATGTCGATGATGACGCAGGCGCGGTTTGCCCCTCTGACCACGGCCGCGCCATGGTTGATCATGGTCTCCAGACTGACCCCCAGGGTGGACGCCTGGCCGTAGGCGACCATGCCAACCGAGTCGCCGACTATGATGAGCTCGACATGGGGATCCACCAGGCTCGCCATGGAGCTGGTATAGGCGGTAAGTGAGACTATCTTGGTATTGCCTTTCATTTTTTGCAGAACCAATGGGGTGACTCTGTCGTTAGACACGTGCTGACTCATAGGGAGGCTCCTCGATTAACCTGGATAATGAACCTGCATGCTAGCACTTGTCTGTTTGGCTTAGTCTCGCTAAATTGCCGTCTTATCTATAGAAATCGCCATCATGGTCATCATGACCAGCTATGTTGGCGAGCCATTAGGCAAAGCACTTAGTTAGGTAAAGCATTGCGAGGTTCAGTTCATGTCCGCTGCTCATATCCCCATCCCGCCCTCGACGCTGGCCGCCGCCGGGCTGAGCTTACCCATCATGCTGCTCAAACGCAGGTTGAACCACAATGAACGGGTGCAGAAGCATAGCCATGCCTGGGGCCAGCTTATCTATGCCAGCAGGGGGCTGCTGACTGTGATAACGAATTCAGGGCGCTACATAGTACCGCCGGAGCAGGCGGTGTGGGTCGCGGCCCATACCCAACATGAAGTGATCGCCATGACGGATGCCAGCCTTACCAGCCTGTATCTGGATGAAGCCGAGAGTCTCGGCCTTAAAGACGAGGCCTGCGTGCTTGCCATCACGCCACTGCTGAGCATGCTGCTGGCCGAGGCGAGCGTGAGAGTGGCCAATGACGACTGGCCTGGGCCGGGAGGACGCCTGCTGCGGGTCATCCGCGACTTGCTATGTCAGGCCGAAGTGGTGGCCTTGAACCTGCCTTACCCCAGGGATCCCAGGTTGCTGCAGATCACCCGGACATTGCTGGCCGAGCCGGGCAATGACGCGAGTCTGGCGTTCTGGCAGCAACACGTTGGCGCCTCGTCCCGCACCCTGGCGCGGCTGTTCAAGGCGCAAACCGGGCTGAGTTTCAGTCAGTGGAAACAGAGATTGAAGTTACAGCTGGCGGTGCAATTACTCGGGCGGGGTGAGTCGGTACTGGGCACGGCCCTGAGCCTGGGCTACGAGTCCAGCTCGGCATTTGGTTTCATGTTCAAGCAACAGATGGGCATCAGCCCGAGCGAGTTTATTTCCGGGGGGCGGCGTCTTTGGCAACAGCCGCAGGCAGACTGAGGTTGTCGAGCCAGCATAAAAAAACGCACCCCGGGGTGCGTTTTTGTTTGGGTAGGTCGGCGCCAATCATTCGGCGCACGCCTGGGGCCCATAGCCTGAACTTCAGGCCTGAAGCTGGCCCTTGAGGAAGTCGATGAGCTGATCGAAGGGGATGTCCTGCTTCTCACCCGTGCGACGGTTCTTGTATTCGAACATGCCGGCATCTATGTTGCGATCACCTATGACCACAGTGTGCGGAATGCCCAGCAGTTCCATGTCGGCAAACATCACTCCAGGGCGTTCCTTGCGATCGTCCAGCAGCACTTCGATACCGGCGGCGTTGAGATCTTGATACAGCTTCTCGGCGATATCCGTGACTCTATGGGATTTGTGCATGTTCATCGGCAGTATGCCGACGCTGAATGGCGCTATGGCTTCCGGCCAGATGATGCCGCGCTCGTCATTGTTCTGCTCGATCGCCGCTGCCACTATGCGGCTGACACCGACACCGTAACAGCCCATCAAGAGGACCTGTGACTTGCCATTTTCGTCCAAGACAGTGGCGTTCATCGCCTCCGAGTAGTTGGTGCCCAACTGGAAGATATGACCCACTTCTATGCCGCGTGCCATGGCATAGGTGCCCAGGCCATCCGGTGTCGGCTCGCCTTCGACCACGTTGCGTATGTCGGCAGCCTGAGCCAGCGGCAGATCCCGCTCCCAGTTGATACCGAAATAATGCTTGTCATCGAGGTTGGCACCGGCACTGAAATCGCTCATGACGGCCACGCTGTGATCGATAATGATGGGCAGCTTAAGACCGACAGGGCCGAGTGAACCCGGGCCAGCACCTATGGCGTCGCGGATTTCGGCGTCGGAGGCAAACTCCAACGGTGAGGCGACCAGTTCCAGCTTGTCTGCCTTGATTTCGTTCAGCTCGTGATCGCCACGAACGATCAAGGCCACCAGTGGCGCGCCATCGCTGGCGCCTTTGACTATCAAGGTTTTGACCGTCTTGGTGATATCCAGACCAAATTGGTCGACCAATTCGGCTATGGTCTTGGCATTCGGGGTATCGACCAGGGTCATTTCCTGGGTTGCGGCGCCGCGGGCCTCGGTCGGCATGGGTGACTCGGCTTTCTCTATGTTGGCGGCATAATCGCTGCCGGTAGAGTAGGCGATAAGATCTTCACCGCTCTGGGCCAGTACATGGAATTCGTGTGACATGCTGCCGCCGATGGAGCCGGTATCGGCCAGCACGGGACGGAAGGCCAGTCCCATGCGTGACAGTATGTTGCTGTAGGCCTGGTGCATGGCGTGGTAGGTGTCATCCATGGTGCCCTGATCCAGATGGAAGGAGTAGGCGTCTTTCATCAGGAACTCACGGGCACGCATCACACCGAAACGTGGGCGGACTTCGTCACGGAATTTGGTCTGGATCTGATACAGGCTCAGAGGCAACTGCTTGTATGAGTTGACTTCTTTACGAATGATGTCTGTGATCACTTCTTCATGGGTCGGGCCCAGGACGAAGTCACGGTTGTGACGATCTTTGAAGCGCAGCAGCTCGGGGCCAAACTTTTCCCAACGACCCGTCTCAACCCAAAGATCCCCGGGTTGCACCATGGGCATCAAGATCTCTATGGCGCCGGCCTTGTTCATTTCTTCACGAACTATGGCCTCGACCTTACGCAGTACACGCAGGCCTGAGGGCAACCAGCTGTACAGGCCCGATGCGTTACGGCGGATCATGCCGGCACGTAACATTAATTGGTGACTGACCACTTCTGCGTTGGCAGGGGTTTCTTTTTGTGTTGATAGCAGGTACTTGCTGACGCGCATTACCGAAGTCCATATTTGAGTTGAATGGGCGTCATTTTATCACCTGCGGCTATGATGTCACCTACCAAGTACCAAATAAGTGCAGCAGATAAAGGCTGTTGCGCCGCTGGATGGGCTTTATCACGTCTGTGCTTATGGATGCGGGCAGCAACAGTTGTGCAATTGGGGCATCAGACGGGGGCTTTATCGCGCCTATCGCCTAGGATACGGGCGAGAACACTCGCGCCACTATGCATGGTGTGCAATTCAGGCATCAGACGGGGGCTTTATCGCGCCTGTCGCCTAGGATACGGGCGAGAACACTCGTGCCACTATGCATGGTGTGTAATTCAGGCATCAGACAGGGGCTTTATCGCGCCTGTCGCCTATGATACGGGCGGGATTACCTGCCACTATCGCCCAGTCGGGCACATCTTTGGTGACAATGGCGCCCATGCCAACCACAGCGTGATGGCCTATGGTGACGCCATCGACTATCCCGGCCTGCGCCCCTATCCATACATCCTCGCCTATGACCACGCCGCATGAGTTGGCGGCCTGCCGGCACACTGGGGCGTTGGGGGCCATGCCATGATTGAAGGCGTAGATGGTGACATTGTTGGCGATACGGGTCTGACGGCCGATGCAGATGCCCTTGCGGCCGCCATCGAGGGAGCAGCCATGGTTGATGGCCACTTCGTCACCGAGGGTGATGGGGCCATGGAGAAAGCTGTCGGCGGCGATCATGCAGTCATCGCCTATGAGTATGTCCCGCCCTGGCTCGGCAAACAGTCGCGCCTCGGGGGCGACAAAACAATGTTTGCCTATGCTGACGGTTTCCAGCGCACTGAATTGGCGCTGCACCTCCTCCTGCCAGGGCCTGGCCCAGCTCAAGTGTTTCTCTTTCAGGGAGAAATACAGCCAGGGCATCCAGGATAGCCGGCGTTTGTGTTGGCTGCGGTAGTCGGGTTGTGACAGAGATTCTGGCATGGGATCAGGTATATGTTTGGGCATGGGCTGATGCATAGTTCCAAGTGTCGGTATGGGTTGCGGCTTGTTCTGTCCTAAGTGGCCAGTTCGGCAGCTTGTCCATTGGTACCGGATGACTGTTTATCCAGTTTCGCCGGCCTGAGTTCCAGTACCTTGATGCCAGCGTTTTCTATGCACCAGAAGATATCCAAATCGTACAACGCCACCTGGTACAACTTGGGGTCTTCCTTGGCCTTCTTGTAGGCGGGACGGGGATCCTGGGCCAAGACTCCGTCTATGAGTTCGGCCAGGTCCAGGTATTGTGGTTGGGCGGCATAGGCGGCGATCTGCGCGCTGGCAAGCTCAGTGTAGTTCACCGTCATGAGTGCCGGCGCCTCATGAGCTATACCGCCAACGGCATCATGGATGGCGTCGGAAAAGGGAATATAAGGCTTGATGTCGATAACCGGGGTGTTATCGAGCAAGTCCATGCCGGAGATTTCCAGGCAGACCTTGCCATTGCGCTGCACCACACCGTGCAGCTTGACCACAGATTGGCCTATGCCGTTGGGCCTGAAGGTGGAACGGGTGGCAAATACCCCGAGCTTCTCGTTGCCGCCGAGCCGGGGAGGGCGCACCGTGGTCTTCCAGCCCTGAGCCAAGTTTTCATGGAAACAGAACAACAGCCACAGATGCGAGTATTGTTCCAAGCCGCGCACCGCATCCATGTGATTGAACTCTGCTTCGAGTTCGACAAACCCCCTGGCCGCAACCAGGCCTGGCTGTCTCGGGATGCCGAATTTCTGTTTATAAGGCGTGCGGCAACGGGCCACCGCCTTGATCTGGTAGGTCATACAGTCTCTTACCTGGGTTATTTGGCTTCTGGCTTGGCCATCTTGATCGCTTGGCCGACGCATAGGGCGCGGCTGATGCAGCCTTGAGCCGCCTCTTCAAACAGGGCGCAACGTTTGATGATGAGGCCGTTGGCCTGCTTATCGGCGGCGGCCCGGCGCGCCTGGGTCCTGGCGTCGCTGATGGCGGCGGGGACATCGTTGGGCTTTATCTGGCATGACTCGCCTTCGACCAAGCCCAACACCTCGTATTGTCCCT
Source organism: Shewanella salipaludis (assembly GCF_012911865.1). Classification (GTDB taxonomy): domain Bacteria; phylum Pseudomonadota; class Gammaproteobacteria; order Enterobacterales; family Shewanellaceae; genus Shewanella; species Shewanella salipaludis. The sequence continues at coordinate 178,560 of NZ_JAAXYH010000006.1, forward strand.
GAGGAGAAAGCTTGCCCTCGAAGACTGTCACGTCCGAGGCCTTGAAGTAATCGTTGATGGCGTCGCTGTCGAGGTTGGAGTTGAAGCGATAGTCACCGGCACAGCCGCTGAGTAAAAGGACGATCACTGTCACAGTTGGCATTTTCATAGACTGGGCCTGAAGTTAGCTGAAGTGGCACCAAGAGGAATCTGCACTCCTGCTTAGTGAAAGTTAAGCAAATTCTAGCGCTTAAGTCGCTTTTGATAAAGCTTTGGCGGCGATTATTCGTCGCTGTGAGGTTTCCAGTCTTCGGCAGGCTTGTGATTTAAGTTCTGGGATGGCTCCGGGTGCAAACAGACTGTCACTTTACTTCACTCGGGCATCTTGAGGCGGCTATCTTTAACTGAGTCCTTTGTCTTGGACCTATGGCGAATTAATTCTTCAGAGGAGCATCATTGGCGTCATGGGTGGTTTCATCGACTCGCCGGCATAGGGGGATCGGCTTGCAGACACATGGCATATGTTATAATAAGTTAATTATTTGTTGGCGGCATATCGCCATGGAGTAACTGCTTGGTGGTCGTTTATAAGAGGCTAAAATTAGCCTGAGAGCCGATATTTGTACCGCTGCGGTCCAGGTTAATTGGACTCGGGTACTGAGATTAACTTGAATATTAAGCCGTGGTCGAGAGGACGGGGACTTTAAACTGCCAATTCAACCAGCTAGGTAACAGATTTATGACGGCAATAAATTTGAATACATGCCAGGCATGGAATCCTCTAAAGTGAATATTGCTGCGACTGGCAGGGAAATTACCCTTCCCGCTTTACTCTGTCAGCAGCTTAATCTGTTATCGGCATAAAGAAAGGAGAGATTATGCTGAATGCCAGTGGCCGATATGGAGCCAGTTGAGGCTCTCTGCCCTGTGTTGCCGGCCCGGGTTCCTGACTGGCCCGCTGTAGATTGACTCGCTGTAGGTTAGCCTGACACATAGTGTCTTTATGACACAGCCAAGGACACACTGATACAGACATACTGATACACGTACACACAAAAAAAAGACCCGCTGTTGCGGGTCCATGACAGTCAAGATACTGACGCTTAAATCAGGAAATCATCCATAGAACGACCTTTCTCAACTTCGTTCTTAAATACGGTTGGCATACGACCTTGACCCGTCCATTGGATCATTTCGCCATTGACTTCGATTTGATATTTAGGTGGGCGTGGTGCACGTTTCTTGGTCGTTGCTTTGGCTGCAACACCACCAAGATCATCGATAGATAAACCTACGGCTTCCATTTGCAGGCGGATGGCTTCGATTTTAGCGTTACGCTCAGCCATGGCTTTCTCTTCTTCTTCAGCCATAGATGCACGGTCGAGGATAATCTTATCCAGTTTGTCGGCTACATCACGTAATTCGACAACGCTTAAATCTTTCACTGCGGCTTTGAAACGACGGCCGTGAGTTAATATATCTAAAAATTCGCTCATATCAATTTTCGTCCCACATGATTTTATTTACAGGATAACGGTGAACAACAACTAAATAATAGAAACTAATATGGCTCGGAGCAAACAAAATTAGCAAATATTAAGAAGAATTTATTAAAAAGTGCCCAATCTAATAAATTTTGACCGTTTTGGTGTTCAAAAAAGTGGCCAACTGTGACAACAAAAAATCAAAACAGGCGTTTGAGTTTGGTTGACGTTAACGTCAACAGCACGTAGAGTTGGCCTATCTTACATAGGTTCGGCGGATTTACAGGTCAGAGCCCATGTGTCATCCACTCAGATAAAGCGGTAGGAAGGTAGCCCTATGAAAGTACTGGTGCCTATAAAGCGTGTGGTCGATGCCAACGTGAAAGTCAGGGTCAAGGCCGACAACTCGAACGTTGATACAGCCAACCTCAAGATGGCGTTGAATCCTTTTTGTGAAATCGCCGTCGAAGAGGCTGTGCGTCTCAAGGAAGCCGGCTCGGCCAGCGAAATAGTCGTGGTCAGCATTGGCAGCAAGGCAGTACAAGAGCAGCTGCGTACCGCCATGGCACTGGGTGCCGATCGCGCCATTCATATCGAAACCGACGAAGAATTGACGCCGCTTTCTATCGCTAAGCTGCTCAAGGCTGTGCAAGAGAAAGAACAGGCCCAGTTGGTGATCTTCGGTAAACAATCTATCGATGGTGACAATAACCAGACGGGTCAAATGTTCGCCGCCTTAACCGATATGCCGCAGGCAACCTTCGCCTCGGAAGTGAAGCTGGAAGGTGACAGCCTGTTGGTCACCCGTGAAGTCGATGGTGGCTTACAGACGCTGAAACTCCCGCTGCCGGCGGTGGTCACCACAGATCTGCGTTTGAATGAACCGCGTTATGCCTCCCTGCCCAACATCATGAAGGCGAAACGCAAGCCTTTGGATGTCATGGCCGTTGCCGATCTCGGGGTGATCCTGAAACAGCATGTGAAGTTGCTCGATGTCACGCCGCCGGCCCAGCGCACTGCGGGTGTGATGCTAGCCTCTGTGGCCGAGTTGGTGGAAAAGTTAAGAAACGAAGCGAAGGTGATCTAAATGGCCATTCTAGTATTAGCAGAACATGATAATGCCAGCCTGAAGCTGGACACAGCCAAAGTGGTTACTGCGGCTAAGGCCATAGGCACAGAGATCCATGTGTTGGTGGCCGGACATGAGTGTGCCGCAGTGGCGGCTGCCGCGCAGCAACTCGACGGGGTGACAAGAGTCTTGGTGGCCGATGCCGCAGCCTATCAGGCACACCTGGCGGAAAATCTGGCCAAACTCATCCTTGAGCTGGCTCCAGGTTATGAGCATATCCTGGCAAGTGCGTCGAGTGTCGGCAAGGATACTCTTCCCAGAGTTGCGGCCTTGCTGGACGTGGCGCAGATCTCCGAAGTATTACAAGTGCTGAGCGGCGATACCTTCGTGCGACCCATCTACGCGGGTAACGCCATGGCCAAGGTGCAGAGCCTGGATGACAAGAAAGTGCTGACGGTGCGCGCGAGCGCCTTCGATGCCACCGCCAATGGCGGTAATGCCGGCCTGGAGACCATAGACAAGGTCATAGAGGCCAGGACTCAGTTCGTCTCCCAGAGCCTGACTGTGTCGGAACGCCCTGAGCTTGGCAACGCAGGCATCATAGTCTCGGGTGGCCGAGGTATGGGCAGCGGTGAGAACTTCGCCATGTTGGAAGCGTTGGCCGATAGCCTGGGCGCCGCCGTCGGGGCATCGCGTGCCGCCGTGGACGCAGGTTTCGTGCCTAACGATTTACAGGTTGGCCAGACGGGTAAGATAGTTGCCCCGGATCTCTATATTGCCGTGGGCATCTCGGGTGCCATTCAGCACCTTGCCGGCATGAAAGATTCCAAGGTGATAGTGGCAATCAACAAAGATCCCGAAGCGCCGATTTTCCAGATCGCCGACTACGGGTTAACGGCCGATTTATTCGAGGCCATCCCCGAGTTGATCGCGGCCATCAAGGCCTGAGTGTGGCAGCCGTACCCGGGTACGGCGTAAGTTGAGTTAATCTGTGATCTCGGTCACGTTAAGCGGCTTTGAGGTAGCTCCTCAAAGCCGCTTATGTTTTTATGTGCCCGCGCCGCATAGGCGCCCTACATAGATACAATTTCTATGCAGTAGAGGTGCACTTAATATCAGTAGTGATCAGTAGGGTGATGCCGCTGAGGGGTCATGAAAGGATTGAGTGCCGAAATGGTGAGACCCATCCCGGCTCGTCATTGGGGCTGTTGCCGAACAGGAACAGCACTGCCATGGTATTTTCTATCCCTATGATAGAGATAATTGACTGTGGAGCGCTACTATTAGGACAGGTGTTTATGAACGTCTATGGGCGTTTCCAGCCAGTTCAGTTGCCCTCCATTCGTACTCAACGAAGAACATAATAAATGACCGTACTAAGTTATGCCGATTCGGCACTGTCTTTACTGCCACCCGTGATGGCGATTCTGCTGGCGATCGTTACCCGTAAGGTGCTGATTTCGCTTGGCGTGGGGATCCTGCTCGGCACCCTGTTGCTGAATGACTTCTCTGCCTTGGATAGTGGCCGATTCTTGCTCGAGAGCGTGATTTCACTCCTGTGGCGTGACGGGGCTCTCAACAGTTGGAACCTCTATATTCTCGGTTTCTTGATCTTGTTGGGGATGATCACCGCCTTGATCACCGTCAGCGGTGCGGCCCGTGCCTTTGCGATCTGGGCCCGCAACCATATCCGCAATAAGCGTGACGCCAAGTTGCTGACCATATTCTTGGGTTGTGTCGTGTTCATCGATGACTACTTCAACAGCCTGGTGGTGGGCAGTGTGGCGCGGCCATTGACCGACAGGTACTATGTTTCCCGTGCCAAGCTCGCCTACATATTAGACTCGACCGCAGCCCCAGTGTGCGTGATCTCCCCTGTATCCAGCTGGGGTGCCTATATCATAGCGCTGATCGGCGGCATACTCACGGCCCATGGTTTCGCCGATACCGGCCATTTGAGCCTGTTCATCCAGATGATCCCGATGAATTTTTACGCCATCTTCGCCTTGCTGTTGTTGTTCTGTGTCGCCTTCTGGGGACTGGACATAGGTCCGATGCGGACCCATGAACTCAATGCCGTGCGTGGCGAACTCTATGACGAGTCCAAGGGTTTACCGCCCGGTGCCAATGTGGATCTGCCCGAGGCCGAGAGTGGCAGGGTACTGGGCCTCTTCCTGCCCATAGGCGTGCTGGTACTGGCGACCCTGTATTTTATGCTCAGCAGCGGTGCCCGGGTGTTGAGTGCCGATGGTCTGGCGTTCAGCCTCATAGGTGCCTTCGAGAAGACGGATGTCAGTTCATCCTTGTTTTTCGGTGCGCTGGTGGGATTGGGGGCAACCCTGGCCTTGGTGTTCATTCAGGGGATAGCGAAACCGTCCGTGGTTAAGGGCGTCACCCTGGGGGCCCGCTCCATGCTGCCCGCCATCTATATACTGCTGTTTGCCTGGACCATAGCAGCTGTCATAGGTCAGCTGGAAACCGGCAAGTTTATGGCCAGCCTGGTGACGGACAATATTCCTTTCGCCCTCCTGCCGGCGTTGATGTTCGTGTTGGCCGGCTTCACCGCCTTTGCCACAGGCACCAGTTGGGGCACCTTCGGGATCATGCTGCCGATAGCGGCCGACATGGCCATGGGCAGCCATACCGGCATGATGCTGCCCATGCTGGCGGCCGTACTGGCAGGCGCGGTATTCGGCGATCATTGCTCACCGATATCCGACACGACTATCCTGTCATCGACGGGTGCCAGCTGCCATCATATAGATCATGTGGTGACTCAGCTGCCCTACGCCTTGATCGTCGCGGCCATCAGCCTGGGCGGCTATGTGGTGCTGGGCTTTACCGAGTCGGTTGCCTTGGGGCTGGGCGCCTGCAGCCTGTTATTCCTCTTGTCACTCCTGTGGTTGAAGTTGAAAACCCGCTAGCTCAGCGGCTCGGGTGGGTTTTCAGCCCAGTCGGTTCTGCATAGATGAAAAAGCGCCGCCTTTGCCGGCGCTTTTTTATGCGCGTCACCCGGAGACGGCAGATCCGGTGTCCTGCATACGCGGGCCGTGATTTATCGGCGCTTTCAATGCTAGAATGGCGCGGTTTTCCACTGCAGTTTTCATTCAAGGGCAAGGATTTTGGCACAACTTTATTTTTATTACTCGGCGATGAACGCAGGTAAGTCGACCTCGCTGTTACAATCTTCCTACAACTATCGCGAACGCGGCATGAACACCCTGGTGATGACGGCCTCGATAGATGACAGGTACGGTAAGGGTAAAGTCGCCTCGCGCATCGGCATAGAGACCGAGGCGCAGGTGTTTGCCGCCGCCGATAACCTGGTCCGCATCATAGAAGCGGCTCACAGGGAAACACCACTGCATTGTGTGTTGGTGGATGAATGCCAATTCCTCAGCAAGGAGCAGGTACGGCAATTGACCTTTATCGTCGATAAGCTCGATATTCCCGTGCTCTGCTATGGCCTGAGAACCGATTTCCAGGGGGAGCTGTTCGTTGGCAGCCACTATCTGCTGGCCTGGGCCGATAAGCTGGTGGAATTGAAGACCATCTGCCATTGTGGCCGCAAGGCCAACATGGTGGTGCGCCTCGATGGCGACGGCAAGGTGATGTGTGAGGGCGAACAGGTCGCCATCGGCGGCAACGAGAGCTATGAGTCCGTGTGCCGCAAGCACTTTCGCGAATCTATCTGGGATTGAGTCAGTCCAATGCCGCCAGTGCCTGTCGTACCTGGGCACGGGTGGCATCTATGGCCGTCACCACTGAGATGGCACTGGTCTCTTCGGTCGGCAGCCGCGGCCAATGTTCACTCCACGACCGTTTCAGTTCTTTGGCCGCCACACGGATCTCTGCCGGCATTATCATGCTCAGATCTTCAATCAGGCCGACCTTGACCCAGCCCCTGCGCGGATTGCCTTCGATGGCATCCTGATCATAGTAGGCGGCGTAGACATTCAGCTCCAACTCAGACAGCTGCAATAACATTTCGAAACTGGCTTCCCTCAGGGTCGCATTGGTTTCCGTCACTTCCATGCGCCAGACGTTGTAGCTGAAGCCTATCAGGGCAAACAGCATGCTGAACACTGCCGTAGTCTGGAATATCGTCACCCCTGAGGGCCTCGCCACAGCCGCTTTCATTTTGTCACCTCAGACGCTGCTTCCCTGAAATGACTCTAGCCAAGGGCGGTGAAAAAAGACAGGGGCTGGCCGGTTAAGGCAAGAAGTTCGGCCTTGGCGAAAAACTCATACCGCCTCGGCATAAATAAACAGGTCTATGCCTGGGGTGCCATTTTCCACCGGGAACTGTTTGCGCTGTACTTTTATTATGCTGAAGCCATTCGATGTCAATGCCTGTGCCAGATGCTCGAGTTGGTGATAGTGGATGAAGACGCGATCGCCGGCACTCGAGGTCTGCCAGTCCGAGCGACTGTCCTCATCTTCCATGGTGCTGAGGTAGAGGATCCCGCCAATGTTAACTCGGTCGCGCATCTGCTTGATGAGCCGCTCAACATCTGATTTGCTCAAATAAGGGGTGCAGAAGCCACAGATGATGGCATCGAAGCCTTTGGCTATGGCGGATATATCACGGCTGTCCATGACCTCGAACGAGGCCTCAGGGTTATTGCTTCTGGCCAGCGCCACCATGTTGGGCGCCAAGTCGATCCCATGGATCTGATAATCTGGGCGCTTATTCAACAGATATCGGGTGATGTTGCCCGGACCACAGGCGATCTCGAATACCTTGGCATTCGGCCGTGACACCAGCTCGCAGAAGCTGTCAATCATCGGGGACCTGACAGGTATCGACATAGAAGTCGAAATCCATGTATTTCGCCTGATACTTATCGGCTAATTTATCGAAAGTGCTGACTGTGATGTCATATTTATCCATGGGCTTATTCACTGGCTCATTCACTGGCTTATTCACTGTCTATGTATGACGCATGTAATAGGCCCGGCAGCGCGCTGTCGGGCCTATTGCACTCTGCGCTTGTTTGGCTATGCGCACTTAGCCATGCGCATTTATCTATGGCGGCGCGCTTAGCGTGGTGTCAACAGCAGCGTCAGGTAATCCGGCTTGCTGTCGATGCGTTGCAGGTGCGGGTATTTGAGGCCGCCGTGGTAGTCGAGCTTCAGGGTCCGGTACTGATTGAAGTCCTTTACCAGAAGTTCTATGGGCGCCTTATTGTCTTTGGCGGCGGTCACCGCATCCTTGAGGGCGTGGCCATCCATGTCCAGCTGTTCACCGTTGATGGCCACTATGGTCATGCTGGGAGCCAGGCCGGCGTTAAAGGCCGGGCTGTCCCAGAGCACATCCTTGAGTGTGCCATCCTTGCCCACCATGAAGCCAAGCGAATAGACAAAATCGATGCTTTCGTAGCGTTTTTCCGCCGCCTTGACCGCTTCTGTTATTTGCTCGTTATAGACCAACTGCCAGCCCTGGTCGGCCAGGGAGGTGGACAGGTTCACATGCCCCTTGAGGCGAGCGTTGAGGAATTCGCTCCAGTCATACTTCTGGACGCCATTCAGGCTGGCCACTACATCCTCGAATTCGTAGGTGTTGACATCCCAGGCGCCCGGATTTACGCCGAAGAAGGCCTTGGCGAAATCGTCCAGGCTCAGCTTATTGGCGCTGAGTTCACGCAGCTTGGCATCCACCGCCAGCCAGATCAGCTCACCGCCCGAGTAGTAGTCTTCGCTCATCTGATAGTTGCGATAGGCCAGGGGAGTGCGTTGGGCTATGGTGGGATCGTTGGTGGTATCCAATATGTTGCGCCACTGCATGCCGGGGCGACCCTTGTCATAGGTGGCCGCCAGGCGCGCCATCATGTCCATGGTCTGCTCCTGGCTCCAGAGGCCGGAGCGGGCGGCGATGACATTGCCCCAGTACTGGGTTTGACCCTCGTAGACCCAGAGGCCATGATCACGCTTGACCTCATTGTAGCTTGGGGTCCAGACGCCGGCGGGGCGGCGGTACTTGCCGTTCCAGGAGTGATTGAATTCGTGGGCCAAGAGATCCCGCCCCAGCCAAGACTTATCCCACTCGGTGAAGTAGTTGGGCTTGGCGCTGTTCTCACTGGATCTGTGGTGTTCCAGGCCTATGCCACCCAGCTTGTCGGTCAGGGCCAGCAGGAAGTCATAGCGATCATAATGCTGGGCGCCATACACCTTGTACATCTGCTGCACCAGGTTGCGGTGAATCGTCAGGCTCTCCTCACTCAGCTCAAGCGACTTGGCCTTGTCGGCAAAGACGTTGAGATGCACAGGGGTCTCGGCGCCTGGCGCCAGGTCCAGGCGTTTGTAATAGCGTCCGGCGAATATGGGAGAGTCCACCAGATTCTCGAAATCTATGGCCTTGAAGCTGACGGTATTGCCATGCTGGGCGGTTTTTTCCAGCGCGGTGGCGAACTGCCAGCCGCTCGGCAGGGTTACGCTGGGGGCAACCTGGATCCGGCGGCTGTAATGGCCTGCCGGGTACAGGGCGACCGTGTTCCATTGCAGGTTGAGCATTTCCTGGGTCATCACCACCCGGCCCTGTTCCGGGTTCTGTGGGCTGAGGAATTTAAAGTCCAGGCTGATGCTGGTGACGCCTGCCGGTACCTGCAGATTGAAAGCATAGACGTTGCCTTGATCCCGCTCCCAGGGGATGGTCTTGCCCTTGGCACTTATGCTCAGGCCGGCGATTTTGTCTATGGGGCCTGTGGGGGAATGATGGCCTGGGATCCATTGGGGATAGAGCAAGGTCAAGGGGCCTGGAGTCACAGGAATGTCTTCGTGGACCTGGAAGATACGGTGACCCAGGTCGGTGGCGTCCACTTGCAGGCTCAGGGTGCCCGGATAGGCTTGATCCCGAGGGGCCGCAATCTCGGCCCTGGCCGGCAGTGCCAACCCCAATAGAGTGCTGAATACGGCAATCGCTACGGCAGATTTTTTCACTTGCGTCTCCAATGTACCGGGCATGAAAAGCGCCCGTTATTTTATTATGTTGGATAGTTATTATTTCCACGGCTCGCAGGGCGAACTCGGGCTTGGCACCATACATCTCGAGTCTGGCAAAGTCGCACGAGTGCCATTGATGCAGAGATACTTATGCAGAAGGAGAACGCCTCGTTGGCATAAGCCAAGAGCGGCACTCAGCAGAGGTGGAATACACCTCTGAAGCCGGGCTCGTTGCTGCACTGGGGCCTTTGCCTGGCGTTAAATCATTCATGCAAAATGCCATACGAAATAAAAGCATTGAGACAGACTAAGCTTTTCCCTGGGATAAGTGAAGTCAAGCGCTTAACTCAGATATCATTTTAGCTTTCCCAGCCTTTAGCTTTCCCTGCCTGGATAGGGCGGCGCCATTGACTCGTCTTATTCTTGGCTCAAGCTAGATTTCAGTTGTCGTTAATTCTCTGTCTCAGAAAGTTTACGACATTTATATTCCCTGTCATTTTACTTTGGCAAAGGCTGAACTAGACTTTTGAGGCGTTACACAATCGCCTTGCAACGAGGCTTAGTGCAGATCGAAGCAAGTGGTCGTTCTTAACCTAATCGAATCTATGGATCTATACACATTAAGGAAATGATTATGGCACTTTCAGCATCACTGGAAATCGTAAATAACACCAGCTACAACATCAAAATCACCGGCGTGAGTAAGGTCAATGACGACTCGACTTTTGCCGGCATTAAGGTGGGGGATGTGATCCTACCCGACGGCTCTGAGACCTTGGCCATGGGCAATTCTTCGGTATTTTTGGCGCCCAAGGGTTGTGGTGCCGATATCACCTTTATCGTCGCCGATGACAATCTGGACCTGGGCAACGTTTATCTGGATATTCCCGCCGTTGGTGCTCACAGTTTCAGCTACGGCAATGAAACTGTGTTCGCTTATGCAACCCAAAACCCCAGTGGTAATAACTATATCGTTGCCATTTCCTTGAAATAACCGAAGATAAAAAATATCGGCATACTGAAATAGCATGCCCGATACAGATATGTCAGATATAGATATGTTCTCTAGGGACATACTCTCTAGAACTCAGCAATAAGTGACACATTCTATATTGACACTAGAGAGGCGGGTGTGAGGCAAAGTGCCATGCCCCGCCTCTCTTATATCGCAATCCTGGCCAGTGCCGCTGGGCATTAGCGGCGTCGGGTCTGGCATTGTTCAGAGTTTGATGCGCATAACCGCTTGGGCCATTGCAATATCTGTTAAAGACTATCAATCAGCGGGGACCTGACAACGAGGGAAACACCTTCCCCGTGAATCAAATGTCGGCAATAGTGATGACAACTTTACCTTTGGCCCTGCCTGCCATGACATGACCATGTGCCTCATTGACCTGTGATAAATCAAATTTGTTAGGATCCTGAATGACCCGTAATTGGCTGTTTTCCACTAATTTAGAGGCTTGCTGCATTATGTGGCCATGGTGAGCGCGGGCCTTGCCCGTTTGCAATGGCATTAAGGTGAAGACACCCGAATAAGTTGCACCTCTAAAGGATAACGGAGCAAGGCTGTGTGTGCCCCAGCCCAAACAGCTGACGACGTGACCCGTATAGTTTTTTACCGACTCGAAGGCACTATCCAACACTGTGCCGCCAACCGTATCATAGACTATGTCGAACCCGGCACCGCCGGTATATTGGTTCAGGTACTCTTCAACTGAGGTGCGCTCGAAATCGATTGGCGTGGCACCTAAGTTGCGGATTGTTTCTGCATCTTGTGCCTTGCCTGTGGCGTAGACCTCGGCACCATAGGCTTTAGCAATCTGAACGGCCATTTGTCCTACGCCACCGGCACCACCATGCACCAATACGCTTTGTCCTTCGCTGACGTTGGCCCTATCGACGATTCCCTCCCATGCGGTGGTAAAAATCAGTGGGATGGATGCAGCTTCTCGCAGTGACATGGATTCGGGTACCTTTGCCAGCAGAGCGGCATCCACAACTTGGTATTCAGCTAAGGCACCTTGATGACCGCCGATACCCCCGGTCAAGCCAAATACTCGGTCCCCCTGCTTGAATTGGTCGACTTCGCTGCCAACCGAGTCGACAATGCCGGCCATGTCCATACCCAATACGGCCGGGAGGGGATGCTTGGCGTGGGGGGCTTGCCCTGCACGGATTTTAAGATCCAAAGGGTTAACCCCACTGGCAGCGACCCTCACTCTGACTTCACCTGGCTTAGGTGTCGGAATGGTTAAGAGCACGGATTTGAGGGGGGCGTCTATGTGTTCTGCAATGACGGCTTTCATGGACTCAGACATGGGCTTTCTCCAACTGAATTGAACGTTTTCTTAAGAGTATATTTATATATTTTTGAATTGAAATTAACTAAAATGCAGTATTGTTATTCAAAAATGAATAGTCATGAATTGGAATGATGTGCGTTTCTTTTTAGAGGTTGCCAGGGCGGGTACCCTGAGTGGGGCGGCTAAAGTTTTGGGAGCCAGCCAGCCAACGGTTGGGCGCCGTATTCAAAGCCTGGAAAAAGCCATAGGGCAAAGACTGTTTCAACGCTCTTCTGAGGGTTTCTGGCTCACGGATGAAGGCCTGATGATGCTGGGTTTCGCCCAGAGAATGGAAAGTGAAACCTTGGCCTTATCACGCAGCCTGCAGGGGCAAGATCAAGAGTTAAGTGGCTCGATCAAGGTGTCATCCTCGGATTGGTTTGGGAGCCACGTTTTAAGTCCCATGTTTACCGAATTCTTAGCGCTGCATCCTAAGCTGATGATAGAGCTTGTGACTGATAGCAGGCCATTCAATCTCAATCGCAGGGAAGCCGACTTGGCTTTTCGTATCTTACCCTTTGAAGACCCTGACATTGTTCAACGCAAAGTGCTTACCATGAAGTATGGCGTCTATGCTGCGGCGGCGCTCGACTGGCAAGAGGTTGGTACTGGCGCCGGCATGCAGCTGATCACCATGGACAGTCAATTTGGGAGTATGCCGGATGTGTTGTGGTTGAAGCAGCATTTTCCAGATGCGCGGGTCATTTTTACCAGCAATAATCGCATTGCCCAAGCTCAAGTCTGCTCATTGGGCAAAGGGTTGGCTGTATTACCTGAATTACTCGGCGATCACTATCCGGGCCTGAAAAGAGTCGAGGTGGGGGAACACTTGCCGAGTCGCGATGTCTGGATGGGGTATCATCAGGATTTTCGACACTTACTCAGGCTGAGAGCGTTAATCACGTTCATTACCGAGGCGCTGCAGCGGGATCCCAGTATTCATCTGCAAAATACATAGCAGTGCCCTCATACACACTCACACAGGCTTATTGTGCCTGCGTATCATCCCGGCACTCTCTGTTCGGACGCTGTCGGCGTATCCGCTGTTTTGCTATCAATTCTGCCGCTCTCTGAATGTTAAATTCAATTATTGCGGCGATTTTTTTGGGCTCGGTAGCGAAATGCCGATTCTTTGCTAAGCTTGCCTCGACGTTTAGTTAGATTCATTAATTTAAGGAGAGAAGATATGAGTAATAACTACGTTTATGCCTCTTACAAAGGTTCGCAACAAGGAGTCACGGTTCGCGATTTAGGTTTGGACCAGATCTCATTCATCAATACCGGGTTCGATATTAATGGGGTGGCGGCCGGCGCCGATAACGATTTTTACGTCGCTTCTGCCAACAACATTTATCACTATCGGACGGACGGTGCGCTGATCTCGCGGATGACCTTTCCCGACACAGGCATTATCTACACCAGCTTGACCGTGCGTGGTGATTTGCTGTTTGCGACCTATAAAGGTTCACAAGTAGGGGTAACGGTTCGGGATCTGAATCTCACTCAGATTTCCTGGTTTGCGACGCCCTTTGTCAGCAGTGGCATAGCGGCAGGGCCCAGCCAGGATGTGTATTTGGCCGCAGGTAATCACATCTATCGTTACAAAACCAATGGGACTCAACTGCAGGACATGACCTTCCCGGTCACCAGTATTAATTACACCGACGTCAGTGTATTGGAAGATCGTCTGTATGCTTCTTATAACGGCTCGCAACTCGGGTTTACCGTACGCGATTTAAACCTGAATCAGTTGTCCTATTGCAACACCGGCTTCAATATCAGCAGCATCGCGGCCGGGGCCAGTAACAATGTGTATCTGACCTCGAGTAACCATATTTACAACTATTCGACGGCCGGGAATCTGTTGGCCGATATGAATTTCCCCGATAAGGGGGTCGACTACACCAGCGCTTCGGTGGTCTTTACTAGCCTGACCTAACCCAGGTTCCGGGCCAGAGCACGGATGAGTCTGGCTAGGACTCGTCCGTGCTGCTTAGGCCGGTAGCGGTAAAATATGCGACCGCTAGCGGTAAAACATTAGCTTAGTAACGATTAGTAACAGTAATCCCTTCCCAATCCACCATTTGCAGTGAGTTTTAGGTTGTGAAAGTTACCCTAGCTGTAGCTGTGCCGTCCAGGCAGTCAGAGAGACACGAGTCCAGGCCAGGGAAAGTTCAAAGCGTCTGGGCTGGCGTCATGGCTCGCTGGTCCACATGGTTTCGTCAAAGTCAGGTTGTACCTCATCGAACTTGATGCCGACACATAGACCAGTATCTTCCATTTTGGAGTTACGTACCGAGCCCTGGAGCTGCCTTGGCGGCAGCCCTTCCTGGCCATGCAGATTGATTTGCACCGGCAACAGGTTGACCTTATGCCCCTTGTGGTTCGGGGCGAAGCGGAAGCGACATCCCACCTGGGAGATGTCCGTTATCAGGCCATCATAGGCCTTGCCCACCTGGTCATGCCCAGTGCGTAACTGGATGGAGGCAGGAATGCTGATGCTGACCCGTCTTGTGGTCCTCAGCGGCCGGCGATGGATTTCGGTGGGGAAGGACAGAAACAGCAGCTTGTCGGGTAGACGCACGGCATTGAGTATATGGCTCTTGAAGGCATAGCATTCACCGACACTGTCCTCTACCAGAAAGCGGCAGACGGCGACCAGGCCGTTGAGGCTAAGCTTGGGCGGCAGGGCCTGCTCATCGAAGCGCACCAGGATGAAGCGACCCAGGCGGTAGCCAATCAGTTCACTGTGAAACCGGCTGTTGTGGTGATCCAGCAGTTGTACATCCAGGCGCATGCCGATCCAGACATGTTCCAGCCATTGGCTCTGTGGTGCGAACGAATTCAGCGAATTCTCGACAATGACGTTTGACATCAAATACTTCCTTTGTCGCAGACGACATCCATGTTTTTATTGCACTATACCTTGTCCTCGTCCTGAGAGCCATTGTCATGGCAGTCGACGAGGAGGCGGCAAGGCTATTGCGGTCCCTATCGGCATCTACATAGACATAGACATAAAAAACCACCCAAGAGGGTGGTTCTCATATCAGGCGGGCCTTCAGGCTTGGGGCAAGCCTAAAACACCATCTCAGGCACATGCTCCGGCACTATCAGCTTGCCGGCGGTCTTGGAAACGATTTCCTCGACACTGACCCCAGGGGCTCGCTCCAACAGGTGGAAGGCACCGTCCTTGATCTCTATGAAGGCCAAGTCGGTCAGTACCCGCTTGATGCAGCCGTAACCCGTCAGCGGCAGTTCACACTTGGGCAACAGCTTGGAGTTGCCGTATTTGTCGGCGTGCATCATGGTGACTATGATGTTTTCCGCGCCGGCCACCAGATCCATGGCGCCGCCCATGCCCTTGATCAGCTTGCCGGGGATCATCCAGGAAGCGATGGAGCCGTCGACGTCGACTTCGAAGGCGCCGAGCACTGTGAGATCCACATGACCGCCGCGGATCATGGCGAAGCTTTCCGCCGAGGAGAAGAAGGATGCCCCCTTGACTGCGGTGACAGTCTGCTTGCCGGCGTTGATGAGATCCGGATCTATGGTCTCTTCGGTGGGAAATTCACCCATCCCCAGTAGACCGTTCTCCGACTGCAGCATGACTTCTATGCCGGCGGGGATATAGTTGGCCACCAGGGTAGGTATGCCTATGCCCAAGTTAACGTAATAGCCGTCTTTCAGTTCTTTGGCGACGCGCTGGGCCAGTTGTTCTCTGGATAATGCCATGGTATTGAATCCCTTATTGCTGCTGCGCCTTAGTTGGCGGCCTTGACGGTGCGCTGTTCTATGCGCTTCTCGAAGCTGGCCTGGATCACCCGATTGACATAGATGCCAGGGGTATGGATATGATCCGGATCCAGCTCGCCCGGTTGAACTATGTGTTCGGCTTCGACCACAGTTATCTTGCCGGCGGTGGCCATCATGGGATTGAAGTTGGCGGCTGTCTTGCGGTACACCAGATTGCCCATGGTGTCGGCCTTCCAGGCACGGATCAGGGCGAAATCTGCGGTCAGGGATTCTTCCAGCACATAGTGGCGGCCCTTGATTTCACGGGTCTCCTTGCCGTCGGCGACCGGGGTGCCGTAGCCTGTGGCGGTGAAGAATGCCGGAATACCTGCGCCGCCGGCGCGGATTTTTTCCGCCAGGGTGCCCTGGGGAGTGAGGATCACATTCAGTTCGCCGCTGAGCATCTGTTGCTCGAAGGTGGCGTTCTCGCCCACGTAGGAGGCGATCATAGTGGCTATCTGCCTATGCTTGAGCAGCAGCCCCAGGCCGAAGTCATCCACACCCGCGTTGTTGGAAATGGCCGTCAGGCCGCTGACGCCCAGCTTGACCATCTGCTCGATCAGCCCTTCGGGAATGCCGCATAGGCCAAATCCGCCTACCATTATGGTCATGTCATCGGTCAGGCCGCTCAGGGCTTCTTCATAGCTGGTGACGACTTTATTGAGTCCCGCCATTGTTATTTCCTTGTGTTTGGCGCCGATGTTCAGGCCGGCGCTGAAGCTGGATCTGTGAGGCTGGCCATGCCGCCGTGGCATAGCCAGCCCGGTTAATTCTGTGCCGTGGCTCTGGCGACCTTGGCGCCGCTTGGGCGTCCCAGCGCCTGGCTGATGCCATTGCCGGCCGCCGCCAGCTTGGCTAAGTCTATGCCAGTTTCTATGCCCATGCCGTGCAGCATATAGACAAGATCTTCGCTCGCCAGGTTACCCGAGGCGCCCTTGGCATAGGGGCAGCCGCCGAGACCCGCCACCGAGGCGTCGAAGGTGCGTACCCCGGTATCCAGACAGGCGAGGATGTTGGCCAACGCCTGGCCATAGGTGTCATGGAAGTGCAGCGCCAGTTGTTCGACCGGTACCCGCGCTGCGACCGCATCCAGCATTCTACGGGCATTTAACGGCGTGCCAACCCCTATGGTGTCGCCCAGAGAAATCTCGTAACAACCCATTTTGTAAAGGATTTCAGACACACGCGCCACTTCGGTGACGGCAATCTCGCCCTCGTAGGGGCAACCCAGGACGCAGGAAACATAACCCCGCACCCTGACTCCGGCTTCTTTTGCCTTTTCCATCAAGGGGATGAAGCGGGCAATCGACTCATCTATGGAGCAGTTTATGTTGCGCCGGCTGAAGCTCTCCGAGGCGGCACCGAAGATGGCGACTTCGTCGGCCCCGGCGGCAAGCGCGAGTTCCAGTCCCTGTAAGTTAGGGGTGAGGGCGCTGTAAACGACGCCTGGACTGCGGTTGATGGCGGCAAACACCTGCGCCGAGTCGGCCATCTGCGGCACCCACTTGGGGGAGACGAAACTGCCGGCTTCGATGCGCTTGACCCCGGCAGCGCTCAGTTGGTCGATCAGCGCCACCTTGGCGGCCGTGGTGACCGCCTTCTCATTTTGCAGCCCGTCACGTGGACCGACTTCGAAGATACTGACCTCGGTTGGTAACATCTCAGTTCCCCTTGTCTTCTGCGTCTGGCACCAGAGCTTCGATTTCCAGCAGTTTGGCGCCATCGCCGACCAGCTCGCCACTCTGATAGTAGAATGCCGTTACCACGCCATCGAATGGCGCTTCTATTGTGTACTCCATCTTCATGGCTTCCATCACCAACAGCCCCTGACCCGCACTGACGCGATCGCCGACCTGCACCAGGTGGGTGACGACCGTACCGTTCATCGGTGCCTTCAGCTTGTCTTCATGACTGGCCTGTTCCTCGACTATCTCTGTCTGGATGGCGCGGTAATGATAGCTGCCTGAGGTCAGGAAGAGGGTGAAATCGTCGCCGACCTGGCTGACGGGGAGCTTGCTCTTGTGACCGTTGATCTCGGCAAGCAACATATCCTGTCTGAGCTCGCCCGCCAGCAGCAGTTCCCTGTCGTGCAGCGTCAGCTGGTAATAGCCGGCCACTTCGGTCACCGCCAGTTGTTGCAGCTGGTGGTCATTGTCCAGCAGGGACACATGGTGGACGTTGGCGCTGTTGAGGCGAAAACCACTGGCCAGGCCCCATGGCGAATAAGGATCTGCGCTGTTCACCGCCGCGGCTTGGGCCTCGGCCTTGCGGGCACACAGCTGATACAGGGCGGCCAGTGCCAGCGCCATGTCGGCCTCGCTGGACGCCGAGCCTATCAGGGCATCGCCGTAACGCTCGATGAAGTCTGTGCTGAAGTCTGCCGCGGCGAAGGCCGGGTGTTCGGCTATGTTGGCCAGGAATTCTATGTTGTGCTTCAGGCCGCTGATCTGATAGGACTCGAGCGCATGCACCAAACGCTGCAGCGCCCGTGGCCGCGACTCATCCCAGACGATGAGCTTGGCGATCATGGGATCGTAGAAGTTGCTGATCACATCGTTCTCGCGGATCCCCGAGTCGATGCGCACGAACTTGCTCTGCTCCGGCTCGCGCAGGAAGTTGAGCTTGCCGCTGGCGGGCAGGAACTCGTTCTGGGGATCTTCGGCGTAGATGCGCACTTCGAAGGAATGGCCGTGAATGCGCACTTCATCCTGGCTCAGTGGCAGTGGCTGGCCGCTGGCAACCAGCAGCTGCCATTTGACCAAGTCCTGGCCCGTGACCATCTCGGTCACAGGATGTTCCACCTGCAGCCGGGTGTTCATTTCCATGAAGTAGAAGTTGCTGCCGTCGTCGTCGGTAGCCAGGGTGTCCAGCAGGAATTCGACAGTGCCGGCGCCGACATAGTCTATCGCCTTGGCGGCAGCGACGGCCGCCGCCCCCATGCGGGCGCGCAGGGCATCGGACAGGCCGGGAGCCGGGGCTTCTTCGACCACCTTCTGATGGCGGCGCTGAATGGAGCAGTCACGGTCGGATAAGTAAATCGCATTGCCTAAGGTATCGGCAAACACTTGCACTTCCACATGGCGCGGCTGGCGCAGGTAGCGCTCCATCAGCAGCTTGTCGTTGCCGAAGGAGGAACTGGCTTCACGGCGCGCCGAGTCGATGGCGCCCTGAAGTTCGGCCGCATTTTCGACTATCCGCATCCCCTTGCCGCCGCCACCGTAGGCGGCCTTGATCAGCAAAGGGAAGCCTATCTTGTTGGCCTCGCTGAGCAGCAGGGCATCGCTCTGATCGTCACCATGGTAACCCGGCACCAGCGGCACCTTGGCGGCGGCCATGATGGCCTTGGCGGCGCTCTTGCTGCCCATGGCGTCTATGGCATCAGAGCCTGGACCGACGAAGGCGATGCCGGCGGCTTCGCACTTGCGGGCGAAGTCGGCATTCTCCGACAGGAAACCATAACCCGGGTGTATCGCCTGGGCGCCGGCCTTCCTGGCTATCTCTATGATGGCATCGCCCTTGAGGTAGGAGTCTGCCGGGGCGCTGCCGCCCAGATAGAAAGACTCATCGGCCATGGCCACATGGCGGGCGTCCTTGTCGGCATCCGAGTAGAGGGCGACGGTGCGCACCCCCATGCTCTGGGCCGTCTTGATGATACGACAGGCGATTTCGCCGCGGTTGGCAATTAATAATTTGCTGAACATTTATTGGGCTCCTGGCGTATCGTCGGTTTTTGCTTGTGCTTTGGCGGCTTTTTGGCTCAAGGCTGTCCAAGCCGGCGGGCGCTTGTCGAAGAAGGCATTGAGGCCTTCCTGGCCTTCCTCCGATACCCGGATGCGGGCGATGCGCTCGCTGGTGTAGGCGAGGGTGGCGGCGTCTATCACCCCATCCTCCTGGCGTTGCAACAGGGTCTTGACCCAAGCCATGCCCTGGGGGCTGTTGGCCAAAAGCGCTGCCATTATGGGCGCGGCGGCCGCATCCACATCTTCGTGTATTTCGTGGATCACCTGCAGCTCGGCCGCCTTGGCCGCATCGAAGCGTTCGGCGGTCAGCATGTAGCGCCGCGAGGCACGTTGGCCCATGGCGCGGATCACATAGGGGCTGATCACCGCGGGAATGAGTCCCAGCTTGACTTCGCTGAGGCAGAAACTGGCCTTGGGGGTGGCGATGGCGATGTCGCAGCAGCAGATGAGTCCCAGGGCGCCCCCGAAGGCGGCACCCTGGACCAGGGCCAGTGTCGGCTTGGGAAATCTGTCCAGCGCCTGCATCAATCCGGCCAGGGCCTTGGCATCGTCGAGGTTTTGCTCGAAGTCCATCTTGGCCTGCTTACGCATCCAGTTGAGATCCGCACCGGCACTGAAGTTCTTGCCCTCGGCCCTGAGCAGCAGCAGCTGACAGTCCGGGTTGGCGGCGAAGGCCTGAATGGCCTGGGTCATCTCGGCGATCATCACCTCGTCGAAGGCGTTATGCAGTGCGGGACGATTGAGGCTCAGAGTTCCCACGCCCAGCTCCAGGCTGGTGAGAATATGCTGGTACTGGCCCGGGTGTTTGGCTTCCATTGGGGTTTCCATAGTCGGTTCCTTAGCGCTTGCTGCCATTACATGCGGAACACGCCGAAACGTGTGTCCTCTATGGGGGCGTTGAGCGCCGCCGACAGCGCCAGGCCCACCACGTCGCGGGTCTGCGCCGGATCTATGATGCCATCGTCCCACAGACGGGCGCTGGCATGGTAAGGGTGACCTTCCTTATCGTATTGAGCGACGATCGGCGCCTTGAAGGCCTGTTCTTCCTCGACCGGCCAGTCCAATCCCTTGCGGGCCAGACCATCGCGGCGCACTGTTGCCAGCACGCCGGCGGCCTGCTCGCCGCCCATCACAGAGATGCGGGCGTTGGGCCACATCCACATCATGGTCGGCTCGAAGGCGCGGCCACACATGCCGTAGTTACCTGCGCCATAGCTGCCGCCTATGATGACGGTAAACTTGGGCACTGTGGCGCAGGACACGGCGGTCACCATCTTGGCACCATGCTTGGCTATGCCTTCGTGCTCGTACTTCTTGCCCACCATGAAGCCGGTGATGTTCTGCAGGAATAGCAGGGGGATCTTGCGCTGACAGCAGAGCTCGATGAAGTGGGCGCCTTTTTGCGCCGACTCGGAGAAGAGGATGCCGTTGTTGGCGACTATGCCGACCGGGTAGCCGTGGACGCGGGCGAAGCCACACACCAGGGTGGCGCCATAGTTGGCCTTGAATTCGTCGAAGTCCGAGTCGTCCACCAGGCGGGCTATGACCTCCTTGACGTCGAAGGGCTTCTTCAGATCTGTGCCTACTATGCCATACAGCTCGTTGATGTCGTATTTGGGCGCCTTCACCTGGCCCGGGTGTGACGGGCTGAGCAGGCTGCGAATTTCTTTCTGATGATTGAGGCGCGACACGGCACGGCGCGCCAGTTCCAGCGCGTGATCGTCGTTCTGTGCCAGGTGATCGGCCACCCCGGAAATCTTGGTATGTACCTCGGCGCCGCCGAGCTCTTCGGCGCTCACTTCTTCACCCGTGGCGGCTTTCACCAGCGGCGGGCCGGCGAGGAAGATGGTGCCCTGTTCCTTGACTATGATGGACTCGTCCGCCATCGCCGGCACATAGGCGCCGCCGGCGGTGCATAGGCCCATGACCACGGCTATCTGAGGTATGCCCTTGGCCGACATCTGCGCCTGGTTGTAGAAGATGCGACCGAAATGATCCCGGTCGGGGAAGACTTCGTCCTGGCGCGGCAGGTTGGCGCCACCCGAGTCCACCAGATAGATACAGGGCAGGTGGCAACGGCTGGCGATGTCTTGGGCGCGCAGGTGTTTCTTCACCGTCAGCGGATAGTAGGTACCGCCCTTGACCGTGGCATCGTTGGCGATGATCATGCACTCCACGCCGCTGACCCTGCCTATGCCGGCTATGATGCCGGCTGCCGGCACTTCTTCGTCATAGACCTCGAAGGCGGCAAATTGAGACAGCTCGAGGAAGGGCGAGCCAGGGTCGAGCAGTTTCTCGACCCTCTGACGCGGCAGCAACTTGCCACGGGACAGGTGACGTTCCAGTGCGACCGGGCCGCCACCTTGTTCGATTTTTGCCAGTTTGAGTTTGAGATCTTGTACCAGAGATGCCATGCCGTCGTATTTGGCTTTGAATTCATCGCTGCGGGCGTTGATGCGGCTGCCGAGTTGGGTCACTGTCTTATCCTTTTCGAAACAGGAAGGGTAGAGGGCGGTAGACCGCCCTCGATACATAGCTTATTTGGACTCGTTGAAGAGTTCGCGGCCGATCAGCATGCGGCGGATCTCCGAGGTGCCGGCGCCGATTTCGTACAGCTTGGCATCGCGCAGCAGGCGGCCGGTGGCGTATTCGTTGACATAGCCGTTGCCGCCCAGCAGCTGGATGGCATCCAGCGCCATCTTGGTCGCCAGCTCGGCGCTGTAGAGAATGGCGCCGGCGGCATCCTTGCGGGTGGTCTCGCCGCGATCACAGGACTTGGCGACGTTGTAGATGTAGGACTTGGCGGCGTTCATGCCGGTATACATGTCGGCCAGCTTGCCCTGTACCAGTTGGAATTCGCCGATGGACTTGCCGAACTGTTCACGTTCGTGGATGTAGGGCACCACTATGTCCATGCAGGCGGCCATGATCCCCAGCGGACCGCCGGAGAGCACCACGCGCTCGTAATCCAGGCCGCTCATCAGCACCTTGACGCCGTTGTTGAGGCCGCCGAGGATGTTTTCTTCCGGCACTTCACAGTCTTCGAACACCAGCTCACAGGTGTTGGAGCCGCGCATCCCCAGCTTGTCGAGTTTCTGCGCCTGGCTGAAGCCCTTGCTGCCGCGCTCGACGATGAAGGCCGTGATGCCGTGGGGCCCCTTGTCGAGATCTGTCTTGGCGTAGATCACATAGGTGTGGGCGTCCGGACCATTGGTGATCCACATCTTGTTGCCGTTGAGTATGTATCTGTCGCCTTGCTTGCGGGCGTGCAGTTTCATTGACACTACGTCCGAACCTGCGTTGGGTTCGCTCATGGCCAGTGCGCCTATGTGCTCGCCGCTGACCAGCTTGGGCAGGTACTTGGCCTTCTGTTCGCTGTTGCCGTTGCGGTTGATCTGGTTGACGCACAGGTTGGAGTGGGCGCCATAGGACAGGCCGATAGAGGCCGAGGCGCGGGAAATTTCTTCCATCGCCACCACATGGGCCAGGTAGCCCATGTTGGCGCCACCGAACTCCTCGGGTACCGTCACGCCCAGCAGCCCCATGTTACCCAGTACAGGCCAGAGTTCGTTGGGGAAGGCGTTGTCGTGATCTACCTTGGCGGCGATGGGGGCGATCTCATTGGCGGCGAAGTCCTGTACCGCGTCGCGCAACATGTCTATGTCTTGGCCTAGGCCGAAATTAAGGCTGGTGTAGAGTGAGGTCATGGCTTGTGTCCTGTGTCTTATTGGCCCCTGGAGCGAACCTGCGGCTTGTCGCCTGTGCCCACAGACAGCTGTGGACTGTGACTAGGTGCCGCGGCTCCGAGACCAGGGGTCTGATTATCGTTATTATATTTATGGTGTTGAGCTTATATGTTTCATCTTTCGCCGGCTTGGGTCTCAGGCCAGGCGCAATCAGGCCCGGTTGCTGAGGTTATCTTCCAGCGCCGCGCGGCATTGCTGCTCGGCAGAATTGAGTTCCATCAGCACGACCTTGATATCGTCCATCTGCTGCTGCAGTGCCGTCTTCTTCTCCTCGACCAGCGCCAGCATGGTATTGAGCTGCGAAGTGCTGCTCTTGTCGGCGTCGTAGAGTTCGAATAGTCTACGGGTCTCGGCCAGGGAGAAGCCCAGGCGCTTACCGCGCAGGATCAGCTTGAGCCGTACCCTGTCTTTCAAACTATAGATGCGGGTCTGGCCGCGACGCTTGGGTTTAAGCAGGCCCTGATCTTCGTAAAACCTGATGCTTCGAGTGGTGATATCAAACTCCTTGGAGAGATCACTGATCGAATAGGTGGTTTGTGGATTGTTGTTCACGCTCATATGACACCATAAATAATCACTTTCCCAGCACGATATATGAAGTTTACGTAAAGGTAAAGCTGGTTGATTTTTTTCCTCGACTCAAGGTGTCAATCCCTATTGCCAGCGGGCTGTCCAGGGCAGTTAAAACGCTTGTTTATTTTTTGTCTTCAATCCATCCGGGCCGGGTTTCCATGCCGGCATTCCCCCGTGTGTCTCTACCCGGCGCGTGCAGAACCCCGGGCCGTTGCGGTTAACTTTTAGGCTAATGTCTAATAGGGCCGCGGCTCGCATTCTGCTCATAATGTGGCAGGCCGGGCAATGCGAATGGGGAGATGACAGAGATGACACAGGCAAGCAATCTGGCGTTACACAGGCAGCTGTTGCGGCAGTCGTTGGAAGATAAGCAGGGCTTCTGGTACCAGGCGGCCGGGCTGCTGGATTGGTCGCGGCCGGCCGATAGGGTACTGGATGACAGCCAGGCGCCTTTTTATCGCTGGTTCAGCGGCGGGGAATTGAATACCTGTTACAACGCCGTCGATCGCCATGTGTTGGCCGGGCGGGGCGAGCAGACTGCCATAGCCTATGTCAGTCCGCTGGCAGGCAAGGAATACAGCATAAGTTATCGCGAGTTGTTGGCCGAGGTGAGGCGACTGGCGGGCTATATGCGCTCGATTGGGGTGACCAAGGGCGACAGGGTCATCATCTACATGCCCATGGTGCCGGAAACCGCCTTCGCCATGTTGGCCTGTGCCCGTATCGGTGCCGTGCACTCAGTGGTCTTCGGCGGCTTCGCCGCCAGTGAGCTGGCCACCCGGATAGAGGATGCCAAGCCCAAGTTGGTGCTCTCGGCTTCCTGTGGCATAGAGCCAGCGGGCGTGGTGCCCTACAAGCCCTTGCTCGATGCCGCCTTGGATCTGAGCCGACATAAGGTGCCCCATTGCCTGATACTCGGTCGCAGTCAGTATCAGGCCGAGTTGGTACCTGGGCGGGATCAGGACTGGCAACAGGCCCTAGCCGGTGCCGGCGATGCCGAGTGTGTCGCCCTGGCGGCCACGGATCCCCTCTATATACTGTACACCTCAGGCACCACAGGGCAGCCCAAAGGCGTGGTGCGAGACAACGGCGGTCATGCGGTGGCGCTGGCCTGGTCCATGAGCAACATCTATGACATAGGAGCCGGAGAGGTGTTTTGGGCGGCCTCGGATGTGGGCTGGGTCGTGGGCCATTCCTATATTGTCTACGGGCCGCTGCTGGTCGGGGCAACGACCTTGATGTACGAAGGAAAACCCGTGGGCACACCGGATCCCGGGGCCTTCTGGCGCACCATAGAAAAGTATCGGGTGAAAAGCTTCTTCACCGCGCCTACCGCCATCCGTGCCATCAAGCGCGAAGATCCACAGGGGCTGTACGCGGCAGGGCATGATCTGGCTTGCCTCGGGGCTGTGTTTCTGGCCGGTGAGCGCTGCGATCCCGATACCTTGAGCTGGGCGACACAAACCCTGGATAAACCCGTGATAGATCATTGGTGGCAAACCGAGACCGGCTGGCCGGTAGCGGCCAACCTGATGGGCGTGGCCCCCGTTGCCATCAAACCCGGCTCGCCCGCCTTGCCCGTGCCCGGCTATCGGGTCGAAGTCCTGAACGAGCAGGGCGAGGCGGTCGGCGCCAATGTCCCCGGGAATCTGGTGATTAAACTGCCGTTGCCGCCGGGCACACTCTGCACCCTGTGGCAGAACGATCGCCGTTATACGGACAGTTATCTGTCCATGTACCCAGGCTATTACTTGACGGGGGATGCCGGCTACCTGGATGAAGAGGGCTACCTCTATGTCATGAGTCGCATCGACGACATCATCAATGTTGCCGGACATAGATTGTCGACCGGGCGTTTCGAGGAAGTCCTGTGCCAACATCCGGATGTTGCCGAGGCCGCCGTGATAGGCGTCGAGGATAAGCTCAAGGGCCAGGTGCCCCTGGGGCTGGTGGTGCTTAAAAGCGGGGTACAGACCCGGGATGAGATCTTGTACCAAGAGTTGATCGCCCTGGTGCGCCAGCAGATAGGGCCAGTGGCGTCGTTTCGTTTGGTCAGTGCGGTACAAAAGCTGCCCAAGACGCGCTCGGGCAAGATCTTGCGTGGCACCATGCGCAAGATTGCCGACAATCAGGATTACACCCCACCCGCGACCCTGGAAGATCCCCTGAGTCTGGCCCTGGTGCGCGCCGCACTGACGCGACTCGGTTATGCCGACGCCCTGGTACGGGCGTCGGCCGAGCAGCTGCCGTGACGCTAGGGCCTGGATTTGGCTTGAGGCAAGCTGACATGGGCATTTCCAGTGGCTTAGGCTAAATCTTGGGACCCTATGCCCCGATGTCATACTCGGTTCCCGGCCATAGCCATCCTTGTCTATCATTAAGCTATCAGCCAGGGCGTTTCGAGCCCGTCATCTGGCAGAAACTGCTGCTAAGCCTTTTTGCCGGCAGTGGTTATTGACAGCCGCAAACGTATGCAGAGGCTATTGTCGCTGGTAATTAACTTACCAAAGTCGGTATAATCGGCAAAAAATAGCCCTTCTGTATCCGTGGGAATAATAGCAATGCCAAACCGCAGCAAACTGAATGACATAGGCGTAATAGGCCTGGGTGTCATGGGTAAAAACCTTGCCCTCAACATAGTCGACAACGGCTATCGTGTCTCTGCCTTCGATTTAGATCCTGTTAAAGTCACTGCTGCCGTAGCGCAGGCCAGGGCCGAAGTGCCCGGCCGTGCCCAAGTACTGGATGGCTGTAATAATCTTACCGATATGTTAGCCAGCCTGGCTAAACCCAGGATCCTGGTGTTATCCGTGCCCGCGGGGGCGCCGGTCGACGGTGTGTGCTCGGCATTGTTCGCTGCCGGCCTGGAAGCCGACGACATAGTCATAGATACGGGTAACAGCCTGTGGACAGATACGGTCGAGCGCGAGCAACGTTATGCGGGCAAGTGCGTGTTCTTCAGTTCGGCCGTGTCCGGCGGTGAAGTCGGCGCGCGCTTCGGCCCTTCGCTGATGCCGAGTGGCGATCTCAAGGCCTGGCAGCATGTGGCGCCCATCTGGAAGGCGATTGCCGCCAAGGTGGATGGCGCTACCGGCTTGCCGATAGAGCGTTTCGAGCCGGGTAATCCAGTCACCGAAGGCGAGCCTTGCACTAGTTACATAGGCCCCGCCGGCGCCGGCCATTATGTGAAGATGGTGCATAACGGCATCGAATATGCCGATATGCAGCTGATCTGTGAGGCGTACCAGCTGTTGCATGATGGCCTGGGTATGACGCCGTTCGCCGTGGGTGAAGTGTTCAAGGGCTGGAACCAGGGCAGCCTCAACTCTTACCTCATGGGGATCAGCGCCGAAGTGTTGCAGCAGGATGACCCGCTCACGGGTAAGCCGCTGGTGGAGATGATACTGGACAAGGCCGGCCAGAAAGGCACTGGCCTGTGGACCGCGGTCAGCAGCTTACAGATTGGCTGTCCGGCGCCGACCATAGCCGAGGCGGTCTACGCCAGGGCCGTCAGTACCCAGAAACCACTGCGTCTGGCGCTGAGCCAGAAATTGGCTGGCCCGGCGGGCACTAAACTGCCCGAGGATGAGCAGCAGGCCTTCATTCAGGCGCTGGAGAGCGCCCTCTATTGCGCCAAGGTTTGCAGCTATGCCCAAGGCTTCCAGCTGATGGCGATGACGGCCAAGGAGCAGGGCTGGCAACTGGATTTTGCCGAGATCGCCAAGATCTGGCGTGCCGGCTGTATCATACGTGCCACCTTCCTTCAGTCCATTACCCAGGCCTATCGGGACAATGCCGAGCTGCATAATCTGTTGATGGCCGACAGTTTCAGCCAGGCCCTGTCGCAGAAACAGAAGGAATGGCGCAAGGCGGTGATTTCCGCCGTCAGCCTCGGCATTCCCGTGCCTTGTATCGCTTCGGCCCTGAGCTACTACGACAGTTACCGCAGTGAAACCCTGCCGGCGAATCTGTTGCAGGGCCAGCGTGATTACTTCGGCGCCCATAGCTTCGAGCGCACCGACACCCCGGCCGGCGACAAGTATCACCTCAACTGGAGTGACGCCAAGCGTGAGCTGCATAAGCTCTGAACTGTCGGCGTTGACCGTTTGAATGAATGCCGCTGGCTTTTGAAGGCTACCGGTTTTTGAAGGCTACAGCTTTAAAGCGGCATTGATTGACAAAAAAGGCTCATAGTATGAGCCTTTTTTCATGGTCTTGAATACTCAAGGCTCAGCGCCGCCTCAGGGAAGCAGGAGCCAACCGGCGCTGAACAGCAGGCTGAAGACCAGCATGAGTTTGGCGGTGCGCCCCAGCAGGGGATTGAGTGCCTGGCCTGAGGCCTCGGAAAATTTACGGCTCAGGCCGCGGGCCAGAGGCAAGGATACCCCCGCCAGCAACACGGGCAGGCCGGGCAGCAGCCCCAGCAAGAAACCCGAGATGATGAGGCCATAAGGCAGATAGGCCAGAGTCTGGTACCAGACTCTGGCCTGGGCCTGACCCCAACGCACCGCCAGGGTCAGCTTGCCCGCCTTGGCATCCGTCTGTATGTCACGGGTGTTGTTGACCAGCATGATGGCGGCGCTGAAACTGCCCATGGCGCAACCTAGCAGCCAGGCGGTCGGCGTGGTGACGCCCGTCTGCAGCAGGTAGCTGCCGACCACGGCTACCAGGCCGAAGAAGATGAAGGCGGCGACTTCGCCCAGGCCATGGGAGGCCAGCGGGTAGGGGCCGCCACTGTAACCCAGCACCCCGAAAACCGAGGCCGTCGCCAGCAGGGCTATGGGCCAGCCACCGTGCCAGATGAGATAGCTGCCGACGGCCAGGGCCAGCAACAGGCATAGCAGCATGGCGCTGCGTACCTTGGCCGGGGCCAGCAGGCCGCTCTGGCTGACACGTACGGGCCCAAGGCGTTCCGCCGTGTCTATGCCATGCTTGTGATCGAAGTAATCGTTGGCCAGATTGACGGCAATTTGCAGCAAGAGGGCACAGCTCAAGGATGCCAGGGCGATGAGCCAGCTGAAATGGTCGGTTGCAAAGGCCAACACATTACCCAGGATTAGCGGGCTGGCGGCTGCGGGCAGGGTGCGGGGTCTGACGGCTAATATCCAAGGGTTCATTTTGCTGTCCAGTGATGCATTAAAGGCCAATAGCGACAAAGAGTTAAGTTTACTCTCTGCCGACATAGCATAACAAGGACTCCGGCTCGGGTGTGGGGAATTTCCATGCTTGTCCGTCTCGCTTGAATGCCATGCCCGGCCGCCGGTCGCGGCTGGGGCAGGCGATTAAAAGCTGCTGGCAGGGGGAGGGGATGTGAGTTACCCTTTAGGCATTTATTGCTAAGTATTCAGTAGGATCTTATGAGTCATGTGTTAGACGATCTCTTGTCCTTGTTATCCCTGGAGCAAATTGAAATCGGCCTGTTTCGGGGTCAGAGCCAGGATCTGGGCTTCGGTCATGTGTTTGGCGGCCAGGTAATGGGCCAAGCCTTGAGCGCCGCCAAGCAAACTGTGGCGCCGGAGCGCAAGGTGCATTCGCTGCATTCTTACTTCTTGCGGGCCGGCGATGAGAAGTTGCCGATAGTCTATGATGTGGAAATCATGCGCGACGGTGGCAGCTTCAGTGCCCGGCGGGTGAAGGCGATTCAGAAGGGGCGGCCGATTTTCTACATGACCTGTTCCTTCCAGGCCGAAGAGGCAGGCTTCGAACATCAGGCCAGCATGCCACAAGTACCTGGGCCTGAGGGGCTGCTCAATCAGCAGGAACTGGCGATGACCATGCGCGATCGGGTACCTGCCAGGATGTTGGAAAAGTTCATGGCCGATGCGCCTATCGAGATGCGCCTGGTCAACCCGCTCAATCCCGTGACACCGGCGGCGAGCGAGCCGCACCGCTATCTGTGGTTGCGGGCCAATGGCACAGTGCCGGCCGACGAGCATGTGCATGACTCTCTGCTGGCCTATGCTTCGGATTTCAACTTTTTGGTCACCGCCGCCCAGCCCCACGGGGTCTCTTTCCTGACGCCGGGAATGCGGATGGCGACCATAGATCACTCCATGTGGTTCCACCGTCCCTTCGACATAGGCGAATGGTTGCTCTACAGCATAGACAGCCCCACCGCCAGCGGTGGCCGCGGTTATGTGAAGGGACAGTTTTTCAATCAGCAGGGCGAGTTGGTGGCTTCGGCGACCCAGGAAGGCCTGCTGCGAATGGTTAAGGATAAATAAATGCTCAAGCGCATCATCAAAAGTGTGACATTAGTCTGTATTGCCATAGGCCTGAGTGCCTGCGTGACAGTCGAGCCCCCACCACCGGTGGTGATTAATGGCGCCGCCGGCTATTTGGAACGCATCGCCTTGCCCCAGGGCTGCAGCATCACTATCGCCATCATAGATCTCTCATCGCCCGGAGTGATCGTGGCCCAGAAGAGCTTCAACATTGCCCGTGCCCCTGTGCCCTTCAAGTTCATCCTGCCGCCCGAGTCGATCGACAGCAGCATAGACTATGGCGTGGTGGCCATGATCCAATACCAGGGTCGGGTTATCTTCCAAACCTATGACAGGTTTCCCGTGATCAACAACCAGAAGTTCACCACGGAAGTGCTGATGAAGGCGGTGCCTTTAAAATAGCAGTAGCCTTATCTGTTGTGCATAAGAAAATCGACGAACGCCCGGTCGGCCAAGCTGATCGGGCGTTGTTTTTTCCAGGCGACATGCAGGTCGAGAAACACCGGCGGTTCGAAGGGTTTGGCGAGTATGTCATCCTTGGGGCCGATAGCCATTTCCAGCACGCTGGTGATGGCAAAGCCTTGGGACACCACCTGCTTTATCAGGTTGATCAGATTGGTCTCGAAGGCGATGTTCGGTGTTTTTCCCAGAGATTTGGCCTGTGACAAGATCCACTCGCGGTGGAAATAGCCTGTCTTGAACATCACCAGCTCATGCTCGAGGAAATCGTCGAGGCGGATGCGCTCGAGTCCGGCCAGCGGATGTTCCTGTCCCAGGGCGACGACCATCTGTTCTCGCAGCAACAGCCGACTGTCAAACTCGCTGTTGAGATCCTGGGCCGTGATGATGGCGATATCCACCTCCTCCTGTTGCAGCATCCTCAAGGCATCGCGGGTGCCACCTTCGAACAGCGACAGTTTCAGCTCAGGATGCTGATGCCTGAAGGCCATCAGGCGCGAGGGCAGATAGAAGGAGCCGAGCATTCCCGGCACGGCGATGCGTACCTCTCCCGAACTCAGGTTGGCCATGGCACGGATCTGCGCCTGTGCCTGTAGCAGCTGCTTGATGATCAGCGTGGCATGCTGGTGCAGTACCAGGCCTTCGGCGGTCAGGCTGAGCCGGCCCGTGCCGCGGTTGACCAGAGTGACACCCAGGGAGTGTTCCAGGCGTTTGATGCTCTGACTCAGGGCCGGTTGGGCCATGTTGAGGCGTTTGGCGGCAAGGGTAAAACTGCCGCTGCGGGCGAGGGCGTCCAGGTGGGTCAACTGGCGTATGTCCATGGCTTCCTCGACGAAATGTTATAACAAAAATCAATATGTTTGATTGATTTTATTTATTATTGTTATCTCCTGTCCAGTGCTAATCTTGGCCTATCG
Organism: Shewanella salipaludis; assembly: GCF_012911865.1. Classification (GTDB taxonomy): domain Bacteria; phylum Pseudomonadota; class Gammaproteobacteria; order Enterobacterales; family Shewanellaceae; genus Shewanella; species Shewanella salipaludis. The sequence goes on from NZ_JAAXYH010000006.1 coordinate 209,833, forward strand.
CATTTGGGCTAACGAGGTTGCCATGCAAGATGAACTGGATGCCCTAATCGACGCCAGAAGACGGGATAAGAAGCTGATCTGGGGGCTATGCCTGGCTTCCGTGGTGGTGTACATCAACCTTTACCTGATGCAGGGCATGTTGCCCTTGATCGCCGAACAGTTCAGTGTGGCGCCGGCCAAGGCGCCGTTGATCCTCTCGTTCACCAGTTTTTCCATGGCCTTCTCGCTGTTGCTGTACGCCATCTTGTCCGATCGCATCGGCCGGCATTGGCCTATCCTCATCAGTCTCTGGTTGCTGGTGGCATCGGACCTGATGCTGGTGTTTGTGGCGGATTTCGAGGCCTTGATGTGGACGCGTTTGCTGCAGGGCGTGCTGCTGGCTGCGGTGCCTGCCATCGCCATGGCCTATTTCAAGGAACAGCTGCAACCCGCTATCATGCTCAAGGCCGCGGCGGTATACATCACGGCCAACAGCACGGGCGGCATTCTGGGGCGTTTATTCGGTGGCCTGATGTCGCAGTATTTCGCCTGGCAGGAGGCCATGTGGATCTTATGCCTGTTGAGCCTATTCGGCGTCGCCTTGGCCAGCTATTTGCTGACGCCGATAACCGAACTCAGGCCGGCGACCGGCGTCGCCAAACTGCCGGGCTTCTGGCGCGGGATGCAGAGGGATGTGCAAGGATTCTGGTATCACCTGACCGATGCCCAGATGCGTTTGATCTATGGCATAGGCGGACTGGCGTTCATGGTGATGGTCAACCAGTTCAGCTTCATCCAGCTGCATCTGATGGCGCCGCCCTACAACTGGAGCCGCTTCGAGGCGACGCTGATCTTCCTCTGCTACTCCAGCGGCACAGTCGCCTCCTACTTTACTTCCAGGTGGATAGTGAAACACGGTCAGCTTAAATTGTTTCAGCTGTCTCTGGCCATGATGCTATGCGGCAGCCTGCTGACCCTAGCCGACACTGAGCCGATGATCTGCCTGGGATTTCTGCTGACCGCCTGTGGTTTCTTCATCATCCACAGCTGCTGCAATTCCTTCGTCGCCATGCGCGCCATGAGCCATAGGGCCAAGGCGACGTCGCTCTACCTCTGTTGCTATTATCTGGGCGCCGCCGTGGGCGGCCCTTATCTGATGTATTTTTGGCATGCCGCCGACTGGTCGGGCGTGGTGCTTGGGTCGCTGCTGATCTTGCTGTTGACTGGGGTGGCCATCTGGCGCCTGGGACGTTTTCGCCAGCCAGCTGTGGGTGAGCTGGCCAGCGTCTGAGCCGGGATTGCCCTTGCTCTGAGCCGAGGGGCTACATCAAGCCTCGTCGGCGGTCAGGTATTGTTTCCTGTCCAATTCATATTTGCGCATCTTGTCATACAAGGTCTTGCGCGGCAGTTCCAGCTGCTCCATGGTCAGTTTGATGCTGCCCTTGTTGTGGCTCAGGGCATCTTCGATCAACATGCGCTCGAAAAACTCTACCCTCTGTTGCAGCGACATGCCCGTATGCAGCCCCTGGGTGGTGAGCGGGCCGGCGAAGGCCGCCTCGGCGCCGAGCAGCACGAAACGCTCCGCCAGGTTACGCAGCTCGCGGACATTGCCCGGCCAGTCGTGGGCGGTCAGCACGGCATTCTGCTCGGCGTTGAGGGCGATCAGCGCCCTGTGATATCGGGCCGACGCGACGCGGGCGAAATGCAGGAACAGCAGGGGTATGTCTTCGCGCCTGTCCCGCAACGCGGGAATGGCCACAGTCACCAGGTTCAAACGATAATAGAGATCCTGGCGAAACTCGCCCTTGTCACACAGTTGCTTGAGATCCACCTTGGTGGCGGCCACCACCCGTATGTCCAGCGCTATGCTCTTGTTGGAACCCAGGCGTTGCAGTTTCCTGTCTTCCAGCACCCTGAGCAGTTTCACCTGCAGCGACAGCGGCGTGCTCTCTATCTCATCGAGAAACAGGGTGCCGCCGTTGGCATATTCGAACTTGCCTATGCGAGTCTTGTCCATGCCGGTGAAGGCGCCGGGATCGGCACCAAAGAGTTCACTCTCGATCAGGTTTTCCGGAATGGCACCACAGTTGATGGCGACGAAGTTGGCGCGGCTGCGCTGGCTGTGATCGTGCAGGTAACGGGCGACCAGCTCCTTGCCTGTCCCCGTCTCGCCCTCGATCAGCACGTCGGCCGGGGTATCCAAGACGCTGTCGAGAATGTTGCGCATGCGATTGATGCCAGGGCTGTTGCCCAGGATCCTGGGCCCCGGCAGGCTCTGGGATTCGAGTTCCTTCTTCAGCTGGCGGTTTTCCAGGGTGAGGCTGCGCTTCTCCAGCGCCCGTTTGACCACATCGAGAATATGCTCGTTGTTGAAGGGTTTCTCGATAAAATCGTAGGCCCCCTGTTTGAGGGCCTTGACCGCCATGGCGATGTCACCGACGCCCGTGAGCAAGATCACCGGCAAGTCGGCGTCTTGGTGGTGGAGCTGCTGCATCAGGCCTATGCCGTCCAGATACGGCATGTTGACGTCGGAGAGCACCACGCCCGGCCAGTGTCTGTCCAGGCTGTTGGCCAGGCCCCTGGGATCTGTGCAGGCGATGGCGCTGATGCCTTCGAGTTCGAACAGCTGCACCAGGACCGTGCCTATGTGGGCCTCATCGTCGACGATAAGTACGGCATGGTCTTGGATATTTTTCGGGACACTCATGGCTGTGATGCTTCCTCACGTGAAAATATGGGTAAAATGAGCTGAAAAATGGCCCCGCCTTCGGCGGCGTTGGCGACGGTGATCTGGCCCTTCATCGCCTCCATGATACGCCTGGAGATGGACAAGCCCAGACCCAGTCCCTGGCGTTCATTGGTGGTGAAGTAAGGCTCGAAAATTTTCTCCATCTGGCTTTCCCGTACCCCGGGGCCAGTATCCTGGATACTGATGTGAAATTTTTCCCCGGCCCAGACCCGGATCGCCAGGTGCCTGGGATGGGATTGTTGCATTGCGACTATGGCATTGCTCATCAGGTTCACCAGCACTTGCTGCAAGCGCACCTTATCGCCCCATATCTGGTAGCGGCCTGCGGCGGATTCCAACGTCAGCATTATGCCCTGTTTGTCGATTTCCGGCTGCACTATGGTCAATGCCTGTTGTATGCATTGGCCGAGATCGACGGCGCCCTCTGTGCCCTGACTCTTGCGGGTAAAGCTCTTGAACTGGCCTATGATGTCCGCCAGACGGTCGGTGAGTTCGATCATGATGCGAATGTTGTCGGCGGCCTTGTCCAGCAGGTTACGGCCGAGAAAGGTCTGGGTGTTCTGGGCGTAACTGCGCAGCGCCGCCAGTGGCTGATTCAATTCATGGTTGATACTGGCCGACAGGCTGCCGATGGCGGTGAGCTTGGCCGCCTGGATCAGTTGATCTTGGGTGTCTTTGAGTTGCTGGTTGGTGGCCTGCAGTTCACGGGTGCGTTCGGCGACGCGCTGTTCCAGCCAGCTCTGGGCCAGCTGCATGCGTTGCAGGTTGCGCCGCCGCTCGGCACCGAACAGCAGCGCCAGGGCGACCAGCAGGTATAGGCTGGCCGCCAGCCAGAGTTGCGGTGCCAGGGATTGCTGCAGCGGCGCCAACGGGGCCAGAATATGCACCCGCCAGCCGGCGCTGCTCATGGCGCCCTGGGTTTCCATGAAGCGAGGCCATTGTTGGCCCAGTTTCAGGCGATAGACACTGACGCGCTCGTCTGTCCCTGGGCGGTATTCGGGGATCAGATCCAGCTCGGTTATGGGACGGTTGGCATAACGTCTGGATGCCGTCAGCGCCGTTTGTCTGGCCTGGGTCAAGGGGACCAGGGAGCCCAGGCGCCACTGGGCAATGCTGGAGAGGAAGACCACCTGTTCGGGATCTGTGACGATGAATTCGTACTGACCTGCGGTCGCTATGCCCGTGCTTTGCTTCTCTATGTCTGTGATGTCGACCTTGACGACTATCACGCCCAAAACCTTGTCTTGGTGGTAAATGGGGTAAGAGAAATAGAAGCCCCGCTTATTCGATGCCGTGCCTACGGCGTAATAGCGGCCGGTTTTGCCCTTGATGGCCTCGCGATAATAGGGGCGGAACCCATAGTTCTGGCCTATGAAGGAATAGCCTTGCTGCCAGTTACTGGCGGCGACGGCTGTGCCCTTGGCGTCCAGCAAATAGATATCCGACGCCTCGGTGGCCTGTTGCATTTCTGCGAAATAATCATTGACGCGTTGCACCTGCAACTCGTCATCCCCGAGCAGTGTCTGGGCCAGCAGCGGGTTGCCCGACATCACGTGGGGAATATTGGCATAGCGCGACAGGGCGGCATCGTAGAAGTCGATGAGTTCGCTCAACTGCTGCCTGGACTGCGCCTGGATTGCCGCCTGACCTTGCTGCTGGTGGAACCAGAGCGTCAGCTTGAGGGTCACGAATAAACCACATAGCAGCATCACAAAGAGCAGCAGGCGTTTCTTCGCTTTGGTGGAAAAGAGGTTGGCGGACGATTTCAGTGTGGATAGTGTCAGTGTGGATGGTGACAGTGTGGGCAATAACATAGTGAATCAGCCTGAAAAACAGCGAGCCCGTTAAGGCTCGCTCAATTGGGGGAACTAATCAAGGATTAATACCAGTGTTATCAGTTATAGCCGCTCAGTTTATCTATCAGCTCGGGCAAGAACAGCGAGATCTGCGGTACATAGGTGATCAACAGCAGGAAGCCCAGCATCAGGCTCAACCAGGGCAGGCAGGCCTTGATCACCCAGCCCATGCTGTGGCCTGTGATGCCGGCGGTGACGAACAGGTTCAGGCCGACCGGCGGCGTCAGCATGCCTATCTCCATGTTCACCACCATGATGATCCCCAGATGGATGGGATCTATGCCGAGCTGGGTGGCGATGGGGAAGAGGATAGGGGCCATGATCAACAAGATGGCCGAAGGCTCCATGAAGTTACCTGCTGCCAGCAACAAGAGGTTGACTATGATGAGGAAACCCCAGGCCGGCAGCCCCATGCCCACTATGGCTTCGGCTATGATATGCGGAATGCGCTCCGTGGTCAGCACGTGGGCGAACAACATGGCGTTGGCTATGATGAACAGCAACATGATGCTGACCTTGGCACCATCACGCACCACATGACGGATCTCTTTGTCTATCGGAGTCTTTATCAACGCCAGCAACATCTGTCCCAGGTTACGCAGGGCCGCTCTGGGCAAGGACTCACCGGCATTGTGCCAGGCCACCTGTTTCAACGGGCCTATGTCGCGGTAACCGAATACGGCGATAAGATAGGCATAAACCGTTGCCACCGCTGCCGCTTCGGTCGGACTGGCGATACCGCCATAGATGGACCCCAACACTATGACTATCAGTGCCAGTCCGCCCATGGCCTTGGCACTGGAGAGGGCGAGTTTCCTGATACCGGGGAAGGGCATGGATGGCAGCTTCTTGATCCTGGCGACGATATAGATGGCCAGCATCAGCAGGCAGCCCATCATGAGTCCGGGGATCAAACCCGCCATGAACATGCGGGCGGCCGACACTTCGGTGGCGGCGGCATACACCAGCATGACGATGGAGGGCGGGATGAGAATGCCCAGGGTGCCCGAAGTGGTGATCACCCCGGCAGCGAATTTCTCCGGATAACCGGCCTTGACCATGCCGACAATCACGATGGAGCCAATGGCGGCGACCGTTGCCGGCGAGGAGCCGGATACGGCGGCAAACAGCATGCAGGCCATCACCGACGCCATCGCCAGGCCGCCACGAATATGACCTACGCTGTCCATGGCAAAGTCGATGATCCGCCTCGCGACCCCGCCGGTCGACAGGAAGGCCGACGACAGGATGAAGAAGGGGATTGCCAGCAGGGTATAATGCTCCGACGAGGAGGCATAGAGTTTGAGTGCTATGGATGCCAATGAGTCACTGGAAAACAACATGATAGTCAGCATGCTGGAGAAGCCTAAGGCGATGGCGATAGGCATGCCGAGAAACATGCAGATAAATAAGGTTAAAAAAAGCGTCGCGATCGTCATTATTCCACCTTGTTATTCTTGTTGCTGTTTTTCTGTTCTGTGGTGTCATCCGAGTCGTCAGTCTGGTCATCGTCCAGCAAATGCATGCTGTCCTTGGCCTCATCGGCCAGGTGAAAACCTGTGGCCCGACCATAAAGGATGGCGATGAAGAGTTCGACAAAGCGCCATGCCAGCATGGAAAAGCCGATGATCAGTATGCTTTGTGACATCCAAATCGGCACGGCGCCGTCTTCGACATCGATACGCAATTTTTCCCAGGCGAAATCGGCATCCAACTGCTGCAACAGCATGGCAGGGAAGTTGATGTCTTCCATCGGCACGCCTGTCTGATACATCTGTGACAGGTAGTCCCAGCTGCCCTTGAGGAACATGGCGCAATACACCAGGCAGATGAAGGAGGCCAGCAGCGCCGTCAGTTTGCGGGGCAGGGGCGCCAGGCTCTTGGTGAACACATCGACCCCTATGTGGGCCCCGACCTTGACGCCATAGGACATGCCGAACAGCACAAACCAGCCGCTCAGGGTCAGGGTCAGCTCCTGGATCCACAGGAAACCACTGTTAAAGAAAAATCGGGCTATCACTTCTGCAAACACCAGTAATGTCATCATGGTGATGAGCAGGTTGAGAAAGCCTTCTTCAAAATAGCCAAAAATTCGCGATATCACTCTGCTACTCCTTCGAATTGACAGAGCCACGGCAGCGCTTGCGCTACCGTGGCATCAGACATTACTTGTTGTTGGCGGCTTCGGCGGCACGGATGACGTCTTTGCCGACCTTATCTTCAAATTTAGCCCAAACAGGTTTCATGATGGCGACCCATTGTTGACGCTGGGCCGGCGTGAGGGTGACCAGCTGGGTGCGTTTGGAGTTCAGAATGGCTTGTTTGTCTTCTTCGTTCTTGGTCATGGCAATCTTATTGCCCAGGGCGATGGCTTCATCCAATGAATCTTTGATGATCTGGCGCTTGTCTTTCGGCAGGCTATTCCAGAAGGCATCCGAGGTGACAATCATATAGTCCAATACCCCATGGTTACTCTCTGTGATGTGGGACTGAACTTCGTAGAATTTCTTCGAGTAGATGTTCGACCAGGTATTCTCCTGGCCATCGATGGCGCGAGTCTGGAGCAGGGTGAAGACTTCGGAGAAGGGCTTCTTCACCGGAATGGCGTCGACGGCGTCAAACTGGGCGGCGATGACATCCGAGGCCATGATGCGGAACTTCTTGCCCTTGGCGTCGCTTGGGAGGGTCAGGGGGTCGTTGGCCGAGAACTGCTTCATACCGTTATGCAAGTACCCCAGTCCAAGCAAACCCTTGCGTCTCATGGAGGTCAACAGCTTCTGACCTGCTTCACTCTGTTGGAAACGGTCGACCGCGGCCATGTCTTCGAACAGGAAAGGCAGATCGAATACCTGTAGCTTCTTGGTGTAACGTTCGAATTTCGACAGCGAAGGCGCTACCAATTGCACGTCGTTGAGCAAGAGTGCGGCTAATTCGTTGTTGTCGCCAAACAGCTGGGAGTTGGGGAATACGCTGACCTTATATTCGCCCGGCAGACGTTGCTCCACCAGTTCCTTGAACTTAAGCGCCATCTGTCCCTTGGGGGTATTCTCTGCCACCACGTGGGAGAACTTGATTTCCACCGGCGCGGCAAACACATTCAGGCTCAGTGTCAACATGGAGGCGAGGGTGGCGATCTTCATCATGGCTTTGAGTGGCTGTTTGCCGATCTTGTCTTGTAGCTTTGTCATCTTGAGTTCCCTTATATAGTTATTAGGATGTTGGCCTCGGTGCTGCGACTGGGCAGCTTTGAGTAGGAATACTGCCTTGATTTCCATGAGGTCTGACTAACGATAGGCAAATAGCGCGCCAAGTGAATTAACTGAGCTATAACCCGTTGGTTGTAAAAGTGTAGTTGATTTGTTGTCAAAAAGCCGGAGGGATTGGATGGGTGGGGGAACGCTCACACAAGCATGGCCCATGGGTGGATAACCACCCATGGGCCATGGCGGAGATCAGTGGCGGGGTAAGGCTGTTTCTTGTGCCATTGCAACCTTGGCTTGCCATAAGCCGGCCTTGAAATGGCCATGAAAAAACACCATACAGGCCAGCAGCACTGTGATGGCACCGACCAAGAGTGCCCACTGCACCGCCAGCAAGGACAGCAGGCTGCCGATGATGGCCGCCAGCAGGTTGCCGACGCAGAAGATGGTCACCAGCATGCCCATCAACTGGCCTTGGGCCCTATGCTCATAGGCGGTGGAGATATAGGCGGGGAGAAAGCCGTTGTAGATGGCGATACCCATGCCCATCAAGGCAAAACAAAGCAGGAAGCTGAAGTGGCCACTGGCAGGCAGCATGGCCAACGCCAGGCTGAACAGCAGCATGCCCAAGAGCCCTGCCTGTGCCTGGCTGAAGCGGCGTTGTAACCTGGGATTGAACATCAAGCTGGTGGCTATCATGCAACTGGTCAGAAACACAGTCGCCCAGCTGATGCCGACAGCACTGTAGTCCTGCTGCTGTACCAGCCACAGGGGATAGAATTCATAGTAGATGTTGACGCCCAGAGTCAGCAGCAGATACAGCAGAAAGAAGCGCCGCAGTTGCGCATCTTTCAGCAGCACCAGGCTCGAGCCCTTGTCGGCATGCTGGACTCTGGCATCGAGTGCCTTGGGTAACAGGCCATGGGATAACAGGGTGCAGACGAGACATGCCAATGCCGCCAGGTAAAACACCACTTCTGTGCCGGCAAAGGCGAGTTGGCCGCCGACGAGTGGCCCCAGCAGGTAGCCGCCATAGCCCATGGCGCTGATGAGTGAAAAACTGCGCAGCTTATCTATCTTGGGGTGCAAATCTGTGGCGATCGCCCGGGCGATGGCGATATTGCCTTCGCAGATCCCTGTCAGTAGCCTGGCCAGGCAAAACAGCAGGAAATTGCCCGAGGCGGCGGCCAGGCCGGTCAGGCCATAGCCTAGGGCACTGCCGAGCAAGGTTAGCGAGAGAACGCGTTTGCGGCCGAGGTGATCCGATAAGGCGCCGATGAAACTGCTGCCTATGATGATGCCCAGCGGATAGATGCCGAGCACTATGCCGAGCAGGAGCTCGGGCGGCAGTTGCATAAACTGGGTCAGGGGTGAACTGGCCTCGGAAAACAAGGGCGCCAGTATGGGGTAGGGTAAGGCGATACCGGCCACGCTGATCAGGGTGACCAATAGGGTGACAGCCAGTATCTGTTGGGCGTTATCTTGGATTTCTGTGGTATTCATCTTATTATCGGCTCGGATCTGCTATGTCCGATACTATTGCAGTTAGCCTTGATTAAGTAAATAAAAAACTTTACTTAATTGTCTGGAGGTAGCTGTTCTCCTAAGTTGAATAACCGTAATAACATGAATTTATTGAGTTAATTTTTTTGTCTAGGTTTTTGATTCGATCTTTGGCTGAGCTACTGGCTGCTGAAACCAGATTGACGAGGGCCTGCCATTGAGGCCTGACTACAGGAGCTGCTGTTGCGTGGTTGGTTTTTTTTGCATGCAAGCGGCTGAACCCACGGGACTATTTCTGTGGATCTATGCGTTTTAGGATGGCATCGCTGGGTAAGAGTTCCAAATGGCCCTGTTCATCAAAATACCAGCCGTTTATGAAGCCTTTTTGGCGCATGGTGACGAGATTTTGCATGACTTCCCTGGCCTCTCTCAAGGCGGTTTCATCGTCACAGTCATGGGTTAATTTCAAGTAGGCGGCGATATTATCTAAAGATGCCGATTGGCTGACATTTGCCATCAGAAAACCCCTATGCCTTCACATGTGTAAAGCATAGACGACTGACAGGGGGATGAAGCGAGAAAATGGCAGAAAATGGTGGTCGCTACTGGGCTCGAACCAGTGACCCCCTCCTTGTAAGGGAGGTGCTCTCCCAGCTGAGCTAAGCGACCTGGGATTTCCTGTCTATGGCGACAGTTTGTAACGTATTGACTGAAGATGGTGGTCGTTACTGGGCTCGAACCAGTGACCCCCTCCTTGTAAGGGAGGTGCTCTCCCAGCTGAGCTAAACGACCTGGGATTTCCTGTCTATGACGACAGTTTGTAACTTATTGACTGAAGATGGTGGTCGTTACTGGGCTCGAACCAGTGACCCCCTCCTTGTAAGGGAGGTGCTCTCCCAGCTGAGCTAAACGACCTGGGAATTCTTCATATTGTCGAGTATTTATACCAAAATATGGTGGTCGTTACTGGGCTCGAACCAGTGACCCCCTCCTTGTAAGGGAGGTGCTCTCCCAGCTGAGCTAAACGACCTGGGAATACTCTCACACTGCAAACTAAGGGTTATATGGTGGTCGCTACTGGGCTCGAACCAGTGACCCCCTCCTTGTAAGGGAGGTGCTCTCCCAGCTGAGCTAAGCGACCTGGGATATAACACTTTGTAAAACCATGCCTTTTACTTAAAAGATATGGTGGTCGATACTGGGCTCGAACCAGTGACCCCCTCCTTGTAAGGGAGGTGCTCTCCCAGCTGAGCTAATCGACCTCGCTGTGTGGAGCCGTATTATAGGTGGGGCGTCTCCACTGTCAACGCTTTTTTAGATAAAAAGCATTGAGCGTATTAATTTTATCCGCCTTGATGCTTTGTTGGGCAGCCCATTAACTATCTGGGGTTTATATGGGCCCGAGTGCGCTCCAAGCTGGCAAATTTTGCCGGGATGAGTGGCAGTCGCCGACAGGCTGAGTCTATCGGCGCCTGGGCTGTTTTCTCTGTATCGAGTGACAGGGGCGCTATTGATAACGCTCAATTACGGCCAGAGTACTGCTTCTGCTTTTATTACCTCTGCTTTTGCTTTTATTGCTTCTACTCCTATATTTGCCGCTTTTTCTATGGCTATGCCAGTTCCTACACTCTGACAGAGTGGCGACGCTTGAGTGGCGCAGCGGAGAATTTGCTTGAGGCATTAAGAGTGGCATTTCCAGTGGCAGGTTTGGCTGTTAGAATGGCCCCCTTTGATAGTGACAGTCTTTTTACAGACTATTTATATAGGTTAGTGTCCCATTATGACAACTAAGACGCGTTTTGCTCCAAGCCCTACCGGCTTTTTACATGTTGGCGGCGCCCGCACCGCACTCTACTCCTGGTTACATGCCCGCGCCAACAAGGGTGAGTTTGTGCTGCGTATCGAAGATACAGATCTCGAACGTTCCAGCCAGGAAGCCTGCGATGCCATTCTCGATGGCATGCAGTGGTTGGGCTTGACCTGGGATGAGGGGCCGTATTACCAGACAAAACGTTTCGATCGTTACAATGAAATCATTGCTCAGATGTTGGAGCAGGGCACAGCCTATAAATGTTATTGCTCACGCGAGCGCATAGAGACACTGCGTGATGAACAAGCCGCCAGGGGCGAAAAACAGAAGTACGATGGCTGCTGTCGCAACCTGGCCCCCCGTGACACGGATGAGCCTTTTGTGGTGCGTTTCAAGAATCCATTGGAAGGTTCTGTGGTATTTGACGACCATGTCCGTGGTCGCATTGAGTTTGCCAACGAGGAGCTGGACGATCTCATCATAGCCCGCAGCGAAGGTACGCCTACCTATAACTTCTGCGTCGTGGTCGACGATTGGGACATGGGGATCACTTGTGTGGTGCGTGGTGAAGACCATATCAATAACACCCCAAGACAGATAAACATACTCAAAGCCCTGGGGGCACCTATCCCTGAATATGCCCATGTGTCGATGATCCTGGGTGATGATGGCGCCAAGTTGTCCAAACGCCACGGTGCCGTGAGCGTGATGCAATACCGTGATGATGGCTATTTACCCGAAGCGCTGCTTAATTACCTGGTGCGTCTGGGTTGGTCCCATGGGGATCAGGAGATCTTCACTCTCGACGAGATGAAGCAACTGTTTAAGTTGAGCGACATCAATAAGGCCCCTTCGGCCTTTAATACCGAGAAATTGCTGTGGTTGAATCAGCACTATATAAAGAGTCTGGCGCCCGAGTATGTTGCCAGCCATTTGCAATGGCATATGGACGAGCAAAAAATCGATACCAGCAATGGGCCGGCCTTGGCCGAGGTCGTCACCGCCTTATCCGAACGCGCCAAGACCCTGAAGGAGCTGGCGGCCTCGAGCCGTTACTTCTATGAAGACTTCAGTGAGTTCGATGAAGCCCAGGCCAAGAAACATCTGCGTGGGGTTGCGCTGGAGCCGCTCAAGTTAGTGCAGCAGAAGATTGCCGCCCTAAGCGAATGGACCCAGGAAGCGATTCATCAGGCGATCGAAGATACCGCCACCGAATTAGAGGTTGGCATGGGCAAGGTCGGTATGCCGCTGCGGGTTGCCGTTACCGGGGCAGGGCAGTCACCTGGTCTAGATTTGACCTTGTTTCTCATCGGAAAAGCCCGTTCTGAGCAAAGAATCTCCAAAGCGATTGAATTTGTAGCAGATAGAATAAATTCCTAAAAAAACGAGTTGACACATTTGGGTGTGCTGCATAGAATGCGCCACGCACTTGAGACACAAGCTGGCAAGCGTCGGCGATGCACTCAAATGTGATTTAAAAGCGTAGTAAAGAGTAAGTTATTTACTTGGGGCTATAGCTCAGCTGGGAGAGCGCTTGCATGGCATGCAAGAGGTCGACGGTTCGATCCCGTCTAGCTCCACCAAGTAATTTAGTCTTGTAAATTACGCTTTTAAATTTGGTCCTGCTCAACTTCGATATTTAGAAGAGAGTGTTAAGAGACACCGCCTTAACATGCGGTAATGCAAGTTAGAAATGTTAACTCCAGAGTTTCCTTCGGTTTTAGAAGAGAGCGCCTGGGACACCGCCTTAACATGCGGTAACTAAGTTAGAAATGTTAAGTCCAGGGTCCCCTTCGTCTAGAGGCCTAGGACACCGCCCTTTCACGGCGGTAACAGGGGTTCGAATCCCCTAGGGGATA
>NZ_JAAXYH010000007.1 GCF_012911865.1 Shewanella salipaludis
GTCGCAAGACCGCCAACCATTAACAACCACGCCCTATTGTGAAAGGTGAACTATCGAACGACGCAAACGGATTTGGACAAGAAATGGACATTAACCTTGCTAAACCCAAGGTGACCATATATGTCCCAGCACTTGTTCTTCATTCTGGTCAGAGCCACAAATAGTGGGCGTCTTTGCTTGCTTAACTAGGCCTGGTTATTTATACAAACGCGCATGCGTGTATAGCCGGAGCGCTTGGAGTGAAAATGATGCTTTATACTTTACATAACAGTCGCTTGTGCTAGTCTGGATTGAGTCTTATCAATGTACATATGCGCATGCGGACTATTTAAATGTTATATTTTTTTGACTATTTATCTTTATTAATAAGGGTTTAGGATGGAATTTGATAAATTATTAACTGGAAAAATTTTAGACCCAATTCACGGGATTATTAGACTAACTAAATTGGAGCTACAATTCGTTGACCATGCTTTATTTCAGAGGCTTAGAAATATCAAGCAAAATACCTTCTTGTATAAGGTATTCCCATCAGCAATGCATAGTAGATTTGAACATTCATTAGGTGTTATGCACTTATCGTATGAAATTTTAAAAAATTTAAAATTAAACTCATATAGATATCAGAGTAAATATAAAGATGGTCATATCTTTGATGGTATCGATAGCCTATCGTTAGCTAACATTCAAGAATTAAGACTTGCAGCACTTTTACATGATATTGGTCACGGCCCTATGTCTCATCAATTTGATTCATTTATGTGTCAGAAAGAAGATCTAGAAGTTCATCTCGGTGATGATTTTTGCGATGTTTTTGACATGATAAAAGATGGTTCAAATATTGAGCATGAGCATATTTCAATCATCTTCGTAAAAATTATTTATAATAGCCTTGATGAAAAGTATCGTGAGCAAATCAACATCGATAATGTGATGAAGATTATTGAAGGTGAGTATAAAGATAAGGAAATAATGGTTAATCTTAATGCGGGGGTGCTTGATATTCTTCCTCTGTTTACATCTGTCATTTCTTCATGCCCAATTGATGCTGATAGAATGGATTATTTATTAAGAGATAGTTATTTCTCAGGCGTAAAATGTGGAGTGTATGACTATAATCGATTATTCATGTCTATTGTTCCTGTTATCAATGGCAACAAGGTATATCTTGCATATAAAGAAAGTGGTATTGATTCTGTAGTCGAATTTATAAATTCAAGAGCAAGTCTATTTGGGCAGGTATATTACCACAAAACCAACAGAGCATTTTCTGCTATGCTTGGCAATGTCTGCGATATAGCAAAGAAAAACAAATCAGGTGAAGGGTTGAATTTATTCACATTCTATGAGCCTGATAGTGCTAACCCAGAAAGTAAATCTGAACAACTTGAAAGCTTCTATATAAAAAATTCAGATGATTACTTTCTACATGAGCAACTGCCAGAGTTTGTATTTGATAGTGAAAACCCTGGAATAGGCGAAGCTATATTAGCCGATATAATTAACAGAGTTCCATGGTCGAAAGAATACGAATCAAAAATATATCCTAAAAATTTAAAAATTGTTGATGCCGTAAATAAAGATTTCACTTCGACGTTAAAAGATGAGTTGTTCACTTTGATTTCAAGTCATCTTCCTTCATATATGTTTGCTATTGATATAATGACAGATAATGCATTCAAAGATATTGATAAAACAGAAATTAAGTTGTTGGGTAAAGACTTATCTGGAGGTTATGAGATAAATAAGTTTTCAGATAGTGGGGATAAATTGGACAAATATCAATCAATAAAGTATTTCATAAGAGTGTTTGTTTCTGATTCTTTTAAATCTAATGTTACACATGAGTTGATCGAAGAAATTGAAAAAAAGAAATCAGAACTGGTTACGAAGTTCTTCGGAGAATAAAAATATAACAAAACAATCAAGGTGATGCATTACACTCGGCATTTTTGGTTTGAAGTTCGGTGTGTTTGGCTAGTTCAGTGTTGGCACACCTTATTGTAGGCGTTAGGCACCCGTGGGGATCAATGTGGAAATAATTAAAGATTGTCTAGAGTTTTTATATTTTCTAAGTGGCCCTGCCATTGCGGTTATTGCATACCTAGCGCTTTCTCAAATTAAAGTTGCGAAGGAGCAAATGGAGGAACAAAAGAGATCATTAAGGGTTTCTTCTAAAAGAGATGCTTTAAAACTAACCTCCGAACAGGTAACTGTCTATGCAGATAAGATAATTCCACTACAGTCTGCTCTTAAAATAAAGCTTAAGGGAGAAGAAATAAACTTCCTCGACAAGTTCGAAATTGAGTTTGAGGGTGATTCCATCAAGGTCATTCCCCCTAAAGAAGATTTCGATTTACAAGAGCTTATAAAAGCGGGATCAGAGTTCGTTAGTGTCGCAAATGCCATGGAAAGCTTTAGCACGTATTTTGCGTCTGGCGTAGCTGACGAAAAAATAGCTTATTTGTCTTTAGGCTCTACATTCTGTGATTCAATGCAAATGATGGCTCCAATACTAATCCCTCTAAGTAATGATGGTCGCAGGTTTTCTGCCACCCTGCGTCTTTACTACATATGGGGCTCCAGGCTTGAGGCTGAAACACTAGAAAAACAAAAGCGAGATATAGAGAAGAAGCTTAGTTCCAAGAAACAAACATCAGTTAAAGTCGTTGGTACAAATGCCTAACAAATCAAAGCACGCGGATTTGGCAAAGCTGTCACCTTTTTTGGTCCAAAAAAGTCGCCATCTTCACAAGAGAAACTAGAAAGAAACGAGGACACCCGGCATGCTTAACATCTGGCAATCCTATAGGAAGAAAGGGCTATTCGCCCTTTCTTATGTAGCGCCGCTGCAGATTAATCACTTGGATGAGTCACTTAGAATAAGTCACTCAGAAGAAGTCACTCAGAAGAAGTCACTCAGAAGAAGTCACTCAGAAGAAGCCCAAGGGGTTCACATCGTAACTGACCAAGAGGTTCTTGGTATTTTGATAATGGTTGAGCATCATCTTGTGGGTTTCACGGCCGATGCCGGATTTTTTGTAGCCGCCAAAGGCCGCGTGGGCCGGATAGGCGTGGTAACAGTTAATCCAAACGCGGCCAGCCTGAATGCCACGTCCCATGCGTTGGGCCCTGTTCATATCCCGCGTCCACACGCCTGCGCCTAAGCCATATTCGGTATCGTTAGCGATCGCCAGCGCTTCGGCTTCATCTTTGAAGGTGGTGACCGAAATCACAGGACCGAAGATCTCCTCCTGGAAGATACGCATCTTATTGTGGCCCTTCATGATCGTTGGGCTGATGTAATAGCCTTGGCTCTGGGCACCCTCGAGTTGGCAAAGGGTGCCGCCCAACAGGACTTCCGCGCCTTCATTCTTACCTATGGCCAGGTGACTTAAGATCTTGTCGAACTGTTCTTGGGACGCTTGGGCACCGACTTGAGTCTCAGTATCCAAGGGATCGCCTTGCTTGATGCTTTGGGCACGGGCGAGCACTTTTTCGATGAAGCGATCGTAAATCGACTCTTGGATTAACACCCTGGATGGACAGGTACAGACCTCGCCTTGGTTGAAGAAGGCCAGCAACATACCCTCGACGGCCTTATCTAAATACTCGTCCTCGTGGTCCATCACATCGGAAAAATACACGTTAGGTGACTTGCCACCCAGCTCAACCGTCGACGGGATCAAGGATTCGGCGGCGCATTTTAAAATGTGATAGCCAATTTCGGTCGAGCCGGTAAAGGCCAATTTGGCTATGCGTTTGCTGGTGGCGAGCGCTTGTCCCGCCTCGGCGCCAAAGCCGTTGACTATGTTGAGAATACCCGCTGGTAATAGGTCTTCGATAAGTTCGACTAATACCAGAATCGACACGGGTGTTTGTTCGGCGGGTTTGAGCACCACACAGTTACCTGCGGCCAGAGCCGGCGCGATTTTCCATGCCGCCATCAACAGAGGGAAATTCCAAGGGATGATTTGGCCGACCACGCCCAAAGGCTCGGGGAAGTGATAGCTCACTGTATTGTCATCGATATCGGCGGCGCTGCCTTCCTGTGCCCGGATGCAAGCTGCAAAGTAGCGGAAGTGGTCGACGAATAAAGGCAAGTCGGCATTCAGGGTTTCACGCACGGCTTTACCGTTTTCCCAGGTTTCGGCCACGGCCAGGAATTCGAGGTTTTGCTCGACCCTATCTGCGATGCGCAGCAACAGGTTCGAGCGCTCGGTGACAGAGGTTTTACCCCAAGCATCCTTAGCCGCATGGGCGGCATCCAATGCCAATTCAATATCCTGAGCGTCGGAGCGCGGAATTTGACAGAAGTTTTGGCCATTCACGGGTGAGCGATTGTCGAAGTATTTACCATTGACCGGGGCGACCCATTTACCACCGATGAAGTTGGCGTATTTTTCTTTAAAGTTAACCAGTGCGCCTGGGGTTCCGGGTTGAGCATAAATCATAGAATCATTCCTTCTTGTGGATGGCATGCGGTAGCGACAGGGATTTTTACGTCCTGCGCCTAGGCAAGTGAGTCTTGTTGAGGCATCTCCTGTGGATGCCTTCTTGTATTTTATGGGTGCGGCTATTGAGCCAATCCTATTGATTGGCTTAGTGTTCTCTTATGCAACAGCAGAGGCTGCATACTTGGGATGCCTCGCAAGGAGAGTGCCAAACTGGCAAGAGTTGTACACTTGTTGTGCTAACAGTATGATGAAAAGCTGATTTTGCAGATTCGAATCAGCATGGGCGCTCAAGGATAGCAGCTTGCCCTGAGGTCTCTTTGTCATCGAATGGCACATGGCAAGTGTGCCGAATTGGAACAGCGCCCGGGGGCACGGCTATGACAGTTAAACCGCATTTACCATCGACACAGGCTTGGTTGGCCGATTCGTGGCAGCGCAGCATCGGCGCCGGCCTGTCAGAGTATCAGTCGTCCCGGGAATTAAGGCTGGACGCCAGCGAGTTAAAGCAGAAGCATGAGCAATATCAGATGCTCATAGCCTTAGTTCAGTCCCATGCCTTGCCCTTGTTCAATCAGTTGATGGCCCATTCCAATAGCCGGCTGCTGCTCTCGGATGCCGACGGCTATGTGCTTAGGCACTGGGGCGTGAGCCATTATTCCACTAAGCTGGCCGATGTTGCCTTGGATATCGGGGTCAATTGGCTCGAACAATACAAGGGCACGAATGCGATAGGTACTGCACTGACGGCAAAACAAGCGGTTTCCGTGGTGGGCGAGCAACATTTTATTCGCCAGAACCGTTTCATGAGTTGTACCGCTTGCCCGATATTTTCCCCCCAAGGTGAGATGCTCGGGGTGATAGACATCACCAGCGAGCAGCAAAGGCATACGCAGCAGACCTTAATGTTGGTGTCGAGCCTGGCGCAGCAGGTTGAGACAGCGCTCCTGTGTCATTTGCCCGATAGCCACTATCGAATCGATCTGGCGGCGCAGCCAAATTTGCTGAATTCGGGTTGGCAGGGCATAGTGATTGCCGACCGAGATGGCCGCATAGTGGGTTGTAATCCCATGGCGAAACAATTGCTTAACCACGCCAAGGTGGGCGATGCCGTCGACCAGTATTTAGGGGGCAATTGGAGTCGTACCTGTGGCTTCAATCGGCACTTGGCGCTGCATTTACAGACTCAGGCCTTGAATATTCCGGGTGCAAAGCGGCGTGTTGCTATGACGGATAAAGCGCCCAACCCATTGGGCGTTCGATTCCGTGATCCTCTGCTCGAGCGTGCCTGGCTGTATGCCAATAAGGTGATTACCAAGCAAATTCCACTGCTGGTGCTCGGTGAAACCGGGGTGGGCAAAGAGCAATTTGTCAAAAAACTGCACGCCCGGAGTGCGCGCCGTGCCGGGCCCTTGGTGGCGGTGAACTGTGCGGCATTGCCTGCCGAATTGGTGGAGTCTGAACTCTTTGGTTATCAGGCCGGCGCCTTCACAGGGGCGAACCGTACCGGGTTTATAGGCAAAATTCGCCAGGCCCACGGCGGCTTCTTGTTTCTGGACGAAATAGGTGAAATGCCGCTCGCGGCCCAGAGTCGTTTGCTCAGGGTGTTGCAGGAGCGCGAAGTCGTTCCCGTTGGCAGCAATCAAAGCTTCAAAGTCGATATCCAAATTATTGCCGCGACCCACATGGATTTGGAACAACAGGTGGCCCAGGGACTGTTTCGGCAGGATTTATTCTATCGGCTTAATGGTCTGCAAGTGTGCTTGCCTGCATTGCGTGAGCGGCAGGATATCGAGCGCATCATACATAAATTGCACCGCAAGCATCGCATTGCTGCGCAGGCCATCTGCCCCGAACTCTTGGGGCAACTGATGCAGCACCATTGGCCGGGAAACTTGCGTGAGCTAGATAATCTCATGCAGGTGGCCTGTTTGATGGCCGAGGGGGATGACACCCTAAGTTGGCAGCATCTCCCCGATTACCTCGCCGCAAAATTAGCTGGCCCGGCATTAGAAGCCGAGCCGTTACAGGGAGAGCCTGAGGCGGGCCTGGGGCAAAGCCCCGGATCCCCCTTGCTAGGGGAAAGCGGCGCGTCGCGGCAAAGGAGTGCAGCAGTGAATTCGGACTCCTTGAATGAGGCGATTTACAGCAATGTACTGCAGGCGTACCAGGCCTGTGATGGCAATGTGAGTCAATGCGCCAAACGCTTGGGGATCAGCCGTAATGCCTTGTATCGTAAATTAAAATTGATGGGGCTCAAGGAGTGATCTGTTCTGGTTCTTGGCAGCATCGACAGCATCGAAGCGTCGACAGCGCGTTAACCTCAAATATCTGTCTCTACACTGGCATATGCCCATGCCTCTTGGGCCATTGCCGCCAGCTATTCGGGCATCGACTCGTCTCCGCCGTGGAGGGCAAAGATCTAACGCCTGGAGGCTGATTGGGTTAGCCTTTTCGATGCGTTGGTGCTCGAAAGCAAGCCGAAGCTGGAAAAGGCCGGGTCAGAATAAAGATTTTTAGTGAGAGTGAGACGATCGCCAAATGCCATGTGGGCTTTGGTGAGTTGCCAATGTCGTTGTGGGCGACATGCTCCTCTGCCGTGTTGACGGTCAAGGACGAGATCCCGAGTGTGACGCTGGCTACCGCGCTTGCCCTTCGCCGATCCATACTCTGGGTTTATTACTCCGAGTTTATTACTCTGGGCTTATTACCCTGGGCTTATATGACTCACTTGCCTATCGGCTTGGCTGCTGTATCATCTGCAAGTAACAATTAACTAACATAATGTTTTTGAAGGCTTACTATGCAGGCAAAGGTGAACCGGCTGTTTCCCCTCCTGGCGCTGTTCGGTGCCATGACGGCCTATTGGCTGCCGGCTTGGTTTAGCGGGCTCAAGTTCCTGATAGTGCCGCTGCTGGTCATCATCATGTTGTCCATGGGGCTCACGCTCAGCCTGGCGGACTTTTCCCGGGCATTGACCCGGAAGAAGGCGGTGTTGACCGGGCTGGTGCTGCAATTCAGCATAATGCCACTGAGTGCCCTGGGCATCAGTCTGTTGCTGGGGCTGGATCGCGAGCTGACGATCGGCATGGTGCTGGTGGGCAGTGTGGCGGGGGGCACGGCATCCAATGTCGTCTGCTACCTGGCGAAGGGGGATGTGGCCCTGTCTATCAGCATGACGGCGCTGTCGACCCTCGCCGGGGTGCTGCTGACGCCGCTGCTCATCCATCTCTTGCTCGATGAGATGATCGCCATTCCCTTCACCGGCATGCTGATGAGCCTGGTGAAGATAGTGCTGCTGCCCGTCGGGGTTGGAGTGTTCATTCACCATAGCTTCAGGCCGCTGGTCGGCAGAGTCGCTCCGGCATTGCCTCTGGTGTCCGTGCTGGCGATAGTCATGGCCATCATGATTATCGTCGCCCTGAATGCCAGCCAGTTCGACAGCGTCGGCCCCATCATACTGCTGGCGGTATTTTTACATAATGGCATGGGGTTGGCGCTCGGCTACGCTTGCTGCCGCTTGTTGGGGTTCGAGCATAGCGTCTGCAAGACCATCTCCATCGAGGTGGGGCTGCAAAACTCCGGCCTGGCGACGGCGCTGTGCATCAAGTTTTTCAGCCCCATGGCGGCCATCCCCAGTGCTATATTTTCTATCTGGCATAATCTGTCGGGCGCCATGTTGGCCGGCTTCTGGGCTAACAAGGCGCAGAGGCAGGCAGTACCGAGTTCCGGAAACTAACCAAGGGAAGGGATCCACTATGCAGCATTTGTTTACGCCGAAATGGCCAAGGCTAAGCGCCGGGCCGGTTGTTTCCATGGCGGTAGCCGCCGTCTTGCTGAGCGCTTGCGGCCGGCAAGACGACTCGCCGGCAGGGCAGTCCTATGAGGCTCGCCCGGCCGCGACCGTCTATGCCGCCTATAGCCTGCTGGCGCCGGCCGACGATGGCGCGACGCTCATCTATGCCAGGGTGATCCAGGCCGGTGTCCATACAGAGGATGGCCTCTGTCCCGTCCTCGAGGGCGACGACGGCAGCAGGATACAGACCAAAGTACGCGGAATGCACCCGGACACGGGCAATTTCCCCGTGACCCTGTGCGAGGCCAAAATCGCCGCCGGGATCGGCTATCACTCGGTCAGCGGCGACATAAGTCTCGCCGCCGTGACCCTGGGGGCCAGGCATGTGCTGGTATATGGCGATTCCGGTTGCAAGAGCGAGGTATGTGCGGCGGGAACTGCGGCCGAGCCTTTCGCGACTTTGGCACAACAGGGGCTTAAGTTACAGGCACCAGGGGGGCAGGGCAGCCTGATCCTGCATATGGGGGATTACAACTATCGCGGTACCGGCGGCAGTATCGCCAACGACATATACGCCTATGATGCCGGCGACGACGACTATGGCGGGCCATCCTGTGGCCTGGATGAAACCTATTACAGCCAGAATGCCGCTGGCAGTCCCAAACCGGACAACTGGCAGACCTGGTATGAGGACTTCTTCCTGCCGGCAAAAGGGCTTTTGGCCAGCGCGCCCTGGGTCTTCGCCCGCGGCAACCATGAGTTATGCAGCAGGGCAGGCCCAGGTTGGTTCTATTTTCTCGGCCCAGGCTCGGCGCTGCCAGGTGGCATAGCGCAGCAATCTTGCCCGGCGCAGGGCCAGTTCGACTCGCCGCCGCCAAAGGCTGCTGGCCATATCAAGCTGCTGGCACCCTACCGCCTGAGCCTGGATAAGCTGCAGCTATGGGTGCTGGATTCGGCCAACGCCTGTGACGACAGGAGCGCCAATGCCCTGACGGCGCAATACCAGGCCCAGTTCGAACAGTTGCAACAGGCTGCGGCCGCGTTGCCGGACGAGCCCATCTGGCTGATGACCCACAGGCCGCTATGGGGCGTTTCTGGACCGAGCCAAACCCTGAACAAGATGTTGCAGACGGCGCTGGCGCAGACGCCGGCGGGCAAACTGCCGCCGCAGCTGGCCCTGTCCCTGTCAGGTCACATGCATAGCTACCAGTCGCTGACCTTTGCCGCGACCGCCCAGCGCCCGCCGCAACTCGTGGTTGGCAACAGCGGCGTCAGCTTAGGCTCGACCCAGGCGAACCAGGATTTTGTCGTCCAAATCGATGGGCAGGAGGCACAGGGCAATGCCCAGGGCAAGTTTGGCTTTCTGTCCATAGAGACGGGGCCGGACAAGGCTTGGCAGGCACGGATGCTGGATACTCAGGGCAAGGCCTTCATCCGTTGTGATTCGGCTAATACCGCCGAGGGCGGTCGCATATGCGAGTGAGGTTTCGGCCCAGGCGGGCCTATTCCAGCTATTGTTGGTTAAATACCGGCCAGGGGGCCGGTTTTACCCATGTTTGCTATATTTAGAGTGCTAGGCAGATAAGTTGCTTTTTTTTAAACAAAAGGAGGAAGTGATGAACAATGCCATAGTA
This sequence comes from Shewanella salipaludis, assembly GCF_012911865.1. GTDB lineage: Bacteria > Pseudomonadota > Gammaproteobacteria > Enterobacterales > Shewanellaceae > Shewanella > Shewanella salipaludis. The sequence goes on from NZ_JAAXYH010000007.1 coordinate 9,885, forward strand.
TTAGTCGCCCGGGTGTTGCTGGCGCATATTTTTCTGTTGGCCGGCATAGGTAAACTCGGTGCAGGTTATGCCGGCACTCAGGGCTATATGGAGTCCATGGGGCTGCCGGGTGCCTTGTTGCCACTGGTGATCTTGCTGGAGATAGTCGGCGGCCTGGCACTGATCGCCGGATTTTTCACCCGCTGGGTGGCGCTGGCCCTGGCCGGATTCAGCATTGTTGCGGCACTTATCTTCCACAGCAACTTCGGTGATCAGATGCAGATGATCATGTTCATGAAGAATTTTGCCATGGCGGGAGGCCTGCTGATGCTTTATGTGCATGGCGCAGGTGAATTCAGTGTCGACGCCAAGGCCAAGCGTGCCTAGTGCTTAGTGCTTAGTGATTAGTGCTTAGTGCTTAGTGTGCCAGTCACTGCAGGCGATGCAGTGCTGTATGACCGTTGCTCATAGTCACAGCTTTGCCGCCAGTGCCAAGGGTGCCGCCAGTGCCACGGGTCACAGGTTATCCAGGATGCCGAGTTTGGCATCCGGTGCCAGCTGGACCCTGTCGCCGCCGAGTCGCTTGGCGAGGTACATGGCGCGATCGGCGGCCGCCAGCAGGCTGTGCTCATCCTGGGCGTGTTTGGGGTAGGTGGCGACGCCTATGCTGGCCTGAATGACGGAACTGTCATCTGCCGCCGTTGGCAGCGAAGAGGCCGGCGGCGTTCGCAGATGGCTCAAGATCTTGTTGGCGATCATCAGCGCCTTGTCTTCGTCTTCTATCTCGTCCAGGATCACCACAAACTCATCCCCGCCGAAGCGGGACACTGTGTCCGAGTCGCGCACACAGCCGGATAAGCAGTGGGCGGTTCTGAGCAATAGCCTGTCGCCCGCTTGATGACCGGCTGTGTCATTGACGTATTTGAGTTTATCCAGATCGACAAACAATAAGGCCAACTGGGTCTGCTCGCGTCTGGCCCTGGCCAAGGCCTGCCTGAGGCGATCACTGCAGAGGGCCCGGTTGGGAAGTTGGGTTAGCTGATCATAGAAAGCCAGGTTTTGCAGTAAACTCAGTTGCTCCTTATGTTTGGTAATATCACGGGCGACGGCGATCCTTACCTTATCCGTGGCATTCCATTGTGCGCACCACTGAATATCGACAATTTGGCCATCCTTGCGCAGGTAACGGTTTTCAAAATCCACCTTAGCGCCATCGGCCATAATTTCCCGGGCGGCTTTCAGGGTGCGTTCCCGATCGTCGGGATGGACAAACTCCAACATGGAGCGTCCGAGCAGCTCCTGGATTTCATAGCCTAAAATCCGCTTGAAGCCCGAGCTTAAGTAGAGAAATTTGCCGTTTTCATCCACTACGCATATGGCTTCCAGCAGTTGATCTAGATAGTCGCTTAACGAGGAAAACATCCAGCCTCCGACAGGGCTAATGGAGTGAGTGATGCAATGAGTATTCTATGTTGGTGCGCTCACCGCTATTCATATTTATAGTACATAGGTTTGTTTCCATTTATTTGCCTATGAGAGTAACGAACGCGCGGCGGAATGTCCCGGCTTATGTCATCCGGGTCGTTATCCAGGGACGGCGCGACTGTAGGGGTCTGGATGATGAGGTGTTCAAAAGCCGAAGCTCAGACCATAATTAAGCCTAAGTCCGTTTTATGTCATAGGTCATGCCTGCGTAGCCCCAGTGTCCTTTCAAGGCGTTACCACCTGGGGCATGGCGACCGCGACGCTTGCGATTGTGGAGGATATTTGATGAAAAACTTTCTGGTGATAGCCGACAAACCCGGGGAGCCACAGAGTGCTTTTCTGAAGGCGAAGGAACTCGCGCGTACGTCCGGTGCCAAGATCCATCTCGCCGCATTTTGTTATGAGCCAGGGGTCGACATCAGCGATCCCGACATCAATGGCCCGCTGCTCAAACAAAGGATCATGCTGGAGCTGCAAAACTGGTGGCAAGGCTTCATAGATACCCATGCAGGCGAGCAGAGCGTCAGCCTGGAGGTCATTTGGCAGAAGAACCTGTATGAATGGATACTCGCCAGCTGTCAGAGCCACCAATATAATCTCATCATCAAGACGGGACACCGCAGCGAAGGGATGTTCTACACGCCAACGGATTGGCTGTTATTCCGCGATGCCCCTATCCCCGTCTATATAGTGGCGAAGGAGCAATTTAATGCCAAGAAGCGGGTGCTGGTCGCGCTGGATGTATTGGCCAAGTCTGCCGATAAACAAGCGCTGAATACTCAATTGCTCGAGTGTGCCTTTCGTCTGGCGGTTCAGACCGACGCCGAGTTGCATTGTGCCTATGCCATCAAAGTCCCCACTCTGCTGAAAGACTTGGATCTGGTCGATCCCCATGCCTATGCCCACAAGATCATGGGGGCGGCGCAAGCGAATATGGCCCGGCTGGTCGAAGATTATGATCTTTCACCGGATTGCATCCACATAGAGGAAGGGGAACCTTGGGGGGCGATTGCCAGACTGGCGAAAAAGCTTCATAGCCAATGCTTGGTGGTCGGTTCCATGGGGCATAAGGGGCTGATGGGCAAACTCATAGGAAATATGGCGGAAAAGATCATTCATGTGACCAATACGGATCTCCTGGTGATAAGCCCAGAGGTCAAGGTCAAGATAGCCATCTAATCCCATCGCCTTGCCGCAGGAGCCGAGCCCTGCTTGGGTGCAATTCACCAGTCGTGCAGCGGCATTTTCTTGGGAGAGTACAAATACGAAAAGGGCGAAGCATGATGTCTTCGCCCTTTTGGCTACAAGCTATATCGGTCGACTCGCGTCAAGGTCGGCGGCCGGCTTATTCGCCCAGCTCGACGCCGGCGCGGTTGATCAGGAACTGGCTCAACAGGGGAACCGGACGTCCGGTAGAACCCTTGTTGGCGCCGCTATTCCAGGCTGTGCCCGCCACATCCAGATGCGCCCAGTTGTACTTCTTGGCGAAGCGCGACAGGAAACAGGCGGCGGTGATCGAGCCGGCCGGACGACCACCCAGGTTGCTCATGTCGGCAAACGGGCTGTCGAGCATGTCCTGGTATTCGTCCCACAGCGGCATGCGCCAGGCGCGGTCGCCACTCTGCTCGCCGGCGTTGAGCATCTCATGCGCCAGCGGGTTGTGTGACGAGAATAGGCCGGAGGCGTGTTTGCCCAGGGCGATGACGCAGGCGCCTGTCAGGGTGGCAGTGTCTATCACCAACTCGGGATCGAAGCGTTCGACATAGGTCAGCACGTCGCACAAAACCAGGCGCCCTTCGGCATCCGTGTTGAGCACTTCGACTGTCTGGCCCGACATGGTCGTCAGTATGTCGCCAGGACGATAGGCGTTGCCCGACGGCATGTTTTCACAACCCGCCAGTACCCCAACGACGTTGATCGGCAGCTTCATCTCGCACAGGGCCTTCATGGCACCTATGACACCGGCGGCACCACCCATGTCGTATTTCATCTCGTCCATGCCTTCACCAGGCTTGAGTGAAATACCACCCGAGTCGAAGGTCAGGCCCTTGCCTACCAAGACGATAGGCTTCTCTGTGCTGTCGACGGCACCCTTGTATTCCATCACTGTCATGATGGATTCATTGTTGCTGCCACGGCCGACGGCCAGATAGGAATTCATGCCCAACTTGGCCATCTGTTCTTCGCCGACTGTGGTCACAGTCAGTTGAGGGTGAACTTCGGCCATTTGCCGGGCTTGAGACGCCAAATAAGCCGGATTACAGATATTCGGTGGCATGTTGGCCACGTCGCGGCACAGGTGCATGCCGGCAGAGACGGCCATGCCATGCTCTATGGCGCGTTCGCCAACCGTCAGTTCACGACGGGTCGGCACGTTGAACACCAGCTTGCGCAGCGGTCTACGGGTCTCACCCTTGCGGGTCTTGAGGGCATCGAAGCTATAGAGGCTGTTGCTCGTGGTCTCGATTGCCTGGCGTACCTTCCAATAGGTATCCCGTCCCTTAACATGCAGCTCGGTGAGGAAGCATACGGCTTCCATCGAACCCGTTTCATTTAAGGTGTTGATGGTTTTGGCAATAATCTGTTTGTATTGGCGCTCGTCCAATTCCCTTTCTTTACCGCAACCCACCAGCAGGACGCGTTCGCTCAGCACATTGGGAACATGGTGCAGCAATAACATCTGTCCTGGCTTACCTTCCAGATCGCCACGACGTAGCAGGTTACTGATGTAGCCTTCGCTGATTTTATCCAGTTGTTCGGCAATACCGGACAGGCGACGCGGTTCGTAGACACCGACGACGATACAAGCCGAGCGTTGTTTTTCGGGGCTGCCGCTCTTTACGCTAAACTCCATGAGCACTCCTAGATTCTTAAAGACAAATTTTTATATTTATTGGATAATGTCTGCTTGTGCCCTCGCGGGCGTAAGTTCTTACTCCAAAAGGTGTATTAGCCTTGGCAGTTATGTCTGCCAGCAACCCCTGAAGTTGGTCAGAAAACTATCAAAAGTAGACAGTCTACATGAATGTTACTCTGTTACCAGCAAAAAGATAAGTTTAGACACCGGATCCTGCCTGTGATTGTATTTAGATACTTGATTCGCGAAGTTTTAAAAGCGCAAATCGCCGTACTTTTGGTACTGCTAACTATTTTTATTAGCCAGCATTTCGTGCGCGTGCTGGCCGATGCCTCCGACGGCGAGTTTCCCGCTTCCTTCGTCATGACCCTGTTGGGTCTTAATCTGCCTCATCTCGCCGTATTGGTATTACCCTTGAGCCTGTTCCTGGGGATCCTGCTGGCCCATGGGCGCATGTATGCCGAGAACGAGATGGTGGTGTTTCACGGCGTGGGCGTCAGCGAATGGTATGTCACCCGGGTGACCCTCTTGTTGGCGCTGGCCAACATGATCTTTACCGGCTACCTGTCCCTGTATGTCGCCCCCTGGGCCGAGGAACGCCAGAATCAGGTGTTGGAGCAAGCCCAGTCGGAAGCCGGACTGGCGGCCCTGGTTCAGGGACGGTTTCAGGCCAGTCCCAATGGCAGGGCCGTGCTGTTTGTCGAACGCATAGGCAAGGACAACCAGCTGGAGAAAGTCTTCGTGGCCCAGCTGCCGGATCCCGAGGATGAATCCGGGGTCACCAATGTGGTGGTGGCCAAGAGTGGCCGGGTGGTGGAAGACAAGAGCCGGGCCCAACAATTGGAGTTGGATGACGGGGTGCGTTATCAAGGCAGCCCGAGGGCCATGGACTATCAGCTGATAGAGTTCGGTGGCTATAAGATGCAGATCAAGGAGCAGGAGGTCGATGAACGCAGACGCAAACTGTCGGCACTGCCACTCAAGAATTTGCTGGATATCGAAGGTCCCGAGGCCGTGGCCGAGTTTCATTGGCGCCTGGCGATCCCGCTGGCAATCCCACTGATGACACTGATCGCCGTGCCGCTGGCCAGGGTCAATGTGCGCCAGGGCAAGTTCGCCAAGATGTTCCCGGCGGTGCTCCTGTATCTGGGCTATTTTGGTTTGATGGTCGCCGGCCGCAAGGCGCTCGAGGATGAAGTCATTCCTGCCTATCTGGGGATGTGGTGGATACATGCCTCGGCCCTGGTGATGGGATTCCTGTTATTGGGTAAAGACAGGCCCCTGGGCAGTCGCTTGAGCTTGCGTTTCAAACGCAGGAGGCTGGCGGCATGAAGATACTGGACCTCTATATAGCGCGGGTGCTGCTCAGCACTTCGACCCTGTGTCTGCTGATCCTGACCGGACTGTCGGGCATCATCAAGTGGGTGGATCAGCTGCGCTTGGTGGGCAGGGGCGCCTACAGCATGACGGATGCCGGCATCTATGTGCTGTTTCTGGTGCCCCGCGACATAGAAATGTTCTTCCCCATGGCGGTGCTGCTGGGGGCGCTCATCGGCATGGGCATGCTGGCATCCAATTCCGAGCTGGTGGTGATGCAGGCATCCGGCATGTCGCGCTTGCAGATCACGCTGTCGGCAATGAAAACCGCTGTGCCTCTGATGCTGCTGGTCATGGCGCTGGGGGAGTGGGTCGCCCCGGTCGCCGAGCAAAAAGCCAGCGAGCTGAAGGCGACCCAGATCTCAGGTGGCAGCCTGCTCAAGTCCCACCGGGGGATCTGGGCCAAAGACGGGGATCTGTTCGTCAACATAGGCGAGATTAACGATATCGATCGGCTGGCAGACGTCACCCTGTATGAGTTCAGTGCGGATCTCAAGCTCGTTGGGGTAGTGCATGCCGAGCGGGCCGAGTTTATCGACCAACATTGGCGCATGCTCAAGGTCAGGCGTACCAGCATCACGGATGAACGGGTCAAGTTGAGCTATCTGGAACAACTTGCTTGGCAGTCGACCCTGACGCCGGACAAGCTCAGCGTGGTGTCGGTAAAGCCGGATGCCTTGTCGATTCGTGGCCTGGTGGGCTATCTGGATTATCTCAAGACCAACAGCCAGGATCCCAGCCGTTATGAGTTGGCCCTGTGGCGTAAGCTGGTGCAGCCCATTACAGTGGCCGTGATGCTCCTGGTGGCCCTGTCCTTCATCTTCGGGCCATTGCGGACCGTGACCATGGGGGCCAGGGTGTTGCTCGGCGTCGTGGCCGGCTTCAGCTTCTATATCTGTAACGAGATTTTCGGCCCCATGACCCTGGTATACGAGTTGCCGGCCGTGCTGGGCGCCGTGGCCCCCAGCCTGCTATTTAGCGGCGTCGCCTTGTATTACATTCGGAAATAACCATAGCGTCGGCCCAAGAGCCAAGAGCCAAGAGCCAAGAGCCAAGAGCGAATGGCAAAGAGCACAATAAAAAAGACGCCGCGAGGCGTCTTTTTATTGTGGCAGGGCAAATATCTGCGGCTTGGGCTTGGGTCAGGCGCCGTGCCAGTTGCGCATCTGATTGGCCTCGACCGATAACACTACCACCTCGGAGCGGGTCATCCTATCCTGCAGCGCCAGCTTGTCGCCGTCGAGCAATATCCACAGATTACCTATGCCCAGCAGCGACCAGACGAGACGGGCATAGGCAGTGACCAGGCTGAGATTCTGGCCGTTGGGGTGTTGTACCTTCAAGCGCCAGGCACGCATGCCGAGGGTTTGACCGCCGCGGCTCCAGAACAGGGCGTAGAAGGTGCCGACACAGAGCACCAGCCATAACTGGTATAGGCCGTGATACAAGGGCGTGCCATTGAGCAGATCCGAGACATGCTCGAAGCCATTCATGGCGATGAGTTCCGTGCTAGTCAGCAGCCAGAAGCCGCCGAAGCCCAGGGCGCCAAAAAACATGTATACCGCCACCGCCAGCAACAGGTCATAGATAGTGGCGCCCAGGCGGCGGAAAAAGCCGGCGCGGGGAAAGTTTGCGTGTTCTGTGTTGAGCATAAGCCAGTCCTGTGTAAAGAGATCTTCTAATAACGAGTCTTAAAATAGCCTGTCCCTGGATAAGGGCCTGGGGCCATGCCGCCCGGGCCGCTTGCTGCCGGGCGAGTGTTCGCTAGTCTGCGTCTTCCTCGTCTCTGACGAAATGTATGTTGCTGAAACCGAAACGGGCAAACTCGACTTTCCTGAACTCTTTCTCCGCCTTGGCGCCTTTGCGCGAGGTCATGGCTATCTGCTGCTCCATCGCCAGAAAGCCTTTGAGATCTATGCCCTCGGCTTCGGCCACGGCTTCGTAGAGGTCGTGATGTTTGTCGTAGCTGAAGGCTATGGTCTTGGTCTGGCCTTTAAAGGTGTAGGTCACTTGGCGTGCCATGGAAAACTCCTGAAACTAGGTTAATTCACTTCTGAATATGAAATAGACTGCGCCCAGAATGCAGAGGCCTGCCCACAAATAATCCAACTTGAGGGGTTCTTTGAGATACCAGAGCGCAAAGGGGACGAACAGACTTAGGGTAATCACTTCCTGCAAGATTTTCAGCTGGCCGACATTCATCACAGTGTAACCTATGCGGTTGGCCGGCACCTGCAGTAAATATTCGAACAAAGCTATGCCCCAGCTGAGCAGGGCGGCTAACACCCAAGGTTTGCCGCTCATGGTCTTCAGGTGCCCATACCAGGCGAAGGTCATGAAGATATTGCTCAGGCATAGGAGACTGATGGTGACTAGGCTGGGATGCATATCAGGCGTCGTCATCCAGAACCATGACCATGTAACAGGCATCCTGGGTGTAGCTGTCCAGGCTCTTGGTCAAAGGTTTGGCCCTGAAGCCCATCTTCTGCCAGTAGCCGGCCGCGCCTTGCACAGCCACCAGAGACAGGGAGGTCAGCCCGAGTTCCCGTGCCCTTTGCTGCAGTCTGGCCAGCGCCTGGCGACCGGCGCCCAGCCCCTGGGCCCCGACCGAGATCGCCATATCATGCAGGTACAAGGTGTCAGCCTGTGGCAGCTCGCCGATGCAGTGATAGAGCGGCGGCGGGTTGTCGCCAGTCCAGGGATGCGCCAGGCAATAGCCGACCAAGGTTTGCCCCGCCTGGATCACGAAGCAAGACTCGGGTGCGGCTCGCCACTTGCTTTGGAGCACGGCCAAAGATTCCGGCGCCAGCTGCGAATAACATTCGTCCTGGATCTTAACTATGGCTTCCCAGTCACTTGGGGCAATGGTGCGCAATAACATGCTTGAGGTCACTCAGGGCTAAAAGAGCCGAACAGGCGGCCATTGTAACCAAAAGCTGCCGGTCAGGATATCCTTGTCTCAGAGATATCTCTGTCGCAGATGGCGCTCCAGGTACTTGCCATCCAGGGCCTCACCACAGGCGCCCAGCATCAGCTCATCCGTGGTCAGCAAGCAGCCCTTGGACCAGATCTTATCCTCGAGCCAGGCAAACAGGGCCTCGAGTCTCCCCTGAGCCAACAACTCGTCCATGGGCCCCAGGGTCTGTTCCATCGCAAACCTGAACTGGGCGGCATACATGGCGCCCAGGGTGTAGCTGGGGAAATAGCCCAGTTCGCCCAAGGTCCAGTGGATGTCCTGCATGCAGCCGTCGCGATAGTTGCCGTCGGTATTGATCCCCAGCAGGCGCTGCATCTGTTGCGACCAGAAGTCAGGCAGATCGGCGACACTCAGGCTGCCGTCGATCAGGGCTTTCTCGGCCTCGAAGCGCAGCAGTATATGACATGGGTAGGTGACTTCATCGGCGTCGACCCTGATGAGACCGGGTTTGACCCTGGTGTAGAGCCTGGCGAGTTCGTCTTGGGTCATAGGGTAGTGCAAGTGCCGCTGGATCTTGGGCTGCAGCATGGCGAGGAAGGCCGGGCTGATGCCCAGCTGCATTTCACAGAATAGACTCTGGCTCTCATGGATCCCCATGGAGCGCGCCAGCCCTGCGGGTTGCCCGCGCCAGGCCTGGGGCAGGCCTTGCTCGTAACGGGCGTGGCCGGTTTCATGGATTATGCCCATCAGGGCGCTGGTGAAATCGGCCTCATCGAATCTTGTGGTCAGGCGAATATCTCCCGGCACGCCGCCACAGAAGGGGTGGCTGCTGATATCCTGACGGCCCTGGTTGAAGTCGAATCCCAGCAACTGCATCAGTTCACGGGCCAGATTCTGCTGGGCCTGGACTCCGAACTTGCCATTCAGGCTGACGCCGGGCTCTCTGGCCTGTTTGTCCGTCACCTCCTGGATGAGGCTGGGCAGCCAGAGCTGCAGTTGGCCGAAGTTGGCATCGAGTTTGGCCGTGGTCATGCCGGGTTCGAACTTATCCAGCAGGGCATCATAGGGCGGGATCCCCAAGGCGTCGGCGCGGATCTGGGCCTCTTCGCGGGTGAGGGCGATGACCGCCTCCAGATTGGGTTTAAAGCCATGCCAGTCGTTGTGCTTTCTCTGTTCACGCCAGGCATTCTCGCACTTATAGCCCTGCAGGGTCTTGGCCTGCACCAGATCGCCAGGGACCAGGGTGGCCTGTTGGTAGTGATAGCGCATCTCCCTGAGATTGGCCCGTTGCTCGCCGCTCAACGGCTCTCTGCTCGCCTGCGCCAAGCCCTCTGCCAGCATGGGGGCGGTCTTGAGTTCATGGAGATGCAGTGCCAGCTCGGCCATGGCCTCACCGCGGGCGGCAGCGCCACCCGTTGGCATCATGGTTGCCTGATCCCAGTCGCCCAGGGCGTTGAAATGTTCGAAATGGGAAGTTTTCTGGAAATGCCGTGCCAATTTGTCGTAACTTGGGTGGCTGTTAGCTGGGCTGTCAGGCTTATCATTCATGTCGGCGGCGTGCTTGTCTGTGGCTGTCATACTGTCTTGTTCAGTCCTTGGCTTGTCTCTTTGCGCTTGTGTCTCTGTGCGCTTGTGTCTCTGGGGAACCTGTCCATGCTAGCATGAGTCGGTCAACATGGACCATGGACCTGTATTGTTATCTTAGATTGAGGAACTGCCATTGAAATCCAACATGAAGTTGACGCACTCGCCCCTGGTATTCTGCCTCGGACTCCTGTTATCGCCTTTGACGGCCATGGCGGGGCCGGACGCTTTTCAGCCTGGGCCTGTGTTCAAGACCTATGGACGTATCGCCAAGGTGGATGCCGGTTGGGGGATCCCGCAGGGGATGAAGTTCAAGGTGGTCTTCGACATGAGCAAGGCGGCCCAGGCGGGTGAGCTTAACCCTGGCCTCGACAGCATGGCGCGTTTCATCAACATGCATGTGGCCGCCGGCGTGAAACCCGAGAACATAGAGCTGGCGATGGTGGTGCATGGTGCGGCGGTGGTCGATCTTAGCAATCAGGCTTTCTATGCCCGCCAGCACGATGGCAGCGACAAGGTCAATGCCAATGCCGCCTTGATAAAGGCATTGAGTGCTCAAGGTGTTCACTTCTATGTCTGTGGTCAGAGCGCCGCTTACTATGGTCTGGGACGCGAGGCGTTATTGCCCGGTGTCGACATGGCCCTGTCTGCCATGACGGTCCATGCCGTGCTCGCAGGCTCGGGTTATAGTTTGAATCCGTTTTAAGCTATTGTTTTAAGTGTGCCGGGACTTGCTATATGTAGTTTAAATGTTAAATTATAAAGAGCCGTGATGTGAATGGAAGCCGTATATGCTCAGGGAGAGACGATGATGGCCTTTTTGATGGTTCAGGCCAATGTGCCCTACACAGTGTCCTTGGTATTGGTATTGACCCTGGGAGTGGTCGAGCTAATGACACTCCTGACCGGGGTGAGCATGCTCAATGCCATAGATAGATGGGTGCCCGCGGATGTCGACTATGACAATCCCGAGCCCAGTCTGAGCCTGTCCGCCTTGTCGGGCTGGCTGAGTGTTAACCGCTTGCCGTTGCTTATCTGGTTCGTGTTGGCAATGAGCAGTTTTGCCCTGGCAGGCTTCGGGGTCAACCTCATCAGTCTGCTTTACTCAGGGCAGATGTTGCCTCAACCCTATTCATTGCCCTTGGCCGTATGTTTGGCCTCCTTATCCTGCCATTACTGCGGCTGTTTCCTCGCCCGCAGGCTGAGTCAGGATTTCCCAGAGACCTTTTCCGTCGATGACCTCAGTGGCTGTATCGCCACTATTACCTTAGGCTGCGCGACCAAGGGCGCCCCGTCGGAAGCCCTGGTTTGGGATCAATATCAGCGGCCACACTATGTCCTGGTCGAGCCAGAGTCATCGGGGCGAACCTTGGATGTTGGTGCCCGGGTGATGCTGCTCAACTATGATGGCCAGGCATGGTCTGCGACTCAGTTTGACAGAGACCCGGTTTGACAGATTCTTGGTTTGACAACGACCAGGTTCGACAGAGACTCGGTTAGACAGAGGCCCGATTTTACAAAGAAAGCCAGCCTTCGGCATCGGAGACGCAGGGCCCTGTTGCGGCCCATCCTGGGCATCCAGTCCGGGTGCAGCTTAGACCAGCAGGCATAGGGCATCGAGCCTGTTGGCCGGCCTCAGGCGGTAGGCCTTATGGTGTTTTACCAATGAGCTCTTCTTATTGCCTTGGCTCAGCAAGAGTCCGTTGGCGAGGGCGGTTTCGGCCAACAGCTTCTCATCGGCGCGCACATAGAGGGTGATGGGTTTAATCAGCTCACCGTCTTGGATATGGCGTTCAAACTCGCCGGCAGAAATGATCAGGCTGGATTGACCTTCGCTGTCGAGTTTGAGTTTGGTGTCCACCTCGGCATCGGTGAAAATGAGCCACCCCAGAGCCTGCAGCTCAGTCAGCATGGCCTTGAGGCCTGCCCCAAGTCCCGTTTCCTTGCCTAAAACCTGCCGGTATTGGCCGGCGATGCGCCCGAGTAAAGAGGGGAGATTGGCACCGGCCCCCAGGCTGCGGCCCTGGCGTATCCAGGTTGCGAGATCTTCGGCTACCAGCTTGGAGAAACGTTTTTCCTTCAGCGAGTCTGCCATCCAGCTGCACAGGAAGTGACTCTCCTGTGCCGGGGTGCGCTGGGCCCTGTTATGACCCGAGGTTTCGAGTGCGGCGAGACCGGCGACAGCCAGTTCGAGCACTGCCTGGTTATAGCTTTGAGTTGGGGTTTGAGAATTCATCTTGGCTCCGCCGCAGGGTTGATGCCGATAATGTCGGCGCGGCGCCGCTAGTTTAGCAAAATGTGCTGGATAACTGTCTAATCATTTTGAGCTTTTGCTGTGGCAATGGTTGCAGCCAATGTTGCAACCAAGGTAGCGGCAAGTGTAATGACAGGAACCCGGCCGTGCTGCTGAACCTGGGGCCTGGCTTGGCATTGATTTCATCGATAGGGAATGGCGTCGGCCGGTTTGAAGACGTCAGCGGGGAGCATAAAACGGGGCCGCAGCCCCGTGTGCCGAGTGTCGTTATTTGATCTTCTTCAGTCTGGTCTGGGTGGTCTTGCCTAGCTTGACCCTGCGGCCCTGCATATTCTTCTCGGCTATCACCTGGGCACCTGCGTTGTCGCCGCGCTCTTGCTTCTTGGCGAAGCTGCGGCGTTTCTGCAATTGCTTGAGCAGTAAATCCCGGTTACCCACTTCATACCCGGGCACAGTCACCCGGCGAATTTTCTGACCTATTAACTTCTCGATATCGGCCAGGGTGCGTTCTTCCTCACGGCTGACAAAAGAGATCGCCACCCCTGTCTTGCCGGCACGGCCGGTACGGCCTATGCGGTGGACATAGTCTTCGGCGAGGAAAGGCAAGTCGTAGTTGACCACATACTCCAGCCCCTGGATATCCAGGCCGCGGGCGGCCACTTCGGTGGCAACCAGTACCCGCATCTTGCCTTCGACAAATTCGCGCAAGGCCCGACGGCGACTGCCCTGGGCCTTCTCGCCATGGACCACTGCGGAAGGTATGCCGTCGAGATTCAGTTCTTTCACCAGCTCATCGGCCGCATCACGGGTGGCGGTAAACACCAGCACCTGGCGCCAGTTCTTGGTGCCGATAAGCTCGGACAGGAGTTCGCGCTTGCGGCGCTGCTCCACCGGATAGACAACCTGGCTGACGGTTGCCGCGGCGGTGTTTTGCTTGTCGACGCTGATCACCTTGGGCTTGACCAGCATCTCGTTGGCGAGTTGCTTCACCGAGCTGGAGAAGGTGGCCGAGAACAGCAGGTTCTGGCGGTTTTTATTTACCGCCTGGAGGATCTTCTGGATGTCGGCACTGAAGCCCATGTCCAACATGCGGTCGGCCTCGTCCAGCACCAGGAAGTCGACACTGGACAGGCTGAGGTTACAGGCGGTGAGATGCTCCAACAGGCGTCCCGGGGTGGCGACTATCACATCGGCACCGCGTTTGAGTTTTTGCGCCTGGGTATCGAGCTTGACGCCGCCATAGATGGTCAGCACGCTGAAGTCCAAATACTGGCTGTAGGCACTGATGTTGTCGGCCACCTGGGAAGCGAGCTCGCGGGTCGGGGTGAGGATCAGCGCACGGGCATTGGAGTTCTGTACTTCGCGTGGATTCTCGACCATCTTCTGCAGTATTGGCAGGGCGAAGGCGGCAGTCTTGCCCGTACCCGTCTGGGCACTGGCCAGCACGTCCTGGCCGCGGCGAATGGCCGGTATGGCTTGTTGCTGAATGGGCGTCATGTCCTGATAACCGCAATCTGAGATAGCGCGCAAAATCTCGGGTGAAAAACTAAAAGATTCAAATCTCATCTTGGGTTCCTGTGCTTGACTCATGCTAACAACTCAGCGTCTGTGGTTAAGGCTGGCTCAACCTATGTATTTGGCCTGCTACTGCCCAGCGCTTAGTCTCTAGTTTACCCTAAGCTACCCGGCGCAACATAAAAATGGCGGCCGCGGAGTATAGCAAATTTTCTGCCTAAAACCTGCTCTTTTATCCCTAAGCCGAAAAAGTGTGCGCCCCTGTGTTTGCGGCCGCTAACGGGGCAAATGCCCCAGTGAGGGCGATTAGGATTTTAAGGTATGGCTTACGGTAAATGTGTCAACATTGTTTCATTTGTTAATTACTTGTTATATTGATTTTCCTGTGTTAATTTCTGACCGCCTGAGTACCTGACACAGCATCACAGAATGTGACATAAGAAGCAGTAATAAGCTGCTATGGTCTGAGGTGTGGTTTTTATTTTAAATAACAATAATATGGAGCAAGCAGAATGAAATTAACCAAGGTCGCAAGTGCACTCTTAGCCCTGTCTGTCGGCGTCATCGCCACTGCCGAGGCGGCGGATGACAGGTACGTTATTCAAGTGGACAATGGTCATAAGGGAGTGGTCAAGGCGCTGGCAAAGAAATTAGGGGCTCAGCTGCATGTGGACGGTGACGGTTTCATCGCCGCAACCTTCAGCGGTAAAGATCTGGCTCAGGTGAAAGGCCTGTTGAATAACCCGCACGTCAAGGCAGTAGAAGCCGATGAGCGTCGTATGCCCATGTCACTGTTCAGCGATGATGCCGGTGATCCAATGACACAGCAGGTTACTCCTTACGCAGTGTACCAATCTCAAGCCAACCAGGTTAACTTCAATGCCAGTGCCGGCATGAAGGTCTGCGTCATAGACTCTGGCCTGGATAGCTCAAACCCGGATTTCGACTGGAATAACATCACTGGCGACAACGATTCCGGTACGGGTAACTGGTTCGAACACGGCGGCCCACACGGCACCCACGTCGCAGGTACCATAGGTGCTGCGGATAACAACGTCGGCGTGATCGGCATGGCGCCCGGTGTTGCCATGCACATAGTCAAGGTATTCAACGAAGCAGGTTGGGGCTACTCCTCAGATCTGGCGCTCGCCGCCAGCAAGTGTAGTGCCGCAGGTGCCAACATCATCAGCATGAGCCTGGGTGGTGGCGGTGCCAACAACACAGAAAAGAATGCCTTCGATGCCTTCACCGCCGCCGGTGGCCTGGTGGTTGCTGCTGCCGGTAACGATGGCAACAACGTACGTTCATACCCTGCTGGTTATCCTTCAGTGATGATGATTGGCGCCAACGATGCCGACAATCACATCGCCGATTTCTCTCAATTCCCCAGCTGTAAGAGCGGCCGCGGCAAGAGAGCGACCGATGACGAGACTATCTGTGTCGAAGTCACCGCCGGTGGTGTAGACACTCTGTCGACTTACCCTGCGGGTCTGGCAACCGTGCCAAGCCTGTCTGCCGATGGCGTCACTTATGCGTCTTCAGCCATGGAAAATGTGGGTTCTGCATCCGGCAGCACTTACTTCATGGGCACCGCCGAAGCGGTAGATGCGGGTGCCAACGGTAAGGTTTGTGTCATCGACCGTGGTGTGATTTCCTTCCATGACAAGGTGCTGAACTGTGAAAACTCGGGCGGTGTCGGTGCCATCATCATCAACAATGCCGCCGGCATGTTGTATGCCACTCTGGGTGACACCAATGTCACCAGCATCCCTGCCGTGGGCGCGGCGCTGGAAGACAGAACTGCGCTGCTGGCTGCGTCTGCTGCCGTGGTTGACATAGTCGGCGCCGATTATGGCTACATGAGCGGTACTTCCATGGCGACGCCTGCCGTCTCTGGTATGGCGGCATTGGTTTGGTCTAACCATTCAGAATGTACCGGCACCGACATACGCAACGCCTTCAAGGCCACGGCCATGGATGCGGGAGCTGCGGGTAAAGACGATTACTTCGGTTACGGCATAGTCAATGCCGCCGCGGCGAACGCTTACCTGACGACTTACGGTTGCTCAGGTAACTAACAGTCATCGACGCGAAATGCGGTAGATTTTTTTAAGCCATCTAGATGGCAAAGTTGAGGCCGGCAGCAATGCCGGCTTTTTTATGCCTGCCGAACTGGCACGTCGCATTCTTGTAAATGAAATCAAGCTTATGTGGGAGCTTGGTCTGCCCGGATTGCCACATGAGTACTCGCCAATTTTCGTGCCTGCGCTTCCCTGTCGCCGCCTGTTAATGCCGAATTTGCCCTCAGGAGAGGCCCCGGCCGACATTAGATGGTCGACTTTCACTGGCTTTCTATGTCAGGATGCTGGCTCGGGTTACATGTTTTAAACATGTTTTACCTTCTGGCTACAAGCAGCAAAGCTAAAAATTATAAGAAAGATTATAGGAAGCACCTCATGTCACAACATAAACCTGCGACCCTGTTAGACGCACTGATCCCCATCCTGGCGCTGATTAGCATGTTGATCGCCTCAGTGTATCTCTTTTCATCCGACAGCTCTTCGGGAGCCAACCAGATAGCCCTTATCCTGGCGGCCTGTATCGCGATCGTCATAGGGGTCAAGAATGGTTACTCCTGGGCCGAGATGGAGCAGGGCATAGTCCGCAGTATCGGGGTCGCGACCGGGGCCCTGTTGATCCTCTTCAGCGTCGGCTCTCTGATAGGGACCTGGATCCTCGCCGGCACTGTGCCCACCATGATCTATTACGGCATGCAGATCCTCAATCCGGATTATTTTTATGCCGCCTGTTGCTTGCTGTGCGCCGTGGTCGCCCTGAGTATCGGCAGCTCCTGGACAGTTGCCGGCACCCTGGGTATCGCCCTCATAGGCATTTCCCAGGCCATGGGACTGAATATCGAGATGACTGCCGGCGCCATCATAAGTGGGGCCTATTTCGGCGATAAGATGTCGCCCATGTCAGATACCACCAACTTGGCCCCTGCCGTTGCCGGAACAGATATCTTCAGTCATATCAAGCATATGACCTGGACAACCATCCCCAGCATACTGCTGGCGCTGCTGGGTTTCCTCTTCCTTGGCCTGCGTGGTTCGGCCCGTGAGGTGCAGACAGATCTCGACGTCACCCTGAGCCTGCTCGAGCAAAATTACCATCCGGGACCGGAGTTGCTGCTGCCCTTGTTGGTGGTATTGTTCCTGGCCTATAAGAAGATGCCGGCATTCCCGACCGTGATTCTGGGAACCCTGGCGGGGGCCGTTTGCGCCGTGCTATTCCAGTTCGACGGCATACTGAGCTTCGTCAACGACGACAGCCTGCTGCCGGCGGTCGCCTTGATCAAAGGCATTTGGATCGCCATGTTCGATGGCTACACGGCCAATACCGGCGACAAGGTGCTCGATAGCCTGCTGAGCCGGGGTGGCATGGGCAGCATGGTCAATACCGTCTGGTTGATCCTCTGCGCCATGGCCTTCGGCGGTGTAATGGAAGTGACAGGGCTGCTTGGGCGCATATTGAAGAGTATTCTCAAGCTGGTGACCGGCAGTGGCAGTCTTATCATCACCACCCTGGGCTGCTGCATAGGCGCCAACATCATCACAGCGGATCAGTTTATCGCCATAGTCTTGCCCGGGCGCATGTTGAAGCTCGAATATACCAAGCGTGGCCTGGCACCCGTCAATCTGAGCCGGGCGCTGGAAGATTCGGCCACCCTCACCAGTCCGCTGGTGCCCTGGAACACCTGTGGTGCCTACATGAGCAGCACCCTTGGGGTCGCAACCCTGGCGTATCTGCCCTTCGCCTTCTTCAACCTTATCTGCCCCCTGATCAGTGCCGCCTATGCTTATTTCAACATCAAGATAAAGATGTTGCCCGTGGGAGAGGCTGACGCCGAGCTTGTCATGGATAACGCCACCGAGGTCGATGGCCAAAGCAAGCGCGAGGCGCTGGCTTAAACCTTGGCTTGATATGCTATCCGACAAGAGGGCCAGCTAAGCTGGCCCTCTTTTTGTGTGCGTGTGTTTGCGTTTGTGGGTCAAGCCCTTAGCCCAGTCTGTCCTTCAGCCAGCCGTAGTGATAATAGCCCCATTGCCCCAGGCGTCTGGCGCCGGCGAAGGGGAACTGTGGCAGCGGCTGACGATACAGAGGCAAGTCCGGCACCGCCTGGCCCGCAATTGTCTGTGCCAGGCGATAGGCGGCCTGGGCGCTGAAAGACACCCCGGCACCGCAATAACCCAGGCTGTAAGCCACCCCCTGAGTGCCATATACATGGGGCATGTCATCCAATGCGGCGGCTATCCAGCCGGTCCAGTTATATTCCACCGCCTTGTGGGCCAACGCCGGGAAGCAGAGATCCAGCGCCTGTTTCAGCCTGGCACCATACTTGGGATTGGCGGCATCCTTGCCCCAGACGGCGCCGCGGCCGCCGAACAGCAGCCTGTTGTCCGGCAGCAGGCGGTAGTAGTACTTGAGAATGCGGGTGTCCATGGTCACCTGGTGGGTCTTGAAGCCTGAGGCCGCGAGCTCCTCTGCGGTTAAGGGCGCAGTGACTATCACATTGCTCAGTATCGGCAGGTATTTGTTGTCCAGCCGCGGGTTGAAGCGTTTTGGGGTATAGGCGTTGCCGGCACAGACGACCCGCTTGGCCAGCAACTCGCCCGAGTCGGTTATCAGTCTGTGATTGCCCGGCTCTTCCAGCCATTCCAGCACACAGGAGCGCTCCGACAGGCCTATGCCCTTGGCCAGCAGCAGTTCCTTGTAGCCCAGCAAGAGTTTCAGCGGATTGACTCCGAAACCATCCTTGAGGCGCAGGGCGCCATAGGCCTGGTGGTGATCCATGTAATTGGCGCGAAAATCCGCGCCCGAGATAAACTCGGCATCGTCGCCGAAATGACTGGCGATGAAACCTGCTGCGGCCTCAAGTTGACCCAGGGCCTTGGCATTGTGGGCCACCTTGAGGTAGCCCTTCTCCTGCGGCTCACAGTCTATCTTGTTGCGGCCGATGAGGTCGTCCACCCTGGCGACCGCCTGGGTAAATTCCTGATAGATGCCCTTGGCGGTGGCGAGATCCCAGCGCTTGGCCATCTGGGCATAGCCCAGCCTGCCCGAGCCCTTGAGCACGAAGCCGGCGTTGCGGCCACTGGCGCCGAAGCCGACCTGATTGGCCTCCAGCACCCGACAGTCGAGGCTGAATTCTGTCGCCAGATAGTAGGCGGTCAACAGCCCGGTGAAACCGCCCCCTATGATGGCGACATCACAGCTGTGGTTGCCGCTGAGTGCGGCCTGGGCGGGGGGCAAATCGACGCCGGATGCCCAGTAGGATTGAGGCCAATCTTGCTGAGCCGGGTAAGCATTCACTAGGGGATCGTACATAGGGGTCCTTGCTTGGCGTTGTAGGTTGGAAAAGGTCGGGGAGCGTCTGGATAAGCCATGCAGGCTATTGCCTAGCGGCCGAATTCGAGCAACATTTCCACCGCGGTGCAGTGGCAATCGTCACCACAGCGAACACAGACATAATCCGGGTTATCCAGGGCCTGATTCCAGCGGCTGGGGTGTTCTTTGATCAAGCGCCCGCCGGCCTTGGTGAAGTAGCGCACCGCGGCGTTATTGGGGCTTTCCTTCCACAGTTGCGTCACGCCGGCCTCGGCCCCCTGAGACATTGCCGCCGCGATCGAGGCCGCCAGCAGGCGCCCCCCCAGGCCCTGACCGCGGGCCGCGGGTGCCAGGGTGTTGGACTTGAAATAACACACCCGCTCGGGCGCTATGCCCCATGATTCGGGGCTGCACCAGGGGTCCAATTGCCATTGTCCCGGCGCATAGGTGAGACGAAAACCGATCAGCGCCTCATCATAGTCCCCGGTCGTGGCGACGAAGCTGGCGTTGACCCCATGCTTGATACCCTGATGGTATATCTTGTCGAGTTCGGCCAGTGTCATATAGCCGGCGCCGTGTACCAGTTCGCCCAGGGCTATGACCCGGTCGAAATCACCCGGGGAGAGGGGACGTATCATAAATTCGCCTGTTAATCTTATGTGTGAAAAAAGTTGCATCAATCCAGGTCAAGATAACATACACAGACAAACTAAAACCAGCGACGCCACGGGCTATTCTCCCTAAACAGTCGCTTTGGGATACAAAAAATCAGGGCCTCGAATGAGGCCCTGAAGGGGGTGCCTGTGGCTCTGGCTTTCAACCGGCCTTAGATGGCCTGGGTCGCCCTTTCCAGCCAGGCCAGCTCGGCGCCCGTCATCAGCGGCGCCAGGGTCGCCAACACTCTGGCGTGGTAGTGGTTAAACCAGTCGATTTCTGTCTGGGTCAGCAATGCCTTGTCTATCAGGCGCGCATCCATGGGGATCAGCGTCAGGGCGTCGAATTCATACATCTCCCGCTCGGCACCCGCGAGTGCCGCGCAGTGCTGAATGGCCACCAGGTTTTCCAGGCGGATGCCGAAGCCATCGGCGCGGTAGTAGCCAGGCTCGTTCGACACCACCATGCCTGGCAGCAGGGCGACGCCGTTGGTGTTCTTGCCTATGCGCTGCGGCCCCTCGTGGACATTGAGGAAGTGACCCACGCCATGGCCCGTGCCGTGATCATAGTCGAAGCCATGTTGCCACAGATATTGGCGGGCGAAGGCATCCAGCTGTTGGCCCGTGGTGCCCTTGGGAAAGCGTGCGCTATCCAGGGCTATGTGCCCCTTGAGCACCAGGGTGACCATCTTACGTTGCTCGGCGGTGACTTGGCCTATGGCCAAGGTGCGGGTCACGTCTGTGGTGCCGTCCAGATACTGGGCACCCGAGTCCACCAGATAGATGCTGTTCATCGTCATCCGCGCCGGGGTGCCATTGTTATGGTTGTAATGGCACATGGCGGCGTTGGCACCGACGGCCGAGATGGTATCGAAGCTGGGCTCGCGGTAGAGGGGATCTTGCAGGCGGAAGCTTTCCAGTTTGTCGGCCAGGGTGGCCTCGTCATGCATCTTCCCTGCGTCGACTTCGGCATCGAGCCAAGCGAGAAAACGGCTGACGGCCACCCCGTCACGCACGTGGCAGGCACGCATGCCGGCCAGCTCGGCGGCATTCTTCTGTGCCTTGGGCAGGGCGACGGGATCCAGACCCGCAACCAACTTGGCCCCGGCGGCGCGGGCCGTCAGTTGGGACCAGGCGTTGGCGGCGTTGGGATCGGCCAGCAGTTTCACGCCATCCAAGGCACTCAGTGCCGCCTCGAGCTCACTCTCGGCCTTGAAGTCCACCCCTGGACCCACATGGTCGAGTGTCCCCCTCGGCAGTTTATTCAAGTCGGTGAAGAGTGTCATGTCGCCGTTGGCACTGAGCAGGGCGGAACCCAAGATCACCGGCAGGCGCGGCACATCGCTGCCACGCAGATTCAGCAACCAGCAGAATGAATCCAATGCGGCTATCAGCGCCACTTCGGCGCCGGCTTTCGCTATGGCGGCGCCTATCTCGGTGCGCTTTTGCAGGCTGCTCTTGCCGGCGCCATCGGTGTCGAAGAGGATCGCCGGGGCCGTTGTGAGTTGCGGCCTGTCTTGCCAGTGGATATCTATCGGATTCTCAGCCAGGGACACCAGGCTCATGTCGGCCTTGGTCAGCTCGGCATCGGCTTGCTCGAACCAGGCCAGGGTATGCAGCCTGGCATCCACGCCTATCTTGCTGCCGGCGCCGAGGGTCTCGGTCAACCAGGGGATCTGCGGCACTTCGTGCAGGCTGAGGTAATCGAACTGGCTGGCATCGACCTGCTGGCGAACCTGTACCGTGTAGCGGCCATCGATGAAGATAGCCGCGCTGTCTTTCAATACTATGGCCATGCCGGCCGAGCCGCTGAAGCCTGTGGCCCAATGCAGGCGTTCGTTGCGCTCCGGCACATATTCGCCCAGGTATTCATCGGCGCGGGGAATGATGAAGGCGTCGAGATCGGCTTTGGCCATCTCGCTGCGAATGGCGGCCAGACGCGAGGCGATGGTTTGTGACATAGCTTGTGGCATAACTTGTGACATAGGGGAGAGGCTCCTGAGGTCGCTGGCTTTGGCCTGGGGCACGCCAGTAATTATGTTGGTCTCGCCGCCTGGCTCGATCGCTGCCCCAAAAGCAGCGCAGGGGATGCCTGACGGTAAAATGTGCCCCGATTATCGCAAGGCGCGGGCAAGTTAAGCAAGGCAAGGACGGATGAAAAAAATCGACGTTGGTCGCTTTTGCGTGCCGTCCCCGTCGACGCTCCTCTTTTATAGTCTATTCTCGCTGTTTTGTATACTGTATCCCAATTATCGTGCTAGAGTCATACACAGTGATTTTTAGCCGTTAAGACCCAGCGCCGGCGGCCGGCAGGGGATGGACATTCGAAGGAGGCAAGTATGACTTTAGGTGTAGGTGGTGCCGATGCGGCCCAGGAATTAGCCAGACTGGCGGATATGACGGCGGGCGTCGAAGCCATTTCCAGGGATGAGTTTGCCCGGCGGCTAACACGGGCCCAGGCCCTGATGCAGGCGCAGGGCATAGCCGCGATTTACCTCAATGCCGGCACCAGTCTCTACTATTTCACCGGCACCCCTTGGTATGCCAGTGAGCGCATGGTGGGCGCCATCCTGCCCGCCCGGGGGGCGCTGGAGTACATAGCGCCGGCCTTCGAATTGGCTACCCTGGAAGGCTTCATGGAAATCAGCGGCCGGGTCAATACCTGGCACGAAGACGAGAGCCCCTATGTCCTGTTCGCCTCTGTGCTGCAACGCCTGGGCATAGGCTCGGCCATGAGCAACGTCAGGATAGGCATAGACGAAGCCACGGCCTTCTTCATCTTCGACGGCCTGCGTCAAGCCTGTCCGGGAGTCAGTTTTGTCGATGCCAAGCCCGTGATCTCAGGATGCCGTATGTTCAAGTCTGCGGCCGAGCTGGCGCTGTTGCAGAGGGCGAAGGATATGACGTTGGCGGTGCATAAGGCGGCGGCGCGCATCCTGAGAGTCGGGATCACCACCGCCGAGGTGGAAGCTTTCATCCACCAGGCCCATAAGGCGGTCGGGGCCCCTAAAGGGTCCTCTTTCTGCATAGTGCTGTTCGGCGAAGACAGCGCCTATCCCCATGGCGTCAAGTCGCCCAAGGCGCTGGAACTCAACGACATGGTATTGATAGATACGGGTTGCCGCCTGCAGGGTTACAACTCGGATATTACCCGCACCTATGTGTTCGGTGAGCCGAATGAGCGTCAGCGGCAGCTATGGCAACTGGAGCAGGCGGCGCAATTGGCAGGCTTCGAAGCGGCCCGGATTGGCGCCAGCTGTGCCAGTGTCGATGCCGCGGCGCGCAGCGTGCTTGAGAACGCCGGTTTCGGTCCGGGTTACCGGGTGCCTGGCTTGCCCCACAGGACGGGGCATGGCGTGGGACTGGACATACATGAATGGCCCTATCTGGTGTTGAACGATGACACGCCACTGGCGCCCGGCATGTGTTTCAGCAATGAGCCCATGCTATGTGTGCCGGGGGAATTCGGGGTGCGCCATGAAGATCATTTCTATCTGACTGAGGATGGCCCGGTATGGTTTACCCGGCCGGCTCATTCGATCGACGATCCCTTCGGTTATCAGGCCTGATAGACGCCTGCCGGCGCCGACCCGTTCCAGCCTGGGTCGGCGCCGCTTTAGCTGGCGCTTGCCGCTTAACGGCTTGTTTATCCAGGTGCTTATTGGCCGTCATCAGTCATTCGATTAAATGTTATGGCGTCCCGTAAAGTCTGCATTTTTTATCTTTACTATCAAAAACTTCGAACAAATGATAATAAAATGTTGCAAAGCCTTTGCGCTTGAGCCTATGCTTACATCCGACAATGACAACGTTGTCATTGTCGGGAAAAAATAAGAAAAAGGGAAAGGCAAACCAATCTAAAGGTTGGGACGCAAAGCCTCCGGTCTAAGGGCAATGCCTAGGATAGCGGGGACACCGCAGGATCTTTGTCATGTTTGTTGGTTGTCTGGCATCAGTTGTTTTCCTGTTCGCTTTGTTTGCCTTATTGAATTCAAGCTCGCAATAAGGACACCGAAATGTTTAAAACAACTCTGTCTGTTTCCGCACTCCTGGTCGCAGGTGTATGTGCCGGTCAGGCGCATGCCGCCTTGCCTGGCAAGCCGACCCTGGCCTGGGGCGAAACCAAGTTCGCCATCATAGAAGTCGACCAGGCCGCCACGGCCTACAACCAATTGGTGACAGTCAAGGATGCCGCCGATGTGTCGGTCAGCTGGAGCCTGTGGAGCGGCGACTCGGGTGACATGGCCAAGGTATTGCTCGACGGCGTCGAGGTCTGGCAGGGACCGGCGAGCGCCTCGGGCACGGCGAACTTCAAGGTCAACAAGGGCGGCCGCTACCAGATGCGGGTCGCCCTCTGCAATGCCGAGGGCTGCAGTGCCAGCGATGCCAAAGAAATCCTGGTCGCCGATACCGATGGCAGCCACCTGGCGCCACTGAACAGCCCATTACAGGAAAATAACCGCCCCTACGCCAACAAGTCCGGCAAAGTGGTCGGCAGTTACTTCGTCGAGTGGGGGGTCTATGGCCGCAAGTTTCCGGTCGACAAGATCCCGGCACAAAACCTGACTCACATTCTCTACGGCTTCACCCCCATCTGCGGCGGCGATGGCATCAACGACAGCCTCAAGGAAATCGAAGGCAGCTTCCAGGCACTGCAGCGCGCCTGTGCCGGCCGGGAAGATTTCAAGGTGGCTATCCACGATCCCTGGGCCGCGCTGCAGATGCCCCAGTCAGGGGTGAGTGACTATTCGGATCCCTACAAGGGCAACTTCGGTCAGCTGATGGCGTTGAAACAGGCCCATCCCGAGCTGAAGATCTTGCCCTCGGTCGGTGGCTGGACCCTGTCCGATCCCTTCTACTTCCTCGGCGACAAGACCAAGCGTGACACCTTCGTCGCCTCGGTGAAGGAGTTTCTCAAGACCTGGAAATTCTTCGACGGGGTCGATATCGACTGGGAGTTCCCCGGCGGTCAGGGCGCCAATCCGGCGCTCGGCAATGAAAGCGACGGCGCCACCTATGTGCTGCTGATGCAGGAACTGCGGGCCATGCTCGATGAACTCGGCAGCGAGACGGGCCGCAGCTATGAGCTGACCTCGGCCATCAGCGCCGGCGATGACAAGATAGCCAAGGTGGATTACCGGGCGGCGCAGCAATACATGGATTACCTCTTCCTGATGAGCTACGACTTCAACGGCGCCTGGAGCAATACCGAGCTGGGGCACCAAACCAACTTGTATGAGGCGAGCTGGGACTCCAATACCCGTTACACCGCGGACAAGGGGGTACAGCTGCTGCTGGCCCAGGGCGTGACGCCGGGCAAAATCGTCGTCGGCACCGCCATGTACGGCCGTGGCTGGAGCGGGGTACAGGATTACCAGGCGGGCAATCCCTTCACAGGTACCGCCACAGGCCCGGTCAAAGGCACCTGGGAGAATGGCGTCGTCGATTATCGCCAGATAGCCCTGGAATACATGTCATCTGGCTGGGAATATGCCTATGACGCGGCCGCCGAGGCCCCCTATGTGTTCAAGGCCTCGACCGGGGATCTCATCAGTTTCGATGATGCCAGATCGGCCAAGGCCAAGGGTCAGTATGTGCTGAGCAACCAACTGGGCGGCCTGTTCGCCTGGGAAATAGACGCGGATAATGGCGACATTCTCAACGCCATGCATGAAGGTCTGGGCCATGGTGAAGGCACCACGCCGCCGGCGAACAAGGCGCCGATAGCCAATGCCGGCAGCGATGTGAATGTCACGGGGCCCGCCGGCGTGACTCTGGATGCCTCTGGGTCCAGGGATCCCGAAGGCGAGGCGCTGAGCTACCTTTGGGCCCAAGTGTCGGGCCCGGCGCTGAGCCTGCAAAATGCCGACATGATGCAGGCCAGCCTCAACCTGGATGCGACCACGAGCGACGTCGGCTATGAGTTCAGCGTGACTGTGACAGATCCCCAAGGCCTGTCGGCGACCGACACTCTGCGGCTGACCAACAAGGCAGCTACGGCCAACAGGGCGCCGAGCGTGACCCTGGCCGGCAGCTACAGCGCGCATCCAGGCGACAGCGTCAGCCTGATAGCCAGTGGCAGCGATCCCGACGGCGATGCCCTGATCTACAGCTGGGCAGTGCCGGCAGGGGTGAGTGCCACAGGGCAGGGCAGTGCGACCCTGGTGGTAACGGCCCCGGCCGTGACCGAGGCGACGAACTACTCCCTGAGGGTGACGGTTTCCGACGGCGCCCTGGATGCCGACGCCACGACCGTGCTGACAGTGATGCCACCGAGCGGCGGCTGCAACGCCACGGATCCCGATGCGGCTAACTATCCAGCCTGGTCCGGGTCGCAGATCTACAACGCCAATGAGCTGGTGAGTCATAACCAGCTGGTGTGGAAGGCCAAATACTGGACTCAGGGTAACGAACCTTCGGTCACTGCGGATCAGTGGGCGCTGCAGAGCCAGGTGGAGCTGGGCTGGAATGCCGCTGTGGCCTACCTGGGTGGCGACAAGACCAGCCATAACGGCCGGATGTGGCAAGCCAGTTACTGGACCAAGGGCGATGAGCCGGGTGTCGCGTCTGTATGGGTCGATGTCGGGCCTGCCCAGAGCTGCCCCTGAGCCTAGGGCTCCTTTTGTTCCATGAGTCCGGCAGCCGGTTCTCCATACCAGGAGAGCCGGCTGACATACAAGGAGAGTAAGATGAAATTATCGACAATAGCCGGCCTGACGGCGGGCCTGGCTTTGAGCTGCCAGTCTTTGGGCGGGCAAGCCCATGGCGCCGAAGCCGTGCATTTCAGCGCGGCCGAGATAGCGGCCATAGAAGCCGGATTAACCGACTTTCCGCTGATGCGGGCGGTCAAGGCCTCGATAGCCACCCGCGACAATGCCGAGGTCGAGGCCGTGGTGCCCGGGCGGGCGGACAACCCTGCCAATGTTAAACGCATCGAAGCCATAGTCAGCAACGCCGACTTCGAGTATCTGTTTCCCGCCAGGGCGCCCGAGTACAGCTACCCTGGCCTGTTGCAGGCGGCGGCCAAGTTCCCGGCCCTGTGCAGCGACTACGACGATGGCCGCGACGCCGAGGCCATCTGCCGCAAGTCATTGGCCACCATGTTTGCCCACTTCGCCCAGGAAACCGGCGCCCACGACAAGTGGCGCAGCGAACCCGAATGGCGCCAGGGGCTGCATTGGGTGCGGGAGGTGGGCTGGACCGAGGCCTCCCGCGGCGGCTATAACATGGAGTGCAACCCAGGCAGCTGGCAGGCCGAGGCCTGGCCCTGCGGCACCTTCGCCAACGGCGAATACAAGAGCTACTTCGGCCGCGGTGCCAAGCAGCTGTCTTATAACTATAATTACGGGCCTTTCTCCGAGGCCATGTTCGGCACTGTACGCACCCTGCTCGACAGCCCCGAGCTGGTGGCCGACACCTGGCTGAACCTCGCCAGCGCCGTGTTCTTCTTCACCTATCCCCAGCCGCCCAAGCCGTCCATGCTGCATGTGATAGATGGCACCTGGCAGCCCAATGCCCAGGATATTCAGAGCGGTCTGCTGCCGGGATTCGGGGTGACGACCCAGATAATCAACGGCGGCATAGAATGCAACCAAGGGACGGAGAAGCCGCAGTCGCTCAATCGCATGAGCTATTATCTGGCCCATGCCCAGAACCTGGGGGTGCCGGTGGCGGCCGATGAAGTGCTTGGCTGCAAGGACATGAAGGCCTTCGCCGCCGGTGGTGCCGGTGCGATGAACATCTTCTGGGAGCAGGATTGGGCCTATATTCCCGGCAATCCCAACGGCGGCAAGAGTTACGCCTGTAAGCTGGTGGGTTACCAGACGCGTTACAGCGCTTTGAAGGCGGGCGACTATGGCCGCTGCGTGCAGCACTTCTTCCCCGAAGTGGTGATCGAGGATGACAGCGGCGGCGGTGCGAATCTGCCGCCCGTGGCCCTGATCCAGGGGCCGAGCACCGCCGATGCGGGGACGAGCCTGGTACTGTCGGCGCAGCAGTCGAGCGATCCCGAAGGCACTCCGTTGACTTACCTCTGGCAGCTGCCGGCGGGCGTCAGTGGCGACAGTCTGAGCCTGAGTCGCATCAGCCTCACTCTGCCTGCGTCCGAGCAAGATCTCACCCTGAGCATAGGCCTGAGGGTGACAGACGCCGCCGGTGCCAGTCACAGCACCATGCATTCACTGGCGCTCAGGGGCAGTGGTGGTGGGGACGGCGGCACTTATCCTGCCTATGTCGCCGGCACTCGGTACCTGGCCGGTGACAGGGTCAGCGCGATCGGTGGCAATTATGAGTGCAAGCCCTATCCCTACTCGGGCTGGTGCAGCGCGGCCGCCTGGGCCTATGGACCGGGCACGGGTTCGGCCTGGCAGGACGCCTGGTTAAGGCTCTGAGGCCAAAAACAACCCAAAAAAATGAGGCAGCCATGGCTGCCTCATTGTTTATGTCTCAAGTCCGGATAGCGGCGGAGATTAGGGATTGATGTCCAGCAGTTCGACGTCGAACACCAGCACCGAGCCGCCCTCTATCTTCCCCGTGCTGCGGTTGCCATAGGCCAGTTCGCTGGGGATGAAGAAGCGCATCTTGTCGCCCACCACCATCAGCTGCAGTCCTTCGGTCCAGCCCTTGATCACCCGGTTGAGCGGGAAGGCGATAGGTTCGCCGCGCTCGACCGAGCTGTCAAACACAGTGCCGTCGATCAGTGTGCCGTGATAATGCACTTTGACTGTGTCGCTGGCCTTGGGATGTTCGCTGCCGCCGCCCTGTTGCAGTAACAGGTACTGCAAGCCGGAAGGGGTCTGGATGACACCGGATTTGGTCTTATTCATCGCCAGAAACTCACTGCCCAGGCGGATATTTTCCTGGGCGACCTTTTGGCTGTTCATCGAGGTGAAGAAATAAAAAATCACTCCGGCGATGACCAATACTGCGAGTAACATTTTCATAAAGCAGGCATCCGTGTTAGGTTTTTCGTTATCTTATCAGCTCTTTGTGGCGGCTGGCTATCGGCCTGTGACTCTTGGCTTCCCCCTTGGGTTGGGGCCGTGGCTGGGAGGCCGCTGCCCTGAAAATAATAAAGCTAGTCGAGGAAGATGATGTTAAATCGCGCCGCTAAACCTCTGGTCAAATTGGTCGACAGATACCTGCCCGATCCCTACGTCTTGGTGCTCCTGCTCACCCTGATAGTGTTTCTCGCCGCCATGTTGACCCAGGACAAGACACCGCTGGCGGTCATCGACTACTGGGGCCAGGGCTTCTGGGGCCTGCTGAGTTTCTCTATGCAGATGCTGCTGGTGCTGGTCTGTGGCTTCATGCTCGCCAGCACCCCCCTGGTCAAACGCGCCCTGGACTCGACGGCGGCGCTGGCGCGCTCACCGGCCCAGGCGATACTCATGGTGACCCTGGTTTCCCTGGCCGCCAGCTGGCTCAATTGGGGCTTCGGTCTGGTGGTTGGCGCCCTGTT
Source organism: Shewanella salipaludis (assembly GCF_012911865.1). Lineage (GTDB taxonomy): Bacteria > Pseudomonadota > Gammaproteobacteria > Enterobacterales > Shewanellaceae > Shewanella > Shewanella salipaludis. The sequence goes on from NZ_JAAXYH010000007.1 coordinate 39,354, forward strand.
CGCCAAGGCGCTGGCCCGCAGCGTCAGGGTCGACTATCGGCTGCTGGTGGCCAGTGCCTATTCCGGCTTCCTCATCTGGCATGGTGGTTTGGCGGGTTCCATCCCCCTGACCATAGCCACGGAGGGGCACTTCGCCCAGGCACAGATAGGCATAATAGACACGAGCCAGACGATCTTTTCCGGCTTCAACCTGCTGTTGGTATTGGTGCTGGTGCTGGTGGTGCCCTTGATTAACTGGGCCATGTTGCCCAAGGCCGAAGACAGTGTGTATGTGGATCCCCGGCTGTTGGCTGAAACCGACACCCGCGTCATGGAAAGGCAACGGCCGGCGGATTACCTGGAACATAGCCGCTTGCTGGCCATGCCTGTGGGCCTGGCCGGACTCGGCTATCTGGGGTATTACTTTCTGGTGCAGGGCGGTGGCCTCAACCTCAATATAGTCAACGCCTTATTCCTATTCCTCGCCATAGTATTGCACCAGACGCCGCGCAGCTTGCTGACCAGCCTCGAACAGGCGATCAAGGGCGGCGCCGGGATAGTGATCCAGTTTCCCTTCTATGCCGGCATCATGGCCGTGATGGTGCAATCCGGCTTGGCCCAGAGCATGTCTGCCGCCTTCGTGTCCCTGGCCAGTGCCGACAGCCTGCCATTCTGGAGTTTCATCAGTGCCGGTCTGGTCAATCTCTTCGTGCCTTCGGGTGGCGGTCAGTGGGCGGTACAGGCGCCTGTGATGTTGCCGGCGGCCCAGGCATTGGGTGCCGATGTGCCCAGGGTCGCCATGGCGGTCGCCTGGGGGGATGCCTGGACCAATCTTATTCAGCCCTTCTGGGCCTTGCCCGTGTTGGCCATCGCCGGACTCAGGGCCCGCGACATCATGGGCTATTGCCTGATGCAGCTGCTGATCACCGGCGGGATCATCGCCGCCGCCCTTAGCTGGTTTTAGCCTGTCAGCGCCGGCTCAGGCATCAGGTGTTCGGCTCGGAGACGGAGGCCTCTATCCGGGACTCGGGCGAGACTTTGGCCTTTTTTCTGGCTCTGGAAAGCGGGTAGGCATGGCCACAGATGAGATTATGGTAGACCCAGCCCACGGCCAGGATCAGCAGTGCGCCACAGGCGACAGGGTCGAGCACGAAGCCCCAACCCGGCGCCGTGAGCATCACCAACAAGGGATTGGCACCGGCAGGGGGATGCAGGGTCCCGGTGAGCATCATGAGTGTTAGTGCCAGGCCGACCCCCAAGCCCAGGGTCAGTGGCGATACCCCTAAGCAGCTCAGGACGCTGAGCCCGACCAGGGTCGTCAATACATGGCCGAAGAAGATATTTTTGGGTTGGGCCAGGGGACTGTCCGGCAGCCCGAATAAGATCACCATGCTGGCGCCGAAGGGGGCCATCAGCCATAGGCTGCTGTCTTGTATCCTGTCCAAGGCGGCGAGTATTGTGATGCATAACATGGCACCGCCGCCTGCTAACAGGGCGGCCTTGAGTGCTTGTCGCGATAGCGTTGGCATTGTCTTATCCTCTGGTGATGGGGCCAATCCTGGCCATGATGTTGTTGTGTCTATTTCACTTTAACAAGGTAGACAGACTTGTCTACCTTGGCGAAGTTTAGCAACAGTAGACCGAGTTGTCTACCCATGTTAAGCTGGCCCCAAGCTTGGCGGCTTTCCCCTGTGTCATGTTCGGGATAGCCGGGAGGATGGCGATAGGGAATGCCGGGGCCGCAATCAGGCCATGGCTTGGATTTGCAGCCGATATTTGTGATTGAGTGGGGTAATAGAGATGTCGCTAGCGGTGGTGGGAATAGGCCAGGAGCAAGGCCAGGATAAGCGGCAGCAGCTGGTTGCGGCCGCCTTTCGGCTGTTTTATGTCCACAGCATTCATGGCATAGGTATCAACCAAATATTGCAGGAGTCCGGGATCGCCAAGAAGACCCTGTATCATCATTTTTCCGGCAAGGATGAGTTGATCGAGGCCGTGGTGTCCTACCGCCACCAGGTCTTTTACCTCTGGCTCAGCGAGCGGATGCAGGCGGCCACAGCCGGCTTGGCGGCCATAGAGGCCATGTTTACCGCCCTGGATGACTGGTTTAATGACAGGGTGCCTTGCCTGCATGATTTTCGTGGTTGCTTCTTCATCAACAGTTGCGCCGAATTCACCGATGCCGGGCATCCTGTGCATAAGCTCTGCGTGGCCCATAAGGACAGCATCATAGGGCTCATAGGCGAGCAGGTAACCAGTCTGGGGTTGGCGCGCGAGGCCGGCCTGGAACTGACCGAAGCCTTGGGACTGCTCAAGGAAGGGGCTATCGTCAGTGCCCAGTTGCGGGATAAAACGGCGGCACTGCGGGCCCGCTCGCTGGCAAAGGCCCTGGTGCAGGGCTATTTGGCCCGGCAGGCCGGAGGGGAATAACCCAGATTCGGGCTGGCGCAGGCATTGGCCCTGGCCCTAGCTTTGACTCAGACACTGGCACAGACACAGACACAGACACTGGCATTAGAGCAGGCGCTTAGGCTGGGTTCACTGTACCCGTCAGGTAAAGCAGGGCATATAGCAGCAAGAGATTGGCGGCGACACTGAGCCAGAACATCAGTCTGAAGCTTAGCTTGAGGGACTTATGGCGCAATAGCTGACTGGCGAGCAAGGCCCCGGGCCAGCCGCCACAGAGCGCCAGCAGGTGCAGGCTGCTCTCCTGGGTGCGCCAGGCATCGCGTTTGGCGGCGGACTTGTCCCAGGCATACACCAGGAAAGTCACCAGGCTGAGCAGCGCATAGCTCCAGAGGAAATAGGATGGCAGCCTGCCTGCCAGTGTCAGCACCAGCAACAGGCCGAGGAAGCCCAGCGCTAGCAACAGGCTGGCAAAGCGTTTGTTATTCTTCATCTAAATGCCCTCTATACATGCAGCGCCTGCGAGTGTCTGTATCCGGGATAGTCTTGAACTGCTCGTGCATCCCGGGTTATGGGCCGAGTATGGCATCATGCCCTTGGGTCATCCAAGCGCTGCCAGTCAGAAATATTCGATATCCAACTGGTAGAGGTCGGCATCGTCCGACTCGGACTCGTATTTTGCTTCCAAGCTGTAATCCGCGTTACTAACATAGATCTGATCAAAATTGTCTTCGGCATTAGGATACAGGGCCAACATCTGTGCCTTGGTACGGGGGAGCTTGAGCAGGTCGATGATCTCGGCCACATTCTGATTTTTATGTGACTTAGTGAATATATTCTGAGCCAGTCTGGCGCGGCGCAACTCCCCTTGCTCATACTGAACCTGTAAATATTCCCCCAGCAGCCACCAGGCACCAGAATCGGAAAGGTTAAGCTTGTGATATATTCCAATGCTGCTGAGCAACTCGTCCAGCTTAGGTTTATGGGGCAAACTTGCCGGGTTGAGCAGGGAAAAGGTCTGCAGCAGCCGCTTGGTTTCAGCCAACTGAGGCTGAGCTACTTCACTTGTAGCTTTGGGTTTTGCCAGTGTGAAGCCAGTGAGTAATTTGATCGATTCATTCCCGCTCTTGGGGTTAAATGACTCAAATACCAGTTTGAGTTCCTGCCCCTTGTCTTGCAGTCGATATTCCTGCTCGGTACTTTTCTGTAGCCCTCTCAAGTGTGCTTCGGCCTCCTTCAGGCTGGCTTTTTGTGGAACAATACCATTGATTTTCCAGGAAACAGAGTCGAAACCATCACGGTAAGCTATCAGGTTATCGCCGTAACCGCTCATGAATAGGCGGCCAGATTTTATACTGCTGATACGCTCGTTCTGGATAATGAACCACAAGCCGCGGCCATAGCCCAACGCCTGTTCCCCGGATGTCAGCATCACTTCTATGCTGGCAGGGCCTAAGCGTCGTGTTAACTCAGTGGCTTGGGTGTCCAGGGGAATATCGAAGGCGCCGGAACTCAGGGAGATATTGGCCGGCGGCAGAGAGATAGCATCGGCGGTTTGTTGCTGTGAGACTGTTTCTGGAGACTGAAAACTGTAACTCACTACCTCTTGGATACGATATCCCTGGGCATTGTATGGGGTGGTTTGCTCAGATGGTTTTGAGTTGCCTTTGCAGTAACGTATGAAGTCAGCCTCGAAATGACTGAGCTGCTGTGGCTCTTTCAACCCCTGGTAATGTGGATGTAAGACGTGCTGGACATTGGTCAATATGATGGCATCAGCTTTTTGCCGTTGGGCATTCTGTCTCAAGGCTATCAGCGCTTGGGCGACCGCAGCGCTCTGCTCCGGAGGCATGTTTGCATCATAGTTGGTCGCTACACTGGTTGTTTGGACATGGCTTAAGATTTGTGGGGCACATAGGGGGACATTATTTAATATTGGGGGGAGCTCGGCGGCATGCAGAGAATCGGCGTGCTCCGTAACTGCGAAGAGAGGCGTGCTGGAAAATATCCCAACCAGCAGGAAAGATTTATAACGAATTGACATAACAGCTTCTTCCTTGGTGTTATTTTTTCTGTGAGCGAATTGCCACACTGGCTGCGCCGGAACCAGGCAGGCATGAGCTGGCACAGGCAACGGTGATCCAATCAAAACACAATGAAAACACAATAACAATCAATATATAAGCATAAGTTTAACCGCCGAATGCGCGGCTCTATCTAAGTACCCGCAAGCGCCCAACCTGGCCTGGTCCATAGGGAGCAATCAGGACTGGAAACTGATTGTCGCTTGCCATTAAGATGAGCCAGGGTAAACAACAAACTCAGTGACAGGGAAAATGCCAAGCAAGGGCTGCCGTTGCTTGTCTCGTCTTTGTCGGGCTAAGGAAGGGAGATAATGAAGGATATGAACCTGCTCTTGATCATCGCCGGCGGGCTCAGCGCCCTTGCCGCACTGCTGCACCTTGGTTGTATTTACTTCGGTGCTCCCTGGTATCGCTTCTTCGGTGCCGGTGAGCGGATGGCGGCACTGGCCAGTCAAGGCAGTAGCTGGCCTACGCTCATCACCCTGGGCATAGCTTCCATGCTGGGCATCTGGTCACTCTATGCCTTTTCCGCCGCCGGTGTCATAGGCCGCTTACCCTTGCTGCGTACCTGCCTCATCCTCATCGGTTGTATCTATCTCATCCGCGGCATAGGGGGGTTTTACTTTGTGACTATGCCCATGGGCAGGAGTAGCGGCTTTTGGATATGGAGTTCGGGCATCTGTCTCACCCTGGGCTTATGTCACTTGCTCGGATTGAAGCAGCAGTGGGCGCTGCTCTCTTAAGGCCGGCTCTCTCTCGAAAGCCAGCGGCTGCGCTACTGACCCTGCTTGGGTTTCTCCGAGATCCACAACTTGATATGACCTTTGACCACCACCACCCCTTGGGTGTCGTAGGCGGTCACTGCCACCTGCATGTCGCCAGGGACCCACTGTTCTTGAGTTACTTCGGCGACGCACAATATGTCGCTGCCGGCCTTGGCGGTGTAATCCAGGCTCATGCCCTTGGGGATCCAGCGCAAATGCTTGGGGATCGAGGCTTCCGCCATCACCCCCATGGCCATCTCCAGGCCGTTACAGATGGCGATCACATGCACCGTCTTGATGTGGTTATGCACCCCATGGCGTTTCTTGATGAGGCAGTGGCAAAGGTTGGGCCTGAGTTCGGTGATCCTCGGCCTTATGGTGCCGAAGTAGGGCGCCATCCGCGCCACTGTCATGGAGAAGATTTTCTTGCCCAAGGGATAGCCCGCGAGTCTGTTGTACAGGGCGAGCACCTTGTTGGAGGTCTGTTGGCTATTCATGGGCTAGGTCCTTCTTCTACTTCGGGTGTGTCTGCTGCCTCTTCTGGTCGGATGAGCTTAGCATTGAGTCGCACCCGAATGCCAGCTCGCCTCACCCTGGGAAAACTTCCTTTCACAGATCCCGGATGTTGGACGTATAATCGGGCGGATGATTTTCTCGTTGTTTTTAACTGACTGATTGCATGATTGTTTCTAACGGCAGCAGTTGATGACAATCCGCTAGCCATTCTAGACAAGGAAAACCAGTGAAATACTTGCTGACGTATTTAAAGGGCATGGCCATGGGCGCCGCCGATGTGGTACCCGGGGTATCGGGGGGCACCATAGCCTTCATCACAGGGATCCTCGACACTCTGCTCGACAGTGTCAGCCGGATCAAGCCCTCGCTCTGGGGGGTGATCAAGTCTCAGGGGCTGAAGGCCGCTTTCCTGCAGATTAACGGGCCCTTTTTGCTGAGCCTGCTCGCCGGCATACTCACCAGCCTGTTCAGCTTCGCCAAGCTGATTTCCTGGCTGCTGCTGACTCATCCCATTCCCGTCTGGTCCTTCTTCTTTGGGCTTATCATCATTTCCGTCATCCATATGCTCAGGCAGGTAAGGTATTTCTCTTTGCTGCGTTTCGGCTTATTCGGCCTCGGGGTATTGGCGGCCTGGATGATCACTGTGCTCAACCCGGTTGCGCTCGAGCCCTCCTACATCAATATTTTCTTCGGCGGCTCCATCGCCATCTGCGCCATGGTGTTACCCGGGATTTCCGGCAGCTTCATTCTGCTGCTGCTGGGCCTGTATCCTGTGGTGTTGGCGGCGGTCAAGAATGTCGAGCTGGCCATCATAGGAGTGTTTGCCATTGGCGCCCTGGTGGGACTCCTGAGCTTCAGCCGTGTACTGCTGGCCTTGCTGCGCAGCTATCATGATGCCACCATCTTCTTCCTGACCGGGCTGATGCTCGGCACCCTGGGCAAGATCTGGCCATGGAAACTGACCCTCAGCTGGCGCACCAACTCCCATGGTGAGCAAGTGCCGCTGCTGGAGCAAAATCTGTCACCGCTGAACTTCGAGCAGGTCACAGGGCAGCCGCCACAGCTGATGCTTGCCATAGGCTGCATGCTGGCCGGCATCTTGCTGGTATGGGGTCTGGAGCAATTGGGCTCTAAAGATAAGCCCAAACCCTAGGCCGCAGCGACCGGCTCTGGCGCATCCAGAGTCGGTCGGCAGCGAAAGCTTCAGCCCCGGCAACGGCTTTCCTCTAGCCGGCGCTACCGGGCGCGACATAGTCTGAGCCCGGTGCCCTGGCCAAGGCTGGCCACCGCCTTTGTAATATCCCCTGTCCTCAGCACGCTGGTCTTCAATGCTTTTCTCTTCAATGCAGTTGCTTTCGATGCCGCTGTCTTCGATGCTCTTGTCCCAGATGCAGAGCCTGGATAGGCGGGCCCGCGTTTGGATTGAATAAGTGGAGTGCAGAAACTGGTTACAGGCAAATAAACTTATACAAAAACTTGATATTTGTACAAGAGTAAGCCTTAATGAGAGTCAAGGTTATACAAGGGGGCTCATCATGTACAAGTTTAATCCGCAGAAGATCCAGTTGGGGATCAGTGCCTGTCTCCTGGGGCAGAAGGTGCGTTTCGATGCCGGGCATAAGAATTCCGTCTATTGCCAGCAGGAATTGGCGGCCCATTTCGATTTCGTGCCTCTATGCCCGGAAATGGCCATAGGCCTGGGGGCACCGCGCAAGAGCATTCGCCTGGTGCGTGATGATGCACAGATCCTGGTGCAGAGCGCCGATGGCAGTCTGGATGTCACCGACAAGCTGAAGGCCTTCAGTGAGGCCAAGGTCGGGGAGCTGGACTTCCTCGGCGGCTATCTCCTGTGTGCCAAGTCTCCTAGCTGCGGCATGGAACGGGTGACAGAGTATAAGCCCGGGAGCCGCCAGGGTTCCAAGTCCGGGGTCGGGGTGTTTGCCAGGGCACTGATGGCCCGCTATCCCCTGTTGCCTGTGGAAGAGGAAGGGCGGCTGCATGACATGGTGCTGCGGGAAAACTTTTTCACCCGCGTCTATGCCTACCACGACTGGCATTGCCTGCAGCATGACGGCCTGACCAGGCATAAGCTGCTCCAATTCCATGCCCGCTACAAGTACCTGCTGATGGCCCATAGCCCTGCCTGGTATCAGCGCCTCGGGCCCATGCTGGCAAACTTAGGTGCCGGTCCGGGTACCGACATGAGTGCCGCAGATAACACTGGTCAGGACCAGGCATTGGCGCGCGTCGCCGGGCGCTACTTCGAAGGCCTGATGACGGCGCTGAAGCTCAATGCGAGCCGCAGGAATCACACCAGCACGCTGCAACATATCCAGGGCTACTTCAAGCAGCGGCTGAGCAAGGCGCAGAAGTCGGAGTTGACCGCCTGCATAATGAAATACCATGGGGGACTGTTGCCACTCCTGGTGCCCATCACGCTGATCAATCATTACCTGCGCGAGCACCCCACGCCCTATATTCAGCAGCAGGTGTATTTAAATCCCCACCCGGAAAGCCTGAAGTTACGTTATGCCTATTGAGATGAAAGAGACCCGGATGCAGCCAACGATAGATGCAAAAAACCAGACAACACAAGCAACAGCAGATGGCGACAGCGCCGGCTTATACCCTATAGGCGAGGTTTCGCGCCTGACCGGCGTCAATGCCGTGACCCTGCGGGCCTGGCAACGCCGCTTCGGCCTGGTGATCCCCAAGCGCACCCCCAAGGGCCATAGGCTCTACAGCGCAGCCGACATAGCGCAGATCCGGGAGATCTGCCGTTGGCTGGAAAGGGGGGTCGCCATCAGCAAGGTGAAGCCGCTGCTGGCCCCTGGCCCGGCGCAGACAAGCGCGCTGCCGCAAGGGCAGGCCGCAGCCCAGGCCCAGATAGCACAGACGGAATGGCCGGCACTGATGCAGCAGTTGACCCAGGCCTTGCTCGATTTCAATGCCGCCCGCCTGCATGGCCTGCTGGACGCCAATATCGGCCTCTATCCCTTTGGTCTACTGCGGCAGCAACTGTTGCAACCCTGGCTCGATGAGGTGGGGCTCAGGCTCTCCGGGCGCCTCGATGCCAAGCTGCTGTTGAGCTGGCTGTACGATCAGCTCAGTGTCCGTTTCGCCGCGCGCCGCTTAGGTGCCAACAAACAGGCCAGGAAACATTTGCTCCTGCTGCGCCTCTTGCCGTCGGCGGCCCCGGCCGCTGCCATTGGGGATGTCGTGTCCGAGGGGGCTTGGGAGTCCATGCTGGTGGGGGCCGAACTGAGCGAGCTCGGCGTTGGAGTGACGGACTTGGGCGCCCATGACCTCGCCGCCTTGCCGCTGGTGCTCGACAGGTTGAGCCCGGATGCGCTGCTGCTCTTGCCAGGACCAGGCTACAGTGCCGGTGAGCGGGCCAATATCGCCGCACAGTTGGCGGCGTTGCCGCTCGAGTGCCACCTCTATGGCCGTTTTGCTCTGACCCTGAGCGGCTTGGCGCCCTGGAGGCTGACGGAGCTGAGTGCCCTGCTGGCGTCATCCGAGACGGGGGGCGCAGATGAATAGGTCATCGCCACAGGCCCTCGTCTGGTTCAGGCAAGATCTGCGCCTGACGGATAATCAAGCGCTCAGTGCCGCCTGTGACTGGGCCAGAGAAGGTGAGACAGGAGCCGCGGAGGGCAGCACAAAGGTTCGCGCCTTGTATATCGCCACACCCATGCAGTGGCGGGCCCATGATGTGGCGCCCATTCAGCTGGATTTCATCGAGCGGCATCTCAACTTGCTGGCCCAGGGGCTGGCGCGCCTGGGAATAGCGTTGGAACTGGTGCATCTGGACAGCTTCGGGCAGGTGGATGATTTTCTGGCCGCTTATGTGCGAGAGCATGGGATAGGGCGCATCTTTGCCGGTGCCGAACCCGAGTTCAACGAGCGCATGCGTGATCGGCGACTGATGGCCGCCGGCTTGCCCCTGCAGCTGAGTGATGAGCATTGCCTCCTGCCACCCGGCACTGTACTTAACCTCGGCGGCGAGATGTACAAGGTGTTTACCCCCTTTGCCAAGTGCTGGCGCCAGTTGGCGAGCCGAGGTGCGATAGCGCCTCTGCCCATCCCTTCCCCCATGGGGCCGGCATTGGCCGCCCCAGAGCCTTTGCACTTGAGGTGTGACAAGCTATCCAGTCACTTGTGGCCGGCGGGGGAGGACGAGGCGGGTCTTTTGCTGCATGCCTTCGTCGAGCAGCGGCTGCAGGACTATGGTGCCGAGCGCGACTTTCCGGCGCTCGACGGCACCAGTCGCCTGTCGCCCTATCTCGCCATCGGGGTCTTGAGTCCGCGCCAATGTGTCGCTGCCTTGCAGGGGCGTTTCCCGGCGGCGCTGGTCGAAGATACGCCCGCCAAGGTGTGGCTCAACGAACTCATCTGGCGGGAGTTTTACCGCCACCTGCTGGTGGCCTTTCCGCGCCTGTCCAGGGGGGGCAACTTTAATCCGCGGGCAGACAAGTTGCCATGGCGCAATGACAGGGCAGATTTTGCCGCCTGGTGCGAGGGCCGCACCGGCTATCCTTTGGTGGATGCCGCCATGCGGCAACTCAGACAAACCGGTTGGATGCATAATAGATTGCGGATGTTGGTGGCCAGTTTCCTCACCAAACATCTGCTGATCGACTGGCGTTGGGGCGAGCAGTATTTCCGTCGCCACCTGATAGATGGCGATCTGGCGGCCAACAACGGTGGCTGGCAATGGTCGGCGGGCATCGGCTGCGATGCCCAGCCCTATTTCCGTATCTTCAATCCCATGACCCAGAGTGAAAAGTTTGACCCGGATGCCAGCTTCATCCGCAAATATCTTCCCGAGCTGGCGCCCTGGAGCCTGAAGCAGCTGCACCACCCAGAACAGCATGGCAGTGACGAGATGCTCGCTCCGCTTTCAGACAGGACGGCAACTTGCTACCCGCGGCCAATAATAGCCCATGCGGTGGCCAGGGCGCGGGCGCTGGACGTGTTGGGGATGTTGAAAAAGTAGTTGAAAAAGCAGTTGAAAAACCAGTTGAAAAAGCAGTGGATTAACACCAAGGCATAGAAGGGCGACGGCAAGCATAGGCCGCCGAGGGGCGGCGGTCTATGCTCATGAGCCATGTGCTGTCTTGCGGGCAATATCTCGGGGATTCAGCCCGTGAGTTTGCTGCTGTCCGTGGATTTTTTATCGTAATACTCGAACGGGAAGAGGTTGCGTATCATCTGGGTGGTGTTGTCGCTGACATTGGCCGACACATGCAGGCGCACGTCACCCGCTTTCTCGGCCCTGATGGTGCAGCTGAGTTTTTCCGCCTTGGCGATGTTGCGGCAGTCGCGTTCGAATTTTTCCGGGATCTTACCCTTGTGGGACGTCATCCTGCCCTTCTTGAAGTGCATCTCGAACAAGGTTAACGCCTGCTTGCTGCTGAAGATCAACTTGTATACCAGGAAGACGGCTAAGGCGATAAAGCCAATTTTAATTAGGATAGGGGTCATGTCAGCTCCTGCCAAATGGACTGATTTAACCATACTCCGGCGCAGCGGATTTGAACAGTATCCGGAGGAGAAATTTCTCCTGCATGCAGGCAGCGCTTTTTCTGTGACTCGCTGTTTCATCTGCTTTTTTTCCGATCCTTAGCTGTCTTGGCGACAGGAAACCGCCCCGGCCCGAGTCGGCGGCAGGACTCGGTATATTTGCCATCTCATGTCAAAAATAACGAACGTCAAGGGTGTTTATGCCGATTTTTGTCGCAGGAAATACATACTTGTAAAAAATATTGAATTCAGGCTTGGGGTACGACTATTCTGGAGTCATCGACTCGGGTGAGCCAAGCCGTCACCGGCTCATGTCATCCCCTAGCATTTATCAGTAAGAGGTCATCATGAGCACACAGAAAAGCCGCCGCGATTGGGAGAGCCTGGCGGACACCTTGAGCATTCAGGGGCAGGCCTTCATCGATGGGCATTACCAAGAGGCTGCCTCCGGGGCGAGTTTCGACTGTATCAGCCCCATAGATGGCCGCGTCCTGGCCAAGGTGGCCAGCTGCGATCTGGAAGATGCCAACCTCGCCGTCGCCAGTGGCCGGGCGGCCTTCGATGCCGGCAGCTGGTCACGACTGGCACCGGTCAAGCGCAAGCAGGTGATGATCCGCCTCGCCGACTTGCTCGAGGCCAATGCCGACGAACTGGCGCTGCTGGAAACCCTCGACATGGGCAAGCCCATACGTTACGCCAGGGCGGTGGATGTGGCGGGGGCCGCCAGGGCACTGCGTTGGTCCGGTGAAGCCATAGACAAGATTTATGACGAGATTGCCCCCACGGCCCACAACGAGATCGGCATGATCACCCGCGAGCCAGTGGGGGTCGTGGCGGCGATAGTACCCTGGAATTTTCCCCTGCTGATGGCTTGCTGGAAACTGGGGCCGGCGCTCGCCAGCGGCAACAGTGTGGTGCTTAAACCTTCGGAAAAATCCCCCTTGAGCGCCATTCGCCTGGCGCAACTGGCTATCGAAGCCGGGATCCCCGCCGGGGTGCTCAATGTGTTGCCCGGCTTCGGCCATAGCGTCGGCAAGGCGCTGGCGCTGCATATGGACGTGGATACCCTGGTGTTTACCGGCTCGACCAGGACCGCCAAGCAGCTGATGATCTATGCCGGTGAATCCAACATGAAGCGGGTGTGGCTGGAGGCGGGCGGCAAGAGCCCTAATATCGTCTTCAACGATGCCCCGGATCTGAAGGCCGCCGCGGTAGCCGCGGCCTCGGCCATCGCCTTCAACCAGGGGGAAGTCTGCACCGCAGGCTCGCGCCTCTTGGTGGAATCCGGGGTCAAGGACGAGCTTGTTCGCCTCATCGCCGCCGAGCTGCAGGCTTGGCAGCCAGGGCACCCGCTCGATCCCGCCACCACCTGTGGCGCCTTGGTGGATAAGCAGCAGCTGGAGACTGTGCTGGGTTACATTCAGGCGGGTCGGGACGAGGGGGCCAGCCTGGTGCAGGGCGGCGCCCGGGTGCTGGCGGAAACCGGCGGCCTCTATGTGCAGCCGACCATTTTCGCCGGGGTGCATAACAGGATGAAAATCGCCTGTGAAGAGATCTTCGGCCCGGTATTGTCTGTCATCACGTTCGACGGCATGGAGCAGGCGATAGCGATAGCCAACGATAGCATCTATGGCCTGGCGGCCGGGGTCTGGACCTCGGACATCAACAAGGCCCACAAGACGGCCAAGGCCCTGCGTGCCGGCATGGTGTGGATCAACCACTATGACGGTGGCGACATGACGGCGCCCTTCGGTGGCTATAAACAGTCCGGCAACGGCAGGGATAAGTCCTTACATGCCTTTGATAAGTACACAGAGATTAAGGCGACCTGGATAGCCTTGAGCTAGCTTTTGAATCTGCTCTGACGGTTTAACGCCTGCCTCGACTATTCCTTGTATCCCTCGGCTTGGGTGTTAAGGGATGGTCGTCACCGGCTGTAGCGGTTCACCGCGGGAAAGGATAGCGGCATGCCCAATAGCCGGCTCGAATGGCCGGGAATCCATGCCAATAGCCGAGGAAATATATTGTTACCTTTGGCAATACATTGTCACCATATGCCTTCTCAGCCGCATCATGATGTTCCCCTGTCGACACTATACTTTATAGGCTATCTCTGTCCGCTGCGCAGCGTTTCATCCATTGGACAAAATTCGACATTCTGAAAACAATCGCTGGTTAATCAAATGGTTGGTGATTGTGAAACCTACTCTTGTGTTATGGCCTTAATGCGCAGGGACAAGATGGCAAGTGTTGGTTGTGAAATGAAATCGGCTATCGCATTGATGATATTGGAGGTTGAGATGAAATCTTACCTTGTTATTTCTACATTGCTACTGAGTGGTTGGGCGATTGATACACAAGCTGAAAACTATGTTTTCGTGGCTGCAGATCATAAACCAGAAACAAAAATTTGTGTTTTGGCTGGCAGTAATCAACAGCCCAAACTTCGGCTTCAGATGAATGCTTACAGTAATCTTCTAAGATTTACGACTAACAACATCATTTGTAATGACATGAGTCTGACCCAATTTGCCTATCGTTATGGCGCCATGGATTCGTACGCCTATTTGAATCGATTTACCAGAAGTTACAATAAGGTCAAGGAAAGGGTCACTATCCGTGATATTGCCGCAGTGCCCGGCAGCAAAGCAGATAGTGATGACACTGTTTTTGTTTATGTATCAGCAAAATAGTAGGATGACGGCCTGAAGCCGGCATGGGCTTCAGGCTTTTTTCAATCGCAACTTCGGGCGCAGGAGCCGCTCAATTAACGGGTTTGTCCATGCCTATTCCCGGCGGCTCCCCGGACGGCGAACCACTCTCAGTTTGCCGCTGCTTCCGCCGCCACAAAAGAAACGGGTATCGCCGTCAGACTCCAGCCCAGACACGCCGGTCCCACTGGGCATCGCCAGCCGTTCCAGCACTTCTCCGGTCTGAGCATCCACTCGCCTCAACTCGCTCTCTTCATCTTCCCAGGTGCCGTGCCAGAGTTCGTGGTCAACCCAGGTGACTCCGGTCACGAAGCGATTGGATTCTATGGTATTGAGGATCTTCCCTGTTTCCGGGTCGACTCTATGTATCTTCCGATTCTGATACTGTCCCACCCAGAGCGTTCCTTCGGCCCAGGCGAGCCCCGAGTTGCCGCCGTCGGGTGCCGGGATGGTGGCGAGTACCCGGCCTGTGTCCGGATCGAGTTTCTGGATGCTATCCTCGGCGATCTGAAACAGATGTTGGCCATCAAAAGCCGTCCCCGCATGGGCCGGGACCTGGATAGAGCGCAGCGTCTGCCCAGTTGCAGGATTCAGGGCGTTGAGCCTGTCTCCCGATGCAAACCAGACTTGCCGGCCGTCATAGCTGACTCCATGCACGCCATCGACACCGGGAAAAGGTCCGTATTCACAGATGATTTCGGCCGTTCTTGGTTTCATGTTTTGTTCCTCATGGTTTGATTCTACGCCCCCATTCTAGTCGCTCGGCAATGGACCCGGGAGTAACAAAGTTGTCGTGAATCCCGGCACCGAGGGGAGCAGCCAACGACGCGCCCGCCCGCGCCCGAAAGCGTGCACCTTGCCCGCCGCCGCGAGCGAGTCGAGCGTGCGTTGCACCGTGCGCTGACTGGTGCCCAACACCAGGGCGAGTGCCGAGCTCGACCAGGCTTCACCGTCGGCGAGCAAGGCGAGTATCTGCGCATGTTTATCTTCAATGGGCCGCGCCAATACCAGTATCTCGTCGGTATTGTGTGGCAGCAGGATAAAGCCCCGTTTGGTCGCGCTCACCCCGGCAAGGGGCCCGAGCGCGGTGCGCAGCCGCCCGAGTTCAACCCGTAAGCGTGCTCTATGGGACTCATCGGCAAGCGTCAATCTGAAGGCGCGCGCGATCAGCGCGTCCCTGGGAACGTCCTCGGGCCAAGCTTCTGCCAGCGCCCGGGCGAGGGCGAATAACACCGGGCGTGTTGCCAGGCAGACCTGGTTGCACCTATCCCGCAGCAGATGACGGCAGGCGTCCACTATCAAGGCCTTGGATGCCAGCAACGCCTCTACGTCCTCGAGCAGCAGGAGCCGTTCCTCGCCATGGGCAATCAGGCGCGCGGCCGGGGTGTCCAGGAGGAGACCTGCGCTTTTTACTTCCGCCGTCAGTAGCGGGTTATGTGCTTGGTGTGCGGCGTCTTCGGCTCGCTCGAGTGCCATTCGTGCCGCCTTAGTCTGCAGGCGGCGTATCGCGAGCCCTGCAACAACCAGCTCGTGGGCGGCTGTAAAGGTGGGAGGGAAGGGCCCTGGGTCCAGCTTGGCGAGTGTCTGTTCGGTCTCGTCGAGGCGCCCCATGAGGAGTTGGCGCCGACTCTCGAGATGCAGTGCATAGGCGGCATTGATGTGGTCGCCGCTTCTCTGCAGGGTTGCTCGCGCGGCGTCGAGCGTCTTGGCGGGCCAGCCGAGATCGCGTGAGATCAGGGCTATCTCGGCTTCGGCGACCACACACCTGGCGCGGGCCACAGACTGCTTCGGCCCGAAGGTGCGCGCCGCACTGCGCAACAGCTCCCTGGCTCGCACGACATCGCCGAGCTGTGCCATGGCAATGCCGCGCAGCGCCAGCGCCGGCGCGTCGTCACGCAGGGCGACCCGCTTCAAGGCACCTAGGGGATCACCTGCGGCCAAGGCCTGTGCTGCGGCTGTGATCAGTGAGTCCATGGATATCCTGTCATGCGCGTTACTCCCATCCTTCGGTGCCCTTGCTAATCTAGCTCACGAGCGTTAATGAGTACAAGTGTGAGCCCATGGTTCGAGTGAGACTCAGGGCGCGGCGCGGTCAGCAGGGTGTCATCTGCCGCCGCATTAGGTTATGTTAACTAAATGAAATGCAACAAGGAGATACCATGAACTATCCATTGGTTAGCACGGCCTGGCTCGAGGCCCATCTGCAAGACGAGAAGCTGGTGTTGCTCGATGCCAGCATGGATACAGTCATAGGCAAGGAGCCGCTGATCTACGACCGGCTGGTGTGCATCCCAGGGGCGCGCAGGTTCGAGCTGGAGCGCCAATTCTGCGATTTGCAGTCGAGCCAAATTCACGCCCTGCCAACCGAGGCGCAATTCAGTCTGGGCATACAGGCGCTGGGCATAGCGCCGGACAGCCTGGTGGTGATCTATGACAACCAGGGGATCTACGCTTCGCCCCGCGCCTGGTGGACCTTCAGGGTGATGGGCTTTGACAACGTCTTTGTGCTCGATGGCGGCCTGCCCCAATGGCTGGCCGAGGGCCGCAAAACCGTGAATGAGTATCAGGCCGTCGACGAGACTGCCAAGGGCAATGCCGTTGGTCATTACCGGCCGCAGTTGGTGTGTGATTCGGCCGAGGTGCTCAGGCGGCTGGACGATGCCGGCACGGCGATTTTCGATGCCCGCGGCGCGGCGCGTTTCCAGGGCAAGGCGCCCGAGCCCAGGGCCGGGGTGCGCTCCGGGCATATTCCTCATTCCCACAATCTGCCCTTCACCGAGGTGCTGGACGGTTACAGACTCAGGCCGGTTGCCGAGTTGCGCCGGCGTTTCGCCGAGCTGAGCGGCGATGATGCAGATACAGGCAAGAGGTGCATCTGCAGTTGTGGCTCGGGGATCACCGCCTGCATCCTGATCCTGGCGTTGGAGGCTGCCGGTTATGATCATGCCGTACTCTATGATGGCTCCTGGGCCGACTGGGGCAGCAATCACGCCCTGCCGCTCGAGACGGATTTGGGAAAGTGAGGCAGCATGGCGCCTGGCAGCTTAGGCATAACCAGGCGAGCCTGGAGCGCTAAGCTAAGTCAGAAGTGAACACCAGTTCCCCTTGGTCACTTACTCACTCAAAGTAGCAAATTTTCTGGTGACAAGCGAAGTCACAGTTTGCGGATCACCCCTTCGAAGTTGTCGAAGGGCGTTGAAGAAAATGCCGTAAGGCTCGCATGGATGCGAGGCTAGCTTTCGAGGTACAGGATGTACCATCGGAAGCGCTAGTCATTTTCGAATAAGCACGAGGCTGGTACCTAATGCAGGTAACTTCGTGGGGCGTCATGGAGGATGCAAGGAGGATAAGGACGAGCAGTCCTCCTTGCCCGGGTGTGGGCGGGCAGCCCACGACTTTCTCGGCCGCAAGGCCGTTCTTTAAGCAAGGACATGCTAGTTTAAGAGCTTAGTCAGCCACTAAGCGCATGGCTGGTGACAACATAAGACGTTTACTCCTTCCCCCGGAAATCCTGTGCCAGAGTGCCTATTTCGGTATTCCTCCTGGACTTTAACGTCAGGCCTGAAACAGGCATCTGAAAATGCTAACAATGCGCAAGCGTGTTTAGCTGGATATCTTGGACCCCAAAGGCTAAGAGCCTAAACTATGCAGCCTGCTTTACAGAACAGTGGTTTGTGCTAGATTGGAGTGAGTAGATAAATAATGTACATATACGTATGCGCACTATTAAGCTGTTATGTTGAAAGGAAGCATAAATGAACGAAAAAGACCCTTGGAAGAATAATACGGTAACAAATAAAAATACACTTTGGTTAGTTGTCGCGAGTGTACTTCTTATTTTGTATGTTTCTTCGGGTGATAAAATCCCTGCCCAACACTCTGAAAATATTCAGGCTGAGGCAGAAAAAATTGTGGCTATAAATCCCAGTCAAAATGCTATTGAGCTATGTAGGGAGCAGGTTAGCGATATGACATATTATACAAAAGAGCGTCTTACTTATGTCGGTAGCGATGCCGGAAATGTAGTAATTACATATCTCAATGATTTTGACAAAGTATACAAGTTCAAATGTGTAGGTAATAAAGTAAAACTCTACGCAGAAGGTTCTAGGACATGGATTCCTATGTGATTGCAATATACAAGTTTTTTGGTATGTATTTAGTGTTTACGGCATTTTTGTATTGAGTTCTCTGTTTAAGGTGCTTTATAGGATATAGCTCAGCCCTAGGTTGGGTTGAGTAAGGTAGTGTACATATACGCTGCGCACTACTAAAGTGATCATTTTTTAAACTAAGGATAAAACAATGAGCAATACAAAGTTCTTAATAATCTACCTCATCGTAATGGTGCTAACTTATTTCTGGCGATTTGCATTTGTTGGAGCCGCATTTGGGGATGGTGCAGATATTGAGGGTATGGGGAATGCCATGAATACCATCATGTTCTTGTCATATGCTGTTATGGCTTATGTGGCATATAGCCGGGGAAAAACTATTGGTAAGGGTTATTTAGTCGCCTTTCCTATCGTTGGTGCAGTGTTCGACCTAATTTTGATTTTTATTCCTTTTGTCCCAACAATAATGAACATCATTACTATTGTTTTAGGTATGCCAGATAGCAAGCCTGCTGAAGTTCCCCACCAAGAAGAACATAACACTTAATAAGGCCAGCCAGAGGGACGTTAACACTACTATGAATATTTCCGAGTTAGAGAGAAAGATAAGCCTCTGTTTGAAGCGTTAATGTCACAGCGAGCCATGGATGCCCGACTCACAGTACAATCTGCTTGCGTCGAACCGGTTCCCCTGCATTGAGGTTGATGCTTCCGCCTGATTCATCGGCTGGCGTCGGGCCTATGCTGTTCGCATCGTTCGCGGGAAAACCGACAGTTTTTCGCCTGCCCAGGTGCGATACCCTGCGCTGGAGTATAATTAGGATCAATGATTTAGGGCTTTAGTCGTTGCTCTGTTTGCTCTGTTGCTAAGGGGGCTGGTTTATGAGTCTGCTAATTTTTCTCTTCGGGGTCCTGATCGCCCTGGCCGGAGCTTGGTTGTTGCTCAGGCCAGAGTCTCTGTTCGGACTGCTCATTCGACATGGGCGCTCGTTCGGACTCTATCTTTTTGCCATCTTGATCCGGCTGTTGCTTGGGGCCGTGCTCATACAGGGGGCGCCGGACAGTCGCTTTCCGCTGCTGTTGCTGATCTTGGGGGCAATAAGCCTGGTCGCCGCCTCGGCCCTGGCTTTCATGGGGCAGACCCGATTCCACAAGCTGCTCGAATGGGCCGTTAAGCTCGCCCCTGACTACCGCGTCGTGGCCGGCATGCTGGTGCTCTTGTTCGGTGTTTTCCTCATGTATGCCGTGTACTGATGTCCGTATCTATGGTCCCTGTACCCATGATCCCTGCAGGCATGAGCCATGCCAGGTTGCCAAGGCGCACTTGGCTCCAGGGCTAAAACAGCTCTCGGAACTTGTGATACAGCATGCCGAGCGCCAGCATGGGGGATCTCAGCGCCGGGCCGCCGGGGAAGGTCATGTGTTGGACCCTGGCGAAGATGTCGAAGCGCTCCGCCTGGGCGGTCAGGGCCTCGGCGATGAGCCTGGCCGCCATATGGGTGGCGTTCAGCCCATGGCCAGAGTAGGCCTGGGCATAGAGGATATTGGGCGCATCCGGCAGACGACCTATCTGCGGCAGGCGGTTGGCGCCTATGCCCATCATGCCGCCCCATTGATAATCTATGCGCACGCCTTTGAGGCGGGGGAATACCCGCTCCAGTCTGGGTCTCAGGGCGGCCCCTATGTCTTTGGGATCTTTGCCCGAGTAAGTGCATAGACCACCGAACAGCAGGCGCCTGTCCTGGGACAGGTGGAAATAGTCCAGGTCGATGCGCATGTCGGCGAACGCCATGTCGTGTGGAATGATGGCGTCACACTGGGCCTGACTCAGGGGAGCGGTCGCCAGCAAATAGCTGCCGGCGGGCAAGATCTTGCCTCCTATGTGAGGCTCGAGCCTATGGCCCATGTAGGCATTGCCGGCCAATACCAGGTAGCGGCAGTTGACTTCCCCCTTGGCGGTGATGACTCTGGGTCTGTCCCCCTTGATGATTTTCTCCGCCGCGCTGTATTCGAACAGCTTTACCCCCAGCGCCTTGGCAACTCCGGCCTCACCCAGCACCAGGTTCAGTGGATGCAGATGACCACTGCCCATATCCAGCAGGGCGCCTTGGTAGGTATCCGAGCCTATCACCCCGTGGACTCGGCTGCGGTCCAGCAGCTCGGTTTTATACAGGTAACCGGCATCCTGCAGTGCCGCCTGCTCCCGGGCCAGCGCCTGCATGTGTCTGGGTTTGAGTGCCAGATCGCAATAGCCCAGGCGCAGATTACAGTCTATGTCATTGTCGGCGATGCGCCGCTTGACCAGTTCCACCGCCTCCAAGCCCATCTGCTGAATGGCGCGTACGCCATCGCGGCCGATTTCATTGCTGAATTGCGCCAGGTCATGGCCTATGCCCCGGATAAGCTCGCCGCCGTTGCGCCCGGATGCGCCCCAGCCGATGCGTTTGGCCTCGAGCAAGGCCACGCCGAAGCCCTTCTGGGCCAGCTCTATGGCGGTATTGATCCCGCTGAAGCCACCCCCGATCACACAGACATCGACCTCCAGGCTTTCGCTCAGCTGCGGCTGTTCGCACCTGGGATTGGCGCTGGCGACATAATAGGATTCCGGGTAGGCGTGGCTATGCCCCCGGTTCGTGCGTGGCATCATGGTTCCCAAGAATTGTTTTTCCCATAAAGCTCAGTATACTCGTCAGCTTTTGCACACTTTAACTGACAGGTGTTCGTTTTATTTAACACAGTTTTTGTGTAGAATACAATTCGGTCCGAGTGACTCGGCCATGCCGGGGTATGCCGGCGTCGGGTGCCCGCGAGGGCATGGAGTCAAGTATTTTTGTCCGGGCCCAGGCTTGGAACCTCTTGGGGGATGTTGGATTTGGATATTGGAGCCAGCCTCAAAACTGTCCGAAAAATGAAAGGCTTATCTCAGCGTGAACTCGCCAAACGCGCCGGGGTAACCAACAGCACTATCTCTATGATAGAGAAGAACAGTGTCAGTCCCTCGGTCAGCTCGCTGAAAAAAGTCCTGGCTGGGATCCCCATGTCGCTGGTGGATTTCTTCTCCATCGAAACCGCTGCCATAGGCGAACCCAAGGTCGTCTACCGTGCGGATGAGTTGCTCGACATAGGCACAGGGGCACTGGAGCTTAAGCTCATAGGCCGTGACTACCCCAACAGGGCTATGTCCGTGTTGAGCGAAACCTATCCGCCGGGCGCGGATACCGGCGAAGAAATGCTTAAACATCAAGGTGAAGAAGCGGCCATGGTGATAGCAGGCCGGTTGGAACTCACAGTAGGTGACGAAGTGTACCTGCTGCAGGCGGGTGACAGCTATTACTTCAACAGCGAATCTCCCCACAGATTCCGTAACCCCTTCGATGAACCCTGTCGCCTAGTCAGCGCCACCACGCCGGCCAATTTCTAGGCGCTGCAAGCTTTTCCCCTCTTCTCAGTCCCCGTATTGGGCGGCGCTCCCAGGGCCTTAGGCCCGGTAAATAGGCCTGGTAAAGAATATCGGCTCAAGCGGCGGCGCCCGGTGGTTTTTCGGCTCCGGGCCGGGCGCAGCAGACTCGCCCAGGTCGACATCCGCCGACCGAACGGCGCCGCCGGACCGCGCATTATCATCTAAACTCATAGTGCTAAAGTGTAAGAATAATCGCCAGTTAGCCGCGTGGTTAACATTTGGATAACTTCTTGCTTGGGCGAATTTTCCCGTGTACTGTGTGAAAAAGTGAACATTAAACGAGCAAGTGTTCATTATGATATTCATGGCTATGCTGAAGGTGATATATGTCGGGCGCTGAGCTTCCTATCATAGGTGTTGTGGCTTGCAACCAGACGTTGGGTCTGCATCCTTTTAATATTGTTGGTGAGAAATATCTGTTGGCGATAGTCGAGGGCGCCGGAGGCTGGCCCCTGCTCGTGCCTTCCCTCGGCGAGGGGGCGCCGATTTCCGCCATACTTGCTCGCCTGGATGGCCTCCTCTTCACCGGCTCGCCATCGAACGTCGAGCCGCGGCATTACGCAGGTCCGGCGAGCGAGCCCGGCACCCTGCACGATGCCAAACGCGATGCCAGCACTTTGCCGCTGATCCGCGCCGCCATAGATGCCGGCATTCCCGTGTTCGGCATCTGTCGAGGTTTCCAGGAAATGAATGTGGTGTTCGGTGGCAGCCTGCAGCAGAAGCTGCATGAGGCCGGGACCTATATCGAACACAGGGAGGACAAGAGGGCGCCACTGGAAGTGCAATACGCCCCGGCCCATGGCATCAGGGTGGAACCCGGGGGACTGATCCACCAGGCCTGGGGCCGCGGCTCAGCAGAAGTGAATTCTGTCCATACCCAAGGCGTAGCGCGTTTGGGTGCAGGGTTGCGGCCGGAAGCGTATGCGCCGGATGGTCTGGTGGAGGCTTTCTCCGTCGCCAATGCAAGAGAATTCGCCCTTGGCGTGCAATGGCATCCCGAATGGAAGGTGAGTGAAAATCCTTTTTATCTGTCTATTTTCAACGCCTTTGGTGATGCATGCAGACGCAGGGCAGCAGCGCGAGTGAAATCATATGGATAAGCTAATCGCTTTTTTGAAAGAGAAGAAAATCACGGAAGTAGAGTGTGTCATCAGTGACATGACAGGCATAGCCCGCGGCAAGATAGCGCCGGTAGACAAGTTCCTGGCCGAGAAGGGCATGCGTCTGCCCGAGAGTGTGCTGTTGCAAACCGTGACCGGCGACTTTGTCGACGACGAGGCCTATTATAAGCTGCTCGACGATGCCGATATCGACTTCGACTGTGTCCCGGATCAGAATGCCGTGTTCCTGCTGCCCTGGACGGTCGAGGCCACGGCGCAGGTGATCCACGATACCTATGACAAGATGGGCAACCCCATCGAACTGTCACCGCGCAACGTGCTCAAGAAAGTGCTCAAGCTCTACGATGAGCAAGGCTGGCAACCCGTGGTGGCGCCGGAAATGGAGTTCTACCTGACCAGCCGCAGCGACGATCATGACCTGCCGCTCAAGCCCCCGGTCGGCCGCTCAGGTCGCCCCGAGGCCGGGCGTCAGTCTTTTTCCATCGACGCCGCCAACGAATACGATCCCCTGTTCGAAGACATGTATGACTGGTGTGAGGCCCAGGGACTGGAGATAGATACCCTGATCCATGAGGATGGTCCGGCGCAGATGGAGATCAACTTCAGCCACGGCAATCCACTGGAGCTGGCCGATCAGGTGTTTGTGTTTAAACGCACCCTCAGGGAGGCGGCGCTGAAACACAATGTCTGTGCAACCTTCATGGCGAAACCTGTGACCAATGAGCCAGGCAGCGCCATGCACCTGCACCAGAGCGTGCTGAATAAGGAGACGGGCACGAATATCTTCACCAACGATGATGGCACCAAGAGCTCCTTGTTTCTCAGCTACATAGGCGGACTGCAACAATTCATTCCCGAGCTGTTGCCTCTGATGGCCCCCAGTGTCAATTCCTTCCGGCGTTTCCTGCCTGGCACCTCGGCCCCGGTGAACCTGGAGTGGGGCGATGAGAACCGCACCTGTGGTCTGCGCATCCCCGAGTCATCGCCGCAGAATCGCCGCATCGAGAACCGCATTCCCGGCGCCGATTCCAACTGTTACCTGGCCATCGCCGCCAGCTTGCTCTGTGGCTACATAGGCATGGTCGACAAGCTCAAGCCTTCGACCCCGGTGCAGGGCAAGGCCAATGAGAGCCGCAGCAACAACACCCACAACCTGCCGCTGACCCTGGAAGAGGCGCTGGCGGCGATGGAAGCCAGTGCTGCCTGCAAACAGTATCTGGGCGAGGCATTTACCACAGGCTTCGTGGCGGTCAAGCAGGCCGAGTTGGAAAACTTCAGGCGGGTGGTCAGTTCCTGGGAGCGGGAATTTTTACTCCTGACGGTATAGGCGCTGAGGGTGAACCTGGGATAGCAATGCACGCCTTTGGGGCATGCATGCCCCCAGGCGACACCTGTGGCGGTCAATTTTTTCACGGCGACAGTCGCCGCATGGGCGGGAGACGCGGCGCAGCGCGGCATCTGGCCCTTATGGCCGAGGTCGCTAAAGTTGGCATGGAAACTGACTGAGATTTAACCGCGGCACTGCCGCACCCGGGTGTCGCTTGTCTTCTAGACTGAGGTAATGATGGCAGCGACGGCAGTGCCTGTGGGTTGCGTGAGCCGGCATAGGGCAGTCACAAGAATAACCTGCGCCGCCGGCGCTCCAAGACGGCGGGTTCCCGCGCTTGTCTCTAGCCGATGGAAGGAGAAAACATGAAACTATTCAACCGAGTGACCATCCTGGCGCTGGTGACCGCGAGCCTACTGTCTGCGGGCCTGGCCCGGGCCGAAGATGAGAAAATAGTGCGTGTCTACAACTGGTCAGACTATATCGCCGAAGATACCTTGGATAACTTCAGGCAGGCCACGGGGATCAGGGCCATCTATGATGTGTTCGACAGCAACGAAGTGCTGGAGGCCAAGTTGCTCTCGGGCCGCAGCGGTTACGATATAGTGGTGCCTTCCAACCACTTCCTGGCCAAGCAGATCAAGGCCGGTGCCTTCATGAAGCTGGATAAGTCCAAGCTGACCAACTACAAGAATCTCAATGCCGAATTGATGCAGCAGCTGCAGAAGGCTGATCCGGGCAACGAGTATGCCGTGCCTTATCTCTGGGGCACCAATGGCATAGGTTACAACCTGGACAAGGTCAAGGCGGTGCTGGGTGACGACGCCCCGGTCGATTCCATGGCGCTGATGTTTGACCCCAAGTATGCCGCCAAGCTGGCCAAGTGCGGCATGGCCATGCTGGACTCGGCCGACGACATGGTGCCCCAGGCCCTGTTGTATCTTGGGCTGGATCCCAACAGCACCAGGCCTGGGGATTACGAGAAGGCGGGGGAGGTGTTGGAGAAGATCCGCCCCTATGTGACCTACTTCCATTCCTCGCGCTACATCTCGGATCTCGCCAACGGTGACATATGCGTGGCCTTCGGCTTCTCCGGCGACGTGTTCCAGGCGGCGGCCCGGGCCAAAGAGGCGGGCAATGGCCAGAGGATAGGTTATGCCATTCCCAGGGAGGGCGCCAACCTCTGGTTCGACATGCTGGCCATCCCGGCCGATGCGGCCAATGCCGACAATGCCCTGGCCTTCATAGATTACCTGCTGCGCCCCGAGGTGATCGCCTCCATCACCAATTATGTGTCCTATGCCAATCCCAACGACCCGGCCCAGGCGCTGGTCGATGCGGCCATACGCAACGACCCGTCCATCTATCCCTCCAAGGAAGTGCAGAGCAAGCTCTACATAGGCGAGATCCGGCCATTGAAAATCCAGCGGGTGATGACCCGCGTCTGGACCAAGGTCAAGTCAGGCAGGTAAGGCGCAGGGGCATGGCCGGCGCCTGGTCTCATTCAAGTCGCTGGACTAGCCTGTCTGGAATCCCAAGTCGCAGACCCCAATGACATTGGGGGGAGAAGTGTTATGCAAACCAACCCGGGCATCACCCATGATTCGCCCCCCAAGACCCAAGCTCAAGTACTGCTCAAGATAGAGAGGGTCAGTAAATTATTCGATGATGTGCGCGCCGTGGACGAGGTGTCCTTGACCATCCACAAGGGCGAAATCTTCGCCTTGCTGGGCGGCTCCGGGTGCGGCAAGTCGACCCTGCTGCGGCTGCTGGCGGGCTTCGAGAAGCCGAGCGCCGGGCGCATCTTTCTCGATGGCGAGGACATTACCGATCTGCCGCCCTACGAGCGGCCGATCAACATGATGTTCCAGTCTTACGCCTTGTTTCCCCATATGACGGTGGAACAGAACATCGCCTTCGGCCTCAAGCAGGATAGGCTGCCCAAGGCCGAGATAAGCCGGCGGGTGCAGGAGATGCTCAAGCTGGTGCAGATGGAACCCTTTGCCAAGCGCAAGCCGAGCCAGCTTTCCGGTGGCCAGTGCCAGAGGGTGGCGCTGGCCCGCTCATTGGCCAAGCGCCCCAAGCTGCTGTTGTTGGATGAACCCATGGGGGCGCTGGACAAGAAGCTGCGCACCCAGATGCAGCTGGAAGTGGTGGATATCCTCGAGGCCGTCGGCGTCACCTGCGTGATGGTGACCCATGATCAGGAAGAAGCCATGACCATGGCGGGGCGGATCTCCATCATGCATGACGGCTGGATAGCCCAGACGGGCTCGCCCATGGATATCTATGAGAGCCCCAACAGCCGTATGATTGCCGAATTCATTGGCACGGTTAACCTGTTCGAGGGCGAGATAGTCACGGACGAAGTGGACCATGTGATCATCAAGCCCAGCAGCCTGTCCCAGCCCTTCTACATAGGCCATGGGGTGACCACCAGCGTCGACGACTCCCATGTCTGGCTGGCGGTACGGCCGGAGAAGACGCTGATGAGCCGTGACAGGCCGGAGGGCGAATACAACTGGGCCAAGGGCCAGGTGCATGACATAGCCTATCTGGGGGGCATTTCTGTGTTTTATATCAAGCTGGAAAACCAGCAGATAGTCCAGTGCAAGATGGTCAACCGCGAACGCCGCGCCGAATACCCGACATGGCAAGATGAGGTCTACATC
Source organism: Shewanella salipaludis (assembly GCF_012911865.1). Taxonomy (GTDB): domain Bacteria; phylum Pseudomonadota; class Gammaproteobacteria; order Enterobacterales; family Shewanellaceae; genus Shewanella; species Shewanella salipaludis. Next base: position 66,035 of record NZ_JAAXYH010000007.1, read on the forward strand.
AGTTGGGAGGCCACCAGTGGCGTGGTATTGAGATCATGAAGCCGCCCCTCAGGCTGCAACTGCCCAAGCTGCAACTGCCCAGGGGGCGACTCTGGACCCTAGGGCTGCCCTATGTCTGGCTGCTGCTGTTTTTTGCGCTGCCCTTCGCCATAGTGTTGAAGATCAGCTTCTCCACTGCCGTCATCGCCATTCCGCCCTATGAGCCGACCTTTCACTATGCCGACGAGGCGTTGCAGATCTTTCTCAACCTGGGCAACTATCTGTTGTTGCTGGACGATTCCCTGTACTACATGGCCTACCTGAGTTCGCTGAAGATGGCGCTGGTGTCCACCCTCTGCTGTATGCTGCTGGGCTATCCCATGGCCTATGCCATAGCGCGGGCGCCGGCGCGGCAACAGACAGTGCTCTTGCTCCTGGTGATGCTGCCCTCCTGGACCTCCTTCCTCATACGTGTCTATGCCTGGATGGGGCTGCTGAGCAACACCGGGCTCATCAACAACTTGCTGCTGTGGCTGGGGCTGATAGGCGAGCCGCTGCAGATACTCAATACCAACCTGGCCGTCTACATAGGCATAGTATATGCGTATCTGCCCTTCATGGTGTTGCCCCTGTATGCCAACTTGGTCAAGCTGGACATGAGCCTGCTGGAGGCCGCCGCCGATCTGGGTTCCAGCAGCTTCAACACCTTCTGGAAGATAACCCTGCCGCTCTCCAGGGGCGGGCTCATCGCCGGCTCCATGCTGGTATTCATTCCTGCGGTAGGCGAGTTCGTGATCCCCGAACTCTTGGGGGGCCCGGACACCCTGATGATAGGCAAGGTGCTGTGGCAGGAGTTCTTCAACAATCGCGACTGGCCGGTGGCCGCCGCGCTGGCGATCGTCATGCTGATGTTGCTGCTGATCCCCATCACCCTGTTTCATCGCTATCAGTCCCGCAGCATGGAGAAAGAGCGATGAAAAGAAAGCTGGGGTTTTCTTCGGTAATCTTCGGTGATGTTGGCGCAGGTGAGCATCCCTGTCATACAGAGGTTCACCAATATCGGCCCCGCAGCATGGAGAAAGAGCGATGAAAAGAAAGCTGGGGTTTTCTTCGACAGTCCTCTGGCTGGGGTTGGTGTTTCTCTATGCACCCATGTTGATCCTCATCCTCTATTCGTTCAATGAATCCAAGCTGGTGACCGTCTGGGGCGGCTTTTCGCCCAAGTGGTATGCCGAGTTGCTTGGGGATCAGCAGATACTGGATGCCGTCTGGACCAGTTTACGCATCGCCTTTTACAGCTCGACCATGGCGCTGATCCTCGGCACCATGGCGGCCTTCGTCATGGTCCGCTTCAAGCGCTCCTGGGGCAAGATGAGCCTGTCGAACATGATCACCGCGCCTCTGGTGATGCCCGAGGTGATCACCGGCCTTTCGCTGTTGCTGCTGTTCGTGCACATGGCGGACCTGCTCGGCTGGCCAAGGGAGCGTGGCATGCTCACCGTCTGGATTGCCCATTCTACCTTCTGCGCCTCTTATGTCGCCGTGGTGGTGGCGTCGCGGTTAAGGGAATTGGACTTGTCGATAGAAGAGGCGGCATTGGATCTCGGCGCCACCCCGCTCAAGGCCTTCTTCCTGATCACTGTGCCCATGATTGCCCCCGCCCTGTTGGCGGGCTGGCTCTTGTCTTTCAGCCTGTCGCTCGATGATCTGGTGATCGCCAGTTTCGCCTCTGGCCCTGGGGCGACGACCCTGCCCATGGTGGTGTTTTCCTCGGTCAGGCTCGGGGTCTCGCCCAAGATCAACGCCCTGGCGACCCTGATCATCCTCTTCGTTTCGCTGATCGCCTTCATTTCCTGGTATATGGCGCGCCGCTCCGAGCGCCGCGACAGGCACGCCGGCCGTTAGCCGCTCTTGGGCTGCGCGGATGTCCTGACTGCCGTCAGCATCCCAGGTTGGCGGGGGTCAGGGTAGAGTATTCTTGTGTAAAAAATATAAAACGAAGTGTAAATTATCACGCCTTTCTGGCTAGTGTTCCCACTGGCTTAGGTGTAGGATGAAGTCATTGTGCCATATGCAGAAAATTCGCTTGAGGGAGCCTGATGCCAGCCATACCCCATACAGAATCTTATTATGCGGCCAGTGCCAATGATAAGCGTGAACGCCCGCGGCTGCAGGAAAACCTGGAGACGGATGTCTGCATCATAGGTGCGGGTTATACCGGCCTGTCGGCGGCGCTGCACCTGCTGGAAACCGGCTTCAGGGTGGTGGTGCTGGAGGCTGCGCGTGTGGGCTGGGGCGCCTCGGGCCGCAACGGCGGCCAGATAGTCAACAGCTATAGTCGCGACATAGACACGATAGAGAAGCTGGTCGGCACAGATCTGGGCAAGCTATTCGGCGAGATGGCCTTCGAAGGCGGGCGTATCATACGCGAGCGGGTCGCCAAATACCGCATAGACTGTGATCTCAAGGATGGCGGGGTGTTTGCGGCGCTCAACCAGAAACAGCTGAACCACCTGCGGCAGCAAAAACAGCTGTGGGAGCGCCATGGCCACAGAGACAAACTCGAGCTCTTGGATGCCGACGGCATACGTGCCCTGGTCGACAGCGAACGCTATATCGGCGGCATGCTGGACAAGAGCGGCGGCCACATGCATCCGCTGAACCTGGCGCTGGGGGAGGCCAGTGCGGTGGAGTCTCTCGGTGGCAAGATATTCGAAGACTCGGCGGCGGTCCGCATCGAGGAAGGGGCCACTCCCTTGGTGCATACAGCACAGGGCAGCGTCAAGGCCAGGTTCGTGGTGGTGGCGGGCAACGCCTATCTGGGCAAGTTGCTGCCCGAGCTGCAGGCCAAATCCATGCCCTGCGGCACCCAAGTGATCGCCACAGAGCCCCTGGGAGAGGACCTGGCTCACCGCCTGTTGCCCCAGGACTACTGCGTCGAAGACTGTAATTATCTGTTGGATTACTTCCGGCTGTCGGGCGACAAGCGCTTGATTTACGGCGGTGGCGTGGTCTATGGTGCGCGGGATCCCGCCGACATAGCGTCCATCATAGTGCCCAATATGCTCAAGACCTTCCCTCAGCTCAAGGGAGTGAAGATAGACTATGCCTGGAGCGGCAACTTCCTGCTGACCCTGTCGCGCCTGCCCCAGGTGGGGCGCATAGGACAAAACCTCTATTATTCCCAGGGCTGCAGCGGCCACGGGGTGACTTATACTCATCTGGCGGGGAAACTCATAGCCGAGATGCTCAACGGCCAGGCGACCCGGTTCGACGCCTTCGCCAGCCTGCCTCACTATCCCTTCCCAGGAGGCCACGCGCTGCGGGTGCCCTTCAGTGCATTGGGCGCCTGGTACTACAGCCTGAGGGATAAGTTCGGCATCTGAGACGGCAGCGGGCATGGGGCCATGCAGGGCCCGGAATAAGACAGATAACCTGGGTGAAGCCCGGCAGCCACCGGCGCCCGCTTCAGCCGACATGGGCCGCACCCGAGGTGACGGCGAGAGAAACAAGGAGTCGCTTGTGAAGTTAACAGATCCTGACTTGCTGCGTGAGCAAGCCTATATAGATGGCAACTGGTGTGATGCCATCTCCTATGACACTGTCGTGATTTGCAATCCCGCCAACGGCAGGCCCATAGGCAAGGTGCCTGTGATGGGCGCCGCCGAGACAGAGATGGCGATAGCGGCCGCCGAAGCCGCCTTGCCCGAATGGCGTGCCCTGAGCGCCAAGGCGCGGGGGCTGAAACTGCGTCGCTGGTTCGAATTGATCCTCGAGCACAGTGACGACCTGGCATTGCTGATGACCACAGAGCAGGGGAAACCGCTGGCCGAGGCCAAGGGCGAGGTGACCTATGCAGCTTCCTTCATCGAATGGTTCGCCGAAGAGGCCAAGCGTGTCTATGGCGATGTGATCCCCGGCCATCAGGACGATAAGCGCCTGCTGGTGATCAAGCAGCCAGTGGGGGTCACGGCGGCCATCACCCCGTGGAACTTCCCGGCGGCGATGATCACCCGCAAGGCGGGTCCGGCCCTGGCGGCGGGCTGCACCATGCTGGTCAAGCCCGCGCCGCAGACGCCGTTCACCGCGCTGGCGCTGGCGGAGCTGGCCGACAGGGCAGGTATTCCGCCCGGGGTATTCAACGTGATCACAGGCGATGCCGTCGCCATAGGCAACGAGATGTGCAGCAACCCCCTGGTGCGCAAGTTGTCCTTCACCGGCTCGACCGCCGTCGGCATCAAGCTGATGGCCCAGTGTGCCCCGAGCATGAAAAAACTGTCGCTGGAGCTGGGCGGCAATGCGCCCTTCATCGTGTTCGACGATGCCGATCTGGATGCCGCGGTCGAGGGGGCGATGATCTCCAAGTATCGCAACGCCGGCCAGACCTGTGTTTGCGCCAACCGCATCTATGTGCAGGATGGGGTCTACGAGGCCTTCGCCCAGAAACTGGCGGCGGCGGTCGCCAAGCTCAAGGTGGGTGAGGGCATAGCGCCGGGGATCACCACGGGTCCCTTGATCAACAGCGATGCCCTGGCCAAGGTGCAACGTCACCTGGACGATGCGCTGCAAAAAGGCGCCAAGCTGCTCGCCGGCGGCAAGCCCCATGCCCTGGGCGGCAACTTCTTCGAGCCGACCATACTGACGGAGGTCGACGCCTCCATGCTGGTGGCGCGGGAAGAAACCTTCGGTCCGCTGGCGCCGCTGTTTCGCTTCAACCAAGTCGATGAGGTGATACATCAGGCCAACGACACAGAGTTCGGTCTGGCGGCCTATTTCTACGGCCGGGATATTTCGTTGATCTGGAAGGTGGCCGAGGCGCTGGAATACGGCATGGTCGGGGTCAATACCGGGCTCATCTCCACCGAGGTGGCGCCCTTCGGTGGCATCAAGTCTTCCGGGCTGGGCCGCGAGGGTTCCAGATACGGCATAGAAGAGTATCTGGAAATGAAATACATCTGTCTGTCGGTATAACAGCACCAGGAGCATCCCATGGCAACAACCAATGATTCCTTGATGGCCCGTCGTCAGGCGGCCGTGGCCTGTGGTGTCGGGCAAATTCACCCCATCTTCACCGCCAGGGCCGAGAATGCCACTGTCTGGGACGTGGAGGGACGTGAATACATAGACTTTGCCGGCGGTATCGCCGTGCTCAACACCGGTCACCTGCATCCCAAGGTGAAGGCGGCGGTGGCCGCCCAGCTGGACAACTTCTCCCACACCTGTTTCATGGTGCTGGGCTATGAGAGCTATGTGCAGGTATGCGAGAAGCTCAATCAGCTGGTGCCTGGGGAGTTCGCCAAGAAGTCGGCGCTGTTCAACAGTGGCTCGGAAGCGGTAGAGAACGCGGTCAAGGTGGCGCGCGCCTACACCAAGCGAGCCGGGGTGATCGCCTTCACCTCAGGCTACCATGGGCGCACCATGGCGGCATTGGCGCTGACCGGCAAGGTGGCCCCCTACAGCAAGGGCATGGGGCTGATGCAGGCCAACGTGTTTCGTGCCCAATACCCCTGTGCGCTCCACGGGGTGAGCGATGATGATGCCATGGCCTCCATAGAGCGGATTTTCAAGAATGATGCCGAGCCGAGTGATATCGCCGCCATCATACTCGAGCCTGTGCAGGGCGAGGGCGGCTTCTATGTGGCCTCGCCCGGGTTCATGCAGCGCCTGCGGGCCCTGTGTGACAGGGAAGGCATAATGCTGATCGCCGACGAAGTGCAGACGGGCGCCGGTCGCACCGGCACCTTCTTCGCCATGGAACAGATGGGGGTCGCCGCCGATATCACCTGTTTCGCCAAATCCATCGCCGGCGGTTTCCCGCTGTCGGGGATCACCGGCCGCGCCAGGGTGATGGACGCCATAGGCCCGGGAGGCCTGGGCGGTACCTATGGCGGCAGCCCGCTGGCCTGCGCCGCCGCCCTGGCGGTGATCGAGGTGTTCGAAGAGGAGCAGCTGCTGGCACGGGCCAAGACGCTGGGACTCAGGCTGAAAACGGCACTGACCAAGCTGCAGGACAGCTTTCCCCAGCTGGCCGAGGTGCGGGGCCTGGGCGCCATGGTGGCGGTCGAGTTGCTTGCCGACGGCAAGCCGGCGCCCCAGTATTGCGCCGAGATCTTGGCCGAGGCCCGCGCGCGCGGCCTGATCCTCCTGTCCTGCGGCACCTATGGCAATGTGCTACGCATCCTGGTGCCCCTGACAGCGCCTGATGAGCAGGTAGACAGAGGCTTGGCGATCCTCGGCGACTGCCTGGGGGCCGTGCTCAAGCCCTAGCCGGGTATCTGATCACAACATAAGCATCCCGTCCCGGGGCACTCAGGGCGGGATTTTTTATGGCTGTCGTTCGGCTGGAGAACTCACCCTTGGGCTGGGTCACTTGAATTCGATGAACATATTGGCGGTCAAACGACCGGTTTGTGGGTTGGCATCTATGTCCGTGCCTGGCTCTACCAAGGTGGAATGCAGCAGGTTGCCAGGGTAAATCAGCAGGCGATTGGGGCGGTATTCCACCTGGTGATACAACTCGTAATGTTCGTTGCTCTGCACAAAATACCCGGGCGGTTCGGTGGCATTTTGACCGACAAACTGCTGCGCCGATTGAAAGTAGGCCGGCATTCGCGAACCGTCGATGCGCTCAAAGCCTGTGGGGATATGGCGGAAAAATGCGGTATTGCCATGGGGGCCGTCGTTGAGATAGTGCAGTAAGGCGAAATAGTGAGGCTGTGGGGTATCGAAGTGCGGCAGACGCTGCAGCGGCTTGAGTGCTTCGGGAGAGGTGCTGATCAGGGAAAAATGCAGTGCCTGCAGCCGGATGCTTTGCCTGGACGGGATCTCATACACCTCATAGAGCAAGCTATACAGCCGATTGAGCACATCCTCCACATAGGGCCGCGGCAGCGGAGCACGAACGCCAGGATAGAAGGAGTCGGGATCGGCGGCAAATGTAGCCCTGGTGCGGGCGAAGTTCAGCAGCGGCGTCAGATCCGCGGCAAAATTATCTATGATGATCAGTGGGGTCTTCTCATGGCCAAGATAGAGAATTTGGGGTGTCAGCCGCACCCTTGGCTCGTTGTCGGCTTGTTGTGCTGTGGCGGCACCTTGGCCGCGCTCGGATGCTGTCATGGTCTCTTACCTAGCCCAGGTTGGATTTACAGTAGTGCCGGATGAAATCGGCATGGGGCGGCAGGGCATCGACTTTGCGCTTCACTGTCGATCTTATGTTGCTGAGAAAGGCGTCTAATTCGGCTGCTTCCATCACATCGACTATCGGGTGATATTGTTTGGGCATTATGCCCTGGCCCAGCATCACCTGGATCCAGGAGCTTTCGCCGAACAGCTCATTGCCATGCTTGTATACCTTGCCGCCGTCAGCGAACATCTCGATGCGATGCCGCAGCGATTCTGGTATCGTCATCTGCTTGCAGTAACGCCAGAAGCGGCTGTCTTCGCGGTCGGTGACCTTGTAATGCAATATGATAAAGTCGCGGATGTTTTCTATCTCTGTCTTGGTTTGTTGATTAAATTCATCGACATCTGCCGGCACTATGCCATTGGCGGGAAAGAGTTGCATCAGGCGAATAATGCTGCGCTGAATGAGGTGTATGCTGGTGGACTCCAGCGGCTCGAGGAAGCCGCTCGACAGGCCGATGGCGACGCAGTTTTTGTGCCAGTGCAGTCGGCGGGTGCCTGTCTTGAACTTGATGACCCGCGGCGGATTCAGTGGCTCAGCGTCGAGGTTGTCCAGCAACAATTGGGTGGCGGCCTCATCGGACAGATACTTGCTGCAAAACACCAGGCCATTGCCGGTGCGGTTTTGCAACGGAATGCGCCACTGCCAGCCGGACTCACGGGCGATGGAACGGGTGTAGGCCAGAGGCGTGGCCGTTGACTTTGTCTGTACTGCGATGGCGCTGTCACAGGGCAGCCAATGGCTCCAGTCTTCGAAGCCGGTATTGAGTGTCTGCTCTATCAATAATGCCTTGAAGCCGGTGCAATCTATGAAGAGATCGCCCGCGATGCGCTCGCCATTTTCCAGCACCAGGGCCTCTATGTGGCCGTTGAGTTCACTGTCCGGGGCATGATGCTGCAGCACCTGGCTGATCTTGCCTTCGACACGCCTGATGCCCTGTTGCTCCGCCAATTGACGTAAATACTTGGCATAGAGGCTGGCATCCATGTGGTAGGCATGGTTGTAATCCTGGTTGGGCAGCACGGCAAAGCGGCCTTGACGGGCGGCGAGATGCTCGCTGCAATAGTCGCCTATGTCGCCCACCATGCCCAGTTGCCTGCCCTTGAGCCAGAAGTGTTGAAAACCGCAGGCCCAGCAATCCTTGCCCAGGAAGCCGAAGGAATGCAGATAGTCTTTGCCTGTGTCGCGCCAGTTCTCGAAGGCGATACCCAGCTTGAAGGTGGCGTTGGTGGCGGCCATCACCTCCTGTTCTTTCAGTCCAAGTAAGCGGTGAAATATGTGCAGCGTCGGAATGGTGGCTTCGCCCACGCCCACTGTGCCTATGGCGTCAGATTCGACCAGAACCAGGTCCAGATGTTTGCCCATCAGCTTACTCAGTGCAGCTGCCGTCATCCAGCCTGCGGTGCCGCCACCGGCAATCACGACTCTTTTCTTTGTTGTTGTCATCATCTCGGTCCTTAACATGGATTAACGCTTGAGCTTATTGGTCAGATCTGCCCTGAGCTTGCGGGCATTGGACTCATCCAACGGGGTGGTGAGCATCCCCTGCGCCGCCTCGGGTATGTGGGCCAGCGCCTCAGGATCATGGTCAAAAATATAGTGGTCGAACATGGCCTTCCATGCCTGCCGCTGTGCTTTGGGCAAGGAGCGCAGACTGAGAATCGCGTGCAACAGCGCATTGTTGGGGCGGCCGAGGTAGTCCGGGGTATCGCGCCACCAATGGGTGATGAGCACATTGAAATCAGCGCTGGCACGCACATGGTGCCACCACATGCTGGGGATGAATAACACGTCACCCGCCTCCAGCTCGGCGGTCAGTGCCGCCTCCATCGCCATGGCAAACCTGGGAAAGCGCTCAAGATCCGGCTTGTCCGGGTCCACCAGGCTGATGTCCTGACCACCTGGGGCAAATGCCATGGGACCTATATAGAGGTTGCCGACTTGCTCGGGTGGAAACAGGGTGAAGGTACGTTTGCCGACGGCGTTACAGGCCAGATTATGGGGCAGATCTAAGTGGGCGGCGATGCGTGATGGGTTGCCCAGCCAGATGTTGATTAACGGCGCTATGGGGGCGAGATCCAGGCTGTTGTCTATGCCGAGTCCCGGCAGACATCTCTGTATCTCAGTGGAGCCCATATAGATGCCGGCGGGCTTGTCGGCCTCAGCCTCGGCCTGCAGCCGTTCCAAGAGGTGCCTCAGATCCAGCTTGCCGGCCTGGTAGTTGAAGCCATCCAGGGTCTCATTGTAAAACACCCGGCCGTCATGCTCAGGCGCCACATGGTAGGCGGTGACCGGCATGCCCTGATAGAACTGTGCCAGGTAAGTCATCGCCTGCTTGGAGGACCTCAGCCCGGCTTGTACCAGGGGCCAATGGCTGCAGAGGCCGCCGAACACCAGCGGTGTCTCGGCCGTGGCGATGAGGGCCTTCATCTCATCGAGTGAACACTGCTCCAGGCGTTTGACCCGGGCAGTTTGACAGACAGGGGCGGCAGCTTTCATGGTCGTCTCTTTATTGGCGGGCGTTTTTCAGATCCAGCAGGTTGCGCACCCTGGACTGGGATGCCAGCGTCATATAGATGGCCTGCAGATAGCCCTTGCGATGCAGTTGGGCCAGTGCCTCGGGCGGTAATTCGGCCAGGGTGTCTTCGTTGATCGTGTAGAAACCTATCATCTGATGCTGCTGACCATTGTCCAGGGTGATGTCCAGGCTGAAAGACTCCAGCAGTTCGTGCTCGAGCAGGGCGTCGATAAAGGTTTGGCCGTCGATGAGGCCGTGGTGGATGGTTTCCAGCATGTCGCCTATGTCATCCAGGTATTGGGTGTTGCCGCCATAAGGGTGGAACAGCGGCTCGCCTTGGGTGCTGCTGATGCGCGGGCTGTTCATGTCGATATGAATGACGCGCTGTTTCAGCTCCAGGCCGTCTTCATGCACCGTCTGCAGGCCAATCAGGAAAGGCTGGCGCCTCAGGGTCAATGGAATATAAGAACTCTGCCAGCCGTCGGCGTTCAGAAACAAATTCTCCTTGTGTTGAAAACCATGGAGGGCGACGGCAAAGAACTGACCCGTGGTCTGATCCTTATGGAAAAAAATCGGGTAGTGGGCCTGTAGGCTGCGAAATTCCGCCGGAAAGGTCACGCTGAACCACTGATTGTCGCCGTACTCGGCCGAACGGGCTGTGATGATCTTCAGATCTTTATGGTCAATGTTGTTGAGCAATACATGTTTGTTCATGGGCTGGCTGTTCCTTGTACAGTCTCACTCGGCGCGAGTTATTGTCATTATCTTGCAGGCTATATTTTGGCGAAACCCGCCAGTCTCACCCTGTCCAATAAGTCACGGTTGGCGGGCAAATTTCGGCTCAGGGCTCGGGTGCGTTGCTGATTTTCGCTGAAGAGCTTTTGCGCCAACTGCTGTTGCGATGGTTTCACATGGGTGGGCATGGCAGTGTGAAAGCCCATGCCGTAGAGCACGTACTGAAAACTTGCCGCGGGAAACAGGGGCTCCCTGTGGCCTATATCCTGTGGACCCGGAGCCTGGTGCCGCCAGAGCGCCAAATATTCATCGAGACGGGCCGGGACAGAGTTTGCTTCTCTGTGATCACGCCAATAGTCGTCCACCTCGCGGCGACTGACTAGGTAGTGCAGCTTCAAGAAGTCGATGATTTGCAGCCAGTGGCGCTCGTAGCGCTCGTTGACCCTGGCGGCTATGGTGTCCATCACGGCACGGTTGGCGGGCAGCTGCGCCGCCAGGGTGTTGGCGCTCCATTCGACCAATGCCAGGGCCGAGGCCTCCAGTGGCTCGATAAAGCCAGCGGCCATGCCGATGGCGATGCAGTTGTTTTGCCAGCATCTGGCCCTGTAGCCTGGCTTGATGCTGAGCCGGCGTATTTCCGCGGCGCCATGACCTTTGACATTGGGGTTGATACCGCCCAGGTAAGTAAGCAGGCTCTGCTCCGCGTCGCTGTCGCTGCAGTGGCTCGAGGAATACACATAGCCTACCCCCCTGCGGCTGGACAGGCCTATATCCCAAATCCAGCCGCAGGACTGGGCGGTCGACAAGGTGCAGGAGGCGATGGGACTCAGATCATCGGCATAGGGGACCTGAACCGCCAGGGCGCGGTCGTTGAACAGCACAGAGTGTTGACAGAGAAACGGCACCTGCAGATGCTCGCCCAGCAGCAGGGATTTGACCCCGCTGCAATCGATGAAGAGATCGCCGCGAATGAGGCCGTTCTCCTTGGTGAGCAGGCTGTCTATGTCGCCATTGGGCAGCCCCTGGATATGGGTGACATGATCGCGGACATGGGTCACGCCGAGCTTCTCTGTGCAGTGCAACATCAACATGCGGCTGAATTTCCCCGCATCCAGGTGATAGCCGTAATTGTTTTGGAAGTGGTATTCGGGGGTGGCTATGGTCTTGGGTGCCAGCCCCAACTGTGTGAGGCAATCCTGGCTCGAGACGGCATCGGCGAAGCTGACACTGTCCCTGTGGGGCAACCAAAAGGGGCACAGATCCAGCGTCTGGTGACCATGGGGTAAACTGAAGGGGTGCAGATACTGCTTCTGCGGCTGACCTGGCAGCACCCCATCCTGTTGCCAGTCAATGAAGCGCGATCCCTGTTTGAAGCTGGCGTCGCATTGGCGGATAAATTCGGTTTCGCTTATGCCTATCTTGGACAAGGTATTGCGCATCGAAGGCCAGGTGCCTTCGCCGACCCCTATGGTGGCGACATCGGGTGATTCTATCAGGGTGATATCCAGCCTGGGGGAGGCAGCAACTTGCCCCCTGTCGACATTGTGTTCGGCAGCCAAGATAGCCGCGGTAAGCCAGCCGGCGCTGCCGCCGCCGACTATGACTATCTTGTGGATGGGTGTGTGTGCTGCTTGCTGCATTGTGAGTGCCTGTTATTTTTATCTTTGTTTATTAAGGCTTTCTATCGTTACCGCCGCCGGCCCAGGCCGACAGTCTGGTTAGAATTGAATACTTGTCCCGTGATTTCAAGTCTTTGTTGGGTTCGCCGGGGTTAAAAAAAGCGGCTACTCCCTGTAGCCTCAGTGTCATCCTGATAAAAGCGGGGTATCTGGGGATACCCCGCACGACCTTAAGGAAAGATCTGTTGCGCTTTATTAGCCTTAGAAGCTGTAACGTGCTCCTATGCTGTAACGCGCCCCCGTCTGGGTGTAGTTGAGCACTTGCTCGCTGGCGCGGCCATGTACCCTGGTGCTCTCATTGGTGATGTTCAGGCCCTCGAAGAAGATGGTTAAACCCTCGATCGCCTCCACATCGTAGCCTATGTTGAAATCGACCTGGGAATAGGCCTCGGTATATTGAGGGTTGGCCCCCGTACCTTGACCCGTCGAGTTCAGGAACTCATCGCGCCAGTTGTAGGCCAGTCGCGCCGAGAAACCATAGTTTTCGTAGATGGCAACCAGGTTGGCCGTGTCGCTGATGTTGGTCAGGACATTCTGGGTGGCATCCCCCGGGCGGCCCAGGTTGCTGTTGTCGTATCCATCTCCGGCATCGACCAGGGTGTAGTTGGCCTGGAGTCCGAAGCCAGATTCACCGAAGAAGTGCTGCACGGCAAATTCCCAGCCGTCGATCACCGAGCTGTTGTCATCGTTGGTCGGTCTGGTGAGGATGAAATTCAGCTCAGGATCGCCAGGGTTACCGGTAATTTCTATGTTGCCGTTGGCCGGATTGATGGTGACGTTCGGATCTGTTGCGCCGTAATTGTCATAGATCCACTGACGCTGCTCGATAGCCGTGATGGCACCGGCGGCAATCGCCTCATCGACATACTTGCCGTGGGACGGGTCCGCAATGTTGTAGATGTTGGAGTTTTCCGGGTTGCTGCTGATGAAGTTGGTCACATCTTTCCTGAAATAACCGATAGAGACATAGCTGGCATTGCCATAATACCATTCCGCCGACAGGTCATAGTTGGTCGATTCCAGTGGCAGCAGCCCTGGGTTGCCGGCCGAGCCGCTGCCGCCGCCGCGGTAGGCCAGGGTGCTAACCACAGTGCCGCCCTGAATAGAGGTGTAATCCGGGCGTCCTATGGTTTCACTGTAGGCGGCACGCAGATACACATCGTCGACCAGTTCTATGTTGAAATTCGCATTCGGCAGGAAATAGTCGTAATCACCGGTCTGGGTCTGGAAGGCGCGCTCCCCGGTGGCATTCAGGGCTATCTCGGATTCCGCTATCCAGGTCGCCGAGTCGTAGGTTGAAACCGCCGAGGTGGATTCGACATCTGTCTGCTCATAGCGTAAGCCGAGATGCACATCGAATGGCATGTTGCTGATTTCACCGGCATAGTTATATTGCACATAGGCCGACTTGGATTCCTCCTGAGTGAACCTGTCGGTATCGCTGGCGTAATTGGTCGATGGGCAGAAGCCGTTGCCACAGTCGCCAACCACGCTGGAGGCGTACAGTTCCGCGGCACGGGCACGGACCTTTTCAAAGTCCCATAAGAACATGGTGTTGAGCGGATCTGTCGAGGCCGAGCCCTGGTAGTCAGAGAAGTCACCCTTGGAACCGTCGAACTTGTCGATGACACCGCTGCTGGGGAACCAGGCGGCATCCAGATCGCCCGCGGCGCCTATGCCACCCCAGTCATTGCGCTGCACCAACACGGATTGGGAGTGATTATTCACATCCGTCATGGCGAGACCAAAATCTATGCTGTTGCCGTTGTCGAAGTCATAGTTGCCGGAAATTTGCAGTTGCTCTATTTCGGAGCGGTTGATGGCATTGGCAAAGGTTGAGCCTGTGACGCGCATGTCTTCGGGACGTACCGCATTGCCGCCGCCAATGGCCAGCACAGGCACCTCGCCGGTGAAGTCGGTTGCCGCGCTGGTGCGGATGAAGGCGGCGGTACTCAGGTTGTTGTTGCTGCCGTAGCGATTATTTGGGGTACGCTCGGCATAGGAGTCGTGATAATCCAGCTTCAGTGTCAGATTATCGCTGGCATTCCAGGCGAGATTGAAGCCAAGTGAGCCGCTCTCATCCCGGGTGCCGTAGTCGCCGGCCGCCATCGACATATCGGCGACGCCATCATAGGTTTCCGAGTACACCAGCGGCGAGGACACCGGGCCGTCGCTCCAGGTGCTTTCCTGGGTCGGCACGAAGTTGAACCAGGCCGAGACATCGTGCGACTGGGTATCTATGTCATTACGCATGTAAGTGTAATCCAGGGTGGCGCGCAGCGAGTCTATCGGCTCGTATTGCAGCACTAGCTGGCCATTGGTACGTTTACGCTGCTGCTCTTCGAAACGGTATACCGTGGTCTGTGGCACGCTGTAGATGTCACCTTCGCCCGGACGATTGATCTGGTTGGCATCCTTGGGAACGCCGCCCCATTCGGCGTTGCTGCCGCCCCAGTCTTGATCTACCACTCCCGGGAAGCTGCGCCAACCTGTGCCGACCTGGGCCTGCTGATTGCCGCTTTCCCTGTCCTGATAGCTGGCAGAGATGGAGATGCCGAATTTATCGTCGGCGAAGGTATTGGAATAGAGGCCGGAAATCTCGGGGGTGACCGAGCCTTCGTCGGTAGAGCTGTCATCGACCGCCTTGACACCGAAGCTGGCCTTGAGGCCGGGCGAACTCAAGGGCCTGTGGGTCAGTACATTGATGGTGGCGCCTATACCGCCGGTCGGATTTTCTGCCTTGGCGGTTTTTTCCACTTCGACGGCACTGATGGCTTCCGAGGCTATGTTGGCAAAGTCGAACGAGCGTGATCCCGTGGTGACCGGCATCTGTCTGCCGTTCAACAACACCAGGTTCTGATCCGCACCGAAACCCCGTACCGAGACCCTGCTGCCTTCGCCGTTTTGACGGTCGATAGACACGCCCGTGATGCGCTGCAGGGATTCGGCCAGGTTGCTGTCGGGGAATTTACCTATGTCTTCGGCATTGATCGCATCGACTATGCCGTCTGAGCTGCGTTTCAGATCCATGGACTTGATCAAGCTGCCGCGTATCCCCGAGACCTGAATGACTTCTATGTTATTTTCGGCTCTTGGGTCGCCGTCGGCGGCATGGGCCGGCATGAGGGCACTCAGGCCCAGTGCCAGCGACAGGCTGGTGGCCAGTCGGGTTTTTTCAAAGGTTTTACGTTCCATCACATTTCCCCGTTAAGTAGGTATACAGACTACAACTCTCTGATTTCTTGGTTTGTCTGAACAAAATCTGTACAGCTCACTCATATTTTTGTTCGAGTTAGGTTATGTAAGCGCTTACATAAAGCTAAGTGAAATCCTTATTCGAGTCAACGTAAAGTTGTGATTATGTTGCATTATGATTTAAGTTACTGTTTTTGCTGGGCATTGTTTGGCGTGCCCAGCTCAGGCCGAGGCCGTTCCCCTGGGAAACTCGGCGGCAATCGGCAGGCACAGGTTCGATGCGGGCGACTGCGCGGCTGAGTGAAACTGGGTGAAGCAGGGGGCTAAGGGAGGCGGCGCGCCGAGTCCCGTATGAACAGGCTGGGGGTGAAGCGGTTGGTGACCTCGACATCTGCCTTGTTGTAGACATGCTTGAGCACCCACAGGGCCGCCATCTTGCCCATCTCATGGATAGGGTTGCTTATGGTATTGAGTTTGGGGGAGATGTATTGCGGGAAGGGGATGTTGTCATACCCCATGAACGACAGATCCTCAGGCACCCTCAGCCCCTGCTCCAGGCAGGTGGCAATGGCGCCCGAGGCCATTTGATCGTTGGCGCATACCACAGCGGTGAAAGGGCGCTGTAGGCTGAGCAGGTGGCGCATGCCATCGCTGCCGCTGGACTCCTTGAAGGTGCCTTCATAGAAGAGCTCGCTCTCGTAGGCGACCGCAAATTCGACCAGCGCCTTCTTGTGGCCACTCAGCCTTTGCCTGGCATCGAGCTTAAACAGGGGGCCCGAGATATAGGCTATGTGCCTGTGGCCGAGCGACAGCAGATGCCGGGTCGCCAGATAACCGCCGAGCTCATTGTCCAGGTAGACGCAACGCTCACGGATCTCGGCTATATATCTGTTGATGAAGACTATCGGCGTATGCTGTCGGCAGAGTGCGATCAGGTAATCGTCGGATACGGCTTCGACATCGAGGATCAGGGCGTCGCAACCGCGATCGAGCAGGAACTCCACCGCCTCCTTCTCCTGGGCTTCATTGCTGTGGCCGGCGGCGATGATCACATGCTTGCCGGCCGCACGCAGCGAGGCTTCGATCTCCGTCATCATGGGGCCGTAGAAGGGGCCATCGAGTTGTGACACCAGCACACCTACGCTGTTGGAGCAGTTCGATGCCAAAGATTGGGCTATGGCATTGGGGCGATAGTCCAGTTGGGCCATCGCATCCAGTACCTTTTTCCGGGTTTTTTCACTGACGTTGGTGTTCTTGTTCATCACCCGCGACACAGTCGCGAGTGAGACACCTGCCAGGACTGAAACGTCATAAATGGTCGCCATATCGTCTCTAACTCTGGCCGTTCAAGAGTACAATGGCTCGAAGATTAGCACGTTTCTATTGAGCGACTCTATTTAATTCCATATTGATTTCATCGACTTTGCCATTGTTCAGCCTATACCAACGCATGACGATGGCGACCAGGATTGAACCTATGGCAGGGTACAAGGTGAAAGAGATCAAGATGCCATGCAAGGTGGCCTGCGACTGGACCTGCTCGGCCTGATACCCATAGCCCGCCAGCAACCAGCCGGCGGCGGCGCCGCCGATGGCGACCCCAAGCTTGATGAAGAAGATCACCGAGGAGTAGAGCATGCCTGTGATACGCACCCCCGTCTTGTATTGACCATAATCGACCGCATCCGCCATCTTGGCCCAAAGCAAAGGCGTCGCCATGTTGAAGGTGAAGCCCCAGAGAATGTACAGGGCAAAGGCCAACACCACCTGATCTTTGGGGATAAAGTAGTGCAGCACGCACAGTGCCGCCGCCAGGAGCTGCAAGCCAATGTAAGCCTTGACCTTGCAGACGCGTTTGGCCAGTGGCTCGGCCAGAATGCAGCCGAAGACGTTGCCCAGCATGCCCAGGGTGATAAACAGGGTGATCATCTCAGGCAGGCCAAGAAAGTATTTCACATAGTAGATCGCCAGACTGGTACGCAGCACCATGCCGGACATCAGGCACACGGCCGCCACCGACAGTACCCGCCACTGATCGTTTTGTAACAGGAACTTGAAGTCCTGCCTGAAGCTGGAGTCTTGATCTGCCGGTGGATGCAGGCGTTCCCTGGTGCCCCAGAAACAGGTCAGGAACATGGCGACCCCCAGAATGCTCATGGCCAGTATGGTCAGCTGATAGCCCTTGGCCTGGTCGCCTTCACCGAGAAACTCCACCAGTGGCAGGGTCAGGCCCGAGACCAGCAGCCCTCCGAGCATGGCGAACACGAAGCGATAGGATTGCACCGACACCCGCTCCCTGGGATCGGCGGTGAGCACGCCACCCAAGGCACAGTAGGGGATGTTGATGGCGGTATAGACCATCATGAGTGCGGTATAAGTCACGAAGGCATATACCATTTTCCCCTGCTCAGACAGATCCGGGGTGGTGAAGGCCAGTACGCTGATCGCGCCGAAGGGCAGGGCGAACCACAGCAGATAGGGGCGGAATTTCCCCCAGCGGGTGCGGGTCCTGTCTGCCAATGCCCCCATCAGGGGATCTGTGACGGCATCGATCAGCCGCACCGCCAGGAACATGGTGCCGACGAATGCCGGTGAGATGCCGAAGATATCTGTATAGAAAAACGTCAGGAACAGCATCACGGTTTGAAAAACAATGTTGCTGGCGGTATCACCCAGGCCATAGGCTATTTTTTCTCTTATGCTAATCATTTTTTTGCCTTATTTATTATTGTGATGGCTCGAGGCTCTTCGGCTGCAGATGAGGTCTCTGTAGGCCAGGCCACTGGCTTTTATGGTACGTGTCTGGCTTGGATAGTCGACATAGACTATGCCGAAGCGCTTGAGGTAACCTTCGGCCCACTCGAAATTATCCATCAGACTCCAGGCGAAGTAACCCTTAACATTCACTCCTTGTTCAACGGCCGTGTGTACCGCATTCAGGTGGCTCTGGTAATAGGCCAGCCTGTCCGGATCGTCGACCCTGCCATCGACACATTTATCGGCCATGGCTGCGCCATTTTCCGTGATGTAGATTGGCGGCAGCTCATAGGTGTCATTCAGCTTTATCAGCAATTCACTGAAGGCCTGCGGATAGATCTCCCAGCCGATATCCGTCTTGGGAGCCGCGGATTGCGGCACTTGCTCGAAGCCCTGCTGCGGACAGTGGCGGTACACGGCCCGGGTGTAGAAGTTGACGCCGAGAAAATCCAGCGGCCGGGCTATGATGTCCATGTCACCGTCGAGGATCACGGGTCTATCCTGTGAGTCCAGGGTTTCCAGCAGCACCGGATAGGCGCCGTCCAGGATAGGCTTGATGTACCACTGATTGAAATAGTCATCGGCCACCTTCGCCGCCGTTATATCTGCGTCATCGGCACTCTGGGGGTAACAGGGGGTGAAATTAAGCACTATGCCGTTGAGGCTGTGCGGGCTGTTGTTTTGCAACACCTGCATCGCCAGTCCGTGAGCCAGCAGCAGATGGTGGGCGGCCTGGCGACCATAGGCTTTCTTCGCCAGCCCGGGCGCATGTATCCCAGTCTCGTAGCCAAGGTACGAGCTGCAGAAGGGCTCGTTGAGGGTGGCATAGGAATAGACCCTGTCGCCGAATAGGCGGCTGATTTTATCAGCGTAATCCCGGAACAGGTAAGGGGTCTCGCGGTTTAACCAGCCGCCCTTATCTTCGATATGCTGCGGCAAGTCCCAGTGATACAGGGTCACGAAGGCCTTGATATTGCGGCGTTTCAACTCATCGAGCAAGTCGATATAGAATTGGGCGCCCTGGATATTGATGCTGCCGTCCCGGTGCAACACCCGTCCCCAAGAGACGGACAGCCGGTAGGCATCGACCCCCAGGGCCGCGATCAGTTCGACATCCTGCTGCCACCTGTCGATATGCTCGCAGGCGCTGTCGCCGTTGGAGCCGTCACGTATCTTGCCCGGAGTGGCACAGAAGGTATCCCAGATACAGGGGAGGCGGGAAGCCGCACTGCCTTCAATCTGGAAGGAAGCGGTGGCCACACCGTAGATGAAGTGTTCGCTCATGAGTCTGGAGTCTTGAGGTAGGGATATTTTCATTAGTTCAGTCACTTAATTTCGGTTCGTTGATTCTTGCAGAGATCTCTGAGTCAGGAAGCGAGCAAGCGTCGCTCGATATTACTTCCTGTGCTCTAAAATCGTTGACTTTGGTTATTGATATGTTAAAAATGAAAGCGCTTACATCGAGGTTAGTGACTAAAGAGGTAAAGGTCAATAACCACAGGCGATAATTTATCCGTTGCCGATATCGCGGCCGACGGGGATCAGAATGGAGTGGAAAGATGGCAGGAATATCGATTGACGCGGATGAGGCGCAGGCCGCCGGGGTGCATCAGCATGGCAACTTCAGGTTTGCCTTGCTGGTGTTGACCTCGTTGTTCTTCATGTGGGGATTTATCACTTGTCTCAACGATATCCTGATCCCCTACCTGAAGAATATGTTCGAACTGAACTACGCCCAGGCCATGCTGGTGCAGTTCTGTTTCTTCGGTGCCTACTTCATAGTGTCGCTGCCGGCGGGCGCCCTGGTTGGCAAGATTGGTTACCAGAAGGGCATAGTCGCCGGGCTGGCGCTGGCCTGCTGTGGCTGCTTGCTGTTTTATCCTTCGGCGAGTTACGCCTCCTACTGGATGTTTCTGGCGGCCTTCTTCGTGCTGGCATCCGGGATCACCATATTGCAGGTGGCGGCCAATCCCTATGTCAGCGTATTGGGTCCGGCTCATACGGCATCGTCGCGCCTGACCCTGACCCAGGCCTTCAATTCTTTCGGCACCACGGTCGCGCCCTTCTTCGGCAGCTGGTTGATCTTGTCGACGTCACCGCAGCTGAGCCAATCGGCATCAGATGCGACCTTGGATGCAGCTGCCCAGGCAGGCACAGTGCAGCTGCCCTATCTCATCCTGGCGGCGACGCTGGCCGTGCTGGCGCTGGTCTTCATCTCGCTGAAATTACCGCAGCTGGGCAAGAAAACCCTGGCCAACACCTCGACATGCGACAAGAACGGCGCCAGCGCCTGGCGTTATCCCCATCTGGTATTGGGCGCCATAGGCATCTTCGTTTATGTGGGTGCCGAGGTCGGCATCGGCAGTTTCCTGATCAATTTCCTCGTCCAACCCGAGATAGGCGGTTTCAGCCATGCCGAGGCGGCGCACTATATCGCCTACTACTTCGGCGGCGCCATGGTGGGGCGCTTCGTCGGTGCCGCCGTGATGCAGAAGATCAAGGCGGGCAAGGTGCTGGCCTTCAACGCCCTCTGCGCCTGTGCTCTGGTGACCCTGGCGCTGGCGAGTACAGGCACCCTGGCCATGTGGGCGCTGCTGCTGGTGGGCCTGTGCAACTCCATCATGTTCCCGACCATCTTCAGCCTGGCATTGCAGGATCTCGAGCAACACACCAGCCAGGGCTCGGGCATCCTCTGCCTGGCGATAGTCGGCGGGGCGATACTGCCACTGTTGCAGGGACTGCTGGCGGACAACTTGGGGATCCAGCTGGCGTTTCTGGTGCCACTGCTCTGTTACGGCTTCATCGCTTTCTACGGCGCCATTGGCTGTGATGCCAAGCGGCCAAGCTTCTGAACCTGCTTCGAGCGGAATGCGGCGTCAGCGGGCGCCGCAGTCTGAGTTTTTTATTTTGCATAAGGCGAACATCATGAGTGTCATCGCAACGAGAAAAAACCTCTCTTCTGGCCTGAGTCTGCTGGCCATAGCTCTGGCGACTGTCCTGAGTGGTTGTCAGGAACAGGCGCCAATCAGCAGTGCCGACCTGGGTGAACAGACAGCAGCAGCGACTGCGCCAACTGCCGAGCACGGCAACAGTCTGGACGGCAAGACCACTGATATAGGTATCTGGCCCAAGCTGGATATTCCCCACAGCAACGAGGCCGAGGTCGAGCGGCGCATCGGCGAGCTGCTGGCGAAAATGACTCTGGAGCAAAAAATTGCCCAGATGATCCAGCCGGAAATTCGCGACATCAGCGTCGAAGACATGCGCAGATATGGTTTCGGTTCCTACCTCAACGGTGGCGGAAGCTACCCCAACGATGACAAGCATGCCACCCCGGCCGATTGGATTGCCCTGGCCGAGGCCATGTATCAGGCCTCGATGGACGATTCGCTCGATGGCATCAGCATCCCCACCATGTGGGGCACGGATGCGGTGCATGGTCACAACAATGTCATAGGCGCCACCCTGTTCCCGCACAACATAGGTCTGGGGGCGGCCCGGGATCCCGAGCTCATTCGCCAGATCGCCGCCATCACGGCCAAGGAAGTCATGGTCACCGGCATCGACTGGGTATTTGCCCCGACAGTCGCCGTGGTGCGTGACGATCGCTGGGGCCGGACCTACGAAGGCTATTCAGAAGATCCCGTTATCGTGAAAGCTTATTCACACGCCATAGTCGAAGGTTTGCAGGGCAGCGGCGACACCGACTTCCTGTCGGATCAGCATGTGCTCGCCACTGTGAAGCATTTCCTCGGCGACGGCGGCACCGAGGGCGGCGATGACCAGGGGGACAATCTGGCATCCGAGCAGGCGTTGTTCGACATTCACGCCCAGGGCTATGTCGGCGGCCTGACTGCCGGCGCCCAGACTGTGATGGCGTCTTTCAACAGCTGGCATGGCATCAAAAACCACGGCAACCCCTATCTGCTGACCGAGGTGCTGAAAAACCGCATGGGTTTCGACGGCCTGGTGGTCGGCGACTGGAACGGCCACGGCCAGGTGGCAGGTTGCAGCAACGAGTCCTGTCCCCAGGCTGCCAACGCCGGCCTGGACGTGTTTATGGTGCCGACCCAGGCCTGGAAACCCTTGTATGACAATACCCTGGCTCAAGCCAAAGCCGGTGAGATAGGTATGGCGCGCATCGACGATGCCGTCAGCCGTATCCTGAGAGTGAAAATCCGCGCCGGTTTATTCGAAAAGCCAAGCCCGGCTAAACGACTCCTGTCGGGCAAGACAGAGCTGATAGGTCAGGCGAGCCATCGTGATGTCGCCCGCCAGGCGGTACGCGAGTCGCTGGTGCTGCTGAAAAACAATGACCACCTGCTGCCGCTGTCGCCCAGGGCCAAGGTGTTGGTGGCGGGCGATGCGGCCGACAACATAGGCAAGCAGAGCGGTGGCTGGTCCATTACCTGGCAAGGCACAGACAACAGCAACCAGGACTTTCCCGGTGCGACCTCCATCTATGCAGGCATTGCCCAGACCCTGAAAGCCGCCGGCGGCATGGCCATGCTGAGTCCACAAGGCAGCTTCGATGCGGCCGACAAGCCGGACGTGGCGATAGTGGTGTTCGGTGAGGAGCCCTATGCCGAAGGCAATGGCGATATCGATAACCTCGAATATCAGCGCGGCAACAAACGCGACTTGGCGCTGTTACAGAAATTGAAGGCCCAGGGCATTCCCGTGGTGGCGGTATTTATCAGCGGCCGGCCGCTGTGGGTCAACCCCGAACTCAACGCCTCGGACGCCTTCGTCGCCGCCTGGCTGCCCGGTACCGAAGGGGACGGCATAGCCCAGGTGCTGTTCGCCAAGGCCAATGGTGAGATCAATCACGACTTCGGTGGCAGGCTGTCCTTCTCCTGGCCGGCAACGCCACAACAGACCCGGGTGAATGTCAAAGATGCCGATTACCGGCCCTTGCTGCCCTATGGCTATGGCCTGAGTTATGGGCAACCGGATACACGGGTCGAAGCCGACGCTGCCTACGCCCTGGCGCTGACCGGCAACACCCTGTCGGAAGACAACTTCAGCCGCCAGACCGAGTTGGCGCCGCGGCCTTTGTTCGAGCGGGCGGTCAAGTCTCCCTGGACGATGCTGATCGGCAACATCGAAGGTGAACGGATATCGACCCAGGCCATAGGCAGCAGCGTGCAACACAACGCAGTGCTGAGCATCAAGACCCAGGACAGGCGGGTGCAGGAGGATGCCCGCAGCGTCAGCTTCAACGGCAAGGGGCTGGGCTTTGTCAGCTTGCAGGGCAATTTCCCAGAGGATCTGCGGGCCTACACGGATGCCGGCGCGGCACTGACCTTCGGCATCAAGACCGCCGCCAGGCTGGATGGCGCCGTCAATGTCGGCATGAGCTGTGAGGGTGACTGCCGTGCGGCTGTGGATATTGCCGCCGCCCTCAACGCCGCCCCCCTGGGCAGCTGGCAGGAGATCAGTATCGATCTGGGCTGCTACCAACGACAGGGGGTCAACTTCGGCAAGATCCTCTCACCCTTCGTACTGTCGACCGCCACGGTGGCCGACATCAGTTTCAGCGATGTGCTGCTGGTGCCCCATGGCGCGGCCGACGCGACGATTGCCTGCCGGTAACAGCGCACAGCTGACAGCCGGGCCGCCAGGAGTGGCCCGAATAACAACAACCTCGCAAGGAGAGCAATATGAGCAAGACAATTGGAATGCAGGGACTCGGCTGTATCGTCGCCTCGCTGTTGATGTGTGGCTGCAATCATGACACACAGGCTTCCCCCGCAGAGAAGCAGGTGGTGGCCGAGGTCCCCTCTGCGGCAGCGGCCGGCGGCTGGCATCTGGTCTGGCAAGATGAATTCGACACCCTGGATATGAGCAAGTGGAGTTTCGAAGTGAACTGCTACGGTGGCGGCAACAGCGAGCAGCAATGCTATACCGACCGCGTCGACAATGCCTTCGTCGAGCAGGGGATGCTGAACATAGTGGCCAAGCGGGAAGACTTTCAGGGACCGGCCAAGCAAGAAAGCGATCCCGGCTATGATCCTGCCGATACCTCGGCCTCGATGCCTTACACCTCGGCGAGATTGCGATCTATGAATAAGGGGGATTGGAAATATGGCCGCTTCGAGATCCGGGCTAAATTGCCCAGGGGGCAGGGAAGCTGGCCGGCGATCTGGATGTTGCCCACGGACTATGTTTACGGTGGCTGGGCCGCATCCGGTGAAATTGACATAATGGAAGCCGTTAACCTGGGCACGACCAGCGACAGGGCCGGT
Source organism: Shewanella salipaludis (assembly GCF_012911865.1). Taxonomy (GTDB): domain Bacteria; phylum Pseudomonadota; class Gammaproteobacteria; order Enterobacterales; family Shewanellaceae; genus Shewanella; species Shewanella salipaludis. The sequence goes on from NZ_JAAXYH010000007.1 coordinate 90,329, forward strand.
GCCGAGGCTGGCGAGCGGGAGAGCCGGATCCACGCCACCCTGCATTACGGCCGGGCCTGGCCACAGAACGTCTATTCCGGCCTGGCATATCGCCTGCCCAACGATGTCTCGCCGGCGGATGACTTCCATGTCTATGCCCTGGAATGGGAGAAAGACGAGATCCGCTGGTATGTGGATGGGGTTCACTATGCCACCCAACGCTCGTCTGGCTGGTACAGTCAGTACCTGGATACCGAAGGCAAGCTGGTCAATGGCATGGACGATGCACCCTACAATCAGAAGTTCCACATGCTGCTTAATCTGGCCGTAGGTGGTAGCTGGCCCGGTAACGCGAATGATAAGGGGATAGATGAGTCTGTCTTTCCTCAGACCCTGAGCATCGATTATGTCAGGGCCTACGAATGCAGTGTTGCGCCATCGACCGGCCAGGGCTGCGCCACCATTGGTGATGACGCCATCTTGCAGGAAGGCAATCAGCCGCCGGTTATTGCCCCGGGGGATGACAGCATAGGTGCCGGACCAATATTTGAACTTTTCGACGACGCCCTGGCCGCAGGCCTGCAACTCAACAGCTACAACCCGGATGGTGAGATAGCCGTCGCACAAGTTGCCGAATCCGGCCGGGGGGATGTCCTGAGCGTCAGCAAGACAGGGACCACGGGGAATATCTACTTCGGATATGCGCCCAGGGTCGATTTGAGTCACTTTGCCGCCGCAGGCGAGCTGGTATTTGACCTCAATCTTTTGAGTGCGGCCCAGGGCACCGAGCTGCTGGTGAAGCTGGACAGTGGTTGGCCGAACGTCAGCGATTACTCAGTCACCTTGCCGGCCGTGGGCCAATGGACCGAGATCCGCATTCCCATCGCCACCATACTGGCGGGCGGCAATAGATTTTCTCCCGGTGCCGGTGCGAATATCGCCAGTATACTCAACCCCTTTGTGGTTGAGCCTCTGGGGCCTATGCAATTGAAACTGGACAATATTCGCATCGAATATCATGCCGACAGCGCGACCGAGCTGGTGATCTACGATGACCAGGACAAGGCACCCTTTGCGCTGGCTGCCTATGCGGCCAGCGGCAATGTGGTTCTGGGTGAAGTCGATGTCGGCGGCGAGCATGGCAATGTCCGTAGCCTCAATTTCAACACCAACGAGGCCGTGGCCTATTTCCAGAGTGCAGAGGTCAACGACATAGGCAGTTTTGAGCGGTTGAATTTCGATCTCTATGTTGAGGCGGATCCCAGGGCGAGCCGGGATTTCGTTATCAAGATGGACTGCGTCTTTCCCTGTGGCAGTGGGGATTATCCTATCACTAGCCCGGAGATCGGCAGCTGGAGCCACTACTCCATTCCCCTGAGCGAGCTGGTCAGCCATCCAGGTTCCACCCTGGACTTGTCCAGGGTGGATACCCCGTTGGTGGTGTTTCCTGCCTGGGGCAATCAGCAGGGGGTTGTGCTGCTGGTTGATAATGTCAGGCTGACCAAAAGCTAAAGCCGTCCCCCCGGCCGAGCGAACCTAGGTCGGATATACCGCAAGCCAATGCTATTTTTGCCTTGCCTCGAGCACCCGGCCAGCGGCCGGGATAATATTTTTCAGTAAAGGGGTGAACCAGTGGAACAGAGATCCAAATTCAGGATAGGTATCGATTTAGGGGGAACGAAGATTGAGTTGGTGGCGCTGGATGCCGGTGGCGCCGAGCTGTTCAGGAAACGTATCCCCACCCCGCGTGAGTATGTCGCGACCCTGGATGCGATCGCCTCCCTGGTCGGCGAGGCCGAAGCTGGGCTCGACGAAAAAGCCAGCGTCGGCGTCGGCATTCCCGGGGTGATTTCGCCCTTCACCGGCCTGGTGAAAAACGCCAACTGCACCTGGATCAATGGCCATCCGCTGGACAGGGATCTCGGTGAGCGGCTGCAGCGCCCCGTCAAGGTGGCCAACGATGCCAATTGTTTTGCGGTGTCCGAGGCGGTCGATGGTGCGGCGGCGGGCAAGTCAGTGGTGTTCGGGGTGATCATAGGCACAGGTTGTGGTGCCGGCATCGCCATCAACGGCCGGGTGCATGGCGGCGGCAATGGCATAGGCGGCGAGTGGGGCCACAATCCCTTGCCCTGGATGACCGCCGATGAATTCAACTCGACCCGGTGCTTCTGTGGCAATCAGGACTGTATCGAGACCTTCGTGTCGGGTACTGGCTTCGTGCGGGATTTTCGGGCGGCGGGCGGCGTGGCCGCCAGCGGCATAGAGATTGCCGAGATGATGCAGGCCGGAGACGAGCTGGCGACCCAGGCCTTCAACCGCTTCATCGATCGCCTGGCCCGCTCCCTGGCCCATGTGATCAACATGCTGGATCCCGATGTGATAGTGCTGGGTGGCGGTGTGTCCAATATCAAGGCCATTTATCGCCAGTTGCCTGCCGTGCTGTCCACATATGTAGTGGGACGGGAATGCCATACCCAGGTGGTAGCCAACCTCTACGGCAGTTCCTCCGGAGTACGAGGTGCCGCCTGGTTATGGGGCTGAATGCCGTCTCATCTCTTGAATCTCCATGGCGTTATTGCCGCTCCTGCTGTTCGGACTGGGGCTCTGGGGCGTTGAGGGGCGAGGCCTTGATCTTGAACTGCACCGCGGGAAAGTAGTTGCCTATTTCCCGTCTCTGCCACCAGGCGCCAGTGTCGCTGCGCTCGCGCCGGTTGCTGAAGCGGTAATTGTACAGCCGGGCGCGTACCAGGCGCGGCGGCTGTGCAGTCAAAATCCCCTCCCTTGTCTGCACTTGGTTTTGAAAAGGAGCCGCCTCGAACAGCGCCAGCACCTGGGGATTGTTGAACAGCAGGTTTACCATCAGGTTATGGAACCAGGGGGGCGGGGGCTGTCCGTCCAGTGCCGCAAACCACAGCTGCCAGTCGAGCCTGGGCTGATGGGGAATGTTCCAGAGCGGCGCCCGGGCAGGATCGCCGGGTTTATAGGGCAGGCTATAGGGCAGCCAGTGCTCGCCATCCATTGAGCCTTCTATCTGTATCTCGGGTCTGCGGGTAGTCATCACGGCGAACACCCCGTAGGGATTGGCCAGGTACCAGGGATCGACGCGGCCCAGTAAGGCAGCGAGTGAGGCCGGCGCCGAGGCCAGCCCCAGACCGAGAAAAATTTGCCCCAGACCCAGGACGCCCAACACTATCCCCAACAAGTACTTGGGCAGCTTCCAGACCAGCTGGCGTGGGGAACCTGGCTCGGGAGGCTCAGGAGCCGCTGGTTTTCCCCTGGCCCAATCTAGGGCGCTGCGCAACCAGCAGGGCAGGTCGTTGTCGTCCAGCAGCAGCAAGCATAGCGTCAGGGTCAGCAGATTGAAGAAGTTGTAATTGCCCGTCAGCAGTATGCTCAGTTGCAATACCACTATTCCCCAGGCCGCCAGCTTGCGGGGCCGCCGCCCGAGGAAGATCAGCCAAGGCAATAGCAGCTCCATGGTCAGCACCATCAGGGTAAAGAGCTGCAGGCTCCAGGCGGGTAATTGCTGGGCATACCAGGCCAGCGGCGTCGGCAAGGGCTGGGTCTGAAAATGATACTCGAGTGCCGTCAGTCCGGCCCAAGTGGGATCGCCGCTGAGAACCTTGACCGCGCCGGACATGAAGACGAAACGAAACAGCAGCAGGCGCAGCAGCCAGACCCCCAGGACCTTGCCCTGGACTCTGCCTAGCCCATTTCCCCCCACCAGGAATAGCGCCAGCAAGCCGGTTTCCAGCAACAGCAGATCCCATTGATATTGCATGAAGTCCTGACCGCCATGCACCAGCGACAGATACAAGAGATACAGGATCAGCAGGCATAGCCCGGGAAAGATCCCGGACAAGAGCTCGGATAAGACAGTGGCCAAGGGCCTGGCTTGGCTCTCGGATAAGCTCTTGAAAGAGTTATTGAATGAGCCTTTGAATAAGTGTTTGGATATGCTTTTGAATGGCTTGTTGAACAGGGCCCGGGGCAGGAAGCCGAACAGCAACAGCAGGCTCAGCCCCATGCCGGCCAGGGTCAGCGCCTGGATGCCGGTATCCGATGCGTCCCACCAGAACAGCGTTGGCAGTTGCCAGTAACCCGTGTCTCCGAACACCTCTTTGGCGGCCAAAATCAAGTCTGCCACCGGCTGCAGGCCATCATGGCCTATGAGGCCGAGCGCCTGCACATGAAAGGAGGCGAAGGCGAAGAAATAGATCAGCGACAGCAGCCGCAGGAATAACCAGCTTATCTGCGTATATTCGGGCGGATACAGCCGCTCACCCAGCAGCAGCTTCTGTGCGCCGAAGGCCAGCTCCCTGTGGCCCGCGACCCAATCATAGACCCACTCACTGAGCGGCGCGCAGCCGGGGATATGTCGATAAGCCCAGGCATAGTGGCCCTTGCCCGGAATGCGGCGCAGCACCTCGCAGGCGGCCTCGGCCCCCTGGCAGCGTCGGCCATCCTCATCGAAAAACTGGATATGGCCGCGAAAGACGGACTCGTTCAGCTCGGCCAATGACTCGGCCAGCTGCGGATTGCTTAGCTCTTGCAGCTCACTTCCTTGACGCTTGAGCCGCTGATAGGGGGCATAGCCTACCCGCTCGCCGGTTTGCCGCGACCAATAGTCGATCCAGGTCCGACAGAAGCGGCAATCACCGTCATAAACCAACAGGGTCGAGCCAGCCACGGGAGACATAACAGCCATAGGAGACAGAGAAGTCATAAGGAGTCTTAGAGCTGAATATAGCCCAGTCCAGGGGGAGGCGCAGCCGCTTGGGGGTATTCTATTGGTTGTTGACAGCCCAAGTGGGAAAGTGTGATGCTGTACGCTGTTTCGATAAATGAAAAAATATAGCATCATCAAATACCTGGAAGTTAATGGTGGTTCACGGAAGCTATGCCGGGGGAGTGAGATCTATCCCCGGGAATAGGCAAAGGGCAGACCTAAGGATGGATAGAGTGGCCAAGGATAACCTGAGTCAAAGATTGTTGTTTATCGAATTACTCGCCTGGTGGGAAGGCGCTGTGAGCAACAAGCAGCTCATGACGCAGTTTGGCGTGAGTCGCCAGCAAGCCTACCAAGATCTGAAAACCTATGCCGAGCGTCATCCGCACAATCTCGTGCGCAGCAACGCAGGCTTTGCGCCCACGGCCAGCTTCATTCCCTATTTTATCTCCACCGACGTCAATCATTACCTGCACTGGTTCGCCGGCGGCCAGCTCTATATCGACAATCCAGCAACACCCGCTGGGGTCAGCGAGCTGCGACTGCCCCCCAGAACTGTCTCGGCCGAAGTGATCCGCGCCCTGGTGCAGGGCATAAGGCGGCAGAAACGCGTCGAGGTCGACTATGTTTCCCTGTCCAATCCGGAAAATGACGGCCGTATCTTTCATCCCCACACCTTCGTCAATACCGGGCTGCGCTGGCACGTGCGGGGCTATTGCGAGAAGTCCCAGGGTTATAGAGACTTAGTGCTCAGTCGCTTTCGCGGCGCCGCCGACGTATTGGACGACTCACCTCATGGCATGGCGGGCGACAACGCCTGGCAAACCCGAATTACCCTCATACTCCAGCCCGATCCGCGTCTCAGCGCCGCCAAACAGGCTGTGCTGGCCAATGACTACCGGATGGAAGGCGGCCAGCTAGTCCTCAACACCCGCGCCGCCCTGGCCAACTATTTGCTGCATGAGTTACAGGTCAACACCAAGATGCTCGACGGCACCCCGGAGGCCCAACAACTGGTGTTGGTCAACCGTGACGACATCAAACAATGGTTATTCAGCGGTTAACGGACTTTCAATGCAGATCTCGCCGTTAAAGGTAAAGTGAGTTTACCTGAGGATTTTTACAGCATTGCCAGTGGTTTGCAGTAGCGTAGAGTGAAGGGCTATAGCGAAGAGGGACGAGCACAGCATATGAAGACAAGGAGGAAGTAAGCTATGGATGACCTGAGACCATCCGACTTAAAGAGCATTCTGCATTCCAAGCGGGCGAACATGTATTACCTGGAACATTGTCGGGTGTTGGTCAAAGGCGGCCGCGTCGAATATGTTACAGATGAAGGTAAGCAGTCACTCTATTGGAATATCCCCATAGCCAATACCACTTGTCTGTTGCTCGGCACTGGCACATCTGTGACCCAGGCCGCCATGCGTGAGCTGGCCAAGGCAGGTGATGGTGACGTTTGTATCTCAGTGCGAAAAGAACGCGCTAAAGAAAACTCGCCGCGTACTGGACGCTTTTGCCAACCGTATCGGCGACAACACCTGGCAAACTTTGATCACCGAAGATGGGCTATTAACGGTTAAGAAAATGCTACGCAAAACGGCCAGTAAAAGCACTGTGTTGGTTTGTCATTGGATCCTGATCCGGGCACGAATGGGGTTTGTAAAATGTTGAGAAAGTCTAGTAACAACCAATCGGAAGTTAAGGTCATATCTTTCCTGGATTGCCCTGCTAAGACTTATGTCCGGCCAGATGGAAAGATCCAACCTGGCAGAACAGTGTTGAATCACTGCCAGATTGTTGGCGAAGTGGCGCGGGAAATTATTCGACGCTTTCCTACTGCCATTGCGCAAGAGCTGTTTCCTGTGGGTGCACCTCTTGCCGCCGGTGGGCACGATATAGGTAAGGCCAGCCCTACCTTCGCAGAGAAAATACACCAAGCTTGTGATCCGGACCTGGTTAATACGGACAGGCTTCCCAATATTAATCCTCGCTTGGAAGCTAAATGGGGCGGTCATGCCGGTGTTAGTCAGTTGACCGCCAAGGCGCTGAATGCACCTGATTTCATTCCTGAAATTCTCGGGCAACATCATGGTTTTGCGCCGCAAGTAGCAGGTATGCGCGCGGAAGATGAGAACTTTGGTGGCCCAGGTTGGCAGCATGAGCGTGAACAGCTTGTTGTTGCCCTGAAGCGTTGCTTGAATGAGGATTGGCCAACCGTTGATTCTTTGCCACAAGCCCGTTTGTTGTCAGGGCTCACCTCTGTGGCCGACTGGATTGGTTCCGGCGAGTTTTTTGAAGATCCGCAGGCACCCTGGGAAGAGAATATCGGCAGGGCGCTGGACGCCGCCGGTTTTGTTCCGTCAACGTATAGAACGGGTCTCAACTTTGAACAGTTGTTTGGTTTTACGCCCAGAGAAGCTCAGTCCATACTGATCGAGCAGGTAGCTTCGCCCGGCGTCTACGTGCTGGAAGCGCCGATGGGGCTGGGTAAGACCGAGGCGGCTCTGTATGTCGCATACAAGATGTTGTCCACGGGCCAGGCCAGTGGCATTTATTTTGCGTTGCCTACCCAACTTACCTCCAACAAGATTTTCGAGCGCTTCAACCAGTTTCTGCAAGGTGACAAAGAAAAAGGCTTGTCTGGAATTCTGGCGGCTGACTGCCGACATCGTTCTCTGCTGCTGCACGGCAATGCCTGGTTGTTGGATACCGATATGGGCGAAGAAGGCCGACCGGGTGGGGCCTGGTTCAATCAGGCAAAACGCGGACTGCTGGCGCCCTTTGCCGTGGGTACCATCGACCAGGCGCTGATGGCGGCGATGAACGTCAAACATGGTTTTGTACGCGCTTTCGGTCTGGCCGGTAAGGTGGTCATACTCGATGAAGTGCATACCTACGATGCTTATACCGGCACTCTGCTGGATGCGTTGGTGGCGTTGCTACGTTCCCTGCGCTGCACGGTAATCATTCTCAGTGCCACGTTGAATCGGGAGCGTCGCCAGCAACTGCTCGGCGTTACGCTATCCGCCAGGGATTATCCACTGATCACTGCCTGCCCAGCTCAGGCAAATGTGCATGAAATCCCTGTACCAGCAGGACCATCCCGTGAGTTTGCCATCCAACTGCACTGCGATGAAAAATTAGCTGTGGAGCAGGCCCTGTTGCGTGCCGAACAGGGGCAGCAGGTATTGTGGATCGAAAACACCGTATTGGAAGCCCAGCAACGCTATCTGGATCTGGCCGCCCGTGCCAGTGAACTGGGTGTGGCCTGCGGGCTATTACACTCACGTTTTACCGCCGACGACCGCCAGTGCATTGAAGATCGGTGGGTGGATCTGTTCGGCAAGCCCGGTTGGTCAAAGAGGGGCGAGCAGGGAAGGATCCTGGTGGGCACCCAGGTGCTGGAACAATCGCTGGATATTGATGCCGACTTCATGGTTACGCGCTTTGCACCCAGCGATATGTTATTGCAGCGTATCGGCCGCCTCTGGCGCCATCACGAAACACCGCGCTGCCAAACAGCCAAACCAGAAGCCTGGCTATTGGCACCGGAACTTGAAGCTGCCATCGACAGCCCTGAAAAATACTTCGGCAGCAGCGCCTTCGTGTACAGCCCCTATGTGCTCTGCCGCAGCCTGGAGGTCTGGCAACCCATTCAGGCGGTCTGCGTGCCGCACGATATTCGTGAGCTGATTGAACGTACATACGTCACACGACAGGATCAGGGCCAGATGAGCCGTTGGCTGTCCGAGCTGGATAACGGCACCCGCTGGCGTACAGGACGCAATGCGCTAAGACAACTGGCCAGAGTAACGCTGGCTGAAGCCGGTAACACCCTGCCGGAAAGCAAAGCGCAGACCCGCTACAGCGAAGCGGATAATTTCGAGGTGCTGCTGTTGCGGAGTATGCGCCTTGTTCCGGAAGAGCAATCGACCTTGCTGACCTTACTTAGCGGTGAACAGTTGAGCCTGCCCTGGAAACGTTACCAACTGAGCAAGCCTCAGTGGCGACAATTGAGTGCCACTCTGATGCGCCAGGTGGTGGCGCTAAGGATCCAGGACGCGCCGAAGGCGCTGCCTTTGGACAAGCTCAAACGCTTTGGTCTGCAGCATTGCTTCTATCTGGGTAACCCCGATTGGCCGACGGATGAAAGTCTGCTACGTGTGGCGCTGGTGGACGAAACTGGTAGCTTGAAAGGCGTTGAATATGCAGACATTCATGACAAACACAATCTGGAATACCGGAATGACCTGGGTTACCGGGTCATAAAAAACTAGGAAAATAACTTATGGAAAATCGTTTTAATCTGATAGACGAACCCTGGATACCGGTGGCGGATCATGGCCGGGTTAGCTTGCGGCAGCTATTCAGTCAGCCGGAATATCGCAGCCTGGGCGGCAACCCGGTGCAGAAAATTGCACTGCTCAAGTTGCTGCTGGCGATTGCCCAGTCTGCCGTCACACCAGAAAACGAGGAGGAGTGGAAGGCTTTGGGAGCGCAAGGGCTGGCCGAGCGTTGCTTGGCGTACCTGGATCAATGGCATGACTGCTTTTACCTGTACGGTTCGAAGCCGTTTTTGCAGATGCCCACGATCAAGACGGCAAAAGTTCAGGCCTTTGGTGCTGTGTTGCCGGAAGTGTCTACCGGCAATACGACAGTGCTTAGCCAGAGTCAGATACAACGGTCTCTGGATGATGCAGACAAGGCTTTGTTGTTGCTGACTCTGATGGGTTTTGCGTTGTCTGGTAAGAAAGCAGACAACAGCGTCGTGCTATCGCCGGGTTATGCGGGCAAACGCAACGATAAGGGAAAAGCCTCTACCGGTAGGCCTGGTCCAGCGGTAGCGCATATGGGGCTTCTGCACAATTTCTTGTTGGGCAGTGAACTACAGGAAACACTTTGGCTCAACCTGTTGAGCCAAAGGCAGATTGAGCAAATGAATCTGTACCCCGAAGGATTAGGTGTCTCGCCCTGGGAACTGATGCCGGAAGGTGAGCACTGTGAGCAAGCGCAACGGTTAAAGCAGACGTTGATGGGGCGACTCATTCCGCTATGTCGTTTCTGTCTGCTTGCCGATGATGGCCTGCATTACTCGGAAGGAATAGCGCATCCTGGCTATAAGGACGGTGTTGTTGATCCCAGCATGGCGATCAATAACACAGGTAAGGAGCCGAAAGGGTTATGGGTCGACCCAGAAAAACGCCCCTGGCGAGAATTGACGGCATTACTGGGCTTCTTTGAACAAGGAGAATCACAGGGGTTTCAAAGCTGGCAATTGCGCAGTGGTTTGGATCGGGCGAGAGATGTGACCGATGCCTTTGCTGTCTGGTCTGGTGGTTTGCGGGTCAGCAGCAATGCAGGCGAACAATATGTGTCCGGTAGCGATGACTTTGTCGAGTCACAGGTCTGGCTGCACAGCGGTATTCTGGGGGCGCTTTGGTTTAGCCAACTGAAAGCGGAAATGGGTGCGCTTGATACTTTGGCCAAGAACCTGTATGGCAGGGTCATGGGGTATTTCAAGGAGCAGAAAGTCGATGGCGTCAAGCTAGCGGCCCAATCCACACAACTGTTCTGGCAACTCTGTGAACGCGACTTCCAGTCTCTGGTAGACAACTGCGATCAAACCGAAGATGCCGCCAAGCAACGCCAAAATCTGCGCCGTCACTTTGCTGGTTATGCTCAACAGTCCTATGACCAATTTTGCCAACGAGGAACGGCGCGGCAACTGGATGCCTGGGCCAAGTGCCGTCCCAATAACAGTCATTATTTGAAGCAGGAGGCCTGAAGCCGATGAATACTGAAACTCAAGCTGTGCAAGCAGCTGACAAGACAAGCTGGGAGCAGCGCTTTGTGGAGGCTGTGGTAGAGCGTTGTAACAAAAACAAAGGGCTGGCTGCCCGATTGCGCCGGGCCGACAACCCCGCAACCGAGTACCAAAGCTGGGAGGTATTGGGGTCTTTGGGTGTTGATCTGGAGAAAGACTATCAGCGCCTGCCTTTCGTCACTGTGGCAGCTGCCATTGCAAAATCCAAGGCGGAGCGTAATGGCAGCCTCTCGCTTGGGCGTGCCATTGCGGCCTGTTATGAGGACGGAAATCAGAGTGATCAGGCTAAGGCCCGTTTACGCCGCTTGCTGGCCTGTGACGAACTGGCGGAGGCCTGCAGGATCCTGCGGCCCATTTTTACCCTGATTGACAGCAAGGTTGGGCAGCCGCTGGACTTCATCCGGCTACTTAAACAATTGCGTGACTTTTATTTCAATGGGCAGCGAGTTAAAAGCCAGTGGGCGCAGGAGTTCTATGGCCAGTCGGTTCAAGTTGAAAAAGAGGAGGGGGCCGCATGAGCATGATCGCCAGTGTGCTGCACCTCGACCGCCCGGCGATGAACGCCTTGCGCATTACCGATGCTTATTCGCTGCATCGTGTGATCTACAGCCTGTATGAAGATATCCGCGATCCGGAGTCGAAACAGGCCAGTGAGTCCAGCGGCATTTTATACGCAGATCAAGGCGGCGATTACAAAGGAAGGAAAATCCTGATGCTGGCCAACCGGCAGCCGATGGTTATGGTGGATGGTCAACATGGTTTGGTGCAGAGTAAAGCCATTCCAGAGGATTTTCTGGAACACAGCCAGTATCACTTTAAGGTGATAGTTAACCCAACACGGCGTGATAGTGTCAGCCGAAAGCTAGCCCCAGTACGCGGTCGCGAGGCCGTTGCCCAATGGTTTATCGAACGAGCGACGGCCAGGTGGGGCTTTAGCATTGCCAGCCAGCATCTGCAGGTGGACAAAATCGAGATCCAGCAGTTCAAAGATAAACAGCAACGACAGGTGACCATTGCCCAGGCCCATGTTCAAGGTTTGCTGCAGGTCACAGACCAAGCGCAATTCAAACACAGCTTTACCCAGGGCATTGGCCGCGCTCGCGCCTATGGCTGCGGTCTGCTGCAGATTGTGCCCGTTATCGATAACCCTTTTGCTTAACACAGGAAAACTATCATGACTAATACTTACACCAATACCCGTATTGAATATCACATTCTGCAATCTTTCCCGGTCACCTGCCTGAACCGGGACGATGTCGGGGCGCCGAAAACAGCCATAGTGGGCGGCGTTACCCGGGCACGTGTCAGCTCGCAGTGCTGGAAACGGCAGGTGAGGCTTGCACTACACGAGATCGGTATGGTAGGTGGAACCAGGACAAAGCTTATTGCTGGCCTCATTGCGGACGCTTGTATGCGGCTTGACGCAACGCAGGATCAGGCTGTTGCATGCGGCAACAAGATTGAGCAGATTTTTATCAAGAAGAAAGAAGCCAAACCCAAAAAAGGCAAAGCTGACATAGAAGAAAACGATCAACCTTCGTCTGAGGGAGAAAAAACAGATACATTGCTATTTCTCAGCCCCAATGAAGTACAAATCATTGCACACGCGTTTCGTGAAGCTGGTTTTGATCCGGATGCAGTTATCAAGCAAAAGGATGCCAAAAAGCAGGCAGCCGAGCTTGCACAGCTGATCGGGCAAATCAATGAACACATCGATGCATTAGACATTGCTTTGTTTGGGAGGATGGTCGCTCAAGCCGCCAGTATGAATGTGGAAGCGGCAGCGTCTTTTGCACACGCCATCTCCACACATAAAGTCAGTAATGAGGTCGAGTTTTTCACCGCACTGGACGACCTACAGGAAGAGCCCGGTTCTGCCCACATGGGCAGCCTGGAGTTCAACTCCGCTACTTATTACCGCTATATCAGCCTGGATCTGGGACAACTGGCGCAGACCATGGGCGAGGAAGATTTGAAAAAGGCTATCGCTGCCTTCACCCAAGCACTCTTTGTCGCCGTGCCCAGCGCCCGCCAGACTACCCAGTCCGGCGCCAGTCCCTGGGAATTCGCCCGCGTAATGGTACGCAAGGGACAGCGCCTGCAAGTGCCGTTCGAAACCCCGGTTAAAGCCCGTGAAGGCGGTTACCTGCAACCGAGCATTGATGCACTCAGGAGCTATTTGGACAAAAAAGAAAAGTTGGCTGGCTCCTTGTTCGGCAAGCAGGAGGCTTACGACTGGGGCGAAAACGAGGATTTCAGTATCGACCACCTTGTGGCTGCATTACAAACACATATACGGTGAGGCATGTCATGAGCAAACCTTATCTACTGCTCTGGCTGGAAGCTCCACTCCAGTCCTGGGGGCATGACTCCAAATTCGGGCGGCGCGACAGCCTGGATTTCCCGACCAAGTCCGGTGTGCTCGGCTTGCTCTGCTGTGCCAGAGGTGTGGCAGGCGAACAAACCGAGTGGCTGGCGCGCTGGGCCGACCAGGATATGCAGGTGGCGGCCTATGTTCGCGCCGACCGGCAGGGTAAAGCGCAGCCACGGCAGCCATTGCTGCGGGATTTCCACATGGTCGGCAGTGGCTACGATGGTCAGGATCCCTGGGCCAATTTACTGATCCCGAAAACCAGCGACGGCAAAAAAGCGGTAGGCGGTGGCACCAAAATGACTTATCGCTATTACCTGCAGGATATGGCGTTTGCCGTAGCTCTGCAGGGGCCGGAGAAGGAACTGCACGCTGTTGCAGAAGCTTTGCACAATCCGGTTTGGGATCTGTATCTGGGGCGCAAGAACTGTGTGCCTACCGAGTTCATTTGCCAGGGCGTCCATGCGGATATCCATCTCGCAATGGAAAAAGCCGGACAATTAGCGCAGGAAAAGCAGCGCCAGTTGTCGTTCCGTGTACTGCAGGGCGAGCATGACGGGGAGGTGTTGACCCTGAATGACGTGCCGCTGCAATTCGGCGAGCACAAGCAATACCGCGACCGCCGTGTGAGCGTACTGAGAATGGAGTGATCTATGGCCACAGGGCAACGGTTATTTGTCAAGGTAACCCGGGAGTCCTTACCGCAGGTTAAGGACAAGTACCCATTCCTGTATCTGGAGCGGGGAAGGCTGGAAATTGACGACAGCAGCATTAAATGGATTGATTCTGAAGCCAATGTCGTGCCGTTGCCGGTGGCCACTCTGAATGCCCTGTTATTGGGGCCGGGTACTACCGTTACCCATGAAGCCATCAAAACGGCAACAGCCGCCAATTGTGCAGTTTGCTGGGTGGGTGAGGATAGCTTGCTGTTTTATGCAGCAGGTTTTCTTCCGACGGCAGACACTCGTAATCTGAAGCAGCAAATAGAATTGGCTGCTGATCCGGAGAAATCGGTGGAAGTAGCGCGGCGTATGTATGCCCGGCGCTTTCCTGATGCTGACTTGCAGGGGAAATCGCTCAAGGAAATGATGGGTATGGAAGGCTATAGGGTCAGGGCGCTCTATCAGGCTAAGGCGGAGGAGTATCAGGTTGGCTGGAAAGGGCGGAAGTTTGTTCCCGGAAAATTCGATCTCGGCGATATCACCAACCAGGTACTGACCGCCAGCAATGCTGCCTTGTATGGCATCCTTAGCTCGGCGGTTCACAGTATGGGCTATTCCCCGCACATCGGCTTTATCCACTCCGGCAGCCCTTTACCGTTTATCTATGACTTGGCCGATCTTTATAAAGAAGAGTTGTGTATTGATCTGGCCTTCTCCCTGACGCGCGATATGGCCGGGCGTTACAACAAACACAAAGTGTCTGCTGCGTTTCGTGAGCGAGTCATCGACATGGATCTGCTGGCCAAGTTGGCCGAGGATATACCCGATATGTTGGGGGGAAAGCATGCTCGTCGTCGTGGCAAATAATCTTCCCCCGGCAGTCCGAGGGCGAATGAAGTTGTGGTTTGTGGAACCCCGGACGAATGTTTTTGTTTCCGGGGTTAAGGACTCGGTTGCCAAGACCGTAATCGACTACCTCTATCAGCATTGCCCGCCCGAGTCGGGTGTGATGATTTTCCGCTCTACGTCAAGGCCTCCGGGTTATGAAATTCGAACCATAGGCCCGACCAAAAAGAAGCTCTTGGAGCTGTCCGGCCTTCAACTGGTGATTGAAACCCTAAAAAACTGAAAATCCCAAGATATGGGGTTGTAATTAAGGCTCTTTAACAATATGTTGGTGTCTTCCCCACGAGCGTGGGGGTGTTTCCGACCTGGCCTCTCAGGCCGGGGATGCGGTGGAGTCTTCCCCACGAGCGTGGGGGTGTTTCCACAGGCGAGCACGAACTTAAGCACTCAACAGCGTCTTCCCCACGAGCGTGGGGGTGTTTCTCATGTCAGCATCAGTTATCAGTCACGAGGATTGTCTTCCCCACGAGCGTGGGGGTGTTTCCTCAGCAGTTGCAGAGCGGATTCGAATCGATGAGTCTTCCCCACGAGCGTGGGGGTGTTTCTATGAGCATGTGCAGCGGCGGCGCTTGCTTTCAGTCTTCCCCACGAGCGTGGGGGTGTTTCTCAACCGTGTATTTACTGGCATCCCTAAATCGGATCTTCCCCACGAGCGTGGGGGTGTTTCCAGCCAGGCGTTGAATTTCTCCGAGATCTCAAGGTCTTCCCCACGAGCGTGGGGGTGTTTCTATGCAGGGGTCTGGTCGCTGGCTGGCGAGCCGGTCTTCCCCACGAGCGTGGGGGTGTTTCCTTATTATCAAAGTCCCAACCCTCCACCAGCTCGTCTTCCCCACGAGCGTGGGGGTGTTTCGCCATGAAACTCGAAGACCTCTACAAGAAAACCGTCTTCCCCACGAGCGTGGGGGTGTTTCCTTGGCCAAGTTGCTCAACTATTTGGCGCATTCGTCTTCCCCACGAGCGTGGGGGTGTTTCCAGCCGCGGCAAATGTGCCGCTGGGCAAACTCCATCTTCCCCACGAGCGTGGGGGTGTTTCCCACACCCTAACCACTGAATCTGGTGTCACAACGTCTTCCCCACGAGCGTGGGGGTGTTTCCGAGCGCACTATCCAGGGGACGGCGGCGCATTGGTCTTCCCCACGAGCGTGGGGGTGTTTCTCCGAAAGTGTCGATTTGTTTGAATGCTGTTTTGTCTTCCCCACGAGCGTGGGGGTGTTTCCATGATGCTCGATGACATTATAGAATTCGAACAGTCTTCCCCACGAGCGTGGGGGTGTTTCCATCGGATTGCTATTCATGACGCCGGTAAGGCTGTCTTCCCCACGAGCGTGGGGGTGTTTCCACCGTCGCCATTGGCCGGGAGAAGCTGCTCACGTCTTCCCCACGAGCGTGGGGGTGTTTCTGGCATCAGGCAGATAATTGAGCAGCGTATTGCGTCTTCCCCACGAGCGTGGGGGTGTTTCCTGTGAGTTGAATTCGCTGTAACCCTTCTTAAGGTCTTCCCCACGAGCGTGGGGGTGTTTCTACATTAACAGGCTTAGTGCCGACAATTTACAAGTCTTCCCCACGAGCGTGGGGGTGTTTCCGAGCAGGTAGCAGGTGAATACGCAATCGAGCTGTCTTCCCCACGAGCGTGGGGGTGTTTCCGTCTTGCCGCTACCAAACCCGCCAACGTAAGCGTCTTCCCCACGAGCGTGGGGGTGTTTCCGACACAAAGTTGATTCGGGCGGCGCTTGTTTTAGTCTTCCCCACGAGCGTGGGGGTGTTTCTCATCAAAAAGATGCTCTCGATGTTGTAATTGCGTCTTCCCCACGAGCGTGGGGGTGTTTCCTGATCCAGCAGCACCATCACAAAGGTGCCGCCGTCTTCCCCATGAGCGTGGGGGTGTTTCTGAGGCTCGGCATCTGGCACAGATGATAATCCCGTCTTCCCCACGAGCGTGGGGGTGTTTCTACTGACACTGACGGGTTTTATAATGTTGAGCCGTCTTCCCCACGAGCGTGGGGGTGTTTCCAGATCAGTCTCAGGTATCTGCCAGAGTTAAAGGTCTTCCCCACGAGCGTGGGGGTGTTTCTAAAGCGTCCAGGTTCGGCGGATTAAGTGCCAGGTCTTCCCCACGAGCGTGGGGGTGTTTCTGAGGATATGACATTCAGCGTGTCATTCGGGTCGTCTTCCCCACGAGCGTGGGGGTGTTTCTGGTAAAGGGGCTGATGGGGATAGAGAGAAACCGTCTTCCCCACGAGCGTGGGGGTGTTTCCGCCAGGGTGTCATATGACGCAGAGTGGCGAGCGTCTTCCCCACGAGCGTGGGGGTGTTTCAACCGTCAAACGTGTCACCCCTGCGGGTTGTTATGTAGCGTTCCCCGTGCCCACGGGGATGAACCGAATGTAATCACGAAGACTGGATCGAAAACGGTGCGTTCTCTGCCGCACAGGCAGCTTAGAAAGTTTCATAATCGTTCCAGAAGAGTGACTCAGTGTTCTCTACCGCACTGGCAGCTCAAGAAAGTGAAATCTCCAGTAGATTGCCTGGGCCAGGCTCACCGCCAAACTGACAGCTTGGAAAGTGTTCTAATGTAAGCAGGGGGCATAGTTGCGACAGCATGAACGGGGGAGGGGGTTGAATTTCACGTACAAAAAAGCCTGCTTGCGCAGGCTTCTTCGTTGAATCTGATGGTGGCCCCTCCCAGACTCGAACTGGGGACCTGACGATTATGAGTCGTATGCTCTAACCAACTGAGCTAAGGGGCCGACTTAAGACAGTCGTCACTGTCGAAAGCGGGGTGAAGTATACGAAGTTTATTTGGGCTTGTCACCCGTGTTTTGCAGAGAATTCACTTCAAACGTTCCGATTGCTTATCTGTTGAGCAAATTAGCTGTTTTGTGGGCAGTTTTCGTTGTTTGTCCCTGTTTGCACTGACAAAAAAGCCCTGCGCGTTGGCAGGGCTTTGGGTTTTACGTCGGCCGAAACCTATTCGTCGAGGAACGACTTGAGGATTTCTGAGCGTGAAGGATGACGCAGCTTGCGCAGGGCCTTGGCTTCGATCTGACGGATACGCTCACGGGTGACGTCGAATTGCTTGCCGACTTCTTCCAGTGTGTGGTCCGTGTTCATGTCGATACCGAAACGCATCCTCAGTACCTTGGCTTCACGGGCGGTGAGGCCTGCCAGTACTTCGTGGGTGGCGTTTTTCAGGCTCTCGCTGGTGGCGCTGTCCAGCGGCAACTCGAGGGTGGTATCCTCGATGAAATCACCCAAGTGCGAATCTTCATCGTCACCGATCGGGGTTTCCATGGAGATAGGCTCTTTGGCTATCTTCAGCACCTTGCGTATCTTGTCTTCCGGCATCATCATGCGCTCGGCCAGTTCTTCGGGCGACGGCTCGCGGCCCATTTCCTGCAGCATCTGGCGTGAGATACGGTTCAGCTTGTTGATCGTCTCTATCATATGCACAGGAATACGTATGGTACGTGCCTGATCGGCGATAGAGCGGGTAATCGCCTGACGGATCCACCAAGTCGCATAGGTGGAGAACTTGTAACCGCGACGGTATTCGAATTTGTCGACCGCTTTCATCAGGCCTATGTTGCCTTCCTGGATGAGATCCAGGAATTGCAGGCCGCGGTTGGTGTATTTCTTGGCGATGGAAATGACCAGACGCAGGTTGGCCTCGACCATTTCTTTCTTGGCGCGGCGTGCCTTGGCCTCACCGATCGACATGCGACGGTTGATGTCCTTGATGCCGGCGATCACCAGGCCCGTCTCGTCTTCGATGGCGGCCAGTTTGCTGCGACAGCGAATGACGTCGTCTTCGACCATTCTCAGGCCTTCGGCGTAGGGCTTGGTGCCGGCTTTCTCGGCGTTGAACCAGTCGAGGCTGGTTTCGTTACCCGTGAAGGCCTTGACGAAGTTTTTCTTCGGCATCTTGGCTTGTTCGACGCATAGCTTGAGGATCAGGCGTTCCTGTACCCGTACGCGGTCCATCATGGTGCGCATGCTCTTGACCAGGCGGTCGAATTGCTTGGGTACCAAACGGAATTCTTTGAAGATTTCACCTATAACGAACAGGGCGCCGACGGCTTCCGGGTGTTCGCGGCCCTTGGCCTCGATCACTTTCAGCGCATGCTCATAGGCGGTTCTGAGTTGGGCAAATTTTTCCCTGGCTTCTTCAGGATCCGGTCCCTTGGCGCCTTCCTCTTCCTCTTCCTCATCATCCTCGTCATCATCGTCTTCGTCGTCGAGATCTTCGTCGGA
Source organism: Shewanella salipaludis (assembly GCF_012911865.1). Taxonomy (GTDB): domain Bacteria; phylum Pseudomonadota; class Gammaproteobacteria; order Enterobacterales; family Shewanellaceae; genus Shewanella; species Shewanella salipaludis. The sequence goes on from NZ_JAAXYH010000007.1 coordinate 109,054, forward strand.
CAATTCTGAGCCTATGTGGGTCGCAGTGGGAGCCACATCTTCTTCATCGGGATTGACAAATCCAGAGATGATGTCGGTCAGGCGCAGTTCTTCGGCTTCGAACTGGTCGAATTGCTCGAGGATCATGGCGATCGCCTGCGGGTATTCGGCCACCGAACTCTGAACCGTGTTGATGCCTTCTTCGATGCGCTTGGCGATAACAATTTCGCCTTCACGGGTCAGCAGCTCGACCGTGCCCATTTCGCGCATATACATACGCACGGGATCTGTGGTGCGGCCCAGCTCGCTTTCTACCGTCGCCAGGGCGGCGGCGGCTTCTTCGGCCGCATCTTCGTCTGTGTTGTCTTCCGACATCATCATGTCATCGGCATCCGGGGCTTCTTCGAACACCCTGATACCCATGTCATTTATCATCTGGATAATATCTTCGATCTGGTCGGAATCGACCATATCTGCAGGTAAGTGGTCGTTCACTTCTGCATAGGTTAAATAACCTTGCTCTTTACCTTTGGCGAGCAACAGTTTGAGTTGCGACTGCGGAGTATGATCCATAGATATCATCCAAGTTGGGTAACTGTTACAACGATGGGCAATCAGGCTTCGCCGGATGCCGCGCAAATCGTCAATTATAGCCGTGCGCACATGTGTGTGCTAGTCCAAGTGCTTATTGCCGAGACATTTTCGTCTCAGGCAAGGCCCTTCATGATCGAGATTAGCTTCAGCAGCTGTCTCTTCTCTTCTTTAGTATGGGTCTGTTTCAGACTCAATTCCTGATAGCGTTGCTCAATGTACTGATTGTTCAGCCAGATCAGGGTTTGCTTAAACTTTTCGAGCAAGTTTTCATCCGCCACTTGATGGTCCCATTGGGCTAATTTCTTCAGTGTTCCCAAATGTTTATGGTCTCTGAATTGTTCAAGTAGTTGTGCGCTGTTTAAGGCTTGCTCTCGAGTCATATCCAATAACAGTGTCAGCACTTCAATGCCTGGCATCTGTATATGGCTTAAGGCAGGCTGCGGCGGTAAGGCCACTCCCAATTGCGGATGTTGTACCAGCAAGGCGATGGCGAGTCGCAATGGGGTACCCCGTCCCTTGAGGCCTGCGGCGTTCAATGGGTTTGCCGGTTTGACCCGAAAGCCCATTTTTTTCTTAAGATCGTCCGCGCCGTTCATTCCCAGCTTATGTGCCAGGTTTTCCAGCAACAGGTTCTGTAACACGCTGTCCTGTATTTTCTCTATCAAGGCAATGGCTTGCTTGGCGAGCGTGCCCTTGTCTGTGCCATATTTGCTGGCCAGGGTGTCGAACAAAAATGTCGGCAGGGCCTGGGCCTGATCCGTCATGGCTTCGAAGGCCGCCTTTCCCGTCTGGCGCACCATGGAATCGGGATCCTCGCCCTCGGGCAAGAACATGAAACTGACCTGGTCGCCCGGCTTCAACAGCGGCAGGGCGGTTTCCAGGGCGCGCCAGGCGGCTTCCTTACCCGCCCTGTCACCGTCATAACAACAGACGACTTCCTTGGCATTGCGCAGCAGCAATTGGAATTGCTCCGCCGTGGTCGAGGTCCCCAGGGAGGCGACGGCATAGTCGACGCCAAACTGGGCGAGGGCCACCACATCCATATAGCCTTCGACTATCAGTATCTTCTGCGGATCTTTATGCCGCTGCCTGACTTCATACAGGCCGTAGAGCTCATTGCCCTTATGAAATATGGGCGTTTCCGGCGAGTTCAAGTATTTGGGGGTGCCATCCCCAAGTACCCGGCCACCGAAGCCTACGACCCGTCCGCGTCTGTCGCGGATGGGAAACATGAGCCTGTCACGAAACCTGTCGTAGCGTTTGCCGCTGTCGTTGCTGATCAGCATGCCGGCGGTGAGCAGCTTATCCTGGGCTTCCTGATTCTGGCGATAACGCCCCAGCAGGCCATCCCAGCCATCGGGCGCGAAGCCTATGCCGAAATGGGCTATGACTTCGGCGGATAAGCCACGAAACTCGAGGTAATCTATGACCTTCTGCTTATCCGTATGCTGCCTAAGCTGGCTCTGGTAGTAGAGATTGGCTTCGTCCATCAGCTGGTAGAGGTCGCGGCTCAGGCCATTATCATGGCGCTTGCCCGTGCCTTGCTCCCGCGGGACATCCAGCCCCAGCTGACCGGCTAAATCTTCAATCGCATCGACAAACTCGAGTCTGTCGTATTCCATCACGAAGTCGATGGCGTTGCCGTGGGCGCCACAACCGAAGCAATGGTAAAATTGTTTGTCTTGGCTAACAGTAAATGAAGGTGATTTTTCGTTATGAAAAGGACAACAGGCAGAGTAATTCTTACCCGCCTTTTTCAGGGGCACCTTGCGATCGATAAGTTCGACTATGTCGGTGCGAGCGATGAGCTCATTGATAAAATCACGAGGTATTGCCATTAATGCTTAAAATCTCGCTGTGCGCGAATTTAAACAAACAAGCCGCGCATACGCACGGCTTGTTCATACACTGAACGCCTAATTATTGCAGTTTAGCACGTATCATGGCGCCTATGGCTGCCATGTCTGCACGTCCTTGCACCTTAGGTTTCAATGCTCCCATTACTTTGCCCATGTCCGCCATGGTAGAAGCGCCTACTTCGGCAATAGTGGCATCCAAAATGTCTGCCACTTCTGCTTCGGTCAGAGGGGTAGGCAGGAAAGCTTCAATGACTTGAATCTCTGCTGCTTCGGCCTCGGCCAAGTCGTTGCGACCCGCTGCTTCAAATTGAGCAATGGAATCGCGACGCTGTTTCACCATTTTGGTTAAGACAGCTAGTACCTGCTCATCGGACAGAGATTCGCGGGTATCCACTTCAATCTGTTTAATGGCGGCTAATGCCATACGAATAGTTCCCAATCTCGCCTTCTCTTTGGCGATCATGGCTTGTTTCATATGGTCTTTTAGCTGATCAATTAGGCTCATAACGGATTAGTATAAACGTACGCGACGTGCGTTTTCGCGAGAAAGCTTCTTCGCAAGACGTTTAACTGCAGCAGCTTTAGCGCGCTTACGGGCAGTAGTTGGCTTCTCGTAGAATTCACGAGCACGCACGTCGGCTAAGATACCAGCTTTTTCACAAGAGCGCTTGAAACGACGCAGAGCTACGTCGAATGGTTCGTTTTCACGTACTTTAATAATTGGCATACGCCATCACCCCTTAGGTGTAGGTTGTCTGGTTCAATTGCTCGAACCAAGTGTATTTAAAATGGTGCGAAATTCTATACCGAGAGCCTACCTCTTGTAAACCCCTAAAGCAGAACCGGCCCTGGGCTTAGTTTAGCTTGTGGTCGCAACAACTGGAGTAATAGCGCATCAAAGGGTAGAATCAGCGCCCATTAATGATATGACTATGAGGCAGCATGCGGGTTCTAGGTATTGAAACATCTTGTGATGAGACGGGCATCGCCGTGTATGACGACCAGCAGGGGCTCTTGTCCCATGCCTTGTACAGTCAGGTAAAGCTGCACGCCGACTATGGTGGCGTGGTGCCTGAGCTGGCTTCCCGCGATCATGTGCGTAAGATTATTCCCTTGATCCGGCAGGCGCTGGCCGAGGCCGGCTCCACTCCGGATGACATAGACGGCATAGCCTATACCAAGGGCCCCGGCCTCATAGGTGCCCTGTTGGTGGGGGCGTGTGTCGGCCGCTCGCTGGCCTTCGCCTGGGGCAAGCCGGCGATAGGGGTGCATCATATGGAAGGCCATCTGCTGGCCCCCATGCTGGAAGAGGATGCGCCCGAGTTCCCCTTCGTCGCCCTGCTGGTGTCCGGTGGCCATTCCATGCTGGTGAATGTCGAAGGCATAGGCAAGTACCAGGTGCTGGGGGAGTCGATCGACGACGCCGCCGGTGAGGCCTTCGACAAGACGGCCAAGCTGATGGGGCTGGATTACCCGGGTGGGCCGCGTCTGGCTAAGCTCGCCGCCAAGGGCGAGAGTGTCGGTTACAAGTTCCCGCGTCCCATGACCGACAGGCCAGGGCTGGATTTCAGCTTCTCCGGCCTGAAGACCTTCGCCGCCAACACCATAGCCGCCGAGCCGGATGACGAGCAGACCCGTGCCAACATCGCCCGCGCCTTCGAAGAGGCCGTGGTCGATACCCTGGCGATCAAGTGTCGCCGGGCGCTGAAGTTAACCGGCTATAAACGCCTGGTGATCGCCGGTGGCGTGAGTGCCAACACCCGGTTGCGCGAGAGCCTGGCTGAGATGATGGCCGGCATAGGTGGCCGTGTCTATTACCCCAGAGGGGAGTTCTGTACCGATAACGGCGCCATGATCGCCTACGCCGGCCTGCAAAGATTGCGGGCAGGGCAGCAGGAGGATTTGGCGGTGAAGGGGCAGCCGAGATGGCCACTGGATACCCTGGCCGCGCTGGATTAACCCGGGTCGATGCGCCCGCTTGAGACAATAAAAAACCGTGCCATGGCACGGTTTTTTACTCAATGCGGCATTACATCAATATTTCAATGGCTTATTTCGAGGTGGAGTGTTTCTTGCGCGACATCTTGCTCTCTTCTCCCCTGAGCAGCCGCTGAATATTGTCTTTGTGGCGAATGATGATCAGGGTCGAGAGCATGGCGACCGGAATGGTGAATCTGTCGTCGAGCCACCAGGTATACAGGGGCGCCAGCAGGGCGGTCAGGATCGCCGCCAGCGAGGAGTAGCGGCTGATGAGCACCAGCACTACCCAGGATGCCAGCAGGCATAGCGCCAGATCGTCACCTATGGGCGCCATGGCACCGAAGGCGGTGGCGACGCCCTTGCCGCCTTTGAAGCCGAAGAAGATAGGGTATATGTGTCCCAGGCAGGCGGCGATGGCGATCAATCCCAGGGCGACGGCATCGACGCCCAGACGGTAGGCGATATAGGTGGGCACGGCCCCTTTGAGCATGTCGAACAACAACACCATGACCGCCGAGCTGGCACCGCCAATTCTGAGCACATTGGTCGCCCCAGGATTACCCGAACCTTGAGTTCGGGGATCGGGCAAGCCACGCAGCCGGCAGACCAGAACCGCGCTGGAAACAGAGCCGGCCAGATAGGCGGCTACCAGCATCAGTAAGGTCAGTAAAATCATGCTCAAATTGGTTTCCTTACGCGTCTTAAGGTATTATCGCGCCACATCAAAAATATGGCTCCAGCATAAGCCATCGCGTCAATGTGATGGCGTTGATTGGAATGAGAACTTTGGCAGCTTCTGTTCCGTTAGCCGTTATCCTACTTCGGATTGCCGCGAGTAGAAAGGGCTATGACCGAATATCTCAGATTGGCGGCGATTATACTGGCGTTAACAGTTTTAGCTTATCAGACCCGAGTGTCTGGATGATTTGGAGGCGCTATGGATAAGGTTTTGATACGTCGACTCAGGGTCGACACCATAATAGGCATTTATGAGTGGGAGAAGCAGTTGCACCAGAGTCTGCTGCTGGATCTCGACATGGCCTGGGACAACAAGTTGGCGGCGATCCATGATGATTATCAACACGCGCTCTGCTACGAGACAGTGTCCAATCGTTTGACCGCCTTGATCACAGAAAAACCCATAGAGCTGATAGAAACAGTGGCCGAGATGGTTGCCGACTGCGTCATGACGGAGTTTAATGTGCCCTGGGTCAGGGTGCGGGTGATGAAGCCCGGCGCCGTGCCCCATGCCGATGCCGTTGGCGTCGAGATAGAGCGTGGACAATAGCAGACGCCCGGCTTAAGTTGTTAGGAATGAGACATGGCACGTATTTACATTAGTCTGGGCAGCAACATAGAAGCGCAGCGTTACATTGCCGAGGGACTGTTGGCATTGCAGGCCCACTTCGGTCGGCTGAGGCTCTCATCCGTGTATGAAAGTGAAGCCGTGGGGTTCAATGGCACCAACTTCCTCAACATGGTGGCGGTGGCCGACACTCAATTGGATGTGGCCGCCGTGGTTGCGCTGTTTAAACAAATCGAGCAGAATCACGGCCGCATCGTCGGCGCCAAGAAATTCAGCCCCCGCACCTTAGATCTCGACCTGTTGCTTTACGATGATCTGGTCTGCCAATCCCCGGTGGAGCTGCCCAGGGCCGAAATCGTCAAGAATGCATTCGTATTGCAGCCGTTGGCCGAGGTGGCGCCTGAGTTGGTCCACCCCCTGGCCCGACTCAGCTACCGCCAGTTATGGCAAGAATACGATAAAGACGCGCAAAAATTATGGCCCGTGCCATTCGCCTGGCCAGCCGCGCTCTATGTATAACTTTTCCAGATAGGATAACCATGGATAGTATTCAAGTCATCATATTGGCCCTGATCCAGGGGCTGACCGAGTTTTTGCCCATTTCCAGCTCGGCGCATCTGATCTTGCCGGCACAACTTTTGGGCTGGGAGGATCAGGGCTTATCCTTCGATGTCGCGGTCAATACCGGGTCCCTGCTGGCCGTGGTGCTCTACTTCAGGCATGAGCTGCTCACCATGGCCAGGGCTTGGATGGTCAGCCTGGTCAAACGTCGGTTGTGTGACGAGAGTAAGTTAGCCTGGTGGATCATTCTGGCGACCCTGCCGGCGGTCTTCTTCGGCTTCGTCGCCAAAGACTTCATCGCCACCCACCTGCGCAGCGCCGGGGTAATAGCCGTCACTACCGTGGTGTTCGGCCTCTTGCTTTGGTGGGCGGATAAGATGTCCCGGCATGAGTTGAGTGAGTACCAGTCCGGCTGGAAGAAGGCGCTCATGATAGGCTTCGCCCAGGCAATGGCCCTGATCCCCGGCACCTCCCGCTCCGGCGCCACCATGACGGCGGCGCTCATGTTGGGGCTGACCCGGGAAGCGGCGGCACGCTTTTCCTTCCTCATGTCCGTGCCTGTCAGCCTGGGGGCCGCCATGTTGGTGGGCAAAGATCTGGTCGAGAGTGGCCAGGCGATAGATTATCAGGCCATGTCACTGGGAGTTCTGGTGTCTTTTGTGGCCGCCTACGCCTGTATCCACTACTTTTTGAAGATCATCAGCCGTATGGGGATGATGCCTTTCGTACTCTATCGCCTGGCGTTGGGTGCCCTGCTCTGTGGGTTCGTCTTCCTCTGAGGCGGACTGTTAACCCAATGAAAATCGGGTCCGGTACCCGATTTTTTTTATCTTAAGGAATGCCAATGAAGCTAAATTTCCAATGTCCCGTGTGCGCTCAGCCGCTGCTGCAACACCAGGCATCCCAAGGGTTTTATTGCCAGAATAAACACCACTTCGATCGCAGTGAGCAGGGCTACTGGGTATTTGTCAAACCCTCGAAACAGAAGCCCACGGGCGACTCGCGCCAGCAGATCCGCGCCAGGCGTTTCCTGTTGGAGACAGGCATCTTCGCTCCCATGGTCGCGCGCCTGGCCAGCATCATGAACTCGGCCTGCGTCGGCCGGAGCGAGGTGAGCCACCTGGATCTGGATTGCGGTGAAGGCTTCTATCTGCGGGCACTGGATGTCGAACTGAGCCGCTCGGGCGGCACCTTGCCCTCGGTGCAGCTGGGAATTGCCGACGCCGAAAATGCGATCTTTGCCGCCGCCAAGGCCAAGACCCCGGGGATGCTGATCCTGGGCACAGGCAAGAAGTTGCCCTTGGCCGACAACAGCCTGGATCTCATCACCCTGATAGAAAAGCCGCTGAAGGGGAAGGAGTGTCTGCGTACCCTGAAAGCCGATGGCGCGCTGCTGATGGTGACGCCCGGACCACGGCATCTATGGCAGCTCAAGCAGCGTATTTACCCGGATCTATCCGAGAAGCCCTTCGGCGCCAACCTGCCCAATGGCCTGACGCTAACTGACTGCGACAGGGTGAGTTTCAACCTGGATCTCAGCGGCGAGCAGGTCTTGACCCTGTTGGACACGACCCCTTATGCCTGGCGGGCCGGCGATAGGTTGCGCCATGAGATCCAACAGGCGGACTGGCATGGTTTGGAGATAGACTTCATGTTGCTGACGGCACGCAAGGCCGAATGACGTGAGCTGAATTGCTGTGCTTGGGATAAGGAACGCGGGGAAAAATAAAGGCTCCGATAAGCATGCCATCGCTCGACATGTCACTCGGAGCCTGTTCGTTTAACCTATCTTGGATAGGTTATCTCGACAACTATTACTTCTTGTAAGAAGAAGCCATGTTGTCCAGACGGTCGTTGGCGCGCTTAGCTTCTGCCTGTGCGTCCATAGAGGCTGCTTTTGCATCTCTAACGTCTGCAGACATTTTGCTTTGCTCTGATTTCAGAGAGCCGACTTCAGCTGACAATTGATCAACTTTGTTACCCAGGTTAGCAACGCTTTCTTCCAGCGCAGTAGTGTTTGCACAGCCACCTAGCAGGGCAGTCATTGCTAGACCAGCAATCATCAGTACTTTTTTGTTCATTTTGGAAATCCCTTAAAATAGGTTGGATTTGGATGCCTCAGTTACTCGTACTCAGGGCAACTGAAACCGGCAGATTATGCCATAGCCAATGTAATTTACTACGAATATTAATGCTTGCGCTTATTTACCTTAACGAATATTCATCCAATTGCAAGTTATGGCGTCGCGTTAAGGCTAATGTTAGCAATTTTATGGTATTTTTTTCACAATTCAGCCACCTCAATCATCCTTGGCGGCGGTTAATTCGACAGTTTCCGCCTTGAGTGAGGCGACGGCTTTGACCCTGTGGAGGTGGAGTTGCCACTTGATATCTGCGCCCTTGAAACCCGCCGCTATGATGGGGCCGACGGCCACTTCGAGGGCGGCCGCGAAACAGGCCTCGAGGTAGTCGCCCTGGGGATAGGCCTGCTGTTCCAGGCCCGTCCTGCCGCGGATATCTGCCTTGCAGGCGAGGATGAGCTGCGTCAGGCGCGCCGGCTTGCGCCACAGATCTGCCTTGTCGAATATCTTCACCAGGGTTTCGGGCTTGAGCAGGAAGGCCTGATGCAGATTCTGATGTTGGTCGCTGACCAGGAGGGCCAGCTCCCGGTATTCATTGGGGATACGCAACCTGTCGCATAGGGCGGTGATCAGCGGCAGGCCCTTCTGCCCATGGCCATGATGCTTGGGCAGGTGCGCCACCGGGCTCAGTGCCTTGCCCAGGTCATGCACCAGGGCGGCGAAACGTACCGCCTTGTCCCGGGTGAGCAATGCCGCCTGCTGTACTACCATCAGGCTGTGGATGCCGGTATCTATTTCCGGATGCCACTGCGGCGGTTGCGGCACCCCGAACAGGGCATCCAGTTCCGGCAGTATGATCTTCAGTGCATCACATTGCCTCAGCACCTCGAAGAACACCTGTGGGTCGTCGCCGCCCAGGCTCTTGTCTATTTCCAGCCATACCCTTTCCGCCGTCAGGGCTTGAAGCTCACCGCTGTGGCTGATGTCGCGCATCAGCGCCAGGGTCTCATCGGCGATCTTGAAGCCCAGGTGATGGAAGCGGGCGGCGAAGCGGGCTACCCGCAGCACCCGCAGCGGATCTTCGACGAAGGCCGGGGACACATGGCGTAAGGTTTTTTGCGCTATATCGTCCACGCCACCATAGGGATCATGGAGTTTACCCTCGGCGTCCCGGGCGATGGCGTTGATGGTCAGGTCACGGCGCTGCAGATCTTGCTCCAGGGTGACCCCCTTGCCGGCATCACAGCTAAAACCGCCGTAGCCGCTGCCGGTCTTGCGCTCGGTGCGTGCCAGGGCATACTCTTCCTGGGTCTTGGAATGCAGGAATACGGGAAAGTCTTTGCCTACCTGTTTGTAACCCAGGGCGAGCATTTCCTCCGGGGTGGCGCCGACCACCAGGTAATCTTTATCTTTGACCGACAGGCCGAGTAAACTATCGCGCACGGCACCGCCGACTAGGTATATTTTCACACTGAACCAAGCTCTTGAGTCATCATGGCTCAAGCTTATCATGTATTGAGCAGAGCGAAACCCGGACTCTGGTGATGATGCGGCCTAAAATCCCTGTTTTCAGTGGACTCATGGGCGCATTTTTTGACAAGTCCCGCGCTTAGCTTTACCTTGAGTCGATGTTTCCAATTAAGGATTAATGGCGGTATGTACAAGGCCTTCTACGGACTGAACGATAATCCATTTTCTATCGCACCCAATCCCCACTATTTATTTCTCAGCGACAGGCATAGGGAAGCGCTGGCGCACCTGACCTATGGCCTGGGGGAAACCGGTGGCTTTGTGTTGTTGACGGGGGAAGTGGGGACGGGCAAGACCACAGTGTCCCGCTGTCTGCTCGGGCAATTACCCGCCAATACCGACACCGCCTTCATCCTGAATCCGTCCATGACAGAGCTCGAGTTGCTCGCCACCCTGTGTGACGAATTGCACATAGCCTATGGCGAGTCTCCGACCCTGAAACAGCTGACCGACAGGCTCAGCAGCTACCTGCTCGCCAACCATGAGCATGGCCGCAATACTGTGCTCATCATAGACGAGGCCCAGCATCTCAGGCCCGAAGTGCTGGAACAGCTGAGGTTGCTGACCAATCTGGAGACAGATACCAAGAAGTTGCTGCAGGTGATACTGATAGGCCAACCCGAGTTGCAGCAATTGCTGCGGCGCCAGGAGCTGAGGCAGTTGGCTCAGCGCATTACCGCCCGTTATCACCTCTTGCCCCTGTCGGAAGAAGAGATCGGCCTCTATGTGCAACATAGGCTGCAGGTGGCGGGGCGGTTCGAGCCGCTATTCCACCGCAAGGCGATCAAGGCGCTGCATAAATACAGCGGCGGCATTCCGAGATTGACCAACTTACTCTGTGAGCGCGCCCTGATGGCGGGCTATGGCCAGTCCAGGCTGCCGATAGACAGCAAGATGGTGACGGCCGCCGCCACAGAGGTGCTTGGGCTGGAACCGCCCAGGCGCAGCTACCTATGGCCGGCAGTGCTGCTGGCGAGTCTGGCCTTGGCATTCGGACTGTCTTATGTCTGGTTCAACGCCGGCGCAATGGCCTGGTTTGGCGCCGATGCGCAGGCCGCGGCTCGGCCCACAGGGCAAACCTTGGATGCCGGCATCACAGCCGCCGGACAGGATAGCGCCGGGGCGGCCGATGCCTCGCCGGCAACGGCCGCAGCCACACTCGCAGCCACAGCCGCCGCCGGAACCAGTGCCATACAGGCCAAACCCGACATGGGCCAGAGGCTGCTCAGGGATGCCATCAACCACAGCCGCGACATAGATACCGCCTTCGCCGCGCTGTTCGGCCTCTGGGACAAGGTGCCCTATCAGGGGCTCAGCGCCTGTCAGGCGGCGGTGCAGCAGGGATTGTCCTGTTACCAGCAGCAGGGCAACTGGTTGTCCCTGATGAGACTCAATTACCCGGCGGTGGTGTATCTGCTGGACGAGAGTCAGCAGGACTTCTACGGTGTGGTGGTCGAGCGTGAGGGCGAGCAAATATTGCTGCAGCTGGGCGAGCAGCGGCTCTGGGTCGACAGAGACTGGTTCAATCGTCACTTCAGCGGTACCTTCGAAATATTTTGGCAAGCCCCAGACTATGCCCCCAGGGAAATCAGCCAGAGTTCGAGCCCGGCCCTGTGGCAATGGCTGGAAAATGCCCTGGCTCAGATAGACAAACGCAGCGCCAGGGTGCTGCGGACATTCGACAGCGAGCTTGAACGTCAATTGAAGGGCTTTCAGCGCCAGCATGGGCTCAAGGCCGATGGCATCGCCGGCAGTCAGACGCTGGAGCAGATGAACCTCTATCTCAGCCCTGCTGGACCTAGACTGACAAGAGACGGAGGGCAAGCCTGATGTCGATATTGCTCGATGCCGTGATGCGCAGTAAACAACAGGTGCCCGGCAGCCTGCCGGATGTCGTGCTGACCCCGAGGGCCGAGTATCGCGAGGCCGCCCCCAGGGGCGTCGGCGCCGGACGCTTGGGGTTGCTGGCATTGGCGATTGCCGTGGGGATTGGCGCCGCCTGGGGGCTAAGCCAGTTGCGCGGGCCTGCCGCCGGGGCGCAGTTCAACCACAGTGCCGACCCGGCGGTGACATCCCAGACTGGCGCTCGGCCCAGCCCCCACTTAAGCCAGGAGCTAAGCCCAGAACTAAGCACTGAGCTAAACAACAAGGAGCTAAGCACCGCACTTAGCACCCAAGAGCTCAGCGCCCAGCCGGCTGCCGCCCCTGAGAGCAAGAACTCGGGCGTGCGGCTGGCGGGTAGGGTGGCGTTGCCATTGGCCCAGCCTCTGATACGGTCGGCCGCCACTGCGCCTGTCTCAGGCACTTCTTCCGGCGCCCTTTCCGACACTTCTTCCGGCAACCCTATGTCCGCTGCCATTGCCCCGGGCGCCGCCTACGCACAGCAGCTGCCCTTGCCTGTCTCGGCTGCAAATGCTTATGACGCGGTCGATGAGCCTGGCGATGAACCTATCATGCTGGGGGCCAATGCCAATCGTCGCGGTTTATCCGAGCTGGAGGCCCTCAGACGCCAGGTCAGTGCCGCCGCCGTCGATGTCGGCCTGGAAACGGTGCAGAGCCGGGAAGAGGATAATCTGGTGGCCGCGTTTCAGACGGCGCTGAAAGATGTCGAGTATGAACATGCGGCCAGCAAGCCCGTGTCGGCCCCAGAGCTCGATCCCATAGTGGCCCCCAAAGCGGATGCTATTCCCAGTTATGGGCAGTTGCCCGCCGGGGTACAGCTGCGGGTGCCCGAGTTCAGTATCAATGCCCATGTGTATTCCAGTGAACCGGCGCAGCGCTGGCTCAATGTCGATGGCGCCGAGTTACAGGAAGGTGACAGCATCAAGGGAAGCCTCAGGATAGTAGAGATACGTCCAAGGGATGTGATCCTCGAACTCGAGGGCCATGAGTTTAAGGTGCCGGCGATCTGATGGAGCCCTATGGCCGGGGCAGAAGTCCCGACCGGCCGAAACAAAGAAGGCGCCCTCGGGCGCCTTCTTTATTTGACTCTTGTTTAAGCTAAAGTGGTTAAGCTAAAGTGGTTAAGCTTCGAAGAGTTGGTAAGCCAGTAACAGGGTCAGGCCGTAACCCACGCTGTAACATAGCAGCAATGCCGGCACGTATTTGAGGTAGCTGACGAAGGTCAGCTCCTTGACCTTGCTCATGGCTATGATGCCCGAGGCCGAGCCTATCACCAGCAGCGAGCCACCGACACCGACGGCATAGGTCAGCCCCAGCCACTCAGGGGTGTTGAGCACAGGCTCAGCCTTGAGCAGGGCGGCGGTGAGAGGCACGTTATCCAGGATGGCCGAGCCTATGCCTGTGACAAAGTTGGAGATATTGGGATCGAACATGGCGTAGGCCTGGGTCAGTAAGTCCAGGGTGCCTATTTCCTTGAGCATGCCGACCAGCAACAAGATCCCGAGGAAGAATAACAGGGTGTCGTATTCGACCTGACGTATGTATTCGAGGATCTTGATCTCTTCCTTGTCACTTCTGCTGGTATGGCCGACGAGGAACATCACCGACAGCCCTGTGAGGAAGGTCAGCACAGGCGGAATGCCGAACAGCACGTTGAGCACCATGGTCATTATGATGGTCGAGAAGAAAATGGCCGCGATAATCACGTCCACGGTTTGATAGTCGCGCTTTATCGGACTGGTCGAGACTTCGCCCTCGGCCCTGAGCGAGAACAGTACCGCCAATAGCATGACGCTGATGGCGGCCGGAATGAAGAGCATCATCAGCTCGGACATGTGCACATGACCGCCGAGGAAGATCATCAGGGTGGTGACATCGCCTGTGATCAGCGAGACCCCTCCCGAGTTCACCGCGAAGATGATCAGCACCGCCATGCGCCGGCGCATCTGCTTGTCGAGTTTGAAGGTAGTCAAGAGTCCCAGGGAGACCAAGGTGGCGGTGACGTTGTCACAGATGGCGGACAGCAGCAGGGAGAAGAGTGCCACCTGGATCATCAGCAGTCTTACCGACACGCGTTGGGGGAAGAGCTTCTGCACCAGAATTTGGATCATGCCCTTGGCGTTGAGATAGGCGACGAAGGTCATGGTCGACATCAGAAACAGCCAGAGGGTGGCAATTTCCAGCAGGTTGTCATCCAGTCTATGTTCGACGATTTTCTCATGGCCTGGATCGCCGGCCGCCATGAACAGGGCTACCCAGGAGATACAACCAAGGAAAAGTGTGGTTTTGGCTTTATTGATATGTGTGACTTCTTCAAAAATAATACTGAGCAAGGCGAGCACTGCCAGTAATATCAGAAAGGTGTAGAGCATAAATACAATTCCAACTGCTGTGTTGATAATCGCTGACCGATAAAGCCAGACCCTTTTTCTGCCGCTGATTAAGCTAAATTTCGCTTCATCCCGAAAACGCGTGCGGATCAGAACATAATGAAGTTGAGAACGCAACTCTTAGCTGCCACTCACTTTTTGATGACTTGGCAACGCTTGTGATGGCGGAATATTGAATATCCGGCATCAATCTCTGTGTTTTTGTTTATTTACGGTTATTAATGCTATCGAGTGGTGATGCCCGGTGGGGGGGCAGGTGAATGAGGGGAGAAATATCGACTATTTTGGGGATATTTTTGGGAAATGCTATTTTGCCGCCCCGGATGCCTTACTTTGACAGGGGGTATTCGTAAAGACTGAAAGACAGGCGAGGCGAAAATAATAAGGGCGGGAAGTTAACTTCCCGCCCTTATTCTCATATTAGTCTGGCCATAGCGCTCAGCTCCTATCGTTCAGATCCTATCGTTCGGAACCTGGGCCAGGGCGCCATGACGGGCCAGGCTGAAGAGCCGTTACAACCTCATGCTCGCGAACACGCGCTCGGCGGCTTCCAGTGTCAGCTGCAACTCACGCTCACCATGGGCCATGGACAGGAAGCCGGCTTCATAGGCACTCGGCGCCAGGTAGACACCTTGGTCCAGCATGCCATGGTAGAAGGCGCGGAACTGTTCCATGTTGCACTTGGTCACTTGCTCGAAGCGGGTGATCTCCTGCTCTTCGGTGAAGAAGAAGCCGAACATGCCGCCGACATAGTTGATTGCCAAGGGAATGCCATGCTTGTCTGCCGCGGCCTTGAAACCGAGGGCGATACGCTCCGTCTTGGCCGCCAATGCTTCGTACAGGCCTTCCTCACACAGTGCCTCCATCTGCGTCAGACCGGCACTCATGGCGATAGGGTTACCGGACAAGGTCCCCGCCTGGTACACGGGGCCGGTTGGCGCTATGTATTGCATCACTTCCTTGCGACCACCGAAGGCGCCCACCGGCATGCCGCCGCCTATGACCTTGCCCAGGGTGGTCAGATCCGGCGTCACGCCGTAATGGCCCTGGGCGCCGCTCATGGCGACCCGAAACCCCGTCATCACTTCGTCTATGATCAGCAAGGCGCCGAACTCGTCGCACAGGGCGCGCAACCCTTGGAGGAACCCGGGGACAGGCGGAATGCAGTTCATGTTGCCGGCAACGGGTTCTATTATGATGCAGGCGATATCGCTCGGGTACTGCTCGAACAGGCTTCTCACCGAATCCAGATCGTTATACACGGCGGTCAACGTATGCTTGGCAAAATCTTCCGGGATCCCGGGTGAGCTTGGCTGTCCCAGGGTCAATGCCCCAGAGCCGGCTTTCACCAGCAGGCAGTCGGCGTGGCCGTGGTAGCAGCCCTCGAACTTCAAGATCTTGTCCCTGTTGGTGAAACCTCGGGCCAGGCGGATGGCGCTCATGGTCGCTTCTGTGCCCGAACTGACCATCCGCACCTGCTCGATGGACGGCACCATGGCGATGACTTTCTCGGCCATCTGCACTTCCAGCGCCGTCGGCGCGCCGAAAGACAGGCCATTCTCGGCGGCGGCCAGCACGGCCTGGCGGATCTTGGGATGATTATGCCCCAAGATCATAGGGCCCCAGGAACCGACATAGTCGATATAGGCCTTGCCGTCGGCATCATAGATGTAGGCGCCATCGGCACGTTCGATAAACAGAGGCGTGCCACCGACACCGTTGAAGGCGCGCACCGGCGAGTTGACGCCGCCGGGAATGGTTTTCTTTGCCTGTTCAAATAAGCTTTCGGAACGGGTCATCTTAAGTCCTTAGAGTCTTGGCCGGATCAACGATCGGCTTTGCGTGAATACCAATTTACCGGACACTCGTATTTTTCCAGCTGGGTATCCACCCCGAGTGTCAATGCAAACAGCGCCATGCGGATCAACAGGCCATTGTCCGCCTGGCGGAAGATGGCCAGGTTCGGGTGGCTGTTGAGATCATTGTCCAGCTCGTTTGCCTGGGCGCGGGAGTCGCGCGGCAGCGGATGCATGATCACTGTGTTGGATTTGCAATGCTGGGTGTAGATGCTTTGGTTCAACCTGAACTTGCCACGGTACTTGTTGGCCTCATCCTGGGACGGGAAACGTTCCTCCTGGATGCGGGTCAGGTAGAGTATGTCGGCCTGGTGCAGATTGCCTTCGAGTTGGTCGGTGATTGTGACCCTGTGGCCGGCGTTGGCTATGTCGTCGAGCACATAGTCGGGCATGGCCAGCTCGCCGGGGGAGATCAGGGTGAAGCTGATGTTCTTATGCATGCATAGCAGGCGCGACAGCGAGTGCACCGTGCGGCCATGCTTGAGGTCGCCCACCATGGCGATATGCATGCCATCGACGCCGCGACCGGCGAAGCCGAGTTCTTTCTGTATGGTGAATAAGTCCAGCAGCGCCTGGGTCGGGTGCTCGTTGGCACCATCGCCGCCGTTGATCACCGGCACCCGGCTGCCTTCGGCAAATTCCTTGACCGAGTAGGCCTCCGGATGGCGCATGGCGATCACATCCGAATAGGTGGATAACACCCTGGCGGTATCATAGAGAGATTCGCCCTTGGACAGCGAGGACGAGGCCATGCCCGTGGTTTCCCTGACATGACCGCCGAGCAGGTTGAAGGCACAACCGAAGCTGACGCGGGTACGGGTGCTGGGTTC
This sequence comes from Shewanella salipaludis, assembly GCF_012911865.1. GTDB lineage: Bacteria > Pseudomonadota > Gammaproteobacteria > Enterobacterales > Shewanellaceae > Shewanella > Shewanella salipaludis. Next base: position 125,922 of record NZ_JAAXYH010000007.1, read on the forward strand.
GAAGAACAGGTTGCCCAGAATGGCGCCTTCGAGCACCTTGGTGCGTTTCTCCCGCAGCGCATAAGGGGTCATGCGGTTGGCAACATTGAAAATAGTGTGAATTGCGTCCAGATCTAACTGGTTTACTGAGAGGATATGAGATCCTTCGAACTGAGTCATCAGCCTGGGTTCCAATTGCTGTGGTCCGTCTTGGGCATTTTGCCTGCCAAAACAGCCCTGATGTTATGTAGGGTGGCTGAGGCGCGATTGTAGCAGAAGCCAAGGGACAGGGAAATAACCGCCGGGGATATTTGCCTGGAGATAGCGACCATGCAAGGTTGACATTTAGACGCGATATAGACATCTGGATGGCCATCTGTTAGCTTGGTTGCCTGGGTATGAATTTCATACAAGGCGAGACAACTCTTTTGTTAAGGATGGCAGCATGAAACTTGAGTCTCTGGCGTTACATTATGGGTATCGGTCCGAAACGACCACCAAAGCGGCGGCGGTGCCGATTTATCAAACCACCTCTTATACCTTCGACGATACCCAACATGGTGCCGATCTATTCGATCTCAAAGTCGCCGGCAACATCTACACCCGCATCATGAACCCCACCACAGAGGTATTGGAGCAACGCCTGGCGGCCATGGAAGGTGGCATAGGCGCGCTGGCCGTCGCCTCGGGCATGGCGGCGATAACCTATGCGATTCAGGCGCTGACCCAGGTGGGCGACAATATCGTCAGCAGCAGCCAACTCTATGGCGGCACCTACAACCTGTTCGCCCATACCTTGCCGCGTCAGGGCGTGACAGTGCGCATGGCGGCATTCGACGATTTCGACGGTCTCGAGGCCTTGATCGACGCCAATACCAAGGCGGTATTCTGCGAGTCCATAGGTAACCCGGCGGGCAACATAGTCGATCTGCAGCGTCTGGCCGAGATAGCCCATCGCCACGGGGTGCCGCTGATCGTCGACAATACTGTCGCGACCCCTGTGTTATGCCGGCCGTTCGAGCATGGTGCCGACATAGTGGTACATTCATTGACCAAGTATATCGGCGGTCATGGCACCACCATAGGCGGGGCCATCATAGATTCGGGCAAGTTTGACTGGCGCGCCGATAAGCAGAGGTTCGCGCTGCTCAACGAAGCAGATCCTTCCTACCATGGGGTGGTATACACAGAGGCCTTCGGCCCGGCGGCATTCATAGGTCGCTGTCGTGTGGTGCCGCTGCGCAACACGGGCGCGGCCCTGTCGCCCCAAAGTGCCTTCCTGCTGTTGCAGGGACTGGAAACCCTGAGCCTGCGCATGGAGCGTCATTGCAGCAATGCCCTGGCCCTGGCCGAGTATCTGGTGCAACACCCCAAGGTCAGCTGGGTCAACTACGGGGCCTTGGCACGCAGTCCCCATAGGGATAACTGCCATAAGATCACCGGCGGCAAGGCCTCCGGCATCATAAGTTTCGGCATCGAGGCGGCAACGGCCGAAGAAGGCAAGCAGGCGGGAGGGCGTTTCATCGATGCCCTGCAGATGATCCTGCGCCTGGTGAATATCGGCGATGCCAAGTCATTGGCATGCCATCCGGCCAGCACCACCCACAGGCAGTTGGATGCCAGGGAGCTGGCCAGGGCCGGGGTGTCCGAGGATCTGGTGCGGATCTCGGTAGGGATAGAGCACATAGATGACATCATAGCCGATGTCGCCCAGGCCCTGGACAGGGCGACCTCGGCCTAGGAAACGGAGCACGGCTGTCCGTCATACTTGCTCGGAGCGTATCTCCTGCTGCAGCATGGACCAGCTGATCACGCCGACGACCTGCTGCGGCGCATCCTGGTAGATATAGACCTCACCACTGCGTTTGGGTGAGAGCTGCAGGTAAACCTCATTCAAGGTGGCGGTATCGGGCAGCCCGGCCATGGGATGGCGCGAGAGGGTGGTGCTGTCTTCGAGGGAGTGCATCTCCAGGCTGAGCATTTCTATCATCCCGTCGGCATTGCGCACCAGCACGGGTCGGCCCTCGGCGCGTTTGAGCACCTCCAGCAGCAGCTCGTCGTTGTTATTGACTATCACGAAGCGCTTATCCATCAGGGCCCGCACGCCTTTCTTCTGCAAGCCCAGGTTCACCGGCGCGACCTTGTAGCCCAGGCCCATGATATCCAGCTGGCGGAAGAAGATGGAACTGGTATTGAATCCCTGATAGGCGATGAGGAATGCCGGGATGGTGACGAACATGGCCGGCAATATGATGGATGCATTGTTGGTTAACTCAAGCAAGGCCACCAGCGCCGCCAGGGGGGCACTCAGACAGACCCCCATCATGGCCGTCATGCCTATGACGGTATAGAGGCCGACATAGGGGGCACTGGAGGGAAACAGGCTGGCACTGACCAGGGCCAGGATGGCGCCGAGCAGGGCACCTATGCCATAGAGGGGGCCGATCAAGCCGCCGGGGATCCCCAGGCCTATGGCCGCTATGGTGGCAACCATCTTGGCGACCAGCAGGGCGCATAAGAGCGCCAGGCTGGGGTGCTCGCCTATGGCCTGGCCGATGGCGAGATCGCCCGTGCCCAAGGCCTGGGGCAACCAGAGGCCTATCAGGGTGGTGATGCCGCCGGCGAGCAGCAGGCGATAGATCAACGGCCAGTCCTGCCCCCTGGCCGTGACTCTGATGAGCGAGAAGTTGAACAGGGCGGCGGCGCAGCCGAGCACCACGCCGCCGAGGGCCAGTATGGGGTAATGATCCAGGGGAATATGGATCATCTGGATGCTGTCGTATTCATGGACATTGCCGAACACCAGCTGGCTGGAAACCGCACCGCAGATGGCCGACAGCATGATGGGGAAGAAGTAATGGATCTTGTATTCCCGCACCACCACTTCCAGCACGAAGATCACCGCCGCCAGCGGGGCGTTGAAGGTGGCGGCGATGCCGGCGGCGATGCCGCTGGCACACATGATGCGCACACTGTTGTCCGGCAGCTTGAATTTCTCGGCCAGCACGCTGGCGCTGACGGCGCCCAGGTGGATCGCCGGTCCCTCCCGGCCGACGGAAAAATTGGTGCCAAGGGCAAACAGCGCCTGGAAGAACTGCCCTGGGGCGGATTGCAGCGGGATCTTGCCATAGTGCAATTTCACCCTATGCAATACATAGGCTATTCCCATGCGGCGGTAGCGTTTCGAGCCGATTCTGGCGACCAGCCAGATTAAAACTGCGCCGAAAAGTGGCAACAGGGCTCGCCAGTCACCCACTATGGCCGTAAAATCCATCTCCCGGGTCTGGGTATAGTGGTTGGCCCACAGCAGTAACAGGCGGAATAAAATGATCACGCCTGAGGCGAATAGGGCAAATAGCAATGCCAGCAGACAGAGCTGGGCACTGGTTCTGGCCTGGGAGAGTTGATCCCTGAGCTCGTTGCGCAGGTACCTGCGCGTGGCTATGGCGGTGCGCGTTATCGTGGTTTTATTGATCGCTATTTGCACTGAGTTCGCCTGATTTTCATGGATTTTGACTCTCGGAGAGTCGATTGTATTTTATATAAGGGTTTGTTAGCTAATGCTAAATTATCATCGTTGGCGCGATCGCCTGCAAGTGCTGGAGCGCAAGTTTCGTCCCTCCAGCCTGTATTTGTCTCTGTTGGTGCTGGTGGCCTTCACCTTGGGTGGTTTGAGCTGTTATCAATTGCTGACCAGTGAACAACCTTTGCTCCAACATAACAGTGATAAGGTGCAAAAACTATTGGCCCAGGTGCAGGAGCAGGCGCAACAGCTGGCGAGCCGCAACCTGGAGCTGGCGGTCGAGCGTGAAGCCAACAACCATATGCAGCAGATGTTTGCCGAGCAGTTGCAGCAACAGCAGGAGCTGCAGCATGAACTGGGCTTCTATCGCAGCATAATGGCGCCGGAGAATAATGCCGAAGGGGTGGCCATTCATGGGCTGGAGTTGACCCCCGGCCTGCTGGCGGGGCAATACCGGCTCAAGTTGATCCTGACCCAGCTGCAAAAACGGCGCCAGAAGATCAAGGGCAAGGGGGAGCTGACGCTCATGGGAATACAGGAGGGCGAGCCGCTGGAGCTGAGCCTGAGTCAACTCATGGACGGCAAGCTCAACTTCGATTTCCGCTATTTCCAGGTACTGGAAGCCGAATTCAGCCTGCCGGAAGGCTTTAATCTGCAGCGCATCCTGGCCAAGGTCATAGTGCCCTCGAGCCGTTGGACCAAGGGATCCCAGACGGAGCAGAGCTTCGATGCGGCCGAATTGCTGCAGGGTGAAAAAGAACCCAGGGTAATACTTGAACAAAACAGTCAGGTAAAGGATAATTTGCCACAGCAAACTGAAGTAAGAGGTAGTAATGACTGAACAAGCTGACGCAGCAATGCCGATCCAATTTACCGATGCGGCAGCGGCCAAGGTAAAGGGGCTGTTGGAAGAAGAGCAGAACCCTGATTTAAAGCTGCGGGTGTATGTGACCGGTGGCGGTTGCTCTGGATTTCAGTATGGTTTTACGTTCGATGAGAAGGTCAACGAAGGCGACTTTACCATAGAGAAACAAGGCGTGTTGCTGGTGGTCGATCCCATGAGCCTACAGTACCTGGTCGGTGGCGAAGTGGACTACACCTCTGGGCTGGAAGGCTCACGCTTCTTCGTTAAAAACCCCAACGCCACTACCACTTGTGGCTGCGGCGCCAGCTTCTCTGTGTAAGCGAGCGCTTTTCTGTCCGGGCGCAGGCTCGTGATTGCCGGCTGAACCCCAGGTTTAAGCCGGAAAATGAATCCCTAGCCGTTGCAGGTTAGGGATTTTTTTATGCCTTCAGTTCCCGACGGCTTAGGCGCCGGGTCCCGGCCTTGGGCCTAGACCCGCTATCCTGGAGCCGGCAGTAATGAGCCGGACTCAAGCATAATTCCAAGGAATTTCATGTTTCAAATACTGGGATTGTGGCCGATTGCAGAGTAGAATACCGCGCAACCCTACCTATAAAAATTGGCTGCCGGAGTGAGCAATGCTGAAGAAAGAGATGAACATCGCAGATTATGATCCCGAACTGTTTAAGGCGATTCAGAACGAGACCCTGCGTCAGGAAGAGCATATTGAGCTGATTGCTTCTGAGAACTACACCAGCCCACGGGTCATGGAAGCACAAGGTTCACAGCTGACCAACAAGTATGCCGAAGGCTACCCGGGCAAGCGTTATTACGGTGGTTGCGAATACGTGGATGTCGTCGAGACTCTGGCCATAGAACGTGCCAAAGAGCTGTTCGGTGCCACTTACGCCAACGTCCAGCCCCATTCCGGCTCACAGGCCAACAGTGCCGTCTACATGGCCCTGCTCAATCCAGGCGACACAGTGCTGGGCATGAATCTGGCCCACGGTGGTCACCTGACCCACGGCTCTCCGGTTAACTTCTCGGGCAAGCTGTACAACATCATTCCTTACGGCATAGACGAGTCCGGCAAGATCGACTATGACGAGATGGAGCGTCTGGCCGTCGAGCATAAGCCTAAGATGATGATAGGTGGCTTCTCCGCTTACTCGGGCATAGTCGACTGGGCTAGAATGCGCGAAATCGCCGATAAAATAGGTGCTTACCTCTTTGTCGACATGGCGCACGTGGCTGGTCTCATCGCCGCAGGCGTGTATCCCAACCCTGTGCCCCACGCCCACGTAGTCACTTCTACCACCCACAAGACTTTGGCCGGTCCCCGTGGCGGAGTGATCTTGTCGGCAGCCGACGACGAAGATCTGTACAAGAAGCTGAACTCTGCGGTATTCCCAGGTGGCCAGGGTGGTCCTCTGATGCATGTTATCGCAGGCAAGGCCGTGGCCTTCAAGGAAGCGCTGGAGCCGGAATTCAAAGTCTACCAACAGCAAGTGGTGGACAATGCCCAGGCCATGGTTGAAGTCTTCCTGGCCCGCGGCTATAAGATAGTCTCAGGCGGCACCAGCAACCACTTGATGCTGGTTGATCTTATCGGCCGTGACTTGACGGGTAAAGAGGCTGATGCCGCTTTGGGCAGCGCCAACATCACAGTCAACAAGAACTCAGTGCCTAACGACCCGCGTTCACCTTTCGTGACCTCGGGTGTGCGTATCGGTACCCCGGCCATCACACGTCGCGGCTTCAAAGAAGCCGAAGCCAAAGAGCTGACGGGCTGGATCTGTGACGTACTCGACGATGCCCACAACAGTGAGGTCATAGCGCGGGTTAAGGCTCAGGTCCTGGCTCTGTGTGCCAGGTTTCCCGTTTACGGCTAAGCCTAAGTCCTGTCAGTCAAAGTTAGCGCGAGCAGAGGCTTAACCTGAGACTGCAAATAGGATAAAATCCAATGGCCGCACTAGCGGCCATTTTTATTTCCGGGATCTGATGTTCAGGCTAAAATGTCGACGTCGGCTCGAGGTTTGACAGCCCGGCTATTCAGCTAGATCGGACCTACGCCTTAATTCAGTTCGGCAGGAGGCTCAATGCATTGCCCATTTTGTAGCGCAACAGATACCAAGGTCATAGACTCACGCCTGGTGGCCGAGGGGCATCAGGTGCGCCGTCGCCGTGAATGTACCGAATGTCATGAGAGATTTACCACCTTCGAAGGTGCCGAGTTGGTCATGCCGCGGGTGATCAAGCGCGATGGCACACGCCAGCCGTTCGACGAGGAAAAGCTCCAGGGCGGCATGTTGCGTGCGGTCGAGAAGCGTCCCGTGTCCATGGATCAGATAGAACAGGCGCTGAGCAAGATAAAGTCGACCCTGAGGGCCACGGGTGAGCGTGAAGTGACCTCTGAGATGATAGGCAACCTGATGATGGAGCAGCTGATGCACCTGGACAAGGTCGCCTATATCCGCTTCGCCTCGGTTTACCGCGCCTTCGAAGACGTGTCCGAATTTGGCGAGGCCATCGCCAAGCTGCAGAAGTAAGCGGCTTGTCTACCCAAGGGATGCCACTATGAGCTGGTCCGCACTGGATAATCAAATGATGAGCCGCGCCATCAGGCTGGCGGCCAAGGGGCGTTACACCACGCGCCCCAATCCCAATGTCGGCTGCGTGCTGGTGAAAGACGGCCGGATCCTGGGTGAAGGTTTTCATCACAGGGCCGGAGAGCCCCACGCCGAGGTGCATGCCCTGCGCATGGCGGGTGAGGCCGCGCGCGGGGCCACCGCCTACGTGACCCTGGAACCTTGCAGCCATTACGGCCGCACCCCGCCATGCGCCCTGGCGTTGATCCAGGCCGGAGTGGCGCGTGTGGTCATAGCCACGGAAGATCCCAATCCCCAGGTTGCGGGGCGGGGCAGTCAGCTGCTGCGTGATGCCGGCATAGTCGTCGACCTCGGGTTGTTGGGCGCTGAGGCCTATGGCCTCAACCTGGGATTCATGAAGCGGATGCAAACGGGTTTGCCCTGGGTGACGGTCAAGTTGGCCGCCAGCCTCGATGGCAAGACGGCGCTGTCCAACGGTGTCTCCAAGTGGATCACCGGTCCAGAGGCGCGCCGTGATGTGCAGCGGCTGCGCGCCAGCCATTGCGCCCTGCTCACCGGGGTGGAAACCGTGCTGGCGGATGATCCCGGACTCAATGTGCGCCATGGCGAGTTGGGGAGTCTGGGCTTGAGTCTCAGCGAAACCGAGCTGTTGCAGCCCCTGAGGGTGATCCTCGACAGCCGTGCCAGGCTGACGGCCGACAAGGCGCTGTTCAGCATCGACAGCCCCATACTGCTGGTATCCTGCCGCGCCTATTCTGCCGCCCGGCTGGCACAATTCCCCTCCCACGTCAGTTGCCTGCAGCTGCCAGGGGAGGATGGCCGGGTCGACCTTGCGGCCCTGTTGGCCCATCTCGGTCGGAGCTGCAACTCTGTGCTGGTGGAAGCCGGCGCGACCCTGGCAGGCGCCGTTATCGAGCGGCGCCTGGCCGACGAGCTTATCCTGTACCAGGCGCCCAAGCTGTTGGGCGGACATGGACACAACCTCTTGAACTTGAATGATTATCAGGCCATGAGCGAGTTGCCGCACTTCGAGTTGATAGACGAGCGTAAGCTGGGCGCGGATCGCCGCATGACCCTGAGATTCGGTTAGCCCAACGCTAACGCGCCGGTCGCACCGCGGCGGGCGTCAGTATTTAGCCCCTGAACTGGGTAAGTGAGTAGAATATGTTTACCGGGATAATAGAAGCCGTAGGCACACTGCGCAAAATTGAACGCCAGGGCGATGACATTCGCCTGACGGTGGCCAGCGGCAAGCTGGATCTCACCGACGTGCGTTTGGGTGACAGCATAGCCACCAATGGCGTCTGCCTGACTGTGGTGCAACTGTTGGCTGACGCCTATGCGGCCGATGTCTCGGCCGAGACAGTCAGCCTGACAGGCTTCGCCCATTATGCCGTCGGTACCGAGGTGAACCTGGAGAAGGCCGTGACCCCGACCACCAGATTGGGCGGTCATATGGTCAGTGGCCATGTGGATGGTATCGCCTCGGTGGAGCAAAGGGTAATGCGGGGCCAGGCTATCGAGTTCTGGCTGGCGGCGCCGGCCGAGCTGGCCCGCTACATAGCCCACAAGGGCTCGATCACTGTCGATGGTGTCAGCCTGACGGTCAACGAAGTCGACGGCAGTCGCTTCCGCCTGACCATAGTGCCGCATACCGCCGGCGAGACCACCTTGGTCAAGCTCAAGGCGGGTGACAGGGTGAATCTGGAAGTGGATCTCATCGCCCGTTATCTCGAGCGGCTGATGCAGGCGTCACCGGAACCACAAAAGGATGGCGTGACCATGGAGATGCTGGCGCGCAGCGGTTTCATCCGCTGAGGTTGGCGTGCCAGCCATAGCCTAGCCGGTGACAGCCGGTCATTCAATTTTATTACTCAAGCATAAAGGTCCTAACATGGCGCTACACAGCATAGAAGAGATCATCGAAGACATACGTCTGGGGAAAATGGTCATCCTGATGGACGACGAAGACAGGGAAAATGAAGGCGATCTCATCATGGCTGCCGAGTTGGTGACCCCGGCGGCGATCAACTTCATGGCGACCCATGGCCGTGGTCTCATCTGCCAGACCATGACCAAGGAACGTTGCCGGCAGCTGAACCTGCCCTTGATGGTCAGCAACAACAACGCCCAGTTCTCGACCAATTTCACCGTGTCCATCGAAGCGGCGACCGGGGTGACCACGGGGATCTCGGCCCACGACAGGGCGGTGACGGTTCAGGCGGCGGTAGCCAAAGACGCCAAGGCGGCGGACCTGGTGCAACCCGGGCATATCTTTCCGCTGATGGCCCAGGATGGCGGCGTCCTGGTGCGTGCGGGGCACACCGAGGCGGGTTGCGATCTGGCGCGTCTGGCAGGACTGGAGCCTTCCGGGGTGATAGTCGAAATACTCAATGAAGACGGCACCATGGCACGGCGCCCGGATCTGGAAATCTTCAGCGAGAAACATGGCGTCAAGATAGGCACAATAGCCGATTTGATCGAATACCGTAATACCAAGGAAACCACTGTGGTGCGCGAGGCCAGCTGCAAGCTGCCGACCCGTTTCGGTGAGTTCAACATGGTGACCTTTAGAGACACCATAGACAACCAGCTGCACTATGCCTTGGTCAAGGGCGAGGTCAAGCCGAATATCCTGGTGCGGGTACATTTGCAGAATACCTTCAATGACTTACTGCATTCTGAGCGGGATCAGCAGCGCAGTTGGCCGCTGGAGCACGCCATGGCGCGCATCGCAGCCGAAGGCGGTGTCCTGGTGCTGCTGGGCAACCGCGAGCATAGCGCCGAGATGCTGTCCAAGGTGAAGGCGTTCGAGGCCGAAGACAAGGGCCAGGCGCAGGCATCGGCCAAATGGCAGGGCACCTCGCGACGGGTCGGCGTAGGTTCACAGATACTGGCGAGCCTTGGGGTGACCAAGATGCGCCTGCTGAGTTCACCCAAACGCTATCATTCACTGTCCGGTTTCGGCCTGGAAGTGACAGATTATATTGCCGATTGAGTCGCAGCTTGAGGCGCCCATGACAGCGGCTTTCGCGCCGGCGCCAGGCCGGGCAGGCCCCAGGTTGCAGTAAAGTAAAATTAACCATTTCTGATAATTTGCATAGCGCCCGGGGCAAATGCCTGTGGTATCATAGCGCCACTTTTCGCCCCGAGCGGGTGCTTTAGCTAATTTAGGTAAGATAATGAACGTAGTTCAAGGTAATATCGAAGCGAAAAATGCCAAAATAGCGATAGTCGTATCGCGTTTCAACAGCTTTTTAGTCGAGAGTTTGCTTGAAGGCGCAATCGATACGCTGAAACGTTTTGGCCAGGTGAACGACGACAACATCACGGTCGTGCGTGTTCCGGGTGCGTTTGAGCTGCCATTGGCCGCCCGTCGGGTTGCCGCCAGCGGTAAATTCGATGGCATTATCGCGCTCGGTGCGGTGATCCGTGGCGGTACGCCACATTTCGATTTTGTTGCCGGTGAATGTAACAAGGGTCTGGCCCAGGTGTCGCTCGAGTTTGACGTTCCCGTCGCATTCGGTGTGTTGACCACAGATACCATAGAGCAAGCCATAGAACGTTCCGGCACCAAGGCAGGCAACAAGGGTGGCGAAGCGGCCCTGGGTCTGTTGGAAATGGTTAACGTACTGCAAGAACTTGAAAAACAGCTGTAATAGTAGGAAAAACAATGAAGCCTTCTGAGCGCCGCAAGGCCCGCCGTTTAGCGGTTCAAGCCATATATTCATGGCAACTAAGCGGGAATAACATTGCCGATGTCGAGCATGAGTTTTTAACCGAGCAAGATACCGGCGGTGTTGATGTGGCTTACTTTCGTGAGCTGTTTTCAGGTGTTGCCACCAAGAGCGCCCAGTTGGACGAGTTGATCGTACCTTTCCTGGAGCGTCCTCTGGATGAGGTTTCGCCGGTTGAGAAAGCCATAGTGCGCCTGGCGACCTATGAGTTGACCTTCCGCAAGGATGTGCCTTACAAGGTCGCCATCAACGAGGCTATCGAGCTGGCAAAAGCCTTCGGTGCCGAAGATGGCCACAAGTTTGTCAATGGCATACTCGACAAGCTGGTTGCACGTAAGTAATAAGACAAACGGTATCTCAGGATACCGTTTTTCATTGCTAACTTAGGGGGACGGCCGCGGCCGCACCAAATTTTACAGTGAAAGAATTCCAACTAATCGAAAGTTTCTTCAAGGGACGTGGACCGGTTCGCCGTGACGTCACTCTGGGGATTGGCGACGATTGCGCCCTGGTTCAACCCGCCGAAAACAAATCTCTCGCCATCTCCTGCGACACCTTAGTCGAAAATGTGCATTTTCTTGCCGACATGCCGCCCAAGGCCCTGGGCTACAAGGCGCTGGCGGTGAATCTGTCAGACTTGGCTGCCATGGGCGCAGAACCTGCCTGGATGACGCTGGCGCTGACCTTGCCCGAGGCGGATGAGGCCTGGTTGACCGACTTCAGTGCCGGCCTGTTCGAGATAGCAGATTATTACGGCATCGCCCTGGTGGGAGGCGATACTACCCGTGGCCCCAAGACCATCAACATCACAGTCCATGGCCAGGTGCCCCAGGGCAAAGCCCTGAGCCGCAGCGGTGCCAAGGTGGGTGATTGGGTCTATGTTACCGGTACTCTGGGGGATTCGGCCCTGGGGTTGGATATCCTGCGTGGCCGGCAGCAGGCGAGTGCAGAGAATAGCGCCTACCTCATAGATCGCCATTATCGGCCAACCCCAAGGGTATTGGCGGGCCAGGCGTTGCGGGCCTTGGCTTCCAGCGCCATAGATCTTTCCGATGGTTTGATGTCGGACATAGGCCATGTGCTCAAGGCCTCCGGCGTTGGTGCCACCATAGAGGTTGGCCTATTACCCCTGTCGGCGGCGATGCGTGATACTGTGCCTTTGGAACTTGGGCTGAGTTATGCCCTCAAGGGCGGCGAAGACTATGAGCTGCTGTTTACCGTGTCCGAAGCACAGAAGGGGGCGCTGGAGACCTCACTCGGCCATGCCGGGGTCAAGTTCGTCAAGGTCGGCCAGATCTGCGCCGGTGACAAGCTCAAACTGCGCCACGAGGGTGAAGCCTTTACGCCTCTGTTGGATGGATTCGAGCATTTCTGATGAAATTGATTAGCACAGATCCGGCGCTGGCGCGCCTGTCACTTAAAAATCCATTGCATTTCCTGGCGTTGGGCTTCGGCAGTGGCCTGGCGGCCAAGGCCCCAGGCACCTTCGGTACCCTGGCGGCGGTGCCGCTCTATTTGCTGATGCAACCTCTGGGGCTGGGCAGCTACCTTGCCTTGACCTTGGTCCTGGCCTTGGCCGGAATAGTGATTTGTGACAAGGCGGCCAAGGACATGGGGGTGCACGATCACGGCGCCATCGTCTGGGACGAAGTGGTCGGCCTGCTGATCACCCTGGTGGCCGCCCCTGCGGGCTGGGGCTGGCTGCTGGTCGGCTTCTGCCTGTTTCGCCTGTTCGATATCCTCAAGCCCTGGCCGATCCGCTGGCTGGATGCCAAGGTGCATGGTGGTTTCGGTATAATGATCGACGACGTGCTGGCGGGGATCTTCGCCTTCATCTGCCTGCAGCTGTTGGCCTGCTACCTTTAGTTAAGCCAAAGACTGGTTGAGTTTTGGGAGCACTATGAACAATATTTTTGCTGCTATGCCCGAGGATCTGACGCAGGAAGTGTTCGAGACCTTGGCCGAGGCTGAGTCGCTGCGCATCGAGCGCATCGTCTCCAAGGGGCATGCCTCGGCAGCGGATGCCTGGTACGATCAAAGCGAGCACGAGTGGGTGTTGTTGCTCGAAGGGGCTGGACGCATTCAGTACGAAGATGGCACAGAGGTCAGCCTGGAGAAGGGTGATTATCTGCTGCTCCCGGCCCATGTGAAGCATAGGGTGTCCTGGACAGAACCCGGGGTGGAAACCCTGTGGCTGGCGATCTTCTTCTCAGGCCCTCTCGCTACTCCAAGTTGACGCAGCAGCCTAACCTGCGCCTGTGGCTAACGCCCGCACTTCCCCGCGTTAGCCATGCCGGGTTAAAGACCGTGCATTGTTGGCGACCAAGCTGCATCTGCCAAGCGGTTAATCCCAGACATTGACATCGGCTGCATCCTGGAAATCGGCTCTTTGCGGATTGACGACACAGAACCTATGCCCCGTTGGGGCTTCCATGACCACCCAGCGCTCAAATCTCGTCAACACCTTTGCCCCCAACTCGGACAAGCGTGCCACCTCGGCCGGGATATTGTCGGTTTCGATATCCAGGTGAACTCGGCTCTCATGAGTCACTTTCTGGATCAGCAGGTTAGGCTGCACATCAGGGACATCCAAATGCGAATACCTGTCTGACCATGCCTCGCTTGAGCGGACACAAGGGTAGCCCAATGCGCTTTCCCAAAACCTATTCGCCTCTTCAATATCATCCACTTTGCTGTCGATGACGAAAGCGGCAAGCCTACTTCTATGCATCTTTCCTCCTTGGCGACCGACGCCTCTCACTCTCACTCTCATTCGGCAGGTAAAAATACCGAGCCGCCAAGGTCATTTAGCGGTTATTTCTACCGAGGCGACATTGCGCTCGAACGGACCATGAAAGACGGCTTCAATATTATTGCCGTCGGGGTCCAGTACGAATGCCCCATAGTAACCCGGGTGATAGGCCCGCTCCCCCGGTGCGCCATTATCCTGCCCACCTGCGGCCAGCGCCGACTGATAGACCTTATGCACTGTTTCTCTGTCTTGGGTCTGAAAGGCGAGGTGTACCCGGGTAATGTAATCCTGCGCCTCGTCTACAAACAGTTCATCCGCGTGGAAGAAACCCTGACCTTCATGGAGCGCGTCCGGGTGGCCCAGGGCGGTGAATACCGCATGATAGAAACGCTTGCTGGCCGCGAGATCTGCCACCCGCAGATGAATGTGATCTATGAGTCTGCCTCGATGAAATTTCATAGCCCGTCCTTGTAGTCTGAAATTTATACCCTGCACAGGCGCAGTCATCACCTCATTTGAGATGGGTAGAGGCATGCGCCTTGTCCCGCTGAGCCTGGCGTCATCTCGCCATGAGCCGATTGTAAACTACCGGCTGACTCATCAGCTAAGCTACTGGTATTGCAGCGTTGGCTCAAGCCTTTTATTCACAAGCAGGGCCGAGATTTGAGAGGCCAAACGTCAACGGGACTCGGATGCCAGCCGGGACTCAGATACCAGCCGGGAGCGCCTGGGTGCTTAAGATAGTGAGGGCTAAAATCCTAGACACAGGAGCCATGTCCTATTTTTCATGCTCCCATCTTCATGCCCCATTCTTCCTTCCCCAATCTGCATGCTCAAATGGTTAACATGGAAATAGTGAACACAGCAAAATGCAATTATTGCAGTAACTCCCTGGCGTTTGCCAGGGTATTGCTGGTGATGGTATCGCCGCCGAGCAGGCGGGCCAGCTCCTGGATGCGTTGCTCCTTATCCAGTGGCGTCATCGACGTCTCAGTGCTGCCACCCTTGTTGAATTTATTGACGAACATGTGTTGATGACCGTTGCCCGCCACCTGCGGCAGATGGGTGACGCACAGCACCTGGGTCGACTCTCCCAGGCTGCGCAGCATGCGGCCGACCACGGCGGCGGTCGGGCCCGAGATACCGACATCCACCTCATCGAAGATCAGGGTCGGAGTCGAGACCTTCTTGGCGGTGATCACCTGAATGCCCAGGCCGATGCGGGACAGCTCGCCGCCCGAGGCCACCTTGGAGATGGGCTGCAGGGGCTGACCCGGGTTGGTGGTCACCATGAACTCTATTTGGTCACAGCCGTTGACCGACATCATCTCAGGGTTGAAAGTCACTGAGATGCAGAACTTGCCCTTGGGCATGTTGAGCTGGTGAATAGATTGAGTGACCAGTTTGTCCAGCTCCTTGGCGTAGCGACCACGGCTTTGGCTCAGTTTCTGGGCATGGGCGAGGTAGGCCTGGCGGTTGGCCTCGACCTGTTGTGCCATCTCTGCCAACTTATGTTCGTCGTCATCCAGGCTGCCGAGCTCGGCCTTGAGTTGTTCATGGTGAGCGGCCAGCAGAGGGGCGCCAACCTGGTGCTTACGGGCCAGTTGCATGGCCTTGGACAGGCGCTCCTCCAGATAGGCGAAGTGCTCAGGGTCCAGTTCCAGTCCACTGAGATAGTGCTGCAGTTCGCTTGTGCTCTCCTGTACCTGGATCAGGGCCTCGTTGAGCATGGCATTGACGTTGGCAAGGGCCGGGTCATAGCTTTCCAGCTGTTGTGCCAAAGTCACGGCCCTGTTGAGCAGCTGTTCTATATTCAGCTCCTCGCCTTCGCTGAGGAGTTCGACTCCGGCCTGACAGCTGGCAATCAATTCAGTGCCGTTGGCCAGGCGTTTATGCTCCTGTTCTATCTCTTCGAATTCACCCGGCTTGAGGTCGAACTCGTCCAGTTCTTCGACCTGATATTGCAGCAACTGCTTGCGGGCGATGCGCTCCTGCTGCGACAGCGTCAGCTGTCTGAGCTCGGCTTCCAACTGCTTGCACCTGTGATAGCCGGCGGCAACGGCATCGCTCAGCAGCCTGTGGTTGGCATAGCTGTCCAGCAAGGTGAGTTGGTGTTCACTCTTGAGCATGGCGTGGTGGGCATGCTGACCGTGAATGCCTATCAGCAGCTGCCCCAGGCTCTTGAGTTGTGCCAGCGGGACAGGATTGCCATTGATGTAGGCGCGGGAGCGACCGTCGCTGCCTATGGTCCGGCGCAGAATGCATTCCTGCTCGAGGTCGAGATCGTTATCTTCCAGCCAGCGTTTCGCCAGTGGAATATCATCGAGGGAGAAGCGGGCGCTGACTTCAGTCTTGCTGGCGCCTGGGCGCACGGTATTGGCATCGGCCCTGTTGCCAAGGCATAGGCCGAGGGCGTCGATGGCGATGGATTTACCCGCGCCGGTTTCCCCTGTGATGCTGGTCATACCCGGACGAAAATCCAGTTCCAGGAAGCGTACTATGGCGAAATTGTTGATGCTGAGTTGGCAAAGCATAATGAATTCCTGTCGAATAACTTACCAAAACACTGTATTGATACACAGTATATACTGATTTTATATACAGTAAAGTTGCGTTTAATAATTAAGCACAACTTATTTTTGATCCCACTGATTAATTTAGGTTTTTAGTAAGTAATCCAGCAGTGGCAGGCTGATGAAGGTCAGCAGTGTGCCCAAGAGTATGGTGTTGGCGCTGGTGCCGACCAGCACCTGGTAGCGCTGTGCCAGCAGGTAAACGCTGGCGGCCGTCGGCAGGGCGGCGAGCAGGACGCCCATAGACAGATACGCGTCAGTGACGCCCAAGAGCTGCAGCAACACCAGCGCCAATGCCGGCTGGAGGATCAGCTTGAATAGATTGAGCAGGCCCAGCTCGGCCAGATTGCGTCCGCCGAAGGCGGGTGGCGCCTCTGGGCCCTCCTGCGCCTCCCGGCCCATGGCTTTGGTCAGCACCATGCCTATGGCAAACAGGGCGCAGGGGCTGGAGGTATTGCCTATCTGCTGCAACATGAGCGCCAGCCCGGCGGGCAGGGGCAGCGCCAATGCCGACAGGGCGACGCCGAACAGGCTGCCTATGACTATGGGATTGCGCGCCAGGGCATTGAGCATGGTCATCAGAGGGTGAGCCAGTTTGGCCTTGGGGTTGGCGAGTTCCACGCTGACCAGGGCGACGGCGAACATGAGTACCGACAGCAGGCTGGCAATCGCCGCCGCGACCAGGGCACTCTGTTGCCCGGGAAAGAGGATGACCAGCAGCGGAATACCGATGAAGGCGGTATTGCCGAAACTGGTGTTGAGCGCCCGCATGGCGGCAATCGCCTTGTCGCCCGGGGTGGCCCAGAGTGAGAGCCAGAAGACACTGAAATAGGTGACTAACATGGCCAGGCCATAGCCGAGGATGAAACCCCATTGCAGTATCTCGATGATGGGCGTCTGCGCCAGGGCGATGAGCATGATAGCCGGGAAGGCGACATAGTAGACATACTGGTTGAGCACCTGATCCGTATCGGCCGGCAGCAGCCTGAGCTTCTGTATCAGGGCGCCGAGCAACATGATGCCGACAACGGCGAGCAGTGGGGTCAAGATGGCGGGCATCCGCGACTTCCTTGGCTATTGGGGGATATTGGGCCGAGACAGGAAAATTACCATGCGCGGCGCCCACTGGCTATTACGCTATGGTCTTAGACGGCTTAGGTTTTAGACAGCTATGATCTTAGACACCTTGGGTCTTAGACAGCTTTGCTCTTAGACAGTTTTTTGTGGGAGGAGGCGTATTCCTGGGTTGGCTCGAGGCGCTGCTGTCCCCAAGCCCTGATGTGCCAGCGGCCGCCGGGCCAGCCTTTAGGCGGACCCGTAGCCGATGGCGCGGCCGAATGCCGGACTCAGACGCTGATGCCTATGTTGGAGACGCCGGCCTCGATTATGTCTTGGCGCAGGCCCTTGACCAGGTCGGCGGTGATCTTCGGATTTTCTTCGATGATTTCCAGCAGGGTGTTCTGCAGCGCCTTCTCTTCTTCCATCACGGGATGGGCGAAGATGAAGTCGTCCATGGCATCGTCTTCCAGCTCGACATCGCTGATGGCTTCTATGTAGTTGGCCACAGTGCTGGAAGACAATTTGCTGATGTTGACTATGTCTTCTTCTATCTTGCCCTGGATAGCCCCCAGCAGGGTAGATAAGGCGACCACGGCATCCATGGCGGGGTAGACGCCATAGGCCTCGAAATCGCTTGGCTCAGGGGTATTGTCTTCGAGCCGCTGCAGCTGGACATCGATATTGAACTTGAGCTTGGGATCGTACTGGGCCTGCCACAGGAGTTCGAGCACTGTGCTGAGCACGGCTGGCTCGCCAAACTTGCACACCTCGGAGAAAAGCTGATAGTTAGGCAACATGCGCTGGCATAGGGCGACGGCGAATAATTGCTTCTGCGCCAGGCTCAAGGCCTTTAAGCGTTTAAAGAAGCCCGGTTTTTTTATCATCTGATAGTTCCACTGATAGCTGTGATAACACTTGTTTTGCTGCAGATTCTACCTTAGTTAACTCATCAAGTAACTCAAGTATTTCCGGTTCCATGTCTTCGATGGCGGTTTCGCGCTTGAGCGCAGATTCTATTTCCTGGCATAGCTTCTGGGTGGCGGGAACCCCACAATAGCAGCTGGCGCCATGCAGCTTGTGGACTGTGCCGAGCATTTGCTCCTGGTCCTTGGCCTCCAGCGCCTGGTGAATTTGCGCCACGGTTTGCGGCAGCGAGTCGAGCAGCATCTTCAACATCTCCAGCGCCAGATCCGGCTTCTGGTTGGCCTGGGTCAGACACAGGTCCCAATTGAGGGTATGGAGATCGAAGTGGGTAAACTTGGGGCGGCTCAGCCAACGGTTGATGACCCCCTTGAGCGCTGCCTCGTCTATCGGCTTGGGCAGATAACCATCCATGCCGCTGCCGAGGATCAGCTCACGCTCTTCGGCGATCGCATGGGCGGTGACGGCTATTATGGGGGTGTTGCGGTTGATGGACTCCTGGCGAATGCTGCGGGTGGCGGTAATGCCGTCTATGCCCGGCATCTGGATATCCATGAAAATAAGATCGAAATTCCGCTTTTGGGCCTGAGTTATGGCTTCTTCGCCGCTGCCGACGGCGATGACATTGGTGACCAACTCCTTCAGCAGGGTATCTATGAGCTTGAGATTGGCCAGGTTGTCATCGACGGCCAATACCGTCAGCGAGTGGCGTTCGGTTGCTGGCTGATTGACTGCCTGTGCCGGGCTGGCGTCTATCTCCAGCGGCCGGTAGATGAGGTTGCGCGCCAGCACATGGTCGCTGACGGGCATCGGCAGGACGGTATCCGCATTGGATCTCAGCTTGCTCTGAACTATCTGCTGCTCGAAACTGTCGTTGAGCAGGATAAGGCTATCCGTGTGTCGCCTGGCAAGTTTCAGCGTGAATACCAGTTCATCCGGGTCGGTGAAGCCATGGCAGCTGATGAGTATGACATCGAAGTGACTCGCCTCGTCCGCCAATGCCCCGGCCAGGTCCTGGCGCAGGTGCAGGCCTGTGACCTTCATATGCCAATGGGTGAGGCGGCGCAACAGCAGATTGTGGGACAGGCTCCTGGGCTCGAACAGCAGCGCCTTCTTGCCGGCGAGTTTTTCCACCGGCAGTGAGTCGCCTATCTGGAAATGACTATGTTCCAGTGGCAGGGTGAACCAGAAGGTCGAGCCCTTCTCCGGGGTGGAGCTGAAGCCTATCTGGCCGCCCATCTGATTGATCAGGCGCTTGGTGATGATGAGCCCCAGGCCGGTGCCGCCGAAGCGCCGGGAGATGGAGGAGTCGGCCTGGCCGAAGGCCTGAAACAGCAAGTCCTGCTGGGTCTCGGCTATGCCTATGCCTGTATCTGTGACTTCACATCTCAGGAGCACTCTGTCATCGGCGTTGCCGACCCGCTGCACCTTGAGCAGGACACTGCCCTGATCGGTAAACTTGATGGCGTTGCCCACCAGGTTGGTGATGATCTGGCTGACCCTGATGGCATCGCCACTGAGACTCTCGGGCACGTCCGGATCTATGTCGACCACGAGTTCAAGGCTTTTTTCCTGGGCACTGCCGCCGATCAGACGCAGGGTGTCTGCGAGTGTGTCCCTGAAGGCGAACGGCATATTTTCCAGCACCATCTTGCCGGCTTCCAGCTTGGAGAAGTCGAGAATGTCATTGATTATGCTAAGTAAGTTGGTAGCGCTGCGCTCGATTGTCCTTATGTAGTCCAGCTGGCTCGAATGCAACGGCGTCTTGATCAACTGGCGGGCGAAGCCTATCACTCCATTGAGCGGCGTGCGCAGCTCGTGCGACATGTTGGCCAGGAATTCGGACTTGATCCTGCTCGCCTCCAGCGCCCGCTTCTTGGCCAGATCCAGCTCGACGTTCTGGATTTCTATCTGCTCCAGGGTCTCGCGCAGATCCGAGGTCGCCTGATCGATATTCTGCTGCATCTCGTCATGGTATTCGGACAAGGAGCCCGCCATGGCGTTGATGCCCCGCTTGAGCAAGTCCAACTCGCCTATCAGGTTGCCTGTGAGCCGGGTGTCGAGCTTGCCCTCACGTATCTTGGCGACCACGCGGACCATCTCGGTGATCGGCTGGGTGACGTTTTTCACCAGCCTGAAGGTGAACAGGAGGTTCAGCTGCACCCCTATGAGCACTATGATGAAGGCGGCCACCGCCGCCCTATGCTGCTCCAGCAGGGCTTTCTCTTTGTTGATCAGTATCGAGATATAGCCGATGCGGTTGCTGTTGTCCAAGGGGCCGGCATTGACCTGCGGCTCGCCGCCGGGATTGAGGGCGAAGATGGGGGTCCTGAGGACCAGGCTGTCACCCACATGTTCTATCTCCGTGCCCCTGAGACTGGCCAGCGTGTCCTTGTAGCGCATCACCTCGAAGTCTTTATGATAATGGGAGGTCACGAAGAGTTGATTGTCTGCGTCGAAAATGGCGATGGACTTGACCAGGGTGGACTTGTTGAGCTGGGCGGCGGCGAGCAATCTCTTGCTGGCCTCACGATTGTTGCTGGCCAGGCCGTATTCGCTGGCGATCGCCAGTGGCTCTATGATGTTGCTGCCCTGTTCGACCAGTGTATCTTCGAGCTCATAAAAACGGTTTATGGTAAAGTAACTCCCAAGTAGAATACCGACCAGGATAGTAGGCGCTAACGCTAGTACCAAGACCCAAGATCTCAGGCTGTACTTAGTCATGTTGTTGGCACTGTTCATGGTCTGTGTGGGGATTCCCGGAAATTAACTCAGCTATTAATCTTCTAAGACTGCCAGAAACCCTGTCGTCTTTGCCAGTTTTTTATTGTATCAGGGGCCGAAATGGCACAATTTTTTAAAGCAAAACCAAATAGATCCAAGCAACTGTCGCCTAAGTTAACCCTGGATGTCGAGCAATTGGACCACTTGGGGGCGGGTATCGCCCAGCATCAGGGCAAGGTGGTGTTTGTCCCAGGCGCCCTGCCGGGCGAGCGGGCCAGGGTGCAGCTGACCGAGCAGAAGAAAAACTACGCCAGGGCCAGGCTGCTGGCAATAGAAACCCCGACGCCGGCCAGGACGGTGCCGCCATGCCCACATTATCAGGCCTGCGGCGGCTGCGATCTGCAGCATATGGCCTTGGCGGCCCAGCGTGAGCATAAGCAAGCCGCCCTGACATCCGTGATGGCCAAGTTTGCCGGTGCCAGCTCGGATCTGCTGGCAACGCCCCTGGAGGGTGAGGGCTGGCATTATCGCCGCCGTGCCAGGCTCGCCACCTGGTATGACAAGCCAAGCAAGACCTTGACCTTGGGATTTCGCGCCGCCAGCAGCAGCCAAGTGGTGGCCATCAGCCAATGCCTGGTGTTGGCCGAGCCCTTGTCTGCGCTGATCGCGCCATTCTCCCTCCTGCTCAATCGCCTCGCGGGGCGCTCGACCCTGGGGCATCTGGAGTTAATCCAGGCGGATAACGGCCTGTTTGCGGTGCTGCGGATAACCAAGGCATTGAAGGATCAAGATAAGCAACAGCTTAGCGAGTTTGCGGGCCAACAGGGGATCCACCTGTTGCTGCAAGATAATGACGGTCAATTCGAGTATCTCAGTGCGGGCCGACCCATGCCGCACTATGCTTTGCTCGATGGCGGGGTTTGCCTGAGTTTTACGCCGGGAAACTTCGTCCAGGTCAACGAAGAGATCAATCGCCGCATGGTCGAACAGGCGCTCGATTGGCTGGCCCCGGAGCCGGGTGAGCGCATCCTGGATCTCTTCTGTGGCGTAGGTAATTTCAGTGCGCCGCTGGCGGCCAAGGGCGCCGAGGTGGTCGGGGTCGAAGGCGTGCCCGAGATGGTGACTCAGGCGCGCAGCAATGCCGCCGCCAATGAGTTGGCCAATCTGACCTTCTTCCATGGGGATCTGAGCGCAGATCTGTCCGGGGAAGCCTGGATGGGCAAGATAGATAAGCTGCTGCTCGATCCCGCCAGGGCGGGCGCCTTCGAGAGCCTGCAGTGGCTGAAGAAGATGAAGCCCCGCAGCGTGGTCTATGTCTCCTGTAATCCCGCCAGCCTCGCCAGGGATACGGGTGTGTTGTTGGCCCAGGGCTACAAGTTGCAGAAGCTGGGGCTTATCGACATGTTCCCTCAGACCCATCACATAGAGGCGATGGCGCTGTTCGAGCTGACCAGGTAACCCATGGGCTCCTGGTCCCTGGCCCGGGTTGGTCTGAGCCTGGAAAACGGCAAAAATAGCAGCAATCGAGCCCTATGGATTTGACAAAGAGGCAGCAATGCCGAAGATAGGGGAGGTAGAGTCGAGCTCTCACCTCTGTTGCTCCAGATAAGGAAATGTTGTCTATGGTATCTGTTCGCGAAGCGCACTTTAACGATCCGGATTTTCACCTGGAGGCATGGGTTGCCCGTCATGTCAGCCAGGCCGACGAAGCGCAGATACTCCTGACCCTGCTCAGACAGGTCGAGGCCCTGCCGGCCAAGAGCCCGGCGGCGCACCGGGCCTTGTTGGAACAGGCCAGGGAGATGATCGAAATTCTGGCGCCGCTGAACATGGACATAGAGACGCTGCAGGCGGCGGTGTTGTTTCTGGTGTTCGAGGCCGGCTTGCTGAGCAAGGAAGCCCTGGCCGACAGATATGGCACTGGGTTGGCGACCCTGGTCGGCAACGTGGTGACCATGAATGCCATCGGCGCCCTCAAGCTCAACCCCCAATCACGCAGCGGCGAACCCCAGATAGACAATATCCGCCGCATGCTGCTGGCCATGGTCGAAGACGTGCGCGCCGTGGTGATCAAATTGGCCGAGCGGGTGTGTCTGTTGCGGGCGGTGAAGAATGCCGACGAAGAGACCCGGGTGCTGCTGGCCAGAGAAATTGCCGACATCTATGCGCCACTGGCCAACCGCCTGGGCATAGGCCAGCTCAAGTGGGAGCTGGAAGATCTGTCATTCCGTTACCTGCATCCAGCCACCTACAAGGACATAGCCAAGCAACTCGACGGCAAGCGCCTGGACAGGGAAATCTTCATCGACAAGTTCGTCAGCCAGTTGCAACAGCGACTGGATGAAGATCAGATCCGCGCCAAGGTCTATGGCAGGCCGAAACACATCTACAGCATCTGGCGCAAGATGAAAGGCAAGCATCTGAAGTTTGATGAGTTGTTCGATGTGCGCGCCGTGCGCATCGTCACCGAAAGGCTGCAGGACTGTTATGGGGCGCTGGGGGTGGTGCATACCCTGTGGCACCATATTCCCCGCGAGTTCGACGACTATGTCGCCAATCCCAAGCCCAACGGCTATCAATCCATACATACAGTGGTGGTCGGTCCCGAGGGCAAGACGGTCGAGATCCAGATCCGCACCCAGGCGATGCACGAAGATGCCGAACTCGGGGTCGCAGCCCACTGGAAATACAAGGAAGGCACCAAGGGCAAGCCCAGCGGTTACGAAGAAAAGATCAACTGGCTGCGCAAGATACTGCAATGGCAGGAGGATGTGGCCGAGAGTGGCAATCTGGTGGAAGAAGTCCGCAGCCAGGTATTCGAAGACAGGGTCTATGTGTTTACCCCCAGCGGCGAGGTGATAGATTTGCCCCAGGGCTCGACCGTGTTGGACTTCGCCTATTATATCCACTCCCAGGTGGGGCATAAGTGTATCGGTGCCAAGGTGGACGGCCGCATAGTGCCCTTCACCTACCAGGTGGAGACGGGTGAGCGTATCGAGATCATCACATCCAAACACCCCAATCCCAAGCGGGACTGGCTCAATCCCAACCTGGGCTATATCAAGTCCGCCAGATCTCGTTCGAAGATCCAGCACTGGTTCAAGCAGCAGGACAGGGACAAGAATATCATCGCCGGCAAGGAGATGCTTGAAACCGAACTGCTGCGGGTGAGCCTCAAGCTAAAGGACGCGGCGGTGGCGGTGGAGCGCTTCAACATGAGCGGCATGGATGACATGCTGGCGGCCATAGGCGGCGGCGATCTGCGCCTCAACCAGGTGGTTAACTATATTCAGAGCAGCCTGCGCCAGGAGCGGGTCTCGGACGAGGAAGCGGTCGAAGATCTGGTCAAGAAGGGCCACCATAAGCCGGAGCCGGGGGGCAAGGGCCAGGTCGAAGTCAATGGCGTCGGCAATCTGCTCAGCCATATGGCCCGTTGCTGCCAGCCGGTGCCGGGCGATGAGATTTACGGTTTTATCACCAAGGGCCGCGGCATCTCGGTGCATAAGGCCGATTGCGAACAGGTCAAGGAATTGATGCGCGCGCACCCGGAGCGCGGGGTCGAGGTGGTCTGGGGTGAGAACTATTCGGGCGGCTATCGCTTGCGGCTCAGGGTATTGGCCCATGATCGCAGTGGTTTGCTGCGGGATCTGACCTCGGTGCTGGCGGCAGAAAAGTCCAACGTCATGGCCATGAGTTCATCTTCGGATGTCAAGACCCAGACGGCCGCCATAGAACTCGAGCTCGAATTGTATAATCTCGAGGGACTGTCCAGGGTGATCTCCAAGCTGACCCAGGTCGATGGTATCATAGAGGCGCGGCGGCTCTGATGGCTAACCTCTCCCTCTCGACATAGGCCATGTCATGCGCAATGTTATGAACAATGTCATTAGCCATGTAATGTCATCAGCCATGTCATGAGGTAAACCTGTGTGA
The DNA here is from genome assembly GCF_012911865.1 of Shewanella salipaludis. Taxonomy (GTDB): domain Bacteria; phylum Pseudomonadota; class Gammaproteobacteria; order Enterobacterales; family Shewanellaceae; genus Shewanella; species Shewanella salipaludis. The sequence goes on from NZ_JAAXYH010000007.1 coordinate 150,576, forward strand.
GGCGGCCGCGGCCGCCTCAGTTGTTAACCTGGCCCAATCTGAGTGGAAATACGCTATGCCCCTGAAATCTACCCCATCACAGTCCACTGCTGCCGACATAGAGCGTCTGCTGGCCATCATGGCCAAGCTCAGGGATCCCGACTCGGGTTGCCCCTGGGACAAGGCGCAGAGCTTCGCCACCATAGTGCCTTTCACCCTGGAGGAAGCCTATGAGGTGGCCGACACCATAGAAAGATTGGCGCTGGAGGAATTGCCGGGCGAGCTGGGTGACTTGCTGTTTCAGGTGATCTTCTATTGCCAGCTGGGCAAGGAGCAGGGGCTGTTCGATTTCTCCGTGGTGGTCGACAAAATTTGCACCAAGCTCACGGAGCGCCATCCCCATGTGTTCGGCGAGCACGGCGGAAGCGGGGAATTGAGCGCCGCCGGGGTCAAAGACAGCTGGGAGGCCATCAAGGCCAGGGAGCGCCAGGCCAATGAGCAACACTCTGTGCTGGACAACATTCCCCTGAGCCTGCCGGCGCTGGCGCGCTCGGTGAAGATCCAGCAGCGGGTCGCCCGGGTCGGTTTCGATTGGGCCGAGCTGGAGCCCGTGGTGGCGAAGATCCACGAGGAGATAGACGAAGTGCTGCATGAAGTGCGCCAGAGCCGGGTCGATGCGGCCAAGGTGCGCGATGAGATGGGCGATCTCCTGTTTGCCGTGACTAACCTGGCACGCCATCTCGGGGTCGAGCCAGAGCAGGCGCTGCGCCAGGCCAATGCCAAGTTTGAGCGCCGTTTTCGCGGCGTCGAAACTTTGGCCACGGCCGATGGCAAGGCCCTGACGGACCATGATCTGGCGGCGCTGGACGCTTTCTGGGATCAGGTAAAACACCAGGAGAAGCGCTAAAGGCGAATTGGTGTTTGTCGAATCGCGGGGCCTTTGATATACTATTGCCCCGTCCTAGTGCTTTCTTACAAGCACGTATTTTCAAACTCATTTTCTCAGGTTCAGCATGACTACAAGGTATATCTTCGTTACTGGTGGCGTGGTTTCATCACTAGGTAAAGGCATTGCAGCGGCATCGCTTGCGGCAATTTTAGAGGCGCGTGGCCTCAATGTAACCATCATGAAACTGGACCCCTATATCAACGTCGATCCGGGTACCATGAGTCCAACTCAACACGGGGAAGTATTTGTTACTGAGGACGGCGCAGAAACAGATCTGGACCTGGGGCACTACGAGCGTTTCATCCGTACCAAGATGAATCGTCGCAACAACTTCACCACCGGGCGTATTTACGAAGAAGTACTGCGCAAGGAACGCCGTGGCGATTACCTGGGTGCCACCATTCAGGTGATCCCGCACATTACCAACGCCATTAAAGAGAAAGTGCTGGACGGCGGCGAAGGTCATGATGTGGCCATAGTCGAGATCGGCGGCACAGTCGGTGACATAGAGTCTTTGCCTTTCCTGGAGTCCATACGTCAACTGGGCGTCGAGCTGGGCCGGGATCGCACCCTGTTCATGCACCTGACCCTGGTGCCTTTCCTGGGCGCGGCCGGCGAAGTCAAGACCAAGCCGACCCAGCACTCGGTCAAGGAACTGCGTTCCATCGGCATAGCGCCGGACGTATTGGTCTGCCGTGGCGATCGCGCCATCCCCGCCAACGAGAAGGCCAAGATTTCCCTCTTCTGTAACGTCGAAGAGCGTGCCGTTATCTCACTGAAAGACGTCGACAGCATCTACAAGATCCCGGCCTTGCTGCGCTCTCAGGGACTGGACGAGCTGGTGATCAAACGCTTCCACCTTGAGTGTAAGGATGCTGACCTGTCCGAGTGGGAAAACGTCATCTATCAGGAAGCCAACCCCAACGGTGAAGTGACTATAGGCATGGTGGGTAAGTACATAGAGCTGCCGGATGCCTATAAGTCGGTCAACGAAGCCCTCAAGCATGCGGGTCTGAAAAACCGCGTGTCTGTGACCATCAAGTACATAGACTCCCAAACCGTCGAGGCCAAGGGGGACGAAGTGCTGCAGGGGCTGGACGGCATCCTGGTGCCGGGCGGTTTCGGTGAGCGCGGTGTCGAAGGCAAGATCCTGGCGGCTAAGTTTGCCCGTGAAAACAAGCTGCCTTACTTCGGTATCTGCTTAGGCATGCAAGTGGCGTTGATCGAATTCGCCCGTAATGTTGCCGGCATGACAGATGCCCATTCGACCGAGTTCAATAAAGACACGCCTTTCCCTGTTGTGGGGCTGATCACCGAGTGGATCGACGAAGAAGGCAATGTCGAGCAACGTCACGAGTCTTCAGACTTGGGCGGCACCATGCGTCTGGGCGCCCAGCTATGCCATCTGATCGAAGGCACCAAGGCGGCACAGGCCTACAAGGGCACCACTTGTGTCGAGCGCCATAGACACAGATACGAAGTGAACAACAAGTACATAGAACGTCTCGAGCAAGCCGGGATGATCTTCAGCGGCCTGTCCTCCGACCGTAAGCTGGTGGAGATGATCGAGCTGCGTGATCACCCCTGGTTCGTCGCGGGTCAATTCCATCCGGAATTCACTTCGACGCCACGCGATGGTCATCCCTTGTTCGAAGGCTTCATTGCCGCGGCGAGCGCTTACCAGAAGCGCGATTTAAGCTAAGGTGTGAGCGATAGCCGGTTTCCCATGGGGAGCCGGCTTTTTATTTAACGCGTCCGCCAAGAATCAGATACCCATGCAATAGCCCGAATGACTGCATTCCATGGATATTGGTTTTTACTTTATTCTTAATTTCTTATCTTTTAATTTAACCTTAAGTCGAGGACGATATGGCTAAGATTATTAACGTGATTGGTCGTGAGATCATGGACTCCCGTGGTAACCCTACAGTGGAAGCCGAAGTGCATCTGGAAGGGGGCTTCGTCGGCATGGCGGCGGCACCTTCGGGCGCTTCCACCGGCAGCCGCGAGGCGCTGGAACTGCGTGATGGCGACAAGAGCCGTTATCTGGGTAAGGGCGTGTTGAAGGCAGTGGCCAACATCAAGGGCCCTATCCGTGACGCGCTGCTGGGCAAAGACGCCACGGCCCAGGCCGAGCTGGATAGCATAATGATCGAGCTGGACGGCACGGAAAACAAGGACAAGCTGGGCGCTAACGCCATATTGGCCGTGTCGCTGGCAGCCGCCAAGGCGGCAGCGGCCTTCAAGGGCATTCCCCTGTATGCCCACATAGCCGAACTCAACGGCACCCCAGGCCAGTATTCCATGCCTGTGCCTATGATGAACATACTCAACGGCGGTGAGCACGCGGATAACAACGTCGATATCCAGGAGTTCATGGTCCAGCCTGTCGGCGCCAAGAGCTTCCGTGAAGCCCTGCGCATGGGCGCCGAGATCTTCCACACTCTGAAGAAGGTGTTGCAGGAAAAGGGTCTTAGCACTTCCGTCGGCGATGAAGGCGGTTTCGCGCCTAACCTGGCATCGAACGCAGATGCCCTGGCGGTGATCAAGCTTGCGGTGGAAAAGGCAGGCTATAAGCTGGGCACAGACGTGACCCTGGCGCTGGATTGTGCCGCCTCCGAGTTCTATAAGGATGGCAAGTATGATCTGGCCGGTGAAGGCAAGGTCTTCGATTCCAACGGTTTCTCTGACTTCCTGAAATCTTTGGCCGAGCAGTATCCTATCGTCTCCATCGAAGACGGTCTGGATGAGTCGGATTGGGAGGGTTGGGCCTATCAGACCCAGATCATGGGCGACAAGATCCAGCTGGTGGGTGACGACTTGTTCGTGACCAACACCAAGATCCTCACCCGCGGCATAGAAAACAAGATCGCCAACTCCATCCTGATCAAGTTCAACCAAATAGGTTCCTTGACCGAGACCCTGGCAGCCATTCGCATGGCCAAGGAAGCGGGTTACACTGTGGTGATCTCGCACCGCAGCGGTGAAACCGAAGATGCCACCATAGCCGATCTGGCCGTGGGTACCGCCGCAGGTCAGATCAAGACGGGTTCACTGTGCCGTTCCGACCGCGTCGCCAAGTACAACCAGTTGTTGCGTATCGAAGAACAGCTGGGTGACCGGGCCGCATATCGTGGTCTCAAAGAGATCAAAGGCCAATAATCGCCCCTGCCAGGGTGCAGTAATTTAACCTTTGACGCGAAAAGGCCACCACCGGGTGGCCTTTTTTGTTGTACTATCTGCACTATCTTATTTTGACTCGGATACGGGCTTTCACTTCCACCATGAAACGCTTTCTTCTTGTATTAATAGTGTTATTGAGTCTGCTGCAATACCGTCTCTGGTTGGGCGGCAACAGCCTGCCCGGGTATTTGGGGCTGCAAAAACAGATCCATGGTCAGCAGCTGGGTAACGCCAAGTTAGCGGCGCGAAATCAGGTTCTCAGGGAAGAAATTACCGACCTTCGCAGCGGCACCGAAGCCCTGGAAGAGAGGGCGCGCAACGAATTGGGCATGGTCAAGCAGGGTGAAACCTTTTACCGGGTCGTCGGCAGTGATCAGCGCTCTCCCGCGCGAAAAGGCCAAGATTAAGCCTGATGACAGAGACACTTGCAATGTTGCCAACCCAAGACAAGATTATCGCCATAGTGCCGGCGGCCGGCATCGGCAGCCGCATGGGCAGCGAACTCCCCAAACAGTATCTGCTGCTCGATGACCAGTGTATTCTGGCCCATACCCTGGACCGCCTGCTCGGACATCCGCAGATAAGCCAGGTGATAGTGGCACTGCATCCGGCGGACGAGCATTTCGCCGCCCTGGCGCAGGCGAGCCATCCGAAAATCCTGACTGTGACTGGCGGGGGCGAGCGTGCCGACTCAGTGCTGGCCGCGCTCAACAGGGCAGATGAGCATGCCTGGGCGCTGGTGCATGACGCCGCCAGACCCTGCCTGGCGGCCGACGACATAGACCGCCTGTTGGCCGCCAGGAGCGAGTTCCCCCAGGGGGCCATTCTGGCTATGCCGGTGCGTGATACCATGAAGCGCGCCGATCCCAAAGGCCGCATCCAGACCACGGTCAGTCGGGAACGCCTCTGGCATGCCTTGACACCACAGATGTTCCCGGTGGCCAGCTTGCGGAGCCACTTGGCGGCGGCGTTGAGCGCCGGCGCCCTCATCACGGACGAGGCCTCGGCGATGGAGTGGGCCGGTGAGGCGCCCGGCCTGGTGGTTGGCCGGGCGGACAATATTAAGGTGACCCATCCGGACGATCTGCGTCTGGCGCGGTTATTTCTGACTCGGGCGAACAGCGCCTTAGGTTAAGACAATCAATCCTGGAAGTGACAGATGAAAATGCGTATAGGTCATGGGTTCGACGTACATAAATTTGGCGGTGATGCGCCGTTGATCCTCGGCGGGGTTGAAGTGCCCTATGAGACAGGCTTGATAGCCCATTCGGATGGCGATGTGGTGCTGCACGCCATAGCGGATGCGCTGCTCGGTGCCATGGCCCTCGGCGACATAGGCCGGCATTTTCCCGACACGGACGCCGCCTTTAAGGGCGCCGACAGCCGGGTGCTGCTGCGCCATTGCTACCGCCTGGCACAGGATAAAGGTTTCGAATTGGGCAACCTGGATGTTACCGTCATAGCCCAGGCGCCCAAGATGGCGCCCCATATCCAGGCCATCAGGCAAGTATTGGCGCAAGATCTGGACAGCGACATAGAGACGATTAACGTCAAGGCCACCACCACAGAAAAACTTGGCTTCACAGGCCGAAAAGAAGGTATTGCCGTCGAAGCCGTGGTGCTGATGACGGCCAAGACAGCTAACCAAGCGACAAACTAAGAGATATCAGCCTCCCATGAGTGAATTACATTACCTGTACGGTAAACCTGCCGCCAAGGCAGATCTAAGGACCCACAACGGCGACTTTATCGTCAAGGAAATCCTGCCCTTCAGCCCGACGGGCGAAGGCGAGCATCATATGCTGCACGTACGCAAGGAAGGGCTCAATACAGTGCAGGTGGCGGAGATGCTGGCCAAGTTTGCCAAGGTGCATCCTAAGGAAGTGACCTTTGCCGGTCAGAAAGACAAGAACGCCATCACCGAGCAATGGTTTGGGGTACGCATCCCGGGCAAAGACACGCCGGACTGGGCGAGCCTGAACAGTGATAAGCTGACGATCCTCACGAGCAGCCGCCATAGCAAGAAGCTGCGCACCGGGGCCCTGCTGGGCAACAGGTTCATCCTGACCCTGCGTAACGTCACGGATATCGCAGATGTGGTGACACGCCTGGTTTCCGTGGCCAAGACAGGGGTGCCGAATTATTTCGGTGAACAGCGGTTCGGTCACGATGGCAAGAATTTGGTGCTCGGGCGGCAGATGCTGGCGGGGCGCAAGGTCAAAGACAGAAATAAGCGCAGCATGTACCTGTCGGCGGTGCGCTCACACCTATTCAACCAGGTGGTGTCTTATCGTCTGAGCCAACATGGCATAACGCCCATGGCGGGGGATTGCGTGATGCTCAGCGGCAGCAAGAGCTTCTTCGTCGCCGAGCAGTGGGATGAGGTGGTTGTTAAACGTTTGGCCGAGAAAGATATCCAGCTGTCGGCACCCTTATGGGGCCGGGGGCAGATCTTGCCCAAGGGCGAGGCGGCGGCGATGGAAACCCTGGCTGTGAGTGAACTGAGCGAGGATTGCTACGGCCTGGAGCACGCAGGGCTGGAGCAGGAACGCCGTCCCTTGCTGCTGGAGCCCCAGGGGTTAAAATACCAGGTACAGGACGATGTGATGACCTTGGAGTTTGTGTTGCCGGCTGGCAGTTTTGCGACCTCCCTGCTCAGGGAGTTGTTCGATTACCAGGATGTCAAAGAGCGCCAGTGGCAGGAAAGTGTCGCGGCAGATAAGCGCACACAGGAGTCGTGATGAGAATATTGGTCAGTAACGATGATGGGGTGCATGCCCCGGGGATCAAGGCGCTGGCAGAGGCCCTGGGCGAGTTTGCCGAAGTGCTGACCGTGGCTCCCGACAGAAACTGTTCCGGCGCGAGCAACTCATTAACCTTGACTAACCCATTAAGAATTAATAGGTTAGAGGGTGGCTTCGTATCGGTGAACGGCACGCCTACGGATTGCGTTCATCTGGCCATCCGGGAATTGTTCGACCAGGAACCCGATATTGTCGTCTCAGGCATCAACGCCGGCGCCAATCTGGGGGACGATACCCTGTATTCGGGGACCGTCGCCGCCGCCATGGAAGGGCGCTTCCTGGGGCTGCCCGCCATCGCCATTTCCCTGGTGGGGCGCAAGCTGCTGCATTACGACACTGCGGCTGTGTTTGCCGCCCGGATAGTGAAGGGCCTGCTGAGCCATCCCCTGGCGAAGGATCAGATCCTCAACGTCAATGTGCCGGATCTGCCCCTGGCGGAGATCCAGGGGATCCGGGTCACGCGTCTGGGTGCCCGCCATAAGGCCGAAGGCATGGTACGGATGGAAGATCCCGCCGGCAGGGAAATCTTCTGGCTGGGGCCTCCGGGAATAGAACAGGATGCCAGCCAAGGCACGGATTTCGACGCAGTGGCCAATGGCTATGTGTCCATCACTCCATTAACTGTGGACTTGACCGCTTACAGTCAGCTGTCGGGTCTGGAAAATTGGGTCAAGAATATATGAATCGGCTCGCCAGTGCATCGGCGCAGAATTTAGCAAAAAAACTCCATGATGCTGGGATCCGGGAGCAGGCCGTGTTGCAGGCCGTCGCCAACACCCCAAGAGAACTTTTTCTCGACAATGCCCTGGCCCATAAGGCCTATGAGAATACCGCCTTACCCATAGGCCAGGGACAGACCATTTCGCAGCCTTACATAGTGGCGCGCATGACTGAGCTGTTGCTGCAGCATCACCCCAGGAAGGTGTTGGAGATAGGCACAGGCTCAGGCTACCAGGCGGCCATCCTGGCGCAACTGGTGCCCGAGTTATGCACCATAGAGAGGATCAAGAGCCTGCAGATCCAGGCGCGGCAGAGGCTCAAGCGGCTGGACTTGCATAACGTCTCTTTCAAATACGGTGATGGCTGGCAGGGGTGGCCGAACCGCGGTCCTTTCGATGCCATCATGGTCACGGCGGCGCCTGAGAGTATTCCACAGCCGCTGTTGGAACAGCTGGCCGATGGCGGTGTCTTGGTGATCCCAGTCGGGGATGAGATCCAGGAGTTGCTGCGCATCACCAGACGGGGTGACAGATTCGAACATCAGGTGATCGAAGGCGTCAGGTTTGTGCCCCTGGTCAGCGGTGGCCTGGCTTAAACTCGCGGTCTATGCTTCAGGGCCGGCCATGGCACGGGTGAATGTGATTGAAATAGATAAGGGAAAAGTAGATTTGAACTTAGGGCAATTGACAATTCTGGCCTTGCTCATCACATTCATCCTCAGTGGCTGTAGTTTTCAGGCCAGACGACCGGCACCCGTCGAAAATATTTACCTTAACGGGACCCCTGCCTATGACAGGGGCTCGATAAAAACCGGCGTCTATACGGTCAAGAAGGGCGATACCTTGTACTCCATCTCCTGGGGGGCAGGTAAAGATTTTGTTACAATTGCCAAACTGAATAAGCTGGCAAAACCTTACACCATTTACCCGGGACAGAAGCTCAAATTGCAACCGGGAAAACGCAGCTGGAGCAAGAAGAAGCCGTACGCCATGCGGCATGCAGCCAAGACGGACAGCCAAAAAACCGCTAAAACCGTCTCGAACAAGGCGCCAAAACCCGCCGCTAATACTCAAACAACTCAAACCAGTAGTACAAAAAAAGTACTTGATAACAAGGTCAAGCCTGCGTACTCTGTTACAGGTACTCAACAGGTTATTAACAAGTCTATCCACCCGGCAAGCTCGACACTTCCGGCCAGGGTAAGCCGATGGCGGTGGCCTGTAAGGGGAAATATTCTGAGTACTTTCTCTGCCAACGAGCAAGGGAATAAAGGTATTAAGATTGCTGGAAACAGGGGCACAGTCATCAATGCCGCTGCCGATGGACGCGTAGTGTATGCGGGTAGCGCACTGAGAGGTTATGGTAATCTTGTGATCATCAAGCACAGCGACGATTACCTCAGCGCATATGCTCATGCGGATAAGATCTTAGTCAAAGAGAAGCAACAGGTTGTCGCAGGACAAAGGGTTGCAACCATGGGAAGTACAGGGACCGACAGGGTAATGTTGCACTTTGAAATCCGTTACCACGGTAAGTCTGTTAACCCATTGAAGTATTTGCCAAAACACTGATTGTTTGGCTGCCGAATTGGCATGGAGGATAAAAAGAGGTGAAGTTAATTTAAATAGTGAGTTTATGTTTGGGAGATAAAGTTATGAGCCAAAATAACAGCATTGCCGCTGAGCTTATCGATTTTTCCACAAAACAGCCCGATTCAGCAGCCGACAATAAGGATGGCAGCAATACTCTGGTTCAAGATCTTGAGCTGGAACAACAGGTACAAGATGATCTGCAAAAGAATCTCGATGCCACGCAACTCTACCTGGGTGAGATAGGTTTTTCGCCCTTGCTAAGCGCGGAAGAGGAAGTCTACTTTTCACGCAAGTCACTCAAAGGTTGTGCCAAGTCCCGCAACCGCATGATAGAAAGCAATCTCAGATTAGTGGTAAAAATTGCCCGCCGTTATAACAACCGCGGCTTGGCGCTGCTCGATCTTATCGAGGAAGGCAACCTGGGATTGATCCGTGCGGTAGAGAAATTTGATCCCGAACGCGGCTTTCGTTTCTCGACCTACGCCACCTGGTGGATAAGACAAACCATAGAAAGAGCCATAATGAATCAGACGCGTACCATACGCTTGCCTATCCATGTGGTGAAAGAACTCAATGTCTATCTGCGTACCGCCAGGGAATTGGCCCACAAGCTGGATCATGAGCCTACGGCCGAGGAAATAGCGACCAAGTTGGACATTCCCAGCAGCGACGTCAGCCGCATGCTGAAACTCAATGAAAAAATCACCTCGGTGGATACCCCATTGGGGGGCGATAACGACAAAGCCCTGTTGGATGTGCTGGCCGATGACGATAATGTGGGCCCGGACTACAAGGTGCAGAACGAAGATATTTCCAATTCCGTGGTGAAATGGCTCAACGAGCTCAATACCAAGCAAAGGGAAGTGCTGGCACGGCGTTTCGGGCTGCTGGGTTATGAGCCATCGACGCTGGAAGATGTCGGTGCCGAAATCGGTTTGACCCGCGAGAGAGTGCGGCAGATCCAGGTGGAAGCGCTCAAACGTCTGCGGGATCTGCTGGCATCCGAAGGCCTCTCTGTCGAAGCCCTGTTCAGAAGCGACTCCTGAGAGCCTGGCATTGCCGACCGGCTGCTGGCCCCAAACAAAAGCTCAGACAAAAAGCTCAGACAAAAAGCCCAGCTAAACAAACGCCCATCCTGGATGGGCGTTTTTGTCGCTGCTGCATGCACTCTGCTCTTGCCAGCCTAGGCGAGGCGTTTCAGCTCATAGAGCAGCTCCAGCGCTTGCCTCGGGCTCAGCTCGTCCGGATTGATGGCCTGGAGCCGCAGCAGCGCCTGGGACTCCTGCTGCAATGGCTGCAGCGACAGGGTCTGCTGTAAGGGGAGGCCGTCCAGATGGTGCTGATCCCGGCTCTCCAGCTGATGCAGCTTGAACTTGGCGGCCTTGATCACCTGTGCCGGCACCCCGGCCAAAGCGGCGACCTGCAAGCCATAACTCTTGCTGGCGGCGCCTTCCTGCACCGCATGCATGAAGGCTATGGTGTCTTCATGCTCTACCGCGTCCAGATGGACGTTGTGGACCCCGGCGAGCAATTCCGGCAGCTGAGTCAGCTCGAAATAATGGGTGGCGAACAGCGTCATGGCGGCGACCTTCTGCGCCAGGTATTCGGCCGCCGACCAGGCCAGCGACAGGCCGTCATAGGTCGAGGTACCGCGGCCAATTTCATCCATCAGCACCAGGCTGTTGGCGCTGGCGTTATGGAGTATGTTGGCGGTTTCCGTCATCTCCACCATGAAGGTCGAGCGGCCGGAGGCCAAGTCGTCCGATGCCCCTATGCGGGTAAAGATCCTGTCTACCTGGCCTATCACGGCTTTTTGTGCCGGCACGAAACAGCCTATGTGCGCCATCAGGGTGATGAGCGCCACCTGGCGCATATAGGTGGATTTACCGCCCATGTTGGGGCCTGTGACTATCAGCATGCGCCTATCCGAATTGAGTTCGACCGGATTGGCGATGAAAGGCGTCTGACTGACCCGCTCGACCACAGGGTGGCGTCCGGACTCAATCTGGATCCCGACCTGATCTCTCAGCTCGGGTCTTTGGTAATCCAGGGTCTCGGCCCGATCGGCAAAGTTACTCAGCACATCCAGTTCGGCCGCGGCGCGGGCGAAGAGCTGCAACTCATGGAGCCTGGGCAACAGCAGCTCGAACAACTGCTCCCACAGCTGCTTCTCCAGTGCCAATGCCTTGCCCTGGCTCGACAGCACCTTCTCCTCGTATTCCTTCAGCTCAGGGGTGATGTAGCGCTCGGTATTCTTGAGCGTCTGTCGCCGCTGGTAACTCAGAGGCACCTGGGAGGATTGCAGGCGGCTGACTTCTATGTAATAGCCATGGACTCTGTTGTAGCCCACCTTGAGGGTGGCGATTCCGGTTCTGGCCTTCTCACGCTGCTCCAACTGCACCAGGTAGTCGCTGGCGCCTTCACTCAGGCCACGCCATTCATCCAGCTCGGCATGGTAACCCGGGCGGATCACCCCGCCGTCACGGATGAGCATGGGCGGGTTATCCACTATGGCGCGCGCCAGCAGGGCATGCTCCTCGGGAAATTCGCCCAATTGGCTGGCGAGTCTGTGGATATGACTGGAGTGGCAAGAGCCCAGCAGTTGCTGGATCGCCGGCAGTAAAGCCAGTGCCTGGCGCAGGCGGGCGAAGTCCCGCGGCCTGGCGGAGCGCAGTGCCAGCCTGGCCATGATGCGCTCGACATCCCCCAGCGCCTTGAGTTGTTGATGCAGCTCGGCGTATTCCCCCGAGTCGAGTAATTCCTGCACTATCTCCTGACGGGCGGTTATGGCTTGGTGATCCCGCAATGGTTGATGGATCCAGCGCTGCAACATGCGGCTGCCCATGGGGGTGGCGGTATTGTCCAGCACTGAGGCCAGGGTATTGTCGCGGCCACCGCCGAGGTTGCTGGTCAGTTCCAGATTGCGCCGGGTCGCGGCATCCAGCACTATGGTATCGCTCTGGTTGAATCTGACTATCGAGTTGATGTGCGGCAGGGCCGTGCGCTGGGTGTCCTTGACGTATTGCATCAGGCTGCCGGCGGCCTGCAAGGATGTGCGGGCATCGGCGATACCGAAGCCATGCAGATCTTTGGTGCCAAATTGCTCCAGCAGCAGGCGCACACTGGTGTCGTAATCGAATTCCCATTCGGGACGACGGCGCTTGCCCTTGAAGCGCTCGATAAGGCCCATCTGGCTAAAATCTTCACTGTAGAGGATCTCGACCGGGTGGGTGCGTTGCAGCTCGGCCTCCAATGCCTCACAGGTATCCAACTCGGCGATGATGAAGCGACCGGAAGACACGTCCAGGGTGGCATAACCGAATCCCTGCTTGCCCTGATACACGGCCGCCAACAGATTGTCCTGCCGCTCCTGCAGCAGGGCTTCATCTGTCAGCGTGCCCGGGGTGACTATCCGTACTACCTTACGTTCCACGGGGCCCTTGGAGGTGGCGGGATCCCCTATCTGCTCACAGATGGCGACGGACTGGCCAATCTGCACCAGTTTCGCCAGGTAACCTTCGACCGCATGGTAGGGGATCCCTGCCATGGGAATGGGATCGCCGCCGCTCTTGCCCCTCGCCGTCAAGGAGATCCCCAGCATTTCGGAGGCGCGTTTGGCGTCGTCGTAAAAGAGTTCGTAGAAGTCGCCCATGCGATAGAAGAGCAGCATGTCTGGATGCTCGGCCTTCATCGACAAATACTGGCGCATCATGGGGGTATGTTTTTCTAGCTGATCGCTGGCTATGAGATTCATTAACGGCTTTTATCCCTTGTCCTTTTACCGCAGGTTTTGGCTGACCCATGGCGGCTTTCAATTCTGCGGCCAATATTAACAATATTTTTGAATGAGTAGCGGTTTTATCTGTGGGCCAGGGCGTAAAAGATGCGTTATTTTGGTCTTTTCCCGAGCCGGCAGCGCACAAATATCTGGGTGGCAAGGAGTTAAAATAAATTTTACCCAGCACTTGATACTGTATGATTGTACAGTATACTAGTGAGCATATTGAGACAGGCAGTGTTAACTTTTTTGTCTCGCACCATACTTTTTTACACGCATGAACGCGTGGTCGGAGAGGGAACAGGAATGAAGGTAGATCCAAATAAAGAGAAAGCACTTGCCGCCGTGTTGGGCCAGATCGAGAAACAGTTCGGTAAAGGTTCCATCATGAAACTGGGTGAGGATCGCTCCATGGACGTGGAAACCATCTCTACCGGTTCTCTGTCATTGGATGTTGCCCTCGGCGCCGGCGGTTTGCCTATGGGGCGTATCGTCGAGATCTATGGCCCAGAGTCATCGGGTAAAACCACTCTGACACTGGAAGTGATCGCCGCCGCTCAGCGCGAAGGCAAGACCTGCGCCTTCATAGATGCCGAGCATGCACTGGATCCTATCTATGCCCAGAAGCTGGGTGTAGACATAGATAACCTCCTGTGTTCTCAACCAGATACGGGTGAACAGGCGCTGGAGATCTGTGATGCCCTGACCCGCAGCGGTGCCGTGGACGTGATCATCGTCGACTCGGTCGCCGCCCTGACGCCTAAAGCCGAGATCGAAGGTGAAATAGGTGATTCACACATGGGCTTGGCGGCCCGTATGATGAGTCAGGCGATGCGTAAGCTGGCGGGCAACCTGAAGCAGTCCAACACTTTGCTGATCTTCATCAACCAGATACGTATGAAGATAGGGGTGATGTTCGGTAACCCTGAAACCACCACGGGCGGTAATGCGCTCAAGTTCTATGCTTCCGTTCGTCTGGATATCCGCCGTACCGGCGCCATCAAGGAAGGCGACGAAGTGGTAGGCAACGAGACCCGCGTCAAGGTGGTGAAGAACAAGATTGCCGCGCCCTTCAAGCAGGCAGAATTCCAAATCCTCTATGGCCAGGGCATCAACCGCACAGGTGAGTTGGTCGACCTGGGTGTGGCCCACAAGCTGGTGGAAAAAGCCGGTGCCTGGTACAGCTACAAGGGCGACAAGATAGGTCAGGGCCGTGCCAACGCCGGCAAATATCTGATTGAAAACCCTGCGATTGCCGCCGAGATCGACGGCGCCTTGCGTGCCTTGCTGCTGAGCAAGGGCGGTGCGCCTGTGGCTAAGCCGGCGGCCGGCGATGAGAACGTAGATCTGGAAACAGGCGAAGTATTCTGAGTCAGTCGGCCCGACAAGTTGCGGTAGCGCTGCTGGCGCGCCGCGATTATTCCAGGCATGAAATCAAGGCCAAGTTGCTGCTCAAAGGCTTCGAGACCGTCGAGATAGAGCCAGTGCTCGACGGCTGCGAAGCCAGCGGTTTTCTCGATGACAACCGCTATGCCGATCTGTTGCTGCGCAGCCATATCACCAAGGGCCATGGCCTGGGACGCATCAAACAGGCGATGGCACAGAAGGGCCTTTGTGCCGGGACTATTGCCGCCGCTGTGGACAGATCCACTTGTGACTGGTTCGAACTCGCCAGGAGCAAGGCCGTCAAGAAATACACAGATCCCCGCACCCAGGACATGAAAGAGAAAGCCAGACGCATCCGCTTCCTCATGGGGCAAGGCTTCAGCTACGATCAGATAGCCTATGCCTTGGATTACGATCCCTACGATGAATCGTCATTCTGAGCCTCACATCTGCTGCAACCCTTAACCTCGGCTTTCAAAATCCCACTCCCGGCCCGCTATCTGCCAAACAGCACTGGTCGTACTCCTTCAGTCTGCTTATAATGCTGGGAAAAATAGGCATTCTGGCTGCATCGCCAACCCGGATGTTGTTTAATTCAGACTTACCCAATTCAGGATGATTTCATGTATCAAACCACCGCAGAGCTTAGAAGCGCTTTCCTGGAGTTTTTCAGCAAGAATGGTCACCAGATAGTGGACAGCAGTTCCCTGGTGCCAGGCAATGATCCTACCTTGCTCTTCAATAACGCCGGAATGAACCAGTTTAAAGATGTCTTCCTGGGGATGGATAAGCGCAGCTATACCCGAGCCACGAGCTCACAACGCTGCGTGCGCGCCGGTGGTAAGCATAACGATTTGGATAACGTGGGCTACACGGCCAGGCATCACACCTTTTTCGAGATGCTGGGTAACTTCAGCTTCGGCGATTACTTCAAGGAAGAGGCGATTCGTTACGCCTGGACCTTCCTGACCGAGACCCTGCAACTGCCCAAAGAGCGTCTGTGCGTGACTGTGTACGAGACGGACGATGAAGCCTTCGACATCTGGGCTCAGAAGATAGGCGTGCCCAAAGAAAACATCATCCGCATAGGCGACAACAAGGGTGCGGCCTATGCGTCGGATAACTTCTGGCAGATGGGTGACACAGGCCCATGTGGTCCCTGCACCGAAATTTTCTATGATCATGGCGAGCATATCTGGGGCGGCCGTCCCGGCACCCCAGAGGAAGATGGCGATCGTTTCATCGAGATCTGGAACATAGTCTTCATGCAATATAACCGTCACTCAGACGGGACCATGGAACCCTTGCCTAAGCCTTCGGTCGATACCGGCATGGGCATAGAGCGTATCGCCGCCATCATGCAGGGGGTGCACTCCAACTATGAGATAGATATTTTCAAGGCGCTGATCGCCAAGGCGGCCGAGATCATAGGCGTCACCGACTTAGAGAATAAATCGCTGCGGGTGATCGCAGATCATATCCGCTCCTGCGCCTTCTTGGTGGCCGATGGGGTGATGCCATCGAACGAAGGCCGTGGCTATGTGCTGCGTCGCATCATTCGCCGCGCGGTGCGCCATGGCAACAAGCTGGGCGCCACCGAAACCTTCTTCTACAAGCTGGTGCCTACCCTGATTGCCGTCATGGGCGATGCGGCCAAGGGCCTGGCCGAGACGCAAGCCATAGTCGAGAAGGCCCTCAAGGCCGAAGAAGAGCAGTTTGCCCGCACTCTGGAGCGCGGCCTGGGGATACTGGATAACGCCCTGAACGAACTCGAGGGTGACACTTTGGACGGCGAAACCGTCTTCAAGCTGTATGACACCTATGGCTTCCCCGTGGATTTGACCGCCGACGTCTGTCGTGAGCGCAACATCACAGTGGATGAGTTAGGTTTCGATGTCGCCATGGCCGAGCAGCGCAGCCGGGCCCAGGCGGCAGGCAACTTCGGCACAGATTATAATGCCGGCCTCAAGATAGATGCACAGACAGAGTTCTGCGGTTATACCCAGTTAGCCGCCGAGGGCAAGGTGACCGGACTCTATGTCGACGGCGTGGCCGTCGACGCCATCGCCGCGGGTGACAACGCCGTGGTGGTGCTGGATTCGACGCCTTTCTATGCCGAGTCGGGTGGTCAGGTGGGTGATAAGGGCCAGTTGCTGGCCAGCGGTATCGTCTTCGATGTGACAGATACCCAGAAATACGGTCAGGCAACGGGTCATCAGGGTGTCCTGACCTCGGGCAGCCTGTCACTCGGACAAGTGCTGGAGGCGAGGGTGGAGCAGACACTGCGTCAACGCACCCAGCTCAATCACTCTGTGACTCACTTACTGCACGCGGCGCTGCGGCAGATATTGGGCACCCATGTGACCCAGAAAGGCTCCTTGGTCGACCCTGAACGCCTGAGATTCGACTTCTCGCACTTCGAAGCGGTCAAGCCAGAGGAGCTGCAGCGGGTCGAAGATCTGGTCAATGCCCAGATACGTCTCAATCATGAGCTGAAAACGGCTGTGATGGACATAGATCAAGCCAAAGAGAAGGGCGCCATGGCGCTGTTCGGTGAGAAATATGACGCCCAGGTGCGGGTCGTCACCATGGGTGACTTCTCGGTCGAGCTCTGCGGTGGTACCCATGTGGGCCGCAGTGGTGACATAGGTCTGTTCAAGATCACCTCGGAAAGCGGTATCGCCGCCGGTGTGCGCCGCATCGAGGCGGTGACAGGTGCCGCCGCCATGGCGTTTGTCGCCGCTCAGCAGGCCGAGCTTGCCGAAGCCGCATCTCTGCTCAAGGGCGATGCCGGCTCTGTCGTGGTTAAGCTCAAGGCGCAGCTGGACAAGATGAAGTCGCTGGAGAAAGAGCTGTCACAGCTCAAGGACAAGCTCGCCGCCGCTGCCAGTGCCGATCTGGCCACAGATGCCGTCGCCATCAATGGCGTAAAAGTGCTGATCAAGAAACTCGAAGGGGTCGATCCTGGTTCGCTGCGCGGACTGCAGGATGAACTCAAGCAGAAGCTCAAGTCCGCCGTCATAGTGCTGGGCACGGCCAAAGACGGCAAGGTCAACCTGATCGCCGGCGTCAGTAACGATCTGACCGCCAAGATCAAGGCCGGCGAGTTGGTGGCCATGGTCGCCAGTCAGGTGGGCGGAAAGGGCGGTGGTCGCCCCGACATGGCCCAGGCCGGTGGCACTCAACCAGAGCACTTGGACTCGGCATTGGCGCTAGCCTTGCCTTGGGTAACGGAGCGTCTGGCTTAAGGCTCGGTTCTGTTAAAGACAAAGTTAAGAGGTCAAAGTGCCCGAAAAACGAAAGCTTAGTAGTAGCAAGCTTTTTGTGAAGAAGTTCGGTGGCACCTCGGTAGGCTCGATTGAGCGTATCGAGGCGGTCGCCGAGCAGATAGCAAAATCCGCTCACGCAGGTGAGCGTCAGATCTTGGTACTCTCGGCGATGGCCGGTGAGACTAACAGGTTATTTTCCCTGGCGTCGAATATCGCCTCCAGCGCAGATGCACTCGGCGAGGGCTGCGAGTATGCGCTGCTGCGTGAGAGAGACATGCTGGTCTCGACCGGTGAACAGATCAGCATAGCCCTGATGGCGATGGCGCTGCAGCGGCGGGGCCTAAGGGCCAGATCTCTGCTCGGCAGTCAGGTACAGATACATACCGACAGTCAGTTCGGTGGCGCCAGTATTCAAAGGGTGGACACTCAGTTGCTCGAGGCCTTGTTGGCCGAGGGGGTTATTCCTGTGGTGGCCGGGTTTCAGGGCCGGGATAGCAATGGCGAAGTGACGACCTTGGGCCGTGGCGGCTCAGATACCACGGCGGTCGCATTGGCAGCGGCCATGGGGGCCAATGAGTGCCAGATCTACACAGATGTCGCCGGGGTGTTCACCACAGATCCTCACTTGACGCCGAGTGCCAGAAAACTCGACGGCATGAGTTTTGAGGTGATGTTCGACATGGCGAGGTTGGGGGCCAAGGTGTTGCATCCGGATTCGGTCGCCTATGCCAAACGTTACCTAGTGCCTTTGAGGGTGCTGTCGAGCTTCGAACCCGGTCCGGGTACCCTGGTGCAGCATGCCGAAGCCGCGGATGCCGTGGGCTCGGTACAGGGGATTGCCGTCTGCAGGGCGCGTGTCTGGCTCAGTATCGAATGCCCGCCGGCCAACGAGGCCTTACTCAGGGATTGTCTCGAGGGGCTGGGCGCCGAGGCCGAGCTATGGTGCCAAGATGCCCAGGACCAGTCCGGGCTCCAGCTGTTCCAGGTTTCGCTGGCGGCGGATTTTCTGGTCACGGCCCTGAAGCAGCTCGACCGCCAGAGTCAGTGTCTGGGCTTGGGTAAGGTGGAGTACCATAAGCAGCTGGTTAAAGTGTCGTTGGTGGGCAGCCGCTTACCCCCCGACACTGGACTGATCAGTCAGGTTAACAATATTTTGGGAAGCCAAGGGATCCATGTTAGGTTACTCTCAAGGTCTCAGCGAATAGTGTCCATCCTTATCGATGAAGCAGAGCTGCATAACGGGGTCAGGTTGTTGCATCAGACCCTTGGGCTCGACAGGGTGTAATTAAATAACCGTTTTAGTATTGAATACTATTAATTTGTACTAAGCTGACCTTATAATAAGCTCATATAACGGATGCGTGCCGTATGTAAGCTGAAATGGAAACTAAAGGAGCAATCGAATGCTGATTTTGACTCGTCGTGTTGGCGAAACACTGATGATTGGTGATGAAGTCACAGTCACAGTACTTGGGGTAAAAGGTAATCAGGTGCGTATCGGCGTGAATGCGCCGAAAGAAGTTTCTGTTCATCGTGAAGAGATCTACCAACGCATTCAATCTGAAAAATCGGGTACACCTTCTGAAGGCGGCAATTTCTGAGCGATTCAGAATGAGGCATGCCACACCGTAGAAGAGTCAGTTTTTTAACTGGCTTTTTTATTTTCTGCTGCCAAAGAACCTCTAAATCAACACATTGGCGTGATATACAGCCAATGTGCTTAAAAACAGTTCAAATGGGATTGGTTTGGGAAAAAGGGTTTGACTTATTTTCGTCAAACAGTAATATGTGCGCCAAGAAAACGGAGAGGTGGCCGAGTGGCCGAAGGCGCTCCCCTGCTAAGGGAGTATGGGCTTTAACTCCCATCGAGGGTTCGAATCCCTCCTTCTCCGCCATTTCTTACCGATAGAAAAAGTGCGCGTGTAGCTCAGCTGGATAGAGTACCTGGCTACGAACCAGGCGGTCGGAGGTTCGACTCCTTCCACGCGCACCATTTTTTATCAAAGCAGTACGATACAATTCGCGCGTGTAGCTCAGCTGGATAGAGTACCTGGCTACGAACCAGGCGGTCGGAGGTTCGACTCCTTCCACGCGCACCATTTCTGCATTAGTTAATCTTTAACTCAATCAGTTTTGCATCAGTTGTAACGAATATTTGAAATGCGCGTGTAGCTCAGCTGGATAGAGTACCTGGCTACGAACCAGGCGGTCGGAGGTTCGACTCCTTCCACGCGCACCAAATCCTCTGCTTACTTTATGTTTAAAAATGCGCGTGTAGCTCAGCTGGATAGAGTACCTGGCTACGAACCAGGCGGTCGGAGGTTCGACTCCTTCCACGCGCACCAATTCAATGCTGATGAGATGAATATTTTGTCAGTGTGTGCGGTAGAAAGGTATGTATGAAGTCGAAGGTTCGACTCACTCCATACCTGTCACGCACCAAGTTAAAACTGATGAGATGAATATTTTGTCAGTGTGTGCAGTCGAAGGGTAGGTTTGCGTCGAAGGTTCGACTCATTCCATACCTGCCACACAAAAAGTTAAACATGCGCGTGTAGCTCAGCTGGATAGAGTACCTGGCTACGAACCAGGCGGTCGGAGGTTCGACTCCTTCCACGCGCACCAATTCAGTCATCTGGCAGCTCTTATGAACCGAGTTTGGTTCCCATGAGATCCCGGATGCACAGTTTGCGGAGAGGTGGCCGAGTGGCCGAAGGCGCTCCCCTGCTAAGGGAGTATGGGCTTTAACTCCCATCGAGGGTTCGAATCCCTCCTTCTCCGCCATTATTCTGCTAATATCTATTAGCCCAAGTTTTGCGCGTGTAGCTCAGCTGGATAGAGTACCTGGCTACGAACCAGGCGGTCGGAGGTTCGACTCCTTCCACGCGCACCAAATATGCAATAGCAATAGTAAGATAAACGCCCTGCAGCAATGCGGGGCGTTTTTGTTTGGCTTTTCTATTGCCGTTGGCCTCTATCCCAGGCCCGGCGCCGACCGGCCCTTTGCTTCTTTTCTATCCTTTCTTCCATAGCTGCTCCTACTTCTACTTCTATAGATAGCAGATAGCAGATAGCAGATAGCAGATAGCAGATAGCAGATAGCCCAGCCATGTCCCTGGTCTTTATCATGGCCTCAGGCTTTGCCCCTGTCCTGGCCATAGCCCCTGTATTGACCATAGAGCCATAGAACCATAGCCGGCCCACGCCCCTCATACCTGACCCTGGAGATCCTTATGCTCCGGGTGCATAAATTGTCATGGTGTTCCATCTCGGCCATGCGTTTGACTTTTCGAGCGTTAAATAACTGCGCATGAAATATGCTCAACTTGGTTTTTTGTGGCAATAATCGCTTTGCTTGTCATGTATCAATAATTTTCAGCAGCCTTTGCTGGCTTATCTTCATTCGTCTCGGATAAAAATATTCTATTTGGTAAGACCAATTTACAATGTGTTGGCAATCTTGTTGCGAATTGGTTATATTTTTTAGCGTTTTTTTGCAGTTATTACGTCTTGAACTATTGGTTATGTGCTTTCTGGCTGAATTTAAACTCTGCTGCTGCGAATAACTATGCGCTTGGCGTGTTTGTAAGTCGCAACAGCCGAATGGCGGACAAGGGAATCTTACTCTGGGAGGAAGCTATGACATCGTTAACACAACAGCTCGTGGATGCCCTCGGCATCATGGTGCTGGGCATGGGATTGGTATTCCTGTTTCTGGGGATCCTCATTCTCGGGGTGGAGCTGGTCGCCAGATGCTTGAGTCGCGCTAACGAGGCGTCGACGCCGTCTATGTCGGAGCAGCCTATGCCGGCGCTGGACTCGAGACTCGTTGCCGCCATCAGTTCGGCGGTTCATCAATACCGTGCCTCGGCATGATTAAGCTTATTTGGGGATGATTATGAGTAAGTCGTTAGCCTTAACCGATGTGGTCCTCAGAGATGCACATCAGTCACTGCTTGCCACCCGGCTGCGTATCGAAGATATGTTGCCGATCGCCCCCTTGCTGGACAAGGTCGGCTTTTGGTCGCTGGAGTCCTGGGGTGGCGCGACCTTCGACGCCTGCATTCGTTATCTGGGGGAAGATCCCTGGGAGCGGATCCGCGAATTGAAGAAGCTGATGCCCAACACGCCACAGCAGATGCTGCTGCGTGGGCAAAATCTATTGGGCTATCGTCACTATGCCGACGACTTGGTGCACCGTTTCGTCGAGCGCGCCCATGAAAATGGCGTCGATGTGTTCCGTATCTTCGATGCCATGAACGATGTGCGTAATCTGGAGACGGCGGTCAAGGCGGTGAGCCGGGTCGGTGGCCACGCCCAGGGCACCATTTCCTATACCACGAGTCCGGTGCACACGCTCGATACCTGGGTCGACATGGGCAAGCGCCTGGAGGATATGGGGTGCCATTCCCTATGTATCAAAGACATGGCAGGGTTGCTTAAGCCTATGCAGGCCTTCGAGCTGGTCAGTCGTCTCAAGGCCCAGACGGGGCTGGTGTTATCCATGCAGTGCCATGCCACCACGGGCCTGAGCACCGCCACCTACCAGAAGGCGATAGAAGCGGGCATAGATGTGCTGGATACCGCCATCTCCTCCATGAGCCAGACCTATGGTCATAGCGCCACCGAGACCCTGGTGGCCATGGTCGAAGACACGAGTCGCGCCACTGGGTATGACATGCAGCTGCTCGAAGACATTGCCGCCTATTTCCGTGAGGTGCGCAAGAAGTATGCCCGCTTCGAAGGGGCACTCAAGGGCATAGACTCCAGGATCCTGCGGGCGCAGGTACCTGGCGGCATGCTGACCAATATGGAGAGCCAGCTCAGGGAGCAGGGCGCCGGCGACAAGATGGATGCCGTGCTCGAGGAGATCCCCAGAGTGCGTGAGGATTTGGGCTTTCTGCCACTGGTCACCCCCACCTCACAGATAGTCGGCACTCAGGCGGTGATCAATGTGCTGATGGGCGAACGCTACAAGTCGCTGACCAAGGAGACCGAAGGGGTGCTCAAGGGCGAATACGGCGCCACCCCGGCACCTGTCAATGCCGAGCTGCAGGCCAGGGTGCTGCAAGGCGCCGAGGCTATCAGTTGCCGTCCTGCGGATCTGCTGGCACCTGAACTGGATAAGCTGCGTGAAGAGCTGGCGCTCAAGGCCAGGGAACAAGGGATCCGCCTGGCCACAGAGCTGGATGACGATGTGCTCACCTATGCGCTCTTTCCCCAGATAGGCCTGCAGTTCCTCAAGCACCGCGACGATCCCTCGGCCTTCGAAGCCAGACCCGAGTCCGAGCCGCAGCTAGCGACGGCGCCGGCTGCCCCCTGCGGCCCCGAGACCTATAGGGTCAAGGTCGAAGGCCAGAGCTTCGTGGTCGAAGTCAGTCCCGGTGGCGAGATCAGCCAGATAGTCGCAGCCGAGACGGGCGCAGTGGTCAGCCTGCCGACGCCAAGTGCAGCCGCCATCCCCGGAAATTCCCCCGCGGCCGGCGAGATAAGGCTCGAGATGAGTGCGCCGCTGTCGGGCAACATCTTCAAGGTGAATGTCGCCGCCGGTGACGCGGTACGCGAAGGCGATGTGGTGATCATATTGGAGGCCATGAAGATGGAAACCGAGTTGCGGGCCCAGGCCGATGGCATCATCGCCAAGCTGTGGGTGAAAGAGGGCGATGTGGTCGCCGTGGGTTCTCAATTGTTGGCCTTGGCCTAGGAGTCTTTATGGATGGATTAATGGCGTTCTGGGCCGAGACAGGCATAGCGCATTTTACCCCTGGGCAAATGCTGATGATGGCCGTCGGTGGGCTATTGCTGTATCTGGCGATCGTCAGGGGCTTCGAGCCGCTGCTGCTGTTGCCTATCGGCTTCGGCGCCGTGCTGGCTAACATTCCCCATGCAGGTTTCACCGAAGAGGGCGGCATGCTGTATTACGCCTACCATGTGGGCATAGAAACCGGGGTGTTTCCGCTGTTGATCTTCATGGGGGTGGGGGCCTTGACGGATTTCGGTGCCCTGATCGCCAATCCCAAGACCTTGTTGCTCGGCGCCGCCGCCCAGTTCGGGATCTTTGCCACCCTGATAGGCGCCATAGCCCTGAACCTGGTGCCTGGGTTCGAGTTCAGCATGAAGGATGCCGCCGCGATCGCCATCATAGGCGGGGCGGATGGACCCACGGCCATCTTCCTGGCCTCCAAGCTGGCACCCGAACTCCTGGGAGCCATAGCCGTAGCGGCGTACTCCTACATGGCATTGGTGCCCATCATACAGCCGCCTATCATGCGCCTGCTGACGACCCAGGCGGAGCGGGAAATCAAGATGGAGCAGCTGCGTGAGGTGAGTAAGAAGGAGAAGGTTATCTTTCCGCTCATGGTGCTCGGACTGACCATACTCTTTCTGCCGGCGGCCACGCCGCTGGTGGGCATGTTCTGTCTGGGGAACCTGATGCGCGAATCCGGGGTGGTCGATAGACTCTCCAAGACGGCGCAGAACGAGCTGATCAACATAGTCACCATCTTCCTCGGCTTAGCCGTGGGCTCCAAGTTGTCGGCGGCGCAGTTCCTGCGACAGGAGACCCTGGGTATTTTGCTGCTGGGCGCCGTCGCCTTCGGCATAGGTACTGCCACCGGGGTGCTGATGGCCAAACTGATGTGCAAGCTGTCGGGCGGCAAGGTCAATCCCCTGATAGGTGCGGCCGGGGTCTCGGCCGTGCCTATGGCGGCCAGGGTGGTGAATAAGGTCGGTCTGGAAGCCAATCAGCATAACTATCTCTTGATGCATGCCATGGGGCCGAATGTGGCCGGCGTGCTGGGTTCTGCCGTGGCCGCTGGCATCTTGCTCGCCGTCCTGGGTTAGGGCGGGTTGGCTCCCAAGCTAAAACCCGCAGCCGGCAACCCTGCCGGCTGTTTCATGGCTGGAACTGACATGAGGGCCAGGGATGCGCGTGTGCGACTCAATAGTTGGCTTGATTCTGTCCCGAGGTTAGCCATAGCAGGACCGCAAACATCAGCCAGATGATGGCACTGATCCCCAGTATGTAGCCAAATCCCTTGCTGCCTTGTTTCAGCGACACGCCGTTGATGCGCAGGAAGAGGGTCCATAACAGGCACAGGAGGAGCGGCAGCAGGAAGAGTTTGGCCATAGATTTGATTCTAATCGTTTGAATAGCAATGAGTATAATACCAATCGCATTAAATATCCGGTCATTCGGTGGGATTGAAAGCACTTTAGGCAAGGCATTGTCTTGAAGACAATGCTTGAGGACAATGCTCGAAGATATAGTGGCGCTCTGTGGAGAGACTGACCCAGGCAGGCCGATTTTTCGCCATTAAAAAGGCCGCTTGCGCGGCCTTGTTATCCTGACTCGATTGTCCTTAGCCGGCGGCGCGCTCCGGGCTGGCCGCCATGTCTGTGTCGTCGGCTTCTGCTGTCGATGTGGCGGCGAGATCGTTGGCATAGAACTGAGCGAGATCCAGCTGCTGCTCCGACTTGCCGATCACCACGGCTGTCATCATGTCACCCGTGACATTGGTGGCTGTGCGTATCATGTCTATCACCCTGTCGATGGCGGCGATGAAGGCGATGCCTTCCAGCGGCAGGCCTATCACCCCCAGAGTCACAGTCAGCATCACCATGGCACTGCCGGGCACGCCGGCGGTGCCGACGGAGGCGACGGTCGCAGTCACGGCAATCAGTACATAATCGGTGGCATCGAGTGGAATACCATAGATCTGGGCGATGAAGATGGCGGCGATGGCGGGGTAGATGCCGCCACAGCCATCCATGTTCATGGTGGCGCCCAGCGGCAGTACGAAGGCACTGTAACGCTTGGATACCCCCATGGACTCGACGCAGCGGGTGCTGGCAGGCAGGGTGCCGAAGCTTGAAGCCGTGCTGAAGGCGACCAGCTGTGCCGGCATGGCCTTACGGAAGAATTGCAGCGGGCTCAGGCCGGCGCCGAATTTCACCAGCCCCCCATAGACGAAGATGATGTGGATCAGCGCCGCCAGGTAGATGGCACCGATGAATTTCCCCAGCGGCAACAGGGTCGATAAGCCGTATTCACCCACCACCCAGGCCATCAGGCCGAAGACGCCTATAGGGGTCAACTGCAGCACCATGCGGGTCAACTGGAACATGACTTCGGCACCGGCTTCTATGGCTTGTTTCAGCGGTGTCGCCTTGTCGCCCACCTTGTTGATGGCGATGCCGACCAGGGCGGCGAACACTATGATCTGCAATACCTTGCCTTGGGCCAGCGAGGCGAAGGGGTTGACCGGGATCATATCCAGCAGCACCTGGGCGAAGCCGGGAATGTTGCGCTCACGCACTTCACCCGCGACCAGCTGCATGGAGCCGCCCATGTCTATCATGCTGCCGATGGCCAGGCCTATCAGGGAGGCTATGGTGCCTGTGAGCATAAACATGGCCAGGGTCTTGAAACTCAGGCGCTTGAGGCTCACCTGCGACCCCATGGAGGTGATGCTCACCACTATGGCACAGAAGACCAGCGGGGCAACCAGCATCTTGATGGCGGCGATGAAGAGATCCCCCAGAGGCTTGAGCTGGGTAGCAGACTCGCCAAAAATGACCCCGGCCAAGGCTCCGAGGAAAAAGCCTGCAAGGACTTTTTGCCAGAAAGGAATGCGTTTAAGAGTTTGAAAAATCATGAGTATTCCAAGTGTAAAGTGAGTTTCGAGTCTGTCTTGTGGACCATGGGGCATCCTCCATGACAGCTGGCGCAGTGCAAAGAGCCGATCGCGATTGGCCATTGTATCCATAGCGGCCGCAGGATACCAAAGCGTTTTTATTATAACTTATTGTGATAAATGAGCTTGTTGTCATAACTTTAGCATCGGGAGTAAGATAGCCGTCGGGGCAGCTGGGGGTCAGGCAATAAAAAGTCACAATTTATCATTCGCTAAGCCCTGATTGCCGGAGTAAGGTTGCCTGGGTATGGTTGCCTGAGTCAGGTTGGTCTGAACTCGAATTGCGCCGCCGGGGCAACTTTGGCCTCGTCCCCGGGTCAGGCATTCAAGATTGCCTCTGGCTATGCGGAGAGAAGGCTCCGCCTGGAGGCTTGAGCGCCGAACGCACTGAATACCGCCGAGTGAGCGACTCGGCTGACGAAGGAGATAAGTTTGAAGAAATGGATATTGGCGACCTCGGTTGCCCTGGCCCTGTTGGGCTGTGCCAACGAGGCCTCTACCCCGGCCCTGCCCCAGGGCGTGAGCTTCATCGAAGCCGTGGCCGTCAAGGATGGACAGGTGGGGATCCCCTATAAGAAATACCGTCTGGCCAATGGCTTGACCCTTATCCTGCATCGGGACGATTCGGATCCTTTGGTGCATGTGGATGTGACTTACCATGTGGGTTCGGCTCGGGAGGTGGCGGGCCGCAGCGGTTTCGCTCATCTGTTCGAACACATGATGTTCCAGGGCTCGGAACACGTTGCCGACGAGCAGCATTTCAAGTTGGTCACAGAGGCCGGCGGTAATTTGAACGGCACCACCAACAACGACAGAACCAATTATTTCGAGACAGTGCCGAGCAACCAGCTGGAGAAGATGCTCTGGCTCGAGTCAGATCGCATGGGCTTCCTCCTGCCGGCACTGACCGAGAAGAAATTTGAGGTGCAACGCGAGACGGTGAAGAATGAGCGCGCCCAGCGCATAGACAACCGCCCTTACGGCCGCATGGATGAGAAGTTCAATCAGGCCCTCTACCCACTCGGGCATCCCTATTCCTGGCCTGTGATCGGCTGGCCCGCAGATTTGGACAGGGCCACTGTCGATGATGTGAAGCAGTTCTTCCAGCGCTGGTATGGCCCCAACAACGCCACCCTCACCATAGGCGGGGACTTCGATGAAGCCCAGGCGCTGGCCTGGGTCGACAAGTATTTTGCGGCCATTCCCAGCGGCCCGGCTGTGAGCGCCGTGGCCAAGTCTTTGATGACCTTGGACAAGACTCGCTATCTGTCGATGGAAGACAAGGTTCACCTGCCGCTTATTCGCCTGGGTTTCCCCACGGTTTACGCCCGCCACGCCGATGAGCCTGCGCTGGATCTGCTGGCCAACATCATAGGCGGCGGCAAGACATCGCTCATATACAAAGATCTGGTGAAAGACGGCTATGCGGTGCAGGCAGGGGTGAGCCACCCCTGTCAGGAACTGGCCTGTCTATTCTCTGTCTATGCCCTGGCTAACCCGGCCAAGGGCGGGCAACTCGCCGAGATAGAAGCGCGCATTCGTGACGCCATCGCCGAATTTGAACTGCGGGGCGTGACGGACGCGGATCTGGAAAAAGCCAAGGTGCAATTCGAGGCGGATACTATCTTCGGTCTGCAGAGCGTCTCAGGCAAGGTCTCGACCCTGGCACTCAACCAAACCTTGGCCGGCAATCCCAACATGATAGCCGCAGATCTGGCGCGTTACGCCAGCGTCACCAAAGAGGATGTGATGCGGGTGTTCGAGCAATACATCAAAGACAAGCCCAGTGTGGTGATGAGCGTGGTGCCCGAAGGCATGGGACAGCTGGTGGCGCACCAGGACAATTTCCAGGCGCAGTTGCTGCCCGCGGTTGCCGATACGGCGACGCCAATCCGGGTCGAGAGCGTCATTCCCGAGGATGTTGATCGCAACAAGGTGCCGCTCCCGGGTGCGGCGCCGCTGCTGAAGGTGCCGACCCTGTGGCAGGATAAACTGGCCAATGGCATAGCGGTACTGGGAACCCGGAGTCAGGAGACCCCGACCGTGGAATTGGTGATCTACCTGGATGGTGGCCATAGGTTGGTGCCTGTGGCCAAGGCCGGCCTGGCGGGCTTGACGGCCGCTATGCTGAATGAGTCGAGCCGGAGCCACAGCGCTGAAGAGCTGGCCCAGGCACTGGAAATGCTCGGCAGTCATCTGAGCTTCGGTGCCTCGGATTACCAGAGCTATATCAAGGTCTCCAGCCTGAGTGAACACCTGGATCAGACCCTGGCGCTCTTGAACGAACACCTGTTCACCCCGGCCTTCGATGCCGCCGACTTCGAACGTCTCAAGCAACAGCAATTGCAGAGCCTGGAGCACCTGAAATCGGATGCCAATTATCTGGCCAATCAGGCGTTTTCCCGGTTGCTTTATGGTGAGCAGAGCCCGCTCGGGGTCAGCAGCTCAGGGACTCTGGCATCGGTTGCATCCCTGACATTGGAGGATGTCAAAGCCTTCTACGCCGAGCAATACACGGCGGGCAACAGCCAGATGGTGGTGGTGGCAGACTTACCCCAGGCCGAAGTCATGAGCAAGTTGGCGGGTTTTGCCGCCTGGCAGGGGAAGGCGAGTCCCTTGCCGCCCCTGGCTCCCTTGCCCGAGCCGCATGCCGGGACTGTTTATCTGGTGGATAAGCCGGGTGCCGCCCAATCCGTGATCAAGCTGGGCAAGCTGGCCTTACCCTATGATGCCACGGGGGAGTACTTCAGGGCATACCTGATGAACTACCCCCTGGGCGGGGCGTTTAACAGCCGTATTAATCTCAATCTGCGTGAGGACAAGGGCTACAGCTATGGCGCCCGCAGCGACTTCTCGGGGGGCAGCGAGCTGGGACAGTTCAGCGCCTCGTCGAGCGTGCGCAGCGATGTTACCGCGCCGGCATTGAGTGAGCTAATCAAGGAGCTCAAGCGTTACCATGATTCTGGGTTGACGGACAGTGAATTGGCCTTCATGCGCAGCTCTATCTCCCAGGGACAGGCGCTCGATTACGAGACCCCATACCAGAAAGCGGGTTTCATGCGTATGATCCAGCGCTATCGTCTGCCAGCGGATTTTACCGCGCGACAGGCGAAGATAATCGCCGGCATCAGCAAGGATGAGTTGAACCGACTCGCCAATAACCTATTGGATATCAACCAAATGGTGATTGTGGTTGTCGGTGACAGGGCGAGTATCGAGGCGGAATTATCGGCACTCGGCTACCAGGTGAAGTTATTGGCATTGTAAAAATGCTTTTTGCCCTCATATAGATAGTCGACAAATAACTGTGACGAAATGTGCAATCACAGTTATTTTGTCGGGCAATAGCCTAAATGGGCTTGCTCCCGCGAGGAGTTTGAGCTTATTTTGGAGCTGATAATTCGGATCCGGCTAATACCAAGGACAAGGGTCAGATGGCCTTGTCGCGTGAGCGAACCATAAACCAGAGAAACGTACATTGAAGTCATTCAGCCAACTAGTAGAGCATCTCTCGGACGCCCAAGGGCGCACCGCCCTCCTGGGTATTTCACGTGGCATAGAGCGTGAGGCCTTAAGGATAGATCCCCATGGCATGCTGGCCCAGGATCCGCATCCACGTGCCTTGGGTTCGGCATTGACCCATTCGCGGATTACCACAGATTACAGCGAGGCCTTGCTGGAGTTCATCACCCCGGTGCACGCAGATATAGATGAATTGCTCGAGGGCCTGACCGAAACCCACGCCTTCAGTGTCCGTAACCTGAATGGACAATGGTTGTGGCCCGTGAGCATGCCTTGTTACGTCGGCGATGAGAAAGACATCCCCATAGCCCAGTACGGCAGCTCGAACATCGGCAGAATGAAGACCTTATATCGCAAGGGCTTGACCCTCAGGTATGGCGCCCTGATGCAGATCATTTCCGGGGTGCATTTCAACTTCTCGGTTTCCCATGAGTTGTGGCAGCGGCTCTATGAGCTGAGCGACAAGAAGCGCCCGTTGGCGCAGTTCATCTCCGAGTCTTACTTCGGCCTGATCCGCAATTACCGACGTCTGGTGTGGGTCTTGCCTTACCTGTTTGGTGCCTCGCCGGCCCTATGCGGCTCCTTCATCAAGGAACAAAACAGCAGCTTTAATTTCAGCAGCATGGGCAAGGGCACCTTGTACTTGCCCTATGCCACCTCCCTGCGGATGAGCGACCTGGGCTACACCAACAAGGAACAGGAAAACCTGAACATAAGCTACAACTCCTTGGACGCATATCTGGCCGGGGTGAGTCAGGCAACCCATATGCCGTCTGTCAGCTTCGCCCAGATAGGGGTCAAGGTCGACGGCGAGTATCGGCAGCTCAATGCCAATGTGTTGCAGATAGAAAATGAATTTTATTCGCCTATCCGGGCCAAACGCGTCACCCGCGCCGGTGAGAAACCCTCCGAAGCCTTGGCGCGGGCCGGAGTCGAGTACATAGAAGTCAGGGCATTGGACGTCAACCCCTTCAGCCCTGTCGGCATAGAGGCGTCACAGGTGCGTTTCCTGGATCTCTTCCTGCTCTATTGCCTGCTCAGTGATTCGCCGCCCTCGAATGCCGAGGAGGAAAATGAGATGACGGCCAACCTCAAGGCGGTGGTGAGCGAAGGTCGCAAGCCTGGGCTGGAACTGCAAAGAGGCGGCCTGGCCATCGGCAGGGAGGCCTGGCTCAATGAATTGTTCGGCGAGCTCAAACCTTTGGCACTCTTGCTCGATGGCGACGACAATGATTACCAGGTCGCGCTGGAGACCTGGTTTGCGGCGATAGCAGATCCGGATCTCACTCTGTCCGGGCGTGTGCTGCAGGAGATAAAGGCGCGGAACTGTGATCATGGCAAGTGGGTGATGGACCTGGCCCATGAGTATCATCGGCTATTGAGCGATTACCCCCTGTCGGACGAGGTCATTGCCGGCTATCGCGCAGAAGCCCTGGCTTCCCTGGCGTCCCAGAGTGCGCTCGAGGCCGAGCACAGCGAAAGCTTCGATGATTTTCTGGCCGACTATTTCGGTAGCCATAGATGAGCTGGCGTTGCGCCGGCGGTATCTTGTTGGCCGCCGGCCTGACGGGTTGTGCCTCGGCGCCGGACCCGGACCAGGCCTGTGGCACTGTTTCGGCCTACCTGCAACCCGACAGCCGGACCGACTGGTACCGGGTGGTGGTGACCCATCTCGATGGCAAGGCGGTGATCTCCAGACCCAATTACGCCCTGTCGCCGGGAGTACATGAGTTTACCCTGGCGGAGCTGATCGATGATCCCGCCTTGAAGGTCGCCCTGGCGGCGCGGGTGCCTAAAAACTTGTCTGTGACCGTGGCTGCCGATGAGCGCTATCATCTAGGCGCCAAATTCAACCAAGACAGGCCTTACCAAGGCAATGACCCAGGTTATTGGCAACCCGGCATCTGGCAGCAAGAAGCCCACGAATGCCGCCTATCCGGGTCGCAGCGCTAGGTGCGGCTGATTGTCTATGCGGCTTTCAATGCGGATTTTCAGCCTATGCCGGCCTTAATTCAGACACCCGACTGAGATGCGGCAATTGCATCTGCGGCTATTCGATGTGACACTGGCATGCCGATATAAATGGAGTTTTGCTGCACTATGAAATGCCTCCCGGGCTTTGCGCTCTTGTTGTTAGCCTCTCAGTTGGCCGCTTGTGCCACTTCCCCGCCCAAAGAACCTGATAATTTATGCGCTATTTTTCAGGAGCATAGATCTTGGTATGACGCCGCCAAGGACAGTCGTGAGAAATGGGGCGTGCCTGTGCACGTGCCGCTCGCCATGATGTATCAGGAAAGCTCCTTCAAACACGATGCCGCTCCGCCCATGGAGTATTTTCTCGGTTTCATTCCCATAGGGCGTGCCAGCGATGCCTATGGTTATGCCCAGGCGAAGACCATGACCTGGGATGATTATGTGCGCGAGACGGGGAACTCCTGGTCGAGCCGCAGCGATTTCGATGATGCCATGGATTTCATGGGCTGGTTTATCTATAAGACACACAAGCTCAACAAGGTTTCCAAGTGGGATGCCGGCAAGCAATACTTGAATTATCACGAGGGCTGGGGCGGTTATAAACGTGGCAGCTATAGATCCAAGGCGTGGTTGGTGAAGGTTGCCGCCAAGGTCGACGCCAGATCCAAGCGCTATGCGGCTCAGTACAAGCGCTGCCAGGAAGATCTCGACTCGTCCTGGCTGTGGCGTCTATTCTTCGGTTAAGCGTCGCTAGCCCAAGTGTTTGGCCTTGGGGGCCTTATGCTCGCGCTTCTGGCGGTACATGGCGGCGTCGGCATCCTTGAGTGCCTGTTGCCAGTCGGGACCGAGCCTGGCCATGCCGACACTGAATTCCAACGGATAATCGACATCCTGCTTGAGCCTGTCCCGCAGCGCGGCAATATCTTGCTCGAGTTGTTGCTCCGAGCCTTCGCAGAGCGCCACAAACTCATCGCCACCGAATCGGGCCAGCAATGCCTGCTCCGGCCATTGGCTCTTCATCGCCCGTGTCAGGCTCCTGATGGCCTCGTCGCCCTGCTGGTGTCCCCTGAAATCATTGATACCCTTGAGGTTATCCATGTCCAACAGCAACAACCAGCTATCCTGCCGGCTCTTGAGCGGCCATTGTTCGAGCAAGTCTTCGAACCTTTGCCTGTTGTACAGGCCGGTAAGGGGATCGAAACTGGCCAATTTGCGGATCTGTTGTGACTTCTGATACAGGGAAATGGCGTTGCTGGCCTCGTGGGTGAGGATCCCCACCAGATTGCGATCATAGTCGCTGAAGGCGCCGGCCAGGCCGCTGTCTAAATTGAGCATGGCGTAGAGTTTGCCATCTATGTGTATCGGACTGGAGAGGGTCGATCTTATGGGAATTTGCGCCGCCGTCAGCAGGAGCCGCTGGTTCTCTGCCGACAGACTGCTGCCCGAGTTGACGTTTTCCATGTCGTTTATGACCACGACCCTGTCACAGCGACCCTGGGTCAGGCGATATTCGAAGGTTTGTTCCAGGGTGAAGCTGACTTGTCTCAGCTTCTGCAGATCCATGCCGACACAGGATTCGAAATTCAGCTTCTGGGTCTCGGGATCCACACTTATGATGCTGCCCATCTCGGCGCCATCGACTATGCTGACCGCCTTGTTCAGCAGGGCATTGAGAAAGGCGTGCTCGTCCTGGTATTGGCTGGAGAGATGGACCAGCTCGAAGGTCGAGTCATTGATATGGACCACTTGTTCCAGATGTTGCCATAGACGACTCAGACGCCCCTGATACAGGTAGTAGCTCAGGCTGTATCCGAACAGATAGATGGTACAAAGCAGTATGAGCGGCAGCACAGTGACGGCATCCAACCTGGGATAAAACATGAATACCAGCACGAATAACAGCATGGGCAGCGCCAGTAACAGCAGGTGGTATCTGTAACTCAGGTTATCTATTCTATGGGGTTTAAGCTTGTCTCTTCTTGACACCTGTGTATTCCTTGACTGAGGTAAAGCTACTCAAAGAGGCTAGGCGATGCAGCTACCCTGCTGACCGGGCTCGGACTGCGGTGCCATGGGGCTGGCACCGAAATATAAGCCTTTGTATATGATAGCCTATAATCCTTGGCTGCTATTCCTCATCCCCATCATGGATGACGGGGATGAGGGCTTGGTCTCACTTCGCCGCCGTGGGCTCAGGCAAACTCCGCCAGTATCCACGCCAGTGGCGCCTGATATTGCGCCGGCATCCATTGCTGCAAGGCCTGAATGCTGCCGCTCAGCTGCTCTGTGGCATGGATAGACAGGTTTAAATGCCCCAGCTTACGACCCGGGCGTACCTCCTTGTTATACCAGAACAGTTCGGCATTGGGCAGGCTCAGCCAGCGATCGTCTTTCTCTATGCCGATGAGGTTGAGCATCACACACTGGAAGTTAACCTGAGGCTGGGGGATAGGCAATGAGCATAGGGCACGCAGGTGCAGTTGGAACTGATCCATGTGGGTCGCAGCCTGGGTCCAGTGACCCGAGTTATGCACCCTGGGCGCCAGCTCATTGACTAACAAGCTGTCGGCGACCCGGAAACATTCCATCGCCATCACCCCGATATATTCCAGCTCGTTCATGATGGCGGTCAGCATGGTTTCGGCCTGGGCCTGCAGATGACTCAGGCGCGACAGCGGGGCGATAGACGCCATCAATATGCCGTCCTGGTGCAGGTTCAGTGCCAGCGGGTAGAAGACGCAGCGGCCCTCACGGGTACGAACGCCCACCAGAGACACTTCTTCTTCGAAGGCGATGGCCTGTTCGGCGATCGCCTGGTTGCGCCAATCTGCGGGGATCTCGCCGGCTTCGGCCTGCTTCAGCCAATGTTGGCCCTTGCCGTCGTAACCGCCGGTGCGGCGCTTCATCAGCACTCGCTCGCCATAGGTTTGATACAAACGGCTCACCTGAGTGTTATCGTCGACCAGTTCCCAGGGGGCGGTGGGGATCGCCAGCTCATCGAGCAGGCTCTTCTGGCTGTATCTGTCGGCCAAGCGGCTAAATACCGGCCCATTGACGAAATGTGGGTGGCTGCTGAGTTGCAGGCTGAGGGCAGATTCGGGCCATTGCTCGCGCTCGGCCGTGATGATGTCATTGGCCCCCAGCGGCAGTATGGCATCGCTCGGGGTCATGATATCCACGGGACGCACGTCGATCGCCAGAGGTTGGCCCGCATGGGTCAGCATGGCGCCGAGTTGGCCGTCACCCAATACCCAGACTCTTTGATTCTTATGCGGCATCAGACTTCCCTCGGATCCGGGTTGTCGAGCACGGCGCGGGTCTGTTCTTCGCGGAAGGCCTCCAGGCGACTCGCCAGGGCGGCGTCGTTGTTGGCGAGGATCTGACAGGCCAGCAGGCCGGCATTGAAGGCGCCGGCAGTGCCTATGGCCAAGGTGCCGACCGCAATGCCCTTGGGCATCTGCACTATGGATAACAGGCTATCCATGCCCGACAGGGCCTTGCTCTGCACTGGGACCCCCAGTACCGGCAGGCGGGTCTTGGAGGCTATCATGCCCGGCAGATGCGCCGCACCACCTGCACCGCCTATGATGACTTTAAAGCCCTTATCTGCAGCCGAGTCTGCAAATGCCATCAGCTTGTCCGGGGTTCTATGGGCCGAGACCACTTCCACATGATAAGGCACTTGCAGCTTATCCATGATCTCTGCAGCGGCTTCCATGGTGGGCCAATCACTCTTGGAACCCATAACAACGGCAACTAGGGCTTGCATGATAACTCCTTAACTTACTGATTTTATTTATGTAGGTAGCCTTGTGTCAGGCTTGGGTACAGGCACGGCTTCCGCGACCCTCGAGGGTGGGAAGCCTGTGGCGCAGAATAATAACATGAGCCGGGTATTTTTTGCCTCTTTTATAGCGGATAAAAGCGCCGGAATGCCTAGGTTTGGGCAGGCTGCTGAGCCAAGGAATGGCGCCTTTGGCGTTGGCTTTAGTCTGGCTCTGTGCCTGGGGCGGCCGAGGGTGTTCGGTAGCTTATCCGGTAGACTCTGCCCTTGGCATCGTCGGCGACCAGCAGGGAACCGTCCGGCAGTTGCAGCACATCGGCGGGACGGCCGAGCACAGTCTCCCCCTGCAGCCAACCGCTGGCAAAGTCGCTCAGCCCGACGACCCTGTTGCCATCAAGGGCGACGAAACTCACCTTATACCCCACCTTGGTGCTGCGATTCCAGGAACCGTGTTCGGCGATGAAGATCCCCTGATTATAGGGCGCCGGGAACTGTTGGCCACGATAGAAGGTCATGCCCAGTGCCGCCACGTGGGCACCGAGCTTTACCTCTGGGGCCTGGTAATCCTGTGGGCGTTTGCCCCGGCCGAATTTGGGATCGGGCAGATCCCCTTGATGAATATAGGGATAACCGAAGTGCGCTCCTTCGCGCCCGACCCGGTTGAGTTCATCCGAGGGAACATCGTCACCGAGCATGTCGCGGCCGTTGTCCGTGAACCAGAGTTCCCGGGTCTTGGGGTGCCAATCGAAGCCGACGCTGTTGCGCACCCCGGCGGCTATCAGCCGGGTTGCTTTGGTGGTGAGATTCAAGCCGATGATCTTGGCGTAGTCTTTTCCGGCATCACATATGTTGCATGGCGCCCCTATGGGGATATAGAGCTCGCCGTCCGGGGCGAATTTCAGGTACTTCCAGCCGTGGTGGGTCTCGGAGGGCAAGTCATCGAACACCAGCTGCGGTTGTGGCGGGGGGAGATCCGGCCGGGCCAGCTTGGCGCTGAGGTAGGCTTCTATCCGCGGATAACGCAGTATCTTATCTACGGCGGCGACATAGAGGGCGCCGTCATGAAAGGCGATGCCCGAGGGCATCTGCAGCTCGCTGGCCAGGACGAACACCTTGTCCGGGCGGCCATCGGCATCCAGGTCCTTGACGCCGTAGACCCGGCCCTCACGGCGACTGCCGACGAACAGGCTGCCGTCATCGCCCAGGGCCATCTGGCGGGCATTGGGGATCTTGTCTATATAGATTTCTATGCTGAAGCCAGGTGGCAGGCTGATCTTGTCCGTGATGTCGTCCGTCGTCGCCTGGGCCAATCCAGGGATGAGCAGCATGGCAAGGCACCAGCCCGGTCGCCTGGCACATTCGAACAACTTGGCGATCAATGCCGGTACAAGTGACGGTACAAGTGCCAGTGTCAGCGCCTGTGTTGGTTTCTGTGCTGACTTCTGTGTTAGCGCCTGGGTTTTGGGGGCCATCTCCGCCTGCCAATGTTCGAGGTTGGTGTGCCAAATTTAGCACACAAACCGTCTCCGGGGCGTTTACTCATGCATGGGCTCGAGGCGGGCTGCCAGGTCAGGGGCTTAGAGCTTGCAGAAAAGCAGAAAAGCAGAAAGAGAAACCCTTTCGGGATCGAGCTGCGTTGTTAATATCGACGCTTTCATGGGAAGCCGGCCGCAAACCATGGCTGTCGATAGACAAGGGAGGCCGCAGCGGGCAAACTCAGGGCGGGGAATCGTCTCTTATTTTGAGCCGGTACCTTGAGCCGTTTTACCTGGTAGGGATTTCTAATCGGAGGCTGGAGAAGCAGTGGCGTTAGTCAAACAAAGAGAATCAATACAGACGGATGAAGGCCTGATGTTGAGTTACGGCCGAGGCGATATCGAGGCATTCGAGCGCTTATACCTGAAACACAAGGGCGCCCTGTACCGCTACTTCGTACGCCAGATGGGCGATAAGCAGCTGGCCGAAGATCTGTACCAGGAAACCTGGAGCCGGGTGATAAAGGCGGCATCGACTTACCAGCACAGCGCCAAGTTTACGACCTGGCTATATCGCATCGCCCACAACTTGCTGATCGACCATGTCCGGGCCGTCAAACCCTTGAGCGAATTTACCGAAGAACAGCAGCAGGATATGGGACAGGAGCCGCAGGCATTGGCCGACAGTTATCGACCCGATGTCGAGTTGATGCAGGCATACAAGGCGAGCCTGCTCAAGACTTGTATCGGCCTCTTGCCCCAGGTGCAGAAGGAGGCATTTCTGCTCAACATGGAGATGGGGTTCACCGCCGCCGTCATCAGCGACATAGCCGGGGTGACGCTGGAGGCGACCAAGAGCCGGATCCGTTATGCGCATCGGAGCCTGAAGGACTGTGTTGCCGCCAAATGGCAGGGGGGAAGCCATGAAATCCAATGATATGAGTGAGCAAGAGCAGGCATTGGCGGCCGAAATTGCCGCCCTGTATCGCCTGACGGCACAGGAGCAAGCGTCACTGGAGTTGGATAGGGAGATATTGGCGTTGGCCCGCAGGCAGTTGCAACCGGGCGAAGCGCAAGGGGCTGGGGCCGGCCAGCCGCCGCGGTCTTCACCCTGGCGCGCCTATCGTTGGCCCTTGTCTACCGCGGCCTCGGTTCTGCTGGTGGCCGGGCTCTTGTTGCTCGATCCTCATGCCTGGCACCGGCAAGCCGTGCCCGAGTTGACGCCCATGCCGAGTCGGGTTCCGGCATCCGATGCCGCGGTAACCGGCGGCGCGCCGGCGGCCAAGCTGCGACAGGCGCCGGAGATGCAGAGACAGACTATGGTTGCGGATATGACTATGCCCGAGCCTATGCCCGAGCCTATGTCCGAGCCTATGTCCGAGCCTATGCCCGAGCCGACGCCCGAGATGGCCGCCTCCGAGCCGGACCTGGCCAACCTGACGCTGGCGCTGCAACGACTGCAGCAATACCTGGATGAGGAAGACTATGCCGGTGCCAGAACCTTCGCCCAGAGACTGAAGGCGCGCTTTCCCGAGGTGCAGTCGGCACAGAGTGGCGGGCATGAACTCTGGCTCAGATTGTTGGCCGAGATACAGCAGGCCGATGGCCGAGCCCGCTGAGTCGCGAGCCTATGCCCTCCCGGCCACAAAACACGCGTAAGGCAGCCCGGCTTTTTCCCCGGCTGGGCATTTAAGTCATGACAGCCGGCAGCACTCTGGAGGATAATCAGGCTTGCCCTCGGGCGAGTCTTGGCTGACTCGGCAGCGGCAGTCATTCGATAAAGAACCGGATGGCGAATAGCGGATGGGTATGAGGGAGAATACCGCCGGCGTTGCAAGACGTTATTTTTTGGCCGCTGCATGCGGAGGAGCCCTCACATAGACCCAGGAAGCGTAAGGTTAAGCAAGCTAGAGATGCGCGGCCTTGGCTTGAGGCTCATGGCTGTGGCCCTGTTGCTGCTGGGCCAGGGCGCATGGGCGGCCCCCGCCTCCGAGCCCTACTGCGAGCGCCCCTTGAGCGTAGGTTATGATCTATGGCCACCCTACGCCTGGCGTGATGCCGCGGGCTTGCCCCGGGGGCTGGACGTGGAAATGTTGCAAGGCCTGGCCGAGTATCTGGGCTGCGAGCTGCAGTTTATCTACCTGCCGGCAAAACGTTCACACCAGATGCTCAGAAGCGGCCGGCTGGACCTGATGATGGGCGCCAGTTTCACCCCAGAGCGGGAAACCTATGCCTATTTCTCCGACAGCTATCGCGGCGAAGAGCTGAAATTATTCGTCCTGCCTCAACACAGGCATGAGTTCCAGGTGACAAGCTGGAACGACATCCTGACCCGGGGACTGAGCTTGCTGGTGCCCGAGGCTGGTTGGTATGGGCCGGCATATCAGGAAAACGGGCCACGCCTGAGGCAAGCAGGGCTCCTGGAATACAGCAGCAATGCCACGGCCTCGGTGCAGATGCTCAGCCATGGCAGGGCGGATCTGGTGCTGGGGGATGCCATCGCCATGCCCTACATTGCCAGAAAAAACCACAATCTCAGCCTGTATCCGTTGGCGCTGCGGGTCGGCAAGAACGAGATCCACCTGATGCTGAGTAAGCTTGGGACCTCGCCGGCCCTATTGACGCACTTCAACCAGGCCATAGCGGCGCTGAAAAAGCGCGGCGAACTGGACGCTATCCTGGACAAGTGGCAACCAAGCAAGCCGGCGAACCTGTCCACTCACTGAAGCCTCTCAGCCTCACCCATGTCCGTTCCCAGGGCATACACATTTGCTAAAACTTCTTCCGACCTAAGTTACAGATCTTGCGGGCAAACTCTGGTAGTTTGTGGCAGGGAAGATCTTAACAATTAAAAACAACAGGATAGAGGACTCACATGAAACTTCGCCATTCCCTTGTCTGCTGCATGCTGGCCCTGGGTACCTTGAGCGCAGCGGCCATGGCGGCCGGGCAAGCCGAAGCGACCCTAGGCTATTACCGTGCTCCGGCCCTACACGATCAAACCTTGGTGTTTACCGCCGAAGGGGATCTCTGGACTCAGACCCTTGGCGAGCCTCAGGCGCACCGCTTGACCAGCCAGGCGGCGGAAGAGCTGGGGGCCGTGATTTCCGCCGATGGCAAGTTTGTGGCTTATGTCGCCAATTATGACGGCATAGGCGAAGTCTATGTGATCCCTGTCGCCGGTGGCCTGGCCAAACGGGTCAGTTTTGAAAATAGCCGGGTGCGGGTTCAAGGCTGGACCCCGGATGGCAAGGTGCTGTACGCCACAGACAATGCCTCGGGTCCGGCGAACTACTGGGTCCTGCGCACAGTCGACCCTCAAACCCTAACCACTGAAGATCTACCGCTCGCCGATGCCGTCGAAGGGGTTGTGGATGCCAGGGGCGAATACCTGTATTTCACCCGTTTCGGCCTGCAGACCACGGGCGACAATGCCAAGGTCTATCGTGGCGGCGCCAAAGGCGAATTATGGCGCTTCAAATTGGATGCCAAGGTCGAGGCCGAGCCTCTGACGGCCGCTCACCAGGGCTCGGTGCGCCGCCCCATGTTGTGGCAGGACAGGCTCTATTTCATCAGCGACAGCGATGGCAACGCCAATCTCTGGTCCATGGCGCTCGACGGCACAGATCCCAAACAAATCACTCATTACCAAGATTGGCAGGTGCGTGGCGCCCGCATGGATAGAGGACGTATCGTCTTCCAGCAGGGGGCCGACATCAAATTGTTCGATCTCGCCAGCGGCAAGGACACCAGCCTGGAGATCGCCCTGACATCGGATTTTGCCCAGCGCCGCGAGCATTGGGTGACAGATCCCATGGATTATGCCACCTCGGTCAGCCTGGCCCCCAAGGGGGATAAGGCGGTGATCACCGCCCGCAGCCAGGTGGCGGTCGCAGCCACCGATGGCTCACGCCTGGTGACTGTGAACCTGCCGGGTAACAGCC
This sequence comes from Shewanella salipaludis, assembly GCF_012911865.1. GTDB lineage: Bacteria > Pseudomonadota > Gammaproteobacteria > Enterobacterales > Shewanellaceae > Shewanella > Shewanella salipaludis. The sequence goes on from NZ_JAAXYH010000007.1 coordinate 191,631, forward strand.
GTATCCGCAATGCCATCATGAGCACCGATGGGCGCTGGATCTATGGCATCAGCGACGCCAGCGGTGAGCAGGAGATCTGGCAATTTCCCGCCGATGGCAGCCAGGGGGCCAAGCGCCTCACCAAGGACGGCAGCACCCTGAGGATGAACCTCTACCTGTCGGCCGATGGACGCTTCATCGCCCACGACGATTATGATGGCAACGTCTGGTTGCTCGATCTCAACAAGCATAGCAACAAGAAGATCATCGCCAAGGGCGAGGGCCTGGGGCCCTACGCGGACATTCGCTGGTCGCCCGACAGTCGCTTCATCGCCCTGACCAAGTCAGAATTGGGCAAACAGCGGCCACAGCTGGTCCTGTATTCACTGGATCAAGAGAAGGCCGAACCCCTGACCAGCGACAAGTATGAGTCCTTCTCTCCCAGTTTCAGCACCGACGGCCATTGGCTGTATTTCCTGTCCAACCGCCAGTTTGTCGCCACCCCAAACTCGCCCTGGGGCGACAGAAACATGGGGCCGGTATTCGACAAGCGCACCCAGGTGTTCGCCTTGGCACTGGATAAACGGGCCAGTTTCCCCTTCGCCAAACCCACGGAACTCAGTGTCCAGGCGGACAGGGATGAGGCGACAGATAGCGAGGTCAGGCTCAAGGTCGATTGGGACGGCCTGAACCAGCGTCTGTGGCAAGTACCTGTGGCAGCCGGGAATTACACTCAATTGGCGGCACTCGATGACAGGCTCTATCTGCTGGATAACCCAGACAGTGGGGATAGTCAGAGCCTGAAGCTGATAAAATTCAATGCCCAGGCGCCCAAGCTCGACACCTTTGCCGACGGGGTGGTCGACTACAGTGTGTCGAACGACGGTAAGAAACTCCTGCTCCGCAGGCAAGCCAAGGGCAAGGAAGTCTTGATCGTCGATGCCGGTGACAAGTTGGCGGCCGATGTCAGCCAGGCCAAGGTGCCCATGTCCCAGTGGCAACTGGCTATCGAGCCGCAGCAGGAGTGGCAACAGATGTTCGAGGATGCCTGGCTGATGCACAGGGATTCCTTCTTCGACAAGCAGATGCGCGGCCTGGACTGGCAGGCAACCAAGGCCAAGTATCAACCCCTGTTGTCGCGCCTGACCGACAGGCATGAGCTCAACGACATCTTCATGCAGATGATGGGCGAACTCAATGCGCTGCATTCCCAGGTGCGTGGCGGCGACATGCAGCTTGCGGCCAATACCCCAGAGGCGTCCAGCCTCGGGGCCCGCCTGCTGCAGACCAGTGCCGGGGTTAAGATTGCCCATATCTATCAAACGGATCCCGAACTGCCCTCACAGGCGGCGCCGCTCAGGCGCATGGGCGTCGATGCCAGAGAAGGAGATATCATCAGCGCCATCAACGGCCAGAAGGTGGCCGATCTGGCCGAGGTGAGCCGGGTGCTGCGTAATCAGGCGGGCAAACAAGTGCTGCTGGCGCTTTCCCGCAATCGGCAGCAACACAAGACAGTGGTCACCCCGATAGCGACTCAGGCCGATGCCAAGCTGCGCTATCTGGACTGGGTGGAACACAATGCCGCCAAGGTGCGCGAGGCGAGTCGGGGCAAGATAGGTTACCTGCACTTGTATGCCATGGGCAGCGGGGATATCGCCAGCTTCGCCCGTGAGTTTTATACCCACTATGACAAGGACGGGCTGATCATAGATGTGCGCCGCAATCGCGGTGGCAACATCGACAGCTGGATCATAGAGAAGCTGCTGCGTCGGGCCTGGGCCTTCTGGCAACCTACCTATGGCTCGCCCAGCACCAATATGCAGCAAACTTTCCGCGGTCATTTAGCCGTGCTGACGGATCAGCTGACTTACTCGGACGGTGAGACTTTCTCCGCCGGGATCAAGGCGCTGGGGTTGGCGCCCCTGATAGGCAAGCAGACTGCCGGCGCCGGTGTCTGGCTATCCGGGCGTAATGCGGTGACGGATAGGGGCATGGCGCGGGTGGCCGAATATCCCCAATACGCCATAGATGGCCGTTGGGTGCTCGAAGGCCGTGGCGTGAGCCCGGATATCGAAGTGGACAATCTGCCGTTTGCGACCTTCACAGGCCGGGATGCCCAATTGGAAAAGGCGCTGAGCTACCTTGAGGCGGAGTTGAAGGCCAAGCCGGTGCCGCCGCTGCAGGGCCGGCCCATGAGCCCAGGTGCCGAGGCGCAAGACATTCACCTATAGAAGTTAAGCGTGAGTTTAGGGCGCTGCCGACTCCTTAGTTCCCGGATCGGCGGCGTTTTTTTTTGGTTTTTTTCCGGTTCAGTCCTGGGCCTCGGAGCCGGGCCTCAAGGCCCCGGCGCGCCAGTCTATCTCTATGGCTATCTCTGCCGACAAGCTATTGGCGATGAAGCAATTGGCATGGGCCTTCTGATGCATTTTTTCCAGTACTTCCTGGGTCACCTCGACGCCATCGGCGAAGACGATTTCCGGCTTGAGCTGTATCCGGCTGATGGCAGTTCTTCCGGCCTGGTTCTTGCCCAGCTCGGCGCTGGCCTGGTCGACATAGCTCGCCACCGGCAGGCGTTTCAGATGGGCTATGGTGAGGAAGGTGAGCATGTGGCAAGAAGACAGGGCCGCCAGCAGACTCTCTTCCGGATTGACTCTGTCGGCGCTGCCATTGTATTCGCTCGCCGATGATGCCAACAGCCGCTGGCCGCTGCCGAAGGCTATCTGGTGATCCCGGCAAAATTGACCTTCCTCTGTCCCGGCGCTGGCTTGCCAGTCCACTGTGACTTGAAACCCCATTGGAGACTCCTTATTCGACTCGATATCTGTGATCTGATAATCAACTATATCCCAGGAACCTGCTCCTGTCTGCGGGGGAGGATGATCCCGGCCGGGGGGCTCAGTAGCAGTTCAATGCCAGCAGGGCGCTGACCGAGCCCGTTACCCACATGGCGCCGGGCATGAGACGGGCGCAAAAAGACAGGTTCATTATGCACAGGAAGCCGCTGAGGCTGGCCAGGCCCATGAAGACCAGGCTGCCATAACCCCAGCCAAAGCGCTGGCCACACAGGATAAATACCGTTGCCAGCAACAGGCTGCCGGCGTAACTCAGCCCCCGCGACTGGGCCGCGCTCGGCGCCCTGGCGAACACCTCACGGAAATGGCCGAATTTGGCCAGGGCAAGCAAGGCCAACCCCAGGTAACTCAGTCCCATCAAGGCCGGTATCATGACTCCTGCTATAGCAGTTCCCGTCATAGGCTTGCCCTCGAAGGGACAGGGGTCTTGGCACGCCAAACCGCTTTGTCTGCCCGCAACTTGGTGGCGGCATAGAATAAGCCGCAGCCAAAGACCAGTCCCATGAGATCGACGCCCACCAGGGCCCACTGCCGGCTCAGGACATTATGCAGCAGATCGCTGGGTGAGGTCAGGGCATTGAGCACAGGCAATAGTCCCCACAGGCCGGCCGCCAAGAGCAGCCAGTTGCGCCAGCTGTTGACGCTGCGATCGACGAGCGCCGTCAGGGCGACACAGCCCCAGGCGATGAAGAAACCATGGACTTCCCACTGGGCCCGCTGCTCCAGGCCGGGCGGCAGCAAGCGATTGGCATAGAAGAAGGCTGCCGTCGCCAGCGGCAGGCCGGCAATCACACTCAGGTTCAGGCCCTCGACCAGACGCAGCCCCAGGCTGGCAGCCTGACCCTTGGCGAGTTGTTTCTGTTCTTGCTGGCGCAGTTTGCGCGCCCACATCAGGGTGCCCGTGGCCACCATGGCATAGCCCAGGAGGCCACAGCAGAAGAATAACAGTCTCAGCATGGGATCGGCGAACCGCGCCGTGTGCAATGCCATGAAGGTATCGTAAGTGCTCATGGCGGCTGAAAACTGTTCAGGACTTGCCTGCAGTAAGTCGCCGCTGACGCCATCGAACACCATGACCCTGGGCTCATCCGTGATGCTCCTGCCCGTGTTGAGATAGACCTTGATGCGGCTGTGTTCATCCCCGGGGTCGCTGATGACTATCTTGTCCAGTGCCTGTGCTTGCCAGTGCGCTGCGACTTGGGGCAACAGCTTGTCTATGTCGAACAGCGGCGCCGCCCGGCCACTGGCCGCCAACTGCACCCTGACAGGATTGAGTTCCCGGAGGAAGCTGTCTCTGTCGCCCTGGTATTGGCTCTGAATCGCCCATGGCATATAGATAAACATCAGGGTGATCAAGCCGCTGTAGGTGATCATCAGGTGATAGGGCAGGGCCAGGACAGAACTCAGGTTATGGACGTCGAGCCAGCTGCGATTGCCCTTGCCGCGGCGGAAGCTGAAGAAGTCCTTGAAGATGCGCTTATGTATCACTATGCCGGAGACTAGGGCGATCAACATGAATAAGGTACAGAAGCCGACCAGGTAGCGGGCATAGAGGGGCGGCAGATAGTGCAGGTCGAAATGCAGCCGATACAGGAAGTCGCCACCCCGGCTGTCGCGGATTTGGCTGATCACCCGCTGACCGTCGGCGCTGACCGCCAGTTCCAACTTGTCGCCCCGTCTCTGGCCGGGCAAAGGCGGCTTCTGCCAGCCGTAACTCAGGTAAGGGTGGCGCTGGGTGGGGAATTCTATGGACCAGCTCCTGGCTCCGGGCGCCTGTCGGCTCAGATAGTCCTGGGCCTGGCGCACCTGGGGGGCAAGCGCCTCGGCTCGATAGTCACGGTAGACGCCGGCATGGAGTTCGGGTTTAAACCAGAGGCTGGTTTCGTGGCGGAAATAGCTCAGGCTGCCGGCAAAGAAAATCAGCAGCAATACCCAGCACACCAGCAGGCCGGCCCAGGTATGCAGCCAGGTCATGGAGCGGAAGAAAGAGTCTTTCATAGATTATCCAAGCAATTGGAGTAAGGCGTAACACAGCAGTGGCAGGCCGGCGAGCAGCCCCCATACCCGCCAGACGCTGGTGGCGCCGAAGGCATAGATGACCGCCACGGCATACAGGACAAATGACGACATCATGGCGGTCAGGGTGCTGTCGGCCTTCGACAGGGGCAAGAGCCGGGCCAGGGCGACGCAGAAGACGGCACTGCAGGCATAACCGCCAAAAATCGCGGCCGCAATCCTGGCGACAAGGGGCATGGCCCCGGCGGCGAGGGCCTGAGTGTCGCGGCAGCCTTGCCGGCGCTTGTTGTCTGGTGAGTGAGTCATGCTGAGGTCTCTGTGTTCTGGCTTGGCATTTCAAAGCTGCCGAAGTGGCGCTATTCTAATACAATAATTGTAAATGATAAAGATTAGCATTTAGTTTTGGCGGCGAGAGTGTGATTGGGTGTGGGCCTCAATGAGCCCTTGCCCTTTTTCTGCTAGGGGGGCGGATTTATGTGATGGCGGCGCAGAATTTTACCTCAATGTTTTACAAGTGGCGGCAGAGGTGGTATCTCTTAATCCGATGGTTGTTTTGCCTGCCCGGCATCGAATGGACTCGAACTGTACAGATGAAATAGCGATAGGTCCCGAGGCGGCCTGCCGACTGAGACAGCATTTTGGGAATACCCTTGTGTTTTAGCCGCAATGCCCCAAGCTCTATATATGTACTCAATAGAAAAAGGAAAACCTATGAAAATAAATCTTTCTGGTCATCATGTTGATGTCACCGACACCGTTAAAGCCCATGTCAATGAGAAGTTTTCCAAAATCGCCAGCCACTTTCCATCCCTGCTCGCGCTCGATGTCATCATAGCCAAGGAACACGGTGAATTTGAAGTCGAGCTCAGAACCAATTACGAGGGTAGCCGAATTTCGGCCACGGGCAATGATGCCATCATGTATCCCGCCATTGCCTGCGCCGCGAAAAAACTCGATGCCGCCTTGAAGCATCGCAAGGGTCAACTCAAAGCCGATCTGCATGAGAAACCCGTTTGTACCACCCCCTCCATAGCGCATGAAATCATCCAGGAAATGAATTTAACCTAGGAGCAGAATCTAACCCGGGCTGGCGCGTCGAATGGCGCGAGTGAGCCGCTGAATGAAAAAGGGCCTGCGGGCCCTTTTTCGTTAGCTAATGCAAGCAGCCTGAGCCAGGCTTGAGTCACCTTGCCCAAGTCAACCTGCTTGAGTCGGTTATCAACTAGGCCTAAATCAGCCCCTGTGCCAGTGCCAGCAGCACGGCCTGGGTACGGTCGCGACAGTCGAGCTTGGCGAGTATGTTGGAGACATGGTTCTTGACCGTGCCTTCGGCCAGAAACACCTGTGCGGCGATTTCCTTGTTGGCCAAGCCGCCGGCGATTAGCCTCAGTATGTCGGTTTCACGCTCAGACAGGGGGTTATGGGCCTTGCCGTCTTGCAGTCTATGTTCCTGCAGTTGCTGCAGCACCTCGGGTTCGATCAGGCAACCACCGGCCGCCACTTGGGTGATGGCGTGGCATAATTTGTCCAGCGACACGTCTTTAAGCAGAAAACCATTGGCACCGGCATCTATGCTGCCAAGGAATAACTCGTTGTCATCGAAGGTGGTGAGCATGAGCACAGGCACCGGATTGCCATCGGCGCGCAGTCGCTGCAGCATGCCTATGCCATCGAGTCGCGGCATGCGAATGTCGCTCAGCAACACATCGACCGGCGTTTGTGCCAGCAGACTCAGGGCTTGCTGGCCGTTTTCGGCCTGCCAACACACCCGGATATGCTCGGAAATTTCAAGCAGGCTGGCGATGCCCTGGCGGACCAGCTGTTGATCTTCCACCAGGCCGACGCTGATGCTTTGCCCTGGCCGCTGCGGCTCAGGATGCCGGGATCCCGTCTCATCCTGGGGAGAATTCATCAGGCTCGGGTTATCCATGTTGGGGCTCCTTGACTCGTATCTGTAATGAGCAGCCGCGGATATTTTCCGTCTGCCTGGTATTGGCGAGCAGTTCGACCTCGCCGGAAAATCTGGCCAGTCGCTCACGCATGCCAGTGATGCCGGTGCCCGCCTCTTGGCTTGGGTTCAGGCCACGGCCATTGTCTGTCAGCAGCAGCTGCAGTGTGTCTTGCCGGCGTTGCAGCGTCAGCTGCAATTGGGTCGCATGACCATGCCTGACGGCATTGCTGATGCCTTCCTGCAACACCAGCAGCAGCTCCTGGGCCAATTCGGTCGACTGCAGGGGGACCAGCTCGTCGCAGTGCAAGCTGACGCCCGGCAGGCGGCTCATGAGTGCGTTCAAGGGGGGCTGCAGCGCCAAATGACTCTGCAGTCGCTGGGCACGCACCACGGCGCGTATGTCCTGCAGCAATTGTTTGGCGAGTTCTTTGCTCTGCTGCACCTGGGCCTGCAGCTCAGACGGCGCCTTATGGCTGAGCACTTCCAGTTGCAGCGTCAGGGCCGTCAGCTGGTGGCCGAGGATGTCGTGCAAGTCCCGGGCGATGCGCAGCCTCTCCTGTTGCTGGCTTGTCTGGCTCAGCAGGGATCTTGTCGCTAGCAGCTGTTGGTTGAGGCGCTCTTGCTGGACCCGCGCCTCGCGCTCGTTGCAGCGAGCCAGGCTGCTGCTGAGGGCAAATAGCTGAAATCCAATGAAAATCAGTATGGTTAACCAGGCATCCTGGCTATGCCAGTAGCCATATATGATGGCGAAATAGCCGACATTGACCAGTAACAGTAAGCCCAGGGCCCGGCGCCGGGAGTAGAACTCGGGCAACAGAGTGGCCCATACCACCAGGAGTATCGGGCTGAGGCTAGTGTCCATGAACATGAGCCCGAGGGCCGAGGCGGCGAGCAGCATCAGCGCCTGTTTGCTGAGTGAGTTGCTCATCCTCGGCAGGATGTCACTGGCGATGAGCAGAAACAGCAGCAGGAACAGGCCGCACAGGCCGGCGCTGGCCAGCCGGGCGGCGCCCTGGCTATTGAGTACCGTGACCCAAGTGACCAGGGCCCAGGTGAAGGCGCCGGCAAACATCAGCAGGCTTTCTTCTTTGGTTAAGCGATTCTTCAGCACGCGGCTTAATCCTTTAAGGCAAAATCTGCCGACCATTCTAGGGCAAGAGCCGAATAAGTCACTATGCCAAAAGTCATTTTTCTCGGGGTGCGGCTCGTATTCAAGCCGGTACGTAATGCCCTTACCCCAAGCCCTTACGTAATGCCCTTACCCCAAGCCCTTACGCAAAGCTGGTACCTAAAACCCGTAGGTATAGTCATGGCCGACTCGGATGCGGGTCATGACTCTTGGCTGCAGTTTTGGCTGCTGCTTTGGCGGCCGCCTGGGCCTCGGCGATGCCTAGTACTTAGTTGGGGGTGGCAATCTGGGATCCCATGGCTGCTGCATCCGGGCATGAGCTTGGAAGCCGAATTAACTCGTTGACTCAAGCCTGGTTTTTCATTAGCCTGAAACGATGAAAATATCAATCGCCCCGTGCCCAGGCACAGTAAACATTAGCACTACCACCACCACGACTGCTTCGGCGGAGCGTGTGTAGCGGGCGATTCATTAAAACCTGATACCCAAGACCCCGCCAGCGATGGCGGGGTCTTTTTCGTTCTCCGTCTGCCCTGGCAACCAAAGGAGAACTAGCATGGAAAATATCCCCGTCCCCAAGTCGGCACTGCTGATTGTCGATATGCAACATGGGCTGTTTCATGGCCTGGAGCGGCCCTTTGCCGGCCAGCGAGTGCTCGGCAACATCAATAGGCTCATCGCCAGGGCCCGCAGCCGTGGCGTGCCCATACTGGCGGCGCGCCACACAGGGCCACAAGGCTCGGCTCTGGCCGCCGGCAGCCGCAACTGGCATCTCCTGAGCGAACTGGAGCTGGACGCGACCAAGGATATCCTGTTCGATAAGCGCCAACCCAGTTGCTTTCAGGGGACGGGGTTGGCCGACAGGCTGAAGACCCTGGGGGTGACTGAGTTGGTGATCGCCGGGATGAAGACTCAGTATTGTGTCGATACGAGTTGCCGGATCGCGGCTGAGCTGGGGTTCAGCCCCACTCTGGTCGCCGATGCCCATACCTGTATGGATACGCCACTCCTGGCTGCCGAGGCGATCATAGCGCACCATAACAGCACCCTGGCCGGGCCTTTCGTGCGCTTGCTCAACACGGTCGAGGTGACCTTCTAGGCTTCCCGCTCCGGAGGCATAAAAAAACGCAGCTCAGGCTGCGTTTTTGTGTGCTTCGGGCTCGGCCTATTCTTCGTCGAGTTCGGCGTTGTGGTAGACGTTTTGCACGTCGTCACAATCTTCCAGCGCGGCGATGAACTTCTCGAATACCGCCACGTCTTCGCCTTCCACCTTGGTCTGGGTCTGTGGCACGAAGGTGATCTCTTCCACTTCGAAGTTGATCTCCGGCATGGCTTCGGTCAATGCCGTTTTCACCTTATAGAATTCTGTGTGAGGGGCGAATACGCTGATCATGCCGTCTTCGACTTCGACATCGCTGACGTCGACATCGGCCATCATCAGCAATTCCAGTATGGCTTCATCGTCTTCACCCTTGAACACGAATACCGCCTGGTGATCGAACATGTGGCCGACAGTGCCAGGGCTGCCGAGCTTGGCATCATTCTTGACGAAGGCCTGGCGTACTTCGGTGAAGGTACGCTTGACGTTGTCTGTCAGGCAGTCGACTATCACCATGCAGTTGCCCGGGCCGAAGCCTTCGTAACGTGCGGTATCATAGTCTTCACCGCCACCGCCTTTGGCTTTTTCTATGGCGCGTTCGATCACGTGGGCAGGCACCTGATCTTTCTTGGCTCTCTCTATCAGTCGGCGCAGCGACAGGTTGCCGTCCGGCTCGACGCCGCCACTCTTGGCGCAGACATAGATCTCTTTTCCATAGCGCGAATAGATCCGGGTCTTCTGACCTGCGGTTTTCGCCATGGATTCTTTTTTGTTTTGATACGCTCTGCCCATCTTGATCTGTCTCATTCAGCTCATGAAAAAATGGCCTCGATTCTAGCAGCTTTATCCCGACAAGTGCAGTTGTCATGCAAGCTTTTTAAATTTCCATATTTAACAAACCAGTGTAATAACAGCATCTAACATCCGGCTCGGGTATCCAGGCCGGATCTGCTCTACGGCGAAAAAGCCGATAGGCCTCTCATTTTGCCTCACAAATTCGGCATTTGAGACTAAGGTCTAATCCCAAGTCGGGCCCAGAGTGTTGAAGATAGCTCGATGGACAGAGTCGGAACAGGCAGGGGATAACGGCACCGAAATCCGCGCTGCCTAAGCCGCTGCGACTCACAGGTTCGAACTTCTCCTGCCGTCAACACCAGCTACAGGATGTACCTCATGACAGAAAAACAACAAAAGTGGCTCGAGTTCAGCATCAGTTTTTTGGTGCTGGCCCTGTGCGGCGGCGCCATGTTGGCATTGCAGAGCCTGTTGGCGCCCTGGAGCCTGGTGCTCATCATGGCCCTCAGTGCCTCCGGAGTCATCTGCCTGCTGATGCCGGCCTGGCGCCGCGGCTGGCAGGCGCCGCCGGCTTCGGTTGAGGCAGAAGCCCAAGAAGCGGCCGCGACGACGGCGCAGCAGATCAGCGTGCTAACCAGCAAGATAGCCATAGGCGCCGCCGAGGTGTCACATTTCATCGATGGATTGAATGCGTCAATCGATACCAATGGGGAATACACGAGTCAGATTGCGGTTGCCGCCGAGGAATTGAGTCAGACCACGGGGCAACTCAGTGACAATGCGGCTCATATACTGCATCAGGCACAGGCGGCTGAGAGTATCAGCATCGCCGGGCGCCAGCAGGCCCAAACCGGGGTGGGGGCGATCCAGTCCTTGAGCCGGGACATAGACAATGCCGCGCAGAGGGTGCATTCCCTCAAGACCCAGGCCGAAGGGATCCAGAAGATCACCGAGGTGATCAATTCTGTGGCCGAACAAACCAACCTGTTGGCCTTGAATGCGGCGATTGAAGCCGCCAGAGCCGGCGAGCAGGGACGGGGATTTGCCGTGGTGGCGGATGAGGTACGCAGCCTGGCATCGAAAACCGCCGGGGCAACCCGGGACATTGCCGGCATGTTATCCAGTATGCATACGGAAACGGATCGCACCTCGGCCCTGATGGAGCAGGTCGTTGGCCAGACAGCCGATGCCGTCTCCGCCATGGAACTGCTGGACGCGCGCTTCACCGAGATAGCCTCCTCCGTGGTGCAGTCGGCCAATGCCCTGGCGGAGATGGAAGAGGCGCTCAAGGAATACACCAGCACCACCAACGACATCTCGGGTGCCATCAGCCAGATCCGCGACTCTCTGGCATTGACGGGGGAGGAGAGTCAGTCTGTGTCCAAGCAGGCCTTTAATCTGTCCTTGACCACGGAAGGCATATTTACGGCCTTGACTCTTTGGGATACCCAGACCTTAGATCAAAGGGTGCTGCAGCTGGCGCAAGCGGCGGCCGAGCAATGTGGCCTGGTGCTGGAGCAGGGGTTGGCGCAAGGTGTCTTCAGTGAGCAACAATTGTTTCAACCTCAATACCAGCAAATAGCCAACACTCAGCCGCCCAAGTTCAGCACAGGCTTCGATGCCTACACAGATCAGCACTTCCCCTCCTTGCAGGAACCTCTGCTGGCCCGGGAGGCGGCGATAAGTTACGCCGGCGCCGTCGACAAACGCGGGTATTTCCCCACTCACAACCAGCGCTATGCCAAGCCACTGACGGGCAAACCCGAAATCGACATCATACACAATCGTACCAAACGCCTGTTTAACGACCCTACCGGTATTCGCTGCGGTCAGCATAGGGATAAGGTGTTGCTGCAGACCTACAAACGTGACACGGGCGAGGTGATGCACGACCTTTCCGTGCCCATTTATGTCAGGGGCAGGCATTGGGGCGGTTTCCGGGTGGGCTTCAAAGCCGCCTGAGTCGGCGCCATGGCGAGCATGCCGGCGGCGCATTGCAGGCCCTGGTGGCTGCAATCCGGCACCTGTGCCTTTGAAGTTCAGGGAAAAAGTGCCGCTAAAAATAGATTGGCATATATTGTCTTAGATGCTTAAATGGCCGTCTATGGCATAGGATTTTTCGCCTGCGGCCTCAGGGCTGAGATAGAGAGTGGGCTTGGAAACGAGCCGGGCGTGTGTGCCGGCCAAGGTCAGTACCGGCCTTAAGCGCAAATTTCTCCGGGTGTTATCCGCAATAAGGGCAGGGACTGACTCTTATTTTGGTAAGCGAGCGCAGTAGCTTCTGCACATTAAGAGTTCATCAGATGCAAGATAAACAGACTGTTACAGTGTTATATTACGATTTTCCCGCAGGGCTCGTCATGCATAATGTCGTGCTCAAGGACTTGCCCGTCAGCGAGCAGGGCAGGGTATTGATCCCGGCGGCATTTCGCGAGGGCAAATCCATAGTGGCGATCATGGAAGGCGAGTGCAAGATGCTGAATTCTCTGGGAGAGCGGGTGTTCGCCAAGTCGGATATCGCCTGATTTCCTGCTCTTATGGGGCATGTTTACTGCCCCATTCCGACAGCCTCTGCTCCGACTTTACTGCTCCATTCCGAGTGCCTCTACTCCGACAGCTCTGGCTGCGGCCAGCCTGATCCCGGCCGCTTCCCAGCTAAGCGCAGCTAAACACATCTAAACACAGCTAAACACAGCTAAGCACATACGTCCCGATACAGCTGCTCCGCCAGTTGTTGCAGTGTATCCGGTGCCGGGTGGGTGTGTGCATAGGTCCTCAGGCCGTAAATTCCCATCACCAGGTAACGTGCCAGATGCTCGGCGTCCTTGTCTTTAGCCAACTCCTCATTGTGCTGGGCACGGCGCAATTGCGCCGCCAGTCCCTGACGCCAGCTGTCCAGGTGGCTGGAGAGTATCTGTTGCACTTCCTCATCCTGCTCCGCCACTTCGTTCAGCGCCTTGGTCAGCAGGCAGGCCTGGGCGGCATCGCAGCTGATGCATTCCTTCACTATGCCGTCCAGGTACGACTTCAAGTTGCTCAGTACCGGGTGGCCGTTGCTAAAGACAGCGGCAAACTGAGCCTCCCTGTCGAGGCGATACTGCTCTATGGCGGCCAGCAGCAGGCCGCGCTTATTCTCAAATGCGCAATAGATGGAGCCCGGGTGCAGCCCGGTAGCCTGGGTCAGATCCTGCATGCTGGTCTTGGTATAGCCCTTGTGCATGAAGGCCGTCATGGCGGCCCTGAGCACCTGTTCTCGATCGAATTCCGCGTTTCGCATCTTAGCCTTCTGGAGCCGGGAAAATGGTTTGGCTCAATTCTACTCCATTTGAATGACGATTCAAAAACAACTTGAATGAGCATTCAAATAAGAATAATCTTGAACGCACATTCAAGAATGGAGCCTGCTATGATTGACAACTTATTTCAACCCTATGCCCTGAACGACAGCCTGAGTCTGAACAACCGCATCCTGATGGCGCCTCTGACGCGCTGCATGGCCGACGATGAGCTGGTGCCAACCCAGGCCATGGCCGAGTATTATGCCCGCCGCGCCGAGGCGGGTCTCATCATCAGTGAGGCCACCATCATACGTCCCGACGCTCAGGGATATCCAAACACGCCCGGCTTGTTTACCCAGGCGCAGATCGCCGGCTGGCGGCTGGTGACGGATGCGGTGCACCAAAATGGCGGTAAGATTTTTGCCCAGCTGTGGCACACGGGCCGGGTGGCACATCCGCATTTCTTCGGTGGCGGGGATGTGTTGGCCCCCTCTGCCGTGGGTGTCGAAGGCAGCGTGCCCAGGATGCGTGAACTGACTTATGTCACCCCCAAGGCGGTGACCCATGAGGATATGGCTCAGCTGGTGCAGGACTATGCCCAGGCGGCGGCCAACGCCATAGATGCCGGCTTCGATGGTGTCGAAATCCATGGTGCCAATGGCTACCTTGTCGATGAGTTCCTGCATTACGATAGCAATCGTCGTGAAGACGAATATGGCGGCAGCCCGGAGAAGATGGCGCGTTTCCCCCTCGAAGTCGTGGATGCCGTCATAGCCCGTATCGGTGGCGACAGAACCGGCCTGAGGATCTCGCCGGCAGCCTACTTCAACATGGCGACGGACGGCCGGGATCGCGCGGTATTCGATTATCTCTTGCCCCAGTTGGAGCAACGTCAGTTGGCTTTCCTGCACATAGGCATCTTCGATGACAGCATGGAATTTGCCTACCTGGATGGCCGGGTATCGGATTATGTGCGTGCCAACTATGGCAACACCTTGGTCGGTGTCGGCAGCTATACGGCGCAAAGCGCCAATGATGCCATAGGTGCCGACAGGTTCGATCTGATCGCCATAGGCCGTCCCTTCATCGCCAATCCCGACTATGTGGCCAAGGTGCGCAGCGGCGCCGATCTGGTGGAGTATGCCGACAGTATGCTGACCAGCCTGGTCTAACGCCAGGCGGATAGACATCAGGGATTGGGTTTGCAGCGGCATTCCCACATCAAGCGGCTTAACCTTGGGTTAAGCCGCTTGTCGGCTTCGACCTAGACCTAGACCTCAGGGGTAGGAGTGGTGAGCCGCCATAAAGAGCGAGGGCTAACCTGAGTTAGCCCTCGCTCTTCTGCTTGCCGGTGGCGGGGTCGCCCCCCGGGCCAAGACAGTCGTCTCAGACGAGTTTCAGTTCGACGCCTATGTTGCCACGGGTGGCGTTCGAGTAAGGACATACCTGATGTGCCTTCTCGACTAAGGCGCGTGCCGCTTCGGGCGCCATTCCCGGCAAATTGATGTGCAGCTCGACATCGATACCGAAACCCACTCCCTTGGTATTGGCGCCTATGCCAACCAGGCCTGTGACACTCAGGTCCGGGCTGAGGCGGATTTTTTCCTGGCCGGCGACAAATTTCATCGCGCCGATGAAACAGGCCGAGTAGCCGGCGGCAAACAGCTGCTCAGGATTGGTGCCTTCACCACCTGCGCCACCCAGTTCTTTCGGGGTGCTGAGTTTCACCGCCAGTTTGTTGTCCGATGAGGTCGAAGTGCCGTCGCGGCCACCGGTAGAAGTCGCAGTTGCTCTGTATAAAATGTCCATGCCTATCACCTATGGGTTGGAAGAGACGAAGATGCAATGCAACATATTCGTCCCAAGTTAATTGCTATCAATTGTTTATCGCAATAACTATATGGTTAAAAGAAAAGGGTCGCTGAACCCTTGCAATAAGACTATCGCGATATTTAATTGCGTGCAATGTTTATTTGATGCTTTTCTGCAACTTGTTGCGTAATAGATCGAGTTTAACTTTAAGATCAATAACATCAGGAATGGCCAAACCACATTGTTCGGCGATGCAGAGATTGATCTGCTTGGCGGCCTGCCGGAGACCTTGGCCTCTGTCCGTCAGTTGGATGTTGAGCTGACGTTCATCCTTGGCACTGCGTACCCTGAGAACCAAGCCATCGGCCTCGAGTCGTTTGATCACCGGGGTCAGGGCCCCGGACTGTTGTCCCAGCCTGGTCGCTATCTCCTTGAGGCTGATGGCATCTGCCTCCCACAGGACCAGCATGACCAGGTATTGGGTGTAGGTCAGGCCGACGGCATCGAGCAGCGGCTTATAGAGCTGAGTCATGGCGAGCGAGCTAGAGTAGAGGGCGAAACAGAGTTGATTGTCGAGCAAGAGTTGCCCGTTCTTTTGCATGGACTTATTTTTCATAGACTTATTCTTAATAGACTTCTTCGGCATCATTTTTCACATGGACTGCTTGCGCATGGCTTTCGCCATTGGGTTGCTGTCGATGACCCGAGGCGCGCTGGGCTTGGTTGCCGGGTTTGGTTGCCTGGCGTGAACCCCCGTGACCCCAGAGTGGCGAGCGACTCGGCTCACTATAACAGTTATGTCCGCCGTTGCTTCAGGGGAATAGCTCATTCATCCCGGACTTGCCTCCTGGCGCGCCGGCATACTGTCTCACAGCTGCTGCATTCCAGCCGGCGGCGGTCATTTTTTACGGCTCTTTTGGCGCAAGGCATCGAGTCTGGCCTGCGCCTGCCTGAGGGCCGCGCCATAGTCGGGCACATAGTCGGGCACATAGCTTTGCCCTTGTTCGGCCGGCTTGCCGGTGAGAATGGCGATCGCATCCATCACATGGGTCACTGTCCAGATGTGGAACTCGCCGCGGGTGACAGCTTCGACCAGGTCTTTGCGCAGCATCAGGTTGTTGCTGTTGGCCTTGGGGATGATCACCCCCTGGCTGGCTTGCCGTCCCTTGATGACGCAGACGTCGAAGAAGCCTTCTATCTTCTCGTTGATGCCGCCTATGGGTTGGGATTCGCCAAATTGATTCATGGAACCTGTGATGGCCACATCCTGGCGCAGGGGCAATTCGGCGTAGGCCGAGATGATGGCGCAACACTCGGCCATGGAGGCACTGTCACCATCGACGCCGCCGTAGGATTGTTCGAATGTCAGATGGGTCGTCAGGGGGATGGGAGCGGTTTTCCCCAGTATGGAGGCCAGGTAGGCGGATAAGATCATCACCCCCTTGGAGTGTATGTGTCCACCCAGTTTGGCCCTGCGCTCTATGTCCAGCACTTCCCCCTTGCCGAAGGCCGTGGTGGCGGTGATCCTGTTGGGAACACCGAATTGGTGATCTGCGGTGGCGATCACCGACAGGGCATTGATCTGACCTACCACCGCATCCTGGGTATCGAGCAGTGTGGTGCCATTGATGAAGTTTTCCATGACATTGTCCTGCAGGCGGCTGACTCTGAGCCTGTGCTGTCGCAACGCCTGCTCCACATGCTCGGCCTGGATGCGTTCGGCCCCCTTGCTGCGGGCACAATAGTTGGTTTCCCGCAGCAGGTTAGCGATATTGGACGAGTGCAGCGACAGCTTGGTCTGATCTTCGGCTTGGCGTGAACTGTATTCTATGATCCTGGCGATGGCGGCGCGGTCGCAGTGCAGCATGGCGTTGTCGTGCACTATGCTGGAGATAAACCTGGCATATTGGGCCTCGGATGCATCCGTGCGTGGCATCACATCTTCGAAATCTGCCGTGACCTTGAACAGCTCGCTGAAGTCGGGATCATAATGCTGCAACAGTTGGTAGGTCTGATAATCGCCGAAGAGGATGATCTTCACGTCCAGGGGGATGGGCTCGGGATCCAGGGAGATGGTGCCGGACAGGGATATCTCGCGTTCCAGCGAACTCAAGTCCAGCTGGCGGGATCTCAGTGCCCGTTTCAGTCCATCCCAGACGTAGGGGCGTTCCAATACCTTGACCGCATCCATCAGCAGCACGCCCCCATTGGCCCTATGCAGGCTGCCGGGGCGGATCAGTGAGAAATCGGTAAACACTGTGCCCCTGAAGGTGGTGGTCTCTATGTAGCCGAACAGGCTATGATAATTGGGGCTCTCCTCCACCACTATCGGTAACTGTTGCTGCTCCTGGCTGACCAGCACATTCACCTGGTAGCGCCTGGGCATCTTCTTGTCCAGGGCCGCATAGGCCAACGCCAGTTGCTCCTCGCTCTCTTCGAGGAAGATATCCAGGTTCTCCAGTATGTCGGTCTGCATGCCGGTGAGGAAGGTACGCACCTCATGCTGATGTTTGTATTTGTCTTTTAACGGTTTGATGAAATGCGTCAGGACCTCCCTGGCGACATGCTCGTCGTGGGCTTGCTGCTTATCCGAGAACTCTTCTTCCCATTCGGTCAGTTGGCGTATGATGCCGCGCAGCTTGACCTCAAGTTCGGCTATGTTGGTTTCGCAGCGGTTGCGCTCGGCCTCGGATAGCTTGGCGAAGCTTTCCTCGGTATGTTCTTCCTCGCCATTCAGGGCGATCATCTGATACTCGCCCTGGCTGGTCAGGCTCAGGCTGATGCCTTTTTCCTTGGCCTCCTTGGTCAATTTCACCAGGGCGGCTTCCTGTTTTTGTGCCAGCTGGGTCTTGAGCTTATCGGCGCGGGTATAGTACATCTCGTTGTCGAAGGCCAGCGGCAGGGCCTTGACCAGCCGCAACATCAACTTCTCTACGTCCTTCTTGAAGCCATTGGCGCTGCCGGCGGCGAGCTTGAGTACCCTGGGGCTGCGGGTGGCATCGAAATTCACCACATAGCACCAGTCATGCAGCGCCTTTTCCGTCAGTTTGAGACGGTTGAGATAACGCAGCATCATGGTGCGCTTGCCCAGGCCATTCTGGCCCACGGCATAGATGTTATAACCTTTGTCCTTTATCCCCATGGCGAATTCGACCGCCTGCTGCGCCCTTTCCTGACCTATGATATCCGTCAGAGGTTGCAGATCTTGGGTCGATTGGTAGCCGCTGCCCAAGCCGCCGAGTCGTGAAGCCCGATACACTTGCTCCCCACTCAGGACCTCGATATTGCCTACATCCCCTTGCTTTCGCTGTTCAGGCATAGGTGTTCCTTGTTATCTACCGCAATAATTCTATTCTAGACAATAAGATAGCCATGAGGTTAACGCAATCTTATTTATCCTGCGATCTCCTGACGCCATGGCCGTCAAGTTCATGTCGGCGCTGGTTTTTTCGGGGCCAGAGGGTCTCCGCGGAGCGAGGCGGCTTGCATTGGTCCAGCGACGGCTATACTTGAGTCAGGATTGTAAGCCGAGCGAGGCCGGCAAACATGCGCCAACATATAAAAAAGCTATTTTGGATTGCGTTATTCATAGGAATAGGATTTCTCCTGTATTCCTCGTATGTTGGCGCGGCGCAGAATAAGGTTTACCTCTTGACCATAGATGGCGCCATCAGCCCGGCCCATGCAGATTACTTCAGTCGTGGGCTGGATAAAGCCATAGAAGATGGCAGCCAGGCCGTGATCCTCAAGCTCAATACCCCAGGCGGCCTGGATAAGTCGATGCGCGAGATGATCCAGAAGATCCTCGACTCTCCCATTCCCATCATCATCTATGTTTCCCCCAAGGGAGCCCGCGCCGCCAGCGCCGGCACTTATCTCATCTATGCCAGCCATGTGGCCGCCATGGCGCCGGCAACCAACCTGGGTTCGGCGACCCCAGTCAGTATCGGCATAGCGCCACCGACACCGGCCGATGAGAAAGACAAGGACAAAGACAAGGCGGCCCAGGCCGAGACGCCACCGACAGATGTGATGCAGAAGAAACAAGTCAACGATGCCAAGGCCTATATACGCAGCCTGGCCCAGCTGCGTGGCCGCAACGAACAATGGGCGGTGGCGGCCGTGTCTGAGGCGGACAATATCTCGGCGCAGGAGGCGTTGGACAAGGGGGTGATAGAGCTGATTTCCTACGATACGGCCCAGCTGCTGGCGCAATTGGACGGACGTGAGGTCAATCTGGGGCAGAGGACGGTCCGTCTGGATCTCAAGCAGCCCGAGGTCATAGCCTATGACACGGATTGGCGTACCCGAATACTGGTCATAATTACCGATCCCAGCATAGCCTACTTGCTGCTGCTGGCGGGGATCTATGGTCTGGTGTTCGAATTCCTCAATCCAGGGACCCTGTTGCCCGGGACCCTCGGCAGTATCTGCCTGTTGCTGGCCATGTATGCCTTCAACATGTTGCCCATCAGCTTCGCCGGCTTGGCGCTCCTGCTGCTCGGGTTGGCCTTGATGGTCGCCGAGGCATTCGCCCCAAGTTTCGGGGTGCTGGGAATAGGGGGGATCTGTGCCTTCGCCCTGGGCTCCTTCATGCTGATGGATTCGAGCCTGCCCGGCTATCAGATAGCACCGGCATTGATCATCTCCATGACGGTTTTCAGCGCCGTGGTTGCCCTGTTCATGATCTCCATGATCATACGCGGGCGCAGCAGGCCCGTGGTCTCAGGGGATCAGGAACTGCTGCAACATGAGGCCGAAGTGATAGCGGATTTCAAGGGCAGCGGCCGGGTGATGATCCGCGGGGAAGTATGGTTGGCCTTCAGCGAAGAGCCGCTGCAGCGCGGGCAGAAGGTCAAGGTGATCGGCATAGATGGCTTAACACTTATGGTGACAAGGGAGAATGACTCATGATGGCGCAAATCACAATACTGCTGATCTTTGGCGGGGTCCTGTTCTTGCTGAGCATGTTCCGTATCTTGCGGGAATATGAACGCGGGGTGATCTTCATGCTCGGGCGCTTCTATCGAGTCAAGGGCCCTGGGCTCATCATAGTGGTGCCCTTCATTCAACAAATGGTGCGGGTGGGGTTGCGTACCGTGGTCATGGATGTGCCGCCCCAGGATGTGATCTCCAGGGACAATGTCTCGGTCAAGGTCAATGCGGTGATCTACTTCAGGGTGATGGATCCCCAGAAGGCCATCATCAATGTGGAGAATTTCCTCGATGCCACCAGTCAGTTGGCGCAGACGACCTTACGTTCCGTCCTGGGGCAGCATGAGCTGGACGAGATGCTGATCGCCAGGGATAGGCTCAATGCCGATGTGCAGGACATTCTCGATCGCCAGACAGATGGTTGGGGCATCAAGGTCGCCAATGTGGAAATTAAACACATAGATCTGGATGAAAGCATGATCCGCGCCATCGCCAAGCAGGCCGAAGCCGAGCGTGAGCGGCGCGCCAAGGTGATCCATGCCGAAGGTGAATTACAGGCCTCGGAGAAGCTGCTCCAGGCGGCTCAGGTGCTGGCCCAGCAGCCGGAGGCGATACAACTCAGGTACCTCAGTACCCTCAGCGATATTGGCCGGGACAAGAACTCGACCATAGTCTTTCCCATGCCGATCGACATCTTCAACCAGCTTAAGCGTTGATGCTCATGTCTGCTGACGCAGGTCAGCTTTGGGGTCAGCATCTGCATAGCCAGGCCTGCCCCATGGCAGGCCTTTTCTTCATCTTGAGATTAAAAAGTCTGCCGCTTCTGCTAAAATTCGCCGCACTCAGTTAACCGCCTGCTTTTCATTGTGAGTCCGTATGTCTTTTTCCGCCTTAGAGCTCAATCCAAACTTATGTCACACCCTGGCCGGGCTGGGCTATGATTCGCCGACGCCCATTCAGTGTGAGGCCATTCCCGCTATCTTAGCCGGACGGGACCTGTTGGCGGGGGCCCAAACAGGCACGGGCAAGACAGCCGCCTTTGCGCTGCCGATAGTGCAGCTGCTGGCCCAGGCCCAAGCGACTGAGGCCCAAGCGGCTGAGCCCCAAGCGACTGAGCCCCAGGCTGCTGTCAGAGCCATTCGTGCGCTGATCTTGGTGCCCACCCGCGAGCTGGCGGTGCAGGTACACCAAAGTTTTGTTAAATATGCCCAAGGCAGCGGGCTCGAGTGTGGCATCGCCTATGGCGGCGTCAGCATAGAGGCCCAGGCCTCGCGCTTCAAGACAGGGATCGACATCCTGGTGGCTACCCCGGGAAGACTGCTGGACCATTTGCGCCAGGGTGCGTTGACGCTGTCACAGCTGCAGTTGCTGATATTCGATGAAGCGGATCGCATGCTGGACATGGGCTTCATGGACGAAATCCAGGCCCTGCTCAGGCAAGTGCCGGATAACAGACAGACTATGTTGTTCTCGGCGACCCTGGATGAGGCGATCTTCGGTTTGAGTAAAACCTTGCTGCGTGAACCGCTGCGCATCCAGATAGCCCGGCCCAACATGGCGGCCGCGGCCATAGAGCAGCGGGTATACGCAGTCGATGCCGAGCGCAAGTGTGAATTGGTATGTCACTTGATCGCCAGTCAGCAGTGGCAGCAGGTATT
This sequence comes from Shewanella salipaludis, assembly GCF_012911865.1. GTDB lineage: Bacteria > Pseudomonadota > Gammaproteobacteria > Enterobacterales > Shewanellaceae > Shewanella > Shewanella salipaludis. The sequence goes on from NZ_JAAXYH010000007.1 coordinate 213,135, forward strand.
GATCTTCAGCCGTACCAGACAAGGGGCGGACAAGCTGGCGCAGCAGATGCTGCAGGCGGGTATTGCCGCCCAGGCCTTTCACGGCGACTTGTCCCAGGGCGGGCGCGAAAAGGTGTTGCAGGAATTCAAGCAAGGCAAGATCCAGGCCCTGGTGGCCACAGATGTCGCCGCCAGGGGGCTGGACATAGTCGAGCTCAAGTATGTGATCAACTTCGAGCTGCCCTATGTCGCCGAAGACTATGTTCACCGCATAGGCCGCACCGGCAGGGCAGGCAATGCCGGACTGGCGATAACCTTGTTCAGCAGTGATGATGCCTTGCTGCTGGAAGAGGTCGAGGCCGTGCTGGATAAGCGCCTGCCGCAACAATGGTATCCCGGCTTCGAACCGGATCTGGACAAGATGGAAGCCACGCCCCGCAGAAACAGCAAGGCCGCCCAGAAGCAGAGGGCGAAGAAGCGGGCCTTGGGCAAGAGTCAAAGAAGATAGGGCGGATAGGCGGGTGGCTTGTTAGATGACACTTGCAGCAACTCATCGCCACTTTGTCGCCATCGGCAAATAAAACAAGGGCTTAGCGTTTCCGCTAAGCCCTTGTTTTATTTGGTGGGGCGATGTTATCTGAATTTGTGCTATATATTATTGATTTTTAATTAAAAATAGCGGTTCAGTTTATGCTGATGTACCTAGTGGTTTACCTAAAGTTAACTCTGTTTGAGTTTTTCGCCCCATTCGGGAGCAGTTTACTCTACCCCTGTGACGTGGATGTCCTGATTATCGATGCATTGCAGTAAGGGCGTCAGTTATTCGACGCTGGCATTGAACCAGACGGGGCGTAGGGGATAAGGCAGCTGTGTTGTCGAAATTCCTGGGCAAAGGTGCGTTTTTCGCTGACTGTTTCTGCCTGGGCATCAAACCCAGCCTGTTGGACCAGCTGGGTTTGATGCCCTAGCGACCCTGCTGCACCAGCAGCCTTCCATCCTGACTGATGATGTTGTTGATGCGCTCGCTGGAGCTATATGCCCAAGATAAAGTGTGCGCCCCAGGCTGCTCTGAATTACCCTGTACCAGATCCAACAGCAAAAGTGATTTAAAAAACAGCACAGGCCAAAGGCTTTAATCAGTCTCACTGGATACCATCCAACTTCTCTGGCACAATTCCTGGGTTAAGCAAGTCTTTGACAGACGATTAAAAAATCGTTAATGGCGACTCGCAGCTAGCCTGACAAAACTAACTCATAGATGAGGCGCAGGGATGGTAGATACAATTCCAAGCTACGAAGAGATGATGCCAGCAGTGCTCAAGGTGCTGGCAGATGGGCAGCTAAAATCGGTACGACAAATCACAGAAGAGTCTGCCGTTGCTTACGGATTCAGTGATGAACAAATTGCTCTCACACTGCCTAGTGGTAAACAAACTTACGTCTATAACCGTGTTGGATGGGCGAAAGAGTACCTGGTCAAGGCGGGTCTGCTTGAGCAGCCTAGTCGTGGTATGTGCCGCATAACTTCCAGAGGTCAGGCTGCATTAGCATCAGGGCAAAAGGTCAACAACCTATATTTGAGCCAGTTCGAGGAGTTTGTTCGCTACAAACTAATGTCTAGTCAGTCCACATCTCAGGCATCGTCAAAAGTTAAAGCTAAAGCTGCTGATGCTATCGATGAATCGAGTCTCACACCATCTGAGCAAATTTCAAAAGCCTTTGTAGCCCTTAACTCGGCCCTTGCCGATGAGCTGATTGAGCAAATCTATAGTCTCTCGCCTCAGTTCTTCGAGCAGTTGGTGGTCGATTTGATGCTCGCTATGGGCTATGGCGGTAGCCAGAAGGATGCCGGGCAGGCGACTCAATACACAAACGATGGTGGTATCGATGGCATCATCAAGGAAGATAAGCTCGGGCTCGACTCCATCTACCTGCAAGCCAAACGCTACCGCGATAACACAGTGGGTAGGCCAGATATTCAAGCCTTCGCCGGGGCGCTGGACATGCACCGCGCTCGCAAAGGGGTGTTTATAACCACCTCAAGTTTCAGTAAAGACGCCCGCGAATTCGTTTCAATGATTGAAAAGCGCATAGTGCTCATCGATGGCCGTGAACTGGCTGCACTCATGATAGAGCACAATGTCGGTGTTTCGACTCGCGAGCTTTATGCCATCAAGGCAATAGATTCAGATTATTTTTTGGAAGAGTGATGATTGAACCTGGGCAATCTGTGAATATCCTCAGCTGCATTAGATGATTAAGTCGAGATAAGATCTGCCTTGCGTGAACGCGTTGAATGAATGTAGGGAAAGCTAAGATGGACAAGTACAAACTCAGCGAACGTGATATCTGCACCAAGTTTATCACCCCTGCAATAGAGAACGCTGGATGGAAGCGTAATCAGTTTTTCGAAGAAGTTAACCTGACGGCGGGACGTGTCATGGTCAGGGGGAAACTTGCTGCGCGGATACAGAATCCAGAAGCTAAGGGCGGTCCTAAACGCGCTGATTATGTGTTGTATGCAAAACCAAATATACCTATAGCTGTTATCGAGGCGAAACAAGCAAAATTCTCAGTGGGTCACGGCATGCAACAGGCGCTTAGCTATGCTGAGATGCTCGATGTTCCTTTTGCCATAAGCAGTAATGGCAATAGTTTTCTTCTCCATGACAGAACAGGTGTAACTCATTCGGTGGAAACTGAATTAAGCCTTGATGACTTCCCCTGCCCAGACCAGTTGTGGCCTGTCTACGAGCGTTGGAAGGGCATAACTTCGACAACTAATACGCTCCTCGAGCAACCCTACCATAGTGATGGCAGCGGAAAGGGGCCCCGCTATTACCAACGAGTTGCCATCAACAGAACCATAGAGGCCATCGCGAAGGGACAAAACCGGATACTCCTAGTGATGGCTACCGGCACCGGGAAAACCTATACCGCTTTCCAAATCATTTGGCGGCTTTGGAAATCCAAGGCCAAAAAACGCATCTTGTTCCTTGCCGATCGCAATATCTTGGTTGATCAAACCATGCAGCAAGACTTCGCCCCCTTTGGCAAGTACATGCACAAAGTCACTGACAGAGCTGCGAAAAAGAATTACGAAATCTACTTGGCACTGTATCAAGCCGTCACAGGTAAGGAAGAATGGAAACAAACCTATCTTCAGTTTCCTTCAGACTTCTTCGATTTGGTCGTAATCGATGAATGTCACCGCGGCAGTGCTAAGGAAGACTCTGCGTGGCATGAAGTTTTAAAATATTTTGATAGTGCTACCCACATCGGCCTGACAGCTACTCCCAAAGAGAAGAAAGCAGTTGATGGCGAAATCATCAACCCGGAATTCAACTACAAATATTTCGGTGAACCCATATACACCTACTCACTTAAACAAGGGATTGAAGACGGCTTTCTCGCCCCTTACAAAGTTATCCGCATTGCATCCAACGTTGATGCATTAGGTTATACACCCGAAAAAGGCAAAATAGATAAATATGGTCATGAAGTAGAACAACGTCATTACAATACTAAGGATTTTGACAGGAACCTTATCCTTGAGAGGCGTACACGCTTCGTTGCCAAAAAAATATGGGAATACCTGTCAAACACAGACCCCATGGCAAAGACCATCGTATTTTGTGATGAACAAGACCACGCTGAACGTATGCGTCAGGAACTGGTAAAGCTTATCCCTGCTGCTGCAAGCAATCGCCGATACGTGATGAGAATTACGGGTGATGATAAAGAAGGCAAGGCGCAACTATCATACTTCATCGACAATGACGAGCCTTATCCCGTTATTGCCACTACATCTAAGCTGCTCACCACAGGTGTGGATGCCAAGACTTGCAAGCTCATTGTTCTTGATCAAAACATCAACTCAATGACTGAGTTTAAACAGATAATTGGTCGCGGTACTCGCCTAAGGGAAGATTACAACAAGCTCTATTTCACCATCATGGATTTTAAAGGGGCGACACGTCTCTTCTCCGACCCCGACTTTGATGGTGAGCCTGTAGTCATATATGAGCCCGAAGTGGATGAACCAGTAGTACCCACTGAAGAGGATGACAATCTTGATCAAGATCCGGAACCCAATAACGATGATCGCCCAAAAGACCGGACAGAAGTCCGCGAGCCTCGGAAAAAATTCTATTTGGATGATGTAGCAGTGGGTTTGGCTGCGGAACGTTCGCAATACTTGGATATTGATGGAAAACTCATCACAGAGGACTACCAGAGGCATCTAAAGGAACAGATAGAGCAGTCTCTCAAAGAGAGTTTTGGTACACTATCAGGCTTTCTAAGGCGTTGGAATGAGAGCGAGCGAAAGCAGGCCATCATCGACGAACTGGCCGAACATGGCATCGACCTGGCCGTATTGCAACAGGCGATACCCAATGGCAAAGAAATGGATGCATTCGATTTAATCGCGCACCTTGCTTTTGACCAAAAACCCCTGACTCGCAAGGAGCGAGCAAACCAAGTAAAAAAACGGGATGCGTTTGGTAAATACGGCGAGCAGGCTAAAGCGGTGCTGGAAGCCTTGATTGAAAAGTTTGCAGAAAACGGCGTGCTAGACATTGAAAACCCAACAATTTTAGAGCTACCCCCTTTCGATAGGCTCGGCAGCAAAACCCAGATTAGACGCGGAATTTTTGGCGGTATTGAACAATACCAGCAAGCCATTAAAGAGTTAGAGATTGAATTATACCGAGATGATTTGACTGCCTGATCGTCTCAATAATGTGGACCGACAATTACATGAATTTAACTAGCACAATCAAAAGCATCCAAGACATCATGCGTAAAGATGATGGCGTTGATGGCGATGCTCAGCGCCTTGGCCAACTCACCTGGATGCTATTTTTAAAGGTCTTTGACCAGCGCGAAGAAGAGTGGGACGACGATAACAGTAACTACGTATCGCCCTTGCCAAAGGGGCTACGTTGGCGTGACTGGGCTGCTTACGTTCCTGGTGCCGATGGCAAAAAAGCGCCACAAATTGCTGCCAGTGAAATCATCAGCTTTGTTAACAATAATTTATTTCCTGAACTCAAAGAAATAGATGCAAATGCCAGCCCGCTTCATAAAGTGATCCGTAGCGTCTTTGAAGATGCCAATAATTACATGAAGTCCGGCACCCAGTTACTGGCAGTAATTGAAAAGCTCGAAGAAGCCATTAATTATCATGACTTTAAAACCCGCGCCAATATCGGCGATGTGTACGAGCAACTGCTCAACGACCTCCGCGGCGCCGGTAATGCCGGTGAGTTTTATACCCCGCGCGCCATCACTGCTTTTATGGCTGACCGCGTAAACCCGCGCTTGGATAAACGCGAAACCGTGATGGACCCTGCTTGCGGAACTGGTGGCTTCTTAACCGCCGCCATCGATCACTTGCGCAACCAGCTCACCGACAAATCCAGCGCCGAAGATAAACACGCCATTGAATCACTTATTCACGGTATCGAGAAAAAGCAACTGCCGCATTTGCTGTGTACCACCAACATGCTACTGCACGGCATCGATGTACCCAGCCAGATCGAACATAAAAACACTTTGGGCAAGGGTTGGAATGAGTGGAGTAATAACGACAAGGTAGACTGCATCATCACCAATCCGCCCTTTGGTGGCTACGAAGATAATACGGTGGGTGGCGACTACCCAGCTGATTTAAGAACTCGTGAAACCGCCGATATGTTTATGGCGTTGATCATCAAAAAACTGTTAAAAGAAAACGGCCGCGCGGCTGTGGTGTTGCCCGACGGCTTTTTATTCGGCGATGGCATTAAAGGCACTTTAAAAAAACTATTGCTGCAAGAGTGCAAGCTGCACACTATTATCCGCCTGCCCAAAGGCGTGTTTGCCCCCTATACCACCATTAAAACCAATCTGCTGTTTTTTACTAAAGGTGCGCGGGTAGACGATGGCAGCGAACACTTTCATACCGACACTATCTGGTTTTACGAGCACCCCTACCCAGCGGCCTACAAAAGCTACAGCAAAACCAAGCCCATTCGCCTAGAAGAATTTAAACCCGAGCAAGATTGGTGGGGCGATGAAAGTGATGATTTCGCCAGCCGCGAAGAAAATGAATTTGCCTGGAATGTCGATTTCAAATCCAAGCGCGAACAGGCCGAAGCCGCGGCAGCGCCTCATTGGAAGAATGCTGAAAGTTTACGTAATCAAGCGTCAGATACTCGCAGGCAGGCAAAGTATCTCAGTGACTCTTTAACTGGTCGAAGAAAGGATGACGGCATTTCAGTGTTGCTTAATGAGCAGTTGACTGACTTACACACAGATTTAACTGGTGCAAGTGATAGCCAGCGCCTCTACACGGCTGCGCTCATCAGCGCCTTACAATCGGCTATTCAAGAAGCGACACCAGAAAGGGTTATTACCAACCTAACCAATGCTATCGAGGCCCTTAAAAATAAGGCTGATTCTCTAGACTTAAAAGCTCGCGATGCCCAAGCCGCAGGTGATCGCCTCTACTGGCCGATTTATAATCTGGATTTAAAAAACCCCAACGCGCCCGAAGAAGAAAGCCACGACCCGGATGAATTGCTGATTAAATACAAAAAACTGCTCGGCGAAATTGAAGAAACCGAAAACCAGTTAAAAAGCGAACTGGCCGCTGCGCTCTCTCATCACTTTAGCGGTGAGGATGCCTAATGGACGCACAACAGTTTTTGTCTGAATTTGGCCATATTGCCAATGCTTCGGGAGGCGTGGCTCGGTTAAGAGAGTTGATCCTACACTTGGCCGTATCTGGTGATTTGATCTCATTTGAGAATCCAAAAGATGCTTCACCATTGCTCAACTCCATCAATCGGCAGAAAAGCGAACATGTTGAAAAAAGGAAAGTAATTGCTGAACAATCACCTCCGTCAAGAGCAACTATTAGAGTCCCCGCGCATTGGGCTGTATGTCGATTAGGTGATCTTGCACTGACAATAACTGGTGGAGGAACACCCTCAAAAAACAATCCAAATTATTGGGGTGGCGATATTCCTTGGGCAAGTGTTAAAGATTTAAAAGACTTTAAATATCTGTATGACACTCAAGATCACATTACTGAAGATGGGCTTAAAAATAGCTCATCCAATCTAATTCCAGCAGGGCGAATTATCGTTTGTACTCGCATGGGGTTGGGGAAAGTTTTAATTAATCGAGTTCCGGTTGCGATTAACCAAGACTTGAAAGCGTTGGAATTACCTGTCGAAGTAAATACAGACTTCTTTTTAATTCTTTACAAGACTCGCGAAGTCAGTGGGACGGGCACGACGGTTTCCGGCATCAAACAAGATAAGCTTTTGGCTCTTCCCGCTGCGCTTCCCCCACTCGAAGAACAATCCCGCATAGTCGCCAAAGTCGATGAGTTGATGGCCCTATGCGATCTGATGGAAGCGCAGCAACAAAAGCGCCGCATCCTGCAAAACCAGCTGCGCCAAGCAACCCTGCAAGCCGTCGCCGCCAGCCAAAGCCCGCACGAACTGCAAGAAAGCTGGCAACGCCTGCAAGCCAACTTCGGCCAACTGTTTTCCTCGCCGGAGGATGTGGTTGCTTTCAAAGGGTTAATTCTTGACTTGGCCGTTTCTGGAAATTTATCGAACATCGAACAACGGCATGACTCAACAGGCGAGCAGCTGCTGGAAGCAATAGCGCAGCGAAGAATTTCTTGGTCACAGCAAGCGGAAGAACAGGAGAAAAAAGAGGCGCAGACCATGTTAAAAAAATTGCGCAACCAACAGTTAACTCTTCCAGAGATAAATATACCAACTCATTGGACTTGGGCATCTCTCCTCCAAGTCGCTCAGGTAATTATTGATTGCGATCATAAAACTCCCAAATATGCGGACAAGGGCATTCACTTAATACGCACTACGGATATTCGTGAAGGAAATATGCGGCTAGGTGCTACAAAAAAGGTCTCTCAAGAGAGCTACTTGCTGCGTTCAAAACGGCTAACTGTAGTGGTCAACCTTTTTTGGCCACGGTTTTATACGCAAGCCAGAACCTTCTCTCTGACTCACTTGGTGTCAGACCGCCATTATATTGATGCGGCCTGACCTGGCTGTAATATCCAACGATATATT
>NZ_JAAXYH010000008.1 GCF_012911865.1 Shewanella salipaludis
TCGCAAGACCGCCAACCATTAACAACCACGCCCTATTGTGAAAGGTGAACTATCGAACGACGCAAACGGATTTGGACAAGAAATGGACATTAACCTTGCTAAACCCAAGGTGACCATATATGTCCCATCTTCATTCAAACTCCAACTCCAGCGGGAGTGGCATTGTCTCTGAATTCTGATATGGTTGGCGAACTTGGTGTATATGCTGGGCACGATTGGGCTGGGGTGATAGCTGTTCAAACAAAAGGTTATGTGAATACACAAGGTGGTTTTTGGGTGTCAACTACAGCAGTAATTGCGGGTTATGGGTAGAAATACAGGCATCCTACTCTGTTATCGATATGGTTAGCGATATGTTTTATACATCTGCAGCGATGGCTGAATTTCTCTATCTTGACTCGGTTAAAGGTTTATAATATGAAATATTTGGTTAAGATGTTCCTGCTGGTTTATTTGTTTTCTAATTATTGTTCAGGTGCAGAGGCAAGGCTTGAATTTGAATCAAGAATGAAACTGATTAATGAAATGAGCGCAGCGGATGATTTTGGCGATGTTAATGTGGAAAATGTTATCGTTGAATTGGGAAGTTATGAGGGTTTATATCCATCTGAAGTATATAATCTATTGGGGAAGATTTACTTATCAAAAGCAACTGGTGTGCGAGATGTTAACAAGTCTATAGCTTATCTTACGAAGTCTGCCGAGTTGGGCTTTACTCAGTCTAACGAAGGACTAGGGCTTATATATTCATCTGTCCCAGAATTTATTGACTATGATAAAAGCTATAAGTACTTCAGGGTTGCGGCAGAGAAAGGCAGTGGGCTCGCAATGTATAGCATATATTATCTATATTCTTTAGGCGCTATCCCTGAAGCTGATGGGCTATTCTGGCTTGAGAAGTCAGCGAGTACAGGGCTTGTTGATGCAATTTATTTTTTGGCCGACGAGAAATTGGAGAAGGCGAAGCAGCATAAAGATGTTAAAGAAATAGCGAAAATTCTTGATAGTCTTGAAAAAGTTAACCTGGAAGAATTTGAGGGGGCCAAGTATTATACAATGTGGAGGTACTACGGAAATAAAAAGCTAGGGGTATATGATTTCGAAAAAGCATTAGGTTTTCTCCGTTTATCGGCTGAGGATGGATTTGATGAATCTGTGAAAATTCTTAATGAATATGAACGGTTGGTTGAGTTGCAAAATGAAAATTAAAGTTATTGCTTTAAATGATAATGCTATTGGATTAGGTCTTGATTCATGATCTGTATCTGTCTGACCCCAGATGATGAATAGATTAAAAAGGAGTTAAGTAATGAAATTTTCAGCTGTTGCCTTGTGTTTGACAATGTTTTTTCCGCAGTACGCGTGACCTTCCTCTTGGATTAGTCGCAGTCATTCTGTGAGAGTGCCTTCATCATGCCACTCGTTTTTCAAACTCACTTGGTGGCAGATAATCCGGTGAGCTGTGTGGGCGCACTTCATTGTAATGTGTCCGGTAATGCACAATTTCCTGCCTCGCTTAGAGCACATCCCTAAAACTATATTGATCGAGACAGGCATCCGAAACTTACCGTTAAAACATTCTACTAAGGCGTTCTTTGTTGGCTTGCCTGGCTGAATAGGGCTCGGTTTTACGTCCTGTGATTTTGAGCAGAATAACATCGCCTTACAGCTAAACTCGGGATCGTATCACAAACTATCGATTGCGGGCGTTGGCGCGAGTGGCTCTGACCAGATCCCAATAATGCGCGTCTATCCGGCTTTTCTCGCCGCTGAAAGCGTGTCTGTGACGCTCAATGACAGACCAGTCGAACGCATCTGGGCTTGCCATAGATTTTATGAGGAAAAGGCGCTTAGCGCGCCTTTTCCCCGAAGCAGACTCTTGACCACTCAGCTTTGCAGTATCTGCAGTGGCAGCGCCAGGATGGCGTCTCCCTGGGTGGCGAAATACCAGATGATGCCTATCAGGGCGGCGACCGTGAGCAGGTACCAGGCGCCGGAAAACAGCTGACCGTATCTGTCCAGCGGCAGTAGGTGGCTCTGGTGACGGTGGCGCCATTCGAAGACGATTTCCAGGCTGCCGATGAGCAGCAGGAAGCCCAGCAGCGCCAATCCCAGACTATAACTCAGGTAAACCCCTATGGCCGCGCCCAGGATACAGGCGACCAGGCCAGTGATGCTATTCATGGAGAAGCTGATGCTCTTCAGTATATGGCCGCCATCCAGGGGCAATATGGGCAAGAGGTTGAAGAGGTTCAGCAGGGCATTGAAGGTCGCCAACCCGGCAAAGAAGCTGTTGCCCGTGACTTGGTAGGCGACCAGGGATGCCAGCGACAGCAGCAGGCCGAAGCTGGGGCCCATGATGGAGATCACCACATCCTGCCAGCGGGTATTGATCTTCTCATCGCTCAGCGCCAAGCCACCCATGAAAGGGATCAGGTAGATGCCTTTGGTCTTCATGCCGAAGTATTGCATGGCGCGTATGTGGCCGTATTCATGGAACATCAGGCAGGCGATGAGTGCGATGGCAAATTGAAAGGAGAACAACCAGGAGTAGGCGGTAATGCTGGCCCCGGCCAGCACTACCTTGATGACCTTGGCGCTCTTGAGCAGCTTGAAACCCAGGGAGGCCAAGCCAACTAAGCTCAGTCTGGGCTTGGCCTCCGGAGCCTGCTCCGGGGTCTGACGTTCTATATCCTGGCTGGTGCGACTGCCTTGGGCTATCACTTCATCGTCCTGCAGCAAGCGGTAGTCCAGCTTGAATGGCTGCCAGATGAGATCGGTTTCCAGACGGATCTGTATCGTATCCTCGGTGGTCTGGGCTTGTGGCTCGGTGGCGGCCTGTGGCTGCTGCGTCAGCTCGAACACATGTACCCTCAGACCATGATTGTCGGCCGCGGCCGACTTTTGTGACACCAGGTTATTGTCCCAGAATAGCCGTTGCCAGCCGGCCAGCGAGCCTTCCAGTCTCAGGGTTTTGCCCAAGCAATCTATCTTAAGTAGTTCCAAAAGTTATTCCATTCCTAGCTGATTGTTAACTCGGCTCTGACGGTAGGAGCCTTGGCTATGCGCGACCAGTGTAGCGAATTTATTTCGTGTCTGCATGCCTGAAGGCGGCGCATGAGGGGCTGCGTTGCTGGAGAGGGTTACAGAGCTGTTTCTTCGAGGTACTTCACCAGCTCTATGCCCTGGGCTATGGTGGTAAATGCCAGTTTGGCGACGCAGCAATGGCCGGCGGTCATGGCATGTTGCCTGACAAGTTTGATGAAGTCGAATACAGGCATATCTGAGTCCAGCAGTTGCAGCGAGGCCAACTCGGCCACCGGGGCAGATATCGGCATGCCGGGCGCCGGAACTATGGCATAACGCCGGCCCTGACTGTCCAGGAGCCGGTCGTCATGGTGAAAACCATGTTGATACAGGCAGGCGAGCTCTATCCAATCCCTGTGGCTATCCAGGTAGATGAGTTCATCGTGTTGCGCCAATTTGACCACGGCTGGCCAGTGAATGCTGGACATATCCCCTCCGTTTGCAGGGGTGCAGTGTCACCCATGGGCCGGCGTTTGTCTATTCTGTTGCCATGGATAAGGCCTCATTGGCCCCGGTTGGAGTAGTCGAACACCAGTTCCTGATCTTTGTTGCTTATGCTGCAGGGGCCATATTCCCTTTGGGTCCGTTGGAATGCCGGACCTATGTGCAGCTCGACGTTGACGAAGATCTGTTTTCCCGCTTCGATGCGGTACTTCTGGTAATAAGCCTCGACCTCTTGCTTGCAGCTGTCATACTCGAGTTCCTCCTTGAGTTTCTCGGTCGTGATCTTCTGCTTCTCATCCAACATCATGCGTACCTGTTCGACCATGGCCGCATCATTCTGCCATTCACTCTTGGGCGGTAGTTTTCTGAGTCTGGCTTCGATATCCAGTGAGACCTGGACTATGGCCTTGACGCTTTCGTCCAGCAGCTTGAGTTCCTGTTTGAGCTCGCCCTGGTTCATGGCACAGAACAGCTCGGTGCGGGTACCTGCGGTAGCCCCTATCACCACGGCCTTGATACCTTGGGCCGCCCGCGCCGTGCCCCCGACCAGATCGCCCCGACGGCCGTTGGCATCGCTGACCGTGATGCTGGCTTCACTTTGGGTATGACTGTGGAGCAGCTGCTTGGTGACCAGCACATCGCCCTTGGCACAAAGATTCGAATACTGCACGAATTGGGCGCAGATCTGCCCCTTGGCCTTGATATGGGTCGAGAGTTCCTGGGCCTTGACCAGGCGGCCTATCACCCCCTTGCTGACCACTATGTCGCCATCGGCCTCCAGGGTGGCGGAATCGACGAAGCCCATGACGGTAATATCGCCGCTGCTCTTCACTCTCATGCCTTCGTGGACGTCACCGGTGATCAGCACGCTGCCCTTGAAGTCCACATGGCCATAACCCACATCGACATCCTTGATATGCAGCACGTCATCGACCTGCATGCCGCCACGGGTTTCGACGGGTTGTCCTGCGACTGTGGCTATCAGTTTGAGGGGATTGTCGGGGGCGAGGCTGGTACCATCGCCCGGGATCAGGGGCGCGTCTTTCCCCGGCTTGGCGGCCAGCACTTCGCCGTGAATATTGTAGCCATCCGTACCTGGGGTGGCCGGGGTCTTCAGCATCAGCAGCTCACCGGGTCTGACCATGATCATGGCGCCCAGGTTGCGCATATCTACTGTGCCATCTTCCATCTCCTGGGGTTGCAACAAGCGCTCCCTGGCGAGTGAGACTTTTCTGTCTACCACAGCATCCTGGCCGTTGATGGCGGCCTTTCCCTGGGCTATGTTGCCCTGGCAGGATTGGCCAGGTGCCAGCTGTGCCAGCTGTTGCAACAAGGCCTGGATCTTGGCCTTGCTCAAACCCATGGTTACCTTCTGGTCCTTCAGCGCCGTGAGTATCTCCGGCAGACCTACCTCTCTGCCGCCCCAGGCTGAGGTGAGCGTCATGCCGGCATGCATCTTGTCTGCGTCTATGTCCAGCTTGATCTCACCATCGCGGCGCTCGGCGATGACGAAAAACAATTCATGTTGTCCAGGATCTTTGCCACAGAGGGCATTCACTTCCTTACAGACTCTCTCTATGGAAGTCATATTGGGATAGAGGGAGTGAAATCCCGGGAAAGTGAGGAGTTGTAATAGGCTGTCGGTATTTATCGGGCCGTGAACATTGGGAATAATGCGCAATTCAGCCTTGCTGCTATCATCGCTTAGCTCAATGAGTTCTGGATCCAACATGAATCATCCCTGGTAAATGAATTGTTATTTTTGTTAAGGGTTGCCCAGTATAACAGCAGAAAGTTTAACCAACTAAGGCTTTTATCCTATTCATGGCGGGAGAGGCATATGGACCCGCCGGGTTCAGCCGGGGTGCCGATAATAGTACAGCTTGTATTTGTTGTTCTCGGCCGTGACCGAGACCTTGCCGAACTGGGCGGCTATGGTGTCAGAGTAGGGCAGATGCCGGTTGGCGACTATCTGCCACACACCTGCGGGCAACAGGCGTTGATTGCTTTCGTTGACGAAGCGGGTGGCAATATCCGTCGTGCTCTGGAGGCCGTCGTGGAATGGCGGATTGGATATGATACCGGCGAACTTGCCTTCGACCTGTGCCAGTCCATCCGAGGGGTAAACCTTGGCCTGCATGCCGTTGGCGGCCAGGGTTAACTCACAGGAAGCCAGGGCCATCGCATTGATATCTATGCATTCGAGTGCCAACTCGGGTTGTGCCTTCAGGAGGGCCGCCGTGATGACGCCGGCACCACAGCCAAAGTCCAGTACCCGGCCGGTTAATGTCGGCAGGTGTGCCAGCAGGAGCTGGGTGCCTGGATCCAGGCGTTTCTCGCTGAAGACCCCGACGAGATTGCAGATGCTTATCTGCCCCTGTGGCGTCTCCAGCTCGTATTGACTCACCCAATCCTGCAACACTATGGCGGGCGCCTTGGCTGTCAGTTGGCTGCTGTACAGCAGGCAATGCCTGGCATTGTCCCGTTTCATGGCCGGGGCGAAATAATCCGGCAGCAACTTGGGCAAGGACTTGATGCCGCCTTTGTTTTCGCCGACGACCAGCAACCGCCCCCCGGGTTTCAGATGGGTGGCGGCCAGGTTGAATAGGTAGGGAGCCAAAGGTTTGGCCTTGGGGAAATAGATCACTACTGTATCGAAGCTCGCCTCATGGGGCAGCTTGTGGCCGAAGCTGCAGTTCAGCCTATCGCCGCCGTGGGGCTGGAGTTGCAGGTGGTGATGGTAATCCAATGCCAGTGCTTCGACCCGGTTGGCAAACTCCAACAGGCGTTTGGGGAGGAGATCTGCCTCATAGTTGAGGACCAATACCTCTTGATCGACGAAGAGATCGCTGTTGCGGAGCAGAATTTGCGATGGATTTGTTAGCACAGTTGTGGATACCCAAATAAAACCTGGGGCGCATTATAGCCTATCGCTCAGGGATACTTCAGCCAATTTTCGTTAACCTGGCCGGGGCGGTCAGGGGAGGTAAAGCGAGCGGAAACGGCGGCCAGGCCCGGGCCTGGTCGCCGTTCGACTAGTTTTTCTTCGGCTTGGGCATCAGGCTGAAGATCTTGTTGGCAAGGTCGGTATTGTCCTGATGACCATTGAACAGCTCGGCTGCCGGGCCGGCGGCAAATACCTGCACATCGGTCGCCGTGTGTCCCGAGGTGGTCCAGCCTGTATGTGTGCGTTTGTCTATCAGGTGTTTGATGGCGCCGGACATGGCTTCCTGGCCCTGCATCCTGGCTTTGGCCAGGTGCAGGAACTCATCGTGATCCGGCGTGAAACCTAAGTGGCTGCCAAGCGCTTCCTTCCAGAGCTCGGCCTCCATGGCCTGCTTCGCCAGGCTGTCCGGGCTGGCCGAGAGCGAGCGCAGTATTGCCGGCTCCCACAGGTATTGCCCTTCGGCGCCGATAGACAGACCCCCTGTGTTATGGTCGGCAGTGACCAGCATCAGGGTATCCGGATGTTGACGCACGAACTGCTCGACCACTTCCACCGCATTGGCGAAGGCGCCCATCTCGCCCATGGCGTTGGCGATGTCATTGCCGTGGCCGGCCCAATCGATCAGGCTGCCTTCGACCAGGAGCACGAACCCCTGTTGGTTCTGTGACAGCAGCGCCAGTGCCTTGGTCGTCATGGTGCTGAGTCGTTCGGCGCCGGGATCATCCAGGGCCCATGGCAGTTGTACAGGTGCAAACAGTCCCAGCAGCTTGGGGGCTGTGACAGCCTCCAGCTCGTCGAAGTGACTGATATGCCGATAGCCTTTGGCGGCAAACTTGGCCAACAAGGGCGCGGGGAAATAGTCCTGGCCGCCCCCCAAGAGCACGTCTGCATCCGTGTCCAGATAGCTCTGGGCAATGGCATCATAGTGTTTGCGGCTGTCGTCGTGACTGAGGAAGGCGGCCGGGGTCGCATGGTTGATCTGCGAGGTCACAGCCACTCCGGTCGACATGCCGCGCGCCTTGGCCTTCTCGAACAGGGTCTGCAGCGGTTGTTTTTGGGGATCGACCGAGATGGCGCCATTGTAGGTCTTGACCCCTGTGGCCAGCGCCGTGGCGGCGGCGGCCGAATCTGTCACATAACCGCTGACGCCGGCGGGATAGGTGCTCGCCATGCCGACCAGCAGGCGGTCGAACACGGTTTGTTCCACTTCTTCCGTGTCTGGGTTGTCTTTGAAATAACGGTAGGCTGTGGTGTAGCTCGGGCCCATGCCGTCGCCTATCATGATCACGATATTCTTGGGGCGCGAGGGGGCCTTGGTCAGGACGCTGGCCGTCTCGGCGTTGACCACCAAGGGCAGGGGTAATAACAGGCTGACACTCAGCAGCCAGAGGCTGGCTCTTTGAAACTTCATGGTTGCTATCCTAAAAGGTTAAGCCTGAAGACGGGCTTCTATGGCGTCCATCAGCATGCCGGTGATGTCGACATCGAAGGCGGCTTCTATTTCACGAATGCAGGTCGGACTGGTGACATTGATCTCTGTCAGCTTGTCGCCTATCACGTCCAGGCCGACGAAGATCAACCCGCGTTTCTTCAGCTCAGGGCCTATGGCCCTGGCAATGGCCCAGTCGCTGTCTGACAGGGGCTGGGCGACGCCGCTGCCGCCGGCAGCCAGATTGCCACGGGTCTCGCCTTTCTTGGGAATGCGCGCCAGGGCGTAGGGCACAGGTTCGCCGTCGACCACGAGTATGCGTTTGTCTCCCTGGGTGATGGCCGGGATGAAGGCCTGTGCCATGGCATATCTCTGGCCATAGTTGGTCAGGGTTTCTATGATCACCCCGAGATTGGGATCATCTTGCTTGATGCGGAAGATCAGGGTGCCCCCCATACCGTCCAGCGGCTTGAGTATGATGTCACCCTCGGCCTGATGGAAGGCCCGGATGCGGGCGGGATCCCGGGTTACTATGGTATCCGGGGTAAATTCGGAGAACCAGGCGGTGAACAACTTCTCGTTGGCATCACGCAGACTCTGGGGCTTGTTGACTATCAGCACCCCCAGCTCTTCGGCGCGCTCCAGCATATAAGTGGCGTAGATGAATTCGGTATCGAACGGCGGGTCCTTGCGCATCAGGATCACGTCCAGCTCGGCCAGCTCTGTGTCTATGGCTTCTTCCAGGTTGTACCAGTTGGCGGCGTCCTGTCGCACTGTCAGGGCACGCATCTTGGCGGTGGCGACACCGTTGACCATGGCGAGATCTTGCATCTCCATATAAAACAGCTGATAGCCGCGGGCCTGAGCCGCCAGCAGCATGGCGAAACTTGAGTCTTTCTTGATGTTGATCTCACTGATGGGATCCATCACTATGCCGAGTTTTATCATAGAAGCTTGTCCTTTTGGCTCACCCACGGGTGATGCGGTAAAAAGTAATCTGCAGCGCCTTAACCCAAGGCGCTGTTAACCTAAATCGCCGAACCTGAGTTGCAACGCGGTAATCGCCGTCAAGGAGGCGGTTTCGGTGCGCAGGACCCTGGGGCCCAGCAGCACTTCGGTAAAGGCCTGCTCTTCGGTCATGGCAATTTCCGTGTCGCTCAGGCCACCCTCTGGGCCGATCAACAATCTGACCCTGGGATTGCTCAGTGTCAGGCCATTGATGCCATGGGCGGCCCTGGGATGCAAATTCAGCTTGAGCGCCTGGGTGTCTTCGCTGCACCAGGCTTCGAGCTCCATGGCCGGGCGCACCAGCGGGACCCGGCTGCGACCCGATTGCTCGCAGGCGCTGATGACAATCTTCTGCCATTGCTGAATTTTCTTCTCCAGCCGCTCACCGCTGAGCTTGACCCCGCAACGGGCGGAAAACAGCGGTGTGATGGTGTTGACGCCGAGCTCGACGGATTTTTGAATGCTGAACTCCATCCTGTCCCCGCGGGAGATGACTTGGCCCAGATGCAGGTTGAGCGGGGATTCCGCATGGTTGTCCTCACAGCCGAGGACTCGTACCGAGACGGATTTCTTGCCGGCCTCGGCGATCTCTGCGAGGTAATCTTTGCCGTCGCCGTTGAACAGGCTGAGCCGTTCGCCGGCGCCCATACGCAGTACCCTGCCTATATGGGCGGCGCCGTCTTCATCCAGTGGCATAGTTTGGCCAACCGTGAGTGGGGAGGCTTGATAGATTCTTGGCACTCTCATGCTTGCATACGACCTTATTTGACTAACTGCTGCGCGAGCCCTGGGCTCTGACATAGCTGATTGACGAAGGGGTTGTGATTGCCCTGAGTTAGGGCTATCGCCGCATCGCGTTTGCACTCAATAGTATCAACTGGATAGCTTTTATCCCATGCCTGGAACAACTTTAATTGGCTCGAAGCGATTTTCAAACCATAGGCCTGTTGCATATAGAGGTAGGTGCGGGCGATTTTGCCGCGGCTGGCCGCCGGCGGCTGCACCTTGCGTCCCTTGAAGTCGATCAGCATCTCGCACTGGCCGTATTGCTGTGGCTGGCCATTCCACTGACTGAATCTGAAGTTGCTGCGATCGCCATTGACTTCGCCTATGGCGGGCACCAGGTTATGCAGATCCGCCTCCATCCTGGCAAATTCCTTGCTGTTTCTGGTGCAGTTCTTGCGCCCGCCATCTTGCCAGCATTGCAGCTGATGGCCAAATTCCCACGCCGGCACTATGTGCTCCCATTCGATGCGGTTGGCGCGAGTCGCCTGCTTCCGTACCCGATAGCCGCAGCTTGCCAGCACGGGTTTCCAGGCGTTGCCGGCGATCTTGATATCGCAGCCACAGTAAAAGCTGCTGGCGGGCAAGGATTCAGAGTAGAGGGTTTTGGCCAGGCGTTTGGCCTGACTGAAGTTGGCCGGATGGCTGCCCCTGGCGTGCGCCAGGTTGAGTAGCAGGCATAGGCCGAGTCCCAGCGCCAGGCGCCAGGCAAGCCGGGGGGAGAATGAGGAATGCAAAATGAGTCCCTAATGAATGACCGCGCAGATCTGGGATCTGTCTGTTATGGGCGTGATGTTAAGGGATCATCCGGGCGGGATGCAATCATGGTCGCGTGTCATGACCTGTTACCCTTGCCTTGCCTGTTGCAATCTTTGTCCACAGCGGCGACAGGCATAATGGCTTTGACCGCGAAGCACCTTGTTGTGGCGCCTGATGCTGAGCTTGAGCTCGCCGCAGTCACAGAGGTAGCTCACCCCGGTAGGGGTCACAGAGGCTGTGCTGAAACTGTGGGTGGTGCTGGGCGTCTGCTGGAATAGCTCCAGCATCAGGGTCTGCCATTCCCGGCCATGGGGTTTGACTCTGCCGTAGAGCCGATGGCAGAGCAGGTGGCAGATCTCATGGGGGACGACGCTGGCGATGAAGCTGTCGGGGTTTTCCTGCAACAGGACAGGGTTGAACCGCAAGCGGTTCTGCTGCAGATGCGCGGTGCCGGCACTTCTGCCCCTGAGCCTGAAGCCGACTTCTGGACGGGGGAAACGCTGCTGCAAGGCGTGCTCGGCCAGCTGATAACAATGTTCCAGGTGGGCCAGGAGGGCGAGTTGCAGCTCGCTGTGGTCCCCTGTCCGCTCGACTTGGACAGGCGGGGAGGCCGGAGCGGCCGAAGAGCTAAAGAAGTTAAACAGCTTGCGCATAATAGTGAGTTAAGGCCGGTTATAGGGGGACGGACGGCATCGCCGCCCGTCGGTTCGGGTGGGCATCAGAGCGCTGCGGCGGCGGCTTGGATCATGGTGCGGGCCTGTTCGACTATGTCTGTCTCTGTGGCGGCATCATAGCCTGCGACTCTGGGCGTATGAATATGGCCGACAGCCATGTTGTCGCGTCCAAACTGCTGTTGCAAGAGGATGGCGCGGTAGGAGATCTCATTCGACAGATAACCGCCGCCGGAGCCTGCGACCGAGATGGCATCCCGCAGTTCGCCGAGCGAGCGAGCCTCGAATTCACCTCGGCTCAGGCTGCTGACCTTACGGTTATCATGTATCTTCCAGCGACCTTCCACGGCTTGCATCGCCGCCACCGGCAGGGAAAACTCCACGAACTCGGGACCATTGAGGCTGGTGCCGTTGAGCATGGGCGGCTTGGGAGCTGTCTTGCCGGCGCCTGTGAGCACATTGAGGTTGTCCGGCGCCGCCGCGCTGCGATTGCGTCCAGGGAAGCGCTCCAGATCGAAATCGTCCCGGCCCATGCTGACCGTCAGCACCATCTGCAGTTGATTCTCACGGTATACCGGGGTCAGCAGAGATTCGATTATGCCCTGATCGAAATCGGCGAAACGCACAGGGATCATCACTGTCTCTACCTGGGCCTGCTTGCCCCCGACGCTGAACTTGTAGCCATCGAGTGCCAGGGCGACCAGGCCGGAAGGATTGCTCTGGCCGATATTCCGGTCGAGGAAGAAGGGGTCGAAGCCCGTCAGCAGTATCTTGATCCGGACATCATCATCGTAGTGGATGTCACTGAAACCGCGGGAAGATTTTTCCACCGCCTTGTTCAGTATCTCCCGCTGCCATGGAACCAGCTTGAAACCGGCCGGCAGCAGCTCGAGGCGTTTTTCCATGACCAGACGATTCCAGTACAGGGATCTGTCGTCCGGATGACCCGATTGCACGTCCCTGACGGCCTGTTGCCACAGGCGCAGCCCCTGATGGGCCACGGCCTGAGTCAGTTTGAGTTCATCCGTATGTTGCTGGAACTGGCTCTCGAGCCCATCTGTGAGTGCCTGATAACGTTGGACTACCGTCGGCATTGAATCGTTGGCCGTTGCGAGCCTGGCGGTTTCTACATCGTTTTTTGCCTGGGCGCAGAGGGAAAAGCCACAGAGAGTGGCGACGCACAGCAGCGATGAATAGGGCTTGCCCATGGAAAAACTTCCTTATGTCATTTTTATTGTGGCTACCAGTATTCAGTAAGCCAGAAAATTTATCTATCTGAAATGTGTCCGGGGTGCTGAAAAAACATGCCTGCCCGGGGGGATGCGCGCCATGGGGCTGCCGGACCCGGACGGCCATCTTTATGCCATGATTCATCCCCGGATTGCCAGAGTCTGGCGCCTCTCCGGGTGCTATCTTATTGGCCATGCAGGAATAAAAGCGAAACAGGGTATAATAATGCGACTATTAGTGATCTTGGGCCTCCTCTGTGCGGGACAGGTGAATGCCATGGACTGGCAAGAGACACGTAACTGGGATGCCGTCTTCAAGCAACATCAGGCCAAGGGCGTGTTTGTCTTATGGAATGAAGGGCGAGCCGAGGGGCTGACCAACGACAGCAAGAGGGCCAACCAGGGCTTCATTCCTGCTTCGACCTTCAAGATCCCCAACAGCCTGATAGCGCTGGAACTTGGGGTAGTGAAAGACGAACGCCAGGCATTTCCCTGGGACAAACAGGTGCGGGATATCGCCAGCTGGAATCGCGATCAGACCTTAGTGTCGGCGATGAAATATTCCGTGGTGCCCGTCTACCAGCAGATAGCCCGTGACATAGGCGAGCCGCGCATGGCGAGCATGCTGACGTCGCTGGGATACGGCAATGCCGATATAGGTGGCGTCCTGGATCGCTTCTGGCTCGACGGTGAGCTGAGGATCTCGGCGCTGCAGCAGATAGATTTCCTGCGGCGTCTGTACCATAACCAGTTACCCCTTTCCGAGCGCAGCCAAAGGATAGTGAAGCAGATGATGCTCACCGAAGCCAACGCTGATTACATCATACGCGCCAAGACAGGTTATGGCGTCAGCCTTAAGCCGGCGGTGGGCTGGTGGGTGGGCTGGGTCGAGCGCGACGATAACTCCTACTTCTTCGCGATCAACATAGACATGGCCTCTGCCGAGGCATTGCCGCTGCGACAGCGCATCGCCAAAGAGATACTCGCAATGGAGCATATCCTGTGATGGGCCCGGAACTGACCTCGGACGAAGTGTTGCAGTATCCCCTGAGGGGATGGGGGCAAACACTGGCGAGAAATGGCGCCTATGCCGCCGTCTGGGGGCTATTCATCCTCTGTCTGCTGTCGCTGTTCAGGCCCATAATCCAGACGGGGTTTTACCCCCTGTAACCGGCAAACCACAGAGCACGCCGCGGCGACTGCGCCGCAGCCCAGGCTGCTGGGACCCGAAATCCGGAAACCGCAGGGGTGTTGGGCATGGCTGCCTGGGCTTGCGGGCTCAACCCATCAGTGACAGCAATGACTCCTGACTGGCGAAGCGTTTGGTGAAGAAGTCCAGGAACACACTTATGTTGGTCGCCAGCTGGCGGCGACTGGAGTAGACCCCATACACCTTGAAGGCTTCTATCGGCCATTCCTGCAGTAGGGGCACAAGGTTGCCGCTGGCCAGCTCATTCTTGCAGGCCGAGTTGGACAGCATGGCGATACCGAAATCATCCAGCGCCAGCTGTTTCACCATGATGGCGCTGTTGACCCTGACCTTGCGCTGGAAGCTGACCATGGTCTTGCGGGCGCCCTTGCCCAATGGCCAGATGGGCGCCGAACGCGAGGTGCCGAGCAAGATACCACTGTGTTCGGCCAGTTCGCCCGGGGTGGCCGGGGTGCCTTTGGCCTTCAGATAGCCGGGGCTGGCGACCAAGATCGGCTGTCGTTCGAACAAGAGTTTGGCGACCAGATCCGACGACTGCAGCGGCCCATACTTGATGGCTATGTCATAGCCTTCACCCACCAAACCTATGTCATTATCGGTAAATTGCACATCCAGTTCGATATTGGGGTAGAGGCGCATGAAGCCGCTGCAGAGATTGGCGATCAGCTCCTGGCTGAACGACACGGGAATGGCGATACGCAAGGAACCCGAGACATCATTGTGTGTGTATTCTATGGTGGCCTTGGCGGCCTCCACTTCCAGGCTAATTGCATCACAATGTTGAAAAAACAGCGCCCCGACCTGAGTTAGGCTAAGATTTCGGGTATCGCGCTGCAGCAAACGCACCCCAAGCCGTTCTTCTAGCTGGGCGACTTTACGGCTAATGGTGGATTTTGGTAATCCGGTTTCGCGGGCCGCCTGAGAGAATCCCTTGGCTCTGACTACTGCAGCAAACAGCATCATCCCGTTTAAATCTGGCATGTTATTCCTACTGTCTCAATAATGGAACAAAGCGTCTAGGGCAGTTTAATGGCATTTGACGGGTGAACAAAGTTATATTTATTGGCTAAAAATTTTCAGAGGCTAAGCAGAGGATCTTTTGATGACCAGCAATAATCAGCCCGCACACACGACTCAAGTTCAAACTGCCGACCCGCTCTTTTTACAAGCCGAGCACCTGGCGAAAGATTTTTCTCTGTTTCCCAAGCACAGCAAGCAGAGCTTATCGGAAGAAATTAAAGGCCTCCTGGGCGACGACGCCATCCAGGCCAACCTCAAGAATTTGGCTTCCCTGGATGTCGACGGCTATGTGACCAAGGTCATTCAGCCTACCCAGGACAAGAACCGTCCCGGCGCCAAGCGCATCATCGCCGATCTCAAGGGCCGCCTTATCACAGAAACGCACCTGGGGTCTTTCTACAGTGCCGAGATCGAGCTTAACTTCGGTACGCGCAGCCGCCGCGTCGGTTTCATCGCCCAGGAGCGCACCACGGCTAACGGTGCCTGGATGCCTGAGCATCACCTGGCCGCCTGTAAGGCGATTCGTCATTTCGCCGAATTGTCCATGCCCATAGTCTATCTCATCGACACCCCGGGGGCAGATGCCGGCGAAATCGCCAACAGCCAGAACCAGGCGCATTCGATTTCCAAGGCCATCGCCGAGAGCGCCAATGTCGACGTGCCTACTGTGGGCATCGTCATAGGTGCCGGCTATTCGGGTGGTGCCATTCCACTGGCCGCGGCCAACATACTCCTGTCGCTGCGCGACGGCATCTTCAACACCATTCAACCCCAGGGTCTGCAGAGCATAGCCCGTAAGTACAACCTGTCATGGCAGGAATGTGCCAAGTCTGTCGGCGTGTCGCCGGAAGAGCTTTATACCTCGGGTTGTATCGACGGCATCATAGACTTCTCGCCTTCAGACAGGGACGAGCGTCAGCACAACCTGCGCCGCGCCATCATTAGCAGCATAGAAGCGGTAGAGCATGCGGCGATGAACTTCGTGCGCGAATCGACCGATCTGCGCGAGCATTATGACCGCAGCCTGAAGCGTTTCCTCAACCCGTCGAAAAACCTGGCGGCGTTGGAACTCAATGCCGAGCTGGCCGTGGCGAGCAGCCCGACCATGCATCATAACCTGTTTGGCAGCGCCTATCGTTACCTGCGCTACCTGACGTTGCGCAGCCGTATCCATTCCATTTCCCAGGAGCAGTACGGTCGTCTGTCCAAGGCGAGTGTGCCCGAGGGCGACCTGCTGGCGCGTATCCAGCAGGAACAGGATCGTGTCTTCCAGGCCTGGTTATCCAGTCCGGACAAGCTGGTCTACGATGAAGAACTCAACAAGCTATGGGGCACCTTCGCCGCCAAGCGCGAAGATATCTCTGCCGAGCGTAATCTGCTGACCCGTTTCATCCTGGGTGAGCCGAAAGAGAACTACAAGAAGGCACGCAAGGCGCTGCTGTTCAACATAGGTTGGTCCCTATACCACAGATGGAAGAGCAATGCGGCCAATAACTTCAAGGGCCTGATCCAGTATCTGGAAAATCTGCCCAAGGAAGCGACTCAGGCGCCATGGCCAGAGTTGAATCAGCTGACGGTGCTGGACGTGGTTGTCAACGAAGAGCTGCGCGAAGACTTCATCTGGCAATGCCATAACATCCTCATCTTCAATGCCCTGTACGACAATGTGGTCGGCAATCTGGCCTCGATAGCCAAGGAAGCCATGGTGGCCAAGAGCCTGTCGCGTCAGTCGGTCGACAATCTGCTGCATAAGTCCATCGACCATGCGATTTCGACCCAGGACACGGCCAACGACAAGAACAAGTTCTACAAGTGGCTGAAGTACTTCATGTCTCAGTCCAACCGCGCCGAGTTGCTGACCCGGGTTGAACAGTGGAAGAGCGTCGGTTTCCCTCAGCTCAACGACAGTCTGTTCGTGGTGCTGACCTACTTCTTTGAACGCCTGCTGCCCGAGTATTTCGACAGCGAAGACAACACGGACAAGTACACGGGTGCCATCAACCCTGTGCGTATCGGTCGCCGTAAAGACTTCTGGAACCGTCTGACTATGGGTTATCAGGATCTGCTGATCCAGAAGGTGCTGCGTGACGAGAAGCGTCAGGGCAAGATGACCTGGGAAAATGTGATCCAGCAATTCTTCACTCACTTCGATGAGATCAACGGCGACAAGATGTCGGCCAACCTGCTGAACTTCCCTGGCTTCCGTTTGTCCATCGAAGATGCGATCGACAAGGGCATTCGTCCCTGTGGCCTTATCACCGGCTTGGCCGACTTCGAACATCAAGGCCAACAGCTGCGTGTCGGTGTCGCCGTGTCCAACACCGCCTTCCAGGCGGGTGCCTTCGATATGGCCAGCGCCGAGAAGTTCTCTGCGCTGCTGATCGAATGTGCCAAGCGTAAACTGCCGGTGATCTGCTTCATCAGCTCCGGCGGCATGCAGACCAAGGAAGGCGCAGCGGCGCTCTTCTCCATGGCGGTAGTCAACGATCGTCTGACCCGTTTCATCCGCGATAACGAATTGCCTGTGCTGATGTTCGGTTTCGGCGACTGTACCGGTGGTGCCCAGGCGAGCTTCGTGACCCATCCTCTGGTGCAGACCTATTACCTGTCCGGCACCAACATGCCGTTCGCCGGTCAGATGGTGGTACCCGCTTACCTGCCTTCGACCTCGACCCTGTCTAACTATCTGTCTAAGGTGCCCGGCGCCATGACGGGTCTGGTGCATAATCCTTTCAGCAATACCCTGGATAGTCAGCTGACGGGTATAGATCCTCTGATGCCTATGCCTACTGTCCAGATAGCGGATGTGATAGCCAACGCGCTGTCGACTCTGGTGCCTGAGGTGCAGGAACAGGAAGAAGTGATAGTCCAGGACGATCCGCGGGCGCTGATGAAGCCTATCGACAAGGTGCTGGTGCATGCCCGTGGCTGTACCGCGGTCAAGCTGATCCGCAAGGCCCACGACAACAACATCAAGGTGGTGTTGGTGGCGTCCGATCCCGACATGACCTCGGTTCCGGCCGACATGCTCCAGGATAATGACAAGCTGGTCTGTCTTGGCGGTAATACCTCGGACGAGAGCTACCTCAACGCCTACTCTGTGCTGAAAGTCGCCGAGTACGAACGAGTCGACGCTCTGCACCCCGGTATCGGCTTCCTGTCGGAAAGCCCACAGTTCGCGGCGCTCTGCGTCAACAACGGCGTCAACTTCGTCGGCCCGAGCGTGCATTCTATGACCACCATGGGCAATAAGTCGAACGCCATCAAGACCTCCCAGGCGCAGAATGTGCCAGTGGTACCGGGTTCTCACGGTATTCTGACCAATGCCGAGCAAGCGGTGAATGTCGCCAGCGAAATCGGCTATCCTGTGCTGCTCAAGGCGGTACAAGGCGGTGGCGGTAAGGGGATTCAGGTCGTCAAGCGTCCGGAGGACATGATAGGCCTGTTCCAGAAGACGGCTACCGAGGCGGCGGCCGCCTTCGGCAACGGCGATCTGTATCTGGAGAAATATGTGACCTCACTGCGTCACATCGAAGTCCAGTTGCTGCGCGACAAGTTCGGTCATACCAAGGTACTGGGTCTGCGTGACTGCTCGGTACAGCGTAACAACCAGAAAGTGGTGGAAGAGTCGGGTTCTACCATGCTGCCGGAAGAGCTCAAGCAACAAGTGCTCGAGTATACCCGTGCACTGGGCGAGGCCACAGACTACATGGGCGCGGGCACGGTCGAGTTTATCTATAACCTGGATGCCAACGAAGTCTACTTCATGGAGATGAACACACGTCTGCAGGTAGAGCATCCTGTGACCGAAGCGACCTCAGGCATTGACATAGTCAGCGCCCAGTTCGATATCGCCGCCGGTCGCTCCATCGAAACCTTGGAGCCTAAGGAGCAAGGTTATGCGATGGAAGTGCGGGTCACAGCCGAGAAGGCCGCCCTGGACAGCGCCGGCATACTCCAGTTGATCCCCAACCCGGGCAAGATCACCGAGTGTGTGTTCCCTGAGCATGCGGACGTGGAGATCATTTCCATCGCCGCCGAAGGCAAGGAAGTGTCGCCTTACTATGACAGCCTGATAGCGCAGATCATCATGCGCGGCGACAACCGTGAAGATGTGATCGCCAAGCTGTATGCCTACCTCGACAGCGTAGTGCTGAAAGGAATTGCGACCAACATTCCATTGCTCAAGTTGATCTTGAACGACGGTACCTTCAAGGAAGGCGTATACGACACCAACTATCTGCCGCGCTTCATGGCCGAGCTGGACATTCCTGCGCTGATCGCCGAGATGGAAGCGGCTGCCGAGACTGTGGGCGTCGATACCGAGTCGCTGCGTGTCGGTGAGAGCAACGAGCTCAAGGTACTGGCCCAAGGTGCGGGGATCTTCTACACCTCACCTGCGCCGGGAGAAGCCGACTTCGTCAAGGAAGGTGATGTAGTGACTGTGGATCAGACGCTGGCATTGACCGAAGCGATGAAGATGTTCTCCCAGGTAACCCTGGCGGGCTTCAACCGTCAGAGTGCCATCCTCTATCCAGAGGACAAGCAGTATCGCATCGAGCGTATTCTGAACAGCAATGGTCAGCAGGTCTCCCAGGGTGATCTCCTGTTCGTGGTTTCGCCCGTAGAAGCCTGAGCCGCTTAGGTGACTGCGCATTGACATAAAATACCCGCCAGCTGGCGGGTATTTTTTTGTCTGCCCCAGCCGGTATTCGAGGGGACGGAGGGGTACAGACAGGGATTTCGGCTGCCGTTAAGTCTGTGTAATTGAGGCTGAATCCAGGAGGAAATCCCGGCCCTGGAGCCGAAATAATGCCAATAGCGGACGATAGGGGCATGAAACAGCGAATTTTCGGCGCTAATTCAAGCTGGGCGCAATTCGTACAATTTATTTTATCTGTTTGTTTTAAAAATTTATTTCAGCATTTTCCAGGCTTTTTACACGCACTTATTGACGAAAAAGCGTAAGAGCCGTTTGCGCAAGACTGGGTTCCAATTTACAATATGCGCCTAAATAATCTGATGTGCGGTGTGTCGGTGTTTGTCGCATACTCCGTCTACTTCTTAAACTACTCATTAAAGTTGAATCATGACCGAATTATCCAAATACAGAAACATTGGTATCTTCGCTCACGTTGACGCGGGTAAAACCACGACCACCGAGCGTATCCTTAAGCTAACCGGTAAGATCCACAAGATCGGTGAAGTTCACGATGGTGAATCAACCACCGACTTCATGGAGCAGGAAGCTGAGCGCGGTATTACCATTCAGTCTGCTGCCGTAAGTTGCTTCTGGAACGATCACCGTTTCAACGTCATCGACACCCCAGGCCACGTTGACTTCACAGTTGAAGTTTACCGTTCTCTGAAAGTGCTTGACGGCGGTATCGGTGTATTCTGTGGTTCAGGCGGTGTTGAGCCTCAATCAGAAACCAACTGGCGTTATGCTAACGAATCTGAAGTTGCCCGTATCATCTTCGTAAACAAGCTGGACCGTATGGGTGCCGACTTCTTGCGTGTGGTTAAGCAGACTAAAGACGTATTGGCTGCGACTCCGCTGGTCATGGTTCTGCCTATCGGTATCGAAGACGAATTCACAGGTGTTGTCGATCTCTTGACCCGTAAGGCGCACATCTGGGATGACACTGGTCTGCCAGAAAACTTCACAGTCACTGATGTCCCTGCTGACATGGTTGACCTGGTTGAAGAATACCGTGAAATGCTGATCGAAACTGCCGTTGAGCAGGATGACGATCTGATGGAAGCTTACATGGAAGGCGAAGAGCCATCTATGGAAGACATCAAGCGTTGTATCCGTAAGGGTACCCGTACTCTGGCATTCTTCCCTACATACTGTGGTTCTGCCTTCAAGAACAAAGGTATGCAGTTGCTGCTTGACGCCGTTGTCGATTACCTGCCTGCACCACAGGAAGTTGATCCACAGCCACTGACAGACGAAGAAGGCAACGAAACCGGCGAATTCGCTATCGTTTCTGCCGATGAGCCACTGAAAGCATTGGCGTTCAAGATCATGGATGACCGTTTCGGCGCCCTGACCTTCGTACGTATCTATTCTGGTCGTCTGAAGAAGGGTGACACCATCCTCAACAGCGCTACCGGCAAGACAGAGCGTATCGGCCGTATGGTTGAGATGCAAGCCGATGAGCGTAACGAACTGGAATCGGCTCAAGCCGGTGACATCATCGCCATCGTGGGCATGAAGAACGTGCAAACGGGTCACACTCTGTGTGATGTCAAGCACCCAGTTACGCTGGAAGCCATGGTGTTCCCAGAGCCGGTTATCTCTATCGCAGTAGCGCCAAAAGACAAGGGCGGCAGCGAGAAGATGGGTATCGCTATCGGTAAGATGATCGCCGAAGATCCATCGTTCCGCGTAGAGACTGACGAAGATTCAGGTGAAACCATCCTTAAAGGTATGGGTGAATTGCACCTGGACATCAAGGTCGACATCCTGAAGCGTACTTACGGTGTTGAGCTGATCGTGGGTGAACCACAGGTTGCTTACCGTGAAACCATCACTGCCCAGGTTGAAGATCAGTACACCCATAAGAAACAATCTGGTGGTTCAGGTCAATTCGGTAAGATCGAATACGTTATCCGTCCTGGTGAGCCAAACTCTGGCTTCGTGTTCAAGTCTTCTGTTGTTGGTGGTAACGTTCCTAAGGAATTCTGGCCAGCAGTTGAGAAAGGCTTCGGCAGCATGATGAACACAGGTACCATAGCTGGCTTCCCAGTGTTGGACGTTGAGTTCGAACTGACTGACGGTGCATACCACGCAGTCGACTCATCAGCCATCGCGTTCGAAATCGCCGCTAAAGGCGCGTTCCGTCAGTCTATCGCCAAAGCCAAACCACAGTTGCTTGAGCCAGTGATGAAAGTTGACGTGTTCAGCCCAGAAGACAACGTGGGTGACGTGATCGGTGACTTGAACCGTCGTCGCGGCATGATCAAAGACCAGGTTGCAGGCGTAACTGGTGTGCGTATCAAGGCTGACGTGCCGTTATCAGAAATGTTTGGCTACATAGGTACTCTGCGTACCATGACTTCAGGCCGTGGTCAGTTCTCTATGGAGTTCTCACACTACAGCGCTTGTCCAAACAGCGTAGCCGAGAAAGTTGTAACTCAAGTTAAAGAACGTAAAGCTGCTGAAGCTAAGAAGTAATTCTTAACTTAATCGCTTAGAAAAAACCGCTGATGAGCTCAAGCTCTCAGCGGTTTTTTTTGCTTCTTTGGCCGGATGCCGAGTTCGTTATCCACCCTCGAATTCGGGCAGGTCGCAAAGAAATGCCAGAGCCAGAAACGACAGCGCCAAAAACCACAGAGGCGCCCCAAGCTTCCCTGGGACGCCTCTGGCGTTTCTTTTGTGCTCTCTTGTCGCCTGATCTTTCTCCGGCTCCGGACCTCAGTCCTGCAACGAATAGGGCAATGCCAGGACCCTGAGGCTGGACGCCGCATCATCGGCGACCCGCAGCCGGGCATCGGCCTGGGTGTCGTTGGCAAGCACAGCCGTCAATAACACCTGCTGCCCCCGCTGCACATATTCTATGATCTGCCCTGCACGGCGAAAGCCGTCTTCCAGTGCTATCTCCAGTTTGGTATCCAGGCCCAGCTCGGCTTCTGTGTGGCCGGCAAGCACGTACAGGGCGCGCTTATTGCCGCCCCGGTATTTCATCCGCGCTATGGTTTCCTGCCCCATGTAGCATCCCTTGGTGAAGCTGATGCCGTCGATCGCCTGCAGATTACACATCTGGGGCACGTATTGACCCGCGTGTTCGGCGCCGAGGTTGGGGTAAGCTGCCAAGATCTCCAATGCCTGCCAGGCGCTGGCATCATAGACTTGGGTGTCGAGTCTCTGTTCGAAAGCGGCAGCGGCGGCGCTGGACAGCATGAGCAGATAACGCGAGCCGTCTTTGAGGATCGCGCCGCCTTCGATTGGGGTCAGCCCTGCCATGGCGGCGCCGTCGGAGGTGACAGCGAAAGTGTCATGGATGAAGCGCTCTGCCTTGTCGCCGGCAACACCGAACAACTGCCAATCGCCTGAGACATCACTGAGTTCGGCCTTGCTGAAGACGGCATATTTCTGCAGCTGGGGCAAATCTACCCCTATGCTCGAGCTCGGCAGCAACATGAACAGGCTGTCGTCCAGATCAAAGATCCTGAAACTGGCGAGCATCTTACCCTTGGGATCGCAGTGGGCGCCCCAGCGCCATTGATCTTTCCCGAGCGAACTTATGTCTGTGGTGACTTGTCCCTGGATGAAACTGTGGCCCTGTTCACCGCAGATGCGGATTAGCCCCAGATGAGACAGTTTGGCTAACAGCAGATCTGGTTGTGGAGCGTCCAGATCCCAGTTGGGGTGAGAAACCGAAATCGTCATAGTGAGATCCTGAAAGTGATGCGTTGCATTAGCTGGAATTGTAACGGATTTACTTGGGCGCCGGAATAAACAAAGCGCACATATCCTGGATAGAATAGGTGCGCTTCTCTGGTGTCAGCCTAAGGGTGTCGGCTTTAGGTTAAAACAGCAGACGGGTGCGTATGGTGCCTTCGATGGACTTCAGGTGCTCCAGGGCCTGCTCGGCCTGATGGGTATCGACCTCCATCACCACATAACCTATCTCGGCCGTGGTCTGCAGGTATTGGGCGGCAATGTTGATGCCTTGCTCGGCGAAGACCTGGTTGATCTTGATCAGTACCCCTGGGCGGTTTTGGTGAATATGCAGCAGACGCGAGGTGCCCTTATGCTGCGGCAGTGATACCTCGGGGAAGTTGACCGCAGACACAGTCGAGCCATTGTCCGAATACTTGGCCAGTTTACCGGCGACTTCTATGCCTATGTTTTCCTGGGCCTCGGCCGTGCTGCCACCCACATGCGGCGTGAGGATCACATTGTCCAGGCCGCGCAGTGGGCTGATAAACTCGTCATCGTTGGACTTGGGCTCGACCGGGAACACGTCTATGGCCGCGCCAGCCAGGTGCTGCTCCTTCAGGGCCGCCGTCAGGGCCTCTATATCCACCACTGTGCCCCGTGAGGCATTGATGAAGATGCTGCCCTTGCGCATGCAGGCCAGCTCGGCGCTGCCTATCATGTCTTTGGTCTGTGGCGTCTCTGGGACATGCAGGCTCACCACATCGGCTTGGGCCAGCAACTGTTCCATCGAATGTATCTGCTGGGCATTGCCCAGGGGTAACTTGTCTTCTATGTCGAAGAACACCACCCGCATGCCCAGGGTCTCCGCCAGGATGCCGAGCTGAGTGCCTATATGGCCATAGCCTATGACGCCCAGGGTCTTGCCCCTGACTTCGAAACTGCCGTTGGCACTCTTGAGCCAGCCGCCCCTGTGCGCTATGGCGTTACGCTGGGGAATACCGCGCATCAGCATGATGATTTCGCCCAGGACCAGCTCGGCCACACTGCGGGTATTGGAGAAGGGGGCGTTGAACACCGGGATACCCAGGGACTCGGCGGTGGTGATATCCACCTGATTGGTGCCGATACAGAAACAGCCGATGGCGACTAACTTCTCGGCATTACGCAATACCTCGGCCGTCAGTTGAGTGCGGGATCTCAGGCCAACGAAATGGACATCCTTGATGGCCTTGAGCAGCTCTGCCTCGCCCAGCGATGCCTTGTGATACTCGATATTGGTATAACCTGCCCGTTCCAGTACATCTACCGCAGATTGGTGGACGCCTTCCAACAGCAGGATCTTAATCTTATCCTTGTCCAGCGAGTGTTTCGCCATGATGTGGGTACCCTTGATTATTGTTGCGAATCTTATGCCAATCATGCTGTGGATTGGCGTTATGCTATGCTCACTGTCACCGCCCACCCAAAGTAGCATTATTTTTGTCTGCTGTGGAGGGCTGGATGGCTAAAGTTAATATTCTAAATTAAGAACAATATCGAATAAGAGGTCGTTAGCTTGCATAACAGAATCCTATGGCTGGGAATATACAGCCTTGCGCTCATTTGGTCAGTCATAAATCCCCATGATCGCTTCACCTGGTGGCTGGAAGCCATGCCCGCCCTGATTGCGTTGCCGCTGTTACTCCTCACCCGCAATCGTTTTCCGCTGACACCCTTGGCCTATGTGTTGATCTTGCTGCATTGCAGCATACTGTTCGTTGGGGCTCATTACACCTATGCCGAGGTGCCGTTGTTTGACTGGCTAGCCCAAGTGAGCGGTGGCGAGCGCAATAACTATGACAAGCTGGGGCATTTCGCCCAGGGGTTCGTGCCGGCGATACTGGCGCGGGAGATCCTCTTGCGCCAGGAAGCGGTCAAGCCAGGCGCCTGGTGTGCCTTCCTGGTAGGCTGTTTCGTGCTGGCCTTGTCCGCCTTCTATGAGCTGATCGAATGGTGGGTCGCACTGGCAAGCGGCGAAGGGGCCGATGCGTTTCTCGGCACCCAAGGCTATGCCTGGGATACCCAATCGGACATGTTGATGGCATTGATAGGGGCCATAGTCGCGCTCAGCCTCTTATCTCGACGCCATGATAGTCAGTTGCGGCGGCTTAAGCACTGAATAGCGGCAGGTGCCCGCCGGGCTAAAGCCGCCGCCTTAGACTAAGCTAAGCTAAGCAATGCAATGCTAAACCCGAATTCACTCTGTGGAGGGGTATCATGGTGACGCACACTATGGCAGGGCAGCCGCTACGAGTACCTATCTGGTTCCGGCTGTTTGCCTTGGTGAGCCTGCTGTGGAACCTGCTGGGGTTGCTGGCTTTCTTGGGGCAGATGAGTCTGGATTCGCAAGCGATAGCGCAGATGAGCCAGGCCGAGCGCTACATGTACGACACTACCCCCGTCTGGCTCAATTGGGTATTAGCCAGTGCCCTGCTCTCTGGCCTGCTGGGATGCCTGCTGCTATTGCTCAGAAGGCGTCAGGCCCGGGGCATGCTGCTGCTGTCGCTAGTCGCAGTGCTGTTGCAACTGGGCTATGTGTTCGGGGTACAGGATGCCATGGCGGCACTGGGGGGCGAAGCCTTGCCCATGCCGCTGCTGGTGCTCGGCTGGGCACTTTTGTTGGTGTGGGTCGGCTATGTTGCCGGCGAGCGCCGCTGGCTGCATTGACACTAGGATTGACACCAGGATTGACGCTAGGTCTGAGGCCGGTTGTCGGGCTCGCCCAAGCTTGCCTGGAGCTGCCCAGGCGCCGTTTCCCTCCCCAAAAACTGTCCCGCCAATGATTTCACTGTTTAAACTTCCCCGCCAGCCCAGTAGACTGGCTCGCATATTTAGCGACAGGAAGTGAAGTATGAGTATTTGGTTCAGACCCGTCAGTTTGGCCGACTGTGCCAGGCTGGATTTAGGCATGCAGGGGAAGGGCACCCTGATGCAGACCTTGGGCATAGAGATAAGTGAGATAGGCGACGACTATATGAAGGCGACCATGCAGGCATCGCCGGCTGTGCATAACCCCCTGGGGATAGTGCATGGCGGCGCCAATGTGGCGCTGGCGGAAACGGTTGCCAGCTATGCGGCCAATTTTGCCGTCGATTTCGAAAATTACTATTGTGTCGGTCAGGAAATCAATGCCAACCATCTGCGCGCCGCCCGCAATGGCGTACTGGTGGCGACGGCCAGACCCGTGCATCTGGGCAAACGCAGCTCGGTATGGGAAGTCTTGATCCACAACGCCGGCGGAGAACTGACCTGTATCTCCCGCATGACGGCGGCCGTGGTGAAACGCTAATCTTCGGGAGACAGATATTTTTCAGGAGCCGAGATGATGAAACCGAGAGACCATTTACTGACCGCCGCCGAGATTGCGGCCATGGAAGCGGAAACCAAGACGCACTTCTTAAATCCCAAGGCGACTAGGACGAAAAAGTCCCTCGGGGATGCCATAGGGCTGCAGCATATCGGGGTGCACCAGATCAGCATAGCCCCGGGTTGCGACAGTACCGAATACCATAAGCACTATTTCGAGGAGGAATGTGTCTATGTGCTCGGCGGTGTGGGTGAGGCCCATATCGGAGGGGAAACCTTTGCCCTGGGCGCCGGGGACTTCATGGCCTTTCCGGCCGATGGCGCGGGTCATTCCATGCACAACAATGGCACTCAGCCCTTGGTCTTCCTGGTCATGGGGCAGAGACTGGTGCAGGACGTGGCCGATTATCCCCGTAAAAACAAACGATTATATCGGCATCGGGGCAGTTGGGATCTGGTGGATATAGAGGCAATAGATAAACTTAAGTAATGAGGCGGCCGGTCAATATCCAGGCAAAGACTCGCCTGGACTGATCCGGGTCAAAGATCCGGACGGCCGTTGCGGCACAATAGCAGCGGCTGCCGACGATAAGAAACGGGTCATGAGTCGGCAAACCATGCCGGGCTTTTATGGGAGTGAGTATGGAAAGTGCAACAATATGGGAATGGGTGGGCTATCTGGCATCCGTGGTGGTCGCCATTTCGTTGATGATGGCCAATATCAAGAAACTGCGTTGGTGGAACCTGACTGGAGCGGCGCTGTTCGTGGCCTATGGTTTGGCGATTGGGGCTCTGCCCGTCGCCCTGGTGAACTTCTTCATAGTGCTCATAGACATTTATTATCTGCTTAAGTTATACCGCAAGTCCTAGGGCGCCGACGGCCGATCTACCCGGCCGTCGGATTAGGTCTATGGCTGTTAATCTTAAAAAACGATTGATAACATCTATTTTAACCGTTTTATATATTCTTTAGTGCCGCTTATGCTTAGGCCATCCAGTAGATAACTCAGCCGCATAGGTAAGGGAAAAGTGTCATGGCAACAATTTACGATGTCATCGAGACCTGGTTAGCCCAAGACAAGCACACTAAGGAATAAGCATAATGAATCAACAAGATAAGTATCTCACCAGCCAGAATGGCGCCCCTGTGGCAGACGATCAGAATTCATTGTCGGCGGGGGAGCGTGGTCCTCTATTACTTCAGGATTGGCATCTCATTGAAAAATTAGCCCACTTCAATCGTGAGCGCATCCCTGAGCGGATAGTGCATGCCAAGGGAACCGGTGTCTATGGCACCTTTACCCTGACGAAAGATCTCAGCGAATACACCATAGCCGAGCATTTCAACGGCGTGGGTAAGCAGACAGAGACCTTCGTGCGTTTCTCCACCGTCGGCGGCGAGATGGGCAGTGCCGATGCCGAACGTGATCCCCGGGGATTCGGCCTGCGTTTCTACACTGGCCGTGGCAATCACGATATCGTCGGCAACAATACCCCGACGTTTTTTCTGCGTGATGGCATCAAGTTTCCCGATTTCATTCATACCCAGAAACGCCACCCGCAGACCAACCTCAAAGATCCCCAGGCCATGTGGGATTTCTGGGCCCTGAATCCCGAGGCTTTGCACCAGGTGACCATCCTCATGTCGGACAGGGGCATACCGGCCAATTACCGCCAGATGCATGGCTTCGGCTCCCACACCTTCTCCTTCTGGAATGCCGAGGGCGAGCGTTTCTGGGTCAAATTTCACTTCAAGACCCAGCAGGGCATAGCCAACCTGACGGCCGAGCAGGCGGACATACTCAAGGGGATAGATCCGGATTCGTCACAGCGCGACATGGTGGCGGCGGTGACCGACGGTAACTTCCCCCGCTGGACGGTGCAGATACAGCTGATGCCCGAAGCCGAGGCCAATACCTACCATATAAACCCCTTCGACTTGACTAAGGTATGGCCCCATAAGGACTATCCACTGGTGGATATAGGGGTGCTTGAGCTGAACCGTTTGCCGCAGAATTATTTTGCCGAAGTCGAGCAAGTGGCGTTGGCGCCGAGCAACTTGGTGCCGGGTGTCGGTGCCTCGCCGGATAAGATGTTGCAGGCACGCCTGTTTGCCTATGCCGATGCCCAGCGCTATCGCATTGGCACCAATTACAACCAGTTAGCAGTGAACTGTCCCCATGCCGCCAAGGTCAGGCATTATCAACGCGGCGGCGCCATGGCGGGCGGTCAGTGTGGTTTCCCGGGCAACCAGACGGGGGGCGATGCCAGCGTCAACTATGGCCCCAACTCGGCCGACGGGCTTGGCGAAGCGGCTCAGTTTGCCGAGCCGCCATTGAGACTGGAAGGAGAGGCGAGCCGTTACAGCCGCTACGATCAGGATGACTTCAGTCAGGCGGGTGACTTGTATCGTCTCTTGCCAGAGGATGAAAAAGCCCGCCTGATCAGTAACATCTGTGGCAGCCTGAGCCAGGTAACCCTGGGGGTGCAACTGAAAATGCTGGAGCACTTCAGTGCCGCCGACAGGGATTATGGCCAGAGAGTCAGGCTGGCCCTGGGTCTCTGATCCTTTAGTCGGCCGATACCGGCCGCAAACAACGGGGAGGCCATGCCTCCCCGTTTTATTTTCCTAGCACAAGAGGGTCGCCATCCCCAAAGCGGCGAACAGCAGGGCACAACCCCTGTGGATCCACTGCAGCGGCAGCCGGTCGGCACTGAAGTGGCCGGCGATGACCAGGGGCACGTTGGCGAGCAACATGCCCAGGGTCGTGCCTGCCACCACCATGGCCAGGGCATCGTATTTGGCCGCCAGCACTATGGTGGCTATCTGGGTCTTGTCGCCCATCTCGGCGAGAAAAAACAGTATGAAGGTCGCTGCGAAGGCTCCCCAACGATAGACGCGGCTTTCCCCTGCATCGATCTTATCCGGCACCAAAATCCACAGGGCCATGGCGAAGAAGGAGGCGGCAACCAGATAGCGGGCCACATCTGGAGCTATCCGGGCAATGGCCCATTGGCCCAGCCAAGCCGCCGCCAGATGGTTGAGCAGGGTCGCGAACAGTATGCCCGAGATGATGGCGGTCTTATTCTTGAAACGCGCGGCCAGCAGCAAGGCGAGCAATTGGGTCTTATCCCCTATCTCGGCGATGGCAACGGTAAAGGTTGAGGCTAACAGTGCTTGCAAAATAGATCCTTAGGGGTGAAATTCAGACAACCGAGCACAACTTCCGTCCACCCCAAAGTGCCGGAAACCATGCTCGGGTCTTGCCGGGCAGATCTGTGTGATCTGCTGTAAGTACCATGGCATTTGGCCAAGTATGTTGATACTTACCCCATAATTTAAGCCTGACTCAAACTATGGTTAGCTACTCCCCCGAAGCGAGGAGGGCATTATAACGCCTATCCGTGCGGGTTCAAGCCCGGGATGAGCAATCCGCCCCATGGAGAGGCATTTAGCTCAAGAACTCCCACAGTGGCTGGACAGAGTTGCCTTTTTCGACGCCAAGTGTATTGCCTGTTATCGGCTGCGTCTGTTAATGTCGAAGCCCTGTTGGCCACTCGCTGAAGCGGCCGGCAGCTGAGACCATTCAATAATTAAAATAATCAAAATAGGATATACGTGGTGAATTTGAAAATTTTGGGCTCCATCGCCATTGTCGGGGGGACGGCGATTGGTGCCGGCATGTTGGCCCTGCCGCTGGCAACAGCCGCCTTAGGTGTGATACCTGCCTTTTTGTTGTTGGTCTTGGTTTGGGGGATTTCCGCTTACACCTCATTACTCATGCTGGAGATCAACCTGCGTGCCGGCGTGGGGGACAACGTCCATGCCATTACGGGTAAGACGCTGGGCAAGGTGGGACAATTTATTCAAGGTGCTTCTTTTCTCAGCCTGCTCATCGCCTTGACCGCGGCCTATCTGAGCGGCGGCTCCTCGCTGTTGGTGCTCAAGGCCCAGGCCTTGTTTGGCATGCAACTGGACAGTCAGCTCGCCGTTATCCTGTTTACCGTGTTTCTGGGGGGCTTTGCCGCCTTTGGCGTCGCCTGGATCGACAAGGCATCCCGGGTGCTGTTTTCACTCATGATCGGCATGTTGGTCCTGGTGGTCGTTTTCCTGTTACCCGAAGTGGATCTCTCCTGGTTTGCGACCCAGGGCAGGACGACCCCAGCGGGGGACGGCAACCTGACATTCTGGATGGCGGCCATCCCTGTGGTATTCACCTCCTTCGGTTTTCATGTGTGTATTGCCACCCTGGTGCGTTATCTGGATGGCGATGCCGTCACGCTGCGCAAGGTGTTGCTGATAGGTTCGAGCATTCCACTGATCTGCTACCTGTTATGGCTTAGTGCGACCTTAGGCACCCTCGGCGGCGAGACGGTAACGGGTTTCAATGGTTCGCTCTCCGCGCTCATCAGTGCGCTGCAAGCCATAGCGAATTCAGCCATAGTGAGTAAATGTATCGGCTTGTTTGCCGATCTGGCGCTCATCACCTCGTTTCTTGGGGTGACCATGAGCCTGTTCGACTTCATTGCCGAACTCACCCGGGCGCGTTCGACCGTGTTTGGACGCCTGCAAACCTGGCTTATCACCTTCGTGCCGCCGCTATTATGTGCCCTGTATTATCCCGACGGCTTCGTCACTGTACTGGGTTTTGCCGCTATGCCTCTGGTGTTCATGATTATTTTCTTACCTGTGGCCATGGCACTCGGACAGCGCAAACAACAGATGACAGGCTACCAGGTTTCGGGGGGGAAACCCGCTCTGATGCTGACAGCCTTGCTGGGAGTCATCATCATAGCCGCCCAGCTGGCGGTGGCACTCTAGTGGCCGGCGCAGCATCTTGAGCCGGCTAGTGTAAGCGAGTTTGTTTTTCGCTATTCGTGATTGGAAACAATATGATAGAGTCAGACCTTGTGTCTGGCTCTTTTTTTTAGCCCGGCATTGGCATTGGATAAGCTCGACTCAATCAATAAAGCACTAAAAGGAATTTAGGATAATGAAAAGATGGTTTCTCAGCGCGGTGCTTGCCGCAAGTTTTGGGGCTCAGGCCGATGAGGGCATGTGGCAGCCTCATCAGCTTCCGGCCATGGCAGATGAACTCAAGGCCAAGGGCCTGGAGATAGATGCCGAGTCCATCTCCAAGCTGACCGAATTTCCCATGAATGCCGTTATCAGCCTGGGGGGCTGCACCGCCTCTTTCGTGTCCCCCAAGGGGCTGGTGGTGACCAATCATCACTGCGCCTATGGCGCCATCCAATATAACTCCACCCCGGAAAAGAACCTGCTGCAGGACGGCTTCCTCGCCAGGACGTTTGCCGACGAACTGCCGGCAACCCCGGGTTCGCGGATTTATGTCACGGAAGCCGTCACCGAGGTGACCGACAAGGTGCAGGCCGGCCTGGGCAAGTTGATGGGCCAAGACTTCTATCGGGGCATAGAACTGGCCGAGAAATCTTTGGTGGCCGAGTGTGAGAAGGAGATAGGCTATCGCTGCCAGGTCTACAGCTTCCACGGTGGCCTGGAATATTACCTGGTCAAGCAATTGGAAATCCGTGATGTGCGGCTCGTGTATAACCCGGCCGCCAGTGTCGGCAAATACGGTGGCGACATAGACAACTGGATGTGGCCCCGCCACACGGGCGATTTCTCCTTCTATCGCGCCTATGTGGCCAAGGACGGTAAGCCGGCGGACTTCAGCACTGACAATGTGCCTTTCCAGCCAAAGAGCTTCCTCAAGGTGTCGGCCAAAGGCGTGAGTGAGGGGGATTTTGTCATGGTGGCCGGCTACCCGGGACGCACCAACAGATATCGCTCCGCGGGTGAAGTGCAGAACCAGTTCGAATGGGCCTATCCAGCGGGCAAGCAGCTGCGGGAAGGTTTCATCGACATCATCAAGGCGACCGCGCCCGCAGGCAGTGACGAACGCATCAAGTACGAGAGCCTGCTCGCCGGCCTGGCCAACTATGCGAAGAACTTTACTTCCATGATCGAGTTCTATGGCAAGTCGAGCATGTTGGCCGATCGTCGGGCCCGCGAGGCCGAGCTGTTCGCCTGGATCAAACAAGATGCCGCCAGGGAAGCCAAGTACGGCCAGACGCTTGCCGAGTTGCATAAGCTGAACATCCGCAGCGAGGCCCATCGGGAACGCGATATCCTGATGGGCTACATGGGTTACACAGGCATGCTGCCGACGGCCCGCGACTTGTACCGTCTCGCCAATGAAAAGACCCTGCCGGACATGCAGCGCGAGCCCGGCTATCAGCAACGCGACATGATCCGCTTCAAGGAGAGCATGGAGCGTCTGGATCGCCGTTATGCTCCGAGTGTCGACAAGGCGGTGTTGCTCGACTTGCTCGAGCGTTATGCGGCGCTGCCGGGTGAGCAACATTTGCCGGCGCTGGATAAGGCCCTTGGCATAGGCGAGAGCTTGGATGCTGCCGAACTGGCCAAGACACTGGATAAGCTATACGCCAATACCGGGTTGGGCAATAAGGACACACGCCTGGGCTGGATGGAGAAATCCGTTGCCGACTTCAAGGCATCCGAGGATCCTTTCATCCGGCTTGCGGTCGCCATGTATGACACAGACATGGCACTGGAAAAACAACAGAAGGCCATAGAAGGTGAGCTGATGCGGGTGCGTCCGCGCTACATGGATGCCATCATCGCCTTCAATCGCGAGCAGGGTAAGCCTGTGTATGCCGATGCCAACTCTAGCCTGCGGGTCTCGGTCGGGCAGGTGAAAGGCTACTCGCCGACCGACGGCATGCTGGCGGCGCCTTTCACCAGCCTGGAGGGCATAGTGCAGAAAGACACGGGCGTGGCGCCTTTCGATGCTCCCAAGCGTGAACTCGAGTTGATAAAACAGCAGCAGTACGGGGATTTCGGCACCGAGTCGCTCGGCTCGGTGCCAGTGAACTTCCTCTCGACCCTGGATACCACGGGCGGCAACTCCGGCTCGCCGACCCTCAACGGCCGTGCCGAGCTGGTGGGCCTGCTGTTCGATGGCGTCTATGAGAGCATCATAGGCGACTGGGCCTATGACGCTAACCTCAACCGTTCCATCCAGCTCGACAGCCGCTACATGCTATGGGTGATGAAGTATCTGGATGAGGCCGACAACCTGCTGGCCGAGATGGAGATAGTGAACTAGCAGTTCTTGTCGTCCATCTTGCTAAAAGCCCTGATCTTCAGGGCTTTTTTTTATTGGCTTGTTGGCGGGGATTTTGCCTGCTTGAGGTGCACTAACCCGGCGATTTCCTGCTCCGTCAGCGGGCGCATCTGTCCCTCGGCCAAGTCACCCAGTTCGAGCCGCATCAACGCCACCCGTTGCAGATCCATGACCCGGTAGCCCAATGCCTGGGACATGCGGCGGATCTGACGGTTAAGCCCCTGGGTGAGGACTATCTCGAAGCTGTCGTCCGTCAGGCGGCGGGTATCACATGGCAGGGTGCTGATGCCTTTATAGCTGACGCCCTGGGCCATTTGGGTCAGAAAGGCCGCATCTAAGGCCAGGTTCAGCCGTACATGGTAGGTCTTGCTGTGGCCGAAGTCCGGGTGCATCAGGCTGTGGGTCAACTCGCCATCATTGGTCAGCAGCAACAGCCCCCTCGAGTCCTTATCCAGGCGGCCGACCGGATATAACCTGGGCCCGGCCGGCAGGAGATGCAACAGGCTGCAGGGGTCTTGCGCCAGCAGGCGGCAATCCACGCCGACGGGTTTATTGAATAGCCAATAGCTCGGTGCCTGGGGCGGTCTGAGCCTGACACCCGCGACCCTGATATCATCCAGGCATGTCTCATGCCCATCCAGGGAGACTCTGTCCCTATGGCTTGCCGGGCGGCCGTTGAAGGTCACCAGGCCGGCATCAATCAGCCGACAGGCATGCCTGCGCGAACCCAGGCCACAGAGGGCGAGGTACTTGGCCAGCCTAGGCTGCATGCCTGGCTCCTGCGCGTCCCAGGCTTGCCGCCGACCTGCCATGCCCTTCGCCCCGGAGGCTGCGGAGCATCGCCAGTGCCAGCAACAGACACCAACCCAGGGTCAGCAGCGTCTGCAGCCAGATGTTGATGGCGACCCAACAAGTGTCCCCCGTCGCATGGGGACAGGGGATGAAATCCAGGGTGCGCCACTCCAGTCTCAGCATGAGTACCAGGGCGTTGAGCAGGCCGGCGATGCCGAGGTAAAACAGCGGCCTGGGACAGAGTGGGCTGCGATTGATGCCGGCATACACGCAGAGGCAATGCAGGCAGAAGGTGCCGAGCAGATAGGCAGTGGCGACAATTCTGTGGAGTTGGAGATCGTTGATGGGGAATATGCCCATCAGAATGATGGCCAGCCCTACCCAGCAGGCGACTGCCGCCAGGTAGTTGCCGCCCCTGATCCTGGGGCGCAGTGAGAATAGCGCCAGCATGGCCAATAGCATGCATAGCCCGGAGATCATCAGGGTGAAATTGAAAATATAGGCCAGGGGGGAGGCGATATAGTC
This sequence comes from Shewanella salipaludis, assembly GCF_012911865.1. Taxonomy (GTDB): domain Bacteria; phylum Pseudomonadota; class Gammaproteobacteria; order Enterobacterales; family Shewanellaceae; genus Shewanella; species Shewanella salipaludis. The sequence continues at coordinate 34,811 of NZ_JAAXYH010000008.1, forward strand.
GCCCAGGGTGTCGGCCCTGACATTGAGCAGCGCCATGCCCAGCAGGTTATAGTTGCGCCAGATGACCAGAGACAAGCCGAGGGCACATAGGCTAGTTCCCAGTAAAATCAGATAGATAACCAGTCTATGCAGATCATATTGGCTGGGTTCTCTGGGGTCATGCTCGGCTGCCGCCATCGTCTCTCACCACTCATTGTTCGGATCTGCCTATGATGACGCAAGCTTGCCATGTTTGTCACCCGGCAGGCGCTTGTCATCAATGCCGCTTGCGCAACATGACGACGACTATGGCGACCAAGGTGAGGATCATGCAGTACCAGGTATGGGATACTGCGGCCAAGGGGGTGATGCCGAATGTCGAGGCGATTAACAATGCCTGGGCCCCATAGGGGATCAGTCCCTGGACTATGCAGGCGAAGATATCCAGTATGCTGGCGGCACGCTTGGCGCTGACGCCATGCTTATGGGCCAATTCCTTGGCGATGTCGCCAGTGACGACTATGGAGACGGTGTTGTTGGCCACACAGACGTTGGTGCTGGCGACTATGGCCGCCATGCCGAGTTCGGCGGCGCGGCTCGAAGGTTCGCCCTTGGCACGGGAGAAACGGCCTATCAGGCGCTCAATCTGCCGGTTGACGAAGGCCAGCCCACCCTGTTGTTGCATCAAGGCCGCCAGGCCACCGACCAACATGGAGAGGATGAAGATTTCCTGCATGTTGGTGAAACCTGCATAGATATCCTTGCCGAACTGGATCAGGCCATAGTCGGCGCCGAATAGCGCCGTGGCGCCGGCGAGCAGTATGCCTATGGTCAAGACCACAAACACATTCAGCCCGGCCAGTGCCAACAGCAGAATAGTCAAATAAGGAATGACCTTGAAAATCTCCAGTGGCTGGTGGACCAGCTCGGCCTGGCCCTGACCGGCAAACACGAAGGCGATGAGGGTGATGAGACAAGCCGGGAGGGCAAATATCAGGTTCTCCCTGAACTTATCTTTCATCTCACATTCCTGGGTACGGGTTGCCGCTATGGTGGTATCCGAGATGATCGACAGATTGTCACCGAAGAGGGCCCCGGACATCACGGCACCGGCCATCAGGGCATAATCTATCTGCGCCTGATCTGCGACGCCAAGGGCGATGGGCGCCACGGCGGCGATCGTGCCCATGGAGGTGCCCATGGCGGTGGCGATGAAGGCGGCGATCACGAAGAAACCTGGCAATAACAGCTGGCTCGGGATCAGCGACAGGCCGAGGGCGACAGTGGCATCGACGCCACCCGTGGCCTTGGCGACGGCGGCAAAGGCGCCGGCCAACAGGTAGATAAGACACATGGCGATGATGTTGCTATGGCCTATCCCGGCCATGAAGGTCTCTATCGCCTGATTGAGTTTCTGCTTCGACAGGGCCAGAGCCAGGATAATGGCCGGCAGAATGGCCACCACGCTGGGCAGCTGGTAGAAGGCGAAGTCGACCCCCTGATGCTGAAAATACAGACCCGCGCCTATGAAGAGGGTCAGAAAGCTGAACAGGGGCAACAGGGCGATGAGGCTGCCCCTGGCCGGGGCTGTGCGGTTTTGAGTCTGCTTGGTCAATTCTGTCTCTCTTAAACTTAGGTAAGCCATAGGTATCCTGTTATTGGTCGCTAGCTTCGGCCGGTCCGCTGACTTGGGCGCTGGGTTGGGATTGCAACCTCTGGTCTCTGCTGGGCGACAACCGATTGCAGAGGATATGGGATAGCATAGGTCCTGTCAATTTAGACGTCTAGATGTTTATACATCCAAAGTTGCGAGTGGGCAAATATACAGCTAAGATGCCATCGAGATCCTTCAATAGCAACATTTCAATAACTTATGCTTAAAAATCCGGCTCGTCTGTCGGTGTGATGCTGCGGCTATTCTGGCGGTATTCTTGCCTATGCCTATGCCTATGCCGGTGCCTATGTCTATGTTGGGGGAGGGAAGCGAACAGGTGCGTCGCCTGGGCCGCCGGCGTCCAGGTCGGGCGGGGGAATGGCCATGAAAAAGGGGCCTCAGGCCCCTGTTTCATGAGTCATGGCGCCGTTAGCGTTTGACGAGCAGATTATCTATCAAGCGCGCCTTGCCCAGATAGGCGGCGGCGAGGATCACCAGCTCAGAGTCTGTGGCGACTGCGGGGGCCAGGGTGTGGGCGTTGCGTACCTCGAGGTAATCGGGTTTGAATCCCGCCCCTATGAGCATACGCTCGGCCTGGGTGCCTATCTGGGACAGGGGCTGCCCCTGGACCAGGGCATCGGCCATGAAATCCAGTGTCTGCTTGAGGGTCGCGGCCGTGACTCTTTCTTCGGCCGTGAGGTAGCCGTTGCGTGAACTCATGGCCAGGCCCGAGGCTTCCCTTATGGTTTCCATGCCCAGGATCTCGATCGGCAGCGACAAGTCCTCCACCATGGTCTTGATCACCAACAGCTGCTGATAGTCTTTCTGGCCGAATAAGGCCAGATCCGGTTGCACCAGGTTGAACAGCTTACAGACTATGGTGGCGACACCACGGAAGTGTCCCGGGCGACTGTGGCCGCATAGCTCGTCTGAGATCCCAGGTACTTCGACATAGGTCTGCTGTGCCAGGCCCTTGGGGTAGATGATTTCCGGTGTCGGGGTGAATAACAGCTCGGCGCCGGCTTCCATCAATGCCTGGCTGTCGGCCGCCAGGGTGCGAGGGTAGGCGGCCAGATCTTCATTCTGTCCGAACTGCATGGGATTGACGAAGATGGACACCACCACGTGATCGGCGCGGCGGCGGGCCTCCTCGACCAGGGTGATGTGTCCCCGATGCAGATTACCCATGGTCGGCACCAAGGCGACTGTGTCTCCCTGGCGATGCCAGGCCTTTACCTGGGCACGTAATTCATCTATGCGGGCTGTGGTGATCATAGGGCTATACCTTGGCAAACTCTCATCAGTTAAAGGTGTGTTCTTCGCCCGGGAAAGTACCGGCGGCGACTTCATCTATGTAGGCACGAATGGCCGAGCGGATCTCACCCGTTTGTTTCAGGTAGTTCTTGGAGAAACGCGGGATATAACCGCTGGAGATCCCCAGCACATCGTGCATCACCAGGATCTGCCCATCGGTATCCGCGCCTGCACCTATGCCTATCACAGGTATGCTCAAGGCCTGGGTGATCGTCTTCGCCAGTGACGCCGGAATACATTCCAACACCAACAGCTGGGCACCGGCGGCTTGCAACGCCTTGGCCTCGTCCAAAATCCGCTGGGCATTGTCGGCGTCGCGGCCCTGCACCTTGAAGCCCCCGAACACATGCACGGATTGAGGCGTCAAGCCGAGGTGAGCACAGACGGGGATGCCGCGCTCGGTCAGCTTGGTGACGGTTTCCAGCAGCCAGTGCCCGCCTTCGACCTTGACCATGTTGGCGCCGGCCTGCATCAGCAGGGCGGCATTGGTCATGGCCTGTTCGGCGCTGGCATAGCTCATGAAAGGCATGTCGGCGATCAACAGGGCATGGCTGATCCCGCGGCGCACACAGCGGGTATGGTAGGCGATATCTGCCGTGGTGACCGGCAGTGTGTCGTCGTGCCCCTGCAATACCATTCCCAGCGAATCACCGACCAGCAAGACTTCGACCCCTTCACTGTCGAAGGCGTGGGCGAAACTGGCATCGTAGGCCGTCAGGGCGGTGAATTTTTTACCTTGCTGTTTAAACTTCAACAGGGTCGAACACGTAATTTTAGACATAGGGGTCATCTTAAAATCGATTGGAAGTGGAGTTATAAGCTAACTGAGGTCGGACTTCAATCTTCCGGGACGAGTCGCTGCAATTCGGCGCGCATCTGGGGGCCGATAAGCGTCTCGAGGCGAGTCTTGTCCGGCAACACCAGCTCGGGCGCCAGATCCCACAGGGGGATCAACACGAAACTGCGCTCCCGCATGCCGTAATGGGGCACCGTCAGCCTGGGGAGGCTGAACTCTTCATCGCCATAGAGCAGCAAGTCCAGATCCAGGGTCCTGGGGCCCCAACGTTCCTGCCGCAGTCGTCCCTGGTGGTTTTCTATCGCCTGCAGCGCATCGAGCAGCGCCAGCGGTGCCAGCTCTGTATCCAGGCTGGCCACGGCGTTGACGTAATCCGGCTGGACGACATCGCCCATGGGCCGGGAGGCGTAGTAGGGCGATACCCGCAGGCTGCCCGGTAGCGCCAGGCCAGCCAGGGCCTGTACGGCCGAGTCCAGTTGAGCCACCGGCTGTTGCAGGTTGGCTCCCAGGGCGATATAGACCTTCACCACGGCTCGTTACTCGGCCTGGTTGCCCTTGGCGGCAGCCGGGCGGCGACGGCGACGCTGGGTGGCGTTGCGGTTACGGTTGGCATTGCCTGTCTTGGCACCACTGCGGGCTATGCTGTTGCGCTCGTCCTCGTCGGCCTCGACGAAGGACTGCCACCAGGCGGCTTGCTTGGCCAGATGGCCACCCTCGGCTTCGCCGCGCAGCAGCAAGAGATCGTAGGCCGCCCTGAATTTAGGGTGTTCCATCAGCTTGAAGGCACGGGTGCCCTGGCTGCGCTCGAAGCGTAACTGCAGTTGCCAGATGTCTTTGGACGGGGTGCTGAAACGGCGCGGTATGCTGATGGTGCGACATTGTTGCTCCATCACGTCACCCATGGCGGCAAAATAGGCGTCATATTGGCTCAGGCCACTCTCTATGGCGATATCCTCGGCCCGCTGGCACAGCGGGTACCAGAGGATGGCGGCATAGAAGAAGGCCGGGGTCACTGGCTTGTCTTCCCTGACCCTCTCATCCGTGTTGCGCAGCATGGCCTGGATCAGCTTGGCCGCCTTGGGCTCATCCTTGATGGCGTCGGCCACCTGAGGGAAGAGAGGGGCAAACAGCTGGTATTCCTGCATCAGCTGGTAATTGGCCAATGCCTTGCCGGCGAAGAAGAGTTTCAGCACTTCTTCGTACATACGCGCCGCCGGAATGTCTTGCAGCAGCGGGGCCAGTTGTTTGATAGGTGCGGCGGCGGAGGCGTCTATGCCCATGTCGAGCTTGGTGGCGAAACGTACGGCCCGCAGCATGCGCACGGGATCCTCACGATACCTGGTCTCAGGATCGCCAATCAGCCTCAGGGTGCCTGCCTTGAGATCTTCCATACCGCCGCCATAGCTGCGGATGGAATAGTCGCTGATATCGTAATACAGGGCATTGACGGTAAAGTCGCGGCGCTCGGCGTCTTCGTCTATCTCACCATAGACGTTGTCGCGCAGCAGTCGGCCCTCGGCGTTGAGCTTGGAAATTTTCTCATTGCTTTCACCGTGATGGCCGCGGAAGGTGGCGACTTCTATCACGTCACGACCGAAGACTATGTGCGCCAAGCGGAAGCGTCTGCCGACCAGGCGACAGTTGCGGAATAATTTCTTGATGTCTTCCGGGGTAGCGTTGGTGACCACGTCGAAATCTTTCGGCTCCATGTCGAGCAGGATATCGCGCACACCGCCACCGACCAGGTAGGCCTTATAGCCGGATTTGCTCAGACGGTACAATACCTTGAGCGCATTTTCACTGATTTGCCTGCGGGAAATGCTATGGGCATCCCTGGGAATGATCTCCAGACTCAGGCCGTCCGCGGTACGCGCTTGTTCGGGTACGCACTCTGTTTGAGTATTTTCAAATAGCTGTTTGCAGAATTGGCTGATACGGCGAAAAATGGGACACCTCGAACTATGATCTGTTATTTGGTTAAAAATCTGGCGGCTATCATATACCAATTGCGCGCCAATGAGTATATCAGCTGCCTATCAGTATCTCAGATTGTTGCGCTATGGCATCCAGCCTGAACTGGGCTACCGCCTGTGCCAGCATCTGTTCGACCGAACCCGCGTCATCGACCCCGGGCTGTCCGAGGAAGGCCAAGGCGGCCTGCAGACTGGCCTGGGGCCGACGTTTGTCTATGGCCGGGGCATGGTTCTGCTTGGAGAGTTTGACCCCGGGCTTGACGCAGGCCAGCGGCAGGTGCAGCCAGTCGGGGGCCTTCAGGTCAAACATGCTATAGAGGCTGAGTTGGCGACAGCTGGCCTCGATGAGATCGCAGCCCCTGACCACTTCGCTGATCCCCTGGAAGGCATCATCCAGCACCACGGCCAGCTGGTAGGCATAGAGGCCATCGCTGCGTCTGATGATGAAGTCTTCGGCAGCGAAGGCGTTATCGACACTCACTCTGCCCATCAGGATATCGTCGAATGCGGCAATGGCCGCCCGGTTGCGGATGCGGATGGCACCGCCCCGGAGCTGTGGCCTGAGTCTGCCGCAGCGACCGTCATAGAGACCGCCCATGGCCTGGATCTGCCTGCGGCTGCAGTGGCAATAATAGGCCTGCTCCTGACGCAAGAGGGCATCGAGCCTGGCCCGATAGGCTTGGGTCCTGTGGCTCTGATATAACTCGGTATCGTCCCAGAGCATGCCATAGGCCTCCAGGGTGCGGAGTATGTCGTCGCTGGCACCCGCCACTTCTCTTGGGGGATCTATGTCTTCGATGCGCAGCAGCCATTTTCCCGCCAGCGAACGGGCACGCAGGTAGCTGCCGAGGGCGGCGATGAGTGAACCAAAATGCAGCGGGCCCGAAGGCGAAGGCGCGAAGCGGCCTACATAGGGGAGAGTGGTCACAGGGTTAAATCAGTGGCTGGGAATGAGACGGTAAAAAATAAAGGCGGTACTCATCAGGAACTCGCTTCCTGCCGAGAGACCGCCACTGGGACTCAGCCTGCCATCTGCTTTTCTTTGATCTCTGCAAGTGTCTTACAGTCGATACACTGATCGGCGGTTGGACGAGCTTCGAGACGGCGAATGCCGATTTCGATACCACAGGAATCACAGAAGCCGAAATCGTCTTCTTCTATTTTCTGCAGTGTTTTCTCAATTTTCTTGATGAGTTTGCGTTCTCTGTCACGGGCACGCAGTTCGAGACTGAATTCTTCTTCCTGAGCGGCACGGTCTACGGGATCTGGGAAGTTTGCCGCTTCGTCTTGCATATGGGTCAGAGTCCGGTCGACCTCCTCACGCAACTGGTTACGCCAGGCTTCAAGAATGGTCTTGAAATGGCCCAGTTGTTTTTCGTTCATATATTCCTCACCGGGTTTCTCCTGGTAAGGCTCTACACCTGCGATAGCGAGTACGCCAAGTTTTCTGGTGCCTTCAGGCATAACGCATCTCCTGTAATCATTGCGTTTGTAGGGGCGTCCTTAAGAACGGCCGCTATCTATAGCAGAAACTCAATCACTAGGCAAATTTTAACTTTACCCAAGGCTGAACTTTCTATCATCCTTAATTTGTTGACTATGTCTGCTTCCGGGCAGAATTACAACTTTATCTCTGCCCCAAACCAATGACCTTCAAATGAAGACTCTACATGCCTCGGTCAGTGAGGCCCCCGAAGGGCTGAGTATGGCCTTGTAGGCCAGCACTTCGACGCCGGCGTTCACTGCCTGTGCCATTAATAGAGTATAGTCCGGGTCTATGTGAGTCGCGGCCTGAACCGTGTCAATTCCCGTGTGTTGCACGACAAACAAGAGCACGGCCCTGTGGCCCTGAGCCACCATCTGCATCAACTCCCGCAGGTGTTTCTGTCCCCGGCTGGTGACAGCATCGGGAAAATAACCCCTGTCGCCTTCGAGCAAGGTACAGCTCTTGACCTCCACATAGCAGTCCGGCTTGCCTTGATTGCTCAGCAGTATATCTATGCGGCTATTCTCATCACCGTACTTGACTTCGCGCCTGAGTCGCTCATATCCCTGCAGTTCGGGGATCACCCCGGCCTCTATGGCCTCTGTCGCCAGGGCATTGGCACGGCCTGTGTTGATGCCTATCAGCTCGCCGCTTGGGGTCTGCATCAATTCCCAGGTATGGGCATACTTGCGTTTGGGATTGTCCGAGGTGGAAAACCATACCCTCTCCCCGGGAAATTGGCAGTTCTTCATCGAACCCGTGTTGGGGCAGTGAAGGGTGATCTCTGTGCCATCGGCCAGTCTTATGTCGGCGAGGAAGCGCTTATAACGGCGAACCAGTATGCCGCTCTCGAGCGGGGGGGCGAATTGCATCCGGGTACTCCAGGAGTCGGCTTGAAGAATAAGACATTGAACGGCGGCTCAGCCGCCGGCGCCATAGCCTAACAAATTCCGCCAGGCTTTACAGCGGGAAAAAATATCCTTGGGCCGGTCCCTTTAAGTGGGGGTGAGGGATGAAGTAAACTGAGGCAAATCTGAAAATAAGGACTCACCATGAGCCAAGTAATGCAAGTAATACTGACCCGGGAAACTCCCGCCGCCCACTGGGGCAAAGCGGATGTGACCTATGGCGCCGGCCAGGCGTTGATACATCTGAATGGCGACGATGAGTTGCGTCAAATCCAGATGGCGGCGCGCAAGATACGTTCTCAGGGCATCAACGGCGTTCAGCTCGAGGGGCTGCAGTGGGATATCAACCGCCAGTGGGTCTTCGCCCAGGGCTTCGCCACCGCCAAGCCGGGTTATGAGGTGCGTTGGTGCGGTGATGCCGCCATGCAGGCCGAACTGACTCACAGGGCCGAGAGCGCGAGCTTTGCCAGACAGCTGATCAACGAGACTCCGGAGAACCTGTCACCCGTGACACTGGCGACCCAGGCCGGTGAATGGTTGGCCGCCATAGGTGGCAGCAGGGTGAACTTTCGCATCATAGAAGGCGATGCCCTGCTGGAAGCGCAATGGATAGGATTACATGCGGTCGGTCGCGGCAGTGAACGGCCAGCGGCCATGCTGGAACTGGATTACAATCCGTTGGGCGAAGATGCGCCCGTGTCCGTGGCATTGGTGGGTAAAGGCATCACCTTCGATTCGGGCGGTTACAGCATCAAGGCATCCGAAGGCATGTTGGGGATGAAGTGCGACATGGGCGGTGCGGCGACCGTGACTGCGGCACTGGGCTTGGCGATCAAGTCCGGCCTCAATAAGCGGGTGAAGCTCTTCCTCTGCTGTGCCGAGAACCTGATCAGCGGTCGTGCCTATAAACTGGGCGACATTCTGACCTATAAGAATGGCGTCACAGTCGAAGTGGTCAACACGGATGCCGAGGGTCGCCTGGTGTTGGCCGATGGCCTGCAGGCGGCATCGGCCACGGGCGCGGCGTTCATCATAGACGCCGCGACCCTGACGGGTGCCGCCGTGATGGCGGTCGGTGGCAACTACAACGCCATCTTCTCGCCCAAGGCCGACACCTTGCAGCTGGCGCAGCGCAAGGCCGCCGCCGTGGCCGAGCGCGTCTGGCCATTGCCGCTGGACCCTTGGCATAAAGACATGTGTCCGTCTGCCTATGCGGATACCGCCAACAGCCGTGCGATGAAGGGCGGCGGCGCCGGCGGCGCTTCCAATGCCGCCGGTTTCCTGTGGCGTTTCGTGTCGCCAACGGCAGACTGGTTGCACATGGATCTCGCCGGGGCCTTCGAAGATTCAGCTTCGGCGCTCTGGGGCGCCGGGGCGACCACCCACGGTGTGCTGACCATAGCCGAGCTGCTTAAGGACTAGCGTTCGGCGCAGCAAAAAAACCGCCCCACGGCGGTTTTTTTATGCCAACAAATCATTGATTCGGGTATGCTTTATTCATTATGACTCAGGGCTTGGGGGAAGAGGGTGATAAGCATAAGGAAGGCGACGATCCAGGATGCCCAGCGCTGCTGGGACATACGCAATGGGGCCATCTTAGCCGGCTGCGAAGGCTTCTATGCGGCCAAAGACCTGGCCATTTGGACCCGGGGGAGCCTGACGCCGCAGTTCACCCGGGTGGTGGCCGAAGATTTCTATGTCGCCGAACTCGAGGGAAATGTGGTGGCCACTGCGATGCTGGATCTGCCCCATGCCCAGCTGGAGGCCCTATTCGTGGCGCCCGGGTATATGGGGCTTGGCGTCGGCAAACGTCTGTTGGCATTCATGGAACATAGGGCCTGGAGTCTGGGATTGACCCGCCTCAGGCTGGAGTCGACCCTGAATGCGGCCGCCTTCTACCGCCGCCGTGGCTATGGCGGGGATGGTATGGAAGAGGCCTCTGTCTACCGCTCTCCCAGGGGCATAGTGCTCGACTGTGTGGTGATGCATAAGGAGCTGAAGCCGGACTCCTGCTCCGGGCCGGCACCCGAGCCTGAACGCTAACCCAAGGCATTTCCCCCTGCATCAGTCCGAGGTCAGCTCCCAGGACTCTATTATCTGGTAGTGCACGCCGTCCTCGGCCGACAGGGATTCGTACAAGTGCAGTTTGTGTGGCGTTAAACTCAGGGGTTCAGGTTTATGCTCCGGGGCCTGTTTCACCTTGCGGAATAGGCTGATATGTGGGGTGAATGCCTGCTCGCTGCAATGCAACCCCAGTTCATGGCATAACCTCTGGCTGTCGCTGGCCAGGGCGGCCAGGCCCGGATCCGTGGCCTCGCCGCTCAGGCAGAGGATCTTCGGCCCTGACCAATGCCTGAGTCTGTCGAGGGTCAGGCTGAAGGCGGGTTTATGCAGCCTGGCAACCGCCTTGCGCAGCCGCTCCATTTCGGTCGGGGGCACCTGGCCGAGGAACGCCAGCGTCAGGTGTAAGTTAGCCACGGCCACGGGTTTCGCATTCCGGTTCAGCCAGGGGTGCAGCTCATGTTGTAATCTCAGTAATTTCGCCAGGTTGTGTGGCTCGGGGGCAAAGCCCAGAAAGAGTTTCTTGCTCATATCGCGTATCTCCTGCTTCGGCTGCCATGATATGCCCTTGGCGTCACTGCCGTTCTATGCCGCTACGGCGCAACATTCGGCGCTACTCTAGGTATTTTATGCCTATACTCATACTAAGTTCAAAACCCGGCTCCATGGTATATCGCCTCCACTTTTGTGACTGACGTCGTGTGAGATGAAGTCCCAAATGGATCAGGAAGATTCTTGGTAAGGAATGCCACCTTATGTCAGCTGCATTAACCCGGCCCCTGGCCTATGAATTGGCGGAAATATTCGAGGGGAGCGCCAAGACCTCTCTGGATGAGATAATGCCCAGGGTATTGGCGACAGTTTCCTCCCGCCTGCCCTGCGATTGTGCCTTTATTCTCAGCTTACCCAAGCGTCGACGGCTGCCAAGCCAACAGCCCAGCTCTGACACTCAGACCCCGGCGCTATACCTGCCCCCCGAATTTGCCTCACTTCCCGAGCGCGTGTTGCTCTACACCTTGGTCAAACAGCCGCTGTTCGGCAGCTTGATTCGCCATCCCAGGCAGATAGAGTTGACCCCCCTGAGCCACTATGTGGCACAGGAGGAGCGGGCCCTGTTGCGGAAGTTCAATCTCGACAGCTTGTTGCTGTTGCCACTCTTGACCTTTGGCGAGACCCGGCTGCTGGTGGGGGCGCTCGACTGCTCCGGGGGGCGTTATTGGCACCAGGACTTGGTCGCCGAGCTGCGTCATAACAGCGGTCTCATCGCCGCGGCGCTGGAGTTCAGGCGCAAGGACAGGGCCCAGAAGTTCAGTGAAGACAAGTACCAGGGATTATTCCATCAGTTGCCCCTGGCCTGCGCCCTGGTGAATGACGACAACCGGCTCTGTCTGTTGAACAGCGTCGCCATGCAGACCTTGCCCCTGGAAAATGGCGACGACCTGCTCGCCATGGTCAGGACAGAGGAGCATAGCATGCTGCTCAACACCCTGAGGGTGGTGCGTGAAGGCGTGTTGACCCGCAGCTGGTGCGAGCTGCCCTTGAAAACCCTCAGGGGACCGCATTGGCTGAAGCTCAGCTTCAGCCGTGGTCCAGGCCAAAAACTGGCCGGGAGCGGGAGTCTGAGCCTGTTGATGATGGCCGAGGATGTCAGCGAGCGTTATCGCCTGGCGGATGAGCTGTCATTTCAGGCCAATTACGATGCCCTGACGGGTTTGCCGAATCGCTTGCATTTCGAGCAGGTGCTCAGTCGGTTGCTGAAGACCAAGGATAACAGCCAGGCCTGCATAGCCTTCATAGATCTGGATCAGTTCCAGGTGATCAATAACATCAGTGGTTATCAGGCAGGCGATAGGCTGCTATGCCAGATAGCCAACAGGCTCAAAGAGTTGGTGCGTAAGGAAGACCTGGTGGCCCGGCTCGGCGGCGATGAGTTCGGCATCCTGATGTGCAATTGCTCCCTGGATACGGTGAAACAGGCCGCCGAGCGGATCTGTCGGCAGCTATTCAACCATGATTTCAACTGGGAGGGACGCCAGCATAACGTCAGCGTCAGCATAGGCCTGGCGTGCCTGAACAAGCAGGATATCGACATCTATAATGTCGTGGGCCAGGCCGATGCGGCTTGCCATGTGGTCAAGGACAGAGGGCGCAACGATTGGCATCTGTACTGTGATACAGATCCGCAGATCCATAGGCGTTATACCGAGATGCTGGCCTCGGTGGACATAGTGAGCGCGCTGTCGGAGGACAGGTTCGAGCTCTATTTCCAGCCCATAGCCCCCTTGCATGACTATGATGGCGGACTGCATCTGGAGATACTGCTGCGAATGCAGCGGCCCGATGGCAGCCTGCTGTCGCCGGGGATCTTCTTGCCCGCCGCCGAACGTTATAACCTGGCCCCCAGAGTCGATCTCTGGGTGGTAGAGCATCTGCTGCAATGGGGCACGGCTCACCCGACGCTCTGGCGCGAACTGAGCATGGTGTCTGTCAATCTGTCGGCGACCTCTCTCGGGGACCCACAATTCATGGATTGGCTGGAGATGCGGCTGTTGGCCGAACCTGAGCTGGTTGACAAGTTATGTTTCGAGATCACCGAAACTGCCGCCCTGAGCCAGCTGCAGCAGGCGACCCGCTTGATCGAGCTGCTCAGGCCCCTGGGCTGCAAGCTGGCCCTGGATGACTTCGGCTCGGGATTTTCCAGTTTCGCTTACCTCAAATGCCTGGATGTGGATTTCGTCAAGATAGACGGCCAGTTTGTGCAGAACCTGTGCGCCAATCGTGCCGATCAGGCGATAGTCTCGGCCATCTGCCAGCTCGGGTTAGACATGGAGTTCGAGACCATAGCCGAATTTGTCGAGTCGGAGAGCATAGGCCACCAACTCAGGAGTCTGGGGGTGGATTATGCCCAGGGCTACGGCATAGCGGCGCCGGCCAGGCTCGCCACCTTGGTCTCTGGGCTGAGCGCTCCCTGGTTGCCGCTGCGCCAGTCGCAGTATGTCAGCGGGGAAATTTGAGCCGGCAAGGATGCCATGGCTCATCCCTGCCGCGCTGGATATCCCTGTGACATGGCGCCGGCGCTGGATTCTTAGTACACTGGCGCCATGAATCACTCTGCGATACTTGTCCCTTGAACCAGCTACCCATACATGCCTTGTTACCCTCAATCCGTGAGGCCCTGGCCCACCATGACCAGGTGATCCTCGAGGCCCCCACAGGCGCAGGAAAGTCGACGGCCCTGCCGCTGGCCATGTTGGACTGGCCCGAGATAGCCGGCCGCATCCTGATGTTGGAACCCCGCCGGGTGGCGACCCGCAGCGTGGCGCAATTCATTGCCGAGCGCCGTGGTCAATGCCTGGGGCAAGAGGTGGGTTTTCGTATCCGTGGCGAGTCCAGGGTCGGCAGTCAAACCCGCCTGGAAATCGTCACCGAAGGCATCTTGACCCGAATGATCCAGCAAGACCCGGAACTCAAGGGGGTTGGCTTGATCATCTTCGATGAAATCCATGAACGCCACCTGACCACAGATCTCGGTCTGGCGCTGGCGCTCGAGGTGCAGGCCTCGCTGCGTGACGATCTCAAGCTCCTGGCCATGTCGGCCACCCTCAGTGGCCTGCCCCTGGCCGAGCTCATGCCCGAGGCCAAGTCCCTTAGCAGCGAGGGCCGCAGTTTCCCTGTCGCCGTCGACTATCGTCCCGTCAAGGGCCAGCAAGCCTGGTTGGAGCACATGGGCCGCTGCGTGCTCGAGTTGCTCGGGCCCGACTCGCCGGCGCCGGCCGAATTGGCTGCCGGCTCCCTGTTGGCCTTCCTGCCGGGAAAGGCGGAGATTTTGCGGCTGGCGGAGTTTCTCGGTGCGCGCCTCGATGGCGAGCGCTTCAGCATCTGCCCCCTCTATGGCGAGCTGCCACCCCAGGCTCAGGATAAGGCGATCGCCCCCGCCCCCGCCGGGCGCCGCAAGTTGGTGTTGGCGACCAATGTGGCCGAGTCCAGTTTGACCATAGAAGGCATCAGCCTGGTGGTCGACAGCGGCTATCGGCGCCATGCGGGCTTCAACCCCAGGACGGGGGTCAGTCGCCTGGCACTCAAGCGCATCAGCCAAGCGTCGGCGACCCAGCGCAGCGGCCGTGCCGGCCGTCTGGCCCCGGGTTACTGCCTGCGGCTCTGGAGTCAGGAAGAGCACGACAGGATGCCCAAGGCCGATGAGCCGGAGATCTTGCATTCGGATCTGCTGCCCATGGTGCTCGACTGTGCCTTCTGGGGAGCCAGATCCCTGCAGGAGCTGACCCTCTTGACGGCGCCGCCCAAGGTGCATGAGACCCTGGGCTGGGAGTTGTTGACCCAGCTGGAGCTGGTGGATGCCAGACGCAAGATCACCCCCCTGGGGCAGGCGGCCCATCGCCTGGGCTGCCACCCCCGGCTGGCGCACATGTTGCTCAAGGCCAAACTGTTGGCCGAAAAACAGCAGCGTCCCGAGCTGGCGACCCTGGCTTGCTTGCTGGCCGGTGTGCTCGAGGCCAGGGGCCTGCCAAGGAGAGGGGCTGACATAGGCGGCTATCTGGCACTGGCCTGCCAGGGACTGACAGGCTCCCAGGTCAAGTCATGGCAGCAGAAGCTCAAGCTGGGCGGTGCCCTGGCCGAGGCCGTGTCTCATGCCAGGGATCAAGACATAGGCTTATTGCTGGCCTTGGCCTATCCGGACAGGATAGCCAAGGCCAGGGGCGTGGATGGCTACCAGCTGGCGAATGGCACAGGGGTTAGCCTGGCGCCGGAGGATGCGTTGGCGGGCCATCCCTGGTTGGTGATTGCCGACTTCCAGCAGACGGAGGGCAGAACCGCCGGGCGTGTGTACCTCGCCAGTCGCTTCGATGTCAGTCTGTTGGAGCGGGAGCTGGACTTCCTGGTGACGCGGCAGCAAGAGTGTGGCTGGGATGAGGCCAAAGGGCGTTTCTATGCCGAGCATCAGGCCAAGGTGGGACAGATACTCCTGAGCACTCAGGCCATTGCCAACCTGGATCGGAGCCAGATAGTCGCCGCGATTCTGGCGCAGCTGCGCCGCAAGGGCCTGGGGTTGCTCAACTGGGATGAGAGCGTGACACAGCTGCAGCTGCGTCTGGCCTTGGTGGGCGAGCATTACCAGGATCAAGACTGGCCGAGCCTCACGGATGAGGCGCTGTTGGCGTCGCTGGAATCCTGGCTGGCGCCCTACCTGACCCAGGTCAACAACCTGGCGCAACTGGCGCGCATAGATTGCCATGGCCTGCTGCGCAATCTCATGTCCTGGGAGCAACAGCAGAAATTGGATGCCCTGTTGCCGACCAGTTGGCCTATGGCGACCGGGACCCGGGCCAGGCTCCACTATGATGCCAACGGTCGCGCCCTGCTGAGCGTACGCTTGCAGGAAGCCCTGGGCATGTCCCAGAGCCCAATGCTTGCCCAGGGGAAAATCCCTGTTACTATGACCCTGCTTTCACCGGCACAGCGACCGCTGGCGGTGACGGCGGATTTGGCCAGCTTCTGGCAGGGACCTTACCATGAGGTCAAGAAGGAGATGCGTGGCCGCTATCCCAAGCATTTGTGGCCGGATGATCCGGCCAACACCTTACCGACAAAATTTACCAAGAAGAAGACGTTGGCCTCGGGCGCGGCTTCTCGTAATGATTAGACTATGACGATAAAAGCGACACCCCAAAAAGCACCCAGAAAGACCCCCAATAAAAGCGCGAGAAAAACGCCGGCCAAGAAGCCGGCCCGTGGCTGGCTCGGACGCCTCTGGTCCCTTGGCTGGAAACTGGGGATAATACTCTTCGCCGCCATCAGCCTGTATGGCATTTACCTGGATCAGGTCATAGCCCGCAAGTTCGAAGGGCAGAAATGGCACCTGCCGGCGCAGGTCTTCAGCCGTTCCATGGCCTTATATCCAGGGGCTGCCGTCAGTCATCCCCAGTTGATGGCTGAGCTGAAATTGCTCGGCTATCGCAAGGTGGTCAATCCCCGTCAGGTGGGCGAGTTCTCGGCATCCAGCACCCGCATCGAACTCTGGCGGCGGCCTTTCCGGCATCCGGAAGGCAATCAGGCGGAACAGAGGGTCATGATAAGCTTCGACGGCCAGGGCGTCGGCTCAGTTGAGCGGGTCGCAGACAAGCGGCAGCTGGCCGTGTTCCATCTGGAACCCGTGCTGCTGGACAGGATAGTGACGGGCGATGGCGAAGACAGATTATTCGTGCCCGCGGCCGAGATCCCCAAGCCGATCATCGCCGCCCTGCTGTTGGTTGAAGATCGCAGCTTCTACCAGCATCATGGGGTCAATCCCTTGGCCATCATCAGGGCCGCCTTCGTCAACCTCAGTGCCGGCCGGACGGTGCAGGGGGGCTCGACCCTGACCCAGCAGCTGGCGAAAAACTTCTTCCTCTCCAGCGAGCGCTCGCTGGTGCGCAAGCTGCGCGAAGCCGTGATGGCCTTGATCATAGATTTCCGTTACAGCAAGGATGAGATCCTCGAGGCCTATCTGAATGAGGTCTACATGGGCCAGGATAAGTCCCGTGAAGTGCATGGTATGGGGCTGGCGTCGCAATTCTACTTCGGCCGTCCCCTGGGTGAACTGACCCTGCCGCAACAGGCCTTCCTGGTGGCGGCCATCAAGGGACCTTCCTACTACAATCCCTGGCGCTATCCGGAGCGCAGCCAGGAGCGGCGCGATCTGGTGCTGCGGCTGCTGATGGAAGCGGGTGAGCTGAATGTGGCCCAATACAAGGCGGCCGTCGAGTCGCCGCTGGGACTCAGAAATGCGAGCAAGCCTGTGCATCAAAAGATCCCCGCCTTCTATGCCCTGGTGAAGCAGGAGCTGGCCGAGCGTTACGGGGATAGCCTGCTGAAGCAGTCCGGCATCAAGGTCTATACCACGCTGGATCCCATGGCGCAGGAAGCGGCCGAGCAGGCCGTGAGTCAGAGTTTCAAGCGCTTCGACAAGAATAACGCCAAGCTGCAGGTCGGCATGGTGGTGACAGACAAGTATACCGGCGGCATCGCGGCCATGGTGGGGGATAAGGTGCCGGGGTTCGATGGTTTCAACCGGGCATTGGAGATCCGCCGCCCCATAGGCTCCTTGATCAAGCCCTTCGTCTATGCCAGCGCCCTGGCCCAGGGGGATAAGTATAATCTGGCGACACCGCTCGCGGATCAGCCCATCACACTCACGAATGAACAGGGCAAGACCTGGTCACCATTGAACGTGGATAAGACATTCAGCGGGGAAGTGCCGCTGCTGACCGCCTTCAAGAAATCGATGAACGTGCCGACCGTCAATCTCGGGGTGGCGATAGGGATAGACACAGTGATCCAGACCCTGGACAAGGCCGGCTGGTCCGAGTCCGTGCCCAGCTATCCGGCCATCCTGCTCGGGGCGGTGAATGGCTCGCCACTCATGGTGGCTCAGGTGTATCAGACGTTGGCGGATCATGGCCGCTATCGCAAGCTTTCCAGTGTGACCGCCGTGCTGGACAGCGATAATCAACAGCTGCCGGTGGCCAGACCTGCGCAGGATCAGGCCATAGATCCTGGCACCGACTACCTGGTGCAGTACGGCATGCAGCAGGTGGTGCAATCGGGCACGGGTGCCAGACTCGGACGCGCCTTCCCCGGGGTGGCGCTGGCGGGCAAGACAGGCACGAGTAACGACAGTCGTGACTCCTGGTTTGCCGGCTTCGATGAGCGTAACGTGGCCGCCATCTGGGTTGGTCTGGATGATAACGGCAAGACCAATCTCTATGGCAGCAGCGGCGCCATGGCGGTATACCAGGCATTCCTGAATAACCGTCCGCCTATCGGCCTGCGGATGACGCCGGAAGACAATGTGGTGCAGGGCTATTTCGATGTCGACACAGGTGAGGCCAAGCAGGCGGATTGCCGCCGGGTCGTCGCCTTGCCGGCACTGCGTCAGAGCTATCGTCCCGCCGCCAACTGTGGCGAGCCCCTGCCTTGGTGGAAGAAGATCCTCGGCGGCCAGTAGGGCAGATGACGGCCAAACAGAGTTTGGCCGTCATCCCTAGTTTGCACTCTGAGGTCAGACTCTGACCTTGATCACCACCTTGCGCACCGATGTCGGGGTATCGCCCGTGCCCGGCATGTGGATGTCACCGGGGAAGAAGAGGGCGAACATGCCGGCCTTGAGTTTGATATAGGAGGCATCGCTCCGGTTGGACTCATAATCAAACTCGGCATAGTCGTGCTTCTCGAAATAAGGCTTGGATGGCGTCTGCTGTGCCAGTGGCAGATAGCCGAATTCCTCTTCGCCGCTGACCACATATTGCACGTCTATGTATTTCCTGTGGACCTCGAAGGGTTCCGTGTCCCTCGGCTTGGTCTCATAGTCGTTGACTATCACGAAGATGTCTTCACCTTCCAGTGGGTAGCTGCCTGCCTCCAGCTTGCCGAAGTCTGTTGCTGCCAGATGTGCCAGCGCCCTGGCCAGGCGGGGATGGAGACTGGTGTAGAGATGGCGGTTGCCAAGGGTGTCGACTAGCATTTTTTTTGCCCTGATAGAGGAGACTGATGGCGCAGATTATGCCTTGCCTGGGGCAATTAAAAAAGGCCATCGAGTGATGGCCTTTTTGCTGCTAATGTCGTTGCTTATGTCATTGCTTATGTCTTGGCTCCAGCCCAAGTCACACCGGGATCAGTAGCTGTACCTCATCTCGAGGAAGTAATAGCCGCCATTGAATCCGAAGGGAGTATTGGTCAGGGGGTAGACGAAGATGCCGTTGAAGTTGTTGTCATCCGGGCGTTTATCCGGATACACGTCGAACAGGTTCTGCACTCCGGCGGTGAAGCTGAGCGCATCCGTGGCGGCATACTTGACCGACAGATCCGTCACCCACTTGTCGCCGTATTCGACATCGCCACTGGAGTAGCCCACGCTGTAGCTGCCGAAGTAACTCAGGCGCAGGTTGGTGCTGAAGTCGCCCAAGTCATGGGTCAGGCCAACGCTGCCTGTGTGATTTGGCGTCGCCTTGGTCATGCGGGTCTGTTCTATAGCATCGAAGAGCTTGGTTTCCAAGCCATCGAGGACATTGGGCAAGTGTATGTCTTCAATTTCCGTCTTGTTGTAACCATAGGCCAGATTGGCTCTCAAGTTCCCATAGTGACCCATATCCATATTCTGGGTCATGACCAGATCTATGCCCCGGGTACGGGTATCGACCGCGTTGATGAAGAAACGTGCCGACTCGGCACTGGTCGTCGCCAAGGCGGCGGCGACCAGAGGCGAGTCATCCGGTGTCAGCTGGCTGGACAGCACTATGCGATCGTCGACCGAGATCTGGTAAGCGTCCAGGGTCACGGCCAGACCGTCGTCGTTGGTATATACCAGCCCCAGGCTGTAGGACTGGGAAATCTCGGCTTCCAGTTGGCCTATGTCCAGCGCCTTGGTGACAGGGGAAAGGGTATTGAAGGTACCCGACTCTGTCGGTACCAGTTGACCCGTGACGGGATCCGGGTTGAACAGGGTGGAGATATTGGTGAAATACAGTTGCTGCACGCTGGGGGCGCGAAAGCCGGTATTGGCCGTCGCCCGCAGGGCTAAGTTGTCGTTGAAGTCATAACGACCGCTGAGCTTCCAGCTGGTGTTGCCGCCGAAGTCTGAATAGTCTTCATATCGCAGCGCCGCCGCCCAGTAAAATTCATTGGTCAGCTGGTTTTCCAGCTCCATAAAGATGCCCTTGTTGGAGCGGGTCTCGTCCACTTCCGACTCAGGGGTGAAGCCGGTGAAGCCTTGGCTGCCGGCCGGCCTGTCCATATAACCACCGTTGATGTAAGAGCCTGATTCACCTGCCTCAATCTCATAGCCGTTCTGGCGCCATGACAGTCCCAGCGCCAGCATGATTTCCGAGTCGTTGGCGAAGGCGAAATAACGTGAGGCATCCAGGCTGACATTGGTCTCTGTGGTAGAGAGGGTACCTGCATCGAAGCGTGTTGGGCTGTCTGGGCCAAGAGAGGCGTTGAGCGTGTTGTCGACATTGTAGGTGAAGGTGTTGCTGCCATAGCCGGCCGAAGCGTCCAGGTTCCATTCGCCGAGTTCGAATTTGGTGCCGAGCACCAGGGAGCCATCGACTATGTCTGGGTTGATCTTGGGCAGGAAGCCGTCGGGGTAGATTTCCAGCAGGTTGCGGGAGTCGAGCGCCCGGCGGTAGAAGGCACCTGATTTGGTTTCTCGCTTGCTCAGGCCACCGAAGGCATAAAACTCGGCCTTGTCACCCATGGCCTTGCCCGCATTCACGAACAGGCCCAGGTTGTCGTATTCGGCATCGCCGACCTGGTGGTTCAGTTTGTTAAAGGTCAGTTCCCTGGGATCTTCACTGCCGTCGGCCAGCTCGGGGTACTGCTGACGCGGATCCAGCCCGGCGCGGTTGGTGGAATCCTTGTGATGGGCTTCCAGCGCCAGGTTGATGAAGCCGTCATCACCCAGGCCCATGCCATGATTCAGGCCAACCCGCCACTGCTCGCCGTCACCTTCGTAGGTTTGGCCGGCCTGGGCACTCAGGCTGCCGCCCTCGGCACTGTCCTTGAGCACCACGTTGATCACCCCGGCGATCGCATCCGAGCCATACTGGGCCGAAGCGCCATCGCGGAGAATTTCGATGCGTTTGATGGCCGTCATGGGGATGGCATTCAAGTCGACGTTGGAGGAGCCCTTGCCGACGGTGCCGCTCAGGTGCACCAGCGCCGAGCCGTGACGGCGCTTGCCATTGACCAGCACCAGGGTGTGATCCGGCGACATGCCGCGCAGGCTGGCGGGACGCACTGCGTCCGAGCCATCCGTCACCGACGAGAAGGGGAAGTTATAGCTGGGAGCGGCGAACTGCAGCGCCTTGGCGGTTTCCGTCATGCCGGTGGACTCGAGCTGTTCCGCCGTGATGATGTCGACCGGTGCGGCACTGTCGGTCACTGTGCGCAGTGCGATGCGTGAGCCTATGATGGTAATTTTTTCGACTTGGGCTTGCTCGTCCGCGGCGTTGGCGGCAGGCAGGCTGAAATTGGCGGCTACCGCCAATGCGAGGAGTCCTAAGCGCATATAATCTCCCGATAATTTTTCTAATCAAACTGTTAAAGGCGCGCAGATTACCACTGTTACAAATGATGCCAATAGACGTAAAAGTGATAACTCAGAGCCCGGTGTTATAGCTGTATGTTGTCTATGGGTTGCTCTTGTTGTCGAGTGATTCTATTTTTGCGGCATTTTTGTTGCTTTGTCGAGTAATGGCTTAAAAATTCAACAATTTCAGGTTCATTTTCTGATGTTTGGACTGAGCTAACGCGAAAATTTAGACAGCCAGGAATGGCTGTTGTAATCTTTTGAAGCGATTTTTTACCGACTTTTTGGAGTACAGACTTGCCTGCACTGCGTTTGCTCGCCGGTCCGACGGCATACAAGACACTCTCCGAGCAAGGGCTGAGGCCCGAGCTATTCAGCCAACTGCTGGCGGCCTCCGGCGGCCCCAAGTGGCTGGGCATTGCCGGAGTGGATAAGTATCTGTTCGGCGAGTTTTTCAAGGACAGGCAGGCACCGCTCTATACCCTGGGCGCCTCGTCCGGAGCCTGGCGTCTGGCCTGTCTGGCACAGCAGGCGCCGCTTGAGGCCTATGCCAGGCTCGAGGACTTCTACATAGGCCAGCGCTACGAGACCAAGCCGAGCCGGGAAGCCGTCACCGCCCAGGTTCAACTCATGGTGCAGGGGATTTTGGGCGACAAGGGTGCCGCGGCTCTGGCCGGCAATGGCGTCATTCGCAGCCACTTGCTGGTGTGCCGCGGCAGACATTTGAACCGGGCCGAGGGGCGACTGGCATTGACTGCCGGCCTGGCGGGGACCGCCATGAGCAATCTAGTGAGTCGCAAGACCCTGGGCTGGCACTTCGAACGTTTCGTCTTCAGCCAGCAAGATCCTGCCTCCCCCTTCGCTTGCCTGCAGGATCTGCCCAGCCGCCAGGCCAACCTGACCCGGGACAATGCGGCCAAGGTGATGCTGGCAACAGGATCTATTCCTTTGCTGTTGGCACCCGTTACCGAGATCCCCGGGGTTGAGGCGGGGCATTACTATGATGGCGGCATCACGGATTATCATTTCGATCTGCCCCTGTCCCATGCCCCTGGCTTGACCTTGTATCCGCACTTTTACCCCAAGATCACCCCGGGTTGGTTCGACAAGTCCCTGGGGTGGCGCCGGGCGGGAGTGAACTATGACAATGCCTTGATCTTAACACCTTCGGCAGAATTTATTGCCAGTCTGCCCTTCGCCAAGATCCCCGACAGGGAAGATTTCAAGGCACTGGATAGCGAGAGCCGCATGGCCTATTGGCGTCAAGCCGCCGCCATGAGTGAGCGCCTGGCCGAAGAGCTGGACCAAATCATCACCAAGGGCACGCTGACGCAATGCCTGGAGCCCTTCGTTTAAATCTCCCCTGGCTGCAACAAATCTCCTCCTGTCTATGTCTAATAGTTGAGAGCGTGGCGCTGGATGGCTGAAGTGTGTCCAACTGCTACACTTAAGTCGTTGATCGAAAAATCGACACTTTTCCGATCTCTTGGGGGAAGGGGGTGGCCATGAAAACACAGCAAATGGCGTTACTTACGCAGGATGCATTGTTGCTGCCCGATGGAAGGATAGAAGTGCGGATCGTCGAACCCCGTTACTTGACCATGGTCGCCAATGTCTTCAAAGGATACTACCCACTGGCCTTCGCCACCGCCAGGCGACACGGCCAGCCCCCCTGCTATCCCACTGCCACCCAGTGCGAGATCATCGACTTCAATCAGCTGCAGGACGACAGCCTCAGCATAGTGCTGGAAGGGCGTCAGCGGGTGAAAATCCTCTCGGCGGCTCAGCAGCTGGACAAGCTATGGCTCGCCAGCACTCTGCCATGCCAGAACTGGGCCCAGGAACCCATCAGCGGCGAGTTCGAGCTGATCAGTGCGGCATTGGAACAGTTCTACCATGTCAATCCCGAATTGTTGGAGCTCTACAATCATGTCAATCTGGACGATGCTTCATGGGTGAGTCAGCGCTGGCTCGAGGTGCTGCCCATGTACAACAGGGATAAGCTGCTGCTGGTGAACCAACCCGATTGCCATAAGACCATGGATTTTGTGCTGCAGTTGATCAAGTCCCACGTCGAGTAGCCCAGGCCCGGCTTGGGTTCAGGCTATGGACTGAAAAAGCGAAAAGCGGCTAGAATAAGGCTTTCGTTGCCGCTGCCTTATCGACCAGAACTTGAATATGACCGCCAGTGCCCGCGCCGCTCAGCCCTCCTATGTCGTCTTGCCCCGTGAAATTGACCCGGACTCGACGGTACTGCAATTTCTGGTGCAACATTTCAATCGTATCGATGCCGCGACCTGGCGAACTCGGGTCCTGGAGGGCAAGGTGCACTGGCTCGATGGCAGCCTGATAACACAGGAGACCCCATGCCGCCCCATGGCGAGGGTCTATTACTACCGCGAGGTGCCCGTCGAGGCCAAGATCCCCTTCGAAGAGCGGATACTGCATCAGGATGAGCATGCGATCCTCGTCTATAAACCACATTTCTTACCCGTGACCCCGAGCGGTAACTTCGTCAACGAATGCCTGGTGCATAGGCTCAGGTTGAAGACGGGTATCAGCACCATAGTCCCGGCACATAGGCTGGACAGGGAGACGGCCGGTATCATCTTGATGACGGTCACCCCTGAGACCCGGCACCTGTATCATGCCCTGTTTGTCGATAAGCAGATACGCAAGGAGTATCAGGCATTGGCCCGGCTGACCCCGGCGCTGCAGGCGCAACTGGCGGCCGGTGAGCTGCAGTTGCCGGTGCACTGGACAGTGAAGAACCGGCTGCAGAAGGGCCTGCCCAGCTTCACCATGAGAGTAACAGAGGGCGAGGCCAACAGTCATTCGGAAATCAGCTTGGTGGCGGTCAAGGGCGACCTGGGCTTATTCGAACTCAGCCCCATCACGGGCAAGACACATCAGCTCAGGGTGCATATGCAGAGCCTGGGCATGCCCTTGCTCAACGACAGGTTTTACCCGCAATTACAGCCCAAGGGGCCGGATGATTTCGCCAAGCCGCTGCAATTGCTGGCCAGGCGACTGAGCTTCATCGATCCCGTCAGCGGTCGAAGCCGGGATCTGGCCTGTGAGGGTTTGACGCTCTAGCCTGGGCCGGCGCCAAACGCCGAGCAGGAGTGGGCTCTGGGTGTTAGTGGCCGAGCCGGGGAAGCGCCACCTGCGTCACATCCCTGGTGATAAAGCCGTGCGCAATCAGGCAATAATCCATAGACTAAGCCCAGTCAGCAACAGATGAGCGTCAGGGGAAAACATGGCAAATATTATGATCACCGGAGCCACTGGCCTGTTGGGCAGGGCGGTCTGTGCCCGACTCGAGGGCGAGCATAGGCTGGTCGCCACCGGCTTGAGTCGTGTCGGCGCGGGGCAACATAGCTTGGATCTGACCCAGGCGGAGCAGGTCCGGCGTTTCATCGCCAGCCATAAGCCCGAGGTGATAATTCACTGTGCGGCGGAGCGCCGCCCCGATGTGTCCGAGCAAGATCCTCGGGCGACGCTGGCGCTGAATCTGAATGCCACCCGTACCTTGGCCGAGGCGGCTAAGGCCAACGGTGCCTGGCTGCTTTATATTTCAACCGATTATGTGTTTGACGGCACAGCGCCCGCATACGCAGAGCAGGACAGGCCCAATCCACTGAACTTTTACGGTGAGTCCAAGTGGCGCGGCGAGCAGATAGTGGCCGAGACAGTTCCCGACGCCGCCGTGCTCAGGTTGCCGATACTCTATGGCAGAGTCGAGCGACTCGAGGAATCGGCGGTGCTCGTGCTGCTGAAGTCTCTGCTCGACAAGCGCCCACAGGCGCTGGACCACTGGGCCATGCGCCGCCCTACCTCGACGGCCGATGTCGCTGCCGCCATGGCGCAGCTCTTGAGCCTGAGGCTGCAAGGTCGGCCTCTGAGCGGCATTTATCATTTCAGCGCCGGGGAAACCCTGACCAAGTATCAGATGGCATTGGCCTTGGGCGACTTGCTCGGGCTGGATACGGCTCATCTGCACCCCATGGATGAGCCGGGTGACAGCGCCAAACGCCCCCATGACTGCACCCTGGGGTGCGAGCGTTTGGCACGTCTGGGGATCTTGCCTGGGGTGAGCTTCAGGGCAGGTGTCGAGGCGGCACTGGCGCTGTCCGGGCCGGCATTGGCCGAGGCCGGAGTCATGCTGGCCGGAGACGCTGCACAGTGAGAGTCAGCGGCCTGATCACGGCCAACTCCAGGGCCCAGGTGGCGTTGCTGCGCAGTCTGGCCCTGGTATTGCAGCTTATTCTCAGCCTGTTTGCCGCCGATACCTTCGGCCTGAGCCTGCAGCTTGACTCCTTGGTCCTTATCTGGGTGCTGGAAGCGCTATACCTGGGCTTCACCCTCAGGCTGGGTAAGGCCCTATTCGCCACCAGATCCGGCTTGTTTGTCGCTCTGGCCGTCGACAGCCTGTTTTGGATAAGCTGGCTGTATTTCTCCGGCGGTGCCACCAATGCCTTCATTTCCTTGCTGTTGTTGCCCATAGCGCTGGCGGCTGTGACCTTACCCATCTGGGCACCCTGGCTCTTGACCCTGTTGTCGACCCTGGCCTACAGCCTGATGCTCTTCAGTTTGCCCGCCGAGCAGATGCAGCATCATGGCATGGACATGAGCTCGCACTACCTGGGAATGTGGCTCAATTTTTTGATCTCGGCACTGGTCATGACCACGAGTGTGGCCGTGATCGCCTCACGCATGCGCCGTCAGGATGCCGAACTGGCGTACATGCGTGAGGCCCAGCTGAGGCAGGAGCAACTGTTGGCACTGGGCACGGCCTCGGCCCAGATGGCTCACCAATTGGCGACGCCGCTGTCCAGCCTGCGTTTGTTGCATGATGAGATAAAAGAAGACATTGGCGGGCCGTCTGTGTCTATCACAGAGATGGATGCGGCCTTGAGTCGCTGCGAACACACGCTGAACGAGTTGCGCTCCGCCACCGAGTTTATCCGCTCCGGCAGACAAGTGGAGGAAAGGGTCGATGCGGTGATTCGCAGCCTGAGACAAAAGATCTTGCTGCTGATGCCCCAGACCCGGGTGGACTGGCTCCTGGACGCAGAAGCAGACGCCTTGGCGCGGATCTGCATCTTGACCGACATGAGCCTGATCCCCGCCATCATGGCGCTGCTCGAAAATGCCGTCCGTGCCAATCTGGAGCATGCTGTCGACGCTGAGGTGCACTTGAGTGTCCGCTATTCCCGGCCGCAGCGGCAGCTCTGCATCGGTATTCGGGATTTTGGCCCGGGCATTGCTCCCGAACTCTTGGCACAGCTCGGCAGCAGCCTGGTGCGTAACCCCAAAGGCATGGGGGCGGCGTTGCTGCTCAGCCATGCCAGCCTGGAGCGGCTCGGCGGGAAATTGCTCATGGGTAACCATCCTGAGGGGGGCACGGTAGCGGAAATCTGGCTGCCTGTGCTGCGGGTTGCGGAGGCTGAGGAGGACGGCATGGAGCCCTATGTTGCAGCTGGCGGCGCCTCGCTCGCGGGGGAAAAGGCATGAACCGCTTATTGATCATAGAAGACGATCTGGCCCTGGCCGAGGTGCTTGGCAGGCGCCTGGGGCGTCATGGCTTCGAGTGCCGCCTGAGCCATGATGCCAATGAGGTCCTGTTGGCGGCGCGTCAATTCAAACCCAGCCATATTTTGCTCGACATGAAACTGGCAGAGTCCAATGGCCTGGGATTGATAGTGCCCTTGCGGCAGCTATTGCCCCGAGTCACCCTGATATTGCTGACGGGCTACGCCAGCATAGCCACGGCGGTCGAGGCCATTCGCCTCGGGGCAGACAACTACCTGGCCAAGCCCGTCGACACTCAGACCTTGTTGACCGCCTTGGCGCAAATGAGTCCGCCGAGCCGGCAGAGCGAACTGGATGAGTGGGTCGATGAAGCACCACTGAGCCCCAAGAGGCTGGAATGGGAGCATATTCAGCAGGTGCTCAGTGCCAATCAGGGCAATGTATCTGCCACCGCCCGCCAGTTGGGAATGCACAGGCGGACCCTGCAGCGCAAGCTACTCAAGAAACCTGCGGCGGATCACCGTTGCCAATAGCCGTACAGTCAAGGAACGCACAGGCGGACCCTGCAATGTAAGCTACTCAAGAAACCGGCGGCGGATCACCGTTGCCAATAGCCGTACAGTCAAGGAGCGCACAGGCGGACCCTGCAATGTAAGCTACTCAAGAAACCTGCGGCGGATCACCGTTGCCAATAGCCGTACAGGCAGGGAATGCACAGGCGGACCCTGCAGCGCAAGCTACTCAAGAAACCGTTTCTGCTCGACAAAACTAGTCGATACGGTATTCCAGCATAGTGCGGGTCTGGGCGGGAGACGGCTTGCCATCGACAAATTTTGGAGCATAACGCCACTTCTTGATGGTTTTCAAGCTTTCCCGCTCGAACAAGCTGCCGCCTTGGGAGGCGATAACTACTGGGTTGGTGACGAAGCCATTTTCATCCACTGTGAAGTCAACCTGGACCCAGCCATTCTTGTGCTGTTTGCGGTAAGACATGGGGTAGTCGGGAGCCACTCTGAACAAGGGCGTTTGCTCCTGAGTCTCTGACCAGGGGCGCATGCTGCCGATGGCGATACAATGTCGGGTCGATTTTTCTCGCTCGTCTTGCCGCTCATACAGTTCCACAAGATATGCATGAGCGCTGAGGGCGAAGGGGTGAGTGTAGTCCAACACATCGAACTGTTTTATCACCTCAAGCAGTAAAGCCTCAGCTTCGTTATCCTGCTTCTGTGAGAACTTGATCGCACCGACGATGAAGGTGGCTTTGACTCTGACAAGGGCATTTTCCGGCAATGTCTGACGATAAATGTCATAGGCCTCGAAGGCATAATTTCTCACCTTAGGGGTATAGAGATTCGTCTTGGACAAGGTATTGAAGGCCGCCATTTTTGCATCAGCCACGAGTCGACTATTGTCATTCCTCTCGGCAATGTCAATGGCATGTTCCAGATGGCGTTTGGCATCCTTGGGCTCATCAGCGCTTCCCCCCGCACCCAGGAGTGGATCTATCAGCTCCAGGGCCTGTTCACCGTAATGTTGTACATAGACGACTAACGCCGTTTCATACAGGCGATAGGCTTGGCTCCTATGGCGTTTCCCATCCTCTGTCATAGGGAATTGAGCCGAGAGCCCACTCAAGGCAGTGGCCCAATTTAAGGCCAGATTGGTCAGATCTAAGCTGTCTTTGGCATAAATGCTTTGACCCAGCAGATAGGCCGCTGCTGCCCTGGATTCAATCTCAGCCACATCTCCGGCTTGCACTGACGTTTGGTAGTCCCTGTAGGCCCGAGTAAAAGGGGAGTCGCTGGCCAATGAGGCTGATGAGCAAGATAGGCCTAACGCCACAGCGCAGGCAAGAGTGCAGAATTTTCCATTTAACATATTGTATATCCTTATATTTACCTGGTTAGAGTACCTTGGCCGCATTCGCCTTGCAAGCGCAGGGCGGTAAATGTGTTGGTCTGGAAAAAATCTACGGCGCCGCCTTGGCCTTGAGCTATCTTTAAACGATAAAAGCAAGAGGATGAATGAGATGAAATTGAAGTGGTTGGCACTGGCATGCTCAGTTATCTACTGCGCGGCATCTTATGGCGCTCAGGGCGATTATGAGGCCCTGAGCGCCATGGCGGCCTCTAACCGCTTCATCCATCTGCATCGCCTGGATCCCGGCAATTCGCCGGCGGAGACCGACTTGCTGTCCCGGGGGCAGATGACTGCAGGCTCGGTGCCGGATCTCGGATTAGCGCTGAGTTTTCCGCTGTCGATAGTCAACATGCCTGTCATGCTTGGGCTCTCCCCCGGGTTGCAATACCTAGACAGTCATTACTATGCCATGGCTGGCAACAACCTTGAGGCCGGTGAGTTAGATAACGACAGTTACCGCAACGAAGATCTCGGGTTCAATCTGGATGTCGGGGTCGCCATGGAATTAACCGAGGGGCTGACCCTGGGCGTCTCGGGCCGCAACCTGTTCAGGCGAGAGTTGGAGAGGGTCGACCCCCTGGGGCGGATACAGACCTACAGGGCCGCCCCCAGCGTCACTGCGGGCATCACCTATGATTGGTCTATGCTGACCCTGAGCTCGGACATAGAGCTTACCCGTCACTATGAGTTTGCCGACATTGACGGTAGCCAGTATTGGCGCATGGGCGGTGAGCTCAGGGCCACCGATTGGTTGTCATTGCGCCTCGGGTATAGGCAAGATCTTGAGGCCAAGACGGCCGGGCGTTATTCCATAGGCACAGGGGTTAGCCTTGGACGCGTGTTCAATCTGGATCTGGTCGGCATGTACGGCACGGATGATGCGATGGGCGCGGTGTTGCAAACTTCCTATCATTTCTGATGTAGGGTTCGCCCCCTTCATTGGGCCAAGAGGCTCAGGCTAGACTTCACAGTCAATACCAATGCACTCACACCGCATAAGATCAGGGTTACCGCCCTGGTCTTGTCTTTGTTGACCAAGCCAATCAGGCGTCCCGCCACCAGATAGCCGGCGAGCACGGATGGCAGCAAGAGCAAGGACAACCACAGGTGCTTGGCTTGCAGCAGTCCGGTCAGCGCCAGTATGGCCAGGGCGATCAGCGAGCTGAAGATGAAGAAGGCCGACAGGGCGGCGCGAAACTGTCTCGCATCTTTGCCCGACAAGAGTATGGCCATGGGCGGCCCACCTATGGCGGCAATATTGCCGAAGATACCCGAGACGACCCCGGCACAGAAGAGGCTGATTCTGTTGATCGGCAGGCTGAATTTGAACAGGCTTAACAGCACTGCGCTGGCCACTATGAAAGCGATCGCCAGGCCGAGTAGGGGTTGCGGCGCGAACAGCAGCAGACTGGCGCCGAGCAGGCCGCCGGGGATGCGCCCAAGCAGGGCATATTGCAGGCCGCCGAACTCCAGGTGTCCTCTGTCCCTGAGCAGGGACAGCAGGGAAATGGCGAAGCCCATCATGATCACGGGCGCCGGCACCAGCTGGGGATCCACTATGTACAACAGCGGGCTGGCGACCACCGCCAGGCCGAACCCTATCAGGCTCTGGGTCAGGGCGCCGAAGAAGATGATAAGTGACGCCAGCGCCAGGGTGTGGACTTCTATCATGAATGGCTCATGGGCAAGCTAAGGTCCCGGTTACACAAAGGGATCGCAATCCGATCCCTTTATGTTTATTACTGTGTTTTTTCGACTCGGGTAAGCAAATGCTTACTCCATGTCTTCCCACTCTATGCCCATCTCGTCCATCAGACGCTTGGCTTCGCCCGGGATGCTGTCCGGTGCGTCTTTGGACAAGTCTGCATCATCTGGCAAGGGTTGACCCGTGTAGGCGTGCAAGAAGGCCTCGCACAGCAGCTCGCTGTTGGTCGCATGACGCAGGTTGTTGACCTGACGACGGGTGCGTTCGTCGGTCAGTACCTTCAGTACTTTCAGAGGAATGGAGACAGTGATCTTCTTGACCTGTTCATTCTTCTTCCCATGTTCAGCATAAGGGCTGATGTATTCACCATTCCATTCAGTCATGCACTCACCTGTAAAATCTTTAAATTCGGGGCAGATTTTAACCCCTTACGAAGCACAGTCAAATTATTGCTGCGAATTCACCATGATTAGGAATGGATTTCTTTATGTTTAGACGTCCAAACGGCCAAACTCTTATTGACGCTACTGTCCGGCTTAGGTACATTTAGACGTCCAGACATCTTTATGGTGCAATTCCAGCCTTCAGGAGCCGAACATGACTGAGCGTCGATTAGCCACAGTGGCAGTGCGTCAGGGGATAGAGAGCGATACTCAGCACGGTGCCGTGGTGCCGCCCATCTATCTGTCGACCAACTATGCCTTCGACGGTCACACCAATCCCAGAGAGTTCGATTACAGCCGCTCGGGTAACCCGACCCGCTGTATCCTGGGTGAAGCCCTGGCCAAGCTGGAGCATGGCAGTACCGGCATAGTGACCTGCACCGGCATGGCGGCCATCACCCTGGTGACCAGCCTGCTCGGCCCTGACGATCTCCTGGTGGTGCCCCACGACTGCTACGGCGGCAGTTACCGCCTGTTCACCAACCTGGCGAACAAGGGGGCGTTCAAATTGATCGTGGTCGATCAGGGGGATGAAGCCGCATTGGCCCAGGCCATAGCACAGAAACCCAAGTTGGTCTGGCTGGAGACTCCATCGAATCCGCTGCTGCGGGTGGTCGATATCGCCAGCATCGCCAGTGCCAGCCATGAGGTCGGTGCCCTGGTGCTGGTGGACAACACCTTCCTGTCTCCGGTGTTGCAGCAGCCGTTGTTGCTCGGCGCCGACCTGGTGCTCCATTCCACCACCAAGTATATCAATGGTCACAGCGACGTGGTCGGCGGCGCCGTGGTGGCCAAGGACCCGGAAGTCGGCGAGCGCCTGCATTGGTGGTCCAACACCCTGGGGTTGACGGGCTCGGCCTTCGACAGCTACCTGACCCTGAGGGGGCTGCGCACCCTGGCGGTGCGTATCCGTGAACATCAACGCAATGCCCAGCGCATCGTCGAGCTGCTGCAGGCCAGCGAACAGGTGAGCCGGGTTTACTACCCAGGGATCGCCAGCCATCCGGGCCATGCCATAGCCGCCAGGCAGCAACTGGGTTTCGGTGCCATGCTGAGCTTCGAGCTCGCAGGCGGCGAGGCCGAACTGGTGGCCTTCCTCGGGGCACTCGAGCTGTTTTCCGTGGCCGAGAGCCTGGGTGGGGTCGAGAGCCTGGTGGCTGTGCCTGCCACCATGACCCACAGGGCGATGGCGCCAGAGGCGCGTTGCGACGCCGGCATCAAGGACACCCTGCTGCGGCTGTCCGTCGGTATCGAAGATGGCGACGATCTCTTGGCCGATATCAGTGCCGGCCTGGCGGCCGTCGCCGCCTGTCGCCGGTAACACTAAGTTAAAAAGTTGATTAAGGAGTAACCCATGGCGCGTTGTCATTTGCACAAATTTGGCGGCTCCAGTCTGGCCGACGCAGATTGCTACCGCCGGGTGGTGCATATCTTGCTGACCCATGGCCACAGCGACGATCTCGTGGTGGTATCCGCCGCGGGCAAGAGCACCAATTTCCTCTATAAATTGCTGGCGCTGCGCGACGACGGTCAGCTATGGCAGGAAGAGCTGCAGCAGCTGATAGCCTATCAGCAGAATCTGATAGAACAGCTGTTATCCAACGAGCATGCCAGGGAACTGCGTGAGCGCCTGGCGACCGATAAGGCTCAGCTGATCAGCCTGTTGTCGCTGGAGCTGCGCAACGACTACCAGCTCAACCAGGTGGTGAGCTTCGGTGAGCGCTGGTCGGCACGCCTGATGGCGGCGCTGCTGCGCGAATCGGGTGTGGCCGCCTCCCATGTGGATGCCTGTGGCCTGCTGATCGCCGACGAGGGCGCCGTGCCCAAGATCCGGGTGGCCGACTCCAGGGACAGGCTGCAGGCCTTGCTGGCCGCCCATCCCAACGAGCGCCTGGTGATCACGGGTTTCATCTGCGCCAATACCCGGGGTGACACCTTGCTGCTGGGGCGCAACGGCTCCGACTTCAGCGCCACCCTGATCGCCAGCCTGGCCGACATAGAGAGGGTGACCATATGGACGGATGTGGAAGGGGTGTTCAACGCAGATCCCAACAAGATCAACGATGCCAAGCTGCTTGCCAGCATGTCGCTGGCCGAAGCCGATCGCCTGGCCCGCCTGGGCTCGCCTGTGTTGCATTCCCGTACCCTGCAGCCATTGTTTGACACCCGCGTCAGCCTGGCGGTGCGCTCCAGCTATGCATCACACACGGACTTTACCCTGATAGCACCACAGAGCTCATCGGCCAGTGCCCCTGTGGTGACCAGCCTGAGTAGCGTTTCACTGTTCAATTTCAAGCTGGGTCATGAATTGGGCGAGCTGTTGTTGTTGCTCGAGCAAGCCGGTTTGATGCCCCTGGCCCATTGGTCACTGGCGCAGCAAAGGGTCGAATTGGCCTTCACCCAGGAGAATGAGAAGCAGGTGTCGGCCCTGTTGCAGACCCTGGCGGCCGAACTCGCACTCGAAGATCTCAGGGTCGACAATCAGCTGGGGCTGGTGGCGCTGGTGAGCGCCGATGCGGCGAACTTCAGACGCAGCTTCGCCCGGTTGCTGAGCCGCGATGCCAGGCCCCTGTATTCGGGGGATTCCAGCCTGGTGACCCTGGTGCCCCAGGCACAGGTGAACCTCCTGACCCAGAAGGTACACCGCCGCTGCGCCGGTCCGAGAATGCGCATAGGGGTAGTGCTGCTCGGTGTCGGCAACATAGGTCAGGCCTGGATAGACTTGTTCGGCCGTGCGGCCGCAGGACTCAGTAACGAACTCGAGGCCAGCGTCGAACTCCTCGGCCTGGTCGGCTCGAAAAGAGCGCTGCTCTGTGACACAGGCATAGATGCCGCCAATTGGCGCCCAGACTTCGAGGCAAACGCCTGTGCCTGGCAATACGATCGACTCCTGGAACAACTGCAAGGGCTCGACTGTGATGAGCTGGTGGCATTGGATATCAGCGCCAGCGCCAGTTTGACCCTGCAGTATCCCGAGTTCTTCGCTCGCGGCATTCACCTGGTCAGCGCCAACAAGCTGGCCGGCTCGGGTCCCTTGGCCTTCTATCGAGAATTGAAACAACAGCTGGGCAACAGACGCTTATTCTGGCGCTATAACGCCAGCTGTGGTGCGGGCCTGCCCATTCAGCATGCGCTCAACGACTTGCATAACAGCGGTGACAAGATCCAGGCCGTCGGTGGCATCTTCTCCGGCACCCTTTGCTGGTTGTTCGAAAACTATGATGGCAGCAAGCCGTTCTCGGAACTGGTGCTTGAGGCCAAGGGCCTGGGGATCACAGAGCCGGATCCCAGGGACGATCTCTCGGGGCGGGACATGCAGCGCAAGTTGCTGATCCTCGCCCGCGAAATAGGTCTGGAGCTGGAATTGGCGGATATCCAGCTCAATTCCCTGGTACCTGAGGCGCTCGCCGGCTTGCCGCTGGAGCAGTTTGTCGCCCGCATCGACGAGCTGGATACGGATATGTTGCAGCAGTTTGCCGCCGCAGCCGAGCAAAACAAGGTGCTCAGGTATGTCGCCTCGCTCGACAGCCTGGACGCTGAGCTCAAGGCAGAGGTCGGCCTGCAGTGGGTGGACAGGCATCACCCCTATGCCAACCTGACCCCTGGCGACAACGTGTTCGTGATCCGCAGCGCCTTCTATCAGGGCAATCCGCTGATCATCCGCGGTCCGGGCGCCGGTCGTGAGGTCACGGCCGCCGCGGTGCAGTCGGATCTGGCGCAGATCTGCCGCGATCTGTTACTGGAATGACGTCTTAGGCTCGGCAAGATTTCACGGCAGGAGGGGCTCATTCGAGCCCTTTTTTATTGTCTGGTTTTCCCCATGCTGAAAATGATCCCATGAGGGCATATTTTGACTTGACTTAACTCTCAGTTTCTCTAGTATGTGGACATATAGACGTCTAAACGTCCGTTAAGAATAACATTACAGGTTTCGAGGGAGCACACATGGCTTTTCACCACGCACAACATTCACATTCGCTGAACCAGAGTCTGTCTGAGCTCAATGGCGACATCAATGTGTCCTTCGAATTCTTCCCGCCCTCGAGCCCTGAAATGGAACAGATACTCTGGAACTCGGTGCGCCGGCTGGAGCCGCTCAATCCCAAGTTTGTGTCCGTCACCTACGGCGCCAATTCCGGGGTGCGTGACCGTACCCACGGCGTGATAGAGCGCATCCAGAATGAGACCAAGCTGGTGGCGGCGCCGCATCTGACCCTGGTGGATGCCAGCGACGAGGAACTACTGGAGCTGGCCAAGCATTACTGGCATTCCGGGGTGCGTGACATAGTGGCGCTGCGCGGTGACTTGCCGGCGGGCAGCCCCAAGCCGACCCGTTTCGCCGCCGATCTGGTGCGTCTGCTGCGCAGCGTGGCCGACTTCGACATCTCGGTTGCCGCCTATCCGGAGGTGCATCCGGATGCCGCCAATGCCCAGGCGGATCTGATCAACCTCAAGCGCAAGATAGACGCGGGTGCCAGCCGGGCCATCACCCAGTTCTTCTTCGACGTCGAGTCCTACCTGAGGTTCCGCGATCGC
The DNA here is from genome assembly GCF_012911865.1 of Shewanella salipaludis. Classification (GTDB taxonomy): domain Bacteria; phylum Pseudomonadota; class Gammaproteobacteria; order Enterobacterales; family Shewanellaceae; genus Shewanella; species Shewanella salipaludis. Next base: position 70,204 of record NZ_JAAXYH010000008.1, read on the forward strand.
TGCGTCGCCGCCGGCATAGACGTGGAGATAGTGCCAGGCATCTTGCCTGTGACCAACTTCGCCCAGCTGAAACGTTTCGCCGGCATGACCAATGTGTCGCTGCCGAGCTGGCTGCACCAGCAATTCGAGGGGCTGGAAAATGATGCCGCCACCCGCCAGCTGGTCGGTGCCAACGTGGCGATCGACATGGTGAAGGTGCTGTCCCGCGAAGGGGTCAAGGATTTCCACTTCTATACCCTCAACCGCGCCGAGCTGACCTACGCCATCTGCCATACTTTGGGTGTCAGGCCCAAGGCCTGATCCGTCCAGCACAGTTTTCCCCAATAGAGCGCCGGCATAGCCGGCGTTTTTTATGCCTGCTTGCCTGGATTTCCCGTCACTCAAATTTTTTATGCCTTAATTGCCAGGTTTTCCGGCGGCTTAGCCCTGGGATGTCGGCCGGTGAGGGCAAGATTTTCATCCCGGCTATTTACTTAGCCTGCTAACTAACTATAATGCTTAGCAGGCTAAGTAAATTGGGTGTGCTGATGAAAACCGAACTTGAGAGGTTGAGAGAGTTGTCGCTGGCGGAGCGTCTGGGACGCCTGCACAGGCTGTGGTGCAACGTGGCCTGCATGGAATTGCAGCCCATGGGCCTGACCTATTCGCGCTGGACCGCGCTGTGGAAGCTGGTGCGCCTGGGGGATAACCTGAGCCAGAAGGTGCTCGCCGAGGCGCTGGAGATCGAAGTGGCCTCGCTGATGCGCACCCTGGGACAGCTGGAGCAGCAGGGCCTGGTGAGCCGGCATGCCTGCACCCAGGACAAGCGCGCGCGGATCGTCAGCCTCACCCCGGCCGGACACGCACTGGTGGCGCAGGTGGAGGCCCACATAATGCAGGTCAGAAGGGAATTGTTGCAGGGAATAAGCGAGACAGAGTTGAGCGAATTCGAGCGGATCATCGGCCTCATCAGCGACAACGCCTGTGCCAAACTGGCGACCGCCGGTGCCACGCCCAAGCAAGACAGTCAGTAGCAGACATAAGTGAGACACGAGATGACACCGGATCAACATTTTTCCCGTTTAGTTAAATCGGCCATGCTGGGCTTCGCCCTGGTTTTTGGCTATTTTTTGTTTGCCGACACCGCCATGCCGCTGACGCCCCAGGCGATGGCCACCCGGGTAGTGACCAAGGTGACTCCTCAGGTGAGCGGTAAGATCCTGGCCATAGGCGTAGCCAACAACCAGAGTGTGACCAAGGGCGAGCTGCTGTTCCGGATAGACCCGGCACCGTTCGAATTGGCGCTGGAACAGGCCAAGCTGGCATTGGAGCAGGCGCGCCAGGACAATGCCGAGCTGGATGCGGCCCTGCTGGCGGCCGAGGCCGAGGTGAAGGCCAACACCAGCATAGCGGCGCAGAAACGCAGCGAGGCCAAGCGTCTGAATGCCTTGTTCGCCAGCCATGGGGTATCGCAGCAACTCAGGGATCAGGCCGACAGCGATGCGGCCTCGGCGCACGCCCAGCTACTCGCCGCCAAGGCCAGGGTCGACAAGCTGAGAGTCAGCCGCGGCAGCGAGGGAGAAGGCAACCTCAAGTTGCGTCAGGCCGGCAACATGCTGGCCAAGGCGCAGCTGAACCTCAGCTATACCCGGGTGCGCGCCGATCAGGACGGCATAGTCACCAACCTGCAGCTCGAAGTCGGCAGCTTCGCCACCCAGGGCCAGCCGCTGCTGGCGCTGGTATCGGACAAGCTGGATATCATCGCCGATTTTCGTGAGAAGAGCCTGCGCAACCTGGCGGCGGATTCCCGGGCGCTGATCGCCTTCGACAGCGAGCCTGGCCGCCTGTATCCCGCCGGGGTGATAAGTCAGGATGCCGGCGTGAGTGCCGGTCAGTTCGATGCCAACGGCCGACTGGCCTCGCCGGTGGAATCGGATCGCTGGGTGCGTGATGCCCAGCGCTTGCGGCTGCACCTGCAGCTGGAGCAGGAATTGGATCACCGGCTGCCGGCGGGAGCCAGGGCAACGGTACAGCTGCTGCCCGACAACGGCGTCACCCGTGCCTTGGCCTGGGCGCAGATCAAGGCCATCAGCCTGCTGCACTATATCTACTAAGCCGCGGAGCCCAGCATGCTATTGAACCATATCCCATTGACCGCCAATGACGTGCGCCAGTGTCTGCGGATCGCCGGTGGCGCCACGACCGGCTTCCTGCTGAGCAAGCTGTTCGGCCTGAACTACGGGGTATTCTTCACCGTGTTTCCCATGTTGCTGCTGGGGCTGGTGCCCAGAGTGAGTGCCCATGTGATACGGCAGATGTTGCTGTCTTCGCTGGTGTCCGGGCTGGAGGTCGGCCTGCTGGGTGGCCTGTTCGGCGATCAGCCGGGGATCATGACCCCGTTGGTGTTCGTGCTCTTCCTCTACCGCTTTGCCGCCATGTCCAGGGGCAGCCTGTTCCTGTTCGGGGCCAGTGGGGTACTGAACCTGAGCATAATGCTGCATTTTTCCAGTTACCCCCAGGTCGATCTTAATACCCTGATAGTCACCAATTTCGGCGCCACCTTGCTGTCTGTGCTGCTGGCATTGTTGATGACGGTCCTGTGGCCGGATGTCACGCCCAGGACGCCTCCCAAGCCAGGCCTCAAGGCGCCACACCGCATGCGCCATGAGGCCCTGCTCGGTGCCGGGGTCGCGACCCTGTCCTACCTGGTGTTCCAGGTGCTGGATCTCAGCGATTCCTTATCGGCGCTGGCGACCACAGTGCTGTTGCTGTTTCCCATGCACTGGAACGGCGCCCTGGGTTATGCCCGCAAGCGCGCCATGGGCACGGTGCTCGGGGTTACCCTAGGCCTGCTGGTGCAGTTCATCCTCTATGATTGGTCCGGGCTGTTGCTCCTGATAGTGCCGCTGCTGTGGATAGGCTTCATGCTCTGTTCCCTGGCCCATGTGAAGGAGGCCAGCGGCTCGGGTGTCGGCTTCGGCGCCATGACCACCCTGGGTATCCTCTTCGGCCAATACCTGGCACCGGGCAAGGATTTCATCTTCAGCGCCTTCTACCGGGTCGGCAGCATCTCGGTGGCGATCGTCGCCACCCTGCTGGCCTGTTATCTGTTGCATAAACTCCTCAACAGCTTCGAGGCGACCCGCTTCGGCTAGGCCGGACGCTTGTCGTGACTGTCACCGGAGGGATATGATGACGGTCAGCCGGGCAGGGATCAGGCAAGAGGAGGATAGACAGATGCAAAAGATTCACCCGTTACACAAGGCCAGTTGCCACTGCGGCGCCGTGGTGTTGGCGCTGAGTCTGCCCCATGGGCTGGTCAAGCTGCGCCGCTGCAATTGCTCCATGTGCCGCCGGCGCGGGGCGATCGTCGCCTCCGTGCCGCTGGCAGATCTCAAGATACTCAAGGGGGAGGACAAGCTGAGTCTGTATCGCTTCAACACCCGCACGGCCAAACATTTCTTCTGCTCCGTCTGTGGCATCTATACCCATCATCAACGCAGATCCGAACCGGGCGAATATGCCTTCAACGTGGCCTGCCTCGAGGGCGTGGATCCCTATGAGTTGGGGGAGATTCCCCTGCTCGATGGCGTCAATCATCCGAGCGACAGGCAAACAGAATGACGGGCACAGGAGAGGCCGCCATGCCGCTTAAGGAACGAGACAGCGGGGCCAAGTTTTGCCCCTTATGTCGCCAGGCGAATCACTGTGCCGTGCTGGCGGGTCGGGGGATTGAGGATTGCTGGTGCGCGCAGCAGACATTTCCGCCCCTGGCCGATGCCGTCAAGCCGGTCGATGCCGGCGCCTGCATCTGTGAAGCTTGCCTGAGGCGGCTGCGACAGGAAGCCGCCTCAGGCTATAAGCGCCTGGATTGACAGGGCTTAGGCCTAGAATTAGCGCTTAGAGTTCAGAGCCCCGGGGTTTGAGAGGCCGGCGTTGGCCGGCCGCGGCGCCAATCCCACAACAACACCAGTCCCAGCGCCAGCAAGCCGGCGATGCGTACCAAGGGTTGTTCGACCAACATGCTGCCTGCGATGGCCAGCAAGAACAGGCGAATGCCTGGCTTGAGGCCATTGACCAGCCGCCCCTCTATGCCACAGGCGAAGGCGACGATCAGCCCCATGGTGGCCAGGATCGCCAGGCCGAACTCCATTCCAGTTTCTTCGGCCCGCCACAAGAGGCCCGAGTAGGCCATCATCAGCGGAATGATGAAGAAGCCGAAGGCCAGCTTGAAGGCCTGCACCGCAGACTTCATCGGCGAGGCACCGGCGATACCGGCGCCGGCGAAGGCCGCCAGGGCTATCGGCGGGGTGACGTTGGACGTCTGCGACAGCCAGAAGACGATGAGGTGGGCGGTGAGGATCGGCAGGCCAAATTCATTCAGTGCCGGCACCGCCATCACAGACAGGACTATGTAGGCCGCGGTCACCGGCAGGCCCATGCCCAGTACCACAGCGGCCAGGGCGATCAGTATGAAGGCCCCCCAGAGATAGCCGCCGGACAGGGCCAGCAGCGCCTGGGTGAATTGCAGTCCTATGCCGGTCTGACCTACCACTCCTACCACTATCCCAGCGGTGGCACAGGCGGCACTGATGGGCAAGATCATCAGCGCGCCGCCCCGCAGGCCGGACAGGAGTGCCGCCCCCGATACCCAGGTCTTGCGCCGGCTGAATGCCGCCACCACTATCGCCAGGCAGCCCGCCAGCCCCACAAATACCGGCGAATAGCTCAGCAGCAGCAGGGCGGTGATCAGCACCAGTGGCACCAGATAATGCCAGCCTTGGCGTACCACTGCGCCTATCTTCTCCACCTGGGTCATGCCTTCGAGGCCGAGCTTGCAGGCCATCAGATGCACATAGAGCAAGGTGCAGAAGAAATACAGCAATGCCGGGGCGATGGACACCAGGAGGATCTCCGCATAGGGCAGGCCGGTGAACTGCGCCATCACGAAGGCGCCGGCCCCCATCACAGGCGGCATTATCTGGCCCCCAGTGGAGGCCGCGGCTTCTATGCCGGCCGCCTGCTCAGGTTTATAGCCCAGCTTTTTCATCATGGGTATGGTCAGTGCGCCTGTGGTGACGGTATTGGCGATCGCCGAGCCGGAGATGGAGCCCAGTGCCGCCGAGGCCAGCACAGAGGCCTTGGCCGGGCCGCCGCGATACTTGCCTGCGATGGCGAAGGCACAGTCGATGAAGAACTGGCCGGCCCCGGTGACCTGCAGCAGGGCGCCGAACATCACGAACACGAACACCACCCCGGCCGAGATGGCCAGCGGCGCACCGAACACCCCGTTGGTGGAGAAGATGTGGAAGCGGATCACCTCCTGCAGCTCGAAACCCTTGCTGGCAAATTGCTCCGGCAGCACATCGCCATACAAGGTATAGGCGAGAAAGAGTATGGCGATGGCACTCATGATCCCCCCCACGGTTCTGCGGGTGGCCTCCAGCAGCAAGCAGAGCAACAGGGCGCCGCTATAGAGGTCGATGGAGGTCAGCCCGTCCATCAGGAAGCTGAGATCGTCATAGTCGAAGCTGGACAGCACATAGCCGGCCCAGACGCTGGCGCAGACGCAGAGGAAGTCCAGCCCGCGCCCCAAGTGATATATCGGCTTGGGCGCCGTCTTGGCAAAGCTGGGGCTGACCAGGAAGATCAGCACCAGCACCCAGCTCAGGTGCAGGGGTAAGAACACGGGCGCCGACAACTCGGCCGCCAGACCATGCCAGATCTGAAACAGGGTGAGGCCGATGGCGATGGCGCCTATCAGATAATCGAAACCGCCAAGTTTGGCGGTTGGGGGGGCTTGATGTTCCATCCGGGCTATTGGCCCTTCATCTTGGTGAGGAAGGCCTGGCTGCTGGCATGGAGCGGCACGCCCTGCAGCTTGTCCATGTTGTCGACCGTGGCGTTTTTGGCGTCGGCTATCACCTTGCTTATCTTGTCCATGTTGCCGAAGGCGGTTTCCAGCATCTGGGTGGCCAGCGCCGGATCCAGATCTTTCTTCACCACCAAGACATTCCATACCGCGGGGGCGGTAAATGCCGTGACCTTGCTATAGGTCTCGGCGGGGATCTCCATGCCGCTGTAGGCGGGCAGGGCGGCATGCACCTTGGCCAGCTCGGCTTGGCTGAAGGAGAGGATGCGGATATCCCGGGTCAGCGCCAGTTCGGTGATGGCACCGACGCCGGCACTGCCTATGATGACACCCGCGTCTATCTGACCATTGGCGAGGGCATTGGTGGTGGCCGTGTAGTTCAGGCTCTGGGCCTTGAAGTCGCCCTGGTGAATACCCAGTGCCTCGAGGATCGCCGTAGAGCCGACCCGGGTGCCCGAGCCGGGGGCACCAACGGAGATCTTTTTGCCTTTCAGATCCGCTATGGTGTTAATGCTTGAGTCGGCCGGCACGATAAATTGCACTACGTTGGGATAGAGGGCGAAGAGCACGGCCACATCCAGTGGCTTGCGAAACGGCGCCTGTCCCTGGATGGCGGACGCGACCGAGTCGCCCATGGCTATGCCAACCAGTTGTTGTCCTGAGGAGACCTTGATGATGTTTTCCACCGAGGCGGCCGTGACTTCGGCGCGCATGTTGAAATTCTCTATGTTGTCGCTCCACACCTTGGCCAGCATGCCGCCAAGCGGATAATAGGTGCCACTCTGGCTGCCCGTGCCTATGCTGTAGTTGGCGGCGCCTGCGGGCAGGCTGATGGCGAGCGACAGGGCCAGGAGGGTGCGTTTGAGTCTTGAGGTCATGATCTAGTCCTTTAATTTTTATATGCCAGTGTATTGCTAACCTGGTCGGAGCGCTGTGAGACTTTAGTGGAAGAGTCAGCATAACCCCAGTCATCATTCACGTCGAGATCAACAGCCTGGTGCTTAAGCTGGGGCTGCGCCGCGGCGCCGAATTGCCGGGTTGATTCAGTTAAGCCTGGCATAAGCTTGCACCTGCAGGCTAAGCTTAACTGGCGCTGCAGAAGATGAACCGCAGCCCAATGGCATACACTGCAGAGCAAGGCAGAAACAACAGACAAAGTAACCCGGGAATACCAGAGTGAGCCAAGTGCAAAATGATTTTAAGCTGACAGACATACGTGCGGTGATCTTCGATCTCGACGGTACCCTGGCGCATTCCAACCCGGATTTCGCCGGCCTGAGGCGTGAGCTGGGGATCGCCTCGGGCACGGATATCCTGGCCCATCTGCATGAGCTGAGGGATCCCGGGGAACGCCAACGGGCCCAGGCGCTGGTGCATGAGTATGAGATGGCCAGCTCGGCGGCGGCCAGCTGGGTTGCCGGCGCCAGGGAGCTGATCTGTTATCTGCAGCAGCTGGACATGCCGCTGGCGATCCTGACCCGTAACATGCGGGCGGCGGCGCAGCTGACTATCGACAAGCTTGGGATAGAAATAACCACGGTGCTGACCCGTGACGATGCCAGGGCCAAACCTGCGCCCGACGGCCTGCACAGGATCTGCGATCTATGGCAGATCCCGGCGGCGCAGGTGCTCTACATAGGTGACTATATTTATGATCTGCAAACGGCGCGCAATGCCGGTGCCAGGAGTGGCCTCTATTGCCCGGATGCCTTGCCGGATTACGCTTCTCAGGCCGATCTGCTGATCCCCTGTTACCATGAATTGATCTGCGCCTGGCCCAACGAGCGCACTTGATCCTAGGCAATAAATCCGAGCCAATAAAAAAGGAGCCATAGGCTCCTTTTTTATCGGCGACAGCCTGGGCTGTCGTGGTTGTGATTAACCGTTATCGCGTGGTTTGCGCGGCTTGCGCTCACCCAGTGGCTTGTCGCCGCGAGGCTTGCGATCACCCATGGGCTTGTCGCTGCGGGGACGACGCGGTGCGCTACGGCCGGCATCCGGCAGTACCTGATCGCCCACTTCACGTATGTTCAGTGGCTTGCCACAGACGCGTACCTTCCTCAGGTGTTGCAGCACTTCCTTCGGCATGCCGTCCGGCAGGTCGACGGTCGTCATCTGATCGTACAGTTGGATCTGGCCTATGTAGCGGCTGTCTATGTTGGCTTCGTTGGCGATGGCGCCAACTATGTTGCCCACACCCACACCATTTTCACGACCCACATCTATGACGAAACGGCACATCTTCATGTCCGGGTTGTCTTTGAGTGCTTCGGCACTGCCGAAGCTGGTCGGTGATGGACGGGCGTCACGACGTGGGCGTTCGCCTCTCTCGCTGCGCTCACTGCGTTCACGTGGTGCACGTTCATCACGGCTGTCACGGGCACGTTCATGGATAGAAGGCAATTGCAGTGGGCGTTCCTGCTGAACCTGATGCAGCAGGGCCGCGGCCAGCAGATCTGTGTCCACTTCCAGCTGGTTGCATAGCTGGGCAACCGCATTCTTCATGAATTCCAAATCGCCACTGATGGTCTGGGCGATCTGCTCGCCAAGACGTGACAGGCGGCGTTCGGCAACGGTTTCCGGCGTTGGAATGGCCATGGGCGAGATGCGGCTGTTGGTGGCACGTTCTATGGTGCGCAGCATACGCATCTCACGGTTGGTCACGAACAGTATCGCCATACCTGTACGGCCGGCACGACCGGTACGACCGATCCTGTGAACGTAGGCTTCTGAATCATAAGGGATATCATAGTTAACTACGTGACCTATACGCTCAACGTCCAGACCGCGGGCGGCGACGTCTGTGGCGATCAATATGTCCAGCTTGCCGCGTTTCAGCTGATCTACCGCGCGCTCACGGGCCTGCTGGTTCATGTCACCGTGCAGGGGGGATGAGGCATAACCACGGGCTTCCAGTTTCTCGGCCAGCTCGACACAAGAGTTACGGGTACGCACGAAGATGATGATGCCTTCGGTGTTTTCCACTTCCAGTACCCGTACCAGGGCTTCGAGTTTGTTGTGCTGAGAAACCTGCACGAAACGTTGCTCGATAGAGTCGACCGTGGTGTGACTGGCGGCGATGCTGATGTTGACCGGCTTGTTAAGGTGTTGATTGGCAACACGCTTGATCTGTTCCGGCATGGTGGCAGAGAAGAGGGCCAGTTGGCGCTCGCTCGGTGTATGCTCGAGGATCCATTCGATGTCGTCGATGAAGCCCATTTTCAGCATTTCATCGGCTTCGTCCAGCACCAGGGCTTTCAGGGAATCCAGCTTCAGGGTGCCGCGACGCATGTGGTCCATGACGCGACCCGGTGTGCCTACTATGACTTGAGGACCACGTTTCAGGGCATTCAGCTGTTGCTGCATGCTTTGGCCACCATAGATAGGCAGCACGTGGAAGCCTTTCATGAATTTGGCGTAGCTGGCGAAAGCCTCGGCAACCTGCACCGCCAGTTCGCGGGTGGGTGCCAGGACTAAAATCTGTGGCGTCGTCTGGCTGGTGACCTTGTTTAATAAGGGTAATGCGAAGGCACCGGTCTTACCCGTACCTGTTTGTGCCTGACCTATGATGTCCTGGCCTGCCATGAGGGGATCGATACTGGCAGATTGAATAGGCGTTGGTTTTTCATAACCTAGCTCGTCGAGAGCACGCAACAAGTTCTCGGACAGGCCGAGTTCGCGGAAAGTTCTTTCATTGGATGACATTGGGTTGTAGCCTTGTGGATGCGCACGGAGTTGCGCTTAAGTTTCACAGACAGAAAATCAACCCCGTGTCGATTTCCCGCACCGAAAACGCCAGATTATAGCAGCATCACTCCGCCTTTACCAATCACAGTCGCTATTTTTATCCCAAATAGGGGCTAAAATACAGCAAGAACCGCGCCACTTAAGGCAGATTTGTTAAAAATTCTCGATTTATCTGAATTAATTCAAATGCCGACTCGGTCACTGCGCCGAGGAAAGGCAGATCTATTTTATCCGGGGTATCGTCCGGCGTGTGGTAATAGGCATGGGGCGGCACCCCAAAATACAGCCAGGGAATACCGGCCCGGTGGAAGGGATAATGATCCGAGGCCCGCAACCAGTCGACCCGCTCGACGCTGCGGCCTATAGCTCTGGGGTGACTGAGTCTGATGCAGAGGCCATTGGCGGCCGACAGCCGTGGTCGGAAACGCGCGAACTGGTTGAAATTGCGACTGCCTTCCAGGTAGATGCCATAGGGATGGCTGGGGTGGCCTATCATGTCGAGATTGACCATCAGCTCAAATTTCGCCTTCGGCAGTCTCTGCTTGAGCTGCTCGACCAGGGCCCGGCTGCCATATAAGCCTGGCTCCTCGGCATCGGTCGCCACGAACATCAGGTTGGTGTCTGTCATGGCGCCGCTCGCCTGTCTGAGGTGCCGCGCTCTTGCGGCCAATTGCAGCAGGGCGGCGACGCCCGAGGCGTTGTCGTCTGCGCCGTGATATATCCGCGTCCCTTGCCCGCCCAGGTGATCATAGTGGGCCACCAGGATACGCCAGTGCCGGCTCGGCACCCCGGCCGGAAGCAGGCCAACCAGATTCACCCCCTGGCGCTCGCTGAAACCTGCCTCATAGCTGAAGGGGACGGCGAACTCTGGCTGCCAGGGTTGCAGGCCTATGTCGGCGAAGCGTTGACTCAGATATGCCCGGGTCAGGGCCGCGCCCTGGGTGCCCGTCTTGCGCCCCGCCAGCTCGTCACTGGTCAGCACCCTGATATCGGCTTCCAGTTGCGGCAGATCCGCCCAGACCTGCGTCGGGCGAGCGCTGCAACTTGGTTGCACATGGGCGCAGCCCAGGAGTTGTCCCAGGAATAGGGTGAGGAGCAAGGCGCGATACATAGGCATTCTCGGCTGCAACCAAGGAGTCATTGAACCGACAATAACACAGCTGCCCAGGGAGAGTGCAGCTTGTTCGCCCCGGGGCGCTTTGGGGAGAGCCACGCCCTAGCACCTGAGCGCTGGGGCGTCGCTGCAACCGTTGCCGCTTATTGGGGCAGCCGGGCCAGCAGGGGTTTGAGGAAGCGCGCCGTATGTGAACTCGGATGCTCTGCCACGGTTTCCGGGGTGCCGGTCGCCAGTATCATGCCGCCACCGGCGCCGCCTTCTGGACCCAGATCTATGATCCAGTCGGCGGTCTTGATCACATCCAGGTTATGCTCTATGACCACTATGGTGTTGCCGTGGGACTTGAGCCTATGCAGCACGTCCAGCAGCAGTTGGATATCGGCGAAATGCAGCCCGGTCGTGGGTTCATCCAGGATATACAAGGTGCGGCCGGTATCGCGTTTGGACAGTTCCTTGGCGAGCTTGACCCGCTGGGCCTCACCGCCGGACAGTGTGGTGGCGCTCTGCCCCAGGCGTATGTAGGACAGGCCCACATCCATCAGGGTCTGCAGTTTGCGGGCGATGGCAGGTACCGCATCGAAGAAACTGCGGGCATCCTCGACCGTCATCTGCAGCACTTCGTGAATGTTCTTGCCCTTGTACCTGACCTCCAGGGTCTCGCGGTTGTAACGTTTGCCCTTACAGGAATCGCAGGGGACATACACGTCCGGCAGGAAGTGCATCTCCACCTTGATCAGTCCGTCGCCCTGACAGGCCTCGCAGCGACCGCCCTTGACGTTGAAGGAGAAGCGGCCGACCTGGTAGCCGCGCTGGCGGGATTCCTGGGTGGCGGCGAAGATCTCCCGTATCGGGGTGAAGATGCCTGTGTAGGTGGCCGGGTTGGATCTCGGGGTGCGGCCTATGGGGCTCTGATCTATGTCGACCACCTTGTCGCAGTGATCCATGCCTTCGATGCGATCGAAGGGCGAGGGTTCATCGACCGTGGCGCCGTTGAGCATGCGATGGGCTATCTTGAAGAAGGTGTCGTTGATCAGCGTCGACTTGCCGGAGCCAGACACGCCTGTGACGCAGGTGAACAGGCCGACGGGCACAGTCAGGTCGACGTTGCGCAGGTTGTTGCCGCGGGCGCCGAACAGCTCTATCACCTTGTCTTTGTCGAAGGCGGTGCGCGCTTCCTTGATGTGAATGTTGCGCTTGCCCGAGATGTACTGGCCCGTGACCGAGGCCTCGCAGGCGATGATATCTTCTATGGAGCCGTCACATATGACTTCGCCGCCGTGGACACCGGCGCCCGGGCCTATGTCTATCACATGATCCGCCATGCGGATGGCATCTTCATCATGCTCGACCACTATGACGGTGTTGCCCAGATCCCGCAGGTGGATCAGTGTCTGCAACAGGCGTTCGTTGTCACGTTGGTGCAGGCCTATGGAGGGTTCGTCGAGCACATACATGACGCCCACCAGGCCGGCGCCTATCTGACTCGCCAGGCGGATGCGCTGGGCCTCGCCGCCGGAGAGGGTCTCGGCCGAGCGTGACAGGCTCAGGTAGTTGAGGCCGACATTGACCAGGAAGCCGAGGCGATCCCGCACTTCCTTGAGGATCTTCTCGGCAATCTGCGCCTTCTGGCCGCTGAATTCCAGGGCGGTGAAATAGTCCATCGCCTCGCCAATCGACCAATTGGTCAGCTGCGGCAGGTTCAGTTCATCGATGAAGACGTTGCGGGCTTCTTCCCTGAGGCGCGAGCCGCCACAGCCCTGGCAGGCCTGGGTGTTGATGAACTTGGCCAGTTCCTCGCGTACCGAGTTGCTCTCGGTTTCACGGTAGCGTCTGTCCATGTTGTTCAGTATGCCTTCGAAGGGGTGGGTGCGTACCACCACATCGCCGCGATCGTTGATGTACCTGAAGGCGATCTCTTCCTTGCCCGAGCCGTAGAGCACCAGCTTGCGCACCTTGTCGCTCAGCTGTTCGAAGGGTTGCTCTATGTCGAACTTATAGTGTTCGGCCAGCGAGCCGAGCATCTGGAAGTAATAGAAGTTGCGTCTGTCCCAGCCGCGGATCGCCCCGCCGGCCAGTGACAGCTCGCTATTGGTGAGCACCCGCTCGGGATCGAAGAACTGTTGCACCCCCAGGCCGTCACAGGTAGGGCAGGCGCCGGCTGGATTGTTGAAGGAGAAGATCCTCGGCTCCAATTCCGCCATCGAATAACCGCATTGGGAGCAAGCGAAGTTGGCCGAGAACACCAGTTCTTCCTTGGCCCCTTCTTCCATGCTGGCGATGATGGCGATGCCACCGGATAACTCCAGCGCCGTCTCGAAGGATTCCGCCAGGCGTTGCTGTATGTCGTCACGCACCTTGAAGCGATCTACTACGACTTCTATTGTGTGTTTGACATGCAGGTCCAGGGTCGGAGGATCTGTCAGATCACAGACTTCGCCGTCGATACGGGCGCGGATATAGCCCTGGGCCGATAAGCCTTCGAGTAACTTGACGTGCTCGCCCTTGCGACCCTTGACCACGGGCGCCAGCAACATCTGCCGGCTGTCGGCCGGCATCTCCAATACCTTGTCCACCATCTGGCTCACCGTCTGGGCCGCCAGCGGTTGGCCGTGGGTCGGACAGCGAGGCTCGCCAACCCGGGCGAACAAGAGGCGCAGATAGTCGTAAATTTCCGTGATGGTCCCGACTGTGGAACGCGGATTATGGGAGGTGGATTTCTGTTCTATGGAAATCGCCGGGCTCAGGCCCTCGATATGATCGACATCGGGTTTTTCCATCAGGCTCAGGAACTGGCGCGCATAGGCGGACAAAGATTCGACATAGCGTCGCTGACCTTCCGCATACAAGGTATCGAAGGCGAGGGAGGACTTGCCCGAACCGGATAGTCCTGTAATAACAATGAGTTTATCCCTGGGGATAGTCAGGTTGATATTTTTGAGATTGTGCGTGCGGGCACCGCGTATTTCAATCTTATCCATCTATCGCTCTAGGTTCACATGCTGAAGAAAAAGAGCCCAAGTATCGCACAGTTCCGCCGCCGAGTTTAGCGGATTGTGTGTTTTGCTCTCGCAGCCCCCGGCTCCCCAGGGTTTGCTTTGGGCGGATTCCTTTTGAGCTAAATTAATCGCCTGTGGTAACATGCGCCCCTCGCAATTTTTCACCTCGGGACAAAATCATGGCAGCTAGCGGACTCTCTGGCACAGAGAAGAAAGTCGCGTTTTCCTTGGCCAGTGTATTCGGTTTGCGCATGATGGGGCTGTTCATGATCATGCCCGTCTTCGCGCTCTACGGTCAGCATCTGAGTGGTTTCTCGCCCTTATGGATAGGCATAGCCATAGGCGCCTACGGCCTGACGCAGGCGCTGTTGCAGATCCCCATGGGGATCTTATCCGACAAGATAGGCCGCAAGCCGGTGATCCTCGGTGGCCTGGTGTTGTTCGCCATCGGCAGCCTGATCGCCGCCAATGCCGACAGCATCTATGGGGTGGTGTTTGGCCGGGCGGTACAGGGCATGGGCGCCATCGCCGCCGCCGTGTTGGCACTGGCGGCGGATCTCACCCGGGACGAGCAGCGTACCAAGGTGATGGCCATCATAGGCATATGCATAGGCTTCTCCTTCGCCCTGGCCCTGCTGGTCGGCCCCATAGTGGCCCAGCATCTTGGCCTGTCCGGGCTCTTTATCTTGACTGCGGCGCTGGCGGTGCTCGGCATGGTCATAGTGCAGGCTCTGGTGCCGAATCCTATTTATCAGGCCCCAAGAGGCGATACAGTCGCGGCGCCGGCGCGGCTCAGGCGCATGCTGGCCGATCCCCAATTGTTCCGTCTCGACGCGGGTATTTTCATCCTGCATCTGGTGTTGACGGCCGTGTTTGTTGCCCTGCCGCTGGATCTGGTGGATGCCGGCCTGGTGAAAGAGAAGCACTGGATGCTGTATTTCCCGGCCTTCATCGGCGCCTTCTTCCTCATGGTGCCGCTGATCATCATAGGGGTGAAAAAGAAGAACACCAAGGCCACCTTCCAGATAGCCCTGGTGATCATGATGCTGGCGCTGGCAGGGATGGCGCTGTTCAGCCATAGTCTGACGGCCCTGAGCATAGCCATACTCTTATTCTTCACCGGCTTCAATTACCTTGAGGCCTCCCTTCCCAGCCTCATCGCCAAGTTCTGCCCGGTCGGGGAGAAAGGGTCGGCCATGGGGGTCTATTCCACCAGTCAGTTCCTGGGGGCCTTCTGCGGCGGCATGCTCGGCGGCGGGGCTTACCAGTTATTGGGTGCCCAAGGGGTATTCGAGTTGGCGCTCGGACTCATGCTGTTATGGCTGTTGCTGACCCTGGGGATGGCTAACCCTGTGATGTTAAAAAGTTATACCCTGGCGGCGCAGGTTGCGGACAAGAGCCAGGCTCAGGTGATGGCGACACGCCTGTCACAACTCCCGGGTGTGGCCGAGGCTATTGTGGTCTTGGAGGAGAAAGTGGCATATTTAAAGGTAGATGAGTATTTCGATTTAAGACAAGCCAGAGCTGTGTTAGGCTCTCCCAATTAATCGTGTTTTAGTGAAGATCGCAGGAGATTTTTGATGGCCAGTCGTGGTGTGAACAAAGTAATTCTGGTTGGCAATTTGGGGCAAGATCCTGAAGTTCGTTATATGCCCAATGGCAATGCAGTTGCAAATATCACAGTGGCAACCAGTGAGTCCTGGAAAGATCAACAGGGTCAACAGCAAGAACGTACCGAATGGCATCGTGTGGTGATGTTCGGCAAGCTGGCGGAAATTGCCGGTGAATACCTGCGCAAGGGTTCGCAGGTGTATCTGGAAGGCAAGCTGCAGACCCGTAAGTGGAAAGATCAGCAAGGTCAGGACAAGTATACTACCGAGATAGTGGTAGATCAGAGCGGCAGCATGCAGATGCTGGGTTCGCGCAACCAACAGGGTGGCCAGGGCGCGCCCATGGGCGGCGCCCCTCAAGGTAACCAGGGCTATGGCAATGCGCCGCAGCAGCAGTACGCCCCCAAGGCGGCTCCGGCTCAGCAGCCTGCACAGCAATACAATGCACCGCAGCAACAGACTTATGCCCAGCCAGCGGCACCGCAGCAGCCGGCACAGCAAGGCTATGCGCCTAAGCCCCAGGCGGCTCCTGCCTACCAGCAGCCGGCCCCGGCCCAACGTCCTGCGCCACAGCCACAGCAGCCACAACAAAACTTCACTCCAGACCTGGATGATGGCTGGGATGACGATATTCCATTCTAGGCCATCCCGCGCCGACATGAGCGCCGAAGCTTGAGTCTGACTTGAGCCGAGAGTGGAAATCATGAGCCCCGCAGTTAATCTGCGGGGCTTTTTGTTGGCTGGGATCCGAGTGTCTTTTTTTGGGAGGGAGAGGGGCAGCCTTATGGGGCCTTATGCTCGAAAATCGTCGGCTTTCAGCCCCTGAGCTTTAAGCCCCAGAGCTTGAAGCGAGCGTCGAGCAAGGAGAACTGCTCGTCCTGTCCAATAACGTCCTATCCAATGACGTCCATGTCAACAAGTCAGTTAGGCATCCCAACCTCTCGCTCATAAGCGCGAAAATTACCGATTTCCATTTGCCCTGCAGCAACTTAGATGGGGAGAGAACTCCTTCGGCAGCCGGGTTTACCTCGGCACTTGGGTTTTAAAAGCCATGTGTCTGCCCTGCTTCTGTGATGTTCAGCTTCCAGGGTTGTCGCTCTTCTACATTAAAACTGTTGCATAAATGTAAATTTAGTTTTAGTTTATTTTCTGCTCAAGAACGAGCGGTGGAAATATTCCAATAAGCATGGAAGAAACAAGGATTTATTATGAATAAAATGTTGAAAGCTTTGGGGGCCGTTTCGGTTCTCTGTTTCGCCCAGTCTGCACTTGCGGCCGATCTGGTCTGTCACCTTAACGTCAAGAGCGGCGGTAATGTCTATGGCAATGGTACGGCTCACTGCAGCGGTTTAGATTTCAGTTTCGGCAGCAGCACCTCGGGTTCATACAATATCGTCAACATCAACAAGATGGTCAAGTCGGTAATCTGGAGTGGTAATGCCAAGTGTTCCGGCGGAACTTCCTGCGGTGTCACAGTGCGTGCCTACTCAGTCAATCAAGCCAGTGCCACTATCCTGTATCAGGATGGTACCTGGGAACAGACCAACACCGCGACCATGGAATATGAAACCGGTAAGTAAGCGGCAGGCGGTATGACGTTTGGAGAGGCGATAGCCTCTCCTTTTTGTTGTTTGCAGAACGGTAGACAAAAATAACCAAGACACCCATAGCTCCTGACGCTATCGGGAGTCTCTATTGATATCAGATACTTCCCGGGATCAGGTCTCCTCCAAAAAGTACTCTCTACCCAATAAACACTGTTGCCGTGATTGGCTGCGACAACATTGAGCGGCACACCAAAGAGGCCTGTTGAGCAAATCATTCACCGGCAAGCCAATCCCCAGTCCGTTTTTCGCCGCCAGCTGACAGCCTGACGAACTGGCATACCCAGTCTCATGGCTTTGGTGAGCAGCTTCACGACTGCCAGTGCCAGCAAAGGGGAATTAAACTGACCTTTGCGCATTGACGCGGTTTCGATAGCCTATCTACCGATAAAGAGTGCTTAGTTATATTCAGGTCAATTAATTGCAGATGCTATGCTTGGATTTTCCCCATGTCATGTCGGTTCTGGGGAGTACTTACAGGCTCCTGTCGCAAAGATTGCAATAGGTTCATCTATTTAGGTAACAACGCAGCCTAACATAGTTGGCATCGAGATTCGGACTGTAACAGTCGAACCAGGTCATAGCAGTCATGAATACGCTAACCGCATCACCCAAAAGTACTAATCCTTTCTTCTGTTTTGCGGGTTTAACTTGCCAATTTGTCATCTTCCTGCTCTAGGTGGATAACCAGCCATTCAGATTGCTGTTATTGTGAACAGGCTTTTTTTAACGGGAACAATGGCATAAGTATATAGCTGCTTGGCACTGTCATTGGCGCAGCTCAATATTGCCAATACATCATAGGATAACGCCGGCATATGTTAAACAGACTCATATTGATGCCACTGATATTCGGCCTGATGGGGCCTGTGATGGCCGAAGAGGCAGAGATTGAAATCAGTGGATTGGTGATCGACAGGACACTGACCCGCTTCGGTAAAGATTTCAGTTTTTATTATTCAGGCTACTGGAGGGATCTGCCCTTTACCCAAGGCTTCAATGTCACGCTGAATGAAACTGTTTTCCCCCAGGCGGGCACGCAACTCAGGGTAGCCGTCAACGGCACTCAAATCTATATGACTTACTTTGGCCGCCGGGCCAGCCCGGTCAAGGAGAGGGCCGAACAGGCGATATTGTTGACTATTGACTATATCGCCAAGGTTAGAGCCAACGCCATTACGGGTGAGATGGCCGATGTATCAGACGATTATTAGGATGACAGCAGTGAATTACAGGATGTTAATCATGACGGCATCGGCCGTAGCAGCCAGTTATGCCCAAGGTACGGAACTGGTTTATACCCCGAACAATCCCAGCTTTGGTGGCTCGCCACTCAATGGCGCTTATCTGCTGAATAAGGCCAATGCCCAAAACGACAACAAGGCCGAGGATACGGAAAAGGACTTTGTGACACGTTTCAAGGAATCACTCGAGCGAAATATCATGAATACCATAACCCGTGGCGTAGCCAATGGTGAGATCACCGATGGTACTTATGACACAGGGGACTTTCGCATCGAAGTGGCTTCGGTCGGTGGCGGCGTGATGCTGACTATCACCAACCTGCTGACGGGTGAAGTGACAGTCATTGAAATGCCGACCTTTGGAGGCTAGGGGATGAGAAACATCATACCTTGTCTGGGCGTTCTGCTCCTGTCGGCCTGCAGCTTGATCCCCAAGCCGGAACTGAACATCATCGAAGCTCAATTGAACCCAGTGAGCGAGACCATGCTGGCGCTGCAAGCCAAGCCTGGGCCCAGCCATCCTATTCCAGTGGCGATTTATTCGTTCAGGGATCAAACCGGGCAATATAAGCCACAGCAAAATGTCAGCTCTTTTTCGACGGCAGTGACTCAGGGGGCGACCTCCATCTTGATCCAGACCCTATTGGACTCTAAATGGTTCATTCCCGTCGAACGGGAGGGGTTACAAGATCTGTTGACGGAGAGGAAGATCAGCAAGAAGCAGCCGGGGAATGCCGTTGACCCGGATATCCCCCCGCTCACCAATGCCAGGCTGCTGTTGGAAGGGGGCATAATAAGTTACGAAACCAATATCAGCTCGGGTGGTGCCGGGGTCGAATACTATGGTATCGGCGCTTCGGAGCTGTACCGGGAAGATCAAGTGACCATCTACCTGAGAGCCGTCGACGTACATAGCGGGAAGGTGATGATGTCTGTGTCGGCGACCAAGCGTGTCTTCTCACAGGAGATGCGTGCCGGCTTAATGCGCTTTACCAGTTTGAATCGACTGGCAGAAGCGGAAGTGGGTTTCACCACTAACGAGCCGGTGCAATTCTGCGTGCAAAAGGCCATAGAACTCGCAGTGGCGGAAATGGTGGCTAGGGGGGTCAAGCTGGGGTATTGGAATTCGGCAGAGGTCAAGGCCGCCAACATGACTATGACGTCATCATGACGCAGCCTAGGCTATTGGCCGAGACGGCGCAGCGGGTTGCTGCATCCAGGTTTGGAACTGGCCTGTATGCCTCGGAGTTTAATTCTGTTTGCTGTTGAATTTTTGGGTTAATTTATTCTACCATGCCAATTTGTTGGTCTGTTGTACCGCCATTGATGGCGTTGACGGTAGAAGGGAACTGCTTGGGCTCGTGGTGCCATTCTAATGGACTAGGAAGAGTAGGGTTCATCCTGAAAAGGAGGGGGCGCTATCATTGTCAGGGAGAAGATGTACATGATTAAAATCGATGAGCTTGTGTTTATCCATCAGATTTCGGCTCCATGCCATTTAGCGATATTGGCCGAGTCTGTAGGTTTGAAAACACGTGTTGTCAGCCAGATTTCAGAGCTATCCGTGGACAAAGATGATCATAGTTTCTGTCTCGTGCCGCAACGCGGCATGGCCTTGGATAACAAGGGGATCCCTTTAGTAGCTTCACGGCTAATCGCCCAATTTCCTGTCGCGCTTTACCAGGTTGACCAGGATAGATTGGAGGCAGAGGCTGCATTATTACTCGGGATCAAGGGGCTGTTATTTGCCGATCAAGGCATGGACTCACTACTGACAGGGCTAAAGAAGATGCTTGCCGGTGAGCTCTGGTATGACAGCAGCCTGATCAGCAGGGTATTCAGCCAGCTGATCAAGCGCTTCGATGGTGACAAGGAGGGCGTGCAGGATACGGCTGTCATGCTGCAGATGCTCACCAGTCGGGAACGAACCGTCATCAATCTCGTGTCGAGCGGGGCCAGAAACAAGGAAATCGCCCACAGCCTCTGCATCAGCGAGCACACGGTTAAGGCACATATTTCATCAATATTCAGAAAAACCCAGTCGCGGAATAGGGTCGAATTGTTAAGGTGGGCACAAACATATCAGAGTCATTTCAGGCTCTGCTCCTGAATTCAACAAGCCCTTAAGCTGTCTCTTAAGTTGTATTGGTTTCGGCATGGACTGACATAACAATAGGGAGCCGGGGCTCCCTATTGTTATTGCCGGCATCCCGCCTTAGTTCTGGATCACGGTCGCAGTGTTGAAATCACCGGACTGGGTCACACTTATGCTGTTATTGCTGCCCGTTTGAGATCCTGCCACCAGGTTATCGTTACCCGCTTGGGCTATCACTAAGCTGTTGCCATCGCCCTGCACGACAAAGGCCGAATCGGCTTCGCCGCCCACCCAGTTGCCATTACCCGTTTGGGTGATCATGGCGGTGTTTTCATCGCCGCCCAGGATAAGATCTATCAGGTTGAGCTCACCCGTTTGTGTCGCTTCGACATCCGTGTTGTCTGTGCCTATGACAGTGATGAGCACCTCGTTATCCTTGCCATCCTGTTCGATATCCACTTCGTTGTCGCTGCCCTGAACGTCGGCATAGCCGAAGTTGTCATTGCCTTCGAGGGCGATTTCAATATCGTTATCCTCACCTTCGGCGAACGCCGTGATTGTATTGTTGTCGCCGTCGGAGCTCAGGTTGAAACTATTGTCCTCGCCGTACACTCCGAACGTGGTGAAGGCGTTATTCCCTTCCTGGTCGAGTGAAATATTGTTTTCATTGCCCCAGATTTGGAATTCGGCCGTATTGTTATTCCCTTCCTGCTCTATGTCCAGGCGGGTATCATTGCCCTGGATCTCGGCGATTTTTGTATCGCCTATGATGTTGCCCGTGCCGGCCTGAGTGATTTCTATGTCGTTGTCATTCCCTGTCACCCCGGCCAGAAAGGCGGTATTGTCTGTGCCGCGTTGACTGATTTCAATCTCGCTATCCGAGCCCGTCATGGCATAGACGAAGCCTGTGTTGTTGTCGCCGGTTTGAGATATATCGAAATGATTGTCGTCACCGGCGGCCCCTTTTACCGCGCCCAAATTGCCGCTGCCTTGCTGATAGACTTCAATATCGTTGTTGTTGCCTATGTTGGGGGTAATATCGGCTGAAATCATACCCGCGACGTTGTTATCGCCAATTTGGGTGATGCTGCCATCGTTACCTTGGCCCTCAACCCGGAAAACGCCGAAGTTGGTCGCGCCTTCCTGGTTGATGAGTGCGGTATTGTCATCGCCATTCAGTTCGACGACGCTTTCATTGCGCTGACCGGCCTGGATGACTTCTGCGCTGTTATTATCCCCAGCGACTTCTATGCCGGACTCATTGAAATAGTCAGCCTGGGCTACCAGTGTGGTATTGGTGTCGCCGTCGACACTGATCTTGCTGATGTGCCAGTCATCTGTCTGCGCCACTTCTATCCTGTTAGCCGTGCCTTTGGAGTCTGTGTAGGCTTCCATCCAAACCCCATCTTGTTTGACTGTGGCAGACTGAAAATCGCCTTCTTGGTTGATAACGGCGGCATTGAGAATGCCTGTTTGTTTAACATAGGCATCCTGGCCGGCAACCGCCTCTGAGCTATTGGTCGTTTGACTGATGCTGGCGCTGTTGGCCGTGCCAGCGAAAGCCGCCGAGCTCATGCCCAATCCAGCCGTGATGGCCAATGCAATCATAGATTTCGTCATAGTTAATTTCATGGAACATTCCCTGTTAATATTGAGTTATTGTAATTTCGGCGCCATCTGCAATCTGTTCTATTGAGAAGCTCGCACTGCCGAGTTGGTTTAATTGCACCAGGTTGTCATTACCTATCTGGGTAATGGCCGCTTGGTTGCGTATGCCTGCCTGATGCAGCGCTACTCGGTTATTCCCACCGTATTGGGCGACATCTGCTTGGTTATTGGAGCCCGTTTGCAGCACTGAGGCACTGTTATCATTCCCCGACTGCATGAGAGTGGCGTGATTGAATGAACCGAGTTGGACCAGGCCGATGAGATTGCCCCGTCCGGAACTTTCGAGAAGTGTTTGCAAGGTGACGGGTAATTCTTGGAACGACCTATTATCTTCTATGTCGGCGGCCGGCGCCTTGGCCGCGCCGAGCAGCATGAAAACAATAAGTGCAGTGGATGTTAATGTTCGCACTCGACACTCCTTATCTTGGTTTGAACCGCTAAGATCATTTATTGCTAACCTGCCTTAGCCTGTGAGTTCTGCTCAACTCGAGCCAGGAAACTCCCGTCCCGGGTCAAGCTAACAACTCAAGTTACAGGCATATTAAATTGTCACAATCGGAAGAAAGTCTATTTATGCCGAACGGGAGTCAGACCCAGAGTATAGAAATTAATAATGTGGTTTATTATTGTTTTATATGGTTTTTATCTTTTATTTTTCCATTCCCTGGTGTTTGTTTGCCACATTTCTAGCGCCATCGGCCTAGTAGTAAGGTTGTAAAAAATGTTAACAGCCTTTTAATTTCTCTGGGCGTGTGGCAACAATCTCTGTCGTGCAGAAACGTCGGATTTTCACGCTGTGGCCGTTATGGTGAGTATGCAATGCCAGCTCCAGCTGCACAGGGAAGTGGTTCCGGGACCGTGATATCAGGGATTGAATAGGAAGTGAGAATATGTTGAATAAATTGTCACCGTTGGCGCTTGCCATAGCAGGCATCTTGGCTGTTTCGACCGCGCCAGTACAGGCGAAGGTGGCTAACGGCCACGAATACATAAAAGACTCCATGATCGTTGTTTTTAAAGATAATGCCACCGAGCCAGAGCGTATGTCGGCCCGGCGTTTGGTCAGGGGCACCATGAGGGATGCGAATGCTGACGGTGTCGATGATAAATTCTCCCGTTTATTGAATGGCAAGCTGGCACGCCTGTCGCTGCGCTCCGGCTCGAATGTTGAGCAAGCCATTAAAATGATCAGTCAGCATCCGGCGGTGAAATATGCCGAGCCTAACTATCTGGTCCGCGCCATAGGGACACCAGATGATCCCGACTTTGTGTCGCTGTGGGGGATGCATAACACGGGGCAAAATGGCGGGACGGCCGGTGCCGATATAGATGCGGTTGAGGCCTGGGATATCACCACGGGTGATGCCTCAGTTGTGGTAGGGGTGATAGATACCGGGGTGGATTACAATCATCCGGATCTTGCGGCCAATATCTGGACCAACCCCAATGAAATTCCGGGAAATGGGATAGATGATGACGGTAACGGAGTCATAGACGATGTTCATGGCTACAGCGCAGTCAACAATAATGGTGATCCCATGGATGGCAACGGCCATGGTACCCATGTGTCTGGCACCATAGGTGCCAGGGGCAACAATGGTGTCGGTGTGGTGGGGGTCAACTGGGACGTGTCTATCGTCGCCTGCCAATTCCTCGATGCCGGTGGTTCGGGCTCGACTGCGGATGCCATTGCCTGTATCGATTACATGACAGATCTCAAGCTGAATCATGGCGTCGACATCAAGGCGACCAATAACTCCTGGGGTGGCGGTGGTTTCAGCCAGGCATTGAAGGATGCGATCGAATCCGCCGGTGATGCGGGGATCCTCTTCTTCGCGGCGGCAGGCAATGATGCGGTAGACAATGATGCCAACCCGCATTATCCATCCAGCTATGACTCCGACGCCGTCATGTCCATTGCCAGTACCGATCGTAATGACAACATGTCCAGCTTCTCCCAATGGGGTTTGACCAGTGTCGACATGGGCGCACCGGGCACGGCTATCCTCTCGACGACGCCGGGCAATACTTACTCGACCTATTCTGGTACTTCGATGGCGACCCCACATATGACGGGCGCCGCCGCCTTGGTTTGGTCCATCAATCCGGATCTCTCCCCGCTGGAGATGAAGCAACTGTTGATGGACTCGGGCGATGCCAACGCGGCGCTGACGGGAAAAACCGTTGCCGGCACGCGCTTGAACCTGGCCAAGGCGTTGGAGCTGGCCGATCCTGCTCCAGGTTATCGTTTCAGCGTGACTCCCATGTCACAAACGATCGAAGCCGGTGCTAACACAAGCTACAGCTTCAGTGTCGGCAGCATCGCCGGCTGGAATGCGTCAGTCGCCCTGAGTGTGGCAGTGTCACCCGCCCTCGAGGGCGTGTCCCTATCCACAGACTCGGTGGTTGCGGGGGACAGCTTCACAGTCGACGTCACGACGGCCGCGACTACCCCCTGGGGAGATTATCGCATTACCGTTTCGGGGGACGATGGCAGTCTCCAGAAACAACAAGCAGTTTCGCTCAGTGTCTTACCTCAAGGCATTACAGACTTCACTTATGGCAACGACGATGCCGTCGCGATTCCGGATAATGATGCCACTGGCATCGTGAGTGAGATAGAGGTCGCCGATGACGTGCAGATCTTCGGTGTTAATGCCGACGTGAACATCAGTCATAGCTGGATTGGCGATCTCGTGGTCAGACTCAGATCTCCGACAGGAATCGAGGCTGTGCTGCACGACCGTGCCGGCGGCAATGCCGATGACTTAGTGCAAGCCTGGGATTTGAGCGTTTTTAACGGTGAAATGGCCAAAGGCACCTGGACCCTCTCCGTCAGCGATCATGTGGGCGCGGATACGGGAACATTGAATAGCTGGGGCATGGTGATCTCTGGGTTGGGTGATGCTGCGCCTTCGGTGCCGGTAGCGAGTTTCGACTATCGTCTGGATGGCTTGGATGTGGTTTTCACCAACAGCAGCACAGACAGGGATGACGACATAGTCGGTTACAGCTGGGACTTCGGCGATGACTCTGTGTCATCTGAGATGAACCCAACCCATGCTTATGCCATGGCGGGCAGCTATAGGGTGACCCTGACGGTCACGGATGCCGAAGGCAATACCGATGCCGCCAGCTCGCAACTCGAGGTATTTGAACACAGCATAAGTGTCGCCGTGGCTCAGGCCAAGCTGTCTCGCCGTGGCAGCGCCCTGGTCGATTTGATCTGGGATGGGGCCTCTGGCGAGTCGGTGGCGATTTACCGTGATGGTGAAATGGTAGCGACCACGGCCAACGATAGCCGTTACCGGGATCGCTTTACCGATGCAGCCGCCGCCGTCGAGTATAAAATCTGTGAAGTAACGACGAGCCTGTGCTCTCAACCCGTGACCGCACGCTTCTGATTAAGCATGCGCCTCTTCTTTAGCGGCCTCAGGGCCGCTTTTTTTTTTTTATCTCAATCATCGGGGCCGTGGTTTGGCTCATGGCTTGAGCTGGCTCAAGCCATTTTAGCCCGATGCGGGCTTGGCAGCCGAGTCGCTTGGTTGAGGCGGCAGTATTGTCGCTGAAGTCGAAGCCGTCGCCCTAAGAGGCACAATGGCCGCATGTCGCCAGCCTGTGTCAGTGTTTGGCGGGTTTTTGTTTGTACCAGATCCAGAAACCGCTGAGGCTGACCAGCAACAGGGCCAGGGCGAAGAGATCCCAGATCCAGACGCTGGTGGCACCCAAGAGGCGACCGCTGTGGAGATCCAGCAACACACGTTCCCAATTGAGATTGGCACCTCGGGCATTCTGGACGAGCTCAGGGGAGGCCGCTGCCAATGGCGTCGCCCAGGCTATGGGGGCCAGGGGCATGGCTTGCACCCAGTCGATGAGCTGGTCATCGCTCTGATAGTAGCCTTTTGGGGTCCTGAGCCAGACTTGTTGCTCACCTATCACGGCGAGAGCCTGGAGCTCCTGGGGTAAGCCTGTGCTGGCGTTCTGGGTTTCCAGCAGCCGCCCCTGGTTGTCGAATAGGTACAGTTGGTTGGCATCTATCGCCAGTATGAGTTCCCCAAGGCGGGCGGCACTGATGAGCCGGGTCTGGGTTTCCAACAACAAGGCTTTGCCGTGCCAGAGCTGCTTGTCTGTGATGAGCAGGGGCGCCGCGCCTGTGCCAAATTGCGCCACATGGTTCGGAACCTGGATGCCATAATAATCCAGCAGCCAGCCTTGATGGACTTGTTTTTGGGCGAGATTGAAATCCTGGCTATGGTTGATGGCGACTCCCGTGAGGGTCAACAGCAGCACGAACAGCACGCTGACTATGCCAAGACGCCGATGCCAGGGCCGCAGTTGACGCAAGATTCTGATGCGTAAGCTTTTCTGCCTCGAGGCTCTATGGGTTGCGTCCAGGTGTTTTCGGATCATAGATTACTTTTATGTTTGGGGGATCTGGCTGTTCAGGTAAAGGGCGATGCGCGAGAGCTTGGTTAAGGCTCTGACGGACAAGGTGGCGCCGGTGATACCGTCTATATGCCTATCGAGTTGCAATTCCTGGGTTAGTCTGGCGGATTTAAACTGATCAGTAAAGAAGTCATGGCGCACTTCGTCGCCGCGGCTCTCACGATAGATGAGCACCTTGGTCTGAACTATCTGCTGGTCGCGAATGTGGATGCCGACCGTGATGGGAGATTCCTTGCCGATTTCTTCCAAAATCCACACAGTATCTTGCCCTCGCTGCCAATAGCGCAAGCGCAGCTTGTTATAGTCGTGGGCCAAGATCGAGGCCATGACGGCTTTGTTGTCGTCCGTTAACCAGAGCAGCTTGGGTTTGGGGATGCGCTGGGTTAATCCTGGCTCGCCGGTTGCCGGGGGATTAAGGGGTTCATTAAAGGCGTGGGCTATGAAGTCTTCGTTGCTTTGATAGACATCGGCCCGGACGGGCAAACAGAGAAAAATGGCACTCAGGCCCGAGACCAACAAGAGGGTACGGATAAAGGCTGATGTCATCGAGGTCCTCACTTAGCCTATGGAATAAACGGGGGCCAATCTGGCCCCCGGTTAACTCGAGTGTCCTTGTCAGGACAAGTGGCTAAACCGCCGGCGGGTTAGAACTGGTAACCCACTCCCAGGTTAAAGCCGTCGGCGTCTTTAGCGCCACCCACGATTTCGTAGTCGGCCTTGAAGACCACGTTCTCATGCAACCAGTAGTTTACACCGAAATTGGTCTGGGTCACTTCTGTGTCGTTGCCGTTACCCGCTTCGTTATCCCACTCGTTGTAGCGGGCGAAGATGCCGACTTTTTCGTTGAAGCGATAGGCTGGCTCTATGTAGAAACCTTTCTGTTTGTCACGGCCCAGGGCTTCGGCGGCGGCATTGTCTATATCCCACTGGGCATACAGGGCTTTAACCGTGAAGTTTTGGATGCTGTAGATGGCGTGGGCGCTGAACAGGGTGGCAGAGGCAGAGTCGGCCAGGCTGCTCTGGGCAATGTCAGACTGATACTGCAGCGTGGCAGCCAGTTCCAGGCCAGGGACCGCAGTGTATTTCACCCGGCCTGTGTAGGCCAGATCCTCGGCGGCGGCTTCAGATACCTTTTGGCGACCGCCACGTACCTTGAAATCTTCTCCTACTTTCAGACCCGAGGTTACGGCTGCATCGAATGCCAGGCCTGGAGCCGCCTTGACGTTCAGCGCCAGACCGCCTTCCCACCAAGTGACGGGCAGGATGTTTTTCTCGACCGGGTTACGCTCAACACCGTAGAAGGCAGGTGGCTCGTGGGTTTCGTTCATGATACCCACAGGCATCAGGAAGAGACCGGCTTTACCCGTCAGGCTGTCGCTGAAATCATGTTCTATATAGGCCTGTTCCAACTCGACTTCACCTGCGTCTTCTTCCTTGTGAGAGGCGATAACGTGTTCGACTTCCAGTTCGGAGAAGAAACGTGTCTTGTCGTTGAACTCATGACCGAAGAACAGCACGAAGCGATGGAAATCCATCTCTTTCTTGTCTGTGTCATTGAGGTTGTTATGTATGTTGTTGTAGTGCAGTTCGCCGTAACCGCCTATGTTAGTGGCGCTCTTGGTCGATGCGCTTGCCTCGACCACATCGGCAGTCTGTTCGACGCGCTGTTCTGTGGCTTCCAGACGCTTCTCTAAGTCTTTCAGTACCTTCTGTTGCTGCGCTATGATCTTGCGCAGTTCCTGAGTTTCCTCGGAAGCCATGGCCTGGTGGCTGGCAAACAGGCCAAGCAGTGCGGTAGCTAGCAGTGTCTTCTTCATCATATATCCCCGATTATTTTTGTAAGTCTTGTGTAAATTTGTGCAGGATTTTACCAATTGATTCGAGTAATGCAAATAATTCGCATTTATTTTTGATTTATATCAAAGATGCTGAGCTCGGCGTCGCCGGCCATGGAGGACAGAACCCACGGGGAGCCGGAGCTAAGATTCTGAATGGCAAGTTAAATGCCGGATGAATACTAAATGAATGCTAAATGAAAGCAGCCAATCACAGGTGCCGGGGCAGTTAAAGCTAGCACTTCTGAAGTGCCGTGGCTTGTCAGCGTCGCAGCCGAGCCGGCGATTGGCATCTTGTGGCCATTTGGATGAACGAGAATGGCCGAGCCGCTATCTGCTCCCGAATCGAGTCATAGGATGAGTATTTGGTCGAAATTAGGGTAAACTGCGGGCTCATTTTGTCATCAGCTCCCATGCAGAGTCACCATAGATAGAGTAAATATGTTTTTAGCGCCTTATTTTTCCAAACAAGATCAGACACTCGCGGTTTCAGCACAGCAAGCCAGCGATTTCGCCAAGAAAATTGCCCAGGACTTTAATCCTATTCACGATGTCGGCGCCAAACGTTTCTGTGTGCCCGGTGACTTGTTGTTTTCCCTGGTCTTGACCCAATACGGCCTGAGCCAGAAGATGCGTTTCAGTTTTGCCGGCATGGTGGGTGATGGCGTCGAGCTGATCTTCCCCGAGACGGTCGCCGACAGTTTCTCTATTTGTGACAGGCGCGACAAGACCTATTTGCATGTCGAGCGTCACGGCGACATCAGCCGCTGCGATGCCCAGACCGAAGCCTTCATCCGCAGCTATGTGGCCTTCTCGGGACTGAACTTCATCCATATCCTGGTGCCCATGATGAAACAGCACCAGGTGATGATCAATCCGGATCGTCCCCTGGTGATCTACGAGAGCATGTCATTCGATCTCACCACCCTGGATTTTGTCGACGTCAGCCTGTCCCTGGTGGATCAAGAGCTGAAAATCGACGGCAAGCGTGGCGACGTGACCCTGACATTCGAACTCCACAGCGGTGATACCTTGGTCGGCACAGGGGTGAAGACCCTGGTGATGAGCGGCCTGCGTCCCTATGAGGAAGACAAGGCACAACAGATGTGTGCCCAGTACGAATCCTACCGTGACGCCTTCTAAGCCGGCGCATTGACCGCCTGAGAGCAGATCCCAGGGCATAGCCGACTATGCCCTGTGTTCCTTCCCCATTCCCCTGTCGCCGTCATGGCATAAGCTTAGGTGCCGAAGCCTGCATTGCCGCCCCCGTACTTGCTTGACTGAATCCCCCCGACAGCCATCCCAGGATGAGCCTAAGTATTTGGCTGTTCTGACATTCCTTAATTTTGCCATGGCGTTTGAACAAAGGGGATCCCTGAACTACCTTTGAACACTCGGCATCGTATTGGCTGCCGGGTGTTCACCCCTCACATTTGGCTCGCTTTTAAGGATGAAAGTTATGCAATCGTTACCGCCCCGCGTAATGCGCGACTATCTGTTCGACGCACTCAATCAATTAAATATCAAGCAAATTTTCGGTGTTCCCGGCACCAACGAGATCCCCATAATAGATGGGACTTCCTATCCGGAAAATAAGGTCGAGTACATAGAATGCCTGCACGAGAACATCGCCATGGGGGCGGCCATGGGCGCGGCACGTATGACGGGGGAACCCGGGGTGCTGCTGGTGCATATCACCCCTGGGATCGCCCATGGCATAGGCAACCTGTTCAACGCCAGTCGCTCCCAGGTGCCCCTGGTGATCTTGTGTTGTCAGCAGCAGAATGAGTTGGTCACCCAGGAACCTTTGCTGTCGTCCAACATTGCCGAGCTGGCCAAGCAATACTGTAAATGGTCCCATGAATTGCGCACCGCCTACGAATTTCCCCTGGTGCTGCAGCGCGCCTTCAAAGAGGCCAAGGCACCCGCCTGCGGCCCTGTGTTCATCTCCATCCCCTGGGAATTTATGATGGCAAAGCCCCTTCCGGGGTTGCCTGAGAGACTCCCCGGCATCACCAGGATCCCGGACAATTTCGCCGGCGATGCCGATGAAATCGCCCGCCTGGCCGCCCGTTTCGCCCAGGCAAGAAAACCGTTGATCGTCGCCGGCGATGGGGTAGGTTATGCCGGTGCGACGGCGGAGTTGCAACGCCTGGCCGAAGCCGTGGGCGCCCCCGTGGTGTTGCAGACCTTCAGCAGCCTGGCCAACTTCCCCAATGACGACTACCACTGGCAGGGGGAACTGCCCGGCAATCAGGCCATGCTGCAGGCCCTGTTCGGTGAGCACGACGTGGCCTTCCTCGTGGGTTACAGCAACCAGGCGCAGGTGACAGTGTTCAACTATGCCGATGGCCCGCTGATCCCCGACAGTGTCGACATTCTCTATCTGGCCAACAACACCTGGGACATAGGCAAGAACTATTACGGCAGCCATGCGGTACTCGGTGGCGTTAAGGCCAGCCTGGAAAAAATCAATCAGGCTGTGGCTTACCAGACACTGACGAAGCAACAGCTGCTGGAGCGGGATGAGCGCAATCAACATTTGAGTCGGCTCAGTCTGCAGCGCCGCCAGGACTGGCAGGCTTATCTGTCTCAGGCCAGGCTGCAGGACTGTATCAATCCGGCCTTGATCCCCCATTACCTGGCGCAGACCATAGTCGCCCGTAACTTGGCCAAGGAGTTTGTCTATGTACACGAGGCCGTCTCCGACAGCGCCAGCTTTCAGTATCTGATGCCGCTGACTCAGGAAATGAGCCAGCCGATAAGTTATTACTGCGTCTCCGGTGGCTCCCTGGGGTGGTCCATGCCTGCGTCCCTGGGGATCAAGCTGCAACCCAGGGCCGTGCAGGGGGTGACCCCCAAGTTGGTGATCAATGCCGTGGGTGACGGTTCTTCGCTCTTCTATCCACAGGTCTGGTGGACCGCCGCCAAGCACCAATTGGCTGTTCTCTATATCATCACCAACAACAGGGAATACCACACCCTGCAGAATGGCCTGGAGGAGGTGATCGACTCCTATGGCTGGCAGCCGAAACGTAAGCCGCTGACCTTGGACACGGATGACGGTGCCGACTACCGCAATTACGAAGTGGACTATCTGTCGTTGCAGCACCCTCAGTTGGATTTCTGCCAGATCGCCACGGCCATGGGGGCGGGGATTCAGGGGCGTGTGGTCGCAAAAGTAGAGGAACTGGAGCCGGCCCTGACCTTGGCCGTGGATTATGTCCTCGGCCAGAACAAGCCCTATGTACTGGATATCCGTACCCAGCGCGATCCTCAGGCCGTCGGTGGCAGTGCGCTCGCCAATGGCGTGTGCAGACTGCCTTCATTGAATTATTTCCATAAGGCCTTACTGGATGAAATATCGCCGGATGCCGGCAGCTATCTGGCGTAATAACTCATAGAGATAATCAAGGATGAAAACCATGCAGAACAATCATTTCGATATAGCGATAGTGGGCGGCGGCATGTCGGGTGTTTACAGCGCCTGGCAACTTAAAAAGCAATTTCCGGGTAGTTCCATCGCCCTGTTCGAAGGCAGTGAGCGCATCGGCGGCCGGCTCCTGTCGGTCAGGGCCCCTGGGGTGGACAATATGGTGGCCGAGCTCGGCGGGATGCGCATCCTGGATGCGCAGCGCCAGCCGCTGATCAATGCCTTGCTTAAACAGATCAACGAGTTTGCCTCCTTAACTCAACCCATAGAACTCTATCCTTTCCCTGTGGATACCCCGGTCAACCTGGCCTATCTGCGCGAGGTGCGCCTGCGGCTGCAGG
Organism: Shewanella salipaludis; assembly: GCF_012911865.1. Lineage (GTDB taxonomy): Bacteria > Pseudomonadota > Gammaproteobacteria > Enterobacterales > Shewanellaceae > Shewanella > Shewanella salipaludis. Next base: position 102,191 of record NZ_JAAXYH010000008.1, read on the forward strand.
ATTACCAAAGCAATCCCTATGCCTTGCCCTACAACTACAGTTTTGCCGCCTTCGCCCAGACCCCGGGCACCGTGATGATAGATGCCATCGAGGAGATAGTGCCGGGCATCACGGCGGCGCATTTGACCGAAAGGGAGCGGCGCGAGATGGCGCAGCGGGCCGAATTCCAGGGCAAGATGCTGTATGAGCAAGGCTTCTGGAATGTGCTGCAACAGGTGCTGACCAATGAAGACTACCACTATTGTCTCGATGCCGGCGGCTATGACTCGACCATGTCGAACTGGAATGCCGCCGATGCCATCCCCTGGTTTCTGACCGATTTCGGTGATGACGTGAGTTATCACGGCTTCAAGCTGGGGTTTCAGCAGGTGCCACTGGCGCTGGCCAAGGAGTTCAGTGCCCTGAATGGTGAGCTGCATATGGGCCATAAACTGATGGGCTTCAGCCAGGAGGATGGCCGGTTCGAGCTGAACTTCAGCTGCAACGGGACCGAGCGTCAATGCAGCGCCACTCACTTGGTGCTGGCGATGCCGCGGCGGTCGCTGGACTTGTTGGAGAATACCTGTCCGCTGTTACAGCTGCCCGAGGTGAAACAGCTCACCTCCAGTGTGACCCCCAGGCCCTTGTTCAAGCTCTTTACCGCTTATCAACAACCCTGGTGGGTCGAGCAGTCGGGTATCGAAGCCGGACGCAGTGTCACAGACTTGCCGGTGCGCCAAACCTACTACTGGCCAACCTCCGAGGGCAAGCCGGCCCTGAGCGGCCCCGCCATTCTGATGGCCAGCTACGACGACGGGGTGAATGTCGGCTTCTGGGATGGCTATCGGCAGAAACGTGGCCTGGCGTGGCGGCAACAGCTGGAAACCCTGCCGCTGAGCGATGCCCAGGCCTTCAGCGCGGTCAAGTGCAACCGACAGGACATAGACCCTCAGTGGCGCGCCCACCAAGCCCCCGCCGGCATGGTGACCGAGGTGACCCGTCAGCTGAACCTGATGCACGACGTATCGCCGAGTGAGGAAGCCAACAGCCAACCGACCCAGGCGGCATTTCGTGACTGGGGTGACGATCCCTATGGCGGCGGTTGGAATAGCTGGAACATAGGAGTGCAAAGCAATCTGGTGAAACACAAGATAGTGCAGCCGCTGGAGCATGCCAGGTTATTCATCTGTGGCGAGGCCTATTCGGATGGCCAGGGTTGGGTCGAAGGAGCGCTGCAGACGGCAGATCTGATGCTCGCCAGATTGATGAAGCAACTCTAGTCTTGATGCACAGGGCCCGGCGAAAGCCGGGCCCTGACTCGCAGCCGCTTAGGCTTGAATGCTGCAACCTTTGCCTCCATACACCTAAGCCCATCACTTCAGCCATCATTTAAGTTTTAGCCCAGCGCCGCTACCCCAGGCGACGGCCTGTTTGAGATTGAGTGCCGTTTCCCGCGATGATTTCGGTCCCGACCTGGCTAGAGTAAGGCATCATTCCTAACAGAGAAATACACCATGACAACCTCAGCCAGGTCGGCATCACTTTTACAGAGCTTCACCCTATTACACTCACATAGAGTGCCGCTGCTGTTACCCAATGCCTGGGATGCGGCGAGTGCCGCCCTGTTGCAAATGGCGGGCGCCCCCGCCATAGCGACCAGCAGTGCGGCTCTGGCCTGGTCATTGGGCTATGCCGATGGTGGCGCCTTGCCGCGAGCGGCGTTGCTGCATGCCGTCGAAGGCATAATGCGGGTCAGCAAGGTGCCCGTGAGTATCGATATAGAAGATGGCTACAGTCATGAGCCTCAGGCCGTCGCCGCCTTGGTCGCGGATCTGCTTGCCCTCGGGGTTGTCGGAGTCAACCTGGAAGACGGGAGTAAGCCGCCGGCGCTGCTGGTCGATAAAATCGGCGCCATTCGCGCCTCGGCGTCGAGCCGTGAGGTGTTCATCAATGCCAGGACAGACGTCTACCTGCGTGACTTGGCCGCAGGCGAGGAGGCCATAGCCATGACCCTGGCCCGTCTGTCTGCCTACCGGGCCGCCGGCGCCGATTGCGGCTTCATTCCCGGCATAGACTCGCAGCAGGTCGCAGCGCGTTTGGCCGAGGGTCTCGATATGCCGCTGAACTTCATGCTGCTGGATGGCGGCAGCCGGATAGCCGGGCTGTTCGAGGCCGGGATATCGAGATTCAGCCAGGGCCCCGCCCCTTTCCTTGGTGCCTATGCGGCCCTGTTGCGCGCGTCGTCCCATTTCCTGGGAAGCGGCCGCGAGGAGCAGACAGAAGCAGAGGCCAAGGAGTTAAGCTTCGCCAGGGTCAATGACTTGTTTGCCTGAACTGCACCCGAACGTGTCATTGGCTGAAACCTTACCCTTGGCGCCGGCATCTATGGCTTGCCTGTGTGTAAGTCATGCGGCTCTGCCTATTGTCCGGCACCGCCAGGCCGGTTAATTCATTCTGGGTTTCAATAGCTAAAAAGGTTTTTAATCGAAACCATTTGACAGTTACATAGGAATGGGTAAACTGGGTTTGTTTCGATACGAAACTTAAATGCGGTTTACACTTAAAGGAATAAAATCATGAGCAAACCTATTTTTTACCATGCCGGTTGTACTGTCTGTGTTGAAGCTGAACAAGCTGTTGCCAAAGCCCTTAACGCTGAAATCGTTCACTTGGGTGAGCAACCAGGACGTTTGGCCGAAGCGGAAGCGGCTGGTATTAAATCTGTACCTGCGGTATTGCTTGATGGTGGTGTTTTCCACATCAACTTTGGTGCAGCGCTGGCCGATTTGAAAGCGTAAGTGCACAATGATAAAGGTGGCTCGTCGCCACCTTTATGCCCCTGCTCCAAGACTCATGCTCCGGCGCCAAGATATGAGCGTCAACCCCCGGTCTCAATCCCTCTGCTATTCCCTCGTCCGGCTTAATCCAGGTAACTAAACCCAGGTAACTTAATCTAAGGTCTAAGCAGCTTAATCTAAATCGCTTATTCCCGTTAGCGCATGTTAGTCGCCGGCGCCGCTTGAAAACCATGCCGCTTTAAAGCTATGCCGCTCGCAATATGGCGCGCCGAAAGTGTAGGCCCGATGTTTCTATTGAGGTTGAGGATTGCTGTCAGTCAGGGCAGGGCAGTTTGAGTCGAAGAGGTAGGGTGTGTGCAGAAGGCCTGCCATCCCGGCAGGTCTGTCTGCGACCCATGTTTAGGACAATGCCTGCAGCGCGGCCTGGTAATCCGGCTCATTCGTGACTTCATCGACCAGTTCGGCATGTACTATGGTCTGGTTTTCGTCCAGCACCAATACCGCTCTGGCGTAAAGACCCGATAGCGGTCCCCCCTGCATTTTCACGCCATAATGTTCCGCCAATGACTGGGATTGATAGTCGGATGCGGTTATCGCGTTCTCTATTCCTTCTACCGCACAGAATCTGCTATAGGCAAAAGGCAGATCCAGCGAGGCAAATACCAGAGTGACATCGTCCCGGCTCGCCAGGTGTTGGTTGAAGGTTTTCAACTGCAGCGCACAGACAGGGGTATCTATGCTGGGAAATATATTCAATACGACCTTTTTACCCTGTAAATTGGCCAGGGTCAGCGGGGCTAATTTGCTGTCGAGTAAGCTGAAGTCCGGTGCAGTTTGACCCACTTCGGGGAATTTCCCCAAAACCTTTATGGGATTGCCTTTAAAGCTCAATGAAGTGCTGCCGGTTTCATCCTGCTGAGTCCAGCCCTGACGGCGCAGCCAGTCGGCCCAGATCTGTTGGGCTATGGGCTGCAATCTTGTGCCTATTTCTGTATTATCCAGGCGCAAGGAATTCACGTTTGTCGTGCCCGTGCTTGCGATTTCGGCCGTATGGCCAATCAACCATTGCTCCAAACCTGCGACTGTCACCTCGGGGTGGAATTGCACCGCCAAGCCAAAATCTTCAATGGCGAACGCTTGGTTGGGATAGTTTTCATTGCTGGCCAATAAGGTGGCGCCTGGCGGTAAGTCGAAGGTATCGCCATGCCAATGCAGTATCGCTTGCTCGCCCAATGCGGCCAATGGGTTCGCCACATTTGGGTTCAGGGTCAAGTTACCCCAGCCTATCTCTTTGGTATGTCCTGGGTAGACTCTTGCACCCAGGGCGCGAGCCATCAATTGTGCCCCCAGACAAATGCCCAGTATCGGTTTTTTTGCCGCGACTCTTTGTTGGATCAGCTCAATTTCATCTTGAATGAAGGGATATTCATTGTCATCGTACACCCCGATTGGACCGCCAAGGACCACCAATAGATCGCACTGGTTCAGTGCCGGGGTGATGGCGTCCTTACCCGCTTCTATGTAGTTGATCTGGGCGTTGAATTTGGCGAGGACGGGTTGGATATTGCCTAAATCTTCGAAGGCCAAATGCCTTATCACATTTACTTTTTTCATATTTTATTTCCAATGGGTACAGGATGAGCGGAACGCCGGCTGGCGCCCCGCTCGCTCAACTATGGGTTAACGAATGGCACCCGACACGAAACCACCATGAGGCATGGTCAAACCGTCCTCTGGGCCATAGGTTTTCACTATGGTGTCGGTCAAGGTATCCAGTTTTAAAATGTACTTAGACGCATAGCTTGAAATGTAAATGAAGCGTTGGTCAGCACTCACGCCAAAACCATGGGCGACGGCAAAGTCCGTGGGTAACCCTTGTCCAGGTTTTAAACGTTTAATAAACTGAGGGTTACTCTTGTCGGTTAAATCATAGATAGCGATGAAACCGTCATCACCATAACTGCCATCGATAGAGTCTTCTTCAGCGACATAGAGTTTGCCTGCGGCGACAGTCACATCGGAAGCGGAGCGCAATACCCCAGCCTCATTATCGTTACTGGCTGTGCCTAGAATTGGCCAAGCCTTGCCTTCCCAGGTATCTATCATCCAAACGCTCGGGGGCAAGATGCTCACGCCCGCAGGTGTATGAGATGTAGGACCAAATTGCATCGACGCCGTCACTGCATAACGTTCATCTACCCAGGTATTGAAGTGGGTGAAGGCGGCATAGGCTTGCTCATCGCCCAAACGAATTTTCTTCTGCAGTGTCAAGGCACCGGTTTTCTTATCTACCGAAAACAAGTCAACATCACCATTGTCATAATAGTAACCGGTAGAAATCCCCAGGGTGCCTGACTTGTTGAAAAATACCCCATGGGTATTTTCCGTGACCTGATTCATGACTATGGGATCGACATTGGCAAATTCTTGTAATTCGGTATCTATGACCCGAATTTTATTGTCGGTCCATTGTGTGAAATAGACATAGTCAGAATAAGGTAAAATTGTTGGCCCATGTATTTGAGTCATGGCTGGTTGAGTCCAGCTGGCGATAGGTTGTGTGGGGGATACTTGGATAGGAGTATCGAACCTTGACGGGGTACCCGCAGGTTCGGCCTGCAATACTTTGGTGATCTCCAGTTCTGCAAATCCCCACTTCCATGCATAATTGTATACCCTTAGCACTACTATGCTGGCTCCCACGTCTGCCGAGGCGTCGGTGGTGACATAGATCCACTTCGCATCGGGTGAGACTAATACGTGCTGGGGCCTGCCACCTGGCCAGCCGATCAGATCATCCAATCGCTGCTGGATTATGGCATCTGTCTCAATGTTAATTAAAATGACCTCCGACTCCATCATATCCAGAGCGACCATCACATTTTTAAGCTTGGCGCTTTGAGAAATAGGCTTATAGCTCGTCAGCTCAGCTTGTTCTGGGGCAAGGTTGACCGCAGGCGCCAGTGTTTCGGACTTTGCCATGGCGTTGGCTGTCAGGCTTCCAGTTGCGAGCAGTGCGGCGAGAAGTATAGAGGGTTTCATTTTTCATCCTTCAAAATAAAGTGTTGATTAAATATCCAGCACAAGATCGCTGGTAGGTTTACTACAGCACATTAAAACCATGCCTTGGTTTACTTCATTTGGGAGTATGCCGCCCAAATCTCTCATGTTGACATTGCCCGACTTTTTGAAGGTTCGGCACGCGCCACAAATTCCTGCCCGACAAGCATTTTTAACCTTTATTCCTGCTTTTTCAGCGAGATCCAATAAGCTTTCTTGTCCTTGAGTGCTAACCTTGATATCAGATTTGGCAAAATGCACCGAGAAGCTGTTGGCTTCGGTATCTGCCGTTGCAGGGACGCTAGCCTCAAAGTCAGGAGAAACAAAAGCTTCCTCATGGTAGCGGCTCAAGCCAATCTCTTGGTCGGTTAAATATTTCTTTATTGCCTGCATATAAGGTGTTGGCCCGCAGGTAAATATTTGCCTTTCGGCTATGTCGCGGCAGAGTGCCGTTAACCATAGTGCGTCCAGCCGGCCACTGATGCCGTGCCAGCTTTGGTTGTCCAATATTTCCGGCAGTATAGTGAGAGTTAATCCGTTGATACTATTGGCTAAGGATAATAGCTCATAATATTCAATTATTTGGTCCGGGCTTCTAACGCTGAATATCAAGTGGGCATCGACACTTACAGCCTTGTCTCGCCATGTCCTCAAGGTGGACAAATGTGGTGTGATCCCACTGCCTGCCGCTAATAATAACAATTTTTGTGTTTCATATTCTGCAGGAATGAAACGACCATAAGCACCTGTGTAAGTCAGGCTCATTCCTGGCTCTAAATATTGGTGTAACCAGTTGGAACCCTTGCCATTCGGCACTGCCCTTACTGTGATAGAAAACAAGTTGTCATTTTTCGGTGATGAAGACAGTGTATAACTGCGTAATAACGGGCCTTGCTGAGTCGGCAAGGTCAGAGTAATAAATTGACCAGGTAAAAATGTGAATCTGGTTTCTGTTTCGAAAACAAAGGTTTTTACTCCGGCAACGTCTTGCTTTACTTCCTTGCAAATAGCTTGGTTTTCCATTCTATTACCCTTGGATTGCTTGTTTCGGTTCGAAACCTTAAAGTATAGTTTCATGCTTTTCAAGTTTTTTTTATAACTCGAACCTGAGTGTGGAGATAGGATTTTGGAGTCGTAAAAATTTAATGATCTTGTAAAATAAAATGCCTTGCATTAAAGTTTCGAACCGATACCATGGCTGGCCTAATATCTTGGCTAGATATAAAAAACGTTGTTTAACCTTTTGTCAGCAAGATGGTTTACGGTAAAAAATTCTTAATTAATCAATGGATGATAATCATGAATCACTCGACACATAGCGCTGAAGATAATCAAATAATAAACATAATCAATGGTTTAACTGGGTTGTGGAATAATAGGGCAATGATCCACGATGGGGACCCTAGTCTGGATATTGCTTTCGATACGAATAAAGAAGACTTTAAAGATAATTTATTACCCTTCCATACCCATCCGGATTGGTTGGCTGCCGATGCCGAATTACGCCGTAAGGTCTTGTCTTATGGCTGGATTATATATAATGAAAAAACGATTCAGATTGAATCTAAACTAATTACTCCAGTTTGTGACCTGATCATAGATGCCGAATTGCCTGGTACTCAAAATGACGTTATTCAACATGCCATTAGCCAAGCGCTGATCGATGAGGCATTTCACACCCTGATGGCAGTGAAAAGTGTCAATATTGTTTATCGCGAACGAGATCTGAAAAGAGTCAAACTGCCCAAGTTTGAATTGATCCATCGTTTAGATAAGATGCTGGGAGATTGCCAGACTAATGACGATAAGAAATTGGTGCGTCTGGCGGTGGCATGTGCCTCGGAAACATTGATCACAGATTATCTGGGCTCTTTGTCCAAGGACGATATGCTCCAGCCGCTATGCTACAAAACAGTGGAAGCACATGCTGCCGATGAGTGGAGTCATTCGAGCGTGTTTTCTTACACTATGGCGGAAATTTTTTCAAAATTATCCGAGCAGCAAAGAGGCCTCTATTTGAGTGTATTGCCAAAAGCCGTGCAGGCTTTCGGCGATGATGAACTGGATGTTTGGGAAAGAGTATTGGAGGCTATCGATTTCCCTAAATATAAAGTCATCATCGAGGATTGCCGGGCCCGCAACAGGAACGCGATCAATGTCGATATTCAAGGTATTTCTAAATTATTGAATAGTCTTGGCATTGACGAATCCAATATGCGCAATATTGCCGCTTGAATGTGATTTTTCGTGAAGTCGGCACTAATAAGTGTGATTGTCTCATGCTTATTAGTGCGGCCGGCGAAGCGGTTTTCTGTGCTGCTATTCGCAGAGGCTCTTGAGCGTGTGTTCACGACAAATTAATTCGCCATATTGGCTGGGGAGATCTTCCCCTGTTAATTCGCAAAAAAACGCCGTGTTATTTTTCGCTAAATGAAACCTGCATGTTTTGCATAGGCCAAAACTCAGGCTGCTGGTCGCCGTCTGTATATCCACCAACAAGGACTCTAACTGCTGTTTAAGGGGGGAGGTTTCACTGTCGGAACAACGTGTGAGAGCGGCCCGCAAGCTCATCGGCGGCATGTTGTCTGCAGCTATCTGTCGACCCGCTTCGGTAAGACTCAAGTGATAGACTCTCTTGTCTTTAGTGTCTTGTTTTTTGACAACATATCCTTTGGTTTCCAGCAAGGTGATTGATTTTGACGTGGTGCCTTTGGTTGCCCCCAGAAAATCCTTTACTGCCGCTGGTGTATCGCTGAATTTGTTGCATTTATTCAAATAAAATAACACTTCCAGGTGAACCGGGTGCAAACCATGAACCAGGCCTGCCTGCCGGACCTCGTTACGGAATAAGGTGCTTAACCTTTCCAGCAAGTCGCAAATATCATCATTGTTCTTCATAGCTACCCGTTTACTCAGTTAAGTTTTCATTCGAAACAAGGTTGACAAGTGTAGCATCCTGAATAAAATGAATAAAGTTTCGATGCGAAACTTTGAGTTATCGAACTTGATACTTAAACGGGCCGGTTCGGTCATATAACACTCAGGCATTCGGTCTGCCAAACACAGCTGCAGGCTACCTGGTGCTATGTACGCTTGGCGATTCGACAGTAAAGGGAATTTTTATGAAACTTCATGTTTTTGACACTTTTGCCTATAGCAAAACAGGGAAGATATTGCATTTCGATGTGTTGCTGTCGGAAAGAAACGAGGTTAAGGCACATCAAAGGGCGATCGAGTGGCTCGACAGCATAGGCGAGCAGGGGGCGACCATCAAACCCAGAGGCTGCACTTTCTGTCATACGGTAGCAGATGCACCCCAATTTGCCGATGAAGTGGCACGCAACGGATACGCCATTTACAAGCTCGAAGGCTGCCCTGCTTAGTTGCGCTGCGGCTTGGATTTACTGCGAAAACTTGGACTTCAAATCGATGCAAACAGCTAATGTAACTGTCCTGTCCGGGCGGGTGGCCCCCCTCGAGACCGGTTTGCCGAGTGCCATAGATAAGCGCCCCATAGAGAGGAATATTTGGCTGAGTCCGGAAGGGTTGAACGGCGATCAGCAAGCGGATAAGAAGCACCATGGCGGCTCGGAGCGGGCTTTGCATCTCTATCCGTTAGAGCATTATCACTACTGGCAGCAACGTTACCCTGAAAGTTCAGGCTTCAACCCCGGGGCATTCGGTGAAAACCTTTCCGCATCAGGCTTTCTCGAAAGCACCGTATGCATAGGGGACATTTTTCAATTGGATGAAGCCGTGATCCAAGTCAGTCAGCCGCGTTCACCTTGCTTTAAGTTGAATCACAGTTTCATGCGATCCGACATGGCCTTGACGGTGCAAATCAATGGTAATGGGGGGTATTTGTTTCGGGTGCTAACACCCGGTCATGTGCACCCAGAGGCGAGGATGTCATTGCTGGCTCGGCAGTGGCCCGAGCTAACCGTCAGGGAAGTGGCATGGCGATTCTTTAACGACCCCTTGAATAAAGCCTTCCTGGGCCGACTCTCAGAGTGCGAGGTGCTTTCAGAGAGCTGGCAAAGTAAAGTACGGCAACGTTTGCAATCGGGCCTGGTAGAAGATTGGAATAAACGCCTGTTTGGTTTTATGGATTTACCCGCATGACCCCCGGCTTGGCGCTATGCCGCCCTGGCTGCATTTTCTGACTTCCTCCCCGTACTGCTCCAACGCAAGCGCGACGCCTGAGCAACAGCCACTCACTCCAGGGTGGCTGATTTTTAATGTCATATGGATATAAAAATTAAGTTTAACTTACAAATCAACGGCTAAACCATACGCTACACTTTCTGTAGCAATCGGCATTCGGTTATTGTATGCTGCAAAAAATGGCGGCGATGAAGAGAAAAATATGTCACTCCCTATCCCTGGAACCCAGGTTCGAGGCTCGAAAACCGGTAAACCTATCATGGCCCTGTTCGATCTCCTGGGCCGCACCTGGTGCCTGGGCATCATTTGGCAATTGAGCCTGGACAATGCCACCTTCCGCCAGCTGCAGGCGCGCTGCGAGGATATTTCGCCGACCTTGCTCAATACCAGGCTAAAGGAGCTCTTCCAGCTGGACTTGGTACAGAAAACGCCCCTGGGTTATGGCCTGACGCCCCATGGCAAGGCGCTGGCGTTATTGATCAGACCCATGGCGCCCTGGGCCCGGCAATGGGCCGACAACATACAGAGGCTGAAGGATAATTCGCCGGAGGATGATAGCCATGCTTAAATACAGTGCCATGATGCTCAACCGCGCATCCGCTGATCGTAAAGATCCCAAGTGGCTGGCGGCCAGGATAAACCACGCCAGTCGCTGGTTGTTGACCCATTCTGATGACAATTTCTTCTGCAAGATCAGCCACCGGCCATTGCTCCTCAGTCATGACGATGTCGCGCATCTGGACTTGACCCAGGGGATCTTCCTGGGTCTGGACGAGGCCAAGGAGGAGTGCGCCTATTTCGCCCTGGATATGACCCACCTCGACAACTCTGCCCTGTCCGGTGCGCTGGCCGCTGGCGAGTTTATCGATCTGCGCAAAGCCGCCTTGGTACTGGAGAATCCCCTGGCATCCATGCTGGCACTGGCGCGGGGACTGAGTTTCTGGCATAGAAGCCATAGGTTCTGTGGCCGCTGCGGCACGGAGAATATCGCCATAGAGGCTGGGCATGCGCGCGCTTGCCCCAACGGCGACTGTGGCCATCTGACCTTTCCGCGCACGGATCCCGCGGTGATCATGCTGGTGCAACGGCGCTTCGCCGATGGCGTGGAGCGCTGCCTCCTCGGTCGTCAGGCTATCTGGCCCGAAGGGGTGTTTTCGACCCTGGCGGGCTTCGTCGATCCGGGAGAAACACTGGAACAGGCGGTAGGCCGCGAGGTGCTGGAGGAGGCCGGCATAAGCGTGACCCATGTGCGCTACATCGCCTCCCAGCCCTGGCCGTTTCCGGCCTCCATCATGCTGGGTTTCATCGCCGACGCCACCACGGAAAGCATCAGGATAGATAAAGATGAAATAGATGAGGCGCGCTGGTTTTCCCGCGCAGAGCTGGCGGAGTTTGGCGAGTGGGGCGACGAAGGCCCTGGCCTCAAGCTGACCCGCCACGATTCCATCTCGCGCTACCTGATTGAATATTGGCGCGATTTAAAGTGTTAGCGCAGATCTCAGGCGGATTTTCTTCGGCCTCGCCAGGAGCGGCTGGACGAGCCGGGACCCGGCAGCAGGGGAGGGCTTCAGTCGGTTGGCTCTCTGGTGGCGATTCATGGAAATGTCATGCTGATACAATAATTTTGCCATGAATTTCAAGTAGAGTCCGCAACTCGAAACCTGGACGGGCAATGTGCGGGCAATAGCACTCGCCTGAAACAATAGCCAATCATCCGGTATTTACATGATAGAAATCACCATTCCCGGCTTTACATCGCTGACGCTGCAGCACTTGGTCTCGGACTACAATGGCACCCTGGCGGCGGATGGCAAGTTGCTCCCAGGCGTGGCCGAATTATTTGAAAAGCTGGCGCCCGGGATTCAAATTCACGTGATCACCGCAGACACCTTCGGCCTGGCCCGGAGCCAGCTGGCCGGGCTGCCGGTGACCCTGGAGATCATTCCACTCGAGCGCCAGGCCGAGGCCAAGTTGGCCGTGATCGAGCGTCTCGGCGCCGACAGCGTCTTCGCCGTCGGTAACGGTGCCAACGATCGTCTGATGCTGGGCCGTGCCGCCGTCGGGGTCGCGCTGCTGCAGAAGGAAGGAGCCTCGGCCGCCACCCTGGCAAGCGCAGATCTGGTCTCCGGCAATATTGTCGACGCCCTGGAACTGCTGCTGCATCCCAAGCGTTTGATCGCAACCCTGAGGGCCTGAACACTTGCCAGCCTGCTACATTAGCGAGCGCCTATTAGCGAGAGCTTGAGATCAGGTCTTAATTCCTACGTCATGATCCACAGCGCCAGTATTCAAGGTTTTTAATTATCAGCTCGTCAATCTCATGATAATTTTTGATGTTGTCTCTATGGAGGCTGTATCGCAAGTTAACTCCATCATGCTGAATGGTCCTGAAACACTCGTAATCTTCCTTCGAGTTCAGATCGCAACTGCCCCATAGCTGCAGCTTTTCTTCTTTTTTGTTGTAAACGGACCATTGGTAAGGGTCGTGCGCTTTCAATACCAGCAGATCTGTACCTGGCAAGAGGCTTTCCAATGTTGAGTCGGATGGCAGTTCGGCGCTGATATTCACGGGCTGGAAGTTGACGGGCAAGTTTTGCACCAACTGACCTGCGTCAGGCATGGATATTGTGGTGCGAAAACCCGTAACATGCTTAGCCACATACTCCGCAGGGAAGAAGAGTATGGGGGCCGCAGATAACTGGCTATCGAAGGCGGTGTCTCCGGCATTCGATGCAATAGAGCTGGCGGGTGAAAGATATTCGGCAGGAAAACACCAGTGCTGCCATGCAACCTCTTGCTGATCGCAGCCAGAGAGTGAAATCAAAGGGAATAACAGTAAAAATGGCTTCATTGGCTCGTCCCCCGGTAGCCCTCATCGGAATCACAATCATGACAATATAAATCGCCATACAAGGCAAATTCTGCGGCATCCGGGATGGCTTCAAGCCAGGTCCCGCCATAAAAGTTTGAGGGTATATTAAACTCACTGAACGCCAGATGATGGTAATCTGCCATTTGTTTTAAACTTAACTTTCCGGCTATATTGCCGGTTTTGTTTTTATAATCATCTTGTACAAAACGTATGTGCCAACGCGCTACCCGTATGCCGACCTGCTTGATTTTCTCTCTGGTTTCCTTAAAGTTTCCTCTAAATCCGCCTTTATTCAGGCCGGTGGCTAAGTTGACCACTGTCGATCTTGCCATAAATTCCCAGTATGAAAACCCCTTGTAGTTCCAGAACTTTGGATCTCCCTTGCCGATTTCTTGTCTTAATTTTTCGACATCAGTGACCCATAATGCGTAGCCTATGCGGGCAACCGGGTCTTTTTTATCTAATCGGCTCTTCCAAAATGCTTCTAGGTTTCCTGATATTTGGTAGGCTCTTTCTTGAGGGGTAATAGCAAGATCTGTCTCTGTAGCCGACATTTAAATTCCTTTTTAAAATATTCCATTTGGCTGTCATGACCGCACTTATCTGGACGGTTATGGGAAAGTACAAGAAAAACCGAGTCGGGTAAAGCTGCTCACTTGAGTTAAATAGGACATCATGGGGAAATTGGCTACAGCTTCCAATTTGTCATCTCAGGCTCGCCCTCCTCGCTGCCAATGACAAAAAAGGCCGAACTTGTGTTCGGCCTCTTTGCTTAGGGCTGTGGCGAGGGCAACTTAAGCGAAGGCTTCCTGCAGCTGGGGCACTACCTGCTTCTTGCGGCTCAGTACGCCGTCGAGCCAGACGCGGCCGTTTACTGTGGCCTTGCCGTAGGCGCGGCTGGTCAGTTCGTTGTCGTCGGACACCACCAGCATCTCGGAGCCTTCCTTCATTATGTCGGTCAGCAGCAGCAGCACGCTGTGGCGCTGGCCTTCAACCTTGAGGGCGGCTATGTCGGCCTCGAGTTCGGCCTTGATGTCATCGAACACCGACAGGTCTATGACTTCCAGCTGGCCTATGCCCACCAGCTTGCCGTTCATGTTGAAGTCCTTGAAATCGCGCATCACCAGATCCCGCGCCGGGGTGCCTTCGACGGCGGATTTCACCTTGAACATCTCCATGCCCAGGGCCTTGAAGTCTTCGACATCGGCGATCTCGGCCAGGGCCTCGACGCAGCGGATATCGGCTGTGGTGCAGGTGGGTGACTTGAAGATCACGGTATCGCTCAGGATGGCGCACAGCATGATGCCGGCGATATTGGCCGGGATGGCCACCTGGTAGAAGTCATACATCATCTTGATGACGGTGTTGCTGCAGCCCACGGGACGGATCCAGCACTCCAGCGGCGTCGAGGTGGTCAGATCCCCCAGCTTGTGGTGATCTACTATGCCGACGATAGTCGCTTCGGCTATGTCGTCCGGCGCCTGGGTCAGCTCGGAGTGATCGACAATATAAACCTGCTCACCCGCGTAGCTGGTCTTGTACTCCGGGGCCTCGAAGCCGAATTTGTCCAAGATGAAGGCGGTTTCCGGCGACAGTTCGCCCAGACGGGCGGCAATGGCTTCTTCGCCGATTTGGTTTTTCAGGTAGGCCAGGGCGATGGCACCACAGATGGAATCTGAATCGGGGATCTTGTGACCTACAACATACATTGGCATTCGGGGCTCTCCTCTAAAATTGCCGCGATTTTATCAAAGATCTTGCGGATCGGGAAATAGCCAAGAGGGGCAGAGGGAAAATTCGCGAAATATGTCTGGCGACACCCTGGGATTGGCGCGCCTTTGACCCCAGGATGCGACTAAGTTGGCTGCCACTATGCTGATGACCGATTCCTGCAAACTGGCCGCATGCAGCCAGAGCAGTGACAGGTTTGAATCTGCTTATTTGTCCTGCGGCTCCGGGGTGTTGGCACCGTGGCCGTAGCTCAATACCCGGGTGATTTCCCACTTATCATGGGCGTGGCGCCAGACCATCACAAATTCAGCTTTGCCATCGCATGACTGGGTATCGCTCTGACAAAACCTGTGTACCCCTTCGGTAATGGCACCGAAGTCTTTTATCGGGTGAGCCTTGAAAGTGCCTGGGATGAGTTCGCGGGTATAATGGCCGCAGGCATATTTTTGGGTGTTGGCTATCATGGCGTCACGGTTCCAGGTGACGCCGCCATTATCATGGTAAAACTCGACATCCGTCGCAAAATAGCTGGCATGTTTATCCAGACTCTCCTGCGCCGCACAGTGATTGAACGCATCGAACACCCAGGTATCCAATGACTTCATCTGCTCTTCGAATGGCAGGGCCTGGGCACTGATTTCCTGGGTACTGGACTCCTGGACACTGATTTCTTGGGCACTGGACTCCTGAGCAATGGAGATGGCAGCGTAAACAGTCATCAGCGCCGTAAAGTAGGTTTTTTTCATAGTTTCTCCTGGATAGGCCCCATGTTTGAATCCAGCGTAAACGGCTGATAATGGCTGGGAAAGTGGCTAAAACTTTTTTGAATAAAGCGCGTCGGATAAAGAGTACGAGTATGTCGGCGCTTGGCGTTAAAGGCTAGAGCATCTTGCCTGAAGCAGGGATCTGTCTATGCATTTTGTGTTTCAAATAGTAATCCAGTGATGGTCCGGCATAGGGTGCCGCCGGTTCGCGCCCGGGTTTGAGATGAGATGCTGTCTATATTTGGACAATTTCTTCACCGGCCTGTGCACATGACCGCATAAGATCCAGCGGGCCGCTAACGCGCCATGCTTCAACGCCAGCTTTAAGTCTGGCGAACCAAAGTCCTGGCCGGCTTGGATAGCGACGTTCAACCCCGCCGGGGGTTCATGGTGCAATAACACATCGCACCGGGCATAGACTTCGAAGTTTGATGTGCCGTAGGGTACGCAACCTAAGCTGATGCCGGCAAAGGTGGCTATAGCATTGTCGGCATATACCCCGGGAAGTGCCTGTAACCAGCTAACCGAGCCAGGCTCGCCAACCAGGTCATGGTTGCCCGAGCATACGAGCAGCGGCACAGGCAATTTTTCCGCCCATTGCCCAATCCAGGCGATCTGCTCCTGGATAGTCACAGACTGCTCGAGTCTGTCATCGAGAAAATCGCCGGTGATGCAAAGCAGATCTGCCTGTTCGCACGCAGCCATTACCCAATCAAATTGTGCCTGGTGAAAGTGCAAGTCAGACACATGTAGCAGCTTCATCAAAAACCTCGTCAATCATGATCTCAATGCTCAAAATATCGTCTCTGGCCATGTACATACTTGGAATTTATTCTGCGTGGCACGTCTGTGCTGACTCCATGACTTGCGCTATGAGCAGATAATAATGGTACTTATTAAAGGTGCCGATATGAATCGATTTGGTACTGAGTGCTATCTCCACTTTGGCGGCGTCTTCAATCAGTTTGCCACTGGGATCTTGCCAGCTGTCGGCGATCTCTTTTTTCCAGCAATCGGCCAACACCAGCTTTTTGATTTGGTTCGGCTGAACGTGACTACGATCCTTGAACATAATATCGAGACTGTCTTGTAATTGAGGGGAGTTCAGGCGTTCCAAATCGGCAACGACTTTGGCGATATTGGCTGGGTTTTCGCCTATGCCCTTGGCCTCGATGAGATAGCCCGTGTCGCCACAGAAGGCGAAGGCATCGAGCCGATTCGGCCAACCGCGCTCAGAGTTTTTGCCCATGAAAGGCACTTCGGAGAAAAATGCGCCATCGGGCCGGGCCAGCAAATACTGGTGGCCAAACAGGGTGATCAGGTTTTGCTCCAGATATTCACTGCCCGGCCTGGCCGGCCTGAACTTAGTCAGCATCTTGCCGTAATGCTCGGCTACCTTTGTGGCAATGGTGAATACCAACTCATCCATGGAAAATGTCCTTAAAAAAAGCGCGCACCTTCAAACCTGAGGGACACAGTAAGTAATATGCTATTGTCAGTAAAGGGGATTTTTCAAGGAAGTGAATCCCTGTATTTCTTTGTATTGCCGGTGGCAAAGGATAGTCAAACTGCATTTGGCAAGAGTCGTGGGTCTTCAACCCCTAATTCAGTCATAGAGAGTCGACCAAGAGACAACTCTATAACCTGTGGCTGGCCTTAGCATAAAGCGGCCAAACTGCGTTTGGCGAAAGTCGTGGGTCTTTAGCCCCAATTCTGTCATAGAGAGTCGACCAAGAGGGAACTCTATAAACTGTGGTTTGCGTTAGCACAAAGTGGCTAAACTGCGTTTGGCAAGAGTCGTGGGTCTTCAACCCCCAATTCTGTCATAGATAGTCGACCCAGAGGGAACTCTATAAACTGTGGTTTGCGTTAGCATAAAGCGGCCAAACTGCGTTTGGTAAAAGTCGTGGGTCTTCAACCCACACCCGACCAAGAGGGGAAAAGCGCCTGTTCCCCTCTTGGATCTCCCCCGGCGCCCCAACGGAGTTGAAATCTCCTTGTTCTCACAGACAAATTCGCTAGCGCCTCATATTCGCCATCCCTGGCTCACCTGAGGCTAGCTCGGCATCCATGCCTCACTCACGCAATTTGTCTGCTCGTCCTGCGGCAACTCCAAAGGGGATGGGTGCATCCCCAAGCAATTGGTGCAGCTTTAGAGCTGGGAGAGTTATGCCTGTCCCCGCATTTCTAAGTTCGCCATCCATGTCTCTCGCTCGTAAACTCTAAAATCACCAATTTCACTCGCCCTGGCTCGACTGTTGTTACCTCGGCGAAGCACATCCATATGCTTCACTCCCAGCTCGGCTATCCTGCCTCTCGCTCATAATCTCAACCGCTAGCGGTTATCCTCCATGACGCCCCACGGAGCTGACTTTTTTGCAAGAATGGCCCTCGGCCTTATTCGAAAATAGCTAACGCTTCCGATGGTGCATCCATGCCCCCCGAAAGCTACACCGACTTCCTGTCGGCGTTACGCCATTTTCTTCAACACCCTCGGCAGCTCCGAAGGGGATAGTTGTAACCTGTGGCCGCATCGTTTTTCAACTAAGTGTTCTGCCTGTCCTGACTTTCTGCTTACTTCAACGGCCAGGCATCACAAGCCACCGCCCAGAAAGAACGACTCGATCCCATCACCAAGTGACAATCAAGCCTTGATTAAATTAAACTGCTAGCCACTATTAGATTTTAATTATCGTAAAGGGATAAACTAATGGAAGAGGAATGTTACAAGGAGCGTGAAATGACATTAACGGTAGTATCAGGAGGAGAAGAACATACCCTGGGAGTTGTGACCGATGGATCACTTCACACATTAAAGGTCAGGATATTTGAAGACTTTACAGCCACGGTTAAGGCGGCTGAGGCTTTAAACCAAAAGGAGAGAGATTCTTTAATTGAATTTTGTGAGGGAAATTCAGACTTTATTCAGGATGGACTTGAAAGATTGATCGATGAAATTGATCGGTTGAATCATGTTCATACCTATATTACAGACATTTTTCAGAATTTAAATGTCTCACCATCGGCAATAGATGTGCTGGTTGAATTGTTATCCCAATTGCTAGGTTGATACTTGTACCAGTGAATAGCTGATTACTGAATTTCGATGTGCTCAGCCAAGATGTTGGGCTTTTTATTGCCTGCAGAAAAACCACCGCATCGGTATCGAGTGCGCCACCGCCGCCCCAATTGGCCAGGTCACCGCACAGCAATCAAACCAACCCATCTATACCAGCCACACCCATGGGGCACCATCAGACCAAGCCGGCGACTTCTAACGGCCAGGCGTCACAAGCCACCTCCCAGAAAGGACGATTCAATCCCATCACCAAATAAATTCAAACCAAAAAATTAATATGCTAGTGTCGAAATTCAACTAAAACGTTAAACAGGGATAAAGACATGAATACCAAGGAAATGGAAGCGCAAGACTTGCGCAATAAGATACTGGACGAGATAGATGATTTGACTCAACAGCTGGCAAGTTTGGCAGACAGAGGGTTGTTAGATTCGACAGAGGCAGATAAAATCCGGAAGGAAATATTAGACAGAGAAAAAATATTAGGCGATATACGTCCTTATTTCCCTGCCTCTACATCCAGGTAATAGCATACCCAAGCACTTAGCCCGGCCAATACGCTGGGCTTTTTATTGCACGCAAGGCGAACTGGCTGGTGTGCATGGAAGCATTTTTGCGCCCTAGAGCATCCATGGATGGCTGATGTTGAAATCAAGAGCCTGCGTGTCATTGGAGTCATAGTGCCGGATTTCAATTCATGGGATGGCTAACTTGTACCAGCTTTGGCTTGAGCGAAATAAACAGCTTGGTTTCGCGTCCTTCTTCTATGCCAACCGGCGAACTATTCACCTCTGGTTTTAGCCATGAGGCGCCAATTTGGCGTATCATTGCCGTCCCGTTGCGGATGGGGACAAGACCCATCCAAGGGCCCGGCAACCCTGGGGGACGGCACTCGATTGCCAATACCCCTGCTTTGGCTTATTTTAGGGGCTCGATTTTGGGGGGCGCCGCGTTTGGCGGCCAGTTTTGCCCCCGTAGAACTCATTTTTGCCTGCTGATCCTTTGCCTGTGAATCATGCAAAGCCCAGAGAGCTATGGCCCAGAGAAACATGGGCCCAGAGAAGCTTGGTCCCGAATGGCGCAGCCAGTTTGCTCCATTCGCCGGATAACAAGACGCTGAACAGAATACCTCTGGAGCCTAGTCAGCAAGGCCCGATTTTTGGTCGACTCTAGACCTTGTTTGAATAAGGAAAGAAATGCCAAGCTTGATTCGAATTGTGCTCATCGACACCCATCTCCCCGGGGTGGTGGAACTCGCCCTCGACGGCCACACCAACATATGTGGTACCAACGCCTCGGGCAAGACGACCCTGCAACGGCTGGTGCCGGTATTCTATGGCGAATACCCCAGCCGCGTGGTGCCCTCGACCCGCGACAGCTTCGAGCGCTGGTATCTGCCCCACGATTCCAGCTACATCATCTATGAATACCGCAAGACCGACGGCCTGCTGTATCAGGCCGTGCTGGCCTCGGCCGGCGACGGCAAGGGGGTCAACTATAGATTCATCGCCAAGGGCTTCGAGCTGGACGACTATGTCAAGCAGCGCAACGGCGATACCGTGCTGTGCCACACCATGGCCGAACTCGGGCGGGAGATGAAACGTAACGGGGTGGCGGTGACCAATCTGCTCAACACCCGTGAGTTCAGGGCGATCATTCAGAACGATCGCTCCTTGCTGAGCACAGGCAGCAACCGCGGCGAGCTGCGCGCCTATGCCAACCAGTTCTCCCTCTGCGATCCCGAATACTCACTGCGCCACATGGAGAAGCTCGCCAAGGCGGTGCACTCCAAGGAAGGCAAGATGGAGACGGTCAAATCGATGATCGCCGCCATCCTGGAGGAAGACGGGGTCAATCCGCCGAGTTCACGCCTCAATCCCCAGCGGGTCGAGGCCTGGATCCGCGAGAGTCAGCTGATCCAGGGCTTCGAGGTGATCCGCCCCGAGTACGACAAGCTGGAACAGGAATTCAACCAGCTGCTGAGCAGCGAACTGCGGCTCGCCAGCCTGTCCAAGGGCTATCGCCACGACGAGACCCTGGAGGCCCAGCGCCAGGACAGCAACCAGATCCTGTCCAGGGAGCTGAATCTGCAGCTGAAGATGCTGGACGAGGAATGGAAGGAGCAGCGCGACGAACTCAATCTGGACTTGTCCGCCGCCAAGGGCGATGTCGCCAAGTTCGAGTATGAACTCGATGCCATAGAGAACCAGCATGGCGCCTTCCTGGATGCGGACATAGAGCAGGCGAAAGCCGATCTCGACAGCCTGCCGAGCTGGCGCAGCGATCTTGAAAACCTCAGCGAACGCCACAAGCTGCAGACGGAGAAACACCAGGACATAGAGGCGGCCTACAACGCCAGGCGCAGCAAGATAGGCGAGCAGCTCGGCCGCGAACTCGACGCCCTGCATCTGGAGCAGGACAAGCAGCGCGAGGCCCGCGACAAGCAGCGTGAGCTGGCAAGCAACGAGCTGGAGGCGCTGGCCGGGCAATGGCGCGAGCGGCTGGAGGCCGGCAAGGCCGGCTTCAGCGAACAGGAATACGGCCTCAAGCTGAGCGCCGCCGAACTCAAGTTGCGGCTCGACGGCGTGACCTACACAGAAGAAGAGAAGCTGAGTCTGGCCATTTTCGACGAGCGCATCAGCCGCGCCGACGAGGAACAGGAGAGCTGTAACCTCAAGGTCGACAGATTGAGCAGCGACGAGCGTAAGCTGCGCGCCAAGCGGGATCAGGCCGGCGAAGCCCTGCGTATCGCCGGCCTCAGGGTCAACGAGCGCCAGACGGAGCTGGACGAGTTGCAGCACATGCTGTTCCCCCAGTCCCATACCCTGCTGGAGTTTTTGCGCAAGGAAGCCCAGGGCTGGGAGCAGAGTTTCGGCAAGGTGATAGCCCCCGAGCTGCTGCATAGAACCGACCTGCATCCGCATCTGCAGCCCCTGCAGCAATCCGAGTCCGGCTTCGGGAGTCTCTACGGCATAGGGCTGGATCTCAAGGCGCTCGAGGTGCCCGAGTACGCCGCCTCGGAGCAGGATCTGCGGGCACGCCATGCCAAGGCCGAAGAAGCCCTGGCGGCGGCCAGGGAGCTGCAGGCCGAGGCCGAGGATGCCCTGGTGGCCGCCAACGCCGAGCTCGACAGCCTGAGCCGCGAACTCACCTTCGCCCGCACCGCCTACAAGAATAGCCGTGACGATTTGCGCCGCCTGTTCGACGAGAAGCGCGCCGAGCAGGAGAAGATCAACAAGGCGCTTGCCGAGCGCAAGGCCCAGTCGCAGCAGCGCCTGACCCAGCTCGACGGCGAGCTGAAACAGCTGAGAAATGCCCATAACCTCTGGCTCGAGGAGCAGAAGGAGCAGGCGCTCGAGGCGCGGATGGAGAAGAACGCCTACTGGCAGGAAGTGGTCGGGGTGCTGGATAACCAGCTGGCCCAGACCAGGGCCAACATAGAGGCCCGCAAGGCCAATGCCAAGACGGAGCAGAAGGCCTGCGAGACCTGGTACAAGAACGAGCTCAAGTCCCGCGGCGTCGACGAAGACAAGATAGTCGCCCTCAAGCGCGACATACGCGCGCTGGAAGAACAGCTAGCCAGGGCCGAGCAGCGCCGCAGCGAGGTGTTGCGTTTCGACGACTGGTATCAACATACCTGGCGCGCCCGCAAGCCCAAGCTGCAGACCCAGCTTGGCGATGTCAAACGCGCCGTCAGCGAGCTGGAGCAGCAGCTCAAGGCCAAGGCGGCCGAGGTCAAGACGCGTCGTCAGGCGCTGGACACTGAGCGCAAGGCCTCCGATGCCGCCCAGGTGGAAGCCTCGGAGAACCTCACCAAGCTGCGCGCCCTGATGCGCAAGCTCGCCGATCTCAAGTTGCCGGCCAACAACGAGGAGGCCCAGGGCAGCTTGGGCGAACGCCTGCGTCAGGGCGAAGACCTGTTGCTCAAGCGCGACTACCTGCTGGGATCCGTGAAGCAATATGTCGAGCACTTCGACTCTGTGATCGCCAGCAAGTCGGGCTCCGGCCTGGCGGAGACCTGGGAGCGGGCCCGCGAGGAGTCCAGCTTCATCAACGACAAGGGCATACGCCTGTTGGATTACCGCAAGCTGGTGCCCCAGTTGGAGCAGCTGCTCAACGTCATGGTGCCCCAGTCCATCACGGCGCTGCGGGAACAGGGCCGCATCTTCGGCGTCGATCTCACCGCCTTCTACGAGGTGTTGGCGGATATCGACCGCCGCATCGCCAGCCAGAGCGCCCGCATCACCCGCGAGGTGGGCGAGGAGCTGTTCCTCGATGGGGTGTCCGAGTCTGCGGTGCGCATCCGCTCGCGGATCAGCGAGCTGGAGTTCTGGCCCGAGCTTGAGTTGTTCGTCAAGGCCTTCAAGCGTTGGAAGAGCGACGGCTTCGACGGCCTGCCGGATGAGCATTACACCAACAGCATGCGCCGGGCCCTGGACATCATAGGCCGCGCCGCCCTGACCGGCGGCATCGCCAAACTGCTGGAGATAGAGCTGCGCCTCAAGGAAGGCAACAGCGATCTCATCATACGCACCGACAGGCAGCTGAACGAATCCTCCAGCCACGGCATGGCTTATCTTATCTTGTGTAAGTTCCTGCTGGCCTTCACCCGCCTGCTGCGGGGCCGCGCCGATGTCACCATCCACTGGCCGATAGACGAGCTGGGCACACTGCATCACACCAACGTGAAGAAGATCTTCGATGCCTGTGAGAACAACAATATTTCCGTGCTCGGGGCCTTCCCGAACCCTGAGTCTGAGGTGCTGAACTTGTTTGCCAACCGTTACATAATCAACAAACAAACCAAGAAGCTGCAGCTGGTTAAGCCCAAGAGCAACCCCATAGCCGACAAGTTGAGCCAGCGTCTGGCGAGGGAGGCAGTCTGATGTCCGAAGTCATGAATAACAACCCGGGCGAGAGCGCCCTGGTGGGCACCGGCGTGCTGATTGAGCAGTTATTGAAGGGCGAGTTCATCTGCCGCACCACCAACGAAGACGGTTGGCGGGCACTGAAGAATGCCGCCAGCCGCGAGCGGGTCGAGACTTACCTGAATCAGATCAACCGCACAGTGGCTTCGGCCGCCGAGGGCGATGTGTTCTTCTGTGGTTATCTGCAGTTGGGGGAGGCCGAGCGCAAGGTGATCTCCAGTCAGTTCAAGGACATCTGCCAGGCGCTGATCCCCCTGGTGGAGTGGCTGGTGTTGGTGCAGGAGGCCAGTGGCCAGGATGCGCCGCTGACCGAAGGCGCCGCGGTGCGCCTGACCGAGCTGCAGACCCGCATCGAAGACACCCCGGCGTTTCGTGAGCAGCTGGCGAAACTCAGCCAGTATCGCTTATTCGGCTCGACCAGCAGCAATGTCGATGCCCAGATAAAGCTGGTGTTCAAGCGCCTGCTGGAGCTGGGTTACCTGACACGCCCCAACCTGGAGAAGCAGATCTACATAGCCACAGGCAAGCTGGACTATCTCTACGAAGTGATCCGCTTCATCGACGAGACCGAAGGCCTCAGCCTGGAAGCCCAGGCCGAAACCGCCACCCAGCGTGACTTGCTATAGGATGGCCGCAATGAGGAAGCTTAACAGAGGAGGGCGCCATGAGCAGTAATCTGCATCAGGCCGGTGTCAGGCTGCTCAGGCAGCTGGGACGCCACGCCGAGCTCATCATGGACGCCTACCAGGCGGGCTCGGTCAACGAGGGGGCCTGTGAGCCGAGCGCGGTGGACAAGCTGAAGAAGGCGGGGATCTTGTGGCGGCCCGAGGCGGATCAGGACCTGCGCCTGACCCGCACTGTGCGCGCCATGCTGGAGGAGGCGCTCAGCGATGAACGCAATCGCCAGATAGATGCCAACGTCGGCTCGGCGCTCGCCACCATCAAGACACTGGCGAGTCATTACAAGGAGGCCAGGAGCAACGTCGATCATGGCGCCGCCGAGGCCTACCTCGCCGATCTCAGCGAACATGTCTACAGCTTCACCGAGAGCCTGGCCTATTCGACCCGGGTGCTCTGGGGGCGGATCAACAACGAGTTCGGTTATGTCGGCACCATCAACGCCAAGATCCGCGAGAACGAGTTGGCCCAGAGCCAGGTGAGTGAGTTGCGCAGCGGCCTGGAGCTGTTCCAGTTCAGCGAGCTGGGGGAAATCGCCGGCGATGTGCGCGAGCTGCGCAAGTTGCTGGTGACGACCCTGCAGGAGAGCCTGAGCCGCAACGCCGAGGAGCTGAGCCTGGTACAGGGCAGGTTGTTGGAGCTGTTGGGACGTTTCCGCCAAATTCGCGGCCGTACCCGGCTGCTCAAGGGCTGGCTGCTGTACACAGATCTGCACCCGGACTACAGGCCCGGGGATCATGTGTCCCATAAACAGGTGCCGAGCCTGTTCAACCGCGCCGAGGCCCTGCTGGCACCGGCCGCGGTGGACGTGCATAACAGCCAGCAGGAGCGCGAGCTGATGGAGATGGTTGCCAGGATCAAGACCATCAGCCATAGCCAGGTGCCGCCCAAGCGGCGCGAGCATGATGTGTCTGTGTCCCTGAGCGTCAGCGAAGACTTCGACATTCCGGATAATCCGCTCAAGCTGGCGGTGGATGAGTATTTCTGCGCCGTGATAGAGTCGGGCAAGAGCCAGTCGGCGTTGGCCTATCTGGCCGAGCAGCAATTGCCATGGGACAGCGAGAGCTGGCTGTACCAGGTGATAGGCGGCTACGAGGGACTGCCGGACGAGCACAAGGCCTATTTCGAGCTCGAGCCGCTGGGTGAGCCCCATCCCGTCTACAGCGGCAACTTCATCATTCGCGACGTCGAACTCTGGTTGGCCTAGGCGTTCGATCCTGGTGTTACCCGAGCCACAGATGGCAAGGCCTGCACGGCTTGCCGTCGGTGGCAAGCGGCCTCAGCTTTTCTCTATTGCCAGCCTTCCCTATTTCCTTCTCCAATTGCCTTTCCCACTTTCTTCCCGGCTTCTTCCCAAGCAGCTCCCAAGCACTTCCCAAGGCGCGCTGACGCGGCCCTGGATAGCCAAAGTGACCCAGGGTGAATGTGCTGTGAGTCGGCCGTCATTCCTGCTTTGTCAGCAACAAGTGCTAAAAATTTGGTTTTTTTCATTGAATTCGCCGCCGGCATGTTTCACTATCCTCGGCCAGCATTTAACAATGTGAGCAAGATATACAGGCGCCGCGACGATAAAGGTGCCGTAATATAATAAGAAATCGGGGAAGTTAACTGCATGATCAAATCACTGTCTGCCAAGATCTTCATGGGTCTATTCACGGGTCTGCTCCTGGGCTCAATCGTTCAATATTTTCTCGCCGATGTCGGTTTCTTCTCCGGCACCCTGGTGGAACTGGCCAGTGCCGCCGGCACCATGTTCGTCAACATGATCATGATGTTGGTGGTGCCACTGGTGTTTGTCAGCATCGTCAGTGGCGTCTGTGAGCTCAAGGACATGCAGAGCTTCGGTCGCCTCGGCGGCAAGACCTTCGGCTTCTACATCATCAACACCCTGGTGGCCGTTACCGCGGCCTTCACTCTGGTGATGCTGGTCGACCCGGGCAAGGGCGTCGACATGAGCGTCTCCGGCAGCGCGACCATTACCGCTACCGAGTTGCCCAGCCTGTTGGCCCTGCTGGTGGACATAGTACCGCGCAATCCCATCGCCGCTTTCATGTCGGGCAACATGCTGCAGGTGATCTTCATGGCCCTCATGCTCGGTGGCGCCATCAAGGCCCTGGGAGACACGGCCAAGGGGGCGGTGCAGGCCTTCCAGACGGCGGATAACATCATGATGAAGTTGATCGGCATGGTCATGAATCTGGCACCTTTAGGGGTATTCGCCTTGATGTTCAAGTTGGGGGCGACGCTTGAGGCTAAGGTATTCCTCAGCATGTTGCAGTACCTTGGGCTCATCATAGGCATGCTGGCGCTGTGGATCTTTGTGGTTTATCCCTTTGCCGTCAGCCTCTTCACCCCGATAACGGCCAAACAGTTCCGCCATCAGACGCGTGAGCAGGTGCTGTTTGCCCTCTCGACCGCCAGCTCCAACGCCACCATTCCCGTGACCCTGCGTACCCTGACCCAAAAACTCGGGGTCAACCATGCGGTAGCCGGCTTCGGCGTGCCCCTCGGCGCGACCATGAACATGGGCGGTGTGTCCATCTACATCACCATAGCCACCTTCTTCATCGCCAACGCCTATGGCATGCCCATCACCACTGAGCAGATCCCCGTGGTCCTGTTCAGCGTCTTCCTCCTGTCCGTCGGCGCCGGCGGCGTACCCGGCGGCGGCATGGTGATGATAGGGGTGCTCATCCACCAGATGGGCCTGCCGATAGAGGCCTTCGCCATAGTCGCGGCGCTGGACCGCCTGATAGACACTATCCTCACCTCATGCAACGTGGTGGGCGACACAGCCGTGTTGACCATAGTCGATCAGACTGAGAAGGCCCATCAGATCACTGAGACGGATGAGGACTAGTTCCTTCTCTCGGGTAAACTGACAACATAAAAATCCGGCTCAGGCCGGATTTTTCTTAGTGGAAGTTGGGTGATGGCATTGAGAAACACTCAGTCCACTCTCTGTGTGAACATCGACGATAGCCAATGTAGCATCCAGAGTATTTAGCAGTGCTTGTCTTATCAATTTGCCGGTGCGATAGATTAAGTACTGTCATTCCAGTGACACGCTGCAAGTACAATCCCTGTAAGCTCGGCCGTGGCATCCCTGCCACGGACGGTCACTTCCATGGCAGTGCTTGTCCAGTTGATTTGCCCTGGCCATCCAAGCGAAGGTCATGCCAAACCGACTCCAGAATGGACTGATTAATAATGGCTGGCCTGCATTTACTTCTAAGTGCAGGCACTGCTGTGAAACGCAGCAAGCATCCTTGTGTGCATTTTCTTGTGAGAACAGCCAAAGCATCCCTGCTTTGGAAGGTCACAGCCGCGCCTGCACCCGATTCATCATCTCTTCGAATGGATAGCGCTGGTATGAATAGAGGCATTATTTACTGTGTGGGTGCCCAGAGTAGTTCTTTAATGCTTTCTGGCAACCCTAACATGCTGTAAAAAATGACGAATATCCTACAGACGATGGCTGGATGCTGTGTTAACTTGGGGGTAAAGAGGATTAATAGTGCGAAGCGCCCTGCCCAAGCTTGCAGGCTGGGTCTAGCTTGTGAAGTTGCACTATTAAAATTTTATGTTTTCAAGGAAAATATGAGCGAATTATTATTTGGTACAGTTTTAATTACCGGAGGGCCTCATAAAGGGAGAATTGGTAATTATGATGACGATGGGTTTGAAGTTGACGAAGATTTTGAATGGGATTATGAAAAGAATGGAGATCCTGACGACGTCCCAGGAGAAGCGTATGCAATTGTATATTTTGGCTCTCTTTCTGAGTGTCAAGATTACCTAGAGGTGCCTCATGAATACTTATCTCCAGCAACAACAGAAGATTTAAGAAAAAGAAGATCTGAATTAAGAAATAAATTGCAAGGCTGGGGCTTATTAGAAAAAGATCTACCTGATATTTATGAGTTTACGGAATTGCTTTGGGTTGAAAATGAGTTGTATGAAAGAATGATAGATGCACGATACAGGGAATCAGATGTGGGTAAGAAAATATTTGTATCTCATTCATCAATAGATAAAGGCTTTGTTAGAAAATTATGTACAGACTTATCCAATTTCGGACATACACCTTGGCTAGATGAATGGAAAATAAAAGTTGGTGACTCTATACCACATAAAATAGAAGCTGGATTAAACGATGCTGACTTTATTGTTGTTGTGTTGTCTAAGAATTCTGTTGAATCTAAATGGGTTGAGCGAGAGTGGCATGCTAAATATTGGGACGAAATTGAATCAGGAGAGGTTCAAGTTCTTCCTTTGTTAATTGAAGATTGTAAGATTCCTAGCCTTTTGAAAATGAAAAAATATGCTAATTTTTCTCACGATTATAACTCAGGTTTAGATGACGTTCTTGCTGCGGTAAAATGAAAATCTAGAGGGTGTTCAATATTCTGTGTCACATTGAAAATTACAGCTCAACATACGCGTCCAGCCTGCCAAGCTTTTAGCTACGAAGCTGGATGCTTGCGGTTCATGGCCTAAATGTTACCTGTGAGCGTAGCGGCGCTGGCAGAGTCGGACCCATGGCCTTCGGAAAAAGGACTTTCTGTACGGAAAAGGTCCGTAGAGCATCCAGGGATGGACTCGCAACAATATCCCTATTTACAAGCCTGCTCGGCTTCCCAGCCTCTCGTTCGTTAGCATGAAACTTCATTTCACTCACCGTGCCATGGGGAAGACTATGCCTGAGCCCGAAACAATAGCATCTGGCACCGATTCAGGCGCCGGGCACAGAAAAATCGGGTGACTGTCAGGTTAGCTCTGAGCCTGTACATCTAACACATTCATTCAAGCGTTCTTTCATACCCTAACCCTCAGCCCTTGGCAAAACGCGCTGCGCTGGAGAGTATCTCTTCTCGGGCGGCGGCGGCATCTTCCCAGCCATCTACCCTGACCCACTTGCCGCTGTCGAGATCTTTGTAGTGCTCGAAGAACTGTTTGATCTGCGCCTTCAGCAGTGGTGGCAGGTCGTTAACATCCTGAATATGGTCGTATTCCCTGGAGAGCTTCTCGTGTGGCACTGCCACTATCTTGGCATCTTCGCCTGACTCGTCCGTCATCTTGAGCACCCCCACAGGGCGGCAACGGATCACGCTGCCGGGCTGCAGCGGGTAGGGGGTCGGCACCAGCACATCGACGGGATCGCCGTCCAGGCTCAGGGTCTGGTTCACATAGCCATAGTTGCAGGGGTAGAACATGGGGGCCGTCATGATGCGGTCGACGAATAGCGCCCCGCTGTCCTTGTCCACCTCGTACTTGATGGGATCATGATTCTGGGGGATTTCTATGATGACATAGATATCATCCGGCAGGGACTTGCCCGCAGGCACGGCGTTCAGGCTCATGGGGAACTCCTTTGATGCATAGGCAGCAAATGCTGCTCTTGGCTCTCAGTATAGGCGATCCCCGTGAGCCGGCGCCTGGAGACGGCGCCGGGTTCAGGCCAGCTTGTGATCAGCCAAGCTCGGGATCCGGCTCCTGGCTGTAATCCAGGCCGTGATAGCTCAGGCAAGCATCGACCTCGTTGGCCGAGCCCAAAATCACAGCTACTCGCTGGTGGATCTGCTCCGGCTGGATGTCGAGGATATTTTCGTAACCGGTCGAGGCCTTGCCGCCGGCCTGCTCGACCAGCAGCGCCATGGGGTTGGCCTCGTACATCAGGCGCAGCTTAAAGGGCTTGTTGGGATCTTTGTTGTCGGCCGGGTAGGTAAAGAGGCCGCCACGGGACAGCACCCTGTGCACGTCACCCACCATGGCGGCAATCCAGCGCATGTTGAACGACTTCTCACGCGGGCCTATCTTGCCGAGCAAGAGATCGGCGATATAGGTCTGCATTGGCGCTTCCCAGAATCTCTGATTGGACATGTTGATGGCAAACTCGGCTGTGTCCTTGCTGATGCTCACCGCATCTTGGGTCAGCAGATATTCGTTGGTCTCGGGGTTGAGGGTAAACATCTGTACCCCCCGGCCCGTGGTCAATGCCAGCATGGTCGAGGGGCCATAGAGCACATAACCCGCCGCCAGTTGGGCGCGGCCCTGCTGCAGGAAGCTGGCTTCGCTCAGCTCTCCGGTTGGCGCCGGCAGCACAGAGAATATGGTGCCCACCAGGGAGTTGATGTCTATGTTGGAGGAGCCATCGAGCGGGTCGAAGCACACCAGGTATTGGCCGGTTTCGCTGACTTCGACCACATGATCTTCTTCTTCCGAGGCCAGGCCGCGCACTGTGCCGTCGGCCTTGAGGGCATCCTTGAGCATCTCGTTGGTGATGATGTCGAGTTTCTTCTGGGTCTCGCCCTGAACGTTTTCCTGCTCTGTCGCCCCCAGCACTCCGGCCAGGGCACCATGGCGCACGGCCTGGCTGATGGCCTTGGAGGTGTCTGCCAGGGTTAAGATAAGTTGGCTCAGTGAGGCATCTACTGCCTGTGAGGTCAGGTTTTGGGCCAGAGTCTGCATGCTGTTTCCTTTACTAATGCGGGTATGAGGTCGAGCCGATAGGGCCGAATACAGTATTGGTATTATTTGCGCCGAATGATACCTGAGTTCGGTGACAATTTCAGCGCACGGGGCGGATTTTCTCTGCAACGGCTGCGCCTCCGTCCGGCGCTTGCCGGGACCCGGGCTCGGCGTCCGGCGGTGGACTTTGGTTTTCTGCGCACTTGAGGCACAATGAGGCAGCCTCTTAACCGCCGGTGGTTTCCTCCGGCGTGGTACTTCCAGGAATAATAATGACGAAAAATTGGATCGCCTCGGCCCTCACAGCCATCCCACTCCTCCTAACCAGTCAGGTATGTATGAAACAGGCCAATGCCCTGGAGGGCAACAAGACTCCACTGACCATAGAACGTCTGTATGCCTCGCCGGCGCTGGCCGGCAGCAGCCCGAGGGAGCTGAAGCTCTCCCCCGACGGCAAACAGGTCACCTATCTGGCGAGCCGCGCCGATAACCAGTACCGCTATGATCTGTGGCAGATGGATGTCGTCAGCGGCGAGCGCAGCATACTGGTCGATGCCGATAAGCTGGCGGGCGGTGAGTTGTCGGATGAAGAGAAGGCCCGTCGCGAGCGCCAGCGCATCTATGGCGAAGGCATAATGGAATACTTCTGGGCCGACGATAGCCGGGCGCTGCTGATCCCCGCCGCGGGCAAGCTGTATTATGTCTCCCTCGCCACTGGCAAGGTCGAGCCGCTGGCCACGGGCGAGGGCTTCGCCACAGATGCCCGCCTGTCACCCAAGGGGCATTATGTGTCCTTCGTGCGTGAGCAAAATCTCTATGTGCTGAATTTGGCCGACAACAAGTTAACGGCATTGACCACTGACGGTGGCGGCCTGATCAAGAACGCCATGGCCGAGTTCGTCGCCCAGGAGGAGATGGACAGGATGACGGGCTACTGGTGGGCACCGGATGAAGCTGCCATCGCCTTCACCCGCATCGACGAGTCTGGGGTCGAGTCTGTCACCCGTAACGAGATCTATGCCGATGGCATCAAACTGACCGAGCAGCGCTATCCCTACGCCGGCAAGAACAATGTCGAGATCGCCCTCGGGGTCGTGACTCTGGCGGATAAGCGCATCGACTGGGTCGACCTGGGTGCGGCCAAGGACATCTATTTGCCGCGGGTGGATTGGTTGCCGGACAGTCGGCACTTGTCATTCCAATGGCAGAGCCGGGATCAGCAGGCGCTGGATCTGCGCTTGGTGGCCCTGAGCGGGTTGGGCAACCCCAGGACTCTGGTGCAGGAGCGCAGCGACGCCTGGGTGAATTTGAACCAGGATCTGCACTTCCTGAAAAAACAGCCGGCCTTCATCTGGGCCTCGGAGCGCGACGGCTTCAAGCATCTGTACCTGTTCGATCTCGAGGGTAGGCTCAAGCAGCGGCTGACACACGGCGACTGGGCCGTCGATGCGCTCGAGTATGTCGACGAAGCCTCTGGTTGGGTCTATTTTTCCGGCCGCAAGGATACGGTGATCGAGAAGCAGCTCTACCGGGTGCCGCTTAACGGCGGCGAGATAGAGAATGTCAGCCAAGGTTCGGGCATGCACGATGCCGTGTTCGCCGAGAATAAACCCGTGTATCTGGACTATTTCAGCAGCCTGTCGCAGCCGCCGCAGGTCAGTCTGCACGATGCCTTGGGCCGGCAACTGGCCTGGGTCGAGCAGAATAGGGTCGATGAGCGGCATCCCTTGTATCCGTATTTCGGCCTGTGGCAGCTGCCGGAGTTCGGCGAGCTGAAGGCCGAAGACGGCCAAAGCCTGAATTACCGCCTGTTCAAGCCGGTGCCCTTCGATGCAAAGAAAAAATACCCCGTGGTGGTACGGGTATACGGTGGGCCCCATGCCCAGCTGGTGACCAACAGCTGGAGTGAGCATGACTATTTCAGCCAGTATTTGCTGCAACAGGGCTACCTGGTGTTCCAGTTGGATAATCGCGGCTCGGCCCATAGAGGCACCCGCTTCGAGCAGGTGATCTATAAGCAGTTGGGAGCGGCGGAAGTCGAAGATCAGAAGGCCGGGGTGGACCATCTGCGCAGCCTGGCGTTTGTCGACGCCGACAATATCGCCATCTATGGTCATAGTTACGGCGGCTACATGGCGCTGATGAGCCTGTTCAAGGCGCCGGATTATTTCAAGGCGGCGATTTCCGGCGCGCCCGTGACCGACTGGCGTTTGTATGACAGCCATTATACCGAGCGTTACCTGGCCAACCCGGCGCACAATGCCAAAGGCTATGAGGCCAGCAGCGTGTTGCCCTATGTGAAGGACTATCGCGCCGGCCTGCTCATGTACCACGGCATGGCGGACGATAACGTCTTGTTCGAAAACAGCACCCGGGTCTACAAGGCCCTGCAGGATGAGGGCAAGTTATTCGAGATGGTGAATTATCCCGGCTCCAAGCATTCGATGCGCGGCGAGGCGGTGCGTAACCATCTGTACCGGACCCTGAGCGACTTCTTAGACAGGAAGCTGAAGTAAGGCGGCTTCTGCCGGAGCCGGCCCCGAGGCCGCCGGTCTCGGGATGGCGGGGCGTTAACCCCCTACGTCATCAAGCATAAAAAAATCCGAGTCATGGACTCGGATTTTTATTATGCGGCTAAATGAAGATTAATCTTCCAGGTTGCCGCAGAAACGATAGCCTTCACCGTGGATGGTGGCGATGATTTCCGGGGTATCGGGCAAGCTTTCGAAGTGCTTGCGAATACGACGGATAGTGACATCGACTGTGCGGTCGTGTGGCTTGAGTTCGCGGCCTGTCATCTTCATCAGCAGATCGGCACGGGTCAAGATCTTGCCTGGGTTCTCGACGAAGTGCAGCATGGCTCTGAACTCGCTGCGTGGCAGCTTATAGGCTTCACCCTGTGGGCTCACCAGAGAGCGGCTGTTGATTTCCAGGCTCCAACCGTTGAACTTGTAGTATTCCACCGAGGTTTTCTCTTCGACTTCGGCGCCTGCGCTGTTGACGCGAGTCAGAAGGTTACGGGCACGAATAGTCAACTCACGGGGATTGAACGGCTTGGTAATATAATCGTCCGCGCCAATTTCGAGTCCAAGGATCTTGTCGACTTCGTTATCACGGCCTGTCAGGAAAATCAGGCCTATGTTGTTGATTTCACGCAGCTCACGAGCCAAGAGCAAACCATTTTTGCCTGGCAGGTTGATATCCATTACCACCAGGTTGATCTTATTTTCCTGCATGGCTTTATGCATCTCTGCGCCATCATTAGCTTCAGTGACCAGATACCCTTCTGCCTCGAAAATACTTCTCAGCGTGTTACGGGTAACGGCTTCATCTTCAACGATCAGAATGTGCGGGTTTTGCATGCTATTTACCTAAATATTAATCAATTCAATTCTAACCATAAGAGCCGCCTGCTGTGCGCCCTCATATCTATAAAACGCTGGCAATTCACTGAGCCACATGAGTGTTTCTCAAAAGACTAGTCTGGACGGCAACACACTGCATGATTAGTCGAGTATGCATTCCTTTCGCAGAAAGGGAAAACGCGACCTCTACCGACTTCGATAAACAGTAACTAAGTTAGTTCCTTAGCCCTTGTTTTGTTTTGAAGTTTACTTGTTAAATCAAATGTAGATCACATTATAGACGTATGTATTGCTAGCCACTTCGATGGCTCCCGTTAAATGTAACAAATTGTGTTGCAGTAACAGGGGAAAAAGTGATTGCTAACCGCCGGCATTGTACTCGTTTTAGGCATTTGTTAACAAATGAAATGTTAACAAATTTCCGCCTCCTGGCCGGCTTAAGCACTGTTCTTAGATTAATGCATGATTTTAAACAGAAAACAATTCGTATCAAACTGTGAGCCGGCTCACATCCTTTGGCATTCGGATTCTCTCTGCTACACTGGATCGGGTTCATTTTACGAAAGTGAGACTATGAATAACTCAATAGATAGCCTGTGGCACCATTACAGCGAAACGCGGTTTTTATTGACTCAATCCCTTTCCTGCCAGCTTTCCTTCGCCATCATAAGTGCCCACAACCCGCTGGGAACCCTGTTGACCCCCTGCCAGAACCGTTTGCTCGACAGGCAATTGCAATCCGAAATCGAAAAACTGCACCGGCCCTACAGGGCCCTGGTGGGCGCGGCTGCCGACTTGACCCACATGGAAAAGAGCTGGGCCGTGTTCATCGACAGGGAGCTTGCCGTCGAACTGGGGCGGCGCTTCAACCAAAATGCTATCTATTATGTGGAGCAGGGGCGACTCAGTCTGTTGCCCTGCATCGCCGCCAGGGATGAACTTAAGCTGGGCAGTTTTACCGAGCGAGTCAAGTTAGTGACAGAATTGCCGGAGTTGAACGGCTAGGCCGTTTGGGTCGACGGGACCGCCGCCGACCGACTTTCGATGGATTATTTTGCTGACGCCATTGACTCGGCAAGGGGTTTATTGCTACTTTTTTCGTCCCTTCCTCCGGGAAGGCACAGAAGAGGAGCGTTAACTAGGTAGTAAGTCTGAGGAGCACACACTCCGGCGACGGCTTATGAGGGAGATTAACGCCGAGGTATTTCAGTGAGTCGTGCGCTGAGGTATCGGTCGTTCAGGTTGAATCCTGGCGATTGTCACCTGATTTTTGGTGGAGAGCTTCTGGTGACGATTGCTGTTTCCCTTCTTTGGGGTGCGTTATCTTTGCACCAGGCTCTTCGAACTCATAGGTTCGGAGTGTGATCATGTTAGTTTCTCAAGTCGTTTCGCGTGTGTTTCCCGTTTCTTCGCTGTCTGCGGAGGTGCGCTAATGTCCCTGGTTGTTGCTAAATTTGGTGGTACCTCGGTTGCCGATTATGACGCCATGGGGCGCAGCGCAGATATAGTGCTGGCCAATGCCGCTACCCGCATAGTCGTAGTGAGCGCCTCCAGTGGCGTCACCAATCTCTTGGTCGAGTTGACTCAGGCGACCATCAACGACGAGCGTCGGCTGCAGCTGCTCAAGCAGATAGCCCAGATCCAATATCAGATAGTCGATGAGCTGGGGCGTCCGCAGGAAATCATAGCAGTGCTGGATAAGCTGCTGAGCCGTATGGCGGTATTGAGTGAAATGCTGGTGCTCAATCGCAGCAAGGCTGTCATGGATGAACTCCTGTCACTGGGGGAGCAATGTTCTTCGGCGCTGTTTGCCGCCGTGCTGCGGGAGAAGGGGGCCATCGCCAGCGCCTTCGATGTGCGCCGGGTGCTGCGCACCGACAGTCATTTCGGCCGGGCCGAGCCGCAGATAGAAGCCATCGCCTGCCTGGCTCATGAGCACCTGCAACCCTTCTTGCAAGACCAGATTATCGTCACCCAGGGATTCATAGGGGCCGACGATGAAGGCAGGACGACCACCCTTGGCCGTGGCGGCAGCGATTATTCCGCCGCCCTGTTGGCCGAAGCCCTGAAGGCCAGCGCGGTGGAGATCTGGACGGATGTGGCCGGGATTTACACCACAGATCCACGCCTGGCGCCCAACGCCAGACCCATAGCCGAGATCAGCTTCAACGAAGCGGCCGAGATGGCCACCTTCGGCGCCAAGGTGCTGCATCCGGCGACTATCCTGCCGGCGGTGCGCCAGCAAATTCAAGTGTTTGTCGGCTCGAGTAAGGAGCCACAGAAGGGCGGCACCTGGATACGGCACCAGGTGGAGGACGCCCCCGTCTATCGCGCCGTCGCCCTGCGCCGGGATCAGACCCTGCTCAATCTGCATAGCCTGCAGATGCTGCATGCCCAGGGCTTCCTGGCCGAAACCTTCGCCACCCTGGCGCGGCATAAGATCAGCGTAGATCTCATCACCACCTCAGAGGTCAACGTGGCGCTGACCCTGGACAAGACGGGGTCGGATTCCAGCGGCCATGGTCTGCTCAGCGAAGCCCTGCTGCAGGAGCTGTCACAGCATTGCCGGGTCAGGGTGGAAGACAAGCTGGCCTTGGTGGCCATCATAGGCAACAGAATTGCCACTACGCCGGGCGTGTGCCGGCGGGTATTCGAAGTGCTCGAGCCCCACAATGTGCGCATGATATGTCAGGGCGCCAGCCCGCATAACCTCTGTGTACTGGTGGCCGAATCCGAGGCGGCCCAGGTGGTGGCGGCGCTGCATCAGAACCTGTTCGAGGGCGCCTAGCATGAGGATGAGCAAGTCGTCGTTGCAGGTGGGGGAACTGGCCGCGGGCCAGGCGCTCTGCATACCCATATATCGGCTGCAACCCGAAGCAAACACCGGCCCGAGTGTCTATATCCAGGCCAACGTGCATGGCGCCGAGGTGCAGGGCAATGCGGTGATCTTCCAGCTGATGAAGCTGTTGGAAAACTACCGCCTCTTGGGCGAGATCACTCTGGTGCCGCTGGCCAACCCCTTGGGGATCAACCAGAAGAGCGGTGAGTTTACCCTCGGGCGTTTCGATCCCATCACGGGCAACAACTGGAACCGTGAGTACCTGGACTCTGCTATCGAGCTGCCGCACTGGTATGCCGAACATGCGCGGCTGGACGATGCCGGGATCATTCAGGCCTATCGCAGCGCCCTGGTAGAGAGTTGCCAGCAAAGACTGAGCAATGACTGGGGCATCACCACGGGCCACAGACTGGCGCTGAACCTGCAGTCTATGGCACACAGGGCCGACATAGTGCTGGATCTCCACACAGGCCCCAAGTCATGCAAGCATTTGTATTGCCCCGAATATGAAGTGTCGGCGGCGCAGTACTTCTCCATTCCTTATACCCTGGTGATACCCAACAGCTTCGGCGGCGCCATGGATGAGGCGGCCTTCTGCCCCTGGTGGCGTCTGAGCGAATATGCGGCATCTCAGGGACGTGACTTGGGGGTTGCCGTCTCGGCCTTTACCTTGGAGCTGGCCAGCCAGGAGCGGATAGATCTTGCCGACGCCGAGCACGATGCCCTAGGCATATTGACCTATCTGAGCCACAGAGGTGTGATAGCCGAGAGCGTCCGGCCAGCAGCCATGGCAAGATACGGCTGTTATTTGCGCAATTATAAGAAGTTCCACGCCCCCAAGGCCGGCCTGGTGGAATATGTCGCCGGGGTGGGCGAGCCCCTGAAGGCGGGTGAGCCTCTGGTTAACTTGCTGCGTTTGGATCACTATGGCACAGAGGAAGCCTTGACCCGCATCTCATTGCCAGTCGATTGTGTGCCGATACTGCACTTCGCCTCGGCGTCGGTGCATCAGGGCACAGAGCTGTATAAGGTGATGACGGAGGTGTTTCCACTCGACTCTTAGGCAAATGCTCTGTGAGCGGGATTGAGTTTGTCCCGCTCTGAGCTCGGGTCATTTCATCTTGGGCAGCCAGCATTTATGGCTCGACTCAATATACCTCAAGCGATATTCAGCAATGTGAGAATAGGTGGAGACTGCTCCAATAGCATGGGCGGCATCCAGGTTAATCCATGATGGTGAGGCAACGCCAAATTATCGGTACGCTGCATAGATAACATCCACTCTATACATACAACTTAT
The DNA here is from genome assembly GCF_012911865.1 of Shewanella salipaludis. GTDB lineage: Bacteria > Pseudomonadota > Gammaproteobacteria > Enterobacterales > Shewanellaceae > Shewanella > Shewanella salipaludis. Next base: position 140,219 of record NZ_JAAXYH010000008.1, read on the forward strand.
TGTTTATTTTTGAGGCGTCATTTCCAATGAAAAGGGATTTCTTGGTGGTATATTTTTAGCGCTTAATATATTCAGTGTTTCAAATGCCAATTCCGCCTCCAGTCCAGTCCTCTGTTATATAGAGTCTTCAATAGTATTTTTCTCCAATGCCTTTCTATGCCGCTTATTCCAGATGGCTAGGAAACCTTATTCGGTGCGATAAAGTGGATATTTACCGCTCGCTATGTTGTTAATTGGTTGCTTGTTTGTATGATTTATTGGATGTTGTCATTTTACCGTCACTTTGACGCTAAGTGTTTGTGATTCATGGTTTTAATGTTTTTTGTTGGTGATTTGTTGGGCGTAAAAGTCATTTTTATGACGCTTTTTTAGTGATTTGTTTGCCGATATGTTTTTCATGTGTTAAAAAGTCTAGCTCTTGGTTAACTATGCTGAGAGTATCATCTTAACTCGAGGGTTTCTGCAGGATCAGCGGACCAGAGTTTATCGGTGAATGGACGATTTTTATTATAACGAGAAAGCACTTTCAGGTGTTTGAGGATATAACAGGTGAAAAGTCAAGTAGCAATTGCGGTGTCAGCCGCACTGATGTCTATGGCAATGAGCGTCGAAGCCGCGAGCCAACTAGAAGTTTCCATTTCCAAGCCAAATTTAAAATCGGGTTTCATCACTGCTATGCATTCCAAGGGCTTTGCTCAGGATTTGAATGCTGGTCATAGTGCTGTGTTTACGCCTGAGGTCAATCTTCCTTCTGGAACTTATCGTTATTTTGTTCGTCTGCTTGAGAGCCCCGTAGCTCTTTATCAAGGTGGTATCGAAGGCTACCAAGCCACATCATCTGATGTTGTTAAGGGCAAGAGTCGTAAGCTGGATGTTAACAGTCAGAACGTTAAGTCATATCGTTCATTCCTTAACAAGCGCCAAGACAGTGTAATACAGAAAGCGACGGCGTTGCTCGGTGAGTTGAATGTAAAGCAACGCACAACCTTAGCTTATAATGGTATGGTCATCGAAATGACACAGGCTCAAGCCACCAAGCTTGCCAGTGTCCCAGGTATTGCCCATATTAACCGGGAAATATTGCGTAAACCTATGTCTGATTCTGGCCCGGCAATCATCAAGGCCCCGACCGTTTGGAACGGTGAAGCCACGGGTGTCGAGAGCAAAGGTGAAGGTATGATAGTAGGTATCATAGATACAGGTATCAATACCGACCATCCCTCATTTGCCGACATAGGAGGCGATGGATACGATCATACCAATCCATGGGGGCCGGGTGTTTACTCTGGTGATTGCGCCGGTGACTTCCCTGGATTGTGTAATGATAAACTGATTGGTGTGCATAGCTGGCCGGCGGTGACTGATGGCTATTTAGATCACGATATTGATGTCCCTGCCAACGGTGAGGATCACAACGGCCACGGCTCCCACACTGCCAGTACGGTTGCAGGTAATGTGCTGATTGATCAAGCTATTGTTGATGCTGAAGGCGGTAATACAGATATCAAATTTGCGCGTATGTCTGGTGTGGCACCGCATGCAAACATAGTTGCTTACCAAGTGTGTGTACCCGGTGAGGATGATGCCATAGGTTTTAATGGCTGTCTGCCTTCGTTGACGGTTCTTGCCGTTGAAGATGCTATAGAACATGGTATAGATGCCCTTAACTACTCTATCGGCGGCGGTTCAAGTGATCCTTGGAATGATGCGGATGCATTGGCATTCCTGGCTGCCCGTAAGGCGGGTATCCATGTGGCTACTTCTGCCGGTAACTCAGGTCCTGGTCCTGAAACTGTGGGTTCTCCCGGAGATGCACCTTGGATCACAACTGTAGCTGCCTATACACATGATCGTGATTTCTCAGAGAAGACCTTGGATGGTTTTACCGGTGGCGACACAGCTGCTCCGACGAAAATCACAGGTAAGTCCATTAGCGGTGCCTTCACTGGCTCTATTGTCTATGCTGGTGACTTCGAAAATCCTAACGACCCAGAAGGCGATCCAGCCCAATGTTTGAAAAAGTTTCCTGAGAATACCTTTGCTCCAAACACTATTGTTGTGTGCGATCGTGGTGCAATAGCCAGGACTGCGAAAGGTATAAATGTTAAAGCCGGCGGTGCAGCGGCACTCGTGCTGGCAAACGTGCAAGGTGGCGCCAACAGCGTAGTGGCAGATGCTCACGTATTACCAGCCATCAATATTGATGCGGACCAGGGGGATACCCTGAGAGCCTGGCTCGCAAGCGGTAAAGGTCACACTGCCAGCATATCAGGGACTGAAGTCGTCCATGATGACAAGCTGGCACGTGTCGCTGCCGAGTTTACCTCGCGTGGGCCGAATAAGTCTGTGCCGGACGTGATCGCACCTTCGATTGCTGCCCCTGGTGTGAGCATCTATGCCGCCTATGCCGACTCTCAGTCTGCTGCTTTCAAGGAGTTTCCAGATCCCAGCAATTTTGCATTCCTGAGCGGTACCTCCATGGCCAGCCCGCATGTTGCCGGCGCCTTGACTCTGTTGGCCAGCATTCACCCCGAATGGACGCCAGCCGAGATCCAATCGGCGCTGATGCTGACAGCGAATCAAAAGACCCTCAAGGACGATGGCAAAACACCGTCGGATTTCTTCGATATGGGCGCGGGTTTTGCTGATATTGAAGCTGCCGCCAAGACGGGACTGGTGATGGATGAAACTTATGTCGATTATGTGAAAGCCGATCCTGCCTTGGGTGGCCAACCATCACAGATCAACTTACCGACTATGGCCAACGCCAAGTGTGTCGACACTTGTACTTGGACCCGTACTGTTAAGGCAACCAAAGCCGGCAGCTGGACTGCCAGCACGTTAGGCGTGGCCGATGGTTTGGTACTGACTGTCACTCCGGCGAGTTTCGAGTTGGCTGAGGGCGCGACTCAGGAATTGACTGTAACAGCAAATGTTGCCGCCGCCAGCGAAGGTTGGAACTTTGCCAATATCAAGCTGGCAGCGGAAGGCATGCCGGAAGTTAAATTGCCGGTAGCTGTTATGGCCAATGGCGATAACTTACCGGGCAGTATAGATATAGTTGCTGGACGTACCGTCGGCAGCATGACCTACAGCGGCTTTGTAGCGAAAGACTTGACCAATATCAAAGCGGGTATTTACGACAAGTCGAGCAATGTGATCGCGCCTCAAGTATTGTCAGTGCCTGAAGATGGTTATGATGGAATTGCGCTGACCTTTAGCGAAGTAGTGCCTAACATCAAGTTCAGCACTTCATCTGAGACTGCGCCGGATGTGGATCTGAGAATCGTTCGTCATTATGGTGTTGATGATGATGAACTAGTAGGTAGTAGTGCAGGTCCTGACTCCAATGAGTCAGTCGCCTTCACCAATCTGCCTGCCGGTACATATTATGTGCTGGTCGATGGTTATAAGGCATCTACTCCGGGTGGTAGCGACGATGTGCTTTTGTCTGTAACCTCAGTCCTGCCTACCGCAGATTCGTTGAGTGACACAGCGTCAGTGAAAGTCAAAGAGGAAGCGGGTAAATTCAGCTTAACTTTCGACTGGGATACGGATAAAAACGCGAATGGTATTCTTATTCTCGAGTCCGGGGATATGAGTGCAATGAAGCAAGTGCCGTTCAGCATCACACGTAAAGATGAAGTGACTCAAATTGCCAATCTTTCTGACAGCATGGTTGCCGGAGAAGCGAACAGAGTCAGCTTCGAGGTTGCCGCCAACTTCACGGATGCAGATAAGGAATATTTATTTACGGCTCAGATGTCCGCCGGACATAAAGTCGAGAATATCTCCAATGGCGGAGTTCAGGAAGGCAACACTATTACTTGGACCGTGGTTCAGAAAGCGGACTCGGGTGAAAACTTATCGGTTGGGTTTGATTTGGTGCCGACTAAGGCGGGTGATGCCTTTGCACTTAAACTGACTGATGAGCTCGATGGCGATATGGTCGAGAAGACTTATAAGTTTGGTGTTATGGAGGTTGCCCCTGTAGCCAACATAAGTGCGCCGACAGCTGTGCAAGAGCTTCAGGACGTAGTTGTCAATGGTACCTTATCTTCAGATGGTAATGATGATGCTCTGACGTATAAATGGGTGCAGACGGCAGGCAAAGTCGTTGCTACCGATACATCAGGCGGTAACTTGAGCTTCAAGGCTCCCGAAGTAGGAGAAGGCGGTGATGTACTGTCGTTCAATCTGACAGTGACCGATACTCAAGGCAACTCAGATACTCAGTCAGTATCTATTGCCGTGAGTGACAAGCCAAGCGACGATGGTGGTGCGCTCGGTTGGTTATCTCTGCTGTTGGTGCCGTTCGCTTGGACACGCCGTAAACTGAAGGCATAAACTTGCGATAGTTAATAAGTACCGAAAAAAGGCTAACCTCAGGTTAGCCTTTTTTATTTCCCCCAACTGGGTCGCTATAAAGCGAGTCACATATGGCAAGTGGGCAGGATATCCGTCATGGGTTTGTTGGTTATTGCTGCTCCTGCGGCTGTTCCATTCACGCCTATTCCACTGCCATGAATTAAGGCTTTACCGATCTGACTATGGGGTTTTGCAGGCTGATGAGGGTCTCGGTGGACTGGATTTCATCTATGGACTGGATGCGGTTGATCAGCACATGTTGCAGACCGTCGATGGATTGACACATGACCTTGACGAAGACGCTGTAGTTGCCCGTGGTGTAGTAGGCTTCGACCACTTCTTCCAGGGCGTTGAGTTTGGCGATGGCGGCCGGGTAGTCACCGGCGCTCTTGAGATTGATGCCTATGAAGCAACAGACGTCGTAACCCAGGGCCTTGGGATTGACAGTGATCTGGGCGCCAGTGATGATCCCCGCCTGCTTCATCTTCTCGACCCGCACATGAATGGTGCCGGCGCTGACCCCGAAACGCTTGGCCAGTTCGGCGAAGGGGGTGCGCGCATCCTGCATCAGGGCCTGAAGGATTTGATTGTCTAGTTGATCGCGTTGAAATGATGCATCCACAGCTTAGTGCTCTATAAATTTACGAATAGCGATAAATTTACGTCTTTTGCTGATAATTGGCCAGAGCTAAAGCGGCTTTTAATGCAAACAGTGAATTATTGATTTCCCTCGGCGGTTGCAAAGGGCACCTCGCAACTGAAGCTCATGGCTTCGCCGCTGTAGGGATGGGTGAAGCTCAGCTCGGCGGCATGCAGCAAGAGTCGCGCTGCCAGGCTCTTGGCCAGGGGATCGGCGTAGAAGCCATCGCCGAGAATGGGATGACCGAGTGCCATCATGTGTACCCTCAGCTGGTGGGAGCGGCCGGTGACAGGGGTGAGCCTGACCAGGGTCGAACGCCGGCCGCGGCTGATGATCTCCACATGGGTCAAGGATGGCTTGCCGAGCTGGTGATCGACCTTCTGCTTGGGGCGGTTGGGCCAGTCACAGATCAGCGGCAGCTCGACGCTGCAGGGGGCGCTGACATGGCCGGCGACCCGGGCGAAATAGATCTTATGGGTCTCGCGGTCGCGAAATTGGCGCTTGAGTTCACGCTCGGCGCTGCGTCTCAGGGCCACCACCATGACGCCTGAGGTCGCCATGTCCAATCGGTGGACTATCTGGCTGTTGGGATGCTGGGCCAAAATGCGTGAATAGATGCTGTCGCTGTGGGCCGGATCCCGACCAGGCACAGACAAGAGCCCCGAGGGCTTATTCACCACCATGATGTCTTTGTCTTGGTAGAGTATCTCCAGCCAAGGGGTGGTCGGCGGTTGGTAAATAAAGTCAGTCATGAGATTTGGCCTGGTTATCTGTGCGCGGCAAAGATACCCTCGCATTCGTATGGGTGCAAGCCCTATCATCTGGGCCGTTGCTGGGCTGCGCCGATCTGAGGAATGGCCCGCAGCCAAGGTCCGCAGTAAAGGCAAGTGCCGGTGCCGCCGGTGTCGGCTGACAAAGAGCGAGTAGCAAAGGAGAATCCGAGCTAAAATGCGCTCTTACGCAAGGACAAGCCGGGGCGATTCACTTAAACTTCTGCCTGGACCCCCACTTTTCTGCCAGTCTGGAGCCTTAAAGATGAAAATGGCTTTCTTCAGTGCCAAGCACTACGACATAGAGCACTTCAACCGCATCAATGCCGATCCTGCTACCCGAACGGCTATTCAGATAGACTATTTCGATTCCCGGCTATGCCCCAAGACGGCCAAGCTGGCCCATGGCGCCAGCGTAGTTTGCGCCTTCGTCAACGACGACCTGAGTGACGCCGTGTTGAGCGAGTTGGCCGAGCACGGCACCCGGATCATCGCCATGCGCTGCGCCGGTTTCAACAACGTAGATCTCGAGGCCGCCAAGCGCCTGGGGCTCAAGGTGGTGAATGTGCCTGCCTATTCTCCCGAGTCTGTGGCCGAACACACAATAGCCCTGATCCTGACCCTGAACCGCAAGATACATAAGGCCTATCAACGCACCCGGGACGCCAACTTTTCCCTCGAGGGCCTGGTCGGCTTCAACCTGTTCGGCAAAACCGTCGGGGTGATAGGCACGGGCAAGATAGGCCTGGCCACCATCAAGATATTACTGGGATTCGGCTGCAAGGTGCTGGCCCACGATCCTTTCCCCAATCCCAAGGTGGCTGAGCTAGGTATCGCCTATCTGCCGCTCGCCGAGCTGTACCCCAAGTGTGACATCATCAGCCTGCATTGCCCGCTGACGGCGGACAATCTGCATCTGCTGAATAAGGATAGCTTCGCGCAGATGAAGCCTGGGGTGATGGTGATCAACACCAGCCGCGGCGGCCTGCTGGATGCCCCGGATGCCATGGAAGCCCTGAAATCGGGCCGGATTGGCGCCCTGGGGATGGACGTGTATGAGAACGAGAAGGAGCTGTTCTTCGAAGATAAGTCCAACGAGATCATCCAGGACGATGTGTTTCGCCGGCTGTCGGCCTGCCACAATGTGATCTTCACCGGCCATCAGGCCTTCCTCACCGAAGAGGCGCTCAATGCCATAGCCGGTACCACCTTGGGCAATGTGCAGACACTGCTCAGGGGCGAATCATCGGCTAATGAGTTGTATTAAAAATTATTTGTCAGGCTCTCGCGCAAGTTCAGTGCGAGCGAGGGACCAAATTCGCTTAAGTGAGAGTAAGAGATTATGTTAGTGACCACAGAGGTTCAGGATATCGACACTCAGACCGGCAAGATGCGCACCTATGTGTATCGGCCGGCCGCCGAGGGCCGTTTCGGCACTGTGATCTTCTATTCGGAGATCTTCCAGCAAACCGCTCCCATCGCCAGGGCGGCTTGCATGCTGGCGGGCCATGGCTTTGTGGTGCTGGTGCCCGAGGTATTTCACGAACTCAATCCCCCGGGCACTGTGCTGGCCTACGATGATGTGGGTAAAGACAAGGGCAACCAGGATAAGTTTGCCAAGCCGCTGGAACAACATGACAGCGATACCCAGGCATTGCTCGATTTTGCCGCTCGCCAGGCGTTTTGTAATGGCAAGGTCGGCGCCATGGGGGTCTGCATAGGTGGGCATCTGGCGTACCGTGCCGCGCTCAATCCGCGGCTTGAGGGCGCTTTTTGTCTGTATGCGACGGATATCCACTCCAACAGCTTGCCATGCAAGGCGGGCAATGACTCTCTGAGCCGCACGGCGGACATTCGGGGAGAGCTGTTCATGGTGTGGGGCAAGCAAGATCCCCATGTCCCGAGCGCAGGCAGGCAAGTGATCCACCGCAGGCTGGAGGATACGGGGCGTCACTTCAGTTGGCTGGAGGTCAATGCCCAGCATGCCTTCATGCGTGACGAAGGTGACAGGTACGATCCCGCCCTGGCGCTGCAGATGTACCTGCAGGCGAATGCCTTCTTCCAGCGCTTGCTCGGCTAAGGCCGGCTTTGCCTGCTTCTCGCCGCAAATAGGCCGGCAAACGGCGAGATAAATGCAGGCAAGCCGGGTGGGATTTGGCATAATAGCGCCCAATTGAAACCCCGACGAATGCCCGGCGGCGTTATCCAGTCGATGACGAACCGCCCGCGTTTGCCCATTGCTCAAGCCCGTCTTGCGCCGAGATGCCAGCCCATGTCCGATATGAAGTTGTTACATGAAACCCAGGATGCCCTCGGGCCGATCCGCGTGTTCGATGACGGCACGGCCCGAGTCCTGTCTTTCGGTGACAATGACGAGCAGAGCAAGTTGCTCAAGGCGGCACCTCATATTCCCCAGCACACCTATGTGCAGGCCATGCTGTTGATCTTGCTGTTTTGTCGTCCCAAGAGCGCCATAGTGCTGGGACTGGGTGGCGGCGCCCTAATCCATGCGCTGCGGCGCTTCGATGCCGGCATCAAGCTGTCGGCGGTAGAGCTCAGGGAGGAAGTGATCGCCCTGGCCAAGCGCTTTTTTCAGCTGCCGCTCGGCAAGAAACTCAACATCATTCATCAGGACGCCAATCAGTTTTTGAGTGACGCAGGGCATAAGAAGGTCGATGTGATCTTCGCCGACATGTATGTCGAGAAAGGCATAGACAAGGGCCAGGTCTCGGCGCGGTTCATCGGCCATTGTGCCGCCCAGCTCAAGGCCGATGGGCATCTGGTGCTCAACTGCTGGAAGGAACATAGCCAGGACAGAGAGCTGCTGGCCCATCTGCAAGTGCATTTCAAGGAGGTTCGTGCCTGCCTGACCGGCGGTGGCAACTGGGTGGTGTTCGCCGCCAAGGTGCCCCAGGACGCCACGGCGTCTGGGCTCAAGGCCGCGGCCCAGGACTTGTCACAGCAACTGGACTTCGCCCTCGGCCGTTCCCTGACCCGCTTCGGCCCATGGGAATAGCCGCCGCACTTTCATGGCCGTACTTGCATGGCCTTGCCTGAGTCCAGCCCCCTGGGGGCTCACAGCCTTGAGCCGGATGCCCGGGGCATGAGCCCCTGGCATCCCATTATAAAAAACCGATTAAGCCGATAGTTTTTATCCGTTACAATTAATTTTTCCGATTGCGTAGTATGACTTCCATCGACAGGGAAGATGAAGTTTTCCTGTTACTTTCAAGCAGAAAATGGAGCGTCAAATGACTCAATCTATCATCAACACCCATATCAAACCTTTCAGCGCCACCGCCTTCCACCAGGGCGAATTCGTCCCTGTGACAGAGCAAGATCTACTGGGCAAGTGGTCCGTGGTGTTCTTCTACCCGGCCGACTTTACCTTCGTCTGTCCAACCGAGCTGGGCGACATGGCCGATTACTACGACAAGCTGCAGGCCATGGGCGTGGAAGTCTATTCGGTATCGACCGACACTCACTTCACCCACAAGGCCTGGCACGATACCTCGGATACCATCAACAAGATCCAATTCCCCATGCTGGCCGATCCCACAGGTGCCATCAGCCGTAACTTCGGCGTGATGATCGAGGAAGAAGGCCTGGCACTGCGCGGCACCTTCGTGATCAACCCAGAAGGACAGATCAAGGTCAGCGAAGTGCATGATCTGGGCATAGGTCGCAGCGCCCAGGAGCTGGTGCGTAAAATTCAGGCCGCTCAGTATGTGGCGACCCATGACGGTGAAGTCTGTCCGGCCAAATGGCAACCGGGTGACGACACTCTGGCGCCTTCCCTGGATCTGGTCGGTAAGATCTAAGGCCAGGTCTTAGCCTGAGTCACCCGGGCAGGTTCTGTGCCCGGGTGACAACTTACCGCCTTTGCAGGCCAGTCAAGTTACAGAAGCGACTCGGGTGAATGCAGTCATTCACATCATTATATCGGGTGCGCGCAGCCAATCACTGACAGTCCAGGGAGTCGTCATGTTAGATACGAATTTAAAAAATCAACTGCAAACCTATTTGCAAAACCTCAAAACACCGGTTGAGCTGCTCGTGTCGGCTGATGTGGACAATAAGTCGCTGGAACTGCGACGCCTGGCCGAGGACATTGTCAGCCTCTCCCCATTGGTGAGCCTCAAGGCCGTCGACGGCGAGCGCACACCGGCGATGACTCTGGTCAACCCACAGAGCAACACCAGGATAAGCTTTGCCGGTTTGCCCATGGGCCACGAATTCACCTCGCTGGTGCTGGCGCTGCTGCATAGCGGTGGCCATCCCACCAAACTCGGCGACGAACAAATAGCGCAGATACGTGAGCTGCCTGGCACTTACCGCTTCGAGACCTATGTGTCGCTCAGCTGCCAGAACTGCCCTGATGTAGTGCAGGCGCTCAACATGATGGCGGCCATCAACCCCAATATCACCAATGTGATGATCGACGGCGCCCTGTTTCAGGACGAAGTGAATGAGCGCAACATAATGGCCGTGCCTTCCGTCTATCTGAACGGCGAACCTTTCGCTCAGGGCCGCATCAGCCTGGCCGAAATACTCAACAAGCTGGATACCAAGGCCGCGAGCCGCAAGGCCGAGGCCATCGATGCCAAAGCCCCCTTCGAGGTGCTGGTGGTCGGTGGTGGCCCAGCGGGCGCCGCCGCGGCCATTTATGCGGCCCGTAAGGGCTTGCGCACCGGCATAGTTGCCGACAAGTTTGGGGGGCAGGTGGCCGAAACCGTCGGCATTGAAAACTTCATCTCGGTACAGGCGACCCAGGGGCCCAAGCTGGTGGCCAACCTGGAAGCCCATGTGCGCGACTATGAGGTCGACATCATGGACAACCAGAGAGCCATGTCACTCGCCTCCCTCGGACAGACAAGCCAGGGACTGTTCGAACTCGAACTGGCCAGCGGCGCCAAGCTGCGCAGCCGCACTGTATTACTTGCCACGGGTGCCCGCTGGCGTGAAATGAATGTGCCAGGCGAGCAGGAATACCGTGGCAAGGGCGTGGCTTACTGCCCCCACTGCGACGGTCCACTGTTCAAGGGCAAGCGGGTGGCGGTGATCGGCGGCGGCAACTCGGGTATCGAAGCGGCCATAGATCTGGCCAACCTGGTCGAACATGTGACGGTGCTGGAGTTCGATGCCAGGCTGCGTGCCGATGAGGTGTTGCAGCGCAAGGCGCAATCCATGGGCAATATCAAGATCATCACCCAGGCCCAGACCACTGAGGTGACCGGCGATGGCACCAGGGTCAATGGCCTGAACTACACAGACAGGCAGACGGGCGCCAGCCATCATCTGGCGCTGGCGGGGATCTTCGTGCAGATAGGCCTGGTGCCCAACGCCGAATGGCTCAAGGGCACGCTCGAGCTCACGCCCAGGGGGGAGATCTTGGTCGATGCCCGCGGGCAAACCTCTATCCCAGGCGTCTTTGCCGCCGGCGACGTGACCGACTCGCCATTCAAGCAGATCATCATCGCCATGGGCAGCGGTGCGACCGCCTCACTCGGGGCCTTCGACTACCTGATCCGTCACAGCGATGAGAGCCTAGATAAGGGCGCAGCCCCCGAGAAGGACGTCGAGGCGGCCTAAGGCTCAGGGAGCATGGCAGTGAAAAGCCAACAAAAAGCCAGCACGAGTGCTGGCTTTTTGTGGTTTGAACATCCGCCCGGCTCTTGCGTGAGCCGCCGCATTTCTCCGTATCAGACCATCACATCTATGTTGTGGCCCGTGTTATTCACCGGGGCGGGGGCAATGGCGGCGGCATCGATCAGCTGCATGACCATCTCGCCCTGCATCTCTTGTTGCTGTTTCGCCAGCTGCATGACTTTCACATTGACGTTGTCGTTGCTGACATTGTTGGGCTGAGCCGGGGCATTGATAGCGAGTGGCATCTGGGTCTCTCTAACATTCCATGGATAAAGCTTGTATCGGCCCAGGCAGGCCAAACTTTAGCCTGCATGATCAATGTTTTCCCGGCGGCGCATATTGGGTTCTGGCATGGCGCGCGGCCCTCTGGGCTATGGCGTTATGGGCTATGGCGTTCTTCCGGGAATAGAAGTATATTGCACACAACTTATATCGATTATCTCTCTTAGGTGTGAAAATGTCTGCAGCCGATGAAAACCTATGCCTGGACAACCAGGTGTGCTTCGCCCTCTACAGCGCCGCCAACGCCATGGTGCGGGCCTATCGCCCCCTGCTGGACAAGCTGGATCTGACCTATCCCCAATACCTGGTCATGCTGGTGTTGTGGCAGGAGCAAGGGATCAGCGTCAAGACCCTGGGGGATAGGCTGCATCTGGACTCGGGTACCCTGACGCCGCTGCTGAAACGGCTGGAGGCCAAGGGGCTGGTGAGCCGTGGCCGCAGCGAGCGTGACGAGCGGGTGCGGGTACTGCAGCTGACCCAGGCGGGTGGCGAGCTGAAACTCGCCGCCGGGGGCGTTCCCGAACAGATGCGCTGCAAGGTGGGCGGCTCCACCGAAGAGCTGCTGGCCTTGAAGGCCCTATGCGAGCAGGCGCTGGAGCGGCTCAGCCCGGCCCAGGACTGAGGATTAGAGACGCTGGATACAGGGCTCTAGACACAGGGCAGGGCTCTTATATTGGGATCGCAGCTTAAGGAAGTTACATGGAAAGTTATGACTTGGTCATCATAGGTGGCGGGATCAACGGCGTCGGCGTGGCCCAGTGTGCCAGCGCCGCCGGTTATTCCGTGCTGCTGCTGGAGCAGGGCGAGATAGGGGCCCAGACCTCGGCCAATTCCAGCAAGCTGATCCATGGCGGCCTGCGCTATCTGGAAACCGCCCAGTTGCATCTGGTGCGCGAGTCCTTGCTCGAGCGCCGTGCCTTGCTCAGGTTGGCGCCAACCCTGGTCAAGCCGGTGCGCTTCTATATCCCTGTGTACAGCGACAGCCGGCGCAGCCCATGGACCATACGCGCCGGTCTGAGCCTGTATGCCGTGCTGAGTGAGTTCGATTCCCTGGGACGCTTCGAATCCATTCCCGCCATGCATTGGCCGAAAATCCACGGCCTGAAGTTGCAGGGGCTGAAGGCCGTATTTCAATACTGGGATGCCCAGACCGACGACAAGCTGCTGACCCGGGCGGTCGGGCGCAGCGCCGTCTCCCTCGGTGCCACTGTGTTGACCCAGGCCAGCTGCCTGGAGATAGAGCATGGTGCCGAGCTCTGCCGCGTCGGCTATCGCCACCAGGGAACCGAGCGGATGGTCGGCGCCAAGGCAGTCATCAACTGTGCCGGCCCCTGGGTCAACCGGGTGCTGGCAAGCGTCACCCCGGCGATCGCCGCCGAGGCCATAGACTGGGTACAGGGCACCCACCTGTTGCTGGATATCCAGGCGCTGGATGGCATACTGTATCTTGAGTCCTGTTTCGATAAGCGGGTGATCTTCGTCATGCCCTGGTATGGCAAGACGCTGATCGGCACCACTGAGACTGTGCTGTCGTCACTGGGGAATAAGCCGGAGCCGACCCGGGAGGAAATCGACTATCTGCTGGGCATATATACGCATTATTTCCCGGCGGCGGGGGATGTAGCGGCGCTGAGCGCCAAGATCCTCGACAGTTTCTGTGGTGTGCGGGTATTGCCGCGTCAGTCCGGCAATGCGTTCGAGCGGCCGCGGGATGCGTTGCTCCAATGCCGGCCCAGCCACCCGCGGCTCTTGAGCCTGTACGGCGGCAAGTTGACCACCTTCAGACGCACGGCCAAGGAGGCCATCGACTGGTTAACCCAAACCTTGGGTCCCAGGGCGCGACTCGCCGATGTCGATGAGTTGGAATTGTCTTAGCCCGGGTGATGAATAATGATTTTTGCGCCGAAAAACGCTAGAGTGTGGCGTTTTCAGCCAAAGCTCTAATATGAGGCTCTAATATGAGACTCTAATATGAGCCTTGGCATGAGCCCTAACATGAGCCCTGTATGGGTTCGGATACAGCCGAGTGATCTTGCCGTGAAGTGTGCCTATTTTGAGTCTGGTCTATGCCTGTCCTGCCGTCATATTCGGCTGCCCATGGCCGAGCAAGTCGCGGCCAAGACCCGCGAACTACAGGCGCTGCTGGCCAATTTTGCGGTGCAAGCCTACTTGCCGCCCGTGTTGAGTGCCGAAACCGCCTTTCGCAACAAGGCCAAGATGGTGGCCCTGGGCGCCGCCCATCAGCCAATCCTGGGGCTGCTCAGCCCAAGCGGCGAGGCGGTCAGCCTCTGCGATTGCAGTCTCTATCCCGACGACATGCAGCGGTTGCTGCATCGACTCGAGGCCTTCGTGCGCCAAGCGGGTCTGCCGCCCTACCAGGTTTCCAAGGCCAAGGGCGAGCTCAAGTTTGTGCTCCTGACCCGCAGTCAGGCCAAAGGTGAGTATATGCTCAGGTTTGTGCTGCGCTCCCACCAGGCCATAGCGCGCATCGAGCGTGAACTGCCCAAGCTGCTGGCGGAATATCCGCAGATCAAGCTGGTGTCGGTCAACATACAGCCTGTGCATATGGCGATCCTCGAAGGCGAGGAAGAGATCTTTCTCACCCGGCAGACCCGGCTGGAAGAGAGGTTCAACGATGTGCCTCTGTATATCCGCCCCAAGAGTTTCTTCCAGACCAACCCGCAGGTCGCGGCCCAGCTGTACCGGACGGCCCGCGATTGGGTGGCCGAATTCAAGCCGGCCAGCCTCTGGGATCTCTTCTGCGGCGTCGGCGGCTTCGGGCTGCACTGCGCCGCCAAAGACATCAGCTTAACAGGCATAGAGATAGAGGCCGAGGCCATCGCCTGCGCCAAAATGTCGGCCGCGGCCATGGGGTTGGAAAAGGTCAGCTTCAGCGCCCTGGATTCCACCGATTTCGCCAGGGGCGAAAGCGCTGCAGATAAGCCGGATCTCATCATAGTCAACCCGCCCAGGCGCGGCATAGGCGAGGCCCTGTGTCGCTCCCTGAGCGAGTTCGCCCCCCGGGCTATCCTCTATTCCAGCTGCAACCCCAAGACCTTGGCCAAAGATCTGGCCCATATTCAAGGTTATGCGATCACCAAGGTGCAGCTGTTCGACATGTTCCCCCACACGGATCACTTCGAAGTGCTGCTGATGCTGGAACGCGAGGCCTGAGTCGCACCCGGCCCAGGCAAAATTATTCCCCCGGATGTCATCTCTGGGGCATCTTGATGTCATAATCTGGCCCAGTCGTATCATTGCAGGGAACCTTAGCTATATGTGGCAGATCTTTTTACGTTTTCTCTCTCTTGGGCTGGTGAGTTTCGGTGGCCCGGCGGCCCACATAGGCTATTTCCGCCAGACCTTCGTCAAGGAGCTGGGCTGGCTGGATGACAAGCGCTTCGCCGGCCTGGTGGCCCTGAGTCAATTCATGCCCGGGCCTGGCTCCAGCCAGCTGGGTTTCGCCATAGGCTATTACCGCGGCGGATTGAACGGCGCCCTGGCCGCCTTCGCCGGTTTCACCCTGCCATCCTTCATCCTCTTGTATTTGCTGGCGGTGACCAGTGCCCAATGGCTGGACAATGGCTATTTCAACGGCGTCATCCATGGTCTCAAACTGCTGGCCGTGGTGGTGGTGTTTGATGCGGTGCTCGGCATGTTCGGCCAGTTTTGCCGCCGTAAGCTCACCCAAGGACTCATGCTGGCGAGCGCCGTCACCATGTTGCTGCTGCCCGCCATGGGGGCGCAGCTGTTGCTCTTGTGTCTTGGGGCCATCGCCGGTGCTGTCTGGCTCAACGGCCAGCAGGCGGGGGAAGCGGCCACTAGCGCGCCGGCCATCAGGCTCAATCCGGTCTGGCTGGGGCTGTTTGGCGCCTTGCTGTTGGCCTCCTTCTATTGGCTGTCCCAGGGCAGTGGCCTGACTCTGGTGTTCGCCCAGTTCTATCAGGTGGGCAGCCTGGTGTTCGGCGGCGGTCATGTGGTGCTGCCGCTGCTGGAGACCCATGTCGCCCAGGCCATGAGCGGCGATCGCTTCCTCACAGGCTATGCCCTGGCCCAGGCCGTGCCCGGGCCCATGTTTACCCTGGCGACGTTTTTGGGGGCCGAGCTTTGGCTCGAGCAGCCGCTGCTGGGCGCCCTGGTGGCGACCGGGGCCATCTTCCTGCCGGGTTTTTTGCTGATGCTGGTGGGCCTGGACAGTTGGCATTTCATCGCCGCCCGTCCCAGAATTGCCGCCGCCATCGCCGGGGTCAACGCCTGCGTGGTGGGGCTGCTGTTGGCGGCCCTGTACCGGCCTGTGTTCAGCAACGGCGTGGTCTCGCCCCAGGATATGGCGCTGGTGTTGGTGGGCTTCGGCTGCCTCAAGCTATTCCGGCCGCACATAGTGCTGCTGGTGGCCGGCTTTGCCTGCGCCGGTGTGGTCACGGGCGTGTGGTTAGGTTAATTTTGCGCTGAGGGGCTGCATTTTGAGCGGACGCGCCCTAGTCGGCCCTGGTGTAAAAATAATCATCGCTATTCTGGCGCTAACCTGGACTAGCCCCCTAGGTTTCAAGCCGCGCTTAGGTTAAAATATGCGGTTGCAACCAGTGTCTACCGTTAATTTAAGTTGGAAATTCATGTTTGAAGTCAATCCGGTAAAATTCAAGATTAAGGAGCTCGCGGACCGCACCCAGCTCCTTAGGGGGTATCTTTGACTATGATGCCAAGCAAGAGCGTCTAGAAGAAGTCAGCCGCGAGCTGGAAAGCTCGGAAGTGTGGAACGATCCCGAACGCGCCCAGGCGCTGGGGAAAGAGCGCGCCGCGCTCGAGGCAGTGGTCAAGACAATCAATACCATGGACACGGGCCTGGAAGATGTCGAGGGCCTGCTGGAACTGGCGATAGAAGAAGCCGACGAGGATACCTTCAATGAGGCCAGCAGCGAGCTGAGCGATTTGGAGAAGAGCCTGGCGGAACTCGAGTTCCGCCGGATGTTTTCCGGCCCGAACGATGTCTCCGACTGCTACCTGGATATCCAGTCAGGCTCGGGCGGCACCGAGGCCCAGGACTGGGCCAACATGGTGCTGCGCATGTACCTGCGCTGGGGCGAGGCCCATGGCTTCAGCCCTGAGCTGATGGAAGTCACCGACGGCGATGTCGCCGGTATCAAGGGCGCGACCATCAAGTTCAGCGGCGAATATGCCTTCGGCTGGTTGCGTACCGAGACCGGGGTTCACCGCCTGGTGCGCAAGTCGCCGTTCGATTCGTCCGGCCGTCGCCATACCTCGTTCTGCTCAGTGTTCGTTTATCCGGAAATTGATGACGATATCACCATAGATATCAATCCGGCGGAACTGCGTATCGATACCTACCGCGCCTCGGGTGCCGGTGGTCAGCACGTCAACAAGACGGAGTCGGCGATTCGTATCACCCACTTGCCGACCAATACCGTGGTGCAGTGCCAGAACGACAGGTCCCAGCACAAGAACCGCGACGCGGCGATGAAGCAGCTCAAGGCCAAGCTGTATGAGCTGGAAATGCTCAAGCAGAACGCCGACAAGCAGGCCGCCGAAGACGCCAAGTCGGATATCGGCTGGGGCAGCCAGATCCGCTCCTATGTGCTCGACGACGCCCGCATCAAAGACTTGCGTACCGGGGTCGAGAACCGCAACACCCAACAGGTGCTCGACGGCGATCTGGACAAGTTTATCGAAGCCAGCCTGAAGTCCGGCCTGTAAGCCGCCGGCAACGAGCCACCGCTACCGAATTGAAGCTATAGATGAGAAACGAGATGACTGATTTAGTACAAGATGAAAACAAGCTGATCGCCGAGCGCCGTGCCAAGCTGGAGCACATACGCCCGACTTGTGAAGCCAATGCGCATCCCAATACCTTCCGCCGTACCCATAAGGCCGCCGAGTTGCAGGCACAGTATGGCCAGAACACCAAGGAAGAGCTGGAAGCCCTGGGCTTCAAGACCAGCATCGCAGGTCGCATCATGGCCAAGCGTGGTCCCTTCCTGGTGATCCAGGACGTGTCCGGCCGCATCCAGGCCTATGCCGAGAAGAGCGTGCAGGGTGAGCTGAAGGAGCGTTATCAGGGGCTGGACATAGGTGACATCATAGGGGTCACGGGTCAGCTGCACCTGTCGGGCAAGGGCGATCTGTACGTCAACATGGAAGAATACCAGTTGCTGACCAAGGCGCTGCGTCCCTTGCCGGAGAAATTCCATGGCCTGACGGATCAGGAAACCCGCTACCGTCAGCGTTACGTGGATCTCATCGTCAACGAAGAGTCACGCCAGGCCTTCATCATGCGCTCAAAAGTGGTTGCGGCTATCCGTAACTTCATGATCAAAAAAGAGTTCATGGAAGTTGAAACCCCCATGATGCACGTGATCCCCGGCGGTGCCTCGGCGCGTCCCTTCGTGACTCACCACAATGCCCTCGACATGGCCATGTACCTGCGTATCGCGCCCGAGTTGTACCTCAAGCGTCTGGTGGTCGGTGGCTTCGAGCGGGTGTTCGAGATCAACCGCAACTTCCGCAACGAAGGTCTGTCGCCACGCCATAACCCGGAATTCACCATGATGGAATTCTATATGGCCTATGCCGACTACCAAGATCTGATGGATCTGACCGAAGAGATGCTCAGCTCCATCGCGCTGGAACTCATGGGCAGCACCAGCATGCCTTACGGCGAGCATACGGTCGACTTCGGCGGTCCATACACCCGCATGAGCATGCTGGACGCCATCAAGCATTACAATCCGGACAATGCCACCATCCAGGCCATGACCTATGAAGAGGTCAAGAACGTCGGTTTCATGCGTGAACTGGCATTGAGCCTGGGGATGAAGGTCGAAGACTTCTGGACCTGTGGTCAGCTGCTGGAAGAGATCTTCGGTGAAACCGCCGAGCCCAAGCTGATGCAGCCTACCTTCATCACGGGCTACCCGGCGGACATTTCGCCACTGGCGCGTCGCAACGATGACAACCACTTCATCACCGACAGGTTCGAGTTCTTCATCGGTGGCCGTGAAGTGGCCAACGGCTTCAGCGAGCTCAACGACGCCGAAGATCAGGACAGTCGCTTCAAGGCCCAGGTCGATGCCAAGGACGCGGGTGACGACGAAGCCATGTTCTACGACGCCGACTATATCACTGCGTTGGAACACGGCCTGCCACCGACTGCGGGTCAGGGCATAGGCATAGATCGTTTGGTGATGTTGTTTACCAACACCCACACCATACGTGACGTGATCCTGTTCCCGGCGATGCGGCCACAGGTTTAAGCCGCTACGGCTCGCCTTGATGCGGTGCACTAACGAAAAAACCAGCCTCAGGGCTGGTTTTTTTTGCTCATTCATCCTGGTTATGGCTCCAGGCTTGCCGTGTCAAAGGGGGGCTACCGAGCCACTCATTGTCTGGCATTGGTCACTGCATAGCTCCCCCTGTGACATGCAGCGAGGCCGTTTGGGTATGCCGGCGGCGCCGGGCTCGGCCGTGTGACCTGGCGCAAAGGCTGGGCACTGGGCTTTCGTTTTCTCCCGCTATAGGCGTATAGTACTATGATATTTAGTGGCTTTTACTTAAAGCCATAAAGGAAATCCTAGCTCTACAGGGACGATCGCCATGAAAGCTTTATCTCTCTTCCCTCTCCTTTGTTTGGGGGCCTTGTTTGCCATTCCCCAGGTTCTGGCCCAGGAGACGCTAACCCTGGGGCTGATAGGCAAGACCAAGAAGGACAGTTTTTACGAGCAGTCACTGCATGGCTGCCAGGCTTACGCCAAGGCGCATACCAGTGCCGAACTAAGGATTGACTGCCTATACGGTGGGCCCGAGTATTTTCAGGACATAAGGGAGCAGGTGATTGCCATCAATGAGATGATAGCGCACGGCGTCGATGGCCTGCTGGTTTCGACCACAGACTCTCAATATCTGGTCGAGCATGCCCTGGTGTCGGCCAAAGCCAGGCATATTCCCGTCATCACCTTCGACTCAGATCTCCTGCCGGAACATAGTGGCTACCGCCTGGCCTATGTCGGTACCAATAATTTCGATCTGGGTGTCGCCCTGGGCAACTACGCCAAGCAGTTCAAGACCCAGGGGCAAACCTTGGTGTGTATCCAGTCCGGCAACGTCAGCACCCCGAATCTTGATGAGCGGATCCGTGGGGTGCGCTTCGCCTTATCCGGTGAGGCTACGGGCCAGCGCCTCGATGACGCGAATGGCTGGAAGGAATATGACAGGTGCCCCTTCTATACTTCGGGCAAACGCGACATGGCGTTGAACCAGCTGGAGTTGGTGCTGAAAAAGTCCGTGCCCGTGTTCATCGCCGTGGCGGGATTCGCCCAGTTTTCACCCCACTACATAACGCGGATGACACCCTACAGGCGGCAGATCAGTAGTCACGAGACAGTGATCATCTCCGCCGATACCGAAGCGCTGCAGCTCGAGGCGCTCGAGCAAGCGCTGTCTACCGTGAATATCGGCCAGCGTCCCTTCGAAATGGGGCGCCTGGGGGCGGAAATGCTCCACCAGTACCTGACGACGGGCAAGGCGCCGTCAACCGAATTCAGCTATCTCGGGTTTCATACCTGCACCCGGGAGAATACCGGGACATGCACAGGCGTCGAAGCGAATGATTCGGCCGGCACCAGGGGGGTCTATTGAGCCCAGCCTTGGCTCACCCCTTGCCGCCCTGTCGAGGTTACGCGACTTTGGTTTAATAAAGCGTCTTCAACGCTCGTGGCAACTCCGAAGGGGATGTGTAACCTGCGGCTGCAATTGAGGTTGAAAAAGAGTTTTGGCTGTCCCCACTATCCGCCACTATCCGTTCAGCCTGATGTCGATACCCACTGTCGGTATCGGCGCCGCTATCCTACTGATAGAGTCACTGTAAATATCTGTGTTACTCATCACCTGCCGTGGGCTTTCGCACTGTTACACCAATGACACGCCGTGAAGACATCCCTGTCGGCTCGACGGCGGCATCCATGCCGCCAACGGCCATTGGCGCAACAGTGCTTATTCTGGTGTACTCATTGGCAGCAGAGTAGAGTCGCAATGAGTTCTGTCCTACCCTGCTGTTCTGGAGCTCCCCGTGCCACCCCACGAAGTTGACAGCCCCTTGGGCTTATTCGAAAGTCACTAACGCTTCCGATGGGGCATCGGGCTCTTGATTGAATCGATAGCCCGAAAGCTACGCCGACGTCCTGTCGGCGTTACGCGACTTTCTTCAACGCCCCGCGGCAACTTCGAAGGGGGCTGGGTGAAACCTGTAAGTAAAGAGTTGTGCCTGTCCTGTCTTTCTACCTATGGTTTCTCTTGTTCTTTTCAGTTGCAGATTGCATCACTCGATATCACGGCTGCATGGATATTATGATCTCCTTCCAATACTACCTTTCCTTGTTCTACAAATGTGATAAGCACTTGACCATTTTTCAAACGATGAGGAGAAGGCTTGGCAATATTGCCAAAATCATGTTCAACCACCAATTCCTCATCACCTAGCTTGGCGTTACTTTTAATACATCTGCGCCACAATGACAGCTCCCCTTCCTCATCGACAGGATAAGAGTAATAAATGTCCATGTTGCCATCAGATCTCGAAACAGCTGTTGCATCATGAACAGTAGCATTGGTTAAAGTGAGAGGAGTAGGCTCACCCCATGTTTTACCCATATCGTTAGACATTCTAAAATGTGATTTCATAATAAATATTGGTTCGCCATTCGCTTTTGTCTTGCTTGTTTTGAAACCTTTTTGAAATAAATAAAGAAGCTTTCCATCACTAAAGGATGAAAGATATGGCATAGAACCAGAATTTCCTATATATGAAGGTTTATCAAAATCTATGCCATTATTGCTGATGGAAAAGTATAATTTACAACATAGCTTCTCTCTATAGACCAAGCCCACTTTATTACCGTCAACCACATGCCACTTGGCATTGCTTGCAGGGGATATAGGCATTTCCAATGAGAGTCTTTGTTGTTCTACCAGGCTGCTATCCACAAGTTTTGCTCTATAAGCAATAGCCTCAGACTTGTAGCTTTTTGATTCGATATAGTAGAGCCACTCATCATTGTTTATTGTGACTTGGCTAACTGAAGTTCTGATTTTTGCATTTTTGTGTGCTGAAACAACCTTTTGGGGAGTGAATTTTATTTTTTATTTCGACATATCCACTTGTGAGTAATGTAAATTTCCTTTGCGAACGTGATACCCGTCCCAGGATTCATACACTAGTATGTTGAGACCTTTCTCTTGAATAAGAGCACTATTGTATTGGATTTCAGGAGGCTGTTCTATTCTGACGATATTTTCTTTTCGCAAGGGCCGGTTGTCTTCACTTGCTGAAGTTGAAATCGAGCCTGAAATAAAGAGGATGAATAAAACAATTGATGTTTTTGTTGTTTTGTAACTGCAATGCATTAGCGCTCACCCTTGATTTTTAAATGATATCAGATGGTAAGGTGTTCGAAAATTCTCCCCATCATTTCGTAGCGTGACGAGTTGGTGTCCAGAGTGTTCCACTCTGAGAAGACTTGTTTCTTCTTGTGCGGAAACAATATTTAAAGAGGTCCTGTAAAGAGGGTAAGAATATCCATCACTTTTTATGCGTATGGGCCGGTTTTTAGCCAGGTGTTAATTGACGGAATGCCACAGTTATTTGTGAACGGGGCATCTTAACTTAAAAAGCTCCACCGACATATCGACGCAGTGGTGGCTCTATTTCACACTCACGTTTCATTAATTCTTGATGTTCATTTTCTATTTGTTTTTTATCAGCATCTGAAAATTTTAAATTCTCGGGTATAGCAGCTGAGCAAAACTCACAGTTATCCAGTCTTCGATTAAAAATTGTCCGCGAACATTCTGGGCATTCATACTTCATACAAGCCTCCGTTTTATCTAATGTCACTAGGAGAGGTAAATGGAATCGTCTTATTTTTTAATCATTAATGCCACTATATAGAATGAGGAGATCCATCACTCATTTCCGGCTCCAGCCAGCAATCACCGCCACAGGTTACAGTCATTCCCCTTCGGAGTTGCCGCAGGGCGACGGAACAAATTGCGTGAGTCTTGCCATGGATGGCAGCAGGCTTGTCGTCCTGACTCTGTCTGTTGTCCTTCGTCTGTTGTTCTTCAGCTTGGGCTTGTGCCCTAAGGTATTAATCTACTGAGGAAAGCGCTCGAAAACAAGGTTAATTACCCGTTGAATGTAACCGCCGTCCCCGGATGGGGGCGGCGAGTCTGAGGCTAGTGTGGTGCGTGACCATCGACCAGGTAAACATGGTGCAGCGTCAGGGTGCCGTCGGCTTCGGCTTCGGCCCAGATTTCGAAGTGTTCGTTGCCGTAGATCCTGTGACCCAGGCCGAAGCCCTTGTTAGCGCATTTCTTGCCCCTGCAGCTACCGGTGGGCTCGCTGCTGTCGGCGAAGCTGTCGTAGCTGTCCAGATGGGCATAGATGTCGGCCAACATCTGATAGTCGTGGGTGTTGGGCCATTGGCTGCTGCTCGATTGGCTGTAATCCATACAGGTATTCTGGCTGCTGCCGTCTTCACTGGTGTGCCCCAGCCCGAACACATGGCCGATTTCCTGGCACATGACGTGATTCTTTTCTTCTGCGGTCCAGTAGCTGGCGTAACTGTCGTTCATCTTGGCGGTGCCCTTGATGATGTGGCCCGCGCTGTCCAGGTTGATGGAGGCCAGCCCCAACCAACCGTTGTAGCCATAGGCGGCGTTACAGACCCGCATCTTGCCTGTGACCATGGCGCAGCGTTTGCGGGTACGGCTGCCGTTGTCTGTCGCGCCGATCTGGAGATTCAGCACTGCAGACTGGGACCATTGGGCCAGTGACTCAGTGAGTTCCCCCTGCCAGTCGGCGCTGGTGCTGTCGATGACCTGCAGCGTGAAAGGGCTGGCGGTGCGGGCCCAGTGATAGCTGCCCCAGCTGTGGGTTGCCAGTGCGGCAGTTGAGAATAACAGCCCGGGGAGGGCGAGGGTCAAGGTTGTTTTTTGCAGATTATTCATCGTCTCATATCCTGTTATCAAACGACACCTACAGGACAGAGAGCGGCGATCCTGGGTGCCTGAGTTTATATCCGACACATGCGCTTGAAGAGCATAATTAACCATAGTCAATGCCGGCGCCCTTGCCCAGAAAACTGCCGCAACCATTGCCTTGGCCGCGGCCACTGATTTGATACAGGATTAAAGGTAAATCTTGCCTTTCATATAGAGTACGGCGTCACCGGCAACCAGCACGCGCGCGCCGCTCAGGGCGCAATACAACAGGCCACCCCGGGAGGAGGCTTGATAGGCCGTCAGTACGTTTTTGCCCAACCGCTGACTCCAATAGGGCACCAGTCCGGCGTGAATGGAACCGGTAACGGGATCTTCATCGCCCCCGTTTGCCGGCCAGAAATAGCGGCTGACAAAATCGTAGCTGTCGGAGGCCGAGGTCACCACCACATCGAAGGGGGCCAGGCGTTTCAATTGTGCATTATCCGTCTCGACCTGCAATACATCCTGCTCGCTGTCATAGACGGCGAAGTAGGCCTGCTCGCTCAGCAACACCGTCTTGGGCGGAATTGACAGTCCTTGGAGCAGCTCGGCGGGCACTGTCGCCAGCGGGCTGGGCATTCGATTGGGAAAACTCATCTCAATCCGTCCCTCTGCCCCTTGGCTGACGGTCAGCTTGCCGACTTTTTCTGTGTGGAAACTGAGTTGCTCAGGCGCATTGAAATATTCAAACAGCACGAAGGAGGCGGCCAGGGTGGCATGACCACAAAAATCGATTTCCGTGAGCGGTGAAAACCACCTGATATCATACTCACTGGCGGCCATGGGCCTGATGAAGGCGGTTTCCGATAAGTTGTTTTCCGTCGCGATGGCCTGCATCAATGCTGCCGGGGGCCAGGTGTCGACCGGCACCACGGCCGCCGAGTTGCCCTTGAACTGTTCACTGGTGAACGCGTCTATCACATAGATTTCCAATTCCATGCCTGTGGTTTCCTTCGGGGATTGAGCCATGGGGTGTGTCTGGCTGTCGGCCTGACTGCAGCCTTCACCCTGCTTAGCTATCGAGCCTGCCCATGAGAAAGCAACAACTATCTCTTACATCATCAACCATAACAACAGGTAAATAGCATTGCTGTTATCGGCGGCCGATGAGTGGTCATCGAAGCGGCTATAGCCTGTGAGTGACTGCCATCCCTGGCCGGGGGAAAATTCGATGCGAAGCCCACCGGGGTCGCTGCACCTAGCTGTTTGGCCGCTCGACCCAAGCTGTGGGGGCGGGTCTGCTGTGACTTATTACCACTCCAGTCCCAGCTGTGACTGTGGCTGTTGTGGTTCGGGCGGTAACAAGGCCAGCTCCGGCAGCTTGAGTCTGGCTTGGGGAGACTCGGCATCCATGGCGAGCCTGTGGCGCAGTTTTTGGTATAGCCGCAGCGCCAACTCGGGAGCCCCGGCGTTGTCCGGGGTGTGGATGAACAGGTAAGGCTGTTTGCCTTCGCCGAGCCACAGCGGCAGTTGTTGCAACCAGTTGTCGAAGAAGGCGTCGTTGTCTCGCGGCGGCTGGGTCGCCGGATTGGCCTGGGCGAGCCCTGCAATCGCCTCGTCCGGTTGGCCTGACAGGGTTGGCGGCGGTGGCTATGGCATGCACCGGCACCCTGGGTTTCTTGCTGTGGGCATCGCGGATGGCGGCATCTTGGGGCGGCAGCGCAAACAGTGGCCGGCTGTCCATTATGATGCGGTTGCAGCCTCTGCCATGCAACAGCCGGTTCAGCGCCCGCTCGGCCTCGCCCTTGGCAAAGAAGGCCGGGTGGCGTACCTCGACCCCCAGCGGCAACCCGCTCGGCAGACGTTCGAGGAAACGCGCCAGTATCGGCAAGGCCTCGGGGCCGAAGTGGGCCGGCAGCTGGATTTTCCGGATACCTGTCTTGCCCATGAGCGGGGTCATCACGTTGAAGAAATCCCTCAGTTCGCTGTCGCAGTGCTGCAGTTGTTGTCTGTGGGTGATGACCTGGGGCAGCTTGAAGGTGAAACGGAAGCTGTCCGGGGTGGCCGCATGCCAGTTGTTGACAGTGTGACCTGCCGGGGTGGCGTAGAAACTGGTGTTGCCTTCGACCGTATTGAAGATCTGCGCATAGCGTTCGAGGCGCCCGGCACTGCGGCAGCCGGCGCCATAGACGCTGTGTTGCCACTGGTTGTGGGACCACATGGCCAGCCCCAGCCTGAGGCCAGGTTTAGCATCAGGTTCAGCGCCAGGGTTCGGGGCTGGGTTCAGTCCCTGGGGGATAGGGTATGAGGGGCTCAAGGGCGATGTTTCCTCGCTGGCGTTGCTCGGCTGCGGTCCATGGCCGCGGCTGTTGGTGCCGGCGGGTGCCGGACAGGCTTATTGTGCCGATATTCGAATGCGAGTCAAACCATTGGAGCGCTGCTGTATGTTCAAATCGCGGCTTGCTCAGGCTGAATGAGGTGCTGTCATGGATGATATGCGCGCGGCAGGGTGTGGCGATGAAGCAGCTGTGTCGGGTAGTGGAGAAGGCATGGCGCCATGCGGCCCCATGCCTTGTACTTGAGTCACTCGGGTAAGTGCCCTGTAGCTTGGCCGGTGCTAACTGCCGGCGCTTAGCTTACGACGTTGATGAATGGATCGAAGGTCATTTGCTTGCCATCGAGATCCAATACGATCGAGTATTGGTAGTTGGCACAAGTGCGGGTTTCCACTTCTGACGTCCAGAAAGGATTATTGGAACCGCTGGTTTGCTTGTTGGGCGCTATGACTTCTGTGTTGATGGCCTGGCCGGTAAACTTCACTATGGCAACCGCGCTGCTTGGGCTAACGGCTTCGACACGCCAGTTGATGGTTTGGCCATTGTGGCAAGTCGTAGTGAGCTCAGCGCCCCATGTGCTGCTGTTTTGTCCTGTGCTGTCGGCTAACAGTACATGCGCGCCCAAGTTACCTGTTGCCAGGGCTCTTTCTGCGTCAACGATTACCAGCACATCGATTGTGTTATTCATGATTAATTTCCTTATTTAAGAGTTGTCGGTGGTGAGCGCACACACCACGCTAAATGACCCGTATCCAATTTCAGCATCCGAAAAGATGCCAAAAAAAAATAGTCAACGCCCGATCCTTTTGCAAGCAAGCCTAAGATGAAATATTTATTACATCATAAACAATCTGTTAGCTTGTGATTGCCGAGTGGCGCCCGGCTTGGGCCGCGCGCCTTTGGGGCTGATTTTCGCCGCCTTAAAGTACCGCTTGAGTCCCTGTCCCTGTGTTGGATCCGGGCTGGTATCCGGATGTCGTCAGGCATTGCCCATGGCAGAAATGATCTCTGTGGCTGTGCCGTCGGCGATTTCTTTGTTAGCTTACGGATATGCCTGTTTATTAACCTAGAGTCTCAAGGAAGTGCCATGACAGAACTGCATCTAGCCCTAACGGATTTTGTTGAATACCCCCAAGATGAAATGCTGCGCCGCGCCGCGGATAACTATCAGGCGCTGAAGCGGCGTCATTCTATCCGCAAGTTTTCCGACAGGCAGGTTCCCCGGGCCATCATAGAGCAGTGCCTGCTGGCGGCGGGAACCGCCCCCAATGGGGCGAATCACCAGCCATGGCATTTCGTGGCGATAGCCAGTCCAGAGATAAAGGCGCAGATCCGCCTGGAGGCCGAGGCGTTGGAGCAGGCCTTCTACGATGGCCGCGCCGGGGAGGAGTGGCTCGATGCCCTCAAACCTCTGGGGACGGACGCCAATAAGGCCTATCTCGAACATGCGCCCTGGTTGATTGCGATTTTCAGCCAGAAACGCTCAGGGGCCGGGGAGGGCGACAAGAGCAACTATTATGTCCACGAGTCGGTTGGCATAGCCACAGGCTTCCTGATCCAGGCGCTGCACCATGCCGGGCTCGGCACCCTGACCCATACCCCCAAGCCGATGAGCTTTTTGAGCAAGATCTGTCGGCGGGACAGGGATAATGAGCGTCCCTATATGTTGTTGGTGGTGGGCTATCCGGCCGAGGATGCGACTGTGCCTGAGCATGCCATTCGCAAGAAGGCATTGGCGCAGATCAGCACTTTCCTCTGAGCTTGCCCTCAGTGTCGGCTAGCGCCCTGCATCAGCCTTGCCGGCCTGGGTCCAGCCTGGCTATCAGTCCCATGGAGAACCAGGCCTGCAGCGATTGCAGCACAGTCACAGGGGCCTGATCGGCATCGACATAGGCGAGCATGGCTGCACACTGAGTGGCAAAGTCCTCGCCGGCGAGGAAGCCTTCGAGCAGCGCCAGCTGGTAGGGCGCCAGGGAGATGAACTCTGTCAGTCGGCTCTCGCCGCGCCACAGCAGCCAGGCCCGCTGCGCCGAATAATCTGCCGCTGCCGGTGCCTGTCCCTGTTTCAATGCCTGCCAGCTCTCCACCGCGTTGCTGTGGCATTTGAACAGCTGCACGCTGGGATGAAACCTCAATCGACAGCCGGGCCAGAGGGCCGGCGCCAGGCCTTGCAGTTGCTCGAAAGCGGCTCTTGGCTGCTCGGGGGCGTCGAAGGCGTTCAGCAGCCGGCGCTCGAAGGCGGCGATATCGGCAAGGATGGGATCTTGATTGAATTGAGGGTGTTGCCGCAGGAAGTCCGGCAGGGCATCGCCGAAGTCCCGCAGGGATCTGAACTGGGATGGCCTGGCCTGGATGAAAGCCGAGGTTAGGGTGTTCCAGAGGTCGTCGCCAAGGTACAGCGCCAAGTTGGGGTGATCAGTCTCCAGCACTTCCGTCAGCCGCACCCTGTAGGCGTTGGCATAGATGCCGATGCGGGTGTCCAGGCTGATGCCGCCCTGATCCCGTATCTGGCGTTTGAGTCTGTCGGCCAGCGCCGGCCCGGGCTCGCCCTGCAGCAGGTAGGCCATGAAGTCCTGTTGCAGCTGATGCAGGCGGCCCTTGTCCGCCTGTTGTTGGTCTTTGCTCATAGGCTGCCCATCCGCTTGGCATCTTGGCCCGGCAGACCGGCGCTGTGGTGTTTGCCATGGTCGGCCGCCAGTTGTGGCAGGGTCTGCAAGGCTAAGGTACGCGCCATTGCCAACTCCTGCTCCAGCACGGAAAACTCAGGGATGTTGGCGTCTCTCTCTATCATGCTGCTGACGGGACCCAGGTGCGTTAAAGCCGCACTGTACAGGTCCCACACGGGATCGCAGATGGGACTGTCATGGGTGTCTATCACATAGTCGCCGTAGTCGCTGTGACCGGCGAGATGTATCTGTTGCACCCGCCTGGGATCCATTTGACGGATATAGTCCAGGGGCTCGAAGCCGTGATTGCGGGCGCTGACATAGATGTTGTTGACGTCGAACAGGATCAGGCAGTCGGCCTCCTCGGCCACGGCATTGAGGAATTGCCACTCGTCCATGCTGGAGTCTTTATAGGACAGGTAGCTGGAGACATTTTCCAGCAAGATGCGCCGACCGAGAAAGTCCTGCACTTGGCGCACCCGGGCGGCCACGTGTCTGACGGTTTCCTCTGTGTAGGGCAGCGGCAGCAGATCGTGGCTGTTGATGCCGTGGATGGAGGTCCAGCAGATATGATCCGAGATCCAGCGCGGCTGCACCTGGTTTGCCAGCTGTTTCAGCGCCTTGAGATAATCCATGTCCAGGGGATCTGTGCTGCCGATCGACAGCGACACCCCATGCATCACCAGTGGGTAGCGCTCGCCAATCGCCTCAAGGTAATACCTGGGCTTGCCGCCGCCGACCATGAAATTTTCCGATATCACCTCGAACCAGTCGACCTCGGGTTGCTGTGTCAGCACATGTTCGAAATGTTGGGTCCTCAGTCCCAGGCCGAAACCCAGGAAGGGCTGAGTGATCACTGTGTTTGTCACTGTCTCTCCTTGGAGGGAAGAAGGCCGGTCCCGTCCGGGGCCGGCACTTGCCGTTAGACGGGCGTGAGGCTAGCTGCCCATGTCCATCATCTTACCGCCCATGTTGTCGCAGGCTTTCTTGGGGGTGGCGACGAAGCCCATGCCCTTGCACTTGCCGTGACCGGCACAGGCATTCTCGGCTGTCTTGCAGTCGTTGTGACCCTTGCAGGCATTGATGCCGTAGCAGTGCACCAGTTCGCTGTTGGCTATCTGGCCAACCCAGTCGTCTGCGACCTTGCCGCCGACCATGTCACAGCTCTTGGCCGTGGTGGCGACGAAGCCAGTGCCCTTGCATTTGCCATGACCGGCGCAGGCGTTTTCGGCTGTCTTGCAATCGTTATGACCCTTACAGGCGTTGACGCCATAACAATGTACTAAATCTGCACTGTCGCTGGTCATGGGCATGGGCTCCGCCGCGCCGGCATATCCCGCCATGCTCGCCATGGCCATGGCCAATGCTGCGCCGGATAATGCGCTCTGAGTTTTCTTGTTCATTGTTTCTTCCTTACTGTTATTGCATTCAGTTGTTGATGCAAGCATAAGATTAGTAGCATTTTTCCAGCCAGGCATAATTTTGGTTTGGGCAGCCACCAATCCGATCCGAGCCCCATACTCAATGCATGGGTGTTCTAACAGACCCTGCGAATGGCCCGGGTATTTCAGCCCTATGGCGTTATTTGCAGCATAGGTTCCCTTGAGCCAGGCCTGCGGCTTTGACAGCGGGCGCGTAAGAGGTATGATCCGCGCCTGTGGATAGTGGACCAGACTTGCGCCATTATCGTTCGCCGCACCTCTCATAAGGCAGACTCATGGCTATCAGAATTAAACTTAGACCCGGACGCGAGAAGTCCCTCGACCGTCGTCACCCCTGGGTATTTTCCAGTGGCATACATAACATCAAGGGCAAACCTCAGGCGGGCGAAACCGTCGACGTGGTCGCCCATGACGGCCGTTGGCTTGGCCGCGGCGCCTGGTCGCCGGAGTCGCAAATTCAGGTGCGGGTGTGGACCTTCGACAAGGAAGAGCAGATAGATGCCGAGTTCTTCGCCCGGCGTCTGCAACGGGCCCAGGCCGGCCGTGAAGATCTGATCCGCGAGCAGGGACTGACCGGCTATCGCCTGGTGGCGGCCGAATCCGACGGCCTGCCGGGCGTCACCATAGACAAATACGCCAAGGTGTTGGTGTGTCAGCTGCTGAGCACAGGCGCAGATTACTGGCGCGACACCCTGGTGGCCCAGCTGGCGCTGCAGTTCCCCGATTGCGCCATCTATGAGCGCTCGGACGTGGACGCGCGCAAGAAGGAAGGCCTGGCGCCTGTCACGGGGTTGCTGCATGGCGAGCTGCCCGAGATGCCGCTCATCATAGAAGAGAACGGCATCAAGATAGCCGTCGATGTCACCAAGGGCCATAAGACGGGCTTCTATCTGGATCAACGCGATAACCGCGCCATCGCCGGCCGCTTCGCCAAGGGCAAGTCTGTGCTCAACTGCTTCTGCTACACAGGCACCTTCGGTCTGTATGCCGCCAAGGCCGGCGCCAAGTCGATCGAAAACGTCGATGTTTCCAGCCTGGCGCTGGACACGGCGCGGCTCAACATGGCGATCAACGAGCTGGACGACAGCCATGTGGAGTACAAGGAGGCGGACGTCTTCAAGCTGCTGCGCCAATACCGCGACGAGGGCAAGCGCTTCGATGTGATAGTGCTGGATCCGCCCAAGTTTGCCGACAACAAGGCCCAACTCAACGGCGCCTGCCGTGGCTACAAGGACATCAATATGATCGCCCTGCAGCTGCTCAACCCGGGTGGCGTGCTGCTGACCTTCTCCTGCTCGGGGCTGATGGCGGCAGACTTATTCCAGAAGATAGTCGCCGATGCGGCGCTGGATGCCAAACGCGACATCCAGTTCATCGAGCGTTTGAGCCAGGCGAGCGATCACCCGATCGGCAGCGCCTTCCCCGAGGGCTTCTACCTCAAGGGGCTGGTGGCCCGCGTCTGGTAAGCCGCCCGATAACGGCATGTGGCAGGCTGCGCCCCTATGGGCACAAGCGAAAAAAAACGGGCGCCTGGGTGCCCGTTTTTTTAAAAGCCATTCGGCCTGCTAGAAGGCGCCGGCGGCACCGGGGAAGACCACGGGGCTCTCGTTGCCGTTGGCGGCGACGCTGGCGACGCCGAACAGATAGTTGTCTATCACCAGATTCTTGAGGGTGAAATTGTCCACCTTGCCGACATAGCGGCTGTGGCTCCATTCGGGCTCAGTGGTCAGGCGCCAGTAGACACGATAGCCGGCCAGGTTCCCCGCATCCGCCAGTTGCCAGCTCAGCCGGGTATCGGCCGAGACTTCACCCTGTATCTTGACCGCTTCCGGCGGCGCCGGCGCCCAGGCCATGGACGCCAGGCTGACGGCATTGAGCGCGGTCAGCTTGGCGTTGAAGTCGAAATCCACCCCAGCCAGCACATCACCGTAGGCTATGCCGTTCTCGACCCGAATGTCCTGGTGCTGGCGGTTGTAGTTCTCGTTGGTCTCCATGATGCGCACCGCCGCCAGCCCGGCCTTGTTGAAGGGCAGGTGATGGCCGCCGCGGCCGAACCTGTCGAGGCGATACACCAGCATCACATCCAGGTTGCTGAGGTATTGATCCGCCAGGCTCTTGATCTTGCGCGCCAGGTTGCGTGAGGCCGAGTCGTTCTCGCCGCCGCTGAAATAACGCTCCCTGGCCTCCTCCGGCGTCTCGGCGATGCGCACCCCTTCGGAGAATACCCGCACGCTGTGGTTGTCCTTGACGCCATTGATGCCTTCGATATTGCCTATCATGTCGTTGTTGAGTACGGCTTTGATCCGCCAGTCATGCTCCCTGGCATACTTGGCCAGGGTGGCACCGCCGTACAGGCCCTGCTCCTCGCCGGAGAGCACGGCATAGACGATAGTGCCGTCGAACTGGTATTGGGACAGCAGCCGCGCCGCCTCCAGCGTGCCGGCGACCCCTGAGGCGTTGTCGTTGGCGCCCGGGGCGTCCGAGTCGGCGTCGAGCACATCCGAGACCCGCGAGTCGAGATCGCCGCTCATCAGCACCACCCGCCTGGGATCGTGCTTGCCCCTCTGGATGGCGATCACATTGACCACTTCCGTGGGCTTGGGAATGCGCTTGCCCGAGACTGTCTCGCCGACCCTGACTATCTCCAGGCAGTTGCCGCACTGACTGGAGATACGCTCGAACTCGGCCTGCACCCAGCGGCGGGCGGCGCCTATGCCGCGGCTGCCGGACTGGTTTTCCGACAGGGTATGACGGGTGCCGAAGCCCACCAGCGTCTCTATGTCGGCGCGGATCCGTGCCGCGCTGGCGCCCTCGGCTATGTCATACAGGCGTAGATCTTCGCCGGCGGGAACGCCCGGGGCGGCGGCTTGGGCCTGAGGCACAGTGGCGAGCCAAAGGGGGGCGACAAAGGCGGCGCCGAGCAGCAGTGGCTTGAGGCGGTGGCGGGACTGTGATGGCATATTGACCTCTTGTTAGGTTTCTGGGGATCTGGGTGCATGGACGGGACGCGGTGCGCTAACGACTCTAACAAAGAAGCCGCCATCTGGGGGAGGCGGCTGTGGGGTTCAATTGTTAGGAGATATTGCAGGCGACCGTCGCCGCTGCAGTCGGCTCAGCGCTTGACTTGCCAATGCCAGCTCGGGGTGCTGAGCAGATCTTGCCCGAGGATTTGGGTCTCGCCCAGGCGCTTGTCCAGCGCCAGACAGTTGCAATGCTCGAACTGGGCCAAGGCGTTGATCAGGCGATTGGCATGGGAGACCACCCACAGCTGGCTCCTGTCCGAGGCCAGGGCGATGAGCCGTGCCAGCGCCGGCAGCAGATCCGGATGCAGGCTGGTCTCCGGCTCGTTGAGCACCATCAGCTCGGGCGGCCTGGGGGTCAGCAGGGCGGCGATCAGCAGCAGGTATCTGAGGGTGCCATCGGACAGCTCGCCGGTATTGAGCGGCCGCAGCAGCCCCTGCTGATAGAAATGCAGCTGCAACATGCCATTGGCCTCCGGGACTATGGCTATGCTGGCGCCGGGAAAAGCATCGGCGACCGCATGATCCAGGGCCTCCCTGTCACCTATCTCGAAGATGGTCTGGATGGCCGAGACCAGATCGCGGCCGTCATGGTGCAACACCTGGGTGTGGGTGCCCAGTTGCAGGCGTCTGGCGGGGGCGTCGCCGTCGGTACGGAAATGATCGTAGAAACGCCAGGCGCGTATGCTCTCCCTGAGCCTGAGCACTTCCGGGGTACGCTCGGGATCGGCCAACTCGGAGAAGATGCTGTCGCCGTGTTGCATCTGCATGTCCAGCGCCAGCCAGCCGCGACCGTCGGCGCTGCGGGCCTTGACCAGGGCACCGCGGCGCTCGAGCAGCAGGCTAGAGGGGCGATAGCGGGGGCCGCACCAGATGGCCTCGCGCTTCACCTGGGGATCCAGGCCGAACAGGCTGGTGGAGTCGGGTTTGGGCAGCCCAAGTTCTATCAGGTAGCCGAAGTCGTCGCCGGCGAAGCCCAGCTTGAGGCGTTTGGGCGCCTGACGCACTGTATCTTCTATCGGCATCTCGCCCGTCAGCATGCTCCTGCTGAGCCGCTCTGGACCGGCCCAGAAGCTGGATCCCAGGCCACCATCCTGGGCGAGGGCGGCCACCACGCCGCCACTGGCCGTGTGCGCCAGCAGCCTCAATGCCTTGTAGAGATTGGACTTGCCACTGCCGTTGGCCCCTGTGACCAGGTTGAGGCGCCCCAGCGGCAGGACGACATCGCGCAGCGAGCGATAATTATAGATGGCGAGTGTGGTGAGCATGGGATCCCTATCCTGGCTGAGGCCGCAGCCGGCTATGATAGCGCCGCTGGCCCCTGGCGCCAAGGCGAGGCCGAGGTTAAACCAATACCTGCTGCAGCACCCGCTGCCAGTTGCCGCCCATGAATCTGTCCCTGTCGGTGGCCTTGAACCTGGCCTTGGCCAGGGCATGATCTATGCGACTCATGCGCTCTATGTGGTTCAGCTCGGGGATCACCACATGTTGGGGTTCGCGTTCGAAGCCGAGCACATGCTTGGCGGCCAGGCTATGCCACCACTCAAGGTATTCCTTGACGCCCTCGGCGTTGTCGTTGTTCAGCTTCAGCAGGTTTTCCTGGCCCCGCAGCGGGAAGTCGTTGGCTATGGCTGCTGCCTCGACGCCGCCGACATTGGCGACATGCTCCAGCTGGCGGATATAGTCGTCCAGCGTCGGTGGGTTCCTGTAGGTGAGCCAGAAGCTCATCATGAACACCCCGAACACCCCGCCGCTGTCGCCTATGGCACGGATCACCTCATCGGGCGAGCAGCGGGCATGCTTGACCAGGGCACGGGCGGCGCCGTGGCTCTGGATGATGGGCGCGCTGGAAGCCTTAACGGCATCGAGCGCCGTCTGTGGGCTGGAGTGGCTGACATCCACCAGCATGTTGGCCTCATTGAGGCGGGAAATCAGCTCACGGCCCCTGGCGGTCAGCGGCTTGTTGAGGCCGCCGTTGGCGTCGAAGTCCAGGGCGCCGCCGGCGTACTCGTTGCCGTAATGATGGGTCAGCTGCAGCACCCTCAGCCCCTGGCGGTGAAACTCCTCTATCAGGTTCAGATCGCCCTCGACACAGTCGGCCCCCTGGATCTGGAAGAACACAGAGGTGCGTTGTGAGTCGAGGGCGGCGTCGATGTCTGTGCCTTTCTCGCCCAGCAGCAGTATCTGCGGATTATCCGCCACCCTCTGCCTGGCCTGCTTGATGCTGGCCATGCAGGCCTTGAAGGTGCGTTTGTAGTTGATGGTGCCGTCGAGCTGTTTGATGGCCTCTATGTCGGAGACGTCGCAGATGAAGGCGTCGAGGCCGGAGGCTTTGACATCCGCAAGATCGCTCGGCAGGAAGCTCAGGCCGTCGATATAGGGATGCCTGCGGGCGGCGCCCAGGACGGGGAAGGCCGGCAGTTGGCTCAGCAGCGTGGCTGCCCCCAGGCCCTTGAGTAGCTGTCGACGATGAAGATCGCATGCCTTGATCATTTTGTATCCCTGTTGGATGAGTCGGGCCGCGGCAGTCTTATGCCTGCCCGGCCGGGAACTGTTGCCTTTATACCCTATTTCACCTGCTAGGGTGTTGGATAGTTACGCTAATTGCATGGCCAAGTTATTCAGTGCCATCAATGGCTTTCGCCGCACTGGCCGCCGGCTGCCCTCTTCCCCGGCTAGATGGTGCTCAACAGCAGGCTGGTTTCGCTGTTCAATACCCCTTCGATCGTCCTCACCTGCCGCAACACCCGGTCGAACTCGTTCAGGCTGGCAGTCTGTATCTCGGCCACGAGATCCCAGGCGCCGTTGGTGGTATGCAGCTTGTGTAATTCGGGAATACCGCGCAACTGGTTGATGACCTGCGAGGTCGACCTGCCTATGACCTCTATGAGCATGATGGCCCGGATGATGCTCTCATCTATGTCCTCCCTGGCACGTATGGTGAAACCCAGGATGGCGCCGGAACTGATCAAACGATCCAGGCGATTTTGCACTGTGCCACGGGATACCTTGAGGATCTCGGCCAGTTTGGCAATGGGTGCCCTGCCATCTTTACGCAGTATAGCAATGAGTTCCCGATCCAATGAGTCGTAGATGTGGAGCGGGGATTGTTTGTCCTTCAAGGGCGACTCCTGGCAGATTGCATTATGCTGGTTATCATATTGCCAAAAACTTGCTCAAATATTGTTATATTTTTGTATTTTTAATGAAAATACTTTTTCCTATAATGATGGCACTGGAGGAGTGGCCGACCCGCGGCGCTCACAGACAAGGTCGGTAACCGGCGGTGGCAAGCATGCAGAAAAATATAGCACAAGGTAATCTCATTCCCTTTGTCAGCGTCCAACAGATGGTCGCGCTGATCGACAGCCTGGGGGTCGAAGCCTTCATGACGGAGCTTGCCGGCTACATCGAAGAGGACTTCAAACAGTGGTCCCTGTTCGATAAGTCGCCCCGTTTTGCCTCCCACTCAGAGGTCGGTGTCATAGAGCTGATGCCCACCAGCAACGGCAAGGCCTTCAGCTTCAAATACGTCAACGGCCATCCCGGGAATACCCGCCATGGTCTGCAGACGGTCACGGCCTTCGGTGTCCTGGCCGATGTGGACACGGGTTATCCCGTGCTGCTGTCCGAAATGACGCTGTTGACCGCACTGCGCACCGCCGCCACCTCGGCGCTGATGGCGAAATACCTGGCGCCCGAAGGGGCCGACACCATGGCGATGATAGGCAATGGTTCACAGTCGGAATTTCAGGCCTTGGCCTTCAAGGCCATGTTGGGCATAAGGAGTCTGAGGCTCTACGACATAGAGCCGGCGGCCTCGCGCAAGCTGCAGCGCAACCTGCAGGACAGGGGATTTGACATAGTGGTGTGTGATTCGGCACAGGCAGCCGTCGAGGGTGCGCGGATCATCACCACCTGCACGGCCGACAAGCGCAACGCCACCATATTGACGGAGCAGATGGTCGGCAGCGGGGTATACATCAACGCCATAGGCGGCGATTGCCCAGGGAAAACGGAACTGGATCCCCTGCTGCTCCACCGTGCCAGGGTGTTCGTCGAGTATGAGCCGCAAACCCGCATCGAAGGGGAGATCCAGCAGTTGGCAGCGGATTTTCCCGTGACCGAAATGTGGCGGGTCATCAGCGGTCAGGCCGACGGCCGCAGGGCCCAAGACGAATTGCTGGTGTTCGACGGCGTGGGCTTCGCGGTGGAAGATTTTTCCGCGCTGCGCTATGTGTATGAAAAACTGAGTGACAATCAGGGCTACGACAAGCTGGATATGATCGCCGATCCGGACGATCCGCGGGATCTGTTCGGCATGTATCTGCGGCTGGCGCCCTCACGCAAGGGAGAGGCGGCCTGAATGGCACGCAGCGCGCAAGCCCCTGGGGTGGTGGTGATGATCCGGCCTCACCACTTCAGCCCTAATCCGCAGACGGCGCCCGACAATGCCTTCCAGCAGACGGCCGCCGCATCCTGTCCAAGTGCCATGGCAAGCCGCGCCTATGACGAGGTGACCCGCGCCGCGACGACGTTGCGCGAGCATGGCATAGACGTGCGGATTTTCGAGGACGAAGGCCGCCGGACACCTGACTCTGTTTTTCCCAACAACTGGTTCTCGACCCATTCCGGGGGGCGGATAGCCATCTATCCCATGTACCCGCACAATCGCCGCCATGAGCGGCGTGCCGACATCATCGCGATGCTGAAAGGCGAATTTCGGGTACGTGAGCTGGTGGATTACTCGGGCCTGGAACAGGATGGGATCTTCCTCGAAGGCACGGGCGCCATGGTGCTGGACCATGTAGAGAGGGTGGCCTATGCGGTGCAGTCGAATCGCACCCACCCGTTGGCGCTCGAGCGCTTCTGCAGCCACTTCAATTATGAACCTATGCTGTTCCAGGCAATGGATGCCGGTGGCAAGGCCGTGTATCACACCAATGTCCTCATGTGCATTGCCAGCGAATTTGTCATGATAGGCCTGGAGCTTATCAGGGATCCCTGCCAGCGGGCGGCAGTGCGCCGGCGGATAGAGGCATCGGGGCGGCTGCTGATTGAACTCAGCGCCACCCAGATAGCCAACTTTGCCGCCAATGCGATCGAACTGCAGGCCAGGGAGGGAGCCGTGCTGGCGCTCTCGGTTCGCGCCCTGGCGTCGCTCACGCCCGAACAGCTGGGGCTGCTCGAGCGCAGCGTGACACCGCTGCCCCTGGATGTCGCTACCATAGAGCTGGCCGGTGGCTCGGTGCGCTGCATGCTGGCGGGCATACACCTGTCGCCCAGGTAGGCTATTTTTGCGCCGGCAGGGAGAATAGGGTTAAGCTCCCTTTCCCATCATTGAAAAAGGACTGTGCATCATGTTGAGCCTAATAGATCCCATCAATAATCTGCTGTGGGGGGAAGGACAGGTCCTCATCTATCTCCTGGTTGCCGCCGGTATCTGGTTCACAGTCAGGTTGAGGTTCGTGCAGTTGCGGCACTTCTTGCACATGTTCAGTGTGATGAAGAACAGCACCAGGGACGACGCATCCGGGATCAGTTCTTTCGAAGCCCTCTGCACCGGCCTGTCGGCGCGCGTGGGCACGGGCAACCTTGCCGGGGTAGCGGTGGCCATCTCCCTCGGCGGCCCGGGTGCCGTGTTCTGGATGTGGGTGATAGCCCTGTTGGGCATGGCGACCGGATTTGCCGAGAGCGTGCTCGGGCAGCTGTACAAGATCCGCGACAGCAAGCAGGAGTTTCGCGGCGGGCCTGCCTATTACATCCAGATGGGATTGAACAAACGCTGGCTGTCGATTAGCTTCGCCGTCTGCCTGTTCCTGGGGTACGGTTTCAGCTTCAGTGCCATGCAGGCCAACACCATCACAGATGCGCTCAATTACAGCTACGGCATTCCCCGTCTCTGGGCCGGCCTGGCCATCGCCGTGGTGGCCGGCTTCATAGTCACGGGCGGTTTGCGCCGCGTCGCCCACTTCGCCGAGATAGTGGTTCCCTTCATGGGCGTCGGCTACATACTGGTGGCCCTGAGCATAACTGTGATGAACATCTCCCTGGTCCCGGACGTGTTTTGCAACATCTTCAGTTCCGCCTTCGGTCTGCAGGAAGCCGGCGCCGGCGCCATGGGCGCCGCCATTAAAAATGGCGTGCAGCGTGGCCTCTATTCCAACGAAGCCGGTGCCGGCAGCGTGCCTCACGCGGCGGCGGGGGCCTCGCCTTACCCCAATCACCCTGTCACCCAGGGATTCGTGCAAATGCTGGGGGTGTTTTTCGATACCCTGGTGCTCTGCACTTGTACCGCCGTCATGGTGTTGCTGGCGGGGGGAAGCTACAGCGGTGAAATGGAAGGCATTCGCATGATCCAGGATGCCATGACTGTGCATATGGGGGGGGCGGGCACCCACTTCGTGTCCCTGGCCATTACCCTGTTCGCCTTCTCATCCGTGGTCGCCAATTATGCCTATGCGGAGAGCAACCTGCATCTGTTCAAGCTGGACAACAGGAAGGGCCGCATCGGCTATACGGCGCTGTATCTGGGCATGGTGGTGTGGGGTTCCAATGCGTCGCTCAAGCAGGTGTGGGCCCTGGCGGACATGTCGCTGGGGCTGATGACCGTGGTCAATATCATCGCCATCACCCTGCTGACGCCCACCATCATAGCCCTGTCCAATCATTACTTCAGCAAGAAGCGCGCCGGGGTGTTGCCGGAATACCGGGCGGGTGAGATCCCTATCCAGGGCAAGAGTGAAACCGGGATCTGGTAGGCATGGGCTCAGTCCCCGGCGGCCTCAGCGGCAGCACAGGCCTTGATGGCCCTGGCCAGGGCATAGAGGCCGTTGGTGCGTGACGGGCTCAGTTGGCCACCGAGCCCCAGGGTGTTGAAGTAGGCGTCGGCATCGAAGGCGGCGATTTCCGCCGTGCTCAGCCCCTGGTTCGCCGCCAACAACAGGCCTATCAGCCCCTTGACTATCCTGGCATCGCTGTCGGCGAGAAAGTAGTGTTTGCCCGCCAGCTGCCTGTGATACAGCCAGGCGTTGCTCTCGCAGCCCCTGACCTGGGCGGCCTCGACCCTGAACTCGTTGGCGAGCACGGGGAAGCGTTTACCCAGCAGCATCAGCTGGCGGTACTTTTCCTGCCAGTCGGGCGCCTGGGCAAACAGCGCCAGGATCTCGGCCTTGGAAGCCAGTGGTGCCAGGAAAGTCGCATCGGGCGGCGGAGTCGAACTCATAACTATTCCTCATAAAATACGGCCGGCTAGAGCAGCAGGTCTTTGACCTGCTTCAGTGCCTGGATGAAACGCGCTATATCAGCCTCGTTGCTGTAGATCCCCAGTGACGCCCGGCAGCAGCCCTTCAGCCCCAGACTCTGCATCAGCGGCATGGCGCAGTGATGGCCGCAGCGCACCGCCACCCCCTGTTGATCCAGCAGTATGCCCACATCCTGGTGGTGCTCGTCGGCGAGGTTGAAGGCCACGGCCCCCAGGTTGTCGGCATGGGCGCCATAGAGATGCACGCCTTCTATGCTGCTCAGTTGCTGCTGCAGATGCTGCAGCAGGGCTTGTTCCTGTGCCTGGAGTTCGGCCCTGGGCAGCGAATTCAAGAAATCGATGGCCGCCCCCAGGCCTATGACCTCGGCGATCGGCGGCGTGCCTGCTTCCAATCTATTGGGCAGGGCGCCAAATTCCGTGGCCTCGAAGCTGACTGTCTTGATCATCTCACCGCCGGTGAGCAGCGGCGTCAGGCTGTCGAGCACCTCATACCTGCCATAGAGGACGCCGACCCCGGTCGGGCCATACATCTTGTGGCCGGAGAAGGCATAGAAGTCGCAATCCAGCTGGGTCACATCCACAGGCATATGGGCCACCGCCTGGGCGCCATCCACCAGAGTCAGTGCGCCAGCGGCCTTGGCGCGCTTGATGAGAGATTGCAGCGGGTTGACTATGCCAAGGGCATTGGATACATGACCCAAGGCGACTATCTTCGGCTTGAGCGCCAGCAGGGCATCGAAGGCGGCTTCGTCCAGACGACAATCCTGGGTCAGCGGAATGGGTTTTATCCGGGCGCCGCAGCGCTCGGCCAGCATCTGCCAGGGCACTATGTTGGCGTGGTGGGCGGCGCCGTCCAGCAGTATGAGATCGCCTGGCTGCAATTGGTTGCTCAGGCCGTTGGCCACCAGGTTGATGGCTTCCGTGGTGCCATGGGTGAAGATGATCTCCTCACGCCTGTTTGCCTTGATGAACCGCTGCAGCTTATCGCGCACCGCCTCGTAGCCCTGGGTGGCGCGGGCCGACAGGCTGTGGGCGGCCCTATGTACATTGGCATTATCCTGTTGATAATAGGCCGTCATGGCATCCAGTACGCACTGGGGTTTCTGGCTGGTGGCGGCGGTATCCAGATAACACAGGGGGTGATCCGCCAGTGTTTGCTCTAGAATGGGAAATTGTGCGCGCAGCTGTGCATGTGTCATCGAATGTGTCTAACCCAAGGTCTGTAAACAGGCCGAAAAATAAAGAGGCGCTGAGATCTTCAGTGATCTTAGCGCCTATTGCAAGCCGGTGTTTGGCCGCGTCGGCCCGATTGCCTAGGGGCAGGGCAGGCGGAATTGCTCCGACAGGGCGTTCAGCCTGAGCAAGAGCTCGGCCGACAGGCTCACCCCGGCGCTGGCGATATTCTCCTTGAGCTGGGGCAGGCTGGTGGCGCCTATGATGTTGGCCCCGACGAAGGGCCGGGAGTTGACGAAGGCCAATGCCATCTGCGCCGGACTGAGGTTAAACTCCCGCGCCAGTTCGACATAGGCCCGGGTCGCATCCAGTGCCTGTTGTGAGCCCGTGTAGCGGGCGAAGCGCTTGTATAGGGTCAGGCGCGCGGCTGCGGGCCATTGGCCGTCGAGGTATTTGCCGCTGAGGGCGCCGAAGGCCAGCGGCGAGTAGGCCAGCAGCGGCAACTCTTCCCTGTGGCTGATCTCGCTCATGCCCACCTCGAAGCTGCGATTGAGCAGATTGTAGGGGTTCTGCACACTGACTATGCGGGGCAGATCGTGTTTCTCCGCCAGTTGCAGATACTTCATCAATCCCCATGGGGTCTCGTTGGAGACCCCTATGTAGCGCACCTTGCCCTGGCGTATGATCTCCGCCAGCGCCTCCAGGGTATCCAGGATAGGTGTCTGTTGTTCCTGCTCGGCCTGTTCATAAAACAGCTCGCCGAAGAAATTGGTATTCCTGTGGGGCCAGTGGATCTGGTACAGATCTATGGTGTCGACGCCCAGGCGCTCCAGCGAGGCATCGACGGCCTGATGGATATTGCGCCAGTCCAGCGCCATCTTGTCGCGTATGTAATCGCCCTTGCCACCCGGGGCGGCTATCTTGGTGGCGATCACCAGCTTATTGCGGTTGCCGCGGGCCTTGAGGTAATTGCCCAGAATGCGCTCTGTCTCGCCCTGGGTCTCGGGTTTGGGGGGCACAGGATACATCTCGGCGGTGTCGATGAAATTGATGCCTGCGCCTATGGCGTAATCCAACTGTTCGAATGCCTGTGCCTGGGTGTTCTGTTCTCCCCAGGTCATGGTACCCAGGCATAGCTTGCTGACGTCGAGACTCGAATGAGGTATGCGTCTGTATTCCATCTATTTCTCCTATGGAATTGTCCTAAAGCTGAGGCTAGCAAGCTTTTGGATGAAAGCAAAGATGAAAGCGCCCCTGACATTGGCGCCGCATCGCCCGGGGGGCAGGATTAGCCTGGCCCTTATTAGCCTGGTTCCTATTCGCCTGGTTCCTGGGAAGCGAATGTCAGCAGCATGGGCAGTTCGCAGGCGTCGTGGCCCGTAGCGCCGAGCGGCGCGTCCAGATGCTCGAAGCCGAGCGATTCGTACAGGGCTACGGCTTCCTTGAGGCAGGCGGTGGTTTCCAGATAACAGCTGTCATAGCCCTGGTCGCGGGCAAACGCCAGCGCCAGCAAGGCCAGTCGCCGGGACAGCCCCAGGCCCCTGATAGCAGGTAAAAAATACATCTTCTGCAGCTCACATACCCCGGCTTGTCCTGCCAGCGGCGCTATGCCGGCGCCGCCCAGCACCCGAGCTTCCCGGGTGATCACCCAGTAATTGGCGCCCGCTTGACAGTAAATCCGGCTCAGGCAATCCAGGGTAGGGTCGGCGACGCTGTAGCCCTTATCCGCCCCCAGGCCGTATTCGGCCGAGACCCGGCGAATGACTTCGGCTATGGCGGCATCATCGCCGGCTTGCAACTCGCGTATGACGACCTGAGCCGTGGCGGCTCCGGGTTTGTGGCCGGCATTGGCCCGACTCGCTGGCGTAGGCTTGGTTTCAGACATGGACTGCTCCTCGGGATTCATACTGCTTCAGGGCCTGGGGTCTAGGGCTTGGGGCTAGTACCATTGTGGGTTCAACATGGGGGCCAGCGCCAGGATGATCGCCTGGGTGTAGATGCTCTCCCGGGTCGCATGTCCCTGGGTGAGCAGGCCTATGGCCCCGCCTTGCTGCTTGATGTTGACCGTGTTGAAGAGCCTGTCCATCACATGGCCCAGTTCTTCGCCGGCCAGCAGCGCCTGATGCACCTTGGGCGGCAACGGCAGCAGGGCGCTGCGGCCTATGGAGAGCTGCTCCGCCCTGGCGATGGCGATGTAGGCGAAGGTCGCAGGACCATGGTCGAACGCATCGACCCCGCCTTCCATCGCCAGATAAAAGTCGGCCTGGACCGCCTGTTGGCAGAAGCGCACCCTGTTGATGGCGCCTTCACGGGTCTCGGTTTCCGTCATCGGCTGCTCGGCGACGCCCGAAGGGGCATGCATGCCCTGGCAGTCTATGTTGGCCTGGGGAAAGACCTGCGTCAGGGCGTTGCGGGCCGCGTTGACTTTTACCGGGTTGGTCGAGCCGACCCGCACCCGAATATTGGCTTGTTGCATGGCGTGTATCTTCTCTCGGTTTCTGGTTTCACTATGTCTTCTCGGCAGGCGCCGGAGTCCTGATCAGGCCGTTGGCTTTTCTTCATACATGAGGTAGTAGCTCTGTTCCATGCCGAGCGCCTGGTAGGTCTGCTGCGCCCTGGTGTTTTCCTGCTCCACATAGAGGCGGAAACTGGCGGCGCCGCCGTTGGCCTCGGCGAGTTCTTTGACGCGCTGATACAGGCGGCCGTAGATGCCCTGGCGGCGGTTCTCGGGACGGATATAGACGCTCTGGATCCAGTAATAATCCTTGGCGCGCCAGTCGCTCCACTCGAAAGTCACCAGCAATGAACCTGCTATCTCGCCCGCTATCTCGGCCACCAGATAGAACCCCTTCTCGGCTCGCTGCAACAGGGTAGTCACCCCCAGGGTGAGCGTGGCCTCGTCCAGCCGTAAACCTTCGGTTTCTGCGGCCATGGCCTGATTGAATGCCACCAATGCCGGGACATCGGCGAGTTCGGCTTTACGTATCTGCATCTGGGTTCCTTGTTTTCTTGTCTGGGCTGCGCTCTGGCTTCGGTGCTCTGGCTTTGCTGCTCTGGCTTTGCTGCTCTGGCTTGGCTGTTATGCTTCC
This sequence comes from Shewanella salipaludis, assembly GCF_012911865.1. GTDB lineage: Bacteria > Pseudomonadota > Gammaproteobacteria > Enterobacterales > Shewanellaceae > Shewanella > Shewanella salipaludis. Next base: position 184,909 of record NZ_JAAXYH010000008.1, read on the forward strand.
GGGATACACCTCAGCCGCTATCGCATCGGCGCATGGGACTGCACCTTAGCATGGAACTGCACTTTAGCATGGGATTGCACCTTAGCATGGAACCGCACCTTAGCATGGAACCGCACTTTAGCATGGGACTCGCGGGGCGTAAATTTCCCCTGCAGCGCCCGGGCGGCATACGACCCGGTCCTGGCCTGCTAAACTTTACTCTGGTGCTGACGCTTGGATGCTGACGGCTTGGGTGTGTTATAGGGCGGGGTGATCATGGTACAGATAGTATGGCGCAGATAAGAGGCGCAGACGGGCCTGGCAGGCAACCCCCCGTCAGGGCCGAACCCGGTACCGCCGGGGTGCGGCATCCGCTGCATTTTTGCTTGACGCTGCTGACATTCGGTCTCTGGGGCATAGTCTGGTGGCGGCTCATTCTCAGGGACGAAGGCAAGGCGGCATCCTGGTTCGGCGGCTTCGACGACGCCTATTGGAGTTACCTTATCGAGCGGGAGCAACCGCCGGCGGCCCTGCATAGCCCCAGCATAGGTGCCAAGGCCAGTGGCCGGTTTTCTGCCTGAGCCGGGAATATCTGTCCTCAGCAAAGTACGCTCAGAAAAGAACGGCGCCGCAGTTGCGGCGCCGTTCGTCAGTTATTATCTTGTTCCTGTCTCAGCAGCAGCAAGGGCCTGCCCCCGGCATCCAGCAGGGCGAGTTTATCGCCCTTGAGCTCAGCGGCCGCGACTAACGCCATCGCCTGCATCAGGCTGGTTTCCTGGGCCATCAAGGCATCGACGCAGGCCTTCATGGTCGTGCCTGCGGGTGCGAGTGTGAGCCTTTCACCTTGCTGTTGGTATTGGCCAAAGAAATTGTTGCAGCTATTGTTGCCCGCCAAGCTGCCGTCGGCGGCGAAGCTGAGTTGCGCCGGGCTGTAGTCCAGGACGGCCTTGTCCAATATGCGTTCGACATGCCAATTGCCCATCAAGGCGAGATCCTCGACGTCAGGATTTGGGCGGGTTTGGCAGGCTGACAGACCTAAAAGAAGTGTGCCGAGAAAGAGTGTCTGTTTTATCATGATAGATCCTACTGTTTTTGCGGCCTATAGTGTACAAGCTTAACCCCGAATGAAAAGTGGTTTACTCTGGCTTTCGAGATAAAAACTGATGAAAATGCTGAAAATTGTACATTGGCTTGGATGCTTCATGCTCCTTTGTGGCTCGGCTGTATACCTATTGACCGATTGGTCGCTGGAATTGCAGGGCATGCTACTCATCGCCACCTCGATAGGCCTGGGATTGGTGTTCATGTCACCCTATCCTGTGGTGTTGGTTATCGAATGGATGAAGCGCCAGCAAGCGCTTAACTAGCCTGGGATGCGCCCGAGACCCGAGTGCATCCATCTGTGGTGTTCGGCCTTGCTTGGCTGTGGATGATTTTGACTATGGGTTATTTTAAATAAGTGGAACATAAAGGACTGAAGTCAGATGTGGGTTAAATCTGAAGTACTCGAAGGTGAATTTGTCGTATTGGAACCCCTGAGTGAGGCCCATGTGCCGGGGTTGGCACAAGCCGTGCGGGATGGGGAGTCCTGGAAGCTGTGGTTTGCCAATGTGCCCGCGCCCGAGGACATGGGCGCCTATGTCGCCGCCGCCATGGCGGCGGCCGCAGACGGCGATATTGCCTATGCCGTGCGGGCAAAAGCCACGGACAAGATTGTCGGCACCACGCGCTACTACCAGGTGGATGCCGGCAACAGGCGTGCCATGCTGGGTTATACCTGGTATGCAGATGCGGTGCGTCGTACCCCAATAAATACCGAGTGCAAATTGTTGCTGCTGAACAATTTGTTCGAGTCCTGTGACGCTATCGCCGTCGAATTCAGGACGCATTTCTTCAATCTGGCCTCCCGCGCCGCCATCGAACGTTTGGGTGCCAAGCAGGACGGCATCCTGCGCCATCATATGCTAATGAAAGACGGCTCCCTCAGGGACACAGTGATCTATTCCATCGTTGCCGGCGAGTGGCCGGCGGTAAAACGCAATTTACTCAGTAAATTGGGACGCAGTCAGTCGAGCTGAGCACCGGCCAAGGTTAACCCAGGCGGATAGGCTATCCTCAGAGGAGTGTCTTCTCGGATAAGTGAGTGTGCTCTCAGATGGGGCAGTCTATGCTGACGGTATTTCTGGTTAATGGCTTGATCATCGCCCTGGCCGTGCTCATTCACTATGAGTTCCTCTATCGCATGTCTGTGCTGATCCCCAGGATGAAGTTGAAACACAGATTCAGGATAGTCTGCGGCGTATTTGGCGCCATCATAGCCCACAGCCTGGAGATCTGGCTGTTTGCCCTGGGTTACTACCTGCTGCCACACTTTCGGGATTGGGGCCATCTGAGCGGTAACTTCAGTGGCTCTCTGCTCGATTGTGTTTACTTTTCCTATATCAGTTTCACCACTCTGGGGCTGGGTGACATAGTGCCCCATGGGCATATCAGGCATCTGGTTGGCCTCGAAGCCCTGACCGGCCTGTTGCTGATCACCTGGACCGCCTCATTCCTGTATTACGAGATGCAGCGTTATTGGGATAATAGGTGAAGTGCCAGGCTGTCGTTTCGGCAACATGGCTGGTATCCTGCGGTTAAATTCAGTCCTAGAGGCAGCTTGTAACTATGTTCCACATCAGATTGGCCAGAGCGGAGGATGCCGATACCCTGGCCCGGCTGGAGCGCCAGTACCTCAAGGATGAGCTGACGGCAGGCAGTGGCGAGGGCTTTCAGGGCCAGGCCTTCTCCAGGGCCGAGCTTGGCGAGTTGATCCAAAATCACTGGCTGCTGGTGGCTGAGCTGGCCGGAGAGATAGTGGCCTATGTGATCGCCGGTCGCTGGCAGTTTTTCGAGACCTGGCCCATCTACCGGGCGCTGTTGCAGCGCTTGCCCAGGCTAACGGCCGATGATCCCGCACTCGGTGGCAAGCATGGCCTCAGCCGCAACAACACCTGCCAATATGGCCCTGTGTGGATTAAGAAAGAGTGCCGGGGCCAGGGGATCTTCGAGGCCCTGCTGGCGCGCTTGAGGCAAGAGGTGGCACCGAGTTTCCCCTATATGCTGACCTTCATCGCCGAAGATAATCAGCTGTCCTATGCGGCGCATGCGGGTAAGGGCAAGATGCGGGTGCTGGACTATTTCGGCTTCGCCGGCCGGGACTATTATCTGCTCCTGAGCGAGTCGAGCTGATCCCGGCGCGGGTGCCAAGAATAGACAGACATAAAAAAACCGCCCATCGGCGGTTTTTTTAGTATTACTGCGGACAGGCTCGACTACAGACCCGCGTCGGCGCGCAGGGCTTCGGCCTTATCCGTTTGTTCCCAAGGGAACTCGTTGCGGCCGAAGTGGCCGTAGGCGGCAGTCGCCTGGTAGATGGGACGGGCCAGGTTGAGCATTTCGGTCAGGCCGTAAGGGCGCAGATCGAAGTGCTGACGCACCAGCTGGATCAGCCGCTCTTCGGATATCTTGCTGGTACCGAAGGTTTCTATGCTGATGGAGGTTGGCTCGGCCACGCCTATGGCGTAAGACACCTGCAACTCACAACGGGCTGCCAGGCCGGCGGCGACCAGGTTCTTGGCCACATAACGGGCGGCGTAGGCGGCACTGCGGTCAACCTTGGAGGGATCTTTACCCGAGAAGGCGCCACCACCGTGACGGGCCATGCCGCCGTAGGTGTCGACTATGATCTTACGCCCGGTCAGGCCGCAATCGCCCATGGGGCCACCGATAACGAAACGCCCCGTCGGGTTGATGAAGAACTTGGTGTCCTTGTTCAACCATTGTGACGGCAGCACTGGCTTGATGATGGTTTCCATCACGCCTTCGATCAGCTCGCTCTGGCTGACGCTGTCGCAATGCTGGGTCGACAGCACTATGGCGTCTATGCCGGCAATCTGGCCATCTTCATAGGCGAAGGTGACCTGGCTCTTGGCATCCGGACGCAACCAGGACAGGGTGCCATCCTTGCGGACTTCAGACTGACGCTTCACCAGTGCATGGGCATAGGTAATAGGTGCAGGCATTAAAATATCGGTTTCGTTACTGGCGTAACCAAACATCAGCCCCTGATCGCCGGCGCCTTGCTCACGGGGATCGGCCCTGTCTACACCCTGGTTGATATCGGGCGATTGCTTGCCTATGGCGTTCAATACCGCACAGGAATCGGCATCGAAACCCATATCCGAGTGGGTGTAGCCTATGTCGCGTACCGTCTTGCGGGTCAGCTCTTCTATGTCGACCCAGGCAGAGGTGGTGACTTCACCACCGACCAATACCATGCCTGTCTTGACATAGGTTTCACAGGCGACGCGCGCCTTGGGATCTTGCGCCAGAATGGCGTCGAGCACAGCATCAGAGATCTGATCTGCAATTTTATCGGGATGACCTTCTGAGACCGACTCAGAGGTGAACAAGTGCTTTGCCATAATTAGGAAAATCTCGCCAGTAACAATTTAAACGTGTAGAAGCATCTACATCTAGACGGCCATTTTAGTGGAAATCGCCTGCCATGACACCCCCCAGAGCGAATATTTGTGCAATATCCCCCCAAGTTATGACTCGGGCAGGGGGGCTTTAACTGGAAAAATATGCTTTATACGGCTGAATTCTATTGTGTTTTTATCTTGCCTGCGCCGCGCCGTCGCCTAAGCCGCCCCAGGCAAAACCCGGGCAAAAGTAGCCCCCGAGTGGGCTGGTGCCGGCCTTGGCCTCTATGGCGGGCAGCAAGCCCGGCCCGCAGCCAGCCGAACCGCGTCGATGATTAACATTTACCCTTGATAATCAACACATTTAATTAACGTTGTTTTCCCTGTGCCCTCGGCCGTCTTGGGCATGGGCCGAGCTTCGGCCTTTGCCAGCCGGCGCCGAGAGAACCCGGGCGCGAATTTTAATTTGCGTCACGGGGCTGGGTAGGGGAAAATATGGCTCCAAATTGCCCGCTAGACCTCACACACAAGCAGGAGAGAGCATGTCTTCCCGTAAAGAACTCGCAAACGCTATCCGCGCCTTAAGTATGGACGCAGTTCAAAAAGCCAATTCCGGCCACCCAGGCGCCCCCATGGGTATGGCGGATATCGCTGAAGTGCTGTGGAATGATTTCCTCAAGCATAACCCGAACAATCCAAAATGGGCTGACAGGGACAGATTCATCCTCTCCAACGGTCATGGCTCCATGCTGATCTACTCTCTGCTGCATCTCTCCGGCTATGCGCTGCCGATAGAAGAACTGAAGCAATTCCGTCAGTTGCATTCCAAGACCCCGGGCCACCCTGAATACGGTTATACCCCAGGGGTAGAAACCACCACAGGCCCGCTGGGCGCCGGCATAAGCAATGCCGTGGGCATGGCGATCGCCGAACGCACCCTGGCGGCGCAGTTTAACCGCCCGGGTCACGACATAGTAGATCACTTCACCTATTGCTTCCTCGGCGACGGTTGCCTGATGGAAGGCATCTCTCACGAAGCCTGTTCACTGGCCGGTACCCTGGGCCTGGGCAAGCTTATCGCCTTCTGGGATGACAACGGCATTTCCATCGACGGCCACGTCGAAGGCTGGTTCACAGACGATACCCCCAAGCGCTTCGAAGCTTACGGCTGGCATGTGATCGCCGGCGTCGACGGCCACGACAGCGACGCCATTCGCGCCGCCATCGAAGCCGCCAAGGCGGTAACCGACAAGCCGACCATGATCTGTTGCAAGACCATCATAGGCTTCGGTTCGCCGAACAAATCCGGTAGCCACGATTGCCACGGCTCGCCACTGGGTGATGCCGAAATCGCCGCCGCCCGCGAATTCCTCGGCTGGCCATATGCGCCTTTTGAGATCCCTGCCGATGTCTACGCGGGTTGGGATGCCAAGGCCGCGGGTGATGCCCGTGAAGCCGCCTGGAACGACAAGCTGGCCGCCTACAAGGCCGCCTTCCCCGAATTGGCTGCCGAGTACGAGCGCCGGGTGTTGAAGGGCGAATTGCCTGCCGACTTCGATGCCAAGGCCCAGGCCTTCATCCAGGAATGCCAGGACAAGGCCGAAGGCATCGCCAGCCGTAAAGCCTCGCAAAATGCCATAGGTGCCTTCGGCGCCATGCTGCCAGAGCTGCTGGGCGGCTCGGCGGATCTGGCCGGCTCCAACCTGACCCTCTGGTCAGGTTCCAAGGGCATCCAGGACGATGCTGCCGGTAACTACATCTATTACGGTGTGCGTGAGTTCGGCATGAGCGGCATAATGAACGGTGCCTCGCTGCATGGTGGTTTCATCAACTATGGCGCGACCTTCATGATGTTCATGGAATACGCCCGCAATGCGGTACGTATGTCGGCTCTGATGGGCATACAGAACATCTTCGTCTATACCCATGACTCCATAGGCCAGGGTGAAGATGGCCCTACCCACCAACCCGTTGAGCAACTGGCTAACCTGCGTATGACGCCGAACATGGCGGTATGGCGCCCTTGCGATGCGGCCGAAACCGCCGTGGCCTGGAAAACCGCCATCGAACGTCGCAGCGCACCGACATCCTTGGTGTTCAGCCGTCAAAACCTCAAGGCTCAGGCACGCAGCGCCGAGCAGTTGGCCAACGTCGCCAAGGGCGGTTATGTGCTCAAAGATTGCGCCGGCACGCCGGATATTATCCTGATCGCCACCGGCTCTGAAGTACAGCTGGCGGTCGATGCCGCCGCTGCCCTGACGGAGCAAGGCAAACAGGTGCGCGTCGTGTCCATGCCGTCGACCACTGAGTTCGACAAGCAAGATGCGGCCTACAAGGAAGCCGTGTTGCCACGCGCCGTCGGTAAGCGTGTCGCCATCGAAGCGGCTCACAGTGACTTCTGGTGCAAGTATGTCGGTTTCGACGGTGCCGTGGTTGGCATGACTACCTTCGGCGAGTCCGCCCCGGGTGGCGTGCTGTTGCAGCACTTCGGCTTCACCGTGGAAAATGTGGTGAACACAGTTAACGCACTGAACTAATGAGTGCCGGGTGCAAAAGGTTAAACTTTTGTACCTTTAATCTGTATAATACGGCCTGCAATCAGTTGCAGGCCGTTTTTGTATCCGAAAAGCAATTTAAGAGGAAGCTGAGACCTCAATGATCCGTGTCGCAATCAATGGCTATGGCCGTATCGGTCGTTCAATTCTTCGTGCCTTATACGAGTCTGGCAAGCGTCAACAGATCCAGATAGTGGCCATCAACGAACTGGCCAAGCCCGAAGCCATAGCGCACCTGACCCAATACGACACCACCCACGGGCGTTTCCAAAGCCGGGTCAAGCTGGGTGACGGGCAGTTGCTGATAGGCGATGATGCCATCAAGCTGCTGCATGAGGCCGATCCCGCCAAGCTGCCCTGGGGTGAGCTGGACATAGACATAGTCTATGAAGCCACGGGGGCCATCATAGACAGGCAGAGCTGCGAGGCCCATGTGCGCGCAGGCGCCAGGCAAGTGCTGATTGCCCATCCATCGTCCAACGATGTCGACGCCACCATAGTCTATGGCGTCAACCATGACTTGTTGCGCCCTGAGCATACGGTCGTCTCCAATGCCTCCTGTACCACCAACTGTATCGTGCCGGTTATCGACGTGCTCGACCGGCATTTTGGTGTCAAGAGTGGTGCCATCACCACCATCCACTCGGCGATGAACGACCAGCAGGTGATAGACGCCTATCATGACGACTTGCGCCGTACCCGCGCCGCGGGTCAGTCCATCATACCTGTAGATACCAAGTTGGCCCGCGGCATAGAGCGCATATTGCCGCACATGAAAGACAAGTTCGAAGCCATCTCGGTACGGGTACCTACCATCAATGTGACCGCCATAGACCTGTCCGTGACCCTGGAGAAGCGGGTCGACATAGAGACGGTCAACAATGTGCTGGAGTTGGCGGCCAGTGGCAGTTTCAACGCCATTCTCGGCTATACCGATGAGCCTCTGGTGTCATGCGACTTCAACCATGATCCCAGATCCAGCATAGTCGATGGCACCCAGACCCGGGTCAGTGCCGGACATCTGGTGAAGTTATTGCTCTGGTGCGACAACGAGTGGGGTTTTGCCAACCGCATGCTGGACACCAGCCTGGCGATGATCCAGGCCAAGCTCTAGCGGCAAGCAGTAACGGCAATCCAAATGGGCCATGGGCAGTAAGCCAGAAATAGGCAGTAAGTCAGAAATAGACACCAGGATAAGCGTCGGTGGCCGGGCCTGAATGCCAGGCCGCCGACGAAAACAGAGATTCACACCGCCGCTTGAGCCGGCGCAAGAAAGTGAAACCAGTTTGTTTTTCGATTAAAAGGAAGCGTTACTATGGCAATTATCAAGATGACAGACTTGGAGCTTCAGGGTAAGCGGGTGCTTATTCGTGAAGATCTCAATGTGCCTGTCAGCAAGGGTGTCGTCAGCAGCGATGCGCGCCTGCGCGCCTCACTGCCCACCATCAAGCTGGCGCTGGAGAAGGGCGCCGCCGTGATGGTGATGTCCCACCTGGGCCGCCCAACCGAGGGCGAGTTCAACCCCGAGTTTTCCCTTCAGCCGGTGGTCGATTACCTGGCCAAGGCCCTGGACTGCCCGGTGCGCCTGGCGAACGACTATCTGGATGGCGTCGAGGTTGGCGTCGGCGAAGTCGTGGTATTCGAGAACGTGCGCTTCAATGTCGGCGAGAAGAAGAACGATGAAGCGCTGGCGAAGAAGCTGGCTGCCCTGTGTGACGTCTATGTGATGGATGCCTTCGGCACGGCTCACCGTGCCCAGGCCTCGACCCATGGGGTCGGCCTCTATGCGCCTGTTGCCTGCGCCGGTCCCCTGTTGGCCCAGGAACTCGACGCCTTGGGCAAGGCGATGGATAACCCTGCCAGGCCGCTGGTGGCCATAGTAGGTGGCTCCAAGGTGTCGACCAAGCTGACCGTGCTCGAGAGCCTGTCCGGCATAGTAGATCAGCTGGTGGTGGGGGGCGGCATAGCCAACACCTTCATCGCCGCGGCGGGTTTCAATGTCGGCAAGTCGCTGTATGAGGCGGATCTTATCGACGAGGCCAAGCGCCTGGTGGCCAATGCCCAAAGCCGCGGCGCCGATATTCCTGTGCCGACCGATGTGGTGGTGGCGGGTGAATTCAGCCCAACGGCGGCTGCGACCCTCAAGCCGGTCGCCGAGGTGGCCGACAACGAGATGATCTTCGACATAGGTCCGGACAGCGCCGAAGCACTGGCACAGATCATCGCCGGCGCCGGGACCATAGTCTGGAATGGCCCGGTCGGGGTGTTCGAATTCGATCAGTTCGGTGAAGGTACCAAGCGCATCGCCCAGGCGATCGCCGATTCCAAGGCCTTCTCCATCGCCGGCGGTGGTGACACCCTGGCGGCAGTGGACAAATATGGCATTGCCGATAAAGTGTCTTATATTTCTACCGGCGGCGGCGCCTTCCTCGAGTTCCTCGAAGGCAAGGAATTGCCTGCGGTAGCTATGCTTGAAACCCGTGGTGCGTAAGACGCTGCGGTGATAAAAATATAATAAAAAACCGCTCTCCGGCAGGAAAGCCCGGCTCGAATACCGGAGAGCATAAAGATCCATCCAAACGATAGCGACCTAGGTGAACTCGTGCCGCAAGGCCACAGTCACCCTATTATTGGAGTAAAAAATGGCGTTAATTTCCCTACGACAAATGTTAGATCACGCGGCCGAGCATGGATACGGTGTGCCTGCGTTCAATGTAAACAACCTCGAGCAGATGCGTGCCATCATGCAGGCTGCCGAAGCCACAGACAGTCCTGTGATCCTGCAGGCCTCGGCCGGTGCCCGCAAGTATGCCCGTCCCGTGTTCCTCAAATACCTGATGAATGCCGCTATTGAGCAGTATCCGGATGTGCCCGTGTGTATCCACCAAGATCACGGCACCCATCCCGATGTGTGCCAGCGTTCCATTCAGCTGGGCATGAGTTCTGTGATGATGGACGGCTCCCTGATGGCCGACGGCAAGACCCCTGCTTCCTACGAATACAATGTCGACGTGACCCGTCAGACTGTGGCCTTCGCCCATGCCTGCGGTGTGTCGGTCGAGGGTGAGATTGGGGTGCTGGGCAGTCTGGAAACAGGCCAGGCAGGTGAAGAAGACGGCGTCGGCGCCGAAGGCATACTCAGCCACGATCAGATGCTCACCAGCCCGGATGAAGCGGCGCGTTTCGTTGCCGATACCCATGTGGATGCCCTGGCCATCGCCATTGGCACCAGCCATGGCGCCTACAAGTTCAGCCGCAAGCCCACGGGCGACGTGCTGCGCATCGACCGCATCAAGGAAATCCACGCCCGCATTCCCAACACCCACCTGGTGATGCACGGCTCAAGCTCTGTGCCGCAGGAATGGCTGCAGATCATCAACCAGTACGGCGGTCAGATCCCCGAGACCTATGGCGTGCCGCTGGAAGAAATAGTCGAAGGCATCAAGCACGGCGTGCGCAAGGTCAACATAGACACAGACCTGCGTCTGGCCTCGACCGGCGCCGTACGTAAGTTCCTCGCCGAAAACCCAAGCGAATTCGACCCACGTAAGTTCCTCAAGGCCTCCATGGAAGCCATGGCCGACATCTGTACCATACGCTACGAAGCGTTCGGCAGTGCCGGTATGGGCTCCAAGATCAAGCCGCTGTCGCTGCAGGCCATGTACAAGGCCTACCAGTCAGGTGCGCTGGACCCCAAGATCAACCTCTAAGCCTGCCAATCGACTGGCTTGCATGAGCCGGTCTCTGGAACAGTCTTGCATGAGTTAATCTAAAACCCGCTTAACAGCGGGTTTTTTTATGTGTTGGTGTTACACAGACCAGAGCCTTAGTTGTTTCGGTACAAGCCCGCTTTTTGGCACGCCACCAGCACTTCCCTGTGGGCTCTACGGCAACATCCATGTTGCCGAAGGCCAAACGCAGGCTTGTGCCCGCCTATCTACCTGAAGTGTCAGCAATGTGTCCGGAATACCGCAAACCTGGCACGCTTTGACACAAGAGTTCGCACACTTTGCTGACAAGTAGCTTGAGAAAATGGATAAGCTCCAGTAGCTTAGATTGGATTGGCAGTGAGATAACAGGCGGCGCCGGGTTGGATAACGTGCCCGTATTGAATTGGAGTGATAACGCGCATGCGCGTTATACAAAGGTTATGGTTTCAGAGGTGATAAATGAGTTCAGATTGGATCGAAGAACTTAAAGGATATTTTTTTGGTTATCGTCAAGAAGATCTGGATGTTAATGCTGCAATTGAATTAAAGCAGAAGCATATTCCTAGAAGTCTCTATAAATACAGAGCAATTAATGAATTCTCGCTGGATAACCTCTTGAATGACACCGTGTGGTGCACGAATGCAGCCGCGTTCAACGACCCTTATGATTCTTCATTGTGCTTTGATTTTAGCGATAACATTATTAATGGTGCCGTATCTGACTCCTTGAGAGATCAAATTACGAATTCTGATGAAAATATTTTTAAGATTGAGGATATTGATCTTATATCCGAATCTGACAACCCCTTGAAATCATTAATTTATGTTGCGGCAAAGCATACTGAAACCTCTATTACGCCTGACATGGCAGAAAAGCTCTATGAGGTCTTAACGAAGGTTGCCAGTGATCAAATTGTTGAAATGAATGAAAGGTTCAACTCCGCAATTAAACAGGGCTATAAAATATGTTCATTTAGTGAGCGAGTGGACTCTATGCTAATGTGGTCACACTATAGTGAAAATCATACTGGCTTTGTTATGGAGTATGATTTTTCAGAGCTTGGAGTCTCAGACATAAGGTCAAGGTGCATATGGCCGGTCTTATATGACAATAACTTGTTTGATGCCTCCGCATTTATTTGCGAAAGGGATAAATCTGAATCTTTCAATAACCTGTTTGGAATTATTGCTTCAATACATAAGGCTAAAGCTTGGAGTTATGAGCACGAGTGGAGGCTTATTTTGCCATTTAGTCCTTCGGATCCTTCGTTAAACTATCCCGTCCCAAAACCAAAAGCCATCCATCTTGGATCAAAAATAAAGCCTGAACACAAGAGCGAAATTATTAAAATTGCGAAATCCAAGGGTGTTGATGTATGCCAAGTGGAGCTATCACATAATAAATTTGAAATGGTTTCATCAAAAATAGAATTTAATGTTGACGGCAACCATAACAATCCACTGAAAGGCGACGGCGAAAAAGCCGCCGCGCTTTAGTGGGGCGTTGATATGATTCCCTTTGTCAAATAGGCAAATAGTGTCCTTACCGGAAACCCAAAAAATTTCCGGTAAGGACACTCTGACAGTAGGCTTTGGCCATGGCACGCTTTGATACAAGAGTTCGCACACTTTACTGAGAAGTAGCTTGAGAAAATCGATAAACTCCAGTAGCTTAGGTTGGCTTGGCAGTGAGATAACAGGCGGCGCCGAGTTGGATAACGTGCCCGTATTGAATTGGAGTGATAACGCGCATGCGCGTTATACAAAGGTTAACACTACTATGGATATTACCGAGCTAGAAAGGAAGATTAGGGATTTTATAAATAGCCCTAGACGTCAATCTACGTTGCTCAACAAACGCGCAGGTTGGAACAAGCTATGCAGCTCCCTCGATTTAATTGGAGATACTGAGCTTGCCATAGCAGCATACCCATCACTTTGTAAAACAGAAGGAGATGGCGCTGCCTACTTGATCGTCTATGGGATACTGCAAACCTTGCTGCTTCAGCAAGATGCAGCAACACATATCGCTGATGTGTTGGATATTAAGATCAAGCTCCCTAAAGAACTGCAACAAATCAGAATGATAAGGAATAGCGCAGCAGGCCACCCTGGGATGCAGAAGGAAAAAGGATTTGTAAAATCCTGCTTTATTTCAAGGTTTTCTTTGTCACCGCTGAGTTTTGAACTTATGACAGCATACTCAGATGAAAAAGACTATGAAATGTCGCATGTTGTAATTCCTAAACTTCTTGAAACCCAAAATATTTATTTGGGCGAGCTTTTAGAAAAAGTTATCAAAGAGTTGGAGACTCAAGAAATGGAACATCGAGAAAAGCATAAAGATGTCAAATTGGCTGAGTGTTTTCCACACACAATAAGTTATTTCTTTAGCAAAATATTTGAAGCCTCATTCAATAGCTCTGCATTTTCACTAGGTGCAATACATGTTAAGTGTATCCAAGATTGCTTGGATGACTTTCAGTCTAAATTAGAACAGAGAGGCGAATGGGATGTTTATGACTCCGTAAATTATCATTACGAACTAATAGCCTATCCCATGTCAGAACTTAAAGCCTATTTTGATGGCTCGTCGGAAACAAAGCTTAATGATAAAGACGTATACATATTCGCGTCTTTTGTATCTGAACAGATAAAAACTCTTGAAGTTATTGCTAAAGAAATTGATGAAGAATATGAGTCAAAGTCGTAGTGTTAACAAGTTAAGCAAGTGGGACTGCCATACCGGCAGCCCCTTCTTAAGGCGTTATATGCTATGAAAAATGCAGCCATTGAAGTGAGTTTTGGCGTTCACGTTCCCGATGATTCGGTTCAATCCATGATTACAGGAATGGCGGCGTACGGGATTGTTCACGACACCGATAAACTTGGAAAGAAAGATGGGACATCCAAATCTTTTTGCGCTTTTGTGCCTGTCTGACTAGGCTTCGAGGTATCTCCCTTTGCCTGTTGAGGCTTGCCACCTCAGCCCCCGACAAGCTTACCTTTGATGTGTTTGCTACCCTGTGACCGGTGAATCAGTGACTGATGGACTCTGTTCAGGATGTTTCATTACCGGGCAAAAGTGTTTAGGCTGTCCTTATAGTGTGTTGTCATCAAAAGCGGGCATAGTAAAAGAACCTAAGGCGGACGTCCTTGACTGCCCGCCGCTTCGCTCAGTATTAAGCAGCTGAGTGGGTCATAGTAATCTTAGGAATTTCAATATGGATGAAGAGAAGTATCTTGGGTACATAAAGTACGATGGTAAGCTTGTTGAAAATGGTTTAATGGATGCACGCAAGCAAGCTCAGGCACTGCTTGGATATGATGCAGCATTAAGATACTTCGTTGGGAAGCAAGCACCTGAACTTAGAAATTTGGATTTCGAAATTCCTGTTAGAATAAAAAAAGGTTCTTGGGAAGCATTGATTCCAGAAACTGTTGTAGGTTGGATGCAGGCGGGTTTGGGGGTTGTCGCCACTGCGTACTTTACAAAAGCCGCGCAGAAAATGGCGGAGAAAGACTTTGCTGACTTTGGCATTGCCGATATTTTTAAGAAAGCAGTTGAGGCAGTTAAATGGTTTGCCCGCATTGGTACACATATGGGAGATGTATCGATACGGAAATTCGAAAAAACTAAATTTAGTGATGATAATTTGCTTATTGGAATATGCAACGATAAAGGTGACTATTTGTATATTCCTAAGTCTATTTTTGATCTCTACATATCGAGTAGCCCTAGGTTGTTAGAAAAAATCGCAGAGAACATTACTGAAGGAAGAGGTTTGAAAATAGGCACGTTTCATGATGGAGAACCTGATGAGGTGACAATTGATATCACCAATAAGGCGATATTTTGTAAAGACGAAGATGAAGATGCAGACGATGTAGTTCTTCCTGAATTAGTTCACGGAGATACTGTAGTTTTAGAGGGTGAAGTTACTAGAGAAAAGAGGGTGTTCAATATTCTGTGTCAGCCTGTCATAACTCTATGTGGGCATCCAGTCGTCCCTCGAAGTGGATCGACAGTTGTGACAGGGTCAGGTTCCAGTTCTGTACAGGATGTGTCCAGCGCTCGG
>NZ_JAAXYH010000009.1 GCF_012911865.1 Shewanella salipaludis
CACCGCCTTAACATGCGGTAACTAAGTTAGAAATGTTAAGTCCAGGGTCCCCTTCGTCTAGAGGCCTAGGACACCGCCCTTTCACGGCGGTAACAGGGGTTCGAATCCCCTAGGGGATACCACATTTATTCCAGGCTGTCATTTATCGAAATGACTGACTGGCACAAAGAAACCACCTCAGGGTGGTTTTTTTGTGCCTGAATTTTGTCTCTTGGTTCTCCCTGTCGCTGCATGTCGCCAGAGCCTGGCTTTGCCTTCATGTTTCCTGGGATCGCCGGGGCAGGCTTGTCAGCCCGGCCGTGACAACACAGGCGTACCTGGGCTAACCGTTTACTGATGTAGTCGCCCCGTTGACTGGGCATAGACTATCAGTTCAGGCAAGAGGCGGGCAAAGGGTAGGGCAACCGAGACAAGGTAACTGAGGCAGGGTGACTGAGGCAGGGGCAGGGTCATTGGAGCAGGGCAACCGCGACAGGGCAAGGCAGCTGGAGTCACCTAAGGTTGGCTATTGCCATGCCTGATGTGCATCAACAGATTGGGATAGGTCGGCGGGATTAAGCACAGGGCGGCGTTTGCCGCCCTGTCTGATTTGACCTGCGCATTTGGCTCAGGCGAAGAGTTGCAGTGCATGAGCCAGGGCGAGAGTCAGGCTAGTCGACCCCGAGGAAGCCGCCAGTCTGATGCGCCCACAGCTGGGCATAGATGCCGCCTTGGCGGATCAGTTGCTGATGTGTGCCTTGCTCGACAATCTTGCCTTCATCCAGCACTATCAGGCGGTCCATCGCCGCTATGGTCGAGAGTCTATGGGCGATGGCGATCACTGTCTTGCCCTGCATCAGCTGGTACAGGCTCTCCTGAATGGCGGCTTCAACTTCCGAGTCCAGTGCCGAGGTGGCTTCGTCCAGCAAGAGTATGGGGGCATTCTTCAACAATACCCTGGCGATGGCGATGCGTTGTCGCTGACCGCCGGACAATTTGACCCCGCGCTCGCCGACCTGGGCATCCAGGCCGCGATTGCCATGGGGATCTGTCAGCTCGGCGATAAACCTGTCCGCCTGGGCCTGTTTGATGGCTTCGAGCAGCTGCGTTTCGCTGGCATCGGGATCGCCGTAGAGGATGTTTTCCCTTATGCTGCGATGCAGCAGGGAGGTATCCTGGGTCACCATGCCTATCTGGGCCCGCAGCGAGTCCTGGGTGACCGTCTTGATGTCCTGCCCGTCTATGGCAATCTCGCCGCTCTCGAGATCGTGGAAACGCATCAGGAGGTTGACCAGGGTCGACTTGCCTGCGCCGGAGCGGCCCACCAGGCCGACTTTCTCGCCCGGTTTGATCTCGAGATTCAGGCCTTCGATAACGCCAGATTGTTCCCCGTAGTGAAAGCAGACATGGGAAAAGTCGATCTTCCCCTGGCTGACCTGCAAGGCCTTGGCACCGGCAGCGTCCTGGATCTCGGTTGGCCGCGAAAGGGTGTTGATCCCGTCGGCGACCGTGCCTATGTTTTCGAATAACGCACTGATTTCCCACATGATCCACTGAGACATGCCGTTGAGGCGCAGCGCCAGGCTGATGGCGATGGCGATGGCGCCGACCGTGATGGCATTGTCTGTCCACAACAGGATGGATACGGCGGCTATGCTGAACGCCAGCACATAGTTGATGATCTGCACGCTGACGTTGATGCCGGTGACCAGGCGCATCTGCCGATACACGGTTTGCAGAAAACTTTCCATGCTGGATTGAGCGTAATCGGCTTCCTGCTGGGTGTGGGCGAACAGCTTGACCGTGGCTATGTTGGTGTAGCTGTCGACGATGCGGCCCGTCATGGTGGAGCGGGCATCGGCCTGCTCGGTGGCGACGGCCTTGAGTCTGGGGACGAAATACCACTGCAGGCCTATGTAGACGCAGAGCCAGATTAGCATGGGCAACACCAGGCGTAGATCTGCGCTGGCGATCATCACCAGCATGGAGGTGAAATACACCAGTATGTACACCAACACGTCCAGCAGTTTCATCACAGTCTCGCGCACCGCCAGCGAGGTTTGCATCACCTTGGTGGCGATACGACCGGCGAAGTCGTTCTGGTAGAAAGAGATGCTCTGCTTGAGCAGGTATCTATGTGCCAACCAGCGGATGGACATGGGATAGTTACCGAGCAGGCCCTGGTACACGACCAAGGCATGCAGCATCACCAGCCCTGGGATCAGCACCAATACCAGGAGTGTCATGCCGAGCAGGGTCGTGCCTTCCTGTTCGAGCAGGGTGGCGGGATCTCTGGTCACCAGCCAGTCGACCAGCTGGCCCATGAAGCCGAACAGGGACACTTCGAGCATCGCCAGCAAGGCTGTCAGTACCGACATCAGCAGCAGCGGGCGTTCGTAGCCGCGGGTGTAGTGGCGACAAAACGCATAAATGCCGCGGGGTGGCTGGCTCGGCTCGTCGCCGGGCATAGCGTCGACCCAAGACTCAAATCGTTTAAACATAAAAGGTTTACCATACAGAAGGAGGACAACTTTGGCACTTAGCATATCGCAAATTGCTCCGGGTCGGGATGATATTTAATTGAGTTCCGTTTTCCGCTAGTGCTGCCGGGCCGCTTTGAGTAAAGTGAGCCTATCAGGACAGTATCAGTTCCTATGAGGGGTTAACCATGCCATCCAGCTGTACCGCCTTGGATCCCGGCATTTGCCGTGCGGCGCGCCTGGCCCGTGATGCCAGATTCGACGGCCAATTTTTTGTCGGCGTGCTGAGCACGGGTATCTATTGTCGCCCCATCTGCCCGGCGATTGCGCCCAAAGAAGTCAATGTGCGCTATTTCGACTCGGCGCTGCGGGCGGCGCAGGCCGGGCTCAGGCCTTGCCTCAGGTGCCGTCCCGACAGTGCCCCGGATTCCTGCGCCTGGAAGGGCACAAATACCACGCTGGAACGGGCCATAGGCCTGATAGATGCCGGCATACTGATGGGCGAGGATAAGCTCAGCGTCACGGCGCTGGCGGAAAAGTTGGGGATCAGCAGCCGCTATCTGGGCAAGTTGTTTACCCAGGGATTTGGCACCTCACCCAAGCAATACGCCTTGTACCGCCAGCTGATGTTTGCCAAACAATTGCTGCATCAAACCCAGTTGAGCGTGACCCAGGTGGCGTTGGCGGCCGGCTTCAACAGCATAAGACGCTTTAACGAGGCCTTTAAACAAGAACTGCAGCTGACCCCGACGGCGTTGCGCCGCAGCGGCAAGGCAAGCCGGGATGGCGAGGCACAGGAGGGCAGGGCGACCGGTCTTTGTCTGTATCAGTACTATAGGCCGCCGCTGGATTGGTCCAGGCAATGGGCCTTCTATCGATTGCGCGCCGTGGCCGGAATGGAATGGCTGGACGATGAGCAACGTTATGGGCGCAGTTTTCGACTGGGGAAACTCGAAGGCTTCTTCGAGTTGCTGCATGAGCCGGAGGCGCATAGGTTCAGGGTCAATATTCAACTGGCGGAGGGCAGCGATCTCAGCGGCTTGCGCGCCTTGGTGAGCCATATACGCCGGCTGCTGGATCTCGATGCCGACATGATGCAGGTGCAGACCAGCCTGACGCCATTGCATGAACTGGGGGTCCCCCCCCTCCCAGGCTTGAGATTACCCGGGGTCGGTTGCGCCTTCGAGGCCGGCTGCCGGGCCGTGTTGGGGCAGCAGGTGAGTGTGGTGCAGGCGAGCAAACTGCTCAATCTCCTGGTGCGGCATTATGGTGAGTCCCGCGAGGTTGCCGGGCGGCGGCTGACGTTTTTTCCTTCCCCGCAGGCCATCAGCCATGCAAGCTTGGACGAGCTCAAGATGCCGGGGGCACGCAAGGCGGCGCTCAATCAGCTGGCGCAGTTTATCTGCGATAATCCCGGGGCGCCCCCGGATGCCTGGCTCGAGGTCAAGGGCATAGGCCCCTGGACTGTGGCCTATGCCAAGATGCGCGGCCTGGGGGATCCGAACGTGTTTCTCGGCACGGATCTGGTGGTGAAGAATCGATTACTGGCCTTGGCGCCCGGCATCGGCAAGCAGGATTATCCGGGCTTTGCCGGCAAGCTGGCGTCCGCCATTGCCCCCTGGGGCAGTTACCTTACCTTTCAACTGTGGAACCTTTAACTGTGGAACCTTTAACTGTGGAACCTTTAACTATCGGAGCTGAACTATGAGCACTAGACCCGGCTGTATTTCTCGCTGTATCTGGGGCAGCACCTTAGACACCCAGGCCAAACTGCTGGCCCCCGTGGCCGAGTCGTATCTTGACTCGCCAATGGGGCTGCTCAGACTCAGGGCCAACCCTTTGGGATTGAGCCATCTGAGCCTGGTCGAAGCCCCTCGGGGAGCGAGTTGCGCGGCTCCGGCTGCGATCACGCAGGAGGCAAGCCCTCTGGGTGAGGTTGCGCCCGGGCAGTTCGAGGCGGCCAAGGCGCATCTGGAGGCCGCCCATGCCCAGCTGCAGGGGTATTTCGCCGGTGAACGTCAGGACTTCAGCCTGACGCTCGCGCCCAAGGGCACGCTATTTCAGCGCCAGGTGTGGCAGGCATTGCTGGACACAGGTTTCGGCCAGGTATGCAGCTACAGCGACATCGCCGGCAAGATAGCCCGTCCCAAGGCCGTGCGGGCCGTGGGGGCGGCCAATGGCGCCAATCCCATCGCCATCATAGTGCCTTGTCACAGGATCATAGGCAAGAATGGCAGCCTCACAGGCTACGCCTATGGCCTGACCATGAAACAGCAACTGCTGGCGCTGGAATCTGTCGAGCAAGCCTGATGCTTTTACGTTAGAATAGCGGCCTAG
Organism: Shewanella salipaludis; assembly: GCF_012911865.1. GTDB lineage: Bacteria > Pseudomonadota > Gammaproteobacteria > Enterobacterales > Shewanellaceae > Shewanella > Shewanella salipaludis. The sequence goes on from NZ_JAAXYH010000009.1 coordinate 4,797, forward strand.
ACAGCTATTGATGGGCATCCCTCAGATTTATGACTCAGGCCACCACCGCCGCGGCAAGCTTTGCCGGGCTCGGCATCATGCCGCAACTCTTGTCCCGACTGACCGAACTCGGTTATCAGACACCGACTCAGGTACAAAGCGCCACCATTCCTGCCGTATTGGCGGGCAGGGATGTGTTGGCCGGCGCCAATACCGGCTCGGGTAAAACCGCCGCCTTCGCCTTGCCGATTTTGCAGCGCCTGGCCGAGCATGCGCTAAAGCCCCCCCTTAAGCGGGATGCCAAGTCCGGCAACCTGGTGTCCTGCCTGGTGCTGGTGCCGACCCGTGAGTTGGCGCAGCAGGTGGGTCAGAGCTTTCAATCCTATGCCGAACGGATGGACATTAGGCCCAAAGTGATTTCCGTCTTCGGTGGCGTGTCGGCCAATAGCCAGATGTTGGCGCTGCGTGGCGGCGCCGATGTGTTGGTGGCGACTCCGGGGCGTTTACTGGATCTCTTGTCCAGCAATGCCATCAAGCTCAACAAGGTCGCCTGTCTGGTGCTGGACGAGGCAGATCGCATGCTCAGCCTGGGTTTCACCGAAGAGCTGGCCGAGGTGCTTAAGAGCCTGCCCAAGCAGAAACAGACTTTGATGTTCTCGGCGACCTTCCCGGAAGAAGTGCGTGAGCTGACCGCCGAGTTGCTCGATGCGCCGGTGGACATTCAGTTGCAAAGCAGCGCCCAGAGCACAGTGTTGCAGCGGGTGATCACAGTCAATCGTCCCAATAAGACGGCGCTGTTGGCGCAACTCATCAAGGAACACGACTGGTCCCAGGTGCTGATCTTCGCCAGTGCCAAGAATAGCTGCAATCACCTGGCGCAGAAGTTATCCAAACGCGGGATCAGTGCCGAGGTCTTCCACAGCGACAAGGCCCAGGGGGCGCGTACCAGGGTGTTGGACGGCTTCAAACGTGGTGACATCCGGGTGCTTATCGCCACAGATATCGCCGCCCGAGGCATAGACATAGAAAAACTGCCCGTGGTCGTCAACTTCGATCTGCCCCGCAGCCCGGCCGACTATATGCATAGAATTGGCCGCAGCGGCCGTGCCGGTGAAGTCGGCCTGGCACTCACCCTGATAGCCCACGATGAGTACCAGCATTTCGGGGTCATAGAGAAGAAGAACAAACTCAAGTTGGTGCGGGAGCAAATTGCCGGCTTCGAAGCGGATGCCGAGGCACCCGAGGGGGCGCTGGTTGCCGTTAAGCCGCTGGTGCCGCCAGCGGGCATGGGCAAGAAGAAACGCAAGCAATTGCCGCAGGCCAATATTGCGCTATGGGGCAAGAAAGACTAGTTCAAGCAAGCGCTTGGTAAGAGTGTGAGATTAGGTAACGACAATGCAGCACCTGTTTTGGTTAGTCGAAGATAAGATAGCCGGTCGCAGTGGGCCGGACAAAGATCCCTGGGATCCCGTGGCCTTGAAAGCCGCCGGGATTGGCGCCGTGTTGTCGGTTAACGCCGGCACCGGCTGTGATGCCGCGGCATTGGCGGCCGCCGGGCTGCGCTACGCCTGTACGCCCCTGACCGACAACATACCGCCGCAACAAGGCGATCTTGCCCTCTGCGTGGCGCAGCTGCCCAAGGCGCTGGCCTTCATTCGCCAATGTGAGGCAGACGCTTTGCCTCTGCTCATTCACTGCCGTTCGGGCAAGGACAGAACCGGGGTGGTGATGGCCTATTATCTGATGAGCAACGGCGCCGCGCCTTTGCATGCGGTGAGCCAGGTCAGGAGCATCCGCGACATAGCCTTCAGCGCCGAGGGCTGGGATCAGTTCGTCTTCGATCTGCTCTATGCCCTGCAAGAGGCGGCCAACTAGCGGCACCCTGGCTAGGATCTTGTTACTGTCCCAACCCCGTCCCGGCGGGGTTGGTCGTTATCGGCCCGCCCATATGTGGCCGATAACTGCAATATGACTCAAGCATCGCATTAGTGGGTCGATAAGGGTAAACTGATGCGATTCAATGGCTAACCCAGGGGAATATATATGAAAAGTAAGGCGAGCCAGTCTCAGGGGCTGTTGCTGTTCAAGTTATCCCAGACCCAGCTCTTTGCCTTGGGCACCCTGAAAATCCGCGAGCTGGTGCCTTTTACCCCTCTGAGTCAAATTCCTCAGTCGCATCCCAACATCCTCGGGGCGGCGACCATTCGCGGCACGACTATCCCTGTGGTCGACATGGCTGCGGCCGTCGGCTATCGCCCGGTGAGCGACGCCGAGCTGGCCAAGAGCTTCATCATCATCACCGACTGCCAGCGTATGGTCATAGGTTTTCTGGTACGGGCCATAGATAAGATCATCGAATGCAACTGGCGGGACATAGAAGCGCCGTCCAGCAACCTGGGCAAAGAGGCCTTTCTCACCGGGGTGACCCGCTTCGAGGATCAACTGGTGCAGCTGCTGGACGTCGAGTTGCTCTTGTCCAAAGTCTTCCCTGACAGTCCTGGTGCCAAGAGAGCGGCGCTGACGGATGTGCAGCGGGAACGGCTCAAGCCGCTGAATATCCTGTTGGTCGACGATTCCAAGGTGGCACGCAAACAGCTGGCAGATGCCCTGGATGCCCTCAACATTCCCTATCGAGTGACCGCCGACGGCAAGGAGGCGCTGACCATAATGGAACAGGCGGCGGCCGATAAGCGGCCGATCGACTTGCTGGTCAGCGACATAGAAATGCCCGGGCTGGACGGTTATGAACTGGCATTCGAAGTGAAAGACAACCCCAAACTGGCGGCGGCCTACATCATATTGCATACCTCGCTGTCGAGTGAGATCAGCGTCAGCCAGGCACATCAGGTCGGTGCCAATGAGGCGCTGACCAAGTTCGATGCCAACGAGCTGATCCAGGCCATGCTCAGGGGCGCAGACAACGCGGCCCGGCTCCTTGGCTAAGCTTCTGCGTCAGCCTGGATGAGAGCCGTAACCCGGGTTTGTGGCCGTTTCGGTGTTTTTTTGCCAATTTGACTTAAGATCACCGGCTTATTTGGCCACATAGCTGGACAAGTCGCGGCGCTTTCTATACAAAACTTATCTATACAAAAATGAGTAGAGGCAAACGGGCGTCGAGTTGAATGTCCGTGAGTCATCCTAGACAGATAATAACTACAGGTCCCGTCACTAAAGGTGCCGCAATTGAAGGTCAAGTCATGAATCAAACCCCGTCATTCTTCGCCAGGTTGGCCAATGGCAGCCTGGTGCTGCAAATCTTGCTCGGCATAGTCGCAGGCGTGTTGCTGGCCAGCGTCTCCAGCTCGGGCGCCCAAAGCGTTGCCTTCCTGGGCAGCCTGTTTGTCGGTGCGCTCAAGGCCATAGCGCCCATCTTGGTGTTCATCCTGGTGGCTGCATCCATCGCCAACCAGAAGAAAAACAGCCAGACCAATATGCGGCCGATAGTGATGCTGTATCTGTTGGGCACCTTCGCCGCCGCCCTGACGGCCGTGGTGCTGAGTTTTGTGTTTCCGACCGAACTTGTGCTGGTGGCCGGTGTCGAGGGCTCCTCGCCGCCACAGGGCATAGGCGAGGTGATCAATACCTTGTTGTTCAAGTTGGTCGACAATCCAGTCAATGCCGTGATGACGGGCAATTATATCGGTATTCTCGCCTGGGGCGTGGGTCTGGGGGTGACATTGCACCATGCCAATGACTCGACCAAACAAGTGCTGACAGATCTGAGTCATGGGATCTCCCAGATGGTGCGTTTCGTCATACGTCTGGCCCCCATAGGCATCTTCGGCCTGGTGGCGGCAACCTTTGCCGAGACAGGTTTTTCCGCCATAGCGGGTTATGCCAAGCTGCTGTCGGTGCTGCTCGGCGCCATGCTGGTCATCGCCCTGGTGGTGAATCCCCTGATCGTGTTCGTTAAGATTAAACGCAACCCTTATCCCTTGGTGTTGAGATGTTTACGTGAGAGTGGCGTGACCGCATTCTTCACTCGCTCCAGCGCCGCCAATATCCCGGTGAACATGGCCCTATGCGAGAAATTGTCACTGCATGAAGATACCTATTCCGTGTCTATCCCCCTGGGAGCCACCATCAACATGGGCGGCGCCGCGATTACCATTACCGTCTTGACCCTGGCGGCGGCGCACACCCTGGGCATAGAAGTCGATCTGCTGACGGCCTTGCTGCTCAGTGTGGTGGCGGCGGTATCTGCCTGTGGCGCCTCGGGTGTCGCCGGCGGCTCTCTGTTGTTGATCCCCCTGGCCTGTAGCCTGTTCGGCATCTCCAACGATGTCGCCATGCAAGTGGTCGCCGTCGGTTTCATCATAGGGGTGATCCAGGATGCGGCCGAAACCGCCCTCAACAGCTCGACCGATGTGCTCTTCACCGCGGCGGCCTGTGAGGCGGCAGAGCGTCAGGCGAGCCTGAGCGTCGCCCCCCAATGCCGGGATTCGGTTTAGTCAGATACAGGGTCAGGATTCGGCCTGGCCAAGATGCTTGGCAGTAAATGCATAAGAGGGCGCCCGGTTAACCACTGAGCGCCCTCTTTGCCATGCCCGCCATGGGCCGGTTTTTACACGTAAAACCCGGGATGAGTTCTATGCTTAAGCTGATACCGGCGACAGGGTAAAGAGTAGGGGCAATGATATGGTGGGACTGGAGAATCGCAGACGTTTGCGTTGGAAGGCGTCGGCCCTGCAGGCGCGCGAGCTCTTGGGGACTTGGGTGGATGAGCGCCCCCGGCTGGGAGACAAGATCACCTTTTACCGTGAGGATGGCAAGTGGTATCTGGAAACCTGGTTCAACGATGGCTGCCATAGCCTGGATGAAGTCATACCCACCCCCATGGCGGAAGGGCTGAGACTCGAAGACAAGGGCGGCAACTTCTTCGCCGAATATTTCATCATAGATGCAGACAACGAGCTGTACTTCTGCAATGCCGGCGGGCGTTATTATAAGGCCAGTAAAGTCACCCCCATGCGGGTGGCCTGAGCCCGTGGGGACTCAGGGCTATGTTTGTTTCAGAAGGGATGCCTGTTTCAGAAGGAACGCCTGCTTCAGAAGGGATGCTTGCTGTCGAAGCTGAGCCACTTGCCCGAATAAGGGTGCTTGAACGCCAGGCGCTGGGCATGCAGGCAGAGCCGTTGCCGCGCCCGGATAACCTCGGCATCGCCATAAAACTCGTCCCCCAGTATGGGATGGCCCAGCGCCAGCATATGCACCCTGAGTTGATGGGTTCGGCCGGTTTGTGGTTGTAACTCGACCAGGCAGCTGTCGTCCCGTCGCTCCAACACCCGGTAGTGGGTCGAGGCACTCTTGCCCTGTGGGCTCACCATCTGATAGGGGGGATTGTCTCTGTCCGCGGCGATCGCCAGGGCTATGTTGCCTTCGTCCAGCGGCAATTGCCCCTGAACCTCGGCGATATAGCACTTGGCCGCTTGCCTGTCCTGAAACTGGGTCTTTAAATTGGACTCGGCCCGCTTGTTGCGGGCAAACACCATGATGCCCGAAGTGGCGCAATCGAGTCTATGCACCAGAATGGCTTCCGGATAGAGGCGCTGCAGTCGCGTCAACGCGCAATCCCGGGTGTTTTCCGCCCGTCCAGGATTAGACAATAAGCCCGAAGGTTTATTGATCACTATGATGTCTCTGTCTTGATAGCGTAGGTCTAACCAAGGTATGGCCGGTGGCCGGTAATCGAATATTTGCATGCTGTCCCCTCTGCGCGGCCGGGATTTTAGCAAAAAATGACGCGCAAGACATCAGTTAACACAGGCCATGTCCGAGCCGGCAGCCAGGTCTGATGGGAAGCCGCAGGTTCAGGGCAGATAGGCTTCCGGGGTCTGACGGCTCCAGATGCGGCTATAGGCCATCAGTTGCGGGTAGAAGGTGCGAAAGGCAATTTCTATCTCTATATCCAGTTCCTCTATGCAGGCGGCGGCGCCATTGAACAGTTCCGGTTTGGACAGGCGACGACTGACGCCTGCGATAGCCTGATTGAGCCCCTGTCTGTGCTGATAGGACTCGAGCCAATTCTCCCGGCGGATCCTGGGCGTCAATTGCTGCAGGGCCGTGGGCAAGTCTGGACAGGCGTCCAGCGCGTCATAGGCCTTAAGGCAAAAATCGCTCAGGCTCTGGGAATGGTATTCTTCCCAGTATTTGGCCAACATATGATCGAAGGCCAGATCCATCAGGATCGGGGCGACCCGGGTGAGGGACTTGGGGAACTTGCCAACCAGCTCTCGGGTGAGTTCATGGCCGTCTGTGAGTTGATCTATTTGCCTATGCAACCAGATCCCTTGCCGTAAGTGCTTGGGAAAGTGTTCTATATTGCCCTTGGCGAAATCACCGGCGAGATTTGCGGCCAAACAAGTTTTACTGTTATCGGCCAGATGCAAGTGTGCAAGAAAGTTCATATTTTCTACTTGGTTAACGCCATGCTTTCACGGTACCATGCCCGGCGGCGCCAAGGGAACCCTGAGGCGTTAAAATCATGGCCGGGGTGGCCGTGACGTTGCAGGGACTCAACACTTCGTCTTTCGATATTCACGCTGTGAAGGATCACGTAAAATGTGGAATTGGTTCATAAACAAGTTTAGGCAAAGAGGTGTGGCGAAGCGTAAACGTGTCCGTGTCCATATCCCCCACGAGCAGTTAAGTTTTCGTCTGGAGCAGACGTCGGCCCAGGGAGCACGGCCATCTATGCCGGCCAATTCCAAGCCGGAACTCAAGGAACCTTGATCTTATCCGCCTCTGACCCTAGACTAGCCGCCGTTCTAAGCTAAGCAGAGGCTAATCATGCGCGTTGCAGACTTTTCTTTCGATCTCCCAGATGAGCTCATCGCTCGCTATCCCATGGCGCAGCGCAGCGCCTCGCGTTTACTGACTCTGGATGGCAACTCGGGTGAGCTTGCCGATAAACAATTTACCGAACTGCTGGGGTTGATAAACCTTGGGGATCTGGTGGTGTTCAACAACACCCGGGTGATCCCGGCGCGGCTGTTCGGCCAGAAGGCCAGCGGTGGCAAGTTGGAGATCCTGGTCGAGCGCATGTTGGATGACAAGCGCATCCTGGCCCATGTCCGCAGCTCCAAGTCCCCCAAGGTCGATGCCCTGATCCATCTCGATGGCGGTTACCGGATGAAGATGCTGGCCCGCCACGACACTTTGTTCGAGCTCGAACTCCTGTCCGAGTCGAGCATACTGGAGGTGCTCGAGGCCGTCGGCCACATGCCATTGCCGCCTTATATAGACAGGCCCGATGATGATGCCGACAAGGAGCGCTACCAAACCGTCTATAACCAGACGCCGGGTGCGGTGGCGGCGCCGACTGCCGGGCTGCATTTCGACGACGCCATGCTGGCGGCATTGAAGGCCAAAGGGGTCAACACCGCGTTTGTGACCCTGCATGTGGGGGCGGGCACCTTCCAGCCGGTGCGGGTCGAGAGCATATTGGAACATAAGATGCACTCCGAGTGGGCCCAGGTGCCGCGGGACGTGGTCGATGCCATCGCCAGCACCAAGGCGGCGGGCAAGCGGGTGATCGCCGTCGGCACCACCTCGGTGCGTTCACTGGAGAGCGCCGCCCGTGCCAGCCAGGGCGAACTGCAGGCCTTCAGCGGCGATACGGATATTTTCATCTATCCCGGCTACCGCTTCCAGGTTGTCGATGCCATGGTGACTAACTTCCATTTGCCCGAGTCGACCCTCATCATGCTGATCAGTGCCTTCGCAGGTTTCGATGAGGTGATGCGGGCCTACCAACATGCCATAGCGCAAAAATACCGCTTCTTCAGCTATGGCGATGCCATGTTTATCACTAAAAAAGCCCCCTGAATACGGATTTTGTTTTAAAATACCCTGTTAATATTTGAAACTTGAGTATTTTTTGGGTTAAGGCTTGAAGCTTGGCGCTTGCGCCCTTATCTCTATTGATAATCTGAGCGGCATTGGCCGCTCACTCTTTGTAGTCAGACTGTTTCTCTGGCGAGGTGAATAATGAAATTTGAATTAGATACGACAGATGGCCGAGCCCGCCGTGGCCGCTTGATTTTCGAGCGCGGCACAGTGGAAACCCCGGCCTTCATGCCGGTCGGCACCTATGGCACTGTCAAGGGCATGACCCCGGAAGAAGTGCGTGCCACAGGCGCCGACATTCTGCTGGGCAATACCTTCCACCTCTGGTTGCGTCCCGGCGAAGAAATCATGCGCAAGCATGGCGACCTGCACGACTTCATGAACTGGCAGCGGCCGATACTGACCGACTCGGGTGGTTTCCAGGTCTTCAGCCTGGGCGACATACGCAAGATCACCGAGGAAGGGGTGCATTTCCGCTCGCCGATCAACGGCGAGAAGATCTTCCTCGATCCGGAAAAGTCGATGCAGATCCAGGATGCCCTGGGCAGCGACGTGGTGATGATATTCGACGAGTGTACCCCGTATCCTGCCACCGAAGACGAGGCACGCAAGTCGATGCAGATGTCGCTGCGCTGGGCCAAGCGTTCGCGCGACGAGTTCGACCGCCTGGAAAACCCCAATTCGCTGTTTGGCATCATCCAGGGCGGGGTATATGAAGATCTGCGTGACGAGAGCCTCAAGGGCCTGGTCGACATAGGCTTCGACGGCTATGCGGTCGGGGGCTTGGCCGTGGGTGAGCCCAAGGAAGACATGCACCGTATTCTCGAGCATGTCTGCCCGCAAATACCCGCGGATAAGCCACGTTACCTCATGGGCGTGGGCAAACCGGAAGACCTGGTCGAAGGGGTGCGCCGCGGTGTCGACATGTTCGATTGCGTCATGCCGACCCGTAACGCCCGCAACGGCCATCTGTTTACCAGTGAAGGGGTGATCAAGATACGCAATGCGCGTCATCGTGACGACACTGCACCGCTCGATGCCAAGTGTGATTGTTATACCTGTAAAAACTATTCGCGGGCATACCTTTACCACCTGGATCGCTGCAATGAGATTTTGGGTGCGCGTTTAAACACCATACATAACTTGAGATACTATCAAATGTTAATGGAGGGTTTGCGCGGCGCGATCGAGACAGGTACATTAGACGCCTTCGTAGAGGACTTCTATACCAGTCAAGGGCGTGAAGTACCTGAATTTGTCGGTTAATTTTAGTTAATAAGAAGAGAGAACTATGTTTATTTCAAATGCATATGCAGCTGGTGAGGGTGCGGCTCAGACGGGTGGTACCATGGAACTGATTTTCATGCTGGTGGTGTTCGGGCTGATCTTCTACTTCATGATTTTCCGTCCCCAGTCCAAGCGCGTCAAAGAGCATAAGAACCTGATGTCTGCACTGGGCAAGGGTGATGAAGTGCTGACCAGTGGAGGGATTTTGGGCAAGATAGCCAAGATCAGCGACGACAGCGATTACGTGTTACTGAGCCTGAACGAGACGACTCAGATCACCATCAAGAAGGACTATATTGCTGCGGTCTTGCCTAAAGGCTCTATCCAGTCGTTGTAAGCCAAGAGGGCTCAGGTGTGTTAAATAAATACCCAATGTGGAAGAACATTATGGTGATGTTGATCATCGCCGTAGGTTGTTTCTATGCAGTACCCAACCTCTTCGGTGAGGACCATGCAGTGCAGGTGGTGGCGACTCGCGGCGCGGAAGTCACGACATCAACCCAATCGATAGTCGCTGAACAGCTGGCCGGCAAGGGCATTGCGGTAAAGCGCTCTGAGCTCGAAAATGGCCAGTTGTTGGTGCGTGTGCAGGATGCCGAGCAACAGCTGTTGGCCAAGGAAGTGATTGCCGACGCCCTGGGTGATAAGTTCACCGTGGCGCTGAACCTGGCACCGGCCACCCCCGAGTGGCTCGAATCCCTGGGTGGTTCACCCATGAAACTGGGTCTGGATCTTCGTGGCGGTGTGCACTTCCTGATGGAAGTGGACATGGGCGAAGCCCTGCACAAGATGGAAGAAGGCAAGGTAGCCGATTTCCGCAGCCAGCTGAGGGAAGAGAAGATACGTTATGCCGGCATTCGCGATACTGCCAAGGGCATAGAAATTAACTTCCGCGATGCGGAAACCCTCGGCCATGCCGAACGTTTCCTCAAGACCCGCACTAAAGACATGCTGTTCACCGACGTCTCCAGCGGTGACAACTTCGTGCTGCGTGCCGTCATGAGCGAAGCCTATATCAAGCAGGTCAAGGAAGAGGCGCTGCAGCAAAACATCACTACTATCCGTAACAGGGTTAACGAGTTGGGGGTAGCCGAGCCTGTGGTCCAACGTCAGGGCGCCGAGCGCATAGTCGTTGAGTTGCCAGGGGTGCAGGACACGGCCCGTGCCAAGGAAATCCTCGGTGCGACCGCCTCGATAGAATTCCACATGGTGGACGACAAGGCCGATGCCAGTGCCGCCGCCAGTGGCCGGATATCTGCCGGCTCCGAAGTCTACCAGCGCCGTGAAGGCGGCGCCGTGGTGCTGAAGAAAGAAGTCATGCTGACCGGGGATCATATTACCGGTGCCCAGCCAAGCTTCGATCAATACAGCCGACCCCAGGTGAGCATCAACCTGGACGCCAAAGGCGGCAGTATCTTCTCCAATGTCACCAAAGATAACGTCGGCAAGCCCATGGCGACCCTGTTCATCGAATACAAGGACAGTGGCGAGCGCAATGCCGACGGCAGCGTGAAGATGAAGAAGATTGAAGAAGTGATCTCGGTTGCCACCATCAATCAACGTCTGGGACGCAACTTCGTCATCACAGGCCTGGGTCATGCCGAGTCGCAGAACCTGGCGCTCTTGCTGCGTGCCGGTGCCCTGATTGCCCCCGTCTCCATAGTCGAGGAACGTACCATAGGTCCTAGCCTGGGCGCCGAGAACATAGAAAACGGTGTTCAGGCCATGGTCTGGGGCATGGCTGCCGTGCTGATCTTCATGCTGGTGTATTACCGGGGTTTCGGTCTGATTGCCAACCTGGCGCTGACGGCCAACCTGGTGATGGTAGTGGGCGTGATGTCGATGATCCCGGGTGCCGTGCTGACCCTGCCCGGCATCGCCGGTATGGTGTTGACAGTGGGTATGGCGGTAGATGGGAACGTGCTGATTTACGAGCGTATTCGTGAAGAATTACGCGCGGGGCGCAGTGTGCAGCAGGCCATACACGAAGGCTATGGCAATGCCTTCTCCACCATTGCCGATGCCAACATCACCACCTTCATGACGGCGCTTATCCTGTTTGCCGTGGGTACCGGCGCCGTCAAAGGCTTCGCCGTGACCCTGATGATAGGTATCGCGACTTCCATGTTTACTGCTATTGTGGGTACTCGCTCGATCGTCAATGCGATCTGGGGTGGTAAACGCGTGAAGAAACTGTCTATCTAAGGGGTAGTTGAAATGTTCGAGATTTTATCACTAAAAAACACAGTAAACTTCCTGCGCCATGCTGTGCCCATCAGCGTCATGTCCGGCGTTCTGGTGCTGGCTTCTTTGGTCTCTCTGGCAACCAATGGTATCAACTGGGGGCTGGATTTTACCGGTGGTACCGTGGTCGAAATGGCGTTTTCCAAGCCGGTCGATCTCAATGTGCTGCGCAGTGAGTTGACCACACCTGCATCCGAAGGCGCCCTGGTGCAGAACTTCGGTTCCAGCCGTGATGTCCTGGTACGTCTGCCGGTTAGGCCTGAGCTCAAGAGCGAAGTGCAGGTCGACGCCGTGATGGCGGCCGCCCTCAAGGTCGATCCTCAGGTGCTGCAGAAGCGGGTCGAGTTTGTCGGTCCCCAGGTGGGTAAAGAACTGGCGGAGCAGGGTGGCCTGGCGGTATTGGTCGCCCTCATCTGTATCCTCATCTATGTGTCCTTTCGCTTCGAATGGCGCCTGGCTCTGGGCTCAGTGGCGGCACTGGCGCACGACGTGATAGTCACCTTCGGGGTCTTCTCTGTGTTCCAGCTGGAGTTCGACCTGACGGTGTTGGCCGGGGTGTTGACTGTGGTGGGTTACTCACTCAACGACACCATAGTGGTCTTCGACCGTATCAGGGAGAATTTCCTCAAGCTGCGCAAGAGCGTTCCGGAAGAAGTGGTCAACATCTCCATCACCCAGACCATGAGCCGCACCATCATCACCACGGGCACCACGCTGGTGGTGGTAGTGGCCCTGTTCCTCAAGGGGGGCAGCATGATCCACGGTTTTGCCACCGCGCTGATGATGGGGATCTTCGTGGGGACTTACTCTTCCATCTATGTGGCGAGTTTCCTGGCGATCAAGCTGGGCATTAATCGTGAGCATATGATGCCGGTGGAAATCGAGAAAGAAGGTGCGGATCAACCGCCCATGATGCCTTAAGCTTATAGAGGCATATAGAAGAAACCACCCGCGGGTGGTTTTTTTATGGCTGTTGCCCGGCCGCGACAGGGCTGAGTGGGGCATGGCGGCTTGGGCATGGGGAGCGTCTTGCACTCTAGCCTGGATAGCACTCGACAGCCGCCGCCTTTTGGCAGTAGGATGTCGGGTGATAAATTTGCCAGAAGAGCAATAGCCGTAGGAAATAGCATGGAAGAGCGCAAGTGTTTAGTCGCAGGTGGTAATTTGCTCCAGGCCCATACCTGGAAGGGGCTGCTGGAGGCCTGTGGCATCAGGGTCGAACTCAGGGGCGAGGCCCTGCTCGGCGGTGTCGGTGAGTTGCCGACCGATATGCAAAACGTTGAGTTATGGGTGAGTGAGTCCGAACTGAGGGCCGCCCAGGCCCAGTTGGCCGGTCTGGATGTCGAAGGTCCCAGATGGCAATGCCTGCAGTGTCATGAGATGAACGAGGCCAGTTTCGAGCTCTGTTGGCACTGTGGCGCCGAGCCGAGTCAGTCTCACGGCTGAAGCCGCTGCTTAGACCACTGCCTAGACCACTGCTTAGACTAGCCTATGCTGAAGTGTTAACGGCCTGAATTGCGGGGTTGGCAACTGGACCCGGCTTAGTCCCCCTACCGCAGGTCTGCGCCGTGAAAGCGCGTCATGCAGCGTTATGCAGCGTTATGCTGCGTTATGTATATGCAGCGTTATGCAAGAGTGCCATGCAGCAAGCTGCATCGAATAAGGAGACTCACGTGCAACACAATTCCGAATTTTTCGCCTTGGTCCAATCCATACAGCCCAAGATCACTGAGATCAGCATAGAGGCGTATCAGGCCGATGACAGCTGGACCCTGATCGATGTGCGCGAAGATCATGAGTGGCTGGCAGGGCACCTTCCCCAGGCCGAGCATCTGGGCAAGGGCATCATAGAGCGGGACATCGAGACCCGCTTTCCCGACAAGAGTCGGCCGCTGTTGCTCTATTGTGGTGGCGGCCATCGTTCGGCCCTGGCGGCCTATCAGCTGCAGCTGATGGGCTATCTGCATGTCGCTTCCCTCTGCGGCGGTTTTAGCGCCTGGACGACGCGTCAGTTACCCGTAATCCAGGACCAGGCCAAGCCGTAACAGGACCTTCAACTATGCAGTATTTTCCCCTGTTCGTCGACACGACAGAACTCAAGGTATTGGTGGTCGGTGGCGGCGAGGTCGCGAGTCGTAAACTCGATTTATTGACGCGCACCCGCGCCGAGATCCGGGTGATTTCCCCCGAGGTCAGCGGGGATATCCTGGCGTATGAGACCAGTGGCCGCATCGGCCTGTGGCGTCGTGGGGCAACTGAGGCTGATATCCAAGATTGGGATCTGATTTATCTGGCCACGGCCGATGACAGGCTCAACGCCGAGCTGGCTGCGCTGGCCAGGACGCGCGGGATCTGGGTCAATGTGGTGGATAGCCCGCAGCATTGCCGTTTCATCACCCCATCGATCGTCGATCGCGGCCGCTTGGTGGTGGCCATCAGCACGGCGGGCGCCGCCCCGGTGTTTGCCCGCGACATTCGCGCCCGGCTGGAAACCTGGCTGCCTCAGTCGTTGGCGCCCCTGTTCGATTTCGTCGCCGCGCGCCGCGATGAGGTACAGGCCAGGCTGAGTTCGACCAAGCTGCGCCGCTTGTTCTGGGAGACGTTTTTTAAACTCAATGGCGACAGGTTCGACGCGGCCACCGCCGAGCATTACCAGGATGCCTTTCTCGACTTAACGCCCGGCGGGGAGATCTTGTTGCTCGATGCCCACACCCGGGTCGACTTATTGCCCCTGGCGGCCATGCCACTGCTGCAGCGGTTGGATTGGGTGCTCAGCCCTGGGTCCTTACCCCTCGAACTTACCGAGTTGCTGCGCCGTGATGCCGGTCGCCGCGAGCTGCCCGGCCTGAGTGAGATCACCCGTCTGTACGAGCAAGGCGGTCGCTTGCTGATCTATGCCGACAGCGACAAGATAGCCCAGCTCGAGGCCCATTTCCCCATGGCGAAACACCTGCGTGGCGGCAGCCTGTAACCTGTCTGACTTCGAGTGCTAAATTTGTGACTGGGCCGGGTCTGAGGTAGACTCGGCTCCCTCTTAGGTTTGGGAATGTTTGGGCGGGATTTTTTATGGCACTCAAGGCCACAGTTTTTAAAGTCAATCTGCAAATTGCCGACATGGACAGGGGCTACTATCAGGATCATCAGCTCACCCTGGCACAACACCCTTCGGAAACCGACGGGCGCATGATGATCCGGCTGCTGGCCTTCATCATCAATGCCAGCGAATCGCTGAGCTTCAGCAAGGGCTTGTGTGTCGATGACGAGCCCGAACTCTGGGATAAAGATCTGTCCGGGGTGATAGATCTTTGGGTGGAGTTTGGCCAGTCCGATGAGAAATGGTTGCGCAAGGCCTGTGGCCGGGCCAAGCGGGTGCAGTTGTTTGCCTACGGTGGCCGCAGTGTGCCTATCTGGTGGAAACAGCATGAAGCCGTGTTCGAGCGCTACCAAAACCTCAAGGTGTGGAACATTGACGAAGCCTCGGTCGAGGCGATGCAGGTATTTGTGGCGCGCACCATGGCCTTGCAGGTTTCGATAAGTGAAGGGCAGATCTGGCTGTCGGATGCCAGCAACAGCGTGTTGGTGGAGCCGCAGGTGCTCAAAGCCGCAGAGTTTGACTGACGCCGGCTGGCAGAATCGCGAGAATAAGAAAAGGGCTGCACGGTGTGCAGCCCTTTGGTTTTTGCCGTCTAGCGGGTCATCAGACCCGGTTGGACTCGGGGATTACTGAAAGCTCAGTTCCCATGAGTCTATGTAACCTGTGTCCTGGCTGGCACTGTCCACTGCCTTGAGCGACCAGGTGCCGTTCGACTCGACCCCAGTCATATCGGCTGTGAAGGTCTTGTTGATGTTGTCGGCACTGCCGCCGCTGTTGCTTTGCAGTGTGACGGCTTGGCCTGTAGGGCTAACCAGGCTCACTTTCAGATCACCTATGTAGGTGTGAACTATGTTGACAGTGACAGACACAGTACCTGAGTCACCGCTGCGGGTAACGCTGATAGGGCTGGTGATGCCGGTGCTGTTGTTGTCTGGGATGTTGTAGTTGTCTGTGTTGCTGTAAGTGGCCGGACCGCCGGTGCTGCCACCCGTGCTTGCGCTATAGCTGGCAAGCAGGTTGACATCGCTGAAGGCGGAGAAACCTTTGAGCATCACATAGTAGGTGCCGCCCTGAACGTTGGCATCTGCGATTGGGCATGACTCTGTGTTGCCACCCTTGTATGGACGGCAATCGTAGTCGGCCGTGGTTGGCGCAGTACCGAAGCGCACATACATGTCGGCATCACCCGAGCCACCGGACATGGCGAAGTTCAGCTTGGTGGCACCTTCGGGAACGTCGAAGGTGAAGTTGAGTTCTTCAGCCTTGGCGCCGGCGAGACCTGACTTGGTGACGCCATTTTCCAGTACGTTGCCGACCACAGGACCCGTAGGACCATCACAAGAGGCATCCAGATATTCCTTCGCCGCTACCGCATTGATCAGGCCGTAACCCGTTTGATCGTCACGACCCGCTACGCCCAAATCTTCAGCCGTGGCCTTCAATGCCGAACGCACCTGCGCCGCGCTACACTCTGGGTGATAGCTCCAGACCAGTGTCGCTACACCCGAAGCGTGTGGTGTCGCCATCGAAGTACCGTTGTAGTACTCATAGTTTTCGCCACCCGTGTTCGCCACAGTCGCGGTTTGACCGACTTTGGCACGCAGCGCCAGACCAGTTGCGCGGTCGACCGACATGGAAGGGATAGCTATCTCGCTGTTGGCATCGACCAGGAAGGGGTTTTGCAAACCAGGCAGGGCCGAGTTACTGAAGACGATGGCCGCGCTGGCTCCGGCATCTTTACAGGCCTTGACCGAGTTGATTTCCGGGTAGCTTGAACCTTGGTTGCCGACACGCTCGACCAGACAGATCTTGTTGCTCATGTTGCCACAGTTGAAGCTGCTGCCGCTGACGCTGCATTCTGCCAGGGTAGCAGTGACGCTGGCGTTGACAGGTGCCGGTGCATAGCTGGTGCCCGAGGGTACCAGGCGATTGTGGGGTACTACGCCGTCGTTGAAGTAAGACTGACCCCCGACATTGATGTCGGCCAGGCGACCCTCACCGCGAGTCACGGTCGAGAGTATGGCTTCACCCGGGGCTGAGATTTCAACTTGGTTGGTGTACTGGGAGAAGGCCGAGTGATCTTTGTGGTTGTCGACCGAGGCCACCGACATGACGGCATCGTAGGATGCAGGGTAGCTGTGGGTGCTGTTGCCCGCGTTACCAGCGGCGGCGATCAGCAATACGCCGTTGTTGTAGTGCGCCGCCAGGGCGTTGCGTTCTGTGGTGCTGGAACCGCTGCCACCCAGACTCATGGTGACTACGTTCGCGCCGTTGCTGACACAGGCGTCTACCGCACCAACCAGATCAGAGGAGTAACCCCAACCGGCTTCGTTGAACACCTTGATCACATGGATGTTGGCATTCTGGTTGGGCATCACCCCGACCACACCGTCACCGTTGGCGATGGCGGCTATGGTGCCGGCGACATGGGTGCCGTGGGCATTGTTATTGCCGGGCTCATACCAGTTACCCGTGCCCGAGTTATTGGTGCCTGTGACATTGTTGCCACTGAGTTCGCTGTGACTGCGATCATAGCCAGAGTCTATGATACATATGGTTCTGTTGCCTGCCTGGGCGTCGCTCAACATGGTCGCACCGACGAAGGTCTGGCCCCAAGGGGTGGTTTCGCTCAACAGCTGACGTGGCATGTCTTCTTCGACATATTCCACATCGCTCTGGGCGCGTAACGCCTCTATGCTGGCGGCATCGAGCTTGGCGGTATAGCTGTTGCTGCGACCCAGGCGTTTCATCTCCTTGGCCTTAACCTTGTTCAGGGCTCTGTGCTGGGCTGAAATTTCATCGGACTGGGGCTGATAGGCCATGGAGTTGATGTTTGCCGCTGCACTGGCGACCGAGGCCGCCTGGGCATTCTTGAACTTGACTATGTAGCGCTTCGGCAGCGGTGAATGTTGTGCCAGTTGGTTTTGTGCCTGGTGCAGGCCTTGAGGGGCTGCGGTGACAGCGGCCGAAATGGCCAGCGCCAGAGTGGACAGACTGAGCGCTATGCTGGTTGATTTTCTCATTGTCATACTTGCCTTCCATGTTACAGATCAGAATAAATCATTATTATTTGAAGTTTTGCCGAGTCACCATACCGTCCGGCGAGGTGACTCAGGGGAGTGAACTTAGCGCTAGCTGTTACTTATGTAAACCATTTGTTAACGGGATGCTGTTTGGTATTGATTGCTAAAGCTTTTGTTAATTTAGAATAAATATTCGAATTTACGCCTGGCATTGCGATGTTTCAGTTTTCGAAATGAATAGTTATTCATATCGCCATTATTGCGGGAGCGGACGCTGCAGTGACTGTACCATGGCGACTCGGTGATGATTTCGAAGCTAGTTGTTTGATAATATTACAAATTTAAACCACTTATTCCTATTTCGAATTTCTTATGCTACTTGGTTATTTGTTGTTGTTTTTATTCAGATTTATTCAGGATTTGTTCAGCTTTATCCACATGGGCGGGGGATAGGCCGGAGTGAGGCGCCATGGGACTTGGGGGATGAGCCACAGCCAAACGCCCGGGTTTGGCGATGGCGGTTTTTGCTGCGGATGTTAGCCAGTTGTCACCGAGGTTGCGCGCAATAAAAAAGCGCCGACGGCGCTTCTTATTTAGAATGTAACGATATTCAGAATGTCGCATTTGGGGGGGGCCGGGCGTTATGCCCGGCGGTCAAGATCAAGGCTTCTCGGATGTGGCGGCATGCTGCGACAGGCCTTCGAAGCCGCCACCATTATAGGTCTGGGTATAGCCTGCCGCTATGAGTGCCTCCTGGGCCTTGCCACTGCGTCTGCCGCTGCGGCAATAGAGGACTATCGGCGTATCCTTGGGGATGTTGCGAGCGGCAAACTCTTCGGCAACCTGCTGGAAGGGGATGTTAACCGCTTGCGGCAGATGCCCCTGGGAAAATTCTTCCGCGGTGCGCACATCCAGTACCATGGCGCCGGCATGGATTTTCTCCCAGGCGAGCTGGGGATCTTTCTCTGCTGCCAGGAGTGTCGGCGAGGCCGTCAGCAGCAAGCCCAGCAACAGCAGCTTGAACGCGGCCAGGGTACGATTAACAGCGAGTTTGAGATGGGACATGGGATATTCCTTCATAGAGATGTAGATGACATTTTTGCCAGTTCTGCTTCTGACTTTATCCCGAATTTACGCATTAGCATAGCCGCAGGACAAAAACCGCTGAAGGCACTCTGGAACAGGTTGGCGCCGACGAAGGCGGTAAACCAGATGAAGTTGGGGTGCACCCAGACTGTCAGTGCCAGTGATACCAATACCATAAAGCCGGCGAAGGCCATGACGCAACGTTCTAATGACATGTGAAAGCTCCTTACTGCCTGACATCCAGGCTAACTTGGGTTAATGGGCAGGCCGGCCACATCAGCTCGGCTCCGCGGTGGATTTATGGCGCATCAGGCTGAAATAGAGCACGGGGATCACTATCAGGGTCAGCAGGGTCGAGATCAATATGCCGAAGATGAGACTGATGGCCAGGCCGTTGAAGATGGGATCGTCCAGAATGAACAGGGAGCCTATCATGGCGGCCAGGGCGGTGAGCATTATGGGTTTGGCCCGCACGGCCCCCGAGTGGATCACAGCTTGCTCCAGGCTCACCCCGGCGGCCAGTTGCCGGTTGATGAAATCGACCAGCAAGATGGAGTTACGCACTATGATGCCGGCCAGGGCTATCATGCCTATCATGGAGGTGGCGGTGAACTGCGCCCCCAGCAGCGCATGCCCGGGGAGCACGCCTATGATGGTCAGGGGAATGGGGGCCATGATGATCAAAGGCACCAGATAGGAGCGGAATTGTCCCACCAGCAGGAAATAGATGGCCAACATGCCGACGCCATAGGCTATTCCCATGTCGCGGAAGGTTTCATAGGTGATCTTCCACTCCCCATCCCAATGCACTGCGATGGCATCGAGCCCTTTGGGGGCATGGATGTAATATTGCTCGAACCCGGGTCCGGTCGCCGAGTCCAGCTCCGCCGCAACGGCAAACATGCCATAGAGGGGACTGTCCGTCGGCCCGGCCATGTCGGCCACGACCATCACCATGGGCTGTTGATCCTTGTGAATGATGGGGGCATCTATCTTGCCCTTATGAATGGACACCAGGTCGGCAACGGCGATCTGTTGCCCCTGATTGCCCGGCAAGGTCAGTGCCAGCACTTGTTGCAGCTCGACCTTGGTGCCTTCCTGCAATGTCAGGCGGATGGGAACCGGTTGTTTCTGTTGCGGCAGATGCAGGTAGCCGACATCGGCGCCGCCAACCGAAGTGCTGATGAGTTCGACCAGGCTGGCATAGGAGACCCCCAGCAGGCTGGCCTTGCTCCTGTCTATGCTGATGCGCCATTGCTGCTGTTCGGCGGGCAGGAAGATGTCTATGTCGACCAGATCCTGGGTCCGGCGGAATAGGGCCTCCAGTTGATGGGCCGCCTGTTCCCGGCCGGCGGCGCTGGGGCCATAGACCTCGGCCAGGATCGGCGACCAGACAGGAGGGCCGGGCGGCACTTCGACCACCTTGACGTTGGCGTCATAGGGTTCGGCCAGGCGCTGCAATTCGGCGCGCACCGCCAGCGCTATCTCATGGCTGTCTCTGTCCCTGTGATGCCTGTCGACCAGGTTGACCTGGATATCGCCCAGTTCGAAACTGTTGCGCAGGAAGTAATGCCGCACCAGGCCGTTGAAGTTCATCGGCGCATGGGTCCCGGCATAGAGTTGCAGTTGCTCTACCTCATCGACAGTCATCAGATACCGGCCCAGTTGCTGCAACAGTCGCTGGGTTTGCTCGACCGGGGTTCCTTCTGGCATATCCACCATGACCTGAAATTCAGATTTATTGTCGAAGGGCAGCATCTTGAGCACCACGAGTTTCCCCAGCGGCAAGGCCAGTGAGACGGTGATCAATGCCATGACGCCCAGGGCCAGCATGACTCTGCTGCGCCGGGCTGCGGCGCCCTGGAGGAAGGGGCCGAGCAAACGCCGGAATAGCCGCGCCATGAAAGACACGTCCCCTGGGGTATGTGCCGTCATGGCATGGGGACGCAGCCATTTGCGGCTCAGCCAGGGGCTGATCACGAAGGCGACGGCCAGAGAAATCAGCATCCCCATGCTGGCGTTGATGGGGATGGGGCTCATGTAGGGACCCATGAGGCCGGACACGAAGGCCATGGGCAGCAGGGCGGCGATCACCGTCAGGGTCGCGAGTATGGTGGGGCCGCCTACCTCATCGACGGCGGCCGGTATGAGCTCGGTCAGGGATTTCTTGCCCATGGCCTGGTGCCTGTGAATGTTCTCCACCACCACTATGGCGTCGTCGACCAGAATGCCTATGGAGAAGATGAGGGCGAACAGGGATACCCGGTTGAGGGTAAAGCCCCAGACCCAGGAGGCGAAGAGAGTGGCGGCCAGGGTGATGATGATGGCAATGCCGACCACCAGCGCCTCACGGGCCCCCATGGTCAGCAACACCAGCAGCACCACGGCAGCTGTGGCAAATATCAGCTTCAAGATCAGGGTGTTGGATTTGTCTGCCGCGGTAATGCCATAGTTGCGTGATACCGTGATCTGCACATTGGCGGGAATGAGCCGGTTGCCAACCTCAGCCACCCGTGCCAACACCTGCTTGGCAACGTCGACGGCGTTCTTGCCCTGTTGCTTGGCGATGGCGATGGTCACAGCAGGGTAACTGCCCTGGCGGTTTTGATGCCAAACCCCTTGGCTGGGGATGTCACTCTTGAGGCTGATGTCGGCGATGTCACTCAAATACACGGGCGCTGCGCGATTATCCGGGCCGGGATAGAGACCGACAACCAGGTTGTTCACATCGTCCGGCGTCTGCAGGAATTGCCCTGCCTGCACCTTGATTTCCTGGTTGTCCTGCACCAGCGACACAGGCATGCCGACGCTATTATTGTCTGCCAGACGCTGTTTCAGCTGAGCGTAGTTGAGTCCATAGGCCGTCAGCTTTACCGGATCCAGGCGCAGGTTCAGCACCAGTTCATGGGCTCCCAGGGTGGTGATTTCCTTGGTGCCGGGAATGCGTTTCAACTCTGTTTCCAGGCCCGAGGCGACCCGGGTCAGGTGTTCGGCCGTGACCTTGGGGTCCTGCGACCAGAGGGTCAGGCCGACGATGGGCACATCTTCTATGCCCCTGGGTTTGATCTGGGGCTCACCGACGCCGGCCGCCAGCGGCAGCCTGTCCATGTTGGAATAGAGCTGGTTATACAGCCGGACTATGGCGTCGTTACGGCCGACGCCCACCTCGAAGACGACGATGAGCAGGACACCGCCTGGTTGGGAGAAGGAATATAAGGTGTCTATGCCGTCGATTTCAGAGATCAGCTGCTCCGCCGGGCGGGTGACCAGGTTTTCGACCTCGGTCGGCGCCGCGCCCGTGAAGGGAATATAGACATCGGCGAAGGTGACATCTATCTGTGGCTCTTCTTCCTTGGGGGTGATCACCAGGGAAAACAGCCCTAACAACAATGCCAGCAATGCCAGCAGCGGCGTGAGGGCGCTGGTCTGGCAGGCGGCGGCAATCCTGCCGGATATGCCAAGAGAAGCGGATGTTGGCGTCTGATTCATGGATGACCTCTGAATGTGCCTGCCGGCGGTTAGTCTTGTGTCTTGGCCGGGTGTGTGTTGGCCAACACCCGCGAGGCATGGACGGCGATGACGTCACCTGGATTGAGGCCGGCGAGTATTTCCACTTCATCACCGTTCACCTGGCCCGGGCGCACCTGAACCAGCTCGAAGTCATCGCCCCGTTTCAGGTAAACGCCACTGAGTTCATAGTGACTGAGCAAGGCGCTCGTCGGTATGCTGATGCCCTGGGTCTGGGCTATGACGAAGGCCAGCTTGGCCCAAGCTCCCGGCGTGAGCCCTGGCTCATTCTCAGGCAATGGCATGCGCAGCCGATAACTGTGGCTGAGGGGATCGGCGAAGCTGAATAGCCTGGATTCGCTCGAGGCGTATTGACGGCCATCGGCCAGGGTCAGCCTCACTTCTGCCGCCTGCTTGAGTGCCGTGGCGTAGCGTTGGGGTACCTGGGCCACGGCCCGCATCTTAGCGGGCGAATAGCCTGCCATCAGAGGTTGTCCGGGAGCGACTGTCTCACCCAATTGGACAAATCTCTGGCTGACGATACCGCCGAAGGGCGCGGAAACTATGGTGTATTTCAATGATTCTGTGGCCTTGACGACTCTGGCCTTGGCCACACTGACGGCCTGGGTGGCGGATTTGGCCTTGGCGGTGGCTTCATCCATGGTGCCGCGGGAGATGGCCCCCTGGGGGAATAGCGCCTTGTAGCGTTGGTATTGGGCCTGCAGTTCCTGATCCTGAGCCAAGGCCGCGGCATAATCTGCTTCGGCGCTGGCCAGCTCGGCGCCTTGCTCCTTGCTGGTGATTTCCAGCAGCGCGGCGCCGGCGGGAACCTGGTCGTCGACATCATAGTTGAGCCTGATGATGCGCCCCGAGGTTTGTGCCGAGACGGTGGCGGCATTGACAGGTTCCAGAATGGCATCCAGCGTCAGCCAGCGCGACCTCGTCTCGGATGTCAGTGTGAGGGTTTCCAGCTGGGCAGCGGCATGAGCCTGGGACCAGAGGATGGACAGCAGGCTGATTAACACTGAGAGTGAGGCGGTGGTACGCATAGCACTATCCCCGATTTAAATAAGATAAATCTAATGTACCATGGGGCAGCGGCCGACTCAATCCATTAGTAAAATCTAATTTACTGTGGCGAGACCCATATCTTGACCCATGCCGGCCTATTCATAATAGCATCAGTCATTTAAGTAGTAGGTCAGAGTAGAGACAATTCTGATCTGTTTGATTTGTGGGGTGCTGCTGTCCCTGTCTGAGATGGCAAACTGCCCCTGACTGGCATGCTTGATCTTGCCCAGGCGTGAGTCTGAATCCTTGGCGAATTTCTCCGCAACCTGGCGGGCATTTTGCGTCGCCTGCTGCACCATGGCGGGTTTGACCTCATTCAAGCCGCTGAAGATAAACTCGGGTTTGCTGTCGTAGTCCTGGCCGGAAACGGCTATGCCTTCCTTGACGAGATTGACCATGTCCTTACGGCTCTTGAGCAGCAGCTCCACCTTGTTGGTGTACAGCGACAGGCTGACCCTGGCGGCATACCGATACTTCACATTGGGATCCACATAGCCCTGAGCCTGCCGGTCTTCTATGGCCGGCAATGTCAGGCTGATCTCCTCCTCACTGAAGCCCTCTTGCTTGAGAAAGGCGACCACTCTGTCGGTCTTTTGCTGCACAGTGTCATAGAGGCTGGCGAGATCGTTATCTACCTGGGTAAAACGTATCGGCCAGATAGCCAGATCTGCCTTGACCTCACGCTCCGCCAGGCCCTTTACCGTGACGGTACGTTCCATGGCCTTCATCTGGAGTAAGGCGTCGGCGGCGCTATGACCCAATAATGCCAGGCCGAGGCAGATCAGGGCGCCGAGGATAAAGGCGGGCAGGGAGTTTTTTTGCATGTCAGAGCTCCATAAATACTTGTGTTTGAAGATGGGTTTTCGGGGATATCAGTTATTGTCGTCGTCCGGGACTTGCCACAGTTCGACCTTGTTGCCATCGGGATCCATGAACCAACCGAAACGGCCGAATTCAGAGTCTTCGCTGGTCCCTACGACTTCGGCGCCGGCATCGGCAACCTGCTGCAGCGCCTGCGTCAGATCGTCGACGATGAAGTTAAACATGAAGTCTTTGCCCGAGGGGGCGAAGTAGTCGCTCGAGTGGGCGAAGGGGCTCCATACGTGGTAGCTGTTACCCGGCAGTCCTGTGTGGGCGAAGGCCGCGCCGCCCCAGTCTTCCACGGGCAATCCCAGGTGAGTCTTATACCAGGCCGCCAGGGCCACGGGATCGGCACTCTTGAAAAAAAGTCCTCCTAAACCAATTACTTTTGCCATGAGCTATCTCCTGTTCATCGAAGTTTAACTGTAGCAACAAACTGGCTGGAGATAAAAGTGTCAATCTTGCCCATGGCTGAACGCCCAGACAAAAAAGCCGTGCAATGCACGGCTCTCTCACTTACATCAGGCTGACTTCAGCTTAGAACTGATAGCTGTACTGCATGGAGTAATACATGGCACTCGATTCTGTGGTGGCATTCACTGGCCCGGCGATGGCGCTGTACTCTATGAGATCCACCTGCTGGCCTTTGACAAAGGCAATACCCAGATCCAGGGTGCTCTGTTGGCTCAAGCGGTAGCTCATACCGGCCGTGTACCAGTTGCGGTCCGAGTCTGGGATAGACAGCGAGCTGAGTTGGTCCACTACGCCCTGATCGTGCATGTAACCGGCGCGAACCGTCCAGTTATCGTCGATGCTGTAAGTGCCGCCGACACTGAATAACCAGGAATCTTTCCATTGGTATGACTTCAGGGGTTGGGTCACGCCGGTCGCGATTTGAGTGCCGTTGGCTGGGCCACCGACAAGGGTCGCCGTGCCGTTGTTCGCGGTGATCTCTTCGAAATCACCCCATTTGGTGAATTGCGCCGTGTAGTGTACGGCGAATTTCGCATTCAGCTGGTGAAAACCTGCAACTTGGAAGATATCGGCCAATGGCACGTCCAGATCTTCGAAGTCCAGCATCACGTTTTGCATCCCCAGCCCAGGAATGTCTTTGGTCGTCATGGCCGTGGTATCGCCTTTGACCGTGACTGTCGGGCTGAAACGGTAGCTGATACCTAAGCGGTTGTCCTGGTCGAGTTCCAGGGTCGCACCCAGTATGCCGCCAAATCCCCAGCCGTCTGCGTCCACATCGACCAAGGGCGTGCTGCCCGCATTACGGGTCAAGCGGCCTTCACCATATACGGCGTCGATACCCGCACCGACACTGAACATCTCGTTGAAGCGATATGAGATGCTGGTGTTGAAGTTGACCGTGGTCACCTCGGTTTCGCCCAGCAAATCGAATGGCGCCGCCGCCTGGTTCTTGGACAGTGAGCTGGTGTCTGTGCCTGTACCGAAGTTGGAGAAGGCCGCGAAACCTAAGGCAATCTTGTCATTCACAGGGTGAATGTAATAGAAGTTAGGGATGACTTTGCCGCTGCCGGCATCGTCTATGCTGCCCAGGTCGATCGCGCCGCCGGCAAAGTTGACGTCTTTCACATCGACCTGAACGTCGGCGTAGGTTAAGCCAAGGGAGAGTGAACTCTTATCGAACAGGGCCATGGCGGCCGGGTTGCGTGCCAGCACAGAGGCGTTATCGGCGATCACTGCATCACCGGCGAAGGCGCGGCCTATGCCCGTGGCGGATTGGCTGTTGAGTTGGAAACCGGCCGCCATGGCCTGTGAACTTGCGAGTGCGACAGATACCGCTATGAGTGTCTTGTTGAATGTTTTCATTATTATCTCTCTGTTATAGGTGTCAGATCTTGCCCTAGGGTGACCCCAAAAAAAATCCATGGGCAAAACCAACTCGTTAGACCAGTGCATAGTAGGGAGGGGGTCACTGGCTAACAACTCCGACCAGATGAAATACTTGTTATTTTTTAGTTAATTATCTCAGGCTGACCCCGGGCTGAAAAATAGCCATGGATTGAATCCTTCGAGGTGACACTCGCGCCGCTGGCGTTTGTCCAGAACGGCTTATTTGAAACTGGGTTAATGAATTGTAAATCTTGCTGAAACAAACTATTACATCAAAAAATAACAGCGCACCCGGGTGCGCTGTTATTGCCATCGAAAGCCTGTCTGTCGCCTCAGGCAGAGGCTCAGGCCCGGCTTAGAGCCGAGCCTTGAAGCGCGCGAAACCCGAGCGGATCTCGGCGCTTGCCGGTGAGATGTGGCTGAAGACTATGCCGGCCAGCGTCGCCAGCAGGAAACCTGGCAGGATTTCATAGAGGTCGAAAATACCGCCACTCAGTTGTTTCCACATCACGACAGTGATGGCGCCCACCAAAATGGTGGCTATGGCACCGTTGCGGCTATAGGCCGGCCAGAACAGCGAGAGTATGACCACGGGGCCGAAGGCGGCACCGAAGCCGGCCCAGGCATAACTCACCAGGCCCAACACGCTGCTGTCAGGATTGAGGGCGATCACCCCGGCGATCAGGGCTATGGTCAACAGGCCTATTCTGCCGACCAGCATCAGCTCCTTGCTGCTGGCCTTGGGCCTTATCCATTTCAGGTAGAAGTCTTCCGTGATGACGCTGGAGCATACCAACAGCTGAGAGTCTATGGTGCTCATGATGGCCGAGAGGATGGCGGCGATCAGCAGGCCGGCTATCCAGGGATTGAAGGCGGCCTGTGCCAGATGGATGAAGACGGTTTCAGGGTTTGTCAGTGGCTCGGTGGCGTAATACAGGCTGCCGGCTATCCCTGTGGCCAGGGCGCCCGCCAGCGAGAGCCACATCCAACTCATGGCGATGCGGCGTGACAGTGGCAGGGCATCCACACTGCCTATGGCCATGAAACGCGACAGGATATGGGGTTGGCCGAAGTAACCCAGGCCCCAGGCCAGCAGGGATAACAGGCCAATAGTCGTGGTCTTGTCACTGAGCAGTGACAGCATGGCAGGTTCCAGGCTGTCGATGCTGGCATGGGTATCCGGATGACCGAAAATGGTCACAGGCACGAGCAACAGGGCGATCAGCATCAGGCAACCCTGGAAAAAGTCGGTCCAGCAGACGGCGAAGAAGCCGCCGATGAAGGTGTAAGACACTATGATGGCGCTGCCAACCACCAGTGCCAGGCGGTAATCCAGGCCGAAGACTTTCTCGAACAAGATGGCCCCGCCGACCATGCCGGAAGAGGCGTAGAAGGTGAAAAATATCAGGATGGTAACGGCCGATACCAGGCGCAGCAGGCCCTTGGTGTCGGCGAACCGCTTCTCGAAGAAGTCCGGCAGCGTCATGGCGTTATCCGCCAGTTCGGTGTAGATCCTTAGCCGTTTGGCGATCAGCAGCCAGTTGAGCCAGGCGCCCAGGACCAGGCCTATGCCGATCCAGGCCTCCCCCAAACCGCCCAGGTAGACGGCGCCGGGCAGACCCAGCAAGAGCCAGCCGGACATGTCGGAGGCGCCCACGCTCAAGGCGGTTACCGCCGGCCCCATCTTGCGGCCACCCAGAATATAGTCATCGACCGTGTCCGTGGCTCTGTAGGCCCATAAACCTATGCCCATCATGAGCAGCAGATAGCCGACGAAGGTGATGAGGATAGGGGTTTCTATTGTCATAGTGGCACTCGAATATTCTGATGATTGTATTGAATGCCACGAATGCTAACAGATGCTCGGCCAAGATCCCAATAAGGTCTTAATTATGCTGGAGGTTTGACCAGTGGTGAGCCTTCGCTCACCACGGCAGGCGGGGCTTAAATAAAGGTTTGTGTGATTTCGGCTTTGACATAGTCGAGATCGGCTTGTCGTTCACCGACTAACAGTATGTAGCTACCACCGCGTTGGAAGCCCATGCCTTGGTATTCCTTGTCGGCGAAGTTGGCTTCCAGCAGCATGCGATCTTCCTGCGGCACCAGGAAGGCAGTGACCTTGTTTTCGGCCCCCTGCATGACCAGATGCAGGCTTTGGACCCCCTGGAAATCGCAATAGGACAGGTAATACACCTTACCCGGTTGCGCACTAAACTTAGCGCCGCCCAAGGTCTTGAATGCCGCCAATTCAGCATTGATCTGTTGGACACCGACATGCTGATCCACGACCAGGGCCACGGTCTCGTGATGCACATGGGCCAAGGCATGCTCGCCCAGGTCCACGGGGGCGATGCGCAGCAGACTGAAGCTGATGCCGACCACGAAGGCGACCGAGGCGACCATGGCCATCATGAAGCCCGTCTTGCGCTTCTGCTGCTGATGATGCTGCAGCTGTTGGCGCAGCAGGAGCTTGTCTGCCATGCCGTCGGGGATCTCCACCTTCAAGGCCTGGTCGAGCTTGCCATCCAGCTGCTTCAGCTCTTTGAGGAAGACCTCTCTGTCGGGGTTGTCCTGCAGGGCCTGAAGAAATTCAGCATCCTGGCTATTGGGTTCGCCATAGGCCTGACGACGAAATTGCAGTTCATCCATTGGATTGACCTCTGACTGTGGATTTTTCTAACACTTCTTTCAATTGGTTGCGGGCACGAAACAGCCGGGTCATTACCGTGTTGCGATTCAGGTCCAGTAACTGGGCGATCTCTTCGCCGCTGAACCCCCCTATGAGCTGCAGCAGCAGAGGCTCACGATATTCGATATCCAGCTTGCCTATCTGACGCCTGAGCAGGTGTTGCTCGACATTCTCTTCCGTGCTGGAAGAGAGGACATCGACCAGCTGCTCTTGTTCTACATCCGAATAGTCGAACTGCTTGCGCTCGAAACGCCGGGCATTTTCCCGGCGCAGGATAGTAATGAGCCAGGCCTTGGCGGCCTTCTCATCCTTTAAGGAGTCCAGCGAGCGCCAGGCCCGCAGGAAGGTTTCCTGGGTGATGTCTTCGGCCACGTGCCTGTCGCCGCAGAGCCAATAGGCATAACGGAAGATGTCGCCATGCATGGCTCTGACGAGGCTGTCGTATCGTCTTTGTTTACTTAGCATGTCAGATATGACCGTGGGATCAGATTTTTTCTTGCGAAAGCTATCGAACATTTTTGAATTTCTTAATTCGCGAATGTTCAATAGCTTAAATCTCTCGGCCCGAATAGCAAGCCCGTGAGACCAAATCTAGGGATTTAGTTCATTGAGGGCCGAGAGGGGGCGATTGCGGCTGTGCGGGCTATAGGACGCGAGCGCGCCGAGCAGGGCGGCGGAGTCGAGTGCCTTGGGGCTTTTGCCGTAGGCCGCCGACTGCAATTGCTTGATGGCCTTGGCGAAATCCGCTGACAGGGCGGCGATCTCTTCCAGGGTCATGCTCTGGCCATGGAGCCGGCTCATGTGGGTCTGCAGGCGGGAGAGGATCTGGCCGGCATCGGCCCTTTTGCAGGCATCCAGCAGCTGGCGATGACTGTCGGGCTTGGGGGCCCGGGCCGGTTTGGCCTCAGCGGCGGAAGAAGCTTGCTTCTGGTTCGCCAGCGCCTTGCGCCATAACACCAGGGTCGTCAACCACAGGAGGGCGAATGCCAGGCTTACCCAGGGCCAGAAGCCGGCGCTGCCTGACTCGACTTGGCCCTGGAGGGGGACGGCCGCGACGGCCTGGCCTGCGGCGACAGTGACGGTACGCGCCGGCAGGCTGGCAAACTCCTGGCGTTTCAGATGCGGATTCCACCATGGGACCCTGACCTCGGGCAGGGTATAAGTGCCTGCCTTGGTCGGCACCAATGCCGAGGTGATGCTGTATTGGGACACCACCTGGGCGTTGCGCACGAAGGTCTGACGCTGGGGTTTTTCCGGATAGGACTTGAATTCGGCCGGCAGCGGCGCCGTTATCTCAGGCAGGCTGTTCTCATCTGCGTTGGATGCCAGCAGTGTGATGGTGCGGGTGATGGGACTGCCGACTTCGAACTTGTCCTCTGTCTCGGGCCAATCCTCCTTGAGCAGCACAAGATCTGCGACCAGCCATTTGCCCTGGAAGCCGGCTTCCGTTGGCTCTATCTGCAGCGTCTTGGTGGGCGACTTGGTCTGCATGGGCCGGCTCTCGTTGAAACCGAACATGCTGCCACGGCGCTGGCTCTCTACCAGCACATCGCCGGAGAAACTGGCGCCGCCTATGCTGAGCTCCCCTGGCATGTCGGGGATGATGCCATAGGTGCGCTCTATCACCCGGAAACGGCGGCCATCGACGATCTCGCTGCCATCCTTATCTTCGCCTATCTGCTTGATCTGTGCGCCTTCGAGCACGGGCGCACTCAGGACCCCGCGTTGCAGCTCCACCGCCAGATACAGCTTGACCCTGTAGGTGATCAACTGGCCGACGTAGGCCTCATCGCTGGAGACGCTGGTCTCGATGAAGAGATCTTTGGTCTGCGGCGCCTGGCTGCCCTTAGCGACGACGTTCAGGGGAATGGCATTGGAACTGACGCCGTCAATCTTGAAGGCCGGGATCATGAGTTTGCCGCTGCGCTTGGGTGACAGCAAGATCTGCCAGCGGGTTTCCTTGCTGGCATCGAAATTCATGATCTGGGTGCTGCGGCTGACACTGGTGCGACCGACGATAAAGTCCTTCAACAGGCTGGCGGTATCCAGCTTGCCTGCGTCCAGTTCATCGTCGGCACGAATGTTGAGCACTAAGTATTCGCCTTCCATCACAGGATTGCGATCCACCGAGGCCTCCAGTTTGCTCATGGCCAAGGCTTGGCTGGGTGCCAGCAGCACCATCAGCAGCAGGATAAAAAATTGTCTGATTACCACTGTTCATTATCCCCGGGTAAGTTGCCGCTTTGGCGGCGTTTCTGATATTCCAATTGCATCTTGTTGCGCAGCAGCACCTGAGGATCTTCTATGACCCCCCTGAGTGCCCGCTCCATGTCGGCCGGCAATGGCTCATCCGTCATCTGGCTGGCGGCTATGCTGGCCTGTTCCCCCGGCTCTCCTGCCTCGGCACTTTGGGCTTGACCCGATTGGGCGGCCTGTTGCTGCGCTTCGGTCTTGGCCTGTTCGTCCCCGGCTGCAGAGCCTGCTTGTGCCTGCATTTTGGCCTCGTTATTGGGGCTGGCCGACTCGCCGGCTTGGCCCGAGGCGCCCTGATCTTGCTGATTGGGCTTATCCTCATGTTGACTCCCGCCCTGAGCATCCCCGTTTGCTTGCTGCTCTTGCTGCTTATCGGCGGATTGAGCGGCTTTTTCCGGCTCGTCATCCTGCTGTGAGCCGGCTTGCTCTGATGCCTGTTGCTGACGCTGATTCTCGGGGTCCTGGTCTTGGGCTGCCTGCTCTTTATCGGATTGGCCAGCGTCCTTGTTGTCCTGGTTCCCCTGGCTGTCTTGCTTAGCGTCTTTGTCTTTATCTTTATCTTTGTCTTTGTTTTTGTTTTTATTCTTGCCCTTGTCCTTATTCTGGTTTTTATCCTGCTGCTGTTTGGCTTGCTGCGCCAGTTGCTGCGCCAGTGCCAGGTTTTGCTCGGCCTCGGGGAAGTCCGGCTGCTTGGCCAGTGCCTGTTGGTAGCGTTTGATGGCCTGCTCCGGCTGCTTGAGCTGCATCAGGGCGTTACCTTGGTTGTACAGGCCCCGGGCGCTGGCGTCTTGCTCGAAGTGTTGGAGCGCCTGCTGGAAATTCCCCGCCTTGTATTGGGCGCTGCCCTGCCAGCTGGGATCTTCGAACCGCGCGGCGGCATCGGCATAGTTTCCGGCCTCGAAGGCCTGCATCCCCTGTTGATCCCTGTTATGCCACAGATCTTCCCAGACGCCGGCCTGCGCCGGGGTGGGTGGCGTGAGCAGGACCAGCAATACCGCAGCGACCAGACCGTGGCGGAAGCTCAGCAGCAAGGGCAATAGTAACAGCAGCGCCAGGAAGGGGCCGAGATCTTGCCAGTTCTCACCTCTGAGTTCCGTCGCCTTGGCATCGCCTTCGGTGGCTAACCAGGCGTTGAGGTGCTGCAGATCCTGGCCATCCGAGGTGACCTGGAAGAGCGCGCCCCGGTTGGCCTGGGCCAGGCGTTGCAGCAAGCCATAGTCTGTGGTGGCGATCACTACTTCGTTGGCATTATCCCGCAGCAATTGGCCGTCGGGCAGGCGGATGGGCGCGCCCTGGGCACTGCCGAGCGCCAGGACTGCGAGGCGGTACTGGCTGCCATCCAGAGCCTTGTTGGCTTGGCTGAATTGTGCCTGGCTCAGGCCATCCGTGAGCAAAATGATATCACCGCGCAGATGGCCCCCCTGTGCCAACAATTGGCTCGCCTGACTCAGGGCGGCAGCGAGGTTGGAGCCGCGCACCGGCATGATATCCGGGGTCAGGGTCGGCAACAGGTTGAGCAGGGTGGCGCTGTCCCGGGTCAGTGGACTTATGGTAAAGGCATCACCTGCATAGGCGATGAGACCCGTCTCACCTTCCTTGAGACCGCGCAACAGGTCGGTGGCGCGGAACTTGGCCTGGGTCAGGCGGTTGGGTGCCAGATCTGTGGCATACATGGACAAGGACATGTCCATGATGACGACCCGGCCCTGTTCCGTGGCAAACACCGGCAGGGTTTGCTTGGTCACAGCCGGGCCGCTCAAGGCCAGGACGGCGATGAACCAGGATGAGGCCAGCCACCAGAGCCTATGTTGTCGCGCTTGGCTGCCCTCGGTTACCAGGACTCTTGCCAAGTGCGGCGCTATGTAGCGATTCCAGGCCGAGCCCTGGCCATGGCTGCGCCATAGGCCGAGCAGCAACAGCGTCAGTGGCAGCAGCGCCAGGAACCATTCGGGGCGGATGAAGTGCAGTGTCATGAATTGCGTCTCCCCTGGGATAACTTGGATTGCGCCCGGGATGGCAGGCGGAATTGGAACCGGGGCAGATGACTGAGTGCCAGCAGGGCGCTGATGATGAGCATCAGTGCCAGTGGCCAGTAGAATAGCTCGGCTTGGGGCCTATAGCTGAGTTGATCCCGGCTCACAGGCTCCAGCTTGTCGATTGCCTGATAGATCTGTGCCAACTCTTCGCTGTTGCGGGCGCGGAAGTATTTCCCCTTGGTGGTCGCGGCCAGGGCCTTGAGTTGCGCCTCGTCCAGATCCATGGAGGGGTTGACCCGCTCGCGGCCGAATAGGGTGCGGCGCTCCATCACCTCGGCGCCGACGCCTATGGTGTATAGGGTGACATTGCGCTTGGCGGCGATGCTCGCCGCCTGCTCAGGCTCTATATTACCGGCATTGTTGGCGCCATCGGTCAGCAGTATGAGTACCCTGTTGCTCTCTTTCATCTTGTCGAAACGTTTCACCGCCAGGGCTATGGCTTCGCCTATGGCGGTTTGCTTGCCCACCAGACCGATTTGCGCTTCCCGTAAAAATTGCGCCACCGAACGCCTGTCCTGGGTCAGGGGGGCCTGCAGGTAGGCGTGATCGGCAAACAGGATCAGCCCCAGCCTGTCGCCCTTGCGGCGTTCGATAAATTCGCTCACCACATGCTGCACCAGGCTGAATCTATCCACTGTCTTGCCTGCGACCACCATGTCTTCTATCTGCATGCTGCCGGACAGGTCTACCGCCAGCATGAGATCCCGTCCCTGACTCGGCAGTTCTATGGGCTCGCCCAGCCACTGGGGGCGGGCCACGGCTAACACCAATAACCCCCAGAGTAACCAATAGGCGTTTCTCGACCCGGATGGCGCGCGGCCGCTCGACAGTTTGCCGCTCTGGGCTATGCCGGGCAATTGCAGGCGGGCACCTTCTTCATGCTGGGTGTCTTGACGGCGCAGCAATAAGGGCAGGGGCAGCAGGAGCAGCAGCCAGGGCCAGTAGAGGGTTAACATTTAGCCTCCTGCTGCGCATTTTGTGGGGCATTCTGTGACACATTGACCGCCGACTGTCCGGGCACTGATTTCTCGTGCTTAGCCGGTTTGCTTGCCCGTGTGTTGATCTTGGGCAGGGCCGTCTTGAGCCAGGTGTGTGCCAATTCGGCCAAGGCCAGGGTTTCATCTTCCGACAGGGGCTCGGGCCTGTGGCGTTTTGCCAATAGCGGCCCGAGTTGGCCGCGTTTGGCCTGTGTTAAGGCGCCGTCGAGCCAATCGGACCAGGCCTCGCCATCCAGGGAGGCGACTGAGGTTCTTGGCAGGTAACTCAGGGCGGCGCGTTTGAGCAGGCCGTTGACCCGACTGGCATAGTCTGGCGCATGCCTGTCGAGGGCGGCGAGCAAACTCAATGCCGCCCGTTGCGCCGCCCTGGCCCGGAAGCGTCGCTTGCACCAGAGAAACAGGCCGGCGAGGGCGAGCACGGAGACGATGAGCAGCAGCCAGTAGCCCGGGGCCGGCGGCCAGAAGGAGACAGGCTCCGGCAGCTTGATATCCTGCAATGCTGCCAGCGCCGGATCGGTCATGGATTGAGGAGCTGAAGTTGTCATGGTTAACGTAATGATTCCAGTTGGTCGGCCAGTAGCATGCCGGCATCGAGCCTGCGGGTGCGGACCTTGAGTTGTTGCATCATATCGATAAAGCCCTGCTGCTGCATCGCTTGTTCCGTCAGCCAGGCATCGTAGCTGCGACGGGTCAGAGTCAGGTTTTTATTGCCGTCACGCACGGGTAGCCGGAAGTGTTTCGGCAGTGGCAAGGTGCCCTGGCGCAGGGGATCTGTGACCAGGAAGGCGCCTATGTCGCAATGGCGCTTCAACTCAGTCAATGGTGCCAGACAGGCGTCGGAGAAGTGGGCGCCATCGCTGATGATCCAGATAAGCGAGCCAGGTTTGGCGATGCGTTGCAAGCGCTGGCAGGCGCGGAAAATATGCCCGGGATCGTTCTGGCCTGCATCCAATTGCTTGAGCTGGTTGGCGTGTACCCGTACCAGCGCCGAGATCAGCTGCAATATGCCCTGACGCCGGCTGCGGGGCTTGAGCTCCACATGCTCTGTCTCTGTGGCGATCAAGGCGCCGAGCCGGTCTCCATGGTTGATGGCATTCCAGCCCAGGGTGGTCGCCAGATGTGCCGCCTGCACGGATTGCAGCAGCAGGCTGGAGCCGAAGTAACTGCTGTGACTGAGATCCAGCAATAACAGAATAGGGCGTTCACGCTCCTCGACAAAGAGTTTGGTATGGGCCTGACCGGTACGGGCCGTGACGCGCCAGTCTATGGTGCGCACATCGTCGCCATTCTGATAATGGCGCACCTCGGCAAACTCCATGCCGCGGCCCTTGAGCAGGCTGCTCCTGTGGCCGGCCTGGTTGGCGCGGGCACGACTATGGCGCTCGGGCAGGGCGCGGGCGATATTCTGGCACGCCAGCAGTTCCCGCTCACACAAGTGCAGGCCGTCGGCGAATAAAGGCAGTAAGGTATTACTCATATCTATTTACCGGCGCTAAGGGACTGCCACTAGGTTGAGGATGTGGCTTATCACCCGATCCGGACTCACGCCTTCGGCCTGAGCCTGGTAGCTGAGCAAGAGTCTATGTCTGAGCACGTTGGGGGCCACCGCCTGTATGTCTTCGGGGGAAACGAAGTCGCGCTCGTTGAGCCAGGCGCGGGCGCGGGCGCAGCGCTCCAGCGAGATGGTGGCTCTGGGGCTGACGCCATAGTCGAGCCATTTGGCCAGCTCGTCGCTGTAACGCTGGGGCTGGCGGGTCGCCATGACGATTTCGACCAGGTATTTCTCCAGCGGTTCGGCAAGGTAGATCTCCATGGCCTCATCCCTGGCGGCAAACACGTCTTTCTGGGCTATGGGATCCATCTGCGGCAGCTCATGACTCAGGGCTTCGCGGCGGGATTGACGCAATATCTCAAATTCGGTTTCGGCGCTCGGATAATCCAGATTCAAGTGCATCAGGAAGCGGTCCAGCTGGGCCTCGGGCAGGGGGTAGGTGCCTTCGTTTTCCAGCGGGTTCTGGGTCGCCATCACCAGGAACAGAGGGGGCAACTTGTAGCTGTTTTTACCGACCGTGACCTGGCCTTCGGCCATGGCTTCGAGCAGCGCCGACTGTACCTTGGCCGGAGCACGGTTGATCTCATCGGCCAGGATCAGGTTATGGAATATGGGACCGGCCTCGAATTCGAAGGTGCCTGTCTGGGCGCGGTAGATGTCGGTGCCGGTCAAGTCCGCCGGCAGCAGATCCGGGGTGAACTGAATGCGGTGGAAATCCCCCTCGACCCCGTCACACAGGGCCTTGACGGCGCGGGTCTTGGCCAGCCCAGGAGGGCCCTCGACCAACAGATGGCCATTGGCAATCAAGGCGATAAGCAGATTTTCGGTCAGAACTGGCTGCCCTAAAACAACCTGGTTTAAATAAGCTCGTAATGCATGAAATCGACTCAAAGGCATGATGCTACTCGTTTTATTGACTGTGATGGCTGTAGACAACTGTTATGGTAAATAATTCCCTCCGGGTTTGGCTAGTGTTAAAAAAACAAACAGGTGTTTTAAACTTGTCGACAAGAAGTTAGAATCGGATCACACTTTAATGGTCAGACCTGTTATAGCTGAGCATTGAGCAGCAAGAGTGCAGGTCAAGCATGGAAATCGACAGCGCCGCTTAATTAACAAGGCGATAGCGCACATAAAGAGGGTGACAAATGAGTGACAGACAACAGGTAACCAACGCCAGAGGCGAGCGCATTGCGATTGTGGCCGGCTTGAGAACGCCCTTCGCCAAACAAGCGACCGCCTTTCATGGGGTGTCGGCATTGGACATGGGCAAGATGGTGGTCAATGAGCTGCTGGCGCGTTCGGAACTGGATCCTAAGCTGATAGAGCAGCTGGTCTATGGCCAGGTGGTCCAGATGCCAGCGGCGCCCAACATAGCCCGTGAAATCGTCTTGGGTACCGGCATGAATGTCGCTACGGACGCCTACAGTGTCACCCGCGCCTGTGCCACCAGCTTTCAATCTGCGGTGAATGTGGCCGAGTCCATCATGACGGGCAACATAGAGATAGGTCTGGCCGGCGGCGCCGACTCCTCATCCGTGTTGCCTATCGGCGTGTCCAAGAAACTGGCCCATGCGCTGGTCGATCTTAACAAGGCCCGCAGTTTCGGTCAGAAGCTGGCGATCTTCCGTCGTCTTGGCCTGAAAGATCTGTTGCCTGTGCCGCCCGCGGTTGCCGAGTACTCCACCGGCCTGTCCATGGGGCAGACCGCCGAACAGATGGCCAAGACCTATAACATCAGCCGCGCGGATCAGGATGCGCTGGCACACAGATCCCATACCCTGGCGACCCAAACTTGGGCCTCGGGTCATCTGCGTGACGAAGTCATGACGGCCCATGTGCCGCCCTACAAGCAATTTATCGATCGCGACAACAACATAAGAGAAAACTCTGTGCTCGAGTCCTACGCCAAGCTGCGGCCGGCCTTCGACCGCAAGCATGGTTCTGTGACGGCGGCCAACAGCACGCCGCTGACCGATGGCGCCTCGGCCATCATTCTCATGAGCGAAGGCCGTGCCAAGGCGCTGGGTTATCAGCCCATAGGCTACATCAAGAGCTATGCCTTCAGTGCCATAGATGTATGGCAAGACATGCTGATGGGGCCTTCCTATGCGACGCCGCTGGCATTGAAGCGCGCCGGCATGGAGCTGGAAGACCTGACACTTATCGAGATGCACGAAGCCTTCGCCGCTCAGACGCTGGCGAACATGCAGATGTTCGGCTCGAAGAAATTTGCCGAAGAGAAACTCGGTCGCAATCGCGCCATAGGCGAAATCGACATGAGCAAGTTCAACGTCCTCGGCGGCTCGCTGGCCTACGGCCACCCCTTTGCGGCCACGGGCACCCGTCTCATCACTCAGGTATGTCGTGAGTTGAAGCGTCGCGGCGGCGGTACCGGCCTGGCAACCGCCTGCGCCGCCGGTGGTTTGGGTGTAGCCATGATAGTGGAGGTGGAGTAATGAATATGGAAATAAGCATGGAAAAGACCTTCAGTTTGAGCCGCCGCGATGACGGCGTTGCAATACTCACCATGGACGTACCAGGTGAGACAATGAATACCCTCAAGTCGGCATTTGCCGACGAGATCTCCGGTTTATTGCAGGAGATCAAGGCAGATGGCAGCATTCGCGGCTTGGTGTTGATTTCCGGCAAGCCGGACTCTTTCGTGGCCGGGGCCGACATTTCCATGCTTGATGCCTGCCAAACGGTCGCCGATGCCAAGGCCTTGTCGCAGCAGGGACATAAGGTATTCGCCGAGCTCGAGGGGCTGAACATTCCTGTGGTTGCCGCCATTCATGGTGCCTGTCTCGGCGGTGGCCTGGAGCTGGCGCTGGCCTGTCATTTAAGGGTATGCAGCGACGATAACAAGACCATGCTGGGGCTGCCTGAGGTGCAACTTGGGCTGTTGCCGGGGGGCGGCGGTACCCAGAGACTGCCTCGTTTGGTGGGGATCACCACGGCCCTGGACATGATGCTGACCGGCAAACAGATACGTCCCAAGCAAGCACTGAAAATGGGCTTGGTGAACGATATGGTGCCCGAGTCTATCTTGCTGCGCACCGCGGTGGAGATGGCGCTGGCCGGTAAACGTCAGTCCAAAGTTGTGAATAAGTCGCTGGTCAACAAGCTGCTCGAAGGCACGGCCCTCGGGCGCAACATCATCTTCGATCAGGCGGCGAAACAAGTACTGAAGAAGACCCAGGGGAATTATCCTGCGCCCTTGAAGATCATCGACTGTGTGCGTCAGGGCATGGCCAGAGGCATGGCGCAGGGACTCGAGGTCGAGGCCAGTCATTTTGCCGAGCTGATGATGTCTAAAGAGTCGGCGGCGCTGCGCAGCATCTTCTTCGCTACCACTGAGATGAAGAAAGAAACCGGTGCCCCTGGGGTCGAACCCCGTAAGGTGAAAAAGGCCGTGGTGCTCGGCGGCGGCCTGATGGGCGGCGGCATCGCCTCGGTGACGACCACCAAGGCCAAGATCCCGGCGCGGGTGAAGGACATCAACGACAAGGGCCTGAGCAATGCACTGGCCTATGCCTACAAGCTGCTCGACAAAGGCGTCAAGCGCCGCCACATGACGCCTGCCGCCCGTGACAGCCTGATGGCACTGATGACCACTACCACAGAATACACAGGCGTCAAGGATGCCGACATAGTGGTCGAGGCAGTGTTCGAAGACTTGGCCCTCAAGCATCAGATGGTCAGAGACATAGAGCGTGAGTGCGGCGAGCAGACAATTTTCGCCTCCAACACTTCGTCTCTGCCCATAAGTCAGATTGCCGAGGCGGCGAGCCGGCCGGAAAATGTCATAGGCCTGCATTATTTCTCACCGGTGGAGAAGATGCCGCTGGTGGAAGTGATAGCCCACGCCAAGACCTCGCCAGAGACAATAGCGACCACAGTGGCCTTCGCCCGCAAACAAGGCAAGACGCCGATAGTGGTACAAGATGGTGCAGGTTTCTACGTCAATCGTATCCTGGCGCTGTACATGAATGAGGCGGCGCAGCTGCTGCTCGAAGGCCAGAGCGTCGAGCATCTGGATAAGGCGCTGGTGAAGTTTGGCTTCCCGGTGGGCCCAATGACCCTGCTCGATGAAGTCGGCATAGACGTAGGCGCCAAGATCTCCCCCATCCTGGAAAAAGAGCTGGGCGAGCGCTTCAAGGCGCCGGCCGCCTTCGACAAGCTGCTGGCAGACGGCAGGAAAGGGCGCAAGAATGGCAAAGGCTTCTATCAATATGCCAACAACAGCAAGAAGATTAAGCCGGTGGATGAGACTGTCTATGGCGTGCTGGGCATTACCCCGGGGGCCAACAAGGCTGCCGCTGCGGTCGCGGAGCGCTGCGTGGTGCAAATGCTCAACGAAGCCGTGCGCTGCCTGGAGGAGGGGATCATCGCCTCTGCCCGCGATGGCGACATAGGCGCCATCTTCGGTATCGGTTTCCCGCCTTTCCTGGGCGGACCATTCCATTACATAGATAGCCTGGGAGCGGACAAGCTGGTCGCTATCCTCGAGGGGTACAGCAAGCAATTCGGTGATAGATTCGCGCCCTGTGAGCGCCTGAAGGCCATGGCTGAGAGTGGGGAACGTTTCTTCTAATCCGGCTTAACATCATGTAGAAGCTTAAAAAAACGGCATTAAATTGCCGTTTTTTATGCCTGCAGCAAGAGTGCCGCCTAAAAAACGCTCACAACTTGCGTTGGACTAGGTTAGAATATCGTGCAGTTTTACGGCGCATAGCCGTGAATGATAATGATGTCGGCTAAGGACTGGGCCAGTAAAAATACGAGGTGATGAGTGCTGTTTATCTTAATCATGGGCCTGGCAGGTTTTGGATTATTTCTTGGTAATGCGGCTTTTTGTGCCGGCTTGCCAGTCAAACGTTGGTTCATCCTGGGGGCCTTGTTGGGGCCGGTTGCTTATCCCTTATTCAATACTCATAAGCACTTAGCCTACAAGCGCTGCACTAAATCCTTCGATGCCAGCACAGAGTGTTAGAGCGTCAGAGGCCCATAGAGCGCGCAATAAAAAAGAGAGCTTGGCTCTCTTTTTTATTGCGCGTTTCATGTTAATGCTTGGATATCAAATTATATGACTCGGCTAAACCCGTTTGTTGGTTCGCTGTCAGTTCCACCAGATCTTGGCCGGCACCACTTCGAGACGGTTGAGGCCGGCAGGCAACTGCACTTTCTTGCGGGCAGGCTTGGCAAATCCTAAGGCTCTCTTGATTGATTTAAACATAATCATTCTCCTCAAAAGTGTCGTTAAGCGATAGCTGCCAGTACGACAGGCTTGACCTTAATGTTGGGCGCGGCTGCCAGTTCGACAGGCTTGACTTTGATGTTGGGTGCGGCTGCCAGTTCGAGGGGTTTGACCTTAATGTTGGGCGCAGCTACCAGTTCGAGGGGTTTGATCTTGATGTTGGGCGCGGCTGCCAGTTCGAGAGGTTTGACCTTGATGTTGGGCGCGGCTGCCAGTTCAAGGGGCTTGACCTTGATGTTGGGTGCGGCTGTCAGTTCGACAGGCTTGACCTTGATGTTGGGCGCGGCTGCCAGTTCGACAGGCTTGACCTTGATGTTGGGCGCGGCTGCCAGTTCGACAGGCTTGACCTTGATGTTGGGCGCGGCTGCCAGTTCGAGGGGTTTGATCTTGATGTTGGGCGCGGCTGCCACTTCAAGGGGTTTGACCTTGAAGTTGGGCGCGGCTGCCAGTTCGAGGGGTTTGACCTTGATGTTGGGCGCAGCAGTCAGATTTACAGCCGAAGTTGTTTGATAAGAATTAAAATTTGCAGAAGCAAAGCAAGTGGCAGTCGAAGCTATAGCTACAGCGGTAATTATTCCCTTAATCATTTTGATAATCTCTCTGGTTAGTTTAATTTTTGACACTGAATTAACATTTGCTGGTATATATGCAGATGTTGTGCCAATGTTTAACCTAATGATCAGGGAAATGATTTAAGTGTTTATTTTTCGATCCGGCATGCTGCTCGCATCTCGCTGCAACAAGGCGGTAAAATCGACTTCCGGAATCGGCTTGCTGAATATAAATCCTTGTATTTCTTCGCAATTTAGGGCTCTTAATATATTGAGCTGTGAGGACTCTTCGACGCCTTCACCCACCACCGACAGTCCCATGTTGTGGGCTATGGTAATGATGGAATCCACCATCTTGAGATCTCTGTCGGACTTGTCTATATCGTCGACGAAGGCCTTATCGATCTTCAGCGTGTGTATGGGAAAGCGCTTGAGGTAGGACAGGGAAGAATAGCCCGTGCCGAAGTCGTCCAGCGACAGGCTGATGCCCATCTTGGCCAGTTGTTGCATGACCTTGATGGCCACCTCAGGCTGTTTGATGACCGTGCCTTCGGTGATCTCCAGCTCCAAATGACAGGCGGGTAGCTTGGTGAGTCGTAAAATTGACTCAATCCTTTGCTGAAGATCGGGTAGGGCAAACTGACGTGACGACAAATTGACGGCCACCCTGCCGCTAAACAGTCCTTGTTCGCGCCATTTCTGCGCCGCGAAGCAGGCTTTACGCAGTACCAGATCGCCGATCTCGACGATCAGGCCGTTTTCTTCGGCCTGTGGTAT
Organism: Shewanella salipaludis; assembly: GCF_012911865.1. Lineage (GTDB taxonomy): Bacteria > Pseudomonadota > Gammaproteobacteria > Enterobacterales > Shewanellaceae > Shewanella > Shewanella salipaludis. The sequence goes on from NZ_JAAXYH010000009.1 coordinate 46,773, forward strand.
AAAATCATTGGGAGGGATGAGGCCGAGAGAGGGGTGCTTGAGCCTGACCAGCGCCTCCATACCGGCTATCTTGCCCAGTTTCACGTCGACCTTGGGTTGGTAATAGACCTCGAAATAGTCTTCTTTCAATCCTTCACGGATAAGGTTCTCTATTTCCAACTGCCTGATGGCGTTGCGGTTGAGGGATTCGGAGAAGAATTGATACCTGTTGCCCCCGGCCGATTTTGCATGGTACATGGCGATGTCGGCCTTACGTAATAAGGCTTGCTCGTTTTGCTCATCTTCAGGGTAGAGGACTATGCCTATGCTGACGCCTATCACCAGGCTCTCTTGTTGAATATCGAAGCTTCGTTTGAAGCCTTCGATCAACTGATTGGCTATCGCGGCACTCGAGCCTATGTCGGGATTTTTGTCTATCAAGACGGCGAATTCATCGCCACCGAGGCGGTAGACACTGGTATGGGTTGGAATGCTGGCCTGAATGCGTTCGGCAACCAGGCGCAACAGATCATCGCCAATCTGATGACCCAAGGAGTCGTTGATCTTCTTGAAGTTGTCGAGATCCAGCACCATTAGCGTGTGGTGAGTGTCTTTCTTGACTAAATGACTCAAAGTGACCTGTAGATTGGAGCGGTTAGGCAGTCCCGTCAATAAATCGTTGTTGGTGAGTTTTCTCAACTCTTCTTCCTGTTGCTTGCGGCGGGAAATATCGGAAAATACCCCGACATAGTGTGACAACTCACCCTGCTCATCATAGATGGCATCGATAGTCAGTTCCATCAGGAAGCTGTCATCATGGCCTTTGCTGGCCTCTACATCATTGCTCCAGCGGCCCTGTTGTTTCAGCATCTGCCTGATTTGATCCGAGAAGCTGTCGGGATAGCGTTCGAAATGCAGCAATTCGCCGATGAAATCGGTGCGGGTTCGTTGAGAAATAGTACAGCAGGCATCGTTAACTTCAACGAAGCGATATTGGTCGTCGAGAATGAACATGCCTTCGGAAATGTTTTCTATGGCACGTTCGAACAGGCGTAGCTGTTCTTCTGCCTGCTTGAAATTACTGATGTTCTTTATGGTGCCAGTCATCCGCAGTGGGTTATCCTGCTCGTCCCGCTCGACAATTTTGGCCCTGTCCAATATCCATACCCATTCATTGGCCTTACCTTTAACCCTATAGGCGACTTCGAAATGATCCGTTGTGCCTTTGAAATGATCGCTCAACGCTTCGCGAACGCGTTGTTGATCCACAGGATGGATATTACTTTCTTCATCGGATGCCCCGGCCCTGTGGCCGTCGCGGGGAAATTCGAGTGAGCCCCAAATGTTGGAGCGATAGATCTTTCCAGTCTCTATGTCCCAGTCCCACATCTCATCGCCGCTGCCCCACAGAGACAGCTTGAGTCGTTCTTCACTGGTTGCAATTTGTTTTTGTATTTTTCGACGACGTAATATTGTTTTTATTATGGTCACTGTTAGCAATATTGTGATTAAAACATATATTAATTTTGCCATGGTCGATAACCACCATGGAGGCGTTATATTGACTACTAAAGAGTGCGTCGGTCCTGGTTTTCCACTCAGTGGATTCACACCATAAACATTGAATATGTACTTCCCTGGCGACAAGTTGGTGTAAGTTGCTGAATCATTGCCTTTATCGGCTATCCAGTCGTCCGACAGGCCTGACATCTTATAATAGTATTCAATTTTTTTGCTATCGGATGCTGGTGAACTGAATTTTAGTGTAAAAGGATAGTCTGAATACTTTAAATTTATTTGTTCTGCATAGGTGATGGATTTACTTAGTATGTTACTATCAATCGGTTGGCTGACATTAAAAACTAGCAAGTCATTTAAAATGGTTGTTATTAACGTATTTTGTACATATTTATAAACACGCTCTTTGCTTATTGCGCTCAAACCATCTAAGCCTCCAAAGTAAAACTTGCCGTCAATAAATTCTCCACTGTTTGTATTGTATTCTATTTGGCTACCAAAGTCGGTTGTTACCCTATAGTATTTTGTCCCATTTTGAACTATTATCTCATTGATTGATGAGGCGGATAAGTTTCCTATATCGTCTACCGAGATTGAATATATTGGGTTTTCTCCGCTATATAGTTCATTTGTTTTCTTTGTTTTGATGTTGTAGGAGAGTATTGATTTACTAGTGCCAAAATATATTGAGTCATTAAACTTATTTACGCTGTAAACTATGTCATCTTCATAAATAACATTTTGTTCTCCATTTCTTAACTCTATTAATCCTCCTTGTGTTGCTATGTACAGCACACCATTGTAGGCATCTTTTATGCTGAAAATAGGTAGATCTTTTTTAATTTTAATGGTTTTTAATGATTTTTTTGTTTCTAAATCAAACCATACAACATGAAAATCATTTGTCCCATAAATTATTTCATTACCTTTTATTGTTGAGATGACAGATATATTGTCATTACTTAAATTCTCCTTTATGCCACTCGAAAGCGATATAGAAAAAAGTCCGCTCCTACTTCCTATAAATAAGGTGTCATCCTTTATAACCGCTGAAGTGATATTTTTTATTTTTGTAGGTATTTCTTTAAACTCATTATTAGTTGTGTTAAAAATTGTTATTGACTCAGAACCATCAGAAATAATCAATTCGTTGTCGTTTTTATGCAGTGACCAAATGTTGTTACTGTTTGTATTGATGTGTTCTACAAGATTGTTGTTCAATCCTATAGAAATAAACCCGGAATTGAGAAGTGAAACTAGAATTTTTTGTTTGCCTTGATATAAAACTGGTGGTGAATATGATGACATAGTTTCATATTTACCTAAGAGAGTAGTAGAAAAGTCAAACTCATTCAGATAATACAACATGTTCTTATTTGAGATGATAGTTTTTTCGCTGGTTGATATTCCTTCGATTTTTATTTTTTTTATTTCACTCAGAGTTTGAGTTTTAATGTTTAATTTAGATATCCCATGTTCTGAAAAAATTGTTGTTTCATTGTTTATTTTTGCAATGTCTAATGAATGACTTAAAATTTGTTTAGCTTTTTTACTTTTTTTGTTGAAGGATATAATTGAGCCATCATGATTTCTCACTATATAGAAATCATCAATATCCAATACTTTTTTGACACTGTCGAAAAGTTCGTTGGATATTGTCTTTGCTATGTTTAATGTGTTTTTATTTATTTCGATTATGGAATTGTTACTTCCAACTATTATATTTTCACCTGCAGAGTTCAAGGACCATGTTGCTTGGTCTAAACTTTGAATTCTTGTGAATTTATCCAATTTTTCATCATAACGACTTAAACCGTCATCTGTTCCAACATATAAAATATTGTCTATTATCGCTAGACTCTGAATAAATGAGCTTTGAAGACCGCTTTTTGATCCAGCTAAGAAATATTTGAATGTTTTCCCATCGAAACGATTGAGACCGCTGACTGTACCAATCCAGAGGTAGCCATGCTTGTCTTCTACCATGGAGGTTATGGTGCTTTGGGATAAGCCTTCTTGAACGCCAAAAGCTTCGCTCTGGAGCAAAACCTGTGAGTTTTTCATAGGCGAAGTTTCAGACAGTGCCAAAGAAGGGAGTGATAGCAAAAGGAGTGATAAGCAGAACTGATAGAAGATTCTAGGCATAATTATTCTTTGTTGTTATCCGAGGATGCCATGAAACAAGTTATTAACCTCACTTTTTCAGAAAGTTAGCTGTTTGTCAAAGGCTGTGGCGATAAATCTTGTTTAATCACGTTTATATGGGCCAAATGTGTGCAATTTGACATGTTTCTGCCGTTGCAGTGACGATAGATGCCTTCTGCATGTTGCTGCCGCGTTTTAAAGGCCAATGCCTGTATTATTCCTGGCCTATCTATTCGGGGTGCGAGATGAAGGCTCGGTTATTTGGCTAAAAATCAAACTTTTCGCTCTGCAGCTTGAACTGCCGCAAATCGTTGATCATGCTCGCCGAGGTCAAGGGTTCCAAATGCCTGTGTTGCTCGCCGTTGCTGAAGAGTACCAGGCGGTCACTGTGTTTGGTGCGCATCTTGCGCATCATGAATTTGAGCAGATCCGCTCGGGTCAGCTTGGCGATTTCGGCGACCACCAGCTCCCGCTGGTTAAATTGGTAATCCCGGTTGCCGACACTGACCCAATATCTCTGGCTGCGGGTCTTGAGGTTGGCGTCATGCTCCATCACTTGGTTGATCAGGCCTTCCTTGGTCGCTTCCCATTGCTCATTGGTGATCTGCAGCACGGCATAATTGAAGTCGGCGATGAACTCATCTATGGCCTCCAGCAGTTGCCTGGGTCCCGTGGTGGGGGACTGGATATAGAAGATCATTCCCGGATGTCGGTTCAGCGGCAGGTAGCCTGTGCCCACCATATAACCCAGCTGTTTCTCGGTCCTGAGTTCATGGAAGAAGGTCGATGACATAGTATGATTGAGCAAGCTGAACAGGGCCATCTTCTCCGGGGTGGCGGCGGCCGATTGATAATAGACTATGATGGCGCTGTCTTGGTGCGTTATCGCCAATTCCCGCAGCAGTGTGCCAGCCCCCGTCAGATTGACCAACTCTCTGGCGGACTCTGGACTGGGCTTGGACACCAGTGCCAGGATCTGGCTCAATCTGTCGCCCAGCGCCTGCGCCTCGCTGACCAACCAGTCACCATAGACCAGGCCTTCGAGATAAATCTTGTCGTAGAAGGCGCGCACATGGTCGTGGAGATCTTCCAGGCTGATGTCTTCCAGCATTTCGGCCATCCGCAGCGGCTCGTAGCTGCGTTTCTGCAGGGTCACAGTCAAACTGGTGAAAAGTTGAGAAATGGGCTTGGCCTGGGCGACATTGCCCCAACTGCGCAGTAGCTGACGTTTTATCAGCTTGAAGCGATCTTGGGTGAACTTACGCTCACGGGCCTTGTGGATCAGCAATGCCAGCAGGGTTTCTTGGTTGCCGGTGAAGCCGGTCAAATGCAGGGTGATGCCGCCCTGATGAGGATAAATATTGTAGCTTAAGCCAGCGACCTCGGCCTGGTAGGTGGGTTCGGTCAGGTAATCCAGCAACATCTCGACATAGAGGCGGGTCAGGGCCGCGTGCCTTGGCGTTATGCTGGCCTGTTCCGAGTCCAGCGACAGATACAGGTGCCCCTTGGGGACATTGAATTCATCGTCTTTCTTATGCCAGATGCGGTAGCTCTCGGTTTCGCTGACGATCACCGGCACTCGGGCCTGGCTCTTATCCGGGCGCGCCACGGATTCGGCGACGATGAAAGGATTAACTTCAGGCAGCTTAAGTTCCGGGCGAATCCTTGTCACATGCCAGCTTGCCAGGGCATCGGAGGCAATGGGCCTGATTTGATAAGGGGTGTGATACCAGGCCGCCTGTTGATCAGTATCCAACTCCCTGGCTATGAGTTGCAGCCGCATGTTCTCTGGAGTCAACATGGCCAACAGGGACAAGGCCTCGGCTTTGTCCAAACCATCCATGCGATAGTCGCCATAGAGCAGATCTGCGACCTCATAATGGTGCATGTTGATGCTCAGGTGACTGGCGAGATCTTGTGCCTTTATCTGCTCCTGGTATCTGAAGGCCATCTTGAGCAGGTTGGCCCGCTCCAGATAGCGCCAATCCTCCAGTCCTTGGGTGGCGATCAGCCGGATATATTCGAAGCAGGCGGTTATCAGGGTATCTGTATCGGCCAGTCCCTTATCCGTCAGCTGGAAGCTGATGTTGTAGTCTTTAAAGTTGTAGCCGTTGATGCCGCCACCGGCGGAGAGGTTGTCCGCCAGTCCCCTGTCCTTGAGGTAAGACAAGAGGCTGCCGGGACTCTCATTGCCCAGCAAGTGGCTGATGAAGGTCAAGGGTTTGCGCTTATAGAATGAATCTATGCCAGGCAGATTGAAACTCATGGTGAGGCGTTTCTGCTCCTTGAGCGGGATCACTTGGATCTGGCGTTGCAGCTCGTCAGGGCCGTAGAGAGGGACGTCCGGATAGCTCTTGGTGAGCCTCAGATTGTGGATGCCGCCAAAATAGCCTTCGGCCAATGCCTGCTGCTCATCCAGGGGGGCCGGGGATACCAGGCATAGGGTCATCAGGTTGGCGCTGTAGTGGGTCAGGTAAAAGGTCAACAATTCGGCGCGAATTTCCGCCTGACTGCCCGCCAGCGTGGTTAGGTTACCAACCGAAAACTTGGCAAAAGGATGCGCCTGGTTGGCCGTTTCCTTCTGGACCTGGTAGATGCGGCGGATATCGTCTTTCAGCTTGAGACTGAATTCAGATTCTATCGCCTGACGCTCGCGCTCGACCAAATCGAGGTCGAACTTCGGGGCGATGAAGAACTGGCTGAATCTGTCCAGCGCCGCCTCGAACACCTCGGCATTGATGGTGAAAAAGAAGTTGGTATGCTCTGTGCCCGTCCAGGCATTATTGCTGCCACCATGTTGGTTGATGAAGGCATGATACTCGCCCGAGTCGGGAAACTTGTCCGTGCCCAGAAACAGCATATGTTCCAGAAAATGGGCCATTCCGGGTCTGTCAAGGGGATCATCAAAGTGACCTACACCGACGGCCATGGCGGCCGCGGCCTGACTGGCATGACAGTCTTCTACCAACAACACCCTCAGGGCATTGTCCAGTTGCAGATAGCGGTAGTGGCGGTGGTCGTTGGGACTCTTATAAACAGACTGGGAGTTGGACAAGGATGAGGCTCCATTGTAGATAGCTTTTTATATAGTGATAGCCTTGAGGTTTTTTAGCAAATATCTCTTGTGTTTATCGACTAAAGATTAGGTCTTTGATGGTTTGTTCAAACGCTTTTTAGGGCTACAATTGGGATTAAAGGGATACAACAAAAATAACTAACGTCACGAGAAACGTATGCAGCTATTTTTAATGAGACATGGGGAAGCGGGTTATCATGCTCAATCAGACAGAGAACGTATTTTAACCGAGACCGGCCGCCACCATACAGGCATCATGAGCAACTGGCTGACCCGCAACGTGAATGCATTCGATCTGGTCCTGGTCAGTCCTTACTTACGTGCGCAGCAGACATGGCAGGAGGTGAGCAAACACTTTCCCGAGCCGAGAAAGTGGCTGGTATTGGACGAATTGACCCCGGCGGCAGAACCCGGCAAGGCCGCCGACTTGGTGTTGGCCTATGCCGAGCAATACAAGGCAGACAAGGTGTTGGTGATCGCTCACATGCCGCTGCTCGGGTATATGGTCAGTGAACTGGTCGCGGGTGTCGAGCCGCCTATCTTCGCCACCTCAGGCATTACCCTGATAGACAAGCATGCCGAACAGGCCTCCATAGTCTGGCAACATGCCCCCCATAGCATAAGTTGACCCTACCAGCGAAAAGGGCGCAGGCCTGCCTCTGTTTAAGAAAAGCGCATTCTTCCGGATGCGCTTTTTTTGTGTGAACCGATGCTTGGGTGTGAGTGGATACTTAGGTGTGAGCTAATGAGGGTAGGAGGCTCAGCGCCTATGGGGCTGCTCGCCAATGTCGATCAACACCAATAACGCCGCATCGCCGCCCCATTCTCTGGGCGCCTGGTGAAAGGCCTTGACCTTGGGGTGTTGTGCCAGCCACATGGGCACTTGCTGTTTGAGAATGCCGCTGCCGTAACCATGCATCACGCAGCAGCAGAGACTTTGCTGCTTGACGCAGGCCTGGATCAAGGCGGCCAATTCCAGTTTGGCTTCCGACTGGCGATAGCCGTGCAGGTCCAGCAGCAGATCCGGCTGGTAGTCACCGCGGCGCAAGCGCTTCAACTCCAGGCTGTCTATGCCTTCATTCAACCAGCGTATCGGGCCATCGACGGGGAGCAGCGGCTGATAAGTATCCGAAAAATAGCTGTCGGCATGCAGCTGACGCTCTTGCTGCTCGACTTGCTGTTTGGTTTTTAATGGCTCGCGAAAATGACGCTTGTCCTGCTTGATAGGTCTGATGCCTTCAATCAGCGCAGAAAACATCGCCAAGCCTTCCGGGTCGTGATCTTTATTCATTGGGGTATTCTATTGAATCCTATGCCATCTGAATAGACTTCAGTTACAATGTTGGCGAACAATCTAGCGGGAGCACGTTTTGGATAAGATTTTTGTTGATGAAGCCGTCACCGAGTTGCGGACGATTGGCGATATGTTGCGTTGGGCCGTGAGTCGTTTCAACGATGCCAACATCTATTATGGCCATGGCACGGATAACGCCTGGGATGAAGCCATAGCCCTGGTGTTTCACGCCCTGCATCTGCCGGATGAACTGGGTCAGCAAGTGATCCACAGTAACCTGACCAGCAGCGAAAAACACAAGATTGTCGAGCTCATCATCCGCCGGGTGCGCGAACGTCTGCCGGTGCCTTATCTTACCAACAAGGCCAGGTTCGCCGGGTTGGAATTCTTCGTCGATGAAAGGGTGTTGGTACCACGCTCACCCATAGCCGAGATGATCGCCAACCGTTTCGGCCCCTGGTTGTATAACAAGCCGGTTCATCGCATTCTGGATCTCTGCACCGGCAGCGGCTGCATCGCCATCGCCTGCGCCTATGAATTTGAGGATGCCGAAGTCGATGCGCTGGATATCAGTGAAGATGCATTGGATGTGGCGCAGATCAACGTCGAGACCTTAGGCGTGATGGATAGGGTCTATCCCATCCAGTCCGACTTGTTTTCCGCCATCCCCAAGGGACCCCAGTACGATCTCATCGTCTCCAATCCCCCTTATGTGGATGCGCAGGACATAGACGAGATGCCGGACGAGTATCATCATGAACCCGCCATAGGTTTGGCTTCCGGCCGTGACGGCCTGGATTTGACCAAGCGCATTCTCGCCAATGCCGCCGACTACCTGACGCCAACAGGTTTGCTGGTGGTGGAAGTGGGCAATTCCATGGTGCATCTGATCGAGCAATACCCCGAAGTGCCCTTCACCTGGGTGAGCTTCGAACATGGCGGTGATGGGGTGTTCGTGTTGACCTATGATCAGCTAGTTGAAAATCAATCACTGTTCGCCATCTATAAAGATAGTGAATAATACCAGGCCCGTCGGTTGCGGCCGACGGGCTTGGCGTCCGGCCCGGGGCCGTGACTTGGGGTGTTAAGTTTATAATCTGAGGTGTACAAACGGATGTCGGGAAACAGTATTGGTCAGAACTTTGTAGTGACAACCTTCGGTGAGAGTCACGGTGTGGCATTGGGATGCATCATAGACGGTTGCCCTCCGGGGTTGGCACTGACCGAAGCCGACATGCAGCAGGATCTCGACCGCCGCCGCCCTGGTACCTCACGCTATACCACGGCCAGGCGTGAGCCGGACCAGGTCAGGGTGCTTTCCGGGGTATTCGAGGGCAAGACCACGGGTACCTCCATAGGTTTGTTGATCGAAAATACCGATCAGCGCAGCCAGGACTACTCCAACATCAAAGACCTGTTCCGTCCGGGACACGCAGATTACACCTACCAGCAGAAATACGGCCTGCGCGACTATCGTGGCGGTGGGCGCTCATCCGCCCGTGAAACTGCCATGCGGGTGGCTGCCGGCGCAGTAGCGAAAAAATACCTCAAGCAAGTCCATGGCATAGACATCCACGGCTATATGTCGCAGCTCGGGCCCATCTGTGCCGAGCAGATAGATTTGGCCCAGATAGAACAGAATGCCTTCTTCTTCCCCGATGCCAGCAAGCTGGCGGCGCTGGACGAATACATGCGCGAGCTGAAAAAGTCCGGGGATTCCATCGGCGCCAAGATCACTGTGATTGCCACTCGAGTGCCGGTCGGCCTGGGTGAGCCAGTGTTCGACAGGCTCGATGCCGACATAGCCCATGCCCTCATGGGCATCAATGCAGTCAAAGGGGTCGAGATCGGCGATGGTTTCGCCGTGGTCAACCAGAAGGGCTCGGAGCATAGGGATCTGATGTCGCCACAGGGTTTCGAGTCCAACCATGCCGGTGGCATTCTGGGGGGGATCTCCTCGGGTCAGCCGATAGTGGCTCACATCGCACTCAAACCTACCTCCAGCATCAGCGTTCCGGGTCAGAGCATGACCGCCCAGGGGGAGACGGCCGAAGTCGTCACCAAGGGGCGTCACGATCCCTGTGTCGGGATCCGCGCCGTGCCCATAGCCGAAGCCATGTTGGCCATAGTGCTGATGGACCACTTGCTGCGCCATAGGGCACAAAATCAGGACGTACAGAGTCAGACTCCAGTCATCGGAATGCGTTAATGGCCGCGATAGTCAACACCGAGCGGCAATTGCGCTGGCTCCGTGCCTGTTATTTCTTTTTCTTCTCGATTCTCGGCGTCATGGTGCCCTATTTGGGGGTATTCTTCGAGAATCGCGGTTTCAACGCCCAGGAGATTGGCTTCCTGCTCGCCATTTTGATGGCGACCCGCATCATAGCGCCCAATGTCTGGGCCAGGGTCGCAGACCGCAGCGGGATGCGCGCCGAGCTGATAAAACTGGGCGCGGCAGCGGCGGCCATCAGTTATCTGACCTTCTTCTATCACGGCGGTTTCTGGTATCTGGCCATCAGCCTGGCGGTCTATACCTTCTTCTGGAATGCCATTCTGGCCCAGCTGGAGGTCATCACCCTGGAAACCCTGGGCGAAAATGCCGGCCGTTACGGCAGCATTCGCAGTTGGGGCAGCGGCGGCTATATCTGCCTGGTGGTGGGTGGCGGCTTCGCCATAGGCCACTGGGGCCCCGAGGTTTTGCCTTTCATCGGCATGGCATTATTCATCGGCATGTTGGCCAGCGCCTTGCCGCTGCCCGCCGATCGTGCCTCGGTACAGCGGGCGACCGAGCGCAGCAAGCTCAACTGGGATAAGTCCCTGCTGTGGTTTCTGTTGTCGGCCCTGTTGCTGCAGATGAGCGCCGGCCCTTTTTACGGTTTCTTCGTTCTGTACCTTAAGCAGGCGGGCTATTCCGAGGCCATTGCCGGGCTGTTCGTCGCCCTCGGGGTGGTGGCCGAAATTGTCATGTTCCTGTTTGCCCCCAGATTATTGAGTCGCCATGGGGTCAAGGCCTTGCTGGTGCTCAGCATAGGCCTGACTGCGCTGCGCTGGCTATTGGTAGCCTTTGGCGTCGACAGCATCTTGTGGCTGGGGCTGAGTCAGCTGCTGCATGCCTTCACCTTCGGCCTGACCCATGCCGCCTCTATCCAGTTTGTGCATCGGCACTTCGAGGTGAGCCATCGCAGTCAGGGCCAGGCCTTGTATGCCAGCCTGAGTTTCGGTGTCGGCGGTGCCTTGGGCACTTGGCTCTGTGGCCTGATCTGGGGCGATGGCTCGGGCGCCGTCTGGAGCTGGGTCTTCGCCGCCGCTTGTGCCGCTGCGTCCATGCTGGCGGTGCTGGCTATCCCCGATAGCCAGGATAAGAGGCCCAGGTGATCATCATGTCCGCTGGGCACTGACCATGTTGTCGTAGTAAGAATATTCACGTGAAGAGGTAAATCATGACGGTACGCTTTCGTTTGGGGTTGCTCATCAATCCCCTGGCCGGTTTAGGCGGCAGTGTTGGTCTCAAGGGCAGTGACGGCGTAGCCGCGGATGCCTTGGCACTGGGGGCCAGCCCCAAGGCGCCGTTGCGGATGGCACAGGCGCTGGAGATGGTCAGGGATTATAGTGCCGAACTGGAAATCGTGACCGCCTCCGGGGACATGGGTGAAACCGTGGCCAGGGAGCTGGGATTCAAGGTCCGCGTGGTCTACCAAAGTCCGGAGCATACCCAGGCCGACGATACCCAGGCGTTGGTGCGGGCCTTGGCGGCCGAGCCCTTGGATCTCCTGTTGTTCGCCGGTGGCGATGGCACGGCTCGGGACGTGTATGCCGTGGTGGACGAGCACTTGCCCGTGCTTGGGGTGCCGGCCGGCGTGAAAATACACTCGGGTGTCTATGGCATCACCCCCAAGGCGGCGGGCCTGGTGGTCAAGATGTTGCTCGACGGCGAGCTGGTCAGCCTGATGCAGGCCGACGTGATGGATATCGACGAAGTGGCTTTCAGGCAAGGCAATGTCAGGGCCAAACGCTATGGCGAGATGCTGGTACCGGCCGAGCCCAGATATGTGCAGGCGGTGAAGATGGGTGGCAAGGAAGTCGATGAGATGGTGCTCGCCGATATCGCCGCCGACGTGATAGAGCAGATGAATGATGAATATTACATCATGGGCTCTGGCAGCACGGTCGCCGCCGTGATGCAGGAACTTGGCATAGACAATACCTTACTCGGCGTCGATGTCATCCAGAATCAACAGCTTATTGGCGCAGATTTAACCGCGGACGCCCTGCTTGAGCTTACAGAACATCAAGCCACCAAGTTGGTCATCACCCTCATAGGAGGGCAGGGGCATATCCTGGGGCGGGGCAATCAGCAGCTGTCACCGGCGCTTATCCGCCGTATCGGCAGAGACAACATTATCATTCTGGCGACAAAATCTAAGCTGAAAGCACTTGAAGGACGACCGCTAATTGTGGATAGTGGCGACCCTGAATTAGATAGTGAGCTTGGCGGCTACTATAAAATTGTCACCGGGTACCATGATTATGTGATGTATCAGGTGGGCAACCCGGATCTTGTGGACAGTGACAACAGCGTGGAGAGTGGCAACCAATGTTAGAGAAATACGAGAGCGCCTTGGAGCAATGGATCACCAGTGTGGTCGGCGAAGGGGACGATGACGCCCTGTTTGCCTGCGGCTATCTGCAGGGCCATGTGGCCGTGGTATTGGCACAGCTGGAAACCGACGGGAGCAGCGATCTGGCAGCCCTTGAACTCAAGATGATCGATTGCCTCGAGCTCGCCAACCGGGAGCTCAATGACGCTGACTATGGCTTGGTCGAGCAGGCCTGGGCCCAACTGCGCCAACGTATCGCCGCTTGAACATCGCGACCATATTCACTCATACGGGCCTGTGATAATGAACAAACCCCATGTCAGCATAGGCCTGGTCAACCCCAAGACCCCGGTGAACGTCGACGGCATCATGCGTGCCAGTGGCTGTTATCGGGTCGATTCAGTGTTTTATACCGGCAGGCGCTACGAGTTGGCGGCCAAGTCGGGAGAGGCGCAGTATCAGGTCGACACCAAGGCGGCGGCCAAGCGCATTCCACTGACGGGGGTGAACTGCCTGTTGGAGCACATGCCTGCCAATGCCAAGCTTATCTGTGTCGACTTGGTGGAAGGGGCGACGCCGTTACCCGAGTTCGAACATCCGCAGAATGCCTTCTATGTGTTTGGCCCAGAGGACGGCACCATAGGTCAGCAGCTGATAGACAGGGCCGATGCCGTGGTCTATGTGCCAACGGTCGGCTGCATGAACCTGGCCGCCTCGGTCAACGTGCTCTTATACGACAGGTTGGCCAAGTCCAGTCAGATGATCGCCGGCGATGCCCTCATTCGCCAGAGCCGCGACAACAACAACAGAGTCAGGGTCAAGCCGCAACGCGCATGAGTGCCCATTGGCGCTTAGAGCGCCTTGCCCTTGAGCAACTTGCGCATCCACATGCGGTTGGGATTGAGCAGCGCCAGGCTGGGGTAATCCAGCGGCGGGATCTCACCACATAACTGGGCCGCCAGGCATTCGGCCGCCAGTGGCCCTGAGCTTAAGCCGCGTGAGCCCAGCCCACCCAGCACATAGAGACCCGTATGTATCGGCGCCGGCCTGGTCTGCCATTGGTGTTGCGAGTCATGGCGCCGCTCATTGGTGTGCTCTTGTTGCCCGTAGGCGGCGAGAATCGCCTCCACATCCGGTGCGCAGCCCATCATGGGGAAATGATCCCGGGTGACCATACGCACTCCAACCCTGGCCGCATGGCCGCGGATATCCATTTCCTCTACCCAAGGCTTGTTGCCGTAACTGTGCTGCATTTTATGCAGGTTTTCCAATTGCTCCGCCGGGCTGTAGTCCAGGTTGGGGGCATCTTTGACATAGCTGGCACCCATGCAGTGGAAGTTGTCGTCGAGTGGCGTCAGGTAACCGTTGGCACAGAGCACGGTCGCCAACTTACTCAGCTTGGGACGGCCGGGAATATGGCTGACCTGACCGCGAAAACCGCTGATCTGTAATGACTTTGTCTGTTCGAGTCGGGTCAGCTGAGCGCCGCCGGCCAGGATGACCCGGGCGAAGGGGCCAAAGGTGTGTCTGTGTGAGTGCAGATACCAGGCCGCATCCTTATATTCCAGCCGCTGGATCTCTGTGTTCAGTCTTTGTTCGACCCGGGCCAGGCGCGCCGCCTGTGCCAGCGCCGCCCGGGTGTATTGCGCCGGACTGACCCAGCCCCCCAAGGGATAAAAAAAGCCGGCCTTGTCCAGGCTCACTTTGGCTATGGCATTGGCCTCGGTTGCTGTGACGGCTGTGGCGATTTCCGCCGGCCAGTCCTGGCCCTGGATTATCTTGTCCAACCTGGCCTGGCTGCGGTCATCGTGCCCGGTTTGCAGCACACCGCAAAAATCATGGGCTATGGGATAACCTGCATCCAGCAGCTGCTGCAAACGGCGGCGGCTGAAGAGAAAGGCCTGTTGGAAGAAACGGCTCAGCGGGCCATTTTCCGGCGTCAGCAGCGGGTAGATGGCGCCTTGCTTGTTGCCCGATGCGCCCTGGGCCAGGGCGGCATCCTGACAGAATAGGGTCAGCGGTTGGCCGCGTTCGGCCAGGGATAACGCCAGGTGGGCGCTGGCGAGCCCGCCCCCTATGATGGCTATGGGGGAATGGGATGGCCCGGCCGTCGGCAGGGGGCAGAAGCCCTGGTGCGTTCGGGTTTGATGTCTGAGGGCCCGGCGCTCCTGCAGGGCGATGGTATCCTGGCCTGGGTCGCTTGCCGGCATTGGTGTTGGCTCAGGCGCGTCGGGGGCCAGAGCCTGGGACACCTGGGCTATGTCGACCAGGGCGAAGCCGGTTTTTCTGGCCAAGCCGGCCAAATCAGCCAGCCCTGTGGCTGGAGAGGATGCCGGCCCGGCGGCATGCCATAGCCTGGCGTCATCGCGGCTGACCCTGGCCATCTGCCACAACAGTTTCTCGTGCCGGTTTGAGTCCAGGCATTGGGGATGGATAAACCACTCATGTATGAGCCCGGTATCTTGCACCGCCAGCGTGGACAGGGAAGCGAGCAAGGGGCCGAAATGCAGATCGACAATGAAGCGGCCGTCATCAAAACTTAATCTCTGGCAGCCTATAATCCTTGCGGGACAGGCCCTGATGAACTGCTCGGCCAGCGGCGACCAGGGGTGAGGCTCTTGTCCAGCGGCGGCCGGCGTGCGCTCCGTGGCTAGGATGCCGGCATCTTCCCAGTGCCGTTGCAGCCAGGTGGCGTCTATGGCCTCGGATTCAAATACCGCCAGCTGCAGACGCGCGTTTGTCTTCAGTTGGCGCTGCGCGTGCCACAGCCCCAGGAGTTCGTCCCCGGAACCCAGTCCCAATTGGGCTAACACCCGTGTTGGCATCTTGCTTTGCGCCTTGCCGGCCTTGGGCAACTGCTCGAGTAACCGGCGCCAAAATATGCCCATGCCGCTCTGTTCCCGGCGATAAGTTGCTGGATAGACATGGGCGGGTTTGTTATGTTCGGGCTTATGATGGGTGGCTTTATCGGCTGGAACAGTCAAAGCATTTTACTCTCGGTCGCATAATTGGCATTATTTTACCTGCCTTTATGGAAAGCTGACCACTTAATTGCACTAAAGCAGATATTATTGGCTCAGTGAAAATAGGTACTACTTGTACAAAATGGATAAGCAGAAATGAAAAGAGTCGTGATAACCGGAATTGGCGTTGTTTCAAGTATCGGTAATAACAAGCAAGAAGTGACAGATTCACTCAAAGCCGGACGCAGCGGTATTACTCACTCAGATCAGTTTGAGGAGATGCAGCTTCGCAGCCAGGTATGGGGCAATATCAAGTTAAACCCAGCGGAGCTTATCGATCGCAAGGCGTTGCGTTTCATGGGCGATGCGGCAGCCTATGCCTATTTGGCGATGCAGGAAGCCATAGCCGATGCCAACCTGGTTGAAGAGCAATACTCCAACCCCAGAGTCGGGCTGATCGCCGGCACCGGCGGCGCTTCTTCATCCAATCAGGTACAAGCCGCCGATACCCTGCGCAGCAAAGGTGTCAAGCGCGTCGGTCCTTACATTGTCCCTCGTATCATGTCGAGCACCGCCAGTGCCTGTTTGGCCACGCCATTCAAGATCAAAGGCATGAACTATTCCATCAGTTCTGCCTGTGCCACCAGTGCGCACTGTATCGGCCATGCCGTCGAACTCATCCAGATGGGCAAGCAGGACATGGTATTTGCCGGTGGTGCCGAAGAAGTGGATTGGACCCTGACCATGGGATTCGATGCCATGGGCGCCCTGTCGACCAAGTACAACGACACCCCTGAGAAAGCGTCCCGTACCTATGATGCCGACCGTGATGGTTTCGTGATCTCAGGTGGTGGCGGTATCGTAGTGGTCGAGGAATTGGAGCATGCCCTGGCTCGCGGCGCAAAAATCTACGCCGAAATCATAGGGTATGGCGCGTCATCCGACGGTTACGACATGGTTGCACCATCGGGCGAAGGCGCAGTGCGCTGCATGCAGATGGCCATGGCCGATGTCGACACCCCCATAGATTATGTCAACACCCACGGCACTTCGACTCCCGTCGGGGATGTGCGTGAACTCGAAGCCCTGCGTGCCGTCTTCGAAGACAAGGTGCCACCCATAGGTTCGACCAAGTCCATGACCGGGCATGCCTTGGGCGCCGCCGGGGTACATGAAGCCATCTACAGCCTGCTGATGATGGAAAATAACTTCATCGCCCCCAGCATCAACATAGATAACCTGGATGAGGCAGCCAAAGACATGCCTATCGTCAGGGAATATCGCGATACCGAATTGACCACAGTGATGAGCAACAGCTTCGGTTTCGGTGGCACCAACGCGACTCTGGTGATGCGTAAGTACAAATAACAGATGGATGTTGCATCGACCAACCGAGAAGGGAAGCTTAGCTTCCCTTTTTTATTGCGCTTTTGGGGCCGTATTTGAGCCAGAGGCAAACGACCGGCAGGATTTTAACTCGCAAGCTTGCTAGAATGCCCGGCATCAATCGCCCATCCCTGTTTGCAGGACGTCAAATGCTGATCCTTGTCGATGAAAATATGCCCTATGTCGAGCCCTTGTTCGCCGACTTGGGCGAGATAGTGGCGGTCAATGGCCGTAGCCTGACCCCGGAGCAAGTCAAAGATGCCGACATACTCCTGGTGCGTTCCGTCACCCGGGTCGATGCCGCCTTGCTGGCGCAGAACAGCCGCCTCAAGTTTGTTGGCAGTGCCACCATAGGCACAGATCATATCGATCTCGATTATCTGGCCTCACGGGCTATTCCCTTCGCCAACGCCCCCGGCTGTAATGCCATCGCCGTCGGCGAGTTCGCCTTCATCGCCATGCTGGAATTGGCGCAGCGTTTCGGCGAAACCCTCAAGCACAAGACGGTCGGCATAGTGGGGGCGGGCAACACCGGCACCGCGGTGGCCAACTGCCTCAAGGCCTATGGGGTGCGGGTCTTATTGTGCGATCCCCTGTTGGCACAGAGCGGGGACGAGCGTGAGTTCATCGGTTTGGATGAGCTGCTCACCGAGGCAGACGTCATCAGTCTGCATGTTCCCATCATCAAGACGGGTGAGCATAAGACCCACTATCTGTTCGATGAAGCCAGGCTGAAGTGCCTGAAGCCCGGGGCTTGGCTGCTCAACTGCTGTCGCGGCGAGGTCATAGATAACCGCGCACTTATCCGGGTCAAGCAGCAGCGACAAGATCTCAAGTTGGTCCTGGACGTGTGGGAAGGTGAGCCTCGTCCCATGGCCGAATTGGTGCCTTTGGTGGAGTTTGCCACGCCGCATATCGCAGGTTATAGCCTGGAAGGCAAGGCCCGCGGCACTTTCATGTTGTATCAGCGCCTATGCCAATTGCTAAATCTTGCCGCCGATAAATCCCTGGGCAAGCTGTTGCCCAGCTTCGCCGTCGACAGTCTCGCCCTGACGGCCATGCCGGATGAGCGCGGCTTGCTGCAGCTGGCGCGCCTGGTCTATGACCTGCGCGATGACGATGAGTTGTTCCGCAAGCACTTCGCCGATGAACAGGGCTTCGATCAGATGAGAAAAAATCATCGCCATAGGCGTGAATTTAGCGCCTTGACGCTGGTATAC
This sequence comes from Shewanella salipaludis, assembly GCF_012911865.1. Classification (GTDB taxonomy): domain Bacteria; phylum Pseudomonadota; class Gammaproteobacteria; order Enterobacterales; family Shewanellaceae; genus Shewanella; species Shewanella salipaludis. The sequence goes on from NZ_JAAXYH010000009.1 coordinate 64,952, forward strand.
CAGGGGCAATCTGAGGTAGATTGGTTGTTCAAATTAGGATTTTCAGGAGTCGGTCGGTAACTATGTCAGAAGCAATGTCTCAAGAATTTAACGTTGTCGTGTTAGGTGCGTCGGGCGCAGTGGGTCAAACCATGATAGAGATCCTCGAAGAGCGTAATTTCCCGGTTGCCAACTTATACCCATTGGCGAGCAGCCGCAGTGCCGGTGAAACCGTCAGCTTCCACGGTAAACAGGTGGAAATTCTGGACGTGGAAAGTTTCGACTGGTCACAGGCGCAAATAGGTTTCTTCTCGGCCGGCGGCAGCGTGTCGGAAAAATGGGCACCGATAGCGGCCGAAGCAGGTTGTGTGGTCATAGACAACACCTCTCACTTCCGCTACGACATAGATATCCCCTTGGTGGTGCCCGAGGTGAATCCCCATGCCATCGCCGATTTCCGTAACCGTAACATCATAGCCAACCCGAATTGCTCGACCATACAGATGTTGGTCGCGCTCAAGCCCATCTACGATGCCTTCGGCATTTCGCGGATCAACGTGGCCACCTACCAGTCCGTGTCCGGTACGGGCAAGAAGGCCATCGAAGAGTTGGCCAAGCAATGTGCTAAATTGCTCCAGGGCTTACCGACCGAAGCCGAAGTGTATTCCAAGCAGATCGCCTTCAACGCCTTGCCGCAGATCGATGTGTTCATGGATAACGGTTACACCAAGGAAGAAATGAAGATGCTCTGGGAGACCCAGAAAATCTTCGGTGATGACGAGATCACAGTCAACGCCACTGCGGTGCGGGTCCCTGTATTCTACGGCCACTCCGAAGCCGTTCACATAGAGACGCGCCAAGCCGTGGATGCCGAAGATGTTAAGGCGCTGTTGCGTGACGCCCCGGGCGTCGTGCTGTTCGAATCCGATGACGAGTTCCCCACGGCGGTGACCGAGGGTGCAGGGACAGATCCTGTCTATGTGGGGCGGGTACGCAAGGACATATCCCATTCCCATGGGATTAACCTCTGGGTGGTGTCGGACAATATCCGCAAGGGCGCCGCCTTGAACAGTGTGCAAATCGCCGAGATCCTGGTCCGCGATTATTACTGATTTCGTCCTCCTATCGACGGATTTAGTCTAAAAGCCTGCAGCCAGCAGGCTTTTTTTGTTTTACAATTGTGAACAGTAGCAGGCCAGAGATTTCTGGTTTATAGTAATTCTAATAAATACAATAGCCTAAAGCCTGTTGTCGCTTGACAACCTAATAGCGCTTGAAAGGGAAGAATTGATGACTTTTTGCACTTCATACCGTGTTGGCCTGATGGCCGCTGCCTTGTTGGTTTTTTCTGCTTCTCCACTCAGCTATTCCGTCCATGCCGCCGAGCCCCTCAGAATTACCGGACCAGATGGCCAAACGCGGCAGCCAAATCGTCAATATGGACCCACGACGGGGGCCGATACCTTCTGGGGCATAGCCCAGAAGATGCGCCCGGATAAGAGTGTCAGCGTGTATCAGGTGATGGCGGCCATCTATGAAGCCAATCCACACGCCTTCAGCAACAACAATTACAACAGTCTGGAACGCGGCATGATATTGCTCATCCCTTCGAAAGAAGTGATGGCGTCATTCCCCAAGGCAGCAGCCAAGCAAAGGGCCGAGCGTGACGACGGCCAGGCTATCACTCGAACGACTCGAGTCGATGCCATATCAAAAGACATAGCAAAAGACATAACAAAAGACATACAAGCGGAAAGCACGGCCGCGACTCAAACGCCAGCCGCAACGGCGACGCATGAGCCCGAGGCCAGGCCAGCCAAGGTGCAGATAGCACCACCAGCTGTGGCCAGCAAGGGCAAACCGAACACAGAAGTCAATCAGGAGCTGGTATCGCGCCTGGAGGCTGCCGACAGCAAGAACCTCTCCCTGACCGACGAGCTTGCACGCCTGCAAGACGAAATGCTGGTGCGGGGCACGGACATAGAAACCCTCCAGGGCCAGGTTACAACCCTGGAACAGCGCATTGCGGAGCTGGAGCAGGCCTTGACGGCCAGCAAGCAGTTGAATGCACAGTTGCAGACGGAAAACGACGGCCTGAAACAGCAAAATGCGGCTGCGAGCGAGCCGGCTGCCCCTGCCAATACCTGGCGCACCCTGATGGATAGCCCCTGGTTGTTGGCGTTGGGGGCCATCATCCCCGCCTTGTTGCTGCTGGGATTGGTATTCTGGTGGTTGGGGCGTCGCCGCGAACGTCCAGTCGTTGAGGCCGGGATGGGAGCGCCCGTGGCCATGACGGCCACAGCCGCGGCCGCAGGGGCGATAACAGCCACAGGGGCAGAAGATGCCTCTGTCCATCTGGATACCGACGATGAAGATCCTATCGATTCGCTGCTGGAAGTGGGCAGTTTCGACTCGACCCACGAGATGAAGCTGGATCCCCTGGATGAGCCGGATATGGACGCCGACATCTTTATCGACACGGGCGAGAATGGCTTGTTTGCCGAAGACGAAGGCCAGTCCCTCGATGATCTCTGGGCGGAAGCCATGGGTGAGCAGGAAGAGGCGGATGCCGCCGAGCCGGATGATGCCGACGATCTGGATGCCCTGTTGGCCGGTTTGGATGAGGATGCCGGCATAGATAACCAAGCCGTCGCTGAAGTTGAGGCTGACGCTAATCGTCAGGCAGACACTGCAGCAGGGAGCGCGGCCGAAAGCGAGATCCAAAGCGAAATAAAAAGTGCAGCACCGGCAGCCGCACATGATCTGGACATGGAGCTTGGAGCCCTGTTCGATGAACTCGACGAGACAGAAGATAGCCTCAATGCCATTGACGTGCAGCTCGGCGACGCCGAACTTGGTCAAGGGGTGGGGGATGAAGATCTCGATGCCTTGTTGGCCGGCCTAGCCCCTGCAACAGCGCCTGCAGCGGCCGAAGCCGAGGCATCCGGGCAAAAACCGCTGGCGCCCGAGCCGTTGGAATTCGAGTCATCCGAGCTGAGCGATGCCATTGCCGCCGAGCTGGAGACAGATGTGGTCCTGGACGAGGATGAGGATCTCGACGCCTTGTTGGCCGGCTTGGCTCCTGCAGCCGTTGAGTCTACAACAGCCGAGCCCGTAGCAACCGATCCTGTAGCCGAGGCAGCAGAACAAGAAACCGGGCAGCAACCCCAGTCGCCCGAGCCATTGGAATTTACGTCATCCGAGCTGAGCGATGCCATCGCCGCCGAACTGGCGACAGATGTGGTCCTGGATGAGGAGGAAGATCTCGACGCCTTGTTGGCCGAATTCGGGACCGAGCCCGAGACGCAGGCGTCGCTGGTCGAAGACGTTGCCGTCGCTGACTTTGCCGCCCTGGATGAGCCTATCGAAGCGCTGCAGGCGGCGGAGGATGCGGATCTCAAGGCGCTGCTGGCCCAGTTCGATGTGCCGGAGCAGGAACTGCCGGATGAGGACAGCGACTTCGACATAGAGACTGAGCTCAATGCCACCTTCGCGCAGATGGATGAGGTCAAGGATACGGCTGGCCCAGCCGTGAGTGCCAAGGCCAAGGAGAGTGGTTTCTTCAAGGATCTCAAGGCCAACAAGGCCAAGGAAGCCCAGGTGTTGGAGTGGGAATCCGCTTTGGAGCCGACGCCGTCCGCGGCGCAGCGCGATGAGATAGACATCAGTGACGATAATCTGCTGGCGGCCTTCGCCGGCAACTCGGCGCTGAACTCAGATCTGGGCTCAGATTTTGACTCGGATTTGGACTATGACGAGGCATTGGCCCCGGAAGACAGCTTCGCCTCCATGGGGGAGTCAAGCCTAACCGTCGATGAGGCGTTGGCGGCACTGGATGCCAGAGAGTCGGCGAAGAGCCGGACATCCGATGAGCAGCGCGAGGACTCCCTGGCGAGTTTCCAGAAGGAGAATGGCTTCATAGATATCGACAAGTTGCTCAATGAGTCGGACGACGAGCTGTCGGACACAGATCTGTATAAGGATGTGTCGGTCGAAATGGGCGAAGTCGAAGCCTTACTGGGCAACACCCCCATGATAGATGTCGACGATGAAGAAAATGCCGTCAATGCCAAGTTGGATCTGGCCAGGGCCTATATCGAGATTGAAGACAAAGACAGTGCCAAGGCCCTGCTCGGTGAGGTGCAGCTCGACGGCAACCCAAGGCAACAGGAAGAGGCGGCCGGCCTGTTGAAAAACCTGGCTTAAGAGGCCAAATCCGCATCTTGGCTAAACGGCACCCCGAGTGCCGTTTTTTATTGCCGCTAGCCTGACTTCACATTGAGCTCAGGCGCGGACCTAAACCGCGGCAGGCCCCATGCCGGAGTCGATAAATATCTGTCCGGGAGGTGAATTAGCCGCTTTGGCTGTGATAAAATGCGCCGCTTAATTAGCAGAGTGCGGTGAGAGGAATAAGCAATGCGGGTAGCATTAGGTATCGAATACGACGGTCATGGCTTCTATGGTTGGCAGCGCCAGGCCGAGGTCGATTCGGTGCAGGCACAACTCGAGCGGGCACTGTCGACCGTCGCCAACGAGCCTATTTCGGTTCAGTGTGCCGGTCGCACGGATGCCGGCGTGCATGCTACCGGCCAGGTAGTGCACTTCGACACCCAGGCGGTGCGGGGCATAGGGGCCTGGACCCTGGGCATCAATGCCAACCTGCCCGACAATGTGGCCGTACGCTGGGCCAAGGAAGTGGACGATAGCTTCCATGCGCGCTTCTCGGCCACCGCCAGACGCTATCGCTATGTGATTTACAACCATAACCTGCGCCCCGGCATATTGCGCCAGGGGGTGAGTCATTACCATGGCGACATAGATGCGGCCAGGATGCATGAAGCGGCGCAGTACCTCTTGGGTGAACAGGATTTCAGCAGTTTTCGCGCCATAGGCTGTCAGTCAAACACCCCGTACCGCAATGTCCATAGGGTCAATGTGACCCGCCAGGGCATGTATGTCATAGTCGACATTCAGGCCAATGCCTTCCTGCATCATATGGTGCGCAATATTGTCGGCTCCCTGCTCGAAGTCGGCTTGGGAAACCAGCCGCTGCATTGGTTGCAGGATCTGTTGGCGCTCAAGGACAGGAACCAGGCGGCGGCCACGGCCAAGCCCAATGGCCTGTATCTGGTGGATGTGACCTACCCAGAGCAATATCAGTTGCCTAAACTGGCACTGGGTCCCCTGTTTATGTTGGATTGAGCCGGCGTTCACGCCCGAGCTCGCTTGTGTGAATCTTATCTGACATGGCCCGGCAGTATAGCCTGAGAGCCAGGTCTCAAGCCTGTTAACTGGAAGTGGAATAGTATGCCGCACGCCCCGCAACAAGATGCCTCACTCGATACCTGGCTGGATTACCTGCTGGCGCTTCACCCTACCGAGATAGACATGGGCCTGGCCCGGGTCCTCAAGGTGGCGAGCCTGATGGGCCTGACTCATCTGGGGCGCGCCAAGGTGGTTACCGTGGCGGGGACCAATGGTAAAGGCACCACCTGTGCCATGGTGGAGCAGATCCTCAGGCTGTCCGGGCTCAGGGTCGGGGTCTACAGCTCGCCACACATGCTCAAATACAACGAGCGGATCCGCATCGAGGGTGAAGATGCCAGTGACGGTGACCTTATCGAGGCATTCGAGGCCATAGAGCGGCATAGGGGCGATACTTCACTCACCTTTTTCGAATATGCCACCCTGGCCGGACTCTATCTGTTCAAGGCCGCGGATCTGGATGCGGTGATCCTGGAGGTGGGCCTGGGTGGACGCCTGGATGCCACCAATATCATAGATGCGGATATCTCTGTGGTGACTGCGGTGGACTTGGATCATCAGTTGTTTCTGGGCGACACCCGCGAGGCCGTTGGTCGGGAGAAGGCCGGGATCTTCCGCCGGCAGCGCCCGGCCGTGATAGGCGAGCCGGACCTGCCGGCCAGTGTCGATGAGACCGCCATTGCCCTGGGGGCCATTCCCTATCGGGTCGGACGTGAGTTCAGCTATCAGCCCCATGGCCACAGCTGGGACTTCAATGGCCGCGTCTTTCGCCTCACGGACATTCCCTTACCTGCATTGCCCTTGCCCAACGCGGCCACGGCCATTGCGGTGATCGAGATGGGCTGGCCGGAGCTGGCGCCGGCGGTGATACACGAAGGCATAGCCACTGCCAGACTCGCGGGCCGCCTCGAGCGGGTCAGCGAGCAACCTCTGATCATGCTCGATGTCGCCCATAATCCCCATGCGGCCCGCTACCTGGCCAAGCGCTTGTATCCCATCAAGGCCGCGCTCGAGGGCGGGGGGCGGTTATTTGCCCTGTGCGGCATGCTCAAGGACAAAGACATAGCCAGGGTACTGCCCGAGCTGCTGGAGTTGGTGGATGCCTGGTATCTGGTGAGCCTGTCGGGCGAGCGCGGTGCCAGTGCGCAGCAGTTGCATAGCGCCTTGCCTGCGGCCTGTGAGGCCCATGAATTCGACGACCTGGCGGCCGCCTGGGAGGCACTGAACACGCAAATTACTGCAGATGATGTGGTAATTGTGTTTGGCTCCTTTTACACTGTGGCAGGATTTAAATCTTTATTGGACGGGAAGTAGCTTTTGTCGACTCAGTTTCATAATCGCCTTGTGGGCACCGTCGTCTTGGTGGCCTTGGGGGTAATCTTCTTACCCGATATCCTCGATGGCAAGAAGGCGCAGCAGGAAGAGCAATTTTCGGAAATTCCATTGCGTCCGACCCTGGCCGAACAGACCTCGGATGATGCACTGTTCGAAGCCTTGTCTGTGGTGTCGGCCTCCGGGGATGAGGCGGTGACAGACCCCATGCCGGCAGAGGCGCAGACCGACGGCCCTGCCGCGGCAGCCAGGGAAAAACCGCCCGAGCAGCAACAGCCCAAGACTCAAGCCAAGACCCAGCCCAAAGCTCAGCTCAAGACCCAGGCCAAGACAGCACTCACCGCCGGCTGGACCCTGCAGCTCGGCAGTTTCAAGAATGCCGCCAATGTGAATGCCTTGGTGAATCAATTACGTAAAGCCGGATTTACAGCCTACACCTTGCCACATAAACCTGTCGATGGCGCCTTGACCAAAGTATTTGTCGGTCCGGATGTCTCTGAAGCGAAAGTGAAAAAGGTGCAGCAGGCCGTCGAGAAGCTCACTCAGCTCAAGGGACGCGTCGTGCCCTATAACCCACAGGAAACCTGAACGCGAACCTCGCCCCCGGACTGACCACAATTTATTTACCTCTGTGGGGGTGAGAAATGGGTCAGTCTCTGGTAGAATCGCGCCGTCTTAACGCCTATGCCGGATCACCATCTCAATGGTTTGGATTGATTACGCTATCATACTCGTCATCGGATTATCGACTGTTATCAGTCTAGTCCGTGGTTTTGCCAAAGAAGCCATGTCGCTCGTGGTCTGGTTCGTTGCCTTTTTCGTCGCCAGCCAATTCTACCAAGATCTCGCCGTTCATCTGACCCAGATGCAGGATGAAATGCTCCGCAATGGCGTCGCAATTGCTATTCTTTTTATTATTACCCTGATCTTGGGTGCCTTAGTCAATTACTTGCTCGGCCAACTCGTGGCCAAGACCGGATTATCCGGCACCGACAGGCTCTTGGGCCTGTGTTTCGGTGCCATCAGGGGCGCCTTGATCGTCAGCGCCCTCTTGTTTTTCATGGATGCCTTTACCGGCGCGCCTAACGCCAGATGGTGGCAGGACTCGGTATTGGTGCCCGAATTTGGCGTTGTGATCCAGTGGTTCTTCGACTACCTGGAAAACACCTCCAGCTTTGTACCCAAAATATAAGAAAGACAACAGATTTACCCCAAACGCTTGGGATCCAGAGCCGCTATAACCCAGGACCAATGGCGTCGCCGCAATAACATTGGACCCGGGTCATACAGGCTTATCTGGGTTTCGCGTGAGACGGGTAATAGAACATCTTACAATGAGGAAGCTTACCCATGTGTGGTATCGTCGGAATAGTTGGCCAATCATCGGTTAATCAGACCATCTATGATGCATTGACCGTGCTGCAGCACAGAGGTCAGGATGCGGCAGGCATAGTGACTGTTGATCGTGATGCTTTCAGATTACGTAAAGCCAATGGCTTGGTGAAAGACGTATTTGAAACCAAGCATATGCAGCGCCTGCAGGGAAACGCCGGCATAGGCCATGTGCGTTATCCTACCGCTGGCAGCTCCAGTGCCTCGGAAGCTCAACCTTTCTATGTCAACTCGCCTTTCGGTATTTCTCTGGCGCATAATGGCAACCTGACCAATACCCTGGAATTGACGGCCCGTTTGGTGCAGCAACGTCGCCATGTGAACACCACCTCTGACTCTGAAGTGCTGCTCAATCTGTTGGCCGATGAACTGCAGCAGACCACGAGCCAGCAGTTGAGCGCCGATGAAGTGTTCGATGCCGTTGCCCGGGTACATGCCCAGACCCGTGGTGCCTACGCCGTGGTGGCGATGATCATCAATCAGGGGTTGGTGGCGTTTCGCGATCCTTTCGGTATCCGTCCTCTGGTGCTGGGCAAACATGAGACTGCGACTGGCACCGAATACATGGTCGCCTCCGAGAGTGTGGCATTGGACGCCGTCGGCTTCGAAGTCATGCGTGACGTGGCCCCGGGTGAAGCGGTTTATCTGTCGCTCGATGGCGAGCTCTATACCCGCCAGTGTGCCGTGGCTCCCAGCTATGCGCCTTGTATCTTCGAGTTCGTCTACTTTGCCCGTCCGGATTCCAGCATAGATAACATTTCTGTGTATGCCAGTCGCGTCAACATGGGCGCCAAGCTCGGCGAGAAGATCAAGAAGGAATGGTACGATCACGATATCGACGTAGTGATCCCCATCCCCGAGACCTCCTGCGATATTGCGCTGGAGATCGCCCGCTGCATGGACTTGCCTTACCGTCAGGGGTTCGTCAAGAACCGCTACATAGGCCGTACCTTCATCATGCCTGGGCAACAGGAACGCAAGAAGTCGGTACGCCGCAAGCTCAACGCCATCAATACCGAGTTTAAGGGCAAGAACGTGTTGCTGGTGGATGACTCCATAGTACGGGGCACCACCTCGGAGCAGATCATCGAAATGGCCCGCGAAGCCGGCGCCAAGAAGGTGTATTTCGCCTCGGCGGCCCCAGAGATACGTTTCCCGAATGTCTATGGCATAGATATGCCGACCTCGAACGAGTTGATCGCCCATGGGCGCGATGTGGATGAAATCGCCAAGTTGATCGGCGCCGACGGGATGATCTTCCAGGACCTGAGCGACCTGATCGAAGCCGTGCGGATGGAAAACCCGGACATCAAGCGCTTCGAAACCTCTGTCTTCGACGGTAACTACATCACCAACGATGTAGATCAGGCCTACCTGGATCACCTGACCCAGCTGCGCAACGACGATGCCAAGGCGAACCGTAACAAGGACATAGGCACCAACCTGGAGCTGCATAACGTCTGCCATCCATGATGGCCCCTCGGGTAAACCTGTCCTAGCCCTAAAGCCAGCTGCCTATGCAGCTGGCTTTTTTGTTGGGTGTTGATGGCAGATATGGCTTGCCCGGGGCCCTGGGCTTAGGTTCTCGGAGCCTGGGTTCACGGAGTCTGAGCAGGGCCAACAAGCCAGGGTGAATGGCATTTGACTAATGAGGTTGAGGGCGAATACTTTAAGGGTGACTCGCGGGTGTCATTCCCGGCACCATTAGATTCGGAGGCAGATATGGGTATCATCTCATGGATAGTGTTAGGGCTCATCGCCGGCATTTTGGCCAAATGGATCATGCCGGGCAAGGATGGCGGTGGATTTATCATGACCACCTTGCTTGGAATAGTAGGTGCGATAGTCGGCGGCTGGGTCAGCGCCTTGCTCGGCTTGGGCAGCATGGGCGGACTCACCCTGGGTGGCATACTGATGGCAACCCTGGGCGCACTGCTGGTGTTATTCGTCTATAACAGCGTCAGAAAATAACCTTTGTCTCGCCTGTTGGCGGCACGGGCACAAAATCTGTTAGACATGTCTGCTCAATATGGCCGCCAAACATGCTGTCTGAACCTGGCTGTTAGATACGGCCAGGATACGAGCCGGTAGCTGCTGTTGCCGCGGCCGTTGACAGCAGAGTTGCAGCCCGGGCCGCTTTAGGCTAAATTGCACTGTAATTATATCCAGTATATTGTTGCCATGATCCTCTATATCGCCGAAAAACCCAGCCTTGGCCGTGCCATTGCCGATGCCTTGCCCAAGCCCCACAAGAAGGGCGAGGGCTTCATCCAGGCGGCGAACGGCGATTGCGTCTCCTGGTGTATAGGTCATTTGCTGGAGCAGGCCGAGCCCGCCGCCTATGATCCTGAGTTCAAGTCCTGGAAATTCGAGCATCTGCCGATAGTGCCGGCCAAGTGGCAGTTGACAGCCAAGGCCAACACCCGCAGTCAGCTCAATGTGCTGAAGAAACTGGTCAAGCAGGCATCGAGCCTGGTCAACGCCGGCGATCCCGACAGGGAGGGTCAGTTGTTGGTGGACGAGGTGATAGCCTATCTCGGGGTCACGGGCGACAAGCTGCACCAGACCAAGAGGCTGTTGATCAGCGATCTCAACCCCCAGGCGGTCAAGCGCGCCCTGGGGCAACTGAGATCCAACCGTGAGTTCATTCCGCTGTCGACGTCGGCCCTGGCCCGCAGCCGTGCCGATTGGCTCTACGGCATGAATATGACCCGGGCCTATACCTTGCAGGGCAAGAAGGTGGGTTACCAGGGGGTGCTGTCGGTCGGCCGGGTACAGACGCCGCTGCTGGGGCTGGTGGTGCGCCGCGACGAGGACATAGCCGCTTTTCAGTCCAAGCCCTTCTATCAGGTGTTGGCGCATCTGAACACAGAAGCCGGCGCCACCTTCAGTGCCCGTTGGCATCCGAGCGAGGCCTGCTTGCCTTACATGGATGAAGAGGGGCGGGTGCTGTCCCTTGGCTTGGCGCAGAATGTGGTGCAGCGGATCACCGACAAGCCGGCCTTGGTGACGGAGTGGGAGACGAAAAAACGCCGCCAGCCGCCGCCCTTGCCCTACAGCCTGTCGGCGTTGCAGATAGATGCCGCCAAGCGCTTCGGCATGAGTGCCCAGACGGTGCTGGATACCTGTCAGAGCCTGTATGAGCGCCACAAGCTGATAACCTATCCCAGATCCGACAGCCGGCACTTGCCGCTGGAGCAGCATGCCTTGGCGCCACGGGTGCTCGAGGCCATAGGTGGCGGTGCCGGCGAACTGCTCGAGGGGATGATGGCACCGGACCCCGGGCTCAAGTCCAAGGCATGGGATGACAAGAAGGTCGAGGCTCACCACGCCATCATTCCCACGGAGAAGCGCGCCAACCTGAGCGCCTTGACCCAGGCCGAGCGCCAGTTATACCTGCATATCGCCCGTCAGTATCTGGCGCAGTTCTATCCTGCCTATCAATATGACGAGACCCGGGTCGAAGTCGGCATAGAAGGCGGGCGTTTCTGCGCCAAGGCGCGGCGGGATACCCATCTGGGCTGGAAGCAGCTGTACGCCCGCCAGCAACAGGAAGACCGGGATAAGGAGGTCATGGATAAGGAAGCCATGGACAAGGAAGATGACTTCGGCGGCCAGTTGCCGCCACTGGTCGTTGGGCAGGCGCTGCATTGCCTGCGTGGCGAGTTGCTGGAGAAACAGACTCAGGCCCCCAAGCATTTTACCGATGCGACCCTGCTTTCGGCCATGACGGGCATTAATCGTTATGTGACGGATCCCAAGATCCGCAGCATTCTCAAGGAGACGGACGGCCTGGGCACGGAGGCGACCCGTGCCGGCATCATAGAGTTGTTGTTCAGACGCGGTTTCCTATGCCGTCAGGGCAAGTCGATTCTGGCGACCGAGGTGGGCAAGGGTCTTATCAACAGTTTGCCCGAGAGTGCGACCCGCCCGGACATGACGGCGCTGTGGGAGAGCAGCCTGAACGCCATCAGCCGCAAAGAAACCCGGTATCAGGCCTTCATGCAGCCCCTGGTCGAGTCACTGACCGGCTTGATCGCCCAGGCCGGGGCACAGTTGCCGACGGCGCTGGCAGGCCTGAGCTCTGGGAAAGGGTTTGGGAAGGCTTCCGGGAAGGGGGCCGGCAGAGGCTTTTCCAAGGGGAAAGCCAGGGGGACCGGCAGAGCCAAGGCCAGAGGCCCGGCTAAATCCGGCGGTGTAGCTGCCGGCAAGACAGCAACGCCCGCGTCGAAGCGGGCGTCCAGGGGCTGATGTTAGCCGCTCTTGTCCAAGATTAGCCTCATCTGAGCCTGGCGCCGCGGTTGAGGGCGATGAGCCTGTCGAGGATCTGCTCACCGTCCATGCGAATGCCGTTGTGTTCATACTCTGAGGTGAGCCAGTACTTCAGATTTCCCACCTGGGCCGCGGTTTCCAGGCTGTATCGCATCTCGACAAACATGTCTTCGCTGTAGATGGCCGCCGCCACAGGCACCCGGTTCTGTTTGAGTTGCCCGGCATCATAGAGTGCCGGCCAGTCGTCCTTGGCGGCCAGCAACTCGGCGGCCGCTTGTAGCGGTTTCAAGTTGTTGAACTGCTCGAACATCCAGGGGTAGATCATCTCACCCGTGAACAGGAAAGGCTCACCGCTCAGGTAGTTAAACTCAGGGTACTGCTGCCGAACCCTGTGGGCCGCCCAGCCGGAGGCCGCTTGCTGGCAATAGATGGACTCGTGCAGCAGGGCGAACAGGGGGTTGGTGTTGTAGTCCAGCATGCCCGAGAATTGGGCCGCAAACAGCGGGTTGAGCCTGGTGCCATTCTGGGTCTCTATCAGCGCCTGCTCCAGCAGGTAATAGACAGACTCGCCGCCTTGCTCCATGCCTATATTGATCCCCAAGAGTTGCAGCATTTCCACCGTTAGACGCTCACCCGTGGCCAGCAGTACTTCATTGTCTTGCAGATAAGTCACCAACTTGGCTATCAGCTCCCCGGCATCGGGAAAACGCGCGAAGAAGTCTCTATTCTTCGCCAGCACTCGCAGGTAGGTCGCTCGATACACTTCCTCGGCACTGCGGCTCAAGGAAGGAATGCCACCTGTGATATAGGCCTCGAGCAGGCCTTCGGGGGCGGCGCTCAGGTAGCGCAGCACGCAGAAGCCGCCGAAGCTCTGTCCCAGAATGCTCCAGGGGCTGCCTGGGCTGAGTTGGGCGCGGATCGCTTCGGCATCCCTGACTATGTTGTCGGCGCGGAAGTGGCTCAGGTACTCTGCCTGCCCGGCGGCATCCAGGTGCTGCAGGCTGAGGTAGTTGATTGGCGTCGACAGGCCGGTGCCGCGTTGATCCAGCAGCAACACCTTGTACTCCTTGAGGGCGCGCTTTATCCAGCCGCCGTTGGCCGCAGGTCGCATGGCGCCGAAGCCTGGGCCACCCTGGAAAAACACCAGATAAGGCAGTTGCTTAGCGACATTTTCCGGCAGCGTGAGTTCTCTGGCGAATACCAGGATCTGTTCGCCGTCCGCTTGGCTATAGTCAAGAGGTAAGCTGAAGTTATGCTTGCGCGCCAGCACGCCGGCGAGGGTGATCAGCTGTGTTGCTTGGGTGGTTTCGGATTGCATCTTGTGGCCTTGGTTGGTTTCGGCTCGGCTTAGCTGAGATTAAGCGCCAGGGAATATGGGCTGATTGTATACAAATGTCTAGATGTCGCAAGTCTGTTGCCCTTCCTCCGATGCAGCGAATGCCTGTGGGCCGGGCCCAGAGGCTTAGAGCTTAGCGCCTTAGAGCTTAGAACCTTAAGGGGCTTAGTGGACGGACATGTCTCATCGACATGGCGACCTATGATGCCGGCATGGCCCATTGATACTGGGACGAGTTTTGATATTTTCTCTCCCAGGTGCCACTTCGGCGCCAATGCCGAGCTGTTGACCCTGAATGGCGATCGCGGTGCCAAGGCTCTGCTGGAGCAACATCATAAATCCGGCGAGCGGCTCCTGATGCCTCTGCCCCAGGCGGCGATAGACATGATCTCCAGTCGTGGCTGGCGTAACTGGGCCGAGTCATGTCTGGCGGTGGCGAATACGCCATAAACTAAGCCTGTGAAACCAAGAATATAGCGGGAGTCCATCAAGCATTAGCGGAATTGAAAGACACCTGGGGTGTCTTTTTTTTGGTTTTTTTACTACAAAAATGCTTGCGTGCCCGGCCATAAACGGGCATTAATGCGAAAAACTGCGATGGGATTCGGATCTCCATCGCCATTTAGATGTAATTTAACCAACAATAATGCGAATGGCGCCGACATGGGCGGGGGAGAGTATGGAAAATCGTTGCCAAGTGGCAATTTCGGCCGGGGTGCTTGCCGCACTCTGGTGTGGTATCGCCGATGTATTTCAGCTGGTGAGCTGGATAGGTTTCCTGGGCTGCAGCACCTTCTTCGCCCAGGGGCATGCCGGCTTCAAGGGCGTCGTCATGACTTGGTGTACCAATTTATCCGGAGTGTTCTGGGCCTGGTTGATTATCGCCGGCGGCAGTTTCTTCGTCTCACCTCTGGCCGGCTACCTTCTAACCGGCATAGCGACAGCGGCAATGTGCCTGCAGGCGAGCTACAGCAGGTTGGCCTTCATTCCTGGGGCCTTCATCGGCTGTTGCGCGACTTTCGCCATGGGCGGCGATCTCGCCAACACGTTACCCGCATTGATCTGCGGTGGCCTACTTGGCTACTGCATGAGCCTATTAACTGCACAATTAATCAGCCTCAAGCCGAAAACAGCGGAAGCTTAGGGATGAAGTGTGCCAGAATAAGCCATTAACGCCCCGTGTTTCACATTGGGTGGATTTTTGACTGAGGATGACACTAATGAAGGCAATCCAGTTTCGCGCCATCGATGGCATGTTGATTAAGTTGAGTCTCAACGGCAAATTTTGGATGCTTTGCAGCCTGGTTGCCGTGATTACCGCGGCTGTCGCCTGGACGAATTTGCAACAGGCGCAGACCTTGATCCATGCTCAGTCCGAGTCCAGGCTGCAGGCCGGCGTGGATACCCTGGCCGATGTGGCCAGTGCCCAGGGCCTGAGCGGTGATGCACTCAGGGAGTTTGGCCTCAGCCATGACGCCCGCCTGAGCGGCCGCGATGAACACAGCAGACAGGGTGACAGGCTCACAGTCAGCGCCGCCGTCGGCGGTGAATACTTGCAATTATCCCGGGACGTGAGTGCCTGGGAGCGTGATGCCAGCAGCAATGCCCAACTCATGCTGTGGCTGGCGCTGGCGGGTTTGTTGCCGCTATTCCAGCTGAGTTATTGGATTTCGACTTCCCTGGGTGGGGGCTTGTGGGACATGTACGTCGCCATCAAGCGTCTGGCGGAGGGGGATCTGACTCAGAGGTTAAACTTCTTCGGCACCGACGACTTCAGCCTGATCGCCCGCGAGATAGACAGCTGTGCCGATAACATGAGCGACATGGTGTCGGCCATCAGGAGCAATGCTCAGACACTGGCGAGCGCCTCGGATGAATTCAGTCAACAGGCCAAGGTCAGCGATGAGTTGATAAGCTATCAGCACCAGTACCTGGATTCGGTTGCCGGCGCCATGGAACAGATGAGCTCGGCCATCGAAGAAGTGTCACGCAATGCCGGTGATACTTCCTTGCTGACCAAAGACAATGCGGCGCAAGTCTCCGCCAGCCAAGGGCGGATCAGTGACACTGTGGCCAGCATAGGCCTGCTGTCAGGCACCATAGGCACTGCCTTTACCTCGGTCGAGCAGTTGTCCAAAGATACCACCCAGATAGATGCTGTCGTCACCACGATCAACGCCATTTCAGAACAAACCAACCTGTTGGCGCTGAATGCCGCCATCGAAGCCGCCAGGGCCGGAGAACAGGGGCGGGGTTTCGCCGTGGTGGCCGATGAGGTCAGGACCTTGGCCGGGCGTACCCAGAAAGCCACGGTCGAGATCAAGGCGATGATCGAAGGTCTGCAGGCGGGAACCCGGACCCTGTCGGGGTTGACCGAGGATATAGTCACCCAGTCTGAGCAGGGGCGCAGCGCCATAGAGGCTGTCGGGGAAGATGTCGAAGCCATGTCACGTTCGGTCACTGCCGTGTTTGACATGAGCAGCCAGATCGCGGCGGCGGCAGAGCAGCAGAGTGTGTCATCGCGGGATATGAGTGCCCAGCTCAATGAGGTTCGGCAGCAGTCTGATACCATCAAGCAAACGGCGCTGCGTTCGGTGCAATTGGCGGACAATCTGCACAGTGCCTCGCTGGACCTGAACACCATACTGAAGCAGTACCGCACTCAATAAGCCAAGTGTGGGTATAACGTGAGATAGGAAGAGCAGGCCGGGTGCCCATACGGGACACACGGCCTACTTGAGTGCTAGAAGCTTATGCTCCAGTTGTTGAGAGTGCCGCTGTCAAGATTGGCACTGTCTACCACTTTGAGTTGCCAGTTACCCTGAACGTCATCGCCGCTGAGGCTGACGGTATAGGTCTGATCTATGTTGTCGCTGCTGCCACCACTGTTGTTATGCAGCACATAGCTTTGACCCGTAGGGCTCATGAGCGTGACCTTGAGATCGCCGATATAGGTATGAGTGATGCTCACATGGACGCTTGCCTGAGCCGAAGTGGCACTCAGAGTCACGTCTATCGGGCTGACCACGCCTGAGGTATTGTTGTCGGGGATGCTGTAGCTTTGATTGTTTTCGAAGCTGCTGCCACCGCCAGTGCCGTCCGTGTAGCTGGCAACCAGAGTCACACCCGCATAGCTCGAATACCCATCCAGCATTATGTAGTAGCGGGTCGCCTGAGGACTGGCCACGGCACAAGACTCGCTGTTGCCATTCTTGTAGGGACGGCAATCATAGTTGGTCTTGCTGACCTGGCTGCCGGCCTTCAGGTAGAGATCCGCATCGCCGCTGCCGCCGCTCATCTGCACATTCAGATTGCTGGCATTGGCAGGTACGTCGATATAGTACTGGCCCTGAGATCCCGAAGCGCCGCTGAGATTGGTCGCGGCAACCCCATTTAGCAGCTCGACCGCTCCTACCGGTGGGATCACGTCACAGCTGGCATTGACCCCAACCTGAGTGAAGGCATCTATTACGTCCTGGCTGGCGTAGCCCGCATCATCCGCGGCTTTCTTGACGCCACAGGCGGCATTGTCGAAGTCGCTGGTGCTGGTCCAGTACAATTGGTTCGCCCTCAACATGACCTCGAACGCCTTGCGCGTATCCCAGCCGCTGGTATGAGCCAACAGGTAGTAAGCCTTGTTGAATACCCCGCTGGAATGGTGCACGTCTATGCCGCTGTAATAATCGTCGGCATGGCCTATGGAACTGCCATCCAGGGTAGGATCGGCGAAGTAACGCAGCGAGCCGTTGCCTTTGAAAATCTGGGCACCGACCAGCCAGTCATTCTGGCCCTGCATGAAGAACTCGGCCGCTTCACCCGCCATGTCGGAGAAGGCCTCGTTGATACCGCCGGATTGACCCGAGTATTCCAGCCCTGAATTCTGCTCGGTGAAACCATGACTGACCTCATGGGCAGATACATCCAGGCTTACCAGAGGATAGAAGGTGTTCTGGCCGTCACCGAAGGTCATGGCCGAACCGTCCCAGAAGGCGTTTTCATAGTTGCTGGAATAGTGAACCCTCATGGTCAGCTGGAAAGTCAGGGGCGCTGTGCCATACCATTGGTCATACATGTTGAACACCACACCGCCGAAGAAGTGGGCGTCGTTCAATGGGGCATAGGCGCCGTTGATCTGTTTGACCGTGTTGCGCGGACAAGTGTAGCTGAACGCGGTCGAGCCGGAAGTGCCGCCGTTCAGGTTGACCGTCTTCACATTGGTGTTGTTCATGGTACAAGTGCTGCCGGACTGAGCCACATCCAGATTACCGAAGTCGGTGCCGTACTCGTACTGACCCGTCTTCTGGTTGCCGCCGGGGCCTGTGCCCACCAGGGCGTGATTCAACCCGTCCCATTGCTTGACTATTTCTCCCGTGTTGGCATCTATGATCCCGAAGGGACGACGCGGTTGTTCGCCGGCTTCGAAGTAAGAGACCTGATACACCAGCCTGGCTTGGTCGTTGTCACCCAGGTAGATATACAGCTGGCTCTGGACATTTTCCAGCTTGTCGGTCTTGATGCCGTGACCCGCGAGTCTTTGCAGTGCTTGTTTGGCCGACAGTTTGGCGGCCACTGAACTCAGATCTTGCTCCAGCTGAGTCAGCACCTGACCACTGCTGGCCTGCATCAGGCCAAAGCTGTTGGCTTCGGCGACCAGGCTACTGCCATAAACGGGCACGCCTTGGTACATTTGACGGAAACGGGCTTTTTCCTTGCCGCTGCGGGTCTTGACCCTGCGGACTTCTTCCATCCTGTGGTCGTTGCCCAGATTCAGTTGTTGGGAGAGGGATTGCTGCATCACGGACGAGGCCGTGCTTGGGTTACTGCTGAGGCGAGCCACATCTTGCCATTGGGCGGCGCTGACGTTAGCCGTGAATCCGATGGCGAGTGCCAGCGGTGCAATCTTGAATAAAGTTTTCATAAAATTCCTTTTATTTCAATCATTAATCACTTAGTGTTTGGCTCTGAGCCCGACTGCCAATTGATTGATACATCCACCATCCTGAGCAGAGCGTGTTAATTGTTAGCATGATGTGACTCTTGTGTAAATAAATGTAACCATCGTAAATAGTAATTATTTAGTTTTCGGTACGAAATATTGTATAAAAAATGAGCTGAAAGTAACTTATTGTTAATAATCGGGAAGCTGTGAATTATAACCGAGTGGCAAGTTTACACTTTGTAATGATTTGTTTACGTTCGGTTTCAAAAAAAGTATCCGGCTGCCATGGCTTGGGAATGGGGGCGGGATTGAGACTGGCATGGAGGAATGACCCAAAAAAATGTGCGAACAACAGGAGTAACGAATCTGGGTACAGCTGATGGGTAAAGAAAGTGGGTAAAGTCGGTGGGTAAAGCACGCCAGCCAGGACACCCAGTAGCAACCAGGTGTCCTGTGGAGGATCAGGCTAGCTGAAGGTGCTCCAGATAGGGGCATGATCCGAGGGCTTTTCCAGGCCCCTGAGTTCATAATCCACCTCGGCCTCGACCAGACGGGCCGCCAGCGACGGGGTCGCCAGGATCACGTCTATGCGCAGGCCGCGGTTATCATCGAAGCCCTTGCTGCGATAATCGAACCAGGAATAGCGTTCGCTGCGGTCAGGATGCAGCTGGCGGAAGGTGTCGATCAGGCCCCAGGCCTGCAAGGTCTTGAGCCACTCACGTTCCTCGGGTTGGAAGCTGCATTTGCCTGTCTTCAACCAGCGTTTGGCGTTGGCTTCGCCTATGCCTATGTCCAGATCTATGGGGGAGATGTTGATATCGCCTATGATGGCAATGTCTTCCTCGTTGCTGTGGTGGGCTTCGAGGTAGCGCATCAAGTCCTGATAAAATTGACGCTTTGCCGGGAACTTGGTCTCATGGCTGATATTCTCCCCCTGGGGGAAATAGCCGTTGATCACCGTCAGCGGCCGGCCGTTGTCTTGGGCAAAGGTGGCCATGATGATACGTCGCTGGGCATCTTCGTCATCGGTCGGAAAGCCCTTCTGCAGTGCGATAGGTTCGTTCTTGGAGAGCATGGCGACTCCATAGTGGGCCTTGCCGCCATGGTAATGTACCTTGTAACCCATGGCCTGGACTTCTTCCAGCGGGAAGGACTCGTCATGCACCTTGGTTTCCTGCAGGCCTATGATGTCTGGGTGATGGGCATGGATCAGCGCTTGCAATTGGGGTAGGCGTGCCCGCAGGCCATTGATGTTGAATGAGACTATTTTCATCAGGGCAATACTCGCTTGAAAGGTTTAACCAGCACACTCAGATACACACCGGCGGCGACATAAGGATCGGCATCGGCCCAGGCTTGGGCGTCTTCGAGCGACTCGAATTCGGCGACCACCAGGGAGCCGCTGAAACCGGCTTCACCCGGGTTCTCGCAGTCGATGACGGGATGAGGCCCGGCCAGCAACAAGCGGCCTTCATCGGCCAATTCCTGCAGGCGTGCCAGATGCGCCGGACGTGCGCCCATACGCTTTTCAAGGCTGTTTTCAATATCCTGAGACGAAATCATATACCACATTATTTGAGTTCCTTACGTTGTTCTTCCGAGGTATGCCTGAATAAATACACCACAGTGATCACTGTATTGAGCAGGGTCAATGCCGTGAGACCGAAGACCTTGAAGTTGACCCAGGTTTCCTGCGCCAGACTGAAGGCAACATAGAGGTTGACCAGGCCACAGCTGATGAAGAAACCGACCCAATACCAGGTCACCCTGGCCCAAATGGCGTCGGCCACCTTGAGTTCCTGACCCAGCATGCCTTTGAGGATGGGTTTGCCCAGCAATTGACTCACCCCCAGGGCGATGGCAAACAGGGCGTACACTAGGGTGACTTTCCATTTGATGAAGGTGTCATCGTGGAAGACCAAGGTCAAACTGCCGAACACTGCGACCATGGCGAAGGTGATCAGGTGCATCTTCTCGAGTTTCTTGTAGATGAGATAAGTGGCCAGGAGTTGCAATGCAGTGGCACCAATCAGGGCGCCGCTGGCGACATAAATGTCGAACATTTTATAGACGGCAAAGAAGATGACCAAGGGCAGGAAGTCGAGCAATTGTTTCATAAATCACTTAGGTAAAAGAGACATTTGCCCGAGTGTAACATGCCCTGATTGAGGCGCCAAAGCCTGCGCTTGCCCAGGGCGAAGCCGAGCCGCCGAACTGACAGGCGTGAGGTTGGTGTGAGACTGGGTAGACAGAAATGAAACAGCATAGGCTGGCGCCTATGCTGTTTGGTTTGCAGCCGATGCTGGCTCAGCCCGGCTGCGATTCTGGACTAGACTCCTGGTTAGAGTCTGGGCTGGAAGCTGGACTAGAAGCTGTAGCCCAGGTCCAGGCTGAGGGAGCGCCCGGGCGCCGCCACCCGGCCCGCGGGTGATACATCCAGCCCCCTGAAGTAGTATTCATTGTCGAACAGATTGTTGACCGACAGGCCGACTTTCAGCCCATGCCGGTCTCGCTTGAACAGCTCGGTGCTGATGTTGAAGTTGACTACCGTATAGCCAGGGATTTCACCTGCGGTACCCGAGGCATTCTCTGCCACACTGTTGGCCAAGTCAGCGAAGGATTTACTGTAGTAGTAGGCCATCAGCCCGAGATCCACCCGCGCTATGCTGTACAGGGCGCTGACCGATACCTGGTGCTTGGACACATAGGGCAGTTGCTTGCCGGCAAACGCGCCGTCGAGCTGCTCGGTATCCAGGTAATTGTAGGCACCGCTGAGGCTGAGATCCGGCAATGACATGGGCGAATACTTGCCTTGCAGCTCTATACCCTGATTGCGGGTCTTGCCTATGTTGACGAACAGGCTGATGTTTTTGTCGTATTCGACTTTATTCTCGAAATCGATGCGGTAGGCCGCCAGGCTGATATTGCTTCTGACGGTCGGGGTGAATCTGGCCCCGGCTTCATAGTTCCATGACAGTTCCGACTCCAGGGTTTGATCTTTGGGCCACAGCTGGGCTATCTGCGGGGTGCGCAGCGAGCGCTGGGCGTTGCCGTACAGGAACCAGTCTGGGGTGAGCTCATAACCCAGGGTGATACCCGGCAGCCATTGGGTCACATGGTTATCCTGGCTGTAGTCCTGGCCCAGGTTGGTGAAGGTCATGCGCACGTCTTCGTAGCGCAGCCCAGGGGTCAGGGTCAGTCTGTCGTCCATGAAGCCCAACTTGTTGCTGACATAATAGGCCATGGCGTTGGTGTCCAGGTGCCAATCCCTGGGGCTGGTGGTCACCCCCGTGAGCTTATCCGTCTGATTGAGTTTGTAGCCTATGTCTTCGTTGACGTAACGCGCCCCGGCGATGATGTGTTGGCTTATCTTGCCGTCGATGAAGATGCTGGCCTTGGGCTCTATGCCGTAGACGCTGAACTCCCGCGGGGAAGTGCGCAAGTCCGTTGCCGTCTGCGTGGTGTCGCTCCAGTCTGTGCCTAAGTTGCCGTCGGTGTCTTTATTCTTGTTATAAAAATCCCACTGGAAGTTGCGTGAACTCTCATTGGCGAAGCCCATGAGTTCAATTTCGCCGTAATCGACCAGTGTGGAGGGTGCCAGGGTATGGCTGTATTTCAGGCTGATACGTTTGGTATCTGCTTCGAACTCATCGTTGGGCCTGAGAGACTGTTCTCTGTCTTCCAGGTAAGCCTGGGTATTCAGCGCACCCGGCAGTTCGGCAAAGGCATCATAGTATTGCAGGTTGGCATCCAGGCTATTGTTGTTGTCCAGGTTCCAGACGGTTTTCAGCATCAGGTTTTTGATATCTGTTTGTGAGTGCTCGCGAAAAGACTCACCCTGGGTCAGGTTGCCATCCAGGCGCAGGGAGAAATCCTCGTTGACCGCCCCCCCCGTGCTGAGATTGGTGTCGTACAGCTTGTTGCCGCCGGAGAAGGTCACGCGCTCGTTGAATTGGGTTTCCCAATCGCTTGAGATCGGCTTGGAGACTAGGTTGATCACCCCACCCACGTTGTTGGGGCCGTATTGCACCGAGGCGCCGCCACGGGCCACGTCGATCCTGTCGATCATGAAGAGGGTAGCGGGGAACAGGGACTGGCCTGTATGACCGTAGGGGGCCAGTGTCATGGGCACGCCGTCGAGCAGGAACTGGGCATAGCCGCTGCGACTGCTGTCCAGGCCTCGTACCGAGACGTTCGGCAACACGCCGGTGCCGGTTTCGTCCTTGATTTTGAGCCCAGGCACTTGCTGCAGGGCGGTGTCTATGGAGCGGACCGCGGTGCGCTCCAGCTGCTCATGGGTGATGATGCTGCGATTACCCGTGTAGGTCTTCAAGTCGGCCACTTCCGAGTTGCCCAGCACACTGCCTCTGACCACTATGACTTCGGGCTTGGCGCTTTGCTCTGCATGTGCCGCGGTAGCTGAAATACCGCCGGCAACGGCCATGGAGAGGGTCGTCAATTTGAAGAGCTTATTCGAGATGAACATGTTACTTCCTTGGAGTTATTTTTCGTGTATTAAATTCTGGAGTTGCTGTTTAAACTGTTTGAAAATCAATCCTCTGTCTTCTCCTACCAGGAAGGCATTCACCCCCTGGCGCTGCCATTTCGGCTTCTGGCCCGGCAGACGCGGGATGGCGCAGAAGGGCACACGTGCCCGGGCACAGTGTTCGGCCATATCCTGCAGGCTCTGCTGTACCTGGGCATGGCCGAAGTCGATGCCATGGCCCATGGCCAGGCTCAGATCCAGTGCGCCTTCGAAAATCATGTCTATGTGCCCCAACTGCAGCATGTCGCCGAGGGCGGCCAATCCCTGGGGATCTTCGATCATCAGGCCGACGAAGGTTTCCCGGTTTGCCAGCGCCATGTAATCGGCCAGTGGCAGGGTACCGAAGCCTGTGTTGCGTCCGCCGCTGATGCCACGATGGCCCAGAGGCGGGTATTTGCTGGCGGCAATCGCCTGTCTGGCCGTGTCGACATCCGTGACACGGGAGACCACTATGCCTTGGGCGCCGGCATCGAGCAGCCTGCCTATGACCGCCGGATTGGCATCGGCCACCCTGACCAGGGGGGTGATGCCGGCACACTCGGCGGCGCGTATGCAGTGGGCCAGGTTCTCGTCGCCGTGCAGCACATGCTCTGTATCCAGCAGCACAAAGTCATAACCCGCGTAGGCCAGCATTTCGACGACCACAGGGATGGGCACAGAGTTGAGCATGCCGAAGACGACTTCATCCCCGGCAAGCTTGGCTTTGAGTGAGTTAGTTCCGAGCATCAGCTCCTCCCGCACCAAATACAGTTAAAAATAGAATCGATAATTATTCTCATTTAATGATTTTGGTCAAGTCTTTTTACCGCTTTTAATAAATCATGATTTCAATGTGTTGACTGGATGCTTGCGCAGATGTCGTCTCTCCCGGCTTCCGATATTTTCGGCGATGGAATTGTAAATTTGCTTTTAATGATAACGATTCTTATTTAACTTGTGGCGAAATTGACCGACGACGGCGAACTTGGCCGTGTCATGGCGCCGTCGTTCATTTAGCTCAAAAGGAAGTAAAGATGAAGCCTGTATTGGTGTTGATCACGCATGTCGAGAACAGGGCTGTGACCCAGGGGTTTGTGCCAGCTGCCGTTAAATTGGGGTACGAGGTTATTTTGGTGACGGACCATGGCTTGGCGCATAGGCAGTATTTTTCCTATGCCGCTTCTACCCCGGATCAGATATTGGAAGCCGATGTCTTCAATCCGCTGGCGATCATAGATATGTTGCAAACCCGGGGCATAGAGCCACAGCTGGTGTTTTCCAACAGCGATCACTTGCAGACGAGCACCGCCCTGGTAGCACAATATTTTGCTTGCCCGGGCAAGGACTGGCGACTGTGCTACCAGGCGAAGAACAAGGCGGCCATGCGTGCCAGGCTAGCCGAGTTGATGCTGCCCAATGTGTGGAGCCATTGCTGGCAAGCGGAACAGGACTTGCCCGAGGCGATACCCTTCCCCGTGGTTGCCAAGCCCAGGGAAGGGGTGGCGAGCATGGATGTGACTCTGTGTGAATCGCATGCTGCCTTGCTGGCATACGGCGCCGGTCGCGGCGATGCCTGCATCTTGCTGGAGGCCTATCTGCAGGGGCCCTTGTTCACCCTGGAAACCCTGGGCGATGGCGAGCGACTGCAGGCCATAGGCGGTTTCGATGTGACCCTGTCCGAGTTACCGCATTTTGTCGAGACCCAGGCCCAGTGGAATGGGCCCATCTGTACCCGGTTCAGAGAGCAAGCCCTGGCACAGGTAGAGGCGTTCGGCATCAATTTCGGCGTCTGCCACAGCGAATTCATCCTCACGGCGCAGGGGCCTGTGTTGGTGGAGATCAACTATCGCAGCATAGGTGATGGCCGTGAGTTCCTCCTGGATGAGCTGCTGCCCTTCAACTGGTTCGAGACCATCTTGTCATTGCACGCGGGAGCGGCATTGCCCGCACTCGAAACCCATACCTCGGCGGCGTTGGTCCGTTATTTTCCGGCGCTCGCATCGGGTCATATCGGCCAGAGCCCGGAGGCCTTCGTGCAGCAGAGCCCCCATGGCGCGGTACGTTTCCTGCCGCTGAAACAGGCGGGAGATCATCTGAGCCTGAGCCATTCGAACAAGGACTATCTTGGCGTCCTGACCCTGATAGGCGAGGATTTGCAGGGCCTGGAAGCCAGTGCCGATGCCCTGGGGCAGAAATTGGAATGGGAGCTGAATTGATGACACAGTCCCAATCTTATATAGGCCAGAGGATCATAGACACCTGTCTGCGCGAGAACGTGTGCGAATTGATGAGTCGGGGCCGGCTGTTGACGACGCTGCCCGCCGACCTGGCTCGCCATTGGCCCGGGTCGTCCGTCTCGCCGCAAGCCTGGCTGCAGGTGAGCCACTTGGGGACACAGACCTTGTTCATTCCCCTCGAGGCGACCGAGTATTTGCAGCATTGGCGGGCCGCCGGCACCGGCTGGCTGCTGCAGCCCGAGCCGCCTGCCGCTGCGCGCTACAGCCAGGGTTACACTGCTTGGCTCGAGTGCCTGGCGGCAGGCCTGACGCAGGAGGAGGCGCGGCTGTTTCGCGACTATATTCTGGAGGCAGATTGCGCCGCCGAGCACAGGGAGCTATGCCGGCAGGCCTACAGGAGCCAGACGCCACTCCTGAGGCAATCGCTCGGCTGCGCGAAGCAGAGCACAGGGGCCACGGGTGTGAGTCAGGCCGCCGACTGGCATAGGCAGCTGCTGCTCAGCGATCAGCTCGCCGCCTATCTGGATCACCCCTACTATCCGACGGCGCGCGCCAAGGTTGGTTTCGATGCCGCTGCCTTGCGGCGCTATGCCCCTGAGTTTGCGCCCCGCTTCGAACTCAATTGGCTGGCGGTCGACAAACGTCAGGTGTCACTCACTTCTGCCGTGCCGGCCTGCTGGCCGACCATGAGTCAGGTGGGACTGGCACCCGAGCTGAGCCTGAGCCACTGCCTGTTTCCCGTGCACCCTCTGACCCTGGCGAGTCTCGGGGTCCTGCCGGAGGGCATCATTCGGGCGCCCTCTGCTTATTTGACGGTGCAGCCGACACTGTCGGTACGCACCTTGGCCCTGGTGGACTTTCCCGGAGTCCACATCAAGGTGCCGCTGCTGATGGCCACTCTGGGGGCGAAAAACATTCGCCTGATCAAACCCAGTACCCTCTACGACGGCCATTGGTTCGAGCGGGCGCTGACCCGGATTGCACAGACCGACGCCGTCATAGGCCAGTTGTTCGCGCATGTGGATGAGCGCCACGGCGGCCATCTGGGCGAGCATAAGGAATTTGCCTACATAGTGCGGCGCTACCCCGAGTCCATGCAGCGGCAGCAGTTGGTGCCCGTGGCGGCATTGGCAAGCGAGATGCCGGATGGGCGCCTGTACCTGGCGCATCTGGCGGATGTCTATTATCAGGGCGACTGGCAGGCCTGGTTTGATGACTACCTTAGCCTGTTGCTGAGGGTGCACCTGAGGTTGTGGCTCAAGTACGGCATGGCGTTGGAGTCGAATCAGCAGAATGCGGTATTGGCCTATAGGGTCTCGGGCTTGTCTCTGGTGATGAAAGACAACGATTCGGCGCGTCTTCTGCCCGAGCGTTATCTTCAAAGCGCCGTCGAATGTGCCGTTAAGGGCAGCGGAGACGGCGCCGAGGCCAGGGCGCAGGCCCAAGCGCAACTGGCCGGGTTGCTCGACAGGCGTATCCTGGTGGAGGGCGACGAGGCGTTGGCGCAGATGTTCGTCACCATCACGCTGCAATTGGATATTGCCGCCATCATAGAGGCCATGGCGGCCAAGGGACTCGGTACCAGGGCCTATCTATACCGCCGGCTGCGCGAGCAACTCATCGCCGAACTGGACGCGCTGGATGCGCAGGGCATAGCCACGGCGTATGCCCGCAACTACCTGTTGCAGCAGAGTTACTTGCCGTTGAAATACCTGTTGAGTTCCGGCAGTTTGCTGAGCAAGACGCGGTCGGGGGCCAGCGATGTCAACAAGTTCTATGGGCAGAGCGCGCCCAACTTCCTGCTCGAGACCCTGCCGGGCGCCGAGTTGGCAGCCGGGCCCGAAGCCGGCGTTGCTGCGGGAGGCGAGCCAAGCCCATGCCAGTGATTGCAATCGTACTCTTCTGTCATTTCCTGACGGCCTTTACCGCCCTGGGCATGCCTTTATTCCTGCCGCGAATGCTGACGAGCCTGGGGCTGGCGGATTCAGGCTATCTCGTTGGCGCCATGTTCGTGTTACCGACCGTCTGCACCGCCCTGACGGCACCCTGGTGGGGACGTTTTGCCGACAGGTTCGGCAAGAAGACCTCGCTGCTACGGGCACAGGCTGGACTTGTGTTGGGCTTCCTGTTGTCGGGTTTTGCCGACTCTGTCTGGCTGTTTGCCCTGGGCCTGATGGTGCAAGGGGTGAGTGGTGGCACGCTGGCGGCGTCTAACGCCTACCTGAGCCGCCTATATGGGGGCAAGGCGCTGGCGCATAGCCTGAACCTGACCCAATGTTCGGCGCGGCTCGCCCTGGTGTGTGCTCCCATCGTTCTCGGGTTGTTTACCCATCTGAGTGAACCCCTGCAGATCTACCGGGCGTTGGCGCTGTTGCCGCTGCTGGCCTTGCTCATCTGCAGCTTTTTGCCTGGTGATGGCGACCAAGCCATGCCGACGGCAGGCGCAGGGCCCGCGGCAGATAAAGCGGACGCCCCAACCCGGATGCAGACAGGGACTGAAATTGGGACAGGGACTGCGTTCTCGCATCTGCTCTGGCTGCAGTTTTTATTCTGCTTCGCCATGGTGGTGACCTTTCCCTACTTTTTGCCCTATAGCGAGCAGTTGGGTGTCGGCAGCGATGCCCTCAGCGGCTTCTATTACAGCCTGCCGCACCTCGTCTACCTCTTGCTGGCCTTCCATACCAAGAAGCTCAGCCTGAGTCCCCAATTGCAGAGCCGCTTGGGGCTGGGGCTGCTGGGCATCTCCTGCTTAGGGCAATTTTTGCTGCCCGGCAGCGAGGGACTGCTCTGGCTGCGACTGTTGTTCGGCCTGGGGATAGTCCTGAGTTACAGCGGTTTGCATCTGTTAGTGAGCCAGAGCCTGAACCACAAGGCGGCGGGGCTGAGCTTTGGCCGTTTCGATGCCTGGGGTAAATGGGCCGGGGTGATGGCAGGGCTCGCGGCCAGTGGCGTGAGCCAGCTGGGCAACCTGCAATGGCCTTTCTTGCTGGCGGCATTGAGCTGTGGTGCCGGCTTATTCGTATTGATTTTTTCTTTCAAGGAGGTTCAAGATCATGCTTGCACAGTCCCATAGCGCTAATGTTACCGCGAGTGTCATCGCCGCTGCCGAAGTCGGCAACAGCATGCGCGACCAATGGCATAGGCAACTGGCCGAGGATAATGGCATCGGCTGCCTGCTCAACTGCTACATACGTGAATATGCCCAGCCTCACGCCCAGGTGTGCTTAAACTATGAGTCGGCGGATCGACCTCTGGCCCTGAGTCATGGCATTCTGGCGGGTGAGCGTAAGGTGCGGATCTGCTTTCCCGAGTCGGGGGCCGTCCTGCTGCTGGTGGCCGATCGCGTCAGTCTGTTGGGGCGTTGCCGTTTCATCGGCCAGCCTTATCTGAAGAGGAAGGGCCATTGCTGGCAGCCCATGGAGGCGTTGGCGCTGGCGCAGTTTCTGCTCGGGCATCTGGCGCGGGTGACAGACACGGATTTCAATCACGAGCTGCTGGCGCAGATAGGCAACAGCATGGAGGTGACCAAGGCCTTCGTGCAGCGGCTCGATCCGTATGAGGCAATCCAGGGCGCCGATGGCGCGCCCTCGGGGCAGCTGAGTGCCCAGACGAGTCTCATCGCCTCCGAGCAGAGTCTGCTGTGGGGCCACGCCATGCATCCGGCGCCCAAGAGCCGTCATGGGGTGGCGTTCGATGACATGCTCGCCTGTTCGCCCGAGATCCAGGCCAACTTTCCCCTCTACTGGTTCGAGGTCGATGCCGGCTTGGTCAAACAGCTGCGCTGCACCCAGGTGTTGCCGCTAACCTTGCTGGAGCAGGCGAGTCAGACACAGGCGCCGAGCGGCCGCTGTCTCTATCCATGCCATCCCTGGGAAGTGCAGACCATATTGGCGCAGCCCCTGGTGCAGGCGGCAATCGCCGCAGGGCGGATGACCCCTATAGGCAACCTGGGCGCCGAGGTCTATCCGACATCGTCGGTGCGAACCACTTATCTGCCGGAGATCAATCAGTTCCTCAAGTTCTCCATTCACGTGCGCCTGACCAATTGTGTGCGCAAGAACGCCTGGTACGAATTGGAAAGCGCGGTGGCGCTGAGCCGTCTCCTGCTGGCTGCCACCGAGGATGCCTATTTCCATTGTCCCAAGTTTGCCCTGATGGCCGAGCCTGCGGCCAGCACCCTGGATCTCTGTGGCCTGGCCCCCAATGCCGAGGAAGACGCCGCGGCCATCATGGTGGCCGAATGTTTCGGGATCCTCTACCGTGACGGCATAGCACCCGAGTTGCAAGAGAAATACCGGCCGCAGATGGCCGGCGCCCTGTTTGCCTGGGACATGAGGGGCCAAAGCCTATGCGGACAAGCGGTCGCGCGCCTGGCGCGGCAGCGACAGCAGAGCTATGGCCAGACGGCGCTAACCTGGTTCGACGCCTATCTGGATGCCTTGCTGCCGGGGGTGTTTTACTATTTCTTCAAGCTGGGCGTCGCATTCGAGCCGCACTTGCAAAACACTGTCATAGGCTTCGATGCCGGCTTGCCTGCCTTCGTGTGGATCCGCGATCTGGAAGGCACCAAGTTAGTTCCCGAACACTGGCCGGCAGAACGTTTGAGTGGCTGGTCGGCCAAGGCGAAGGCCTCAGTGTACTACAGCCGCGAGCAGGGGTGGCAGCGTATCGGCTACTGCACCTTAATCAACAATGTCAGCGAAGCCATCTTCCACCTCGCCGGCGGCGATGATGCGCTGGAGGCAAGTCTCTGGCAACGCCTGGCCAAGGCCATAGCCCAGTGGCAGCTGCTGCAGGGCGAGCAGCCTGAACTCATGGGGGTGCTGCGAGGCGATGACATTCCTTCAAAAAATAACCTGACCACACGCTTGCTGAAGCAGGCGGATCGTCTGTCTGGTTACACTCAACTGGCCAATCCCCTGGCCCTAAGCCCGGTGACAGCATGATGCCAACCAACACTCAAACCTCGCCTGCCCAGGTTGGCATCAATAGGGCCAGAATAGCCCAGGCCATAGACACTATCCTTGCCGGACAGGCGCCGGACACCCAGGTATGCGCCTACATCTATGATCTCCAGGGACTCGAGGCGCATGCCCGGCACCTGGTAGCGGCCCTGCCGGACAACTGTGAGTTTTATTACGCCGCCAAGGCCAATCCCGAGGCCAGGATACTGGCGACACTGGCACCCGTGGTGCATGGCTTCGAGGCCGCCTCGGGTGGGGAACTCGACTGGCTGCATGCCTGCCATCCCGAGATGCCGTTGATCTTCGGCGGCCCGGGCAAGCTGATCTCCGAGCTTTCCAGGGCGATAGATCTCGGCATAGAGGCCATACATGTGGAGAGCTTGACCGAGCTCAGGCGGCTCGCCGCCCTCTGCGCGCAGAAACAGGCGAGTTGCCGGATCCTGCTGCGGATGAACATCTCGCTCGAAGGCATAGCCCAGACTCGGCTGACCATGGGCGGCAAGCCGACGCCCTTCGGCATAGACGCGGAAGATCTCGGTGCCGCCATCGACATCATAGCCGCGGCGCCGCAACTGACATTGGCGGGATTTCATTTCCACTTGATGTCCCACCAGTTGGATGTGCAGCGGCACCTGGCGCTGATCGCGCTGTACTTCGCCACCTTCAAGCGCTGGTGCCGCGAATATTGCTTGGATCTTGGCTTGCTGAATGTCGGTGGTGGCATAGGGGTAGATTATGCCAATCCAGAGCAGGTATTCGATTGGCCGGCGTTCTGCGCCGGGCTGGCGCGGCTCATAGAGGAGGCGCAGCTGACCGGAGTGAAAATCCGTTTCGAGTGCGGCCGCTTCGTCACCGCCGCCGCCGGTTGTTATGTGATGGAAGTGCTGGATATCAAGAAGAACCATGGTGAATGGTTCGTGATAGCTCACGGCGGTACCCACCATTTCCGGACCCCGGCGGCCCAGAATCATGATCATCCCTTCATGGTGCTGCCCGGGGTGCGGCGACGGCAGTCGACCGAGACAGAGGGGGATGACACCAGGCTGGTGCGGCAGCAGGCCACCCTGGTTGGCCAGTTATGTACCCCAAAAGATGTGCTGGCGCGCCGGCAACACATAGAAGCGCTGCAGTTGGGGGATTATCTGGTATTCACCCACGCTGGGGCCTATGCCTGGAACATCTCGCATCAGCATTTCCTGATGCATGCGCCACCTGTAATGCACTTCATCGAATCTTGAGTGAGGTGACATAGAAAAGGCCTGCTGGATGCAGGCCTTTTTCTTTTTTTTGGGGGGGGACGTGTGTCTACGCCGGTGGCTCTTGCTAAGCCGGCGGCTCAGGTGGCGGCTTTCATGGCGCGGCCGAAGTCCGCCAGCGTCGCCAGCAGCTTGGGCTCGTCATGCAGGTAGCTCTGAATGATCTTCACCACTGCAGACCCCGAGATGGCACCGGCCGCCCCCGCCTTGATGGCGGCGCTGACCTGGGCCGGTTCGGCGATGCCGAAGCCCAACAAAGGCGGCGGGGCGTTGAATTCGCGCAGCTGTGCCAGTATCTCTTCCACCGGGGTGCCCGCCTTGGAATCCGTGCCTGTGACGCCGGCACGGGACAGCAGATAAGTGTAACCTGCGCCGCTCTCACTCACCCGTTGCAGCGTGTGTCTGTCGGCGTTGGGCGGCGCGATGAAGATGGGCGCTATTCCCTGAGCCTTGGCCGCCTCGGCGAAGGGGGCCGACTCTTCCACCGGCACGTCGGCGATCAATACCGAATCTACCCCGGCGGCGGCGGCCCTGGCGTAGAAGGCCGTTATGCCGTTGGCAAAGACCAGGTTGGCGTACAGCAACAGGCCTATGGGCAACTCAGGATACTTGGCGCGAATTTGCCCCAGCATCTCGAAGCAGCTGCCAGGGGTCGTGCCCGCGGCCAGCGAGCGCAGATTGGCGCCCTGGATCACGGGACCGTCGGCCAGGGGATCCGAGAAGGGGAAACCCAGTTCCAGCGCATCGGCGCCATTCTCCACCAGGGTGTCTATGATCTTCAGCGACAGCTCGGCCCCGGGATCGCCCAGGGTGACGAAGGGCACGAAGGCGCCGCGGCCCTCGGCCTTGAGGCGGGCGAAGGTAGCCTGGTAACGGCCGTCATTGGCGTTGATATTGTTCATTTTGATGCTTCCTCGTCCTGGGCTCTGGCGTCTAAGATGTCTGCAACTGTGAAGATGTCCTTGTCACCCCGGCCCGACAGGTTGACCACCAGCAAGGTTTCCTTGGTGGCAGCGCGTGCCAGCTTGAGTGCGTAGGCGATGGCATGGGCCGATTCCAGTGCCGGAATGATGCCTTCGCAGCGGGCCAGCAACTGGAAGGCGTCCAGCGCTTCCTCGTCCGTGGCCGACTCATAGCTGGCGCGGCCCGTGGCATGCAAATGGGCGTGTTGCGGTCCGACCGAAGGGAAGTCCAGTCCGGCGGAGATGGAGTAAGACTCTTCGATCTGGCCTTCGCTGTCCTGCATCAGCGGCGCCTTCATGCCGAAGAAGATCCCCGTCTTGCCGTGTTTCAGCGGTGCGCCATGCATGGGGGTGTCTATGCCCTTGCCGGCCGGTTCCACCCCTATCAGTGCCACCTTTGGCTCGTCGATGAAGTCGGCGAACATGCCGATGGCGTTGGAGCCGCCGCCGACGCAGGCGATGACGGCATCGGGTAATCTGCCTTCACGTTCCAATATCTGCCGCTTGGTTTCCGCGCCTATCATGCGCTGAAATTCCCTCACTATGGTGGGGAAGGGATGGGGACCTGCGGCGGTGCCGAGCAGATAATGGGCCTTGTCGTAGCTGCCGGACCAGTCGCGCATGGCCTCGTTGCAGGCATCCTTGAGGGTCGCTGAGCCCGAGGTGACGGGAATGACTTCGGCACCCATGAGGCGCATCCTGAATACGTTGGGGGATTGCCTGGCCACGTCCTTGGCGCCCATGTAGACCTTGCACTTGAGCCCGAGCAGGGCACAGGCCAGTGCCGTGGCGACCCCGTGCTGGCCCGCGCCCGTCTCGGCGATGATTTCCTGCTTGCCCATGCGCTTGGCCAGCAGCGCCTGGCCCAATACCTGGTTGGTCTTGTGGGCGCCGCCGTGGAGCAAGTCTTCCCGTTTGAGGTAGATCTTCACCATGGGATTGGGGCTGAGGTTACGGGTCAGGGTCAGCGCCGTCGGCCTGCCGGCGTAGTTTTGCAGCAGGTCGTTGAACTCGGCCTTGAAGGCGTCATCCTGCTGAGCCTCGACGAAGGCAGTTTCCAGTTGTTGCAGTGCCGGCACCAGAATTTGCGGTACATACATGCCGCCATATTCGCCGAAATAAGGGTCGAGCTTAAGCTTGGTCATACCTGTATCCTTATCTTACATTCATCTTGAGCCATGGCCATCTTGTGGTGGCCGTGTCTCTGTCGCCTATGTCTTGGGCCGCATGGGGCGGCTATGCAAGGCATGAGCCCGTTGTTCTTCAGTAGCGGCGCAGCTGCGCGAAGGCGGCGGCTATCTTCTCGGCCGACTTGATCCCGGGCGCCGTCTCCAGTCCGGAATTGAAATCCAGACCATAAAATCCTTGGGCGTTGGCTTTCGCGGCATTCTCCGGGGTTAAGCCGCCCGCCAGCATGGCCTGTGCCTTGTCGACGCATGAATGCTGCAACAGTGAAGACTGCCAGTCGAAACATTGGCCCGTACCGCCAAACTGTCCCGCCGCCCGACTGTCGTACAAGTACCTATCCGCCCCCTGGGGCACAGCCGGCTGCGCCTGGGCATCCGAGGTGACAGCTATCGCCTTCCACACTTGGGTTTCGCCTTGGCGCTCGTCGCAAGCCTCGGCCAAGGCGGCTTTGAGGGCGGCGATTTCCGGTTCGGTTTCACTGCCATGCAACTGCACCGCATGGAGCCGCAGGCGCTTGGCCAGGGCGACTATCTCGCTCAGCGGCTGGTCGACGAACACCCCGACAAATTTCAGCTGCGGATCCGTTTCCCTTTGGCGGGTGACCAGCTCCAGTGCCTGCTGCGGCGTGAGCGCCCGTGGTGATTTGGGAGCAAAGATCAAGCCGCCGTAGACGGCGCCGGCCCGGGCCACGGCCTGCATGTCCTCGAGCCGGGTCAGGCCGCAGACCTTGTTGTGGCCATAGATAAGTTGCCTGCAGCCGAGGTCGATATCGGCCTGGGCCATGATGGAGCTGCCCACCAGGAAGCCATTCACCAGCGGACTCAGGCGCCGCACCTGCTTGTTATCATAGATCCCTGACTCGCTGATGATGACACGATCGGCGGGCACACGCGGCGCCAATGCTTCAGTGGTGGCCAGATCTGTGCTCAAATCCCGCAGATTGCGGTTGTTGATGCCTATGATGGCGGCGTCCAGGGCGATGGCCCGCTCGAGTTCTTCGGCGTTGCTGACTTCGGTCAGCACATCGAGGCTAAACTTGGCGGCTTCGCTTGCCAGCTGCCGGTAGCGGCTATCGTCCAACACGGACAACATCAGCAGTATGGCATCGGCGCCCTGATGCGCCGCGAGCCTGACTTGGTAGCTGTCGACGAAGAAGTCTTTACACAATATGGGTTGGCTGACCCTGGCTCTGACCCTGGGAATATAGTCCATGTCGCCCTGGAAGAATTGTTCATCCGTCAGCACAGAGATGCCGGCGGCATAGCGGCCATAGATGTCGGCGATGGCCTCGACATCGAACTCGTCACGGATCAGCCCCTTGGAGGGGCTGGCCTTCTTGCATTCGAGGATGAAGCCGGCATCGGGGGCCTTCAGGGCCTCGAACAGGCTGCGATCCGATACCTGTGGCCTCAGGTCGGCCTCGGGGAAGCGGCGTTTCAGCTGCTCAATATGCGCCGCCTTGGTCGCGACTATGCGGGTCAACACGTTACTCATGGCGTTATTCATTCCTTCACTCATTCCTTAACCCTCGGCTCTTGGCTCTAGGTTTTGCTGCAGCAGGTCTTCCTGGCTGGCCTGAGCCAGTTGCAGCAACAGCCCGTAGGCCTTGCCGCTGTCTATGGTGGCCAGCGCCAGCGCCGTGCCCGCGCGTACCGACTCGCAGACGCCAGCGATATATAAGGCACAACCCGCGTTGATGGCAACCGCATTCTTGTGGGCCGTCTTGCCCTTGCCCTGCAATATGGCCTGGGTGATGACGGCATTCTCGCTCGGCTCACCGCCTTCCAGTTCACTCAGCTGGGCGGCAGGTACCCCCAGGTCAGCCGGCGATAGTCGATACTGGCGAATTTGCCCCTTGTCGAGTTCGGCCACCTGGGTATCGCCATGCAGCGCCACTTCATCCAGGCCGCTGCCATGGACCACCAGGGCGCGCTTGACCCCGAGGGCCTCGAGCACCTGGGCTATCGGCAGTACCAGCTCTGGGCCATAGACCCCCAGCAACATGGCGTCCGGGCGCGCCGGGTTGATCAGCGGCCCCAACAGATTGAACAGGGTGCGGGTCTTGAGGGCCTGGCGCACCGGCACTGCGTGCTTGACGCCGCCATGATAGTGGGGGGCGAACAGGAAACACAGCCCGAGTCTGGCCAGGCAATCGCCGGCGGTCCGGGGCGACATGGTCAGTGCTATGCCGCATTGTGCCAGCAGGTCCGACGAGCCCGACTTGCTGGAGACGCTGCGATTGCCGTGTTTGGCGACCCTGGCGCCGGCGGCTGCGGCGACGAAGGCGGCGGTGGTGGAGATGTTGATCGTGTTATGGCCGTCGCCGCCTGTGCCGACGATATCCACTATGGCGGTGCCGGCGGGAAATGCCGGCCTGGGGAAAGGCTTGGCCGCCGCCAGCAGCGCATCGGCGGCGCCGGAGATCTCGGCTATGGTCTCGCCGCGCAGCTTGAGGGCCACCAGCATCCCGGCCATGGCGACTTCACTCAGCTCGCCGGCGATCAGGGCATCGAACAGGGCGCGGGTCTGCTCCCGGCTGAGGCTATGGCCCAGGTAGAGTTCATCGAACAGCGGCTGTAAGTCGACCCGGGTTGCAGCAATGCCCTTGGCCGTGCTCTTAACTGAATTCATAGCGCCTCCCCCGCATCGGCATCGGCGGTTAGATAGTCCAATGTCTGTAACAATAGCCGACTGCCCAGGGTGGTGAGTATCGACTCGGGATGAAATTGAAAGCCGACGGCCCTGTGCTGCGGGTGCAAGACGGCCATGGGCATGTCCTCAGTGCTGGCGATGATCTTCAGGCAGTCGGGCACCCGGGTCGCGACCAGGCTGTGGTAGCGGGCCACGGGCAGTGGCGAGGGCAAGCCGGCGAAGATGCCTGTGCCCCCATGTAAGGTGGGGCTGGCCTTGCCATGGACCACAGAGGGGGCGCGTTCGACCTTGCCGCCATAATGCTCGACCATGGCCTGATGTCCCAGGCAAATGCCCAGCATGGGCACCTTGCCGGCGACGCGGGCGAGCAGCGCCATCATAGAGCCGGCCTCGTGGGGCGCACCTGGGCCGGGGGAGAGCACCAGTGCCACCTTGCCCGCCTCCTGGAGCAGCTTGTCGGCGATATAGTCGGCGTCGACATCGTTGCGATAGATGACGACCTCACAGCCAAGGCTGCGGAATTGATCCACCAGGTTGTAGGTGAAAGAGTCAAAATTATCCAATAGATAGAGTTTCATAGGCCACCTCCCATGTGAATGGCGGAGATCACCGCCTGGGCCTTCTGCCGGGTCTCGTCGGCTTCGGCCTGGGGATCCGAGTCGAACACCACCCCGGCGCCCGCCTGGATGAAGGCAAGGTCATTTTTCACGAACGCCGAACGTATGACGATGCAGGTGTCCATGTCGCCCAGGCCATTGAGATAACCCACGGCGCCGCCATAGCTGCCGCGTCTGGCCTTTTCGGCTTCGCGTACCAGTTGCGAGGCACGCACCTTGGGGGCACCGACCAGGGTGCCCATGTTCATACAGGCCTGATAGGCATGCAGGGCATCGAGATCGTCACGCAGCTGGCCCGTGACCCGGCTGACCAGGTGCATCACATGGGAGTAGCGGTCGACCTTGAGCAGCTCAGCCACCCTGCGACTGCCGCTTTTGCTTATGCGGGCTATGTCGTTGCGGGCCAGATCCACCAGCATCAGGTGCTCGGACAGCTCCTTCTTGTCCAGTCGCAGCTCGAGTTCGATGCGGCTGTCGAGATCGAAGTCTATCTCGCCCGTCGCCGTCTTGCCGCGTTTGCGGGTACCGGCGATGGGATAGACCTCCACCTGGTTGCTCTTGGCCTCGTACTTGAGGGCGCTCTCGGGCGAGGCGCCGAAGAGGGTGAAGTCGGGTCCCTGAAAATAGAACATGTAGGGGCTGGGATTGCTGAGCCGCAGCGCCCGGTAAGCGCCCAGGCTGTTGGGGCAGGGCAGGCTGAAGCTGCGTGAGGGCACTACCTGGAATATGTCGCCGGCGATGATATGCTCCTTGAGTTCATCGACCTTCTGCTTGAAGCGCTCGTCGTCTATGTTGACTCTGACTTCGTCTGTGACCGGCTTCAGTTGCGCCACCGGCATCAGTGTCTGGCTGTCTTTTTGCAGCCGCGCCAGGCGCTCGGCCAGTATGGCATCGGCGGCGGGGTGAAAGCCGTGGCTGACGATCTCCGCCTCCCGGGTCTGGTGGTCCACCAAGATCAAGGTCTCGGCCAGGTAGAAGAGGTAATCCGGACAGTCGTTGTCGGCATTGGCCACGGCCGGCAGCGGCTCGACCGTGTCTATCAGATCATAGGCCAGTACGCCGCCGAGGAATAAGTCCTCGAAGGCCGGCTGGGCGCCGCAGTCCAGGTTTTGTACCAACATGCGCAGGCCATCGAGCGGCGATACCGACTTGAGTCTGGCATCTTCGTCCTGGAGCCGGGTGTCCTTATGCAGGGTGACGGTCAGCAGCTTGCCGTCATGCTCTGTGTCAGCCTGGGCGGAGCGGCTGAAGAAATGCGCTATGGGCTCGAGCAGGCTGGCGCCGTTGTCTGTCAGGGCGGTGAAGCGCAAGCGATAGCCGTCGCAGCGGATCATGAGCGCCGCGTGGGTCATCAACAGGCTCTTGAGGTGATCTTTGCTGTCTACTTCGGCAGATTCCAGTAACAGGGTGTGAGGCGCACCCTGGGTCAGCTGTTGATATAGGCGCAGGGGGTCCGCATGGTAGGTCAGCGGCATCTTGCTGACCCTGACCTTAGCGAGCTTGGGTTGGGCAATTCCGGCATCAGGCATCTTGGCGTTCCTTATATTTCGCTTGGGTGGCGAGTGCAATCTTCATATTCGGTCTCTTCCTGGCTGTTTTGCCCTGTCGCTGCGGACATTTCCTTGTTTACAAGGCACCATAAACAAAAAAGCCCGCATGGTTGCGGGCTTCTTCGTTGAATCTGTTCTCTTTTTCAAGGAGCACAGCGTTTCACACCACCCGCTAAGTTGGGAAGTGCCACCACCAAATGATGTTGAAAGCTGTCTGTAAGGGCGTCATCGAAAAAGTCTCTTGTTTGAAAGCGCTATCTGAAAATCGGTCGCTAATTGCTATATAGAAAACCTTAGCCGGGCATCATTGTCAATTGAATATTTTTTATATCTTAATCAGGTTGGGGTATTTTGCCCCAGATAGCTGCGCTTTTTGTAACAAACTCAAGTACAATAGCCTGATGATGACAGAAACAATTTTGGCCGATCTTCACAGCCACACGACCGCATCCGACGGTCAATTGACCCCGGCCGAACTGGTTGCCAGGGCACTGGAAAAGGGCGTTGAGATGCTCGCCATCACAGATCATGACACTGTGGCCGGGCTCGCCGAGGCCCATGGCTTCAACGCCGCCCAAGCCGCGCCGCTCAAGCTCATAGATGGGGTCGAGATCTCCACCCGTTGGAACAGCTACGACATACACATAGTGGCGCTTAACATAGATGCCAAGGACCCGGCCCTGCTGGCCTTTCTCGCACACCAGCGCGAACTGCGGGAGTTGCGGGCGCAGGAAATCGGTGAGCGTCTGGCCAAGGCCGGCATAGCAGGCGCCTACCTTGGCGCCAAGGCCATCGCCGGCGAGGCGGCGCTCAGCCGCGGTCATTATGCCCGTTGGCTCGCCGATAACGGCTATGCCACGGATATGCCGAGCGTGTTCAAGCGCTACCTGGCCCGCGGCAAGACGGGCTATGTGCCCAACAATTGGGGCGACATGGCCAACGCCATCGAGGTCATTCACAATGCCGGCGGTTTGGCCGTGTTGGCGCACCCCAGTGGTTATAAGCTCTCGGGCAAGTGGCTCAAGCGCCTGGTGCGGGAGTTCAAGGAGGCTGGTGGCGATGCCATGGAAGTGGTGCTCGGACAGCAGACCTTGGACGACAGAGCCAATCTGGTGGCATTAAGCCATCAAAATCAATTATTAGGCTCGATTGGCAGTGATTTTCATTTCCCGAGCAACTGGATAGAATTAGGCAAAAATTTATTTCAGCCTCAGGGCATAGACTGGGTCTGGCAATCACAATCTTGGATGGAACGAACATGAGCCAGTTTTTTTACGTACACGAAGAAAATCCCCAGGCGCGGCTGCTCAATCAGGCCGTGGCTGTGTTGCAAAAGGGCGGGGTGATCGTCTATCCGACAGATTCGGGTTATGCCCTGGGCTGCCTCATAGGGGACAAGGATGCCATGGCGCGGATGGCGCGTATCCGGCAGATAGACATGGATCATAATTTTTCCCTCATGTGCCGTGACCTGTCCGAATTGGCGACCTACGCCAGCGTAGATAACCAGGCCTATCGTTTATTGAAGAGCTGTACCCCGGGGCCCTATACCTTCATCTTCAAGGCGACCAAGGAAGTGCCGCGCCGGCTGCAGTGCGACAAGAAGCGCACCATAGGCATAAGGGTGCCGGACAACCTGATCGCCCTGGCGCTGCTCGAAGCCCTGGATGCACCTCTGATGTCCACCAGCCTGGTGATGCCGGGTGCCGAGTTTGCCGAGTCGGATCCCGAACATATCCGCGATCTGCTCGAGCATCAGGTAGACGCCATCATCCATGGCGGCTACTTGGGGGAGAAGCCTACCACTGTGATAGACATGTCCGAAGGGGCGATGGACATAGTCCGTGAAGGCGCGGGCGATACCAGTCATTTCCTCTGAGCCTGCATTGACGGCATGCATGACCTATGACGATCGCTTTATCTTGATGCTGGCGGTTTAATCGGCAGGGTTTTACTGTATAATCGCGCGTTTGGCGCCGAATGACGGCTTATTGTCGTCCTGGCTTGTCGCTCTGGGTGAGAGGAAGTTTAACGGATGCAGGGCATACAACAGAGTCTACCCTTAGCCGTTATTCGGGGCCAGGCGGTCAAAGAGATGCCGGCCGACCTCTTCATTCCGCCGGAGGCGCTGGAGGTGTTCCTCGAGGCGTTCGAAGGCCCGCTGGATTTGCTCTTATACCTGATCCGTAAACAGAAAATGGATGTGGTGGATTTACCTATACGGCAGATCACCGCCCAGTATCTCGAATACATAGAGCTGCTTTCCGAAGCCAGGGTCGAGCTTGCCGCCGATTATCTGGTGATGGCAGCCACCCTGGCCGAGATCAAATCCCGCCTGCTGCTGCCCAAGATGCTGGCCGAGAATGAGGTGGAAGAAGATCCCCGGGCCCAGCTGATCCGCCAGCTCAAGGCCTATGAGGTGATCAAAGAGGCGTCGCAACGTCTGGATGACTTGCCCAGGTTGGAGCGGGATGTGTTTCAGGCCAGGGCCGTGCCCGCCGACGGCATCAAGCCCATGCTGGTGCCGCCGGATGTGTCTCTGTTCGAGTTGGCCAGGGCCTTCGGTCAGGTGCTCAAACGCATAGATGCCAGCGAGCACCACCAGGTTAAGCGCGAACTCCTGTCGACCCGGGAGCGCATGAGCCAGATACTGGCTATGCTCAACAGTGAGGCCTTCGTGCCGTTCGAAACCCTGTTCCAGCTCAGCGAGGGGCGCGCCGGAGTGGTGGTGAGTTTTCTGGCGCTGATGGAGCTGGTCAAAGAACTCCTGGTCGAGTTATACCAGAGTGAACCCTTTTCGAACATCTATGTGAAGGCTTATTGAGCGATGCAGATTAATCCCATCCAATTGAAGCAGCTGATAGAGGCCAGCTTATTTGTATTGGGTAAACCCTTGTCTGTTAAGGCATTGAAAGACACTGTGCTGGCACAATTCAGTGTTTCCAGAGACAGAGTCAAGGCGGCATTGGACGAGTTACAGCAAGATTACGCCGAGCGGGGCGTGCAACTGGTGCAGGTGGCCGGTGGTTACCGCTTCCAGACCCAGGAGGTCTTGAGTCCTTATCTGCAGCCCCTGTGGCAGGAAAAGGCGCCCAAGTATTCCCGTGCCACCCTGGAAACCCTGGCGGTGATAGCCTACCGTCAGCCCGTGACCCGGGGTGATATAGAGCAAGTGCGTGGTGTGGCGATCAGCAGCCATATCATCAAGAGTCTGACCGATAGAGGTTGGATTAAAGTGGTAGGGCATAAGGAAGTACCGGGACGCCCGGCACTCTATGCCACTACATCGGAGTTTTTAGCATATTTTGGCTTAGACAGGTTAGCCGACTTGCCGTCGCTGTCCGATCCTGAGTCATTGCAGGCGCTCTTTTCAAACCTGAAAAGCGTGCCAGAACCAGCAGAAGAGCAGAGTACTAATGAGTGAAAAATTGCAGAAAGTCTTGGCCCGTGCAGGCCATGGCTCCCGTCGTGAGATGGAGGCATGGATTGCTGCAGGCCGAGTTAGTATTGACGGTGAAATTGCCGGCCTAGGCGATCGCGTCGAAGCCGATGCCAAGGTGCGTATCGATGGCCGTGCCATCTCGCTCAAATCCGCCGATGAGGTGATTTGTCGCGTGTTGGCCTACCATAAGCCGGAAGGCGAGATTTGCAGCCGTAAGGATCCCGAAGGGCGTCCGACCGTGTTCGACCGCCTACCAAAGGTGCGGGATTCACGCTGGGTGGCCGTCGGCCGTCTGGATATCAACACGTCGGGCCTGTTGCTGTTCACCTCCGACGGTGAACTGGCCAATCGCCTGATGCACCCATCGAACGAAGTCGAGCGTGAATACGCAGTGCGTACCTTCGGCGAAGTGCCCGAGGCCGCGGTGCAGCGTCTGCGCACCGGCATCACCCTGGAAGACGGTCCGGCGCAGTTCGACAGCATCAAGCCAGCAGGTGGCGAAGGCATGAACCAGTGGTGGCATGTGTCATTGCGTGAAGGTCGTAACCGCGAAGTGCGTCGCCTGTGGGAATCCCAGGAAGTGCAGGTGAGCCGTTTGATCCGTATTCGCTACGGCATGATCGACTTGCCCAAGTCACTGCCCCGCGGTGGTTGGGTGGAATTGCCGATAGAACAAGTGAATTATCTGCGCCAACTGGCGGGACTCGAGCCTGAGACCCGCAGCATGCTGGGCACAGACAAGCACAGCGTCGCCCGGGCCCAGGTGCGCAGCGCCAAGATCCGCCGTGCGGTACGCAAGCATAAGGTCACGGGCGCCAAGCCTAAGCCCAGCCGTCAGCGCAGCTGATCCAGCAGGGGTGAAAACCGCATTAAAAAAGGCCGCTTAGCGGCCTTTTCTGTGTGCGGACGGTTTTGCAACCGCCGGCAGTGTCATTACTGGGCGTCGAATTGCTGGCCATTAACCCCTTGGGAGTCGTCGCCCATGAGGTAGAGGTAGGTCGGCATCAGCTCCTGGGGGGTCTTCAGTGTCTGTGGATCTTCGCTCGGATAGGCCTTGCCGCGCATGCCGGTGCGGGTAGCGCCCGGATTGATGCTGTTGACCCTGACCTGGCTGCCATCGCATTCATCGGCCAACACCTGCATCATGCCTTCGGTGGCAAATTTTGAGA
Organism: Shewanella salipaludis; assembly: GCF_012911865.1. GTDB lineage: Bacteria > Pseudomonadota > Gammaproteobacteria > Enterobacterales > Shewanellaceae > Shewanella > Shewanella salipaludis. The sequence goes on from NZ_JAAXYH010000009.1 coordinate 108,029, forward strand.
AGGCATAGGGGCCCCAGTAAGCGCGGCCCCGACGACCCACGCTGCTGGAGGTGAAGAGGATCGAGGCGCTCGGTGCCTTGCGCATCACGGGCAGGAGCGCCTTGGTCAGCATCACCTGGGAAATCAGGTTAACCTTGAGCACTTCTTCCAGCGAGGCGATATCTATGTGCTCGAATGGCCCCAGGGCACCCAGCTGACTGGCGTTATGCAGCAGGCCATCCAGGTGACCGAATTGCTCTGCTATGGTCTCGGCCATGTCCTGGTAGTTCTGCTCAGTGGCACCCTTGAGATCCAGCGGCACTATCGCCGGCGTCGGATAACCTGCCTGCTCTATCTCATCATAGACGGCTTCGAGTTTTTTAACCGTTCTGCCCAGCAAGATCACAGTGGCACCATGTTTGGCGTAGTTGATGGCGGCCGTGCGGCCTATGCCGTCCCCGGCACCGGTAACCAGTATGGTTTTGCCTGCGAGCAATTCTTTTGCAGCTTGATATTCCAACATGAGTCAATGTTTCCTCTGGGCGGTAATGCCCGCCATTTCTAGCGTCGCCGAACCAATAAACGACCGTTTCAAACAAACGACTAAATAATTGCCTTATTCGGGCCGTTCTTGTGTGACAAAATTGTAGCTAACTCAATACTTTTACGTTAACTTGGGGCCAGTTAGAGGCTAACATAAGCCTCATTAGTCATAGATATCGGGCTATTGTGACTAATTTCTTAGGGAAAACAAAATTATTACAACAAGATTTGGGGAAAAAAGATGAAAAGACTCATTTTGGGTGTTGCTATAGCATCTGCGCTGGGACTCACAGGATGTGGTGAGGACAGTTTCAACGAGGCCAGGGAAGAGGCGACCCCTCTGATACCCGCTTCCCACATGGTATTCGATCCCGCCGAAGGCGAGGTTCCTTTACCCAACGACTTGTTATTCAGCGGCACCACAGACGGCACCTTGAATATCCCAAGCAAGGCGGGAGATCCGAGTGAAGCCAATGGTGACTATACAGATCCCAAGATAGCCCTGGGTGCCCTCGATGGCTGGTCCACCACTTCACCGATTTCCATCGATGTCGAACTCGCCAATGACAGCGAGGGCAACCCCTTGACCCTCAACGCCGCCTCCGTGGCTCAGGCCGGTGCGGTGCGGGTATTCGAAGCGACCGTCGGTGGCGCCCTGTCGTCAGATCCCGAATGTAAGGCCAAGCCCTCAGTGTCCGCCTGTAAGGTCGGCGAAGAGCTGCAGTTTGGTGTCGATTTCATCTCCACAGCTTCGGGCAATAAGGTGGTCATAGTGCCGCTCAAGCCACTCAAGGCCGGCCAGTCTTATATCTATGCGACGACCAAGTTAATCGAAGATTCCGCCAGCCGCCCCATAGAGGCATCGAGCAGCTATGGTCTGCTCAAGATGGACATAGAGACACTGCCGCTGGAAACCCCGGATCAGCTGATGCTGCAGACCCTGGTCAACAGCTATGAGAAAGGTTTGGCCGCGACTCACGGCGTCGATCCTGACAGCATCAGCTATTCGGCCCTGTTTACCACCCAATCCGTTGCCGAAGTCTACGAGACCAGCAAGCTGTTGATGGCGCAGCCGGGTTCTCCCTATGCCCCCAAATTCGTGCAGGAGCCTACCCCAGCAGGTTATACCGTGGCCCAGGCGGCGGGACTCACCCCGGACGCAGGCATGGCCTATGCGCTGGCAGATCTGGCCGATGTCTATACCGCGACCATTGAGATGCCCATCTATGGTACTTGCTCCTCTGTCAGTTGCCTGGACGGTGAAGGGCATCCACTGATCAATGGCCGCTGGCAGGCTCAGGGCGACAGCCCTGTGTCAGTCTTGCTGGCGTTGCAGGCCGGCACCCTGAGCCAGGAGAAATTTATTTCCCAGGCCCAGACCCAGGGCGTCGATCCCACCGCCGCCCTGGCTAACCCCAGCCTGCTGGCGGGCAAGACTTGGTTGCTCGATGACGGTACGCCTGCGGACAAGGCCAAACACCTGACCAAGTTCAACCCGATACCGGCTATCCAGACCCATGAAACTGTGCCCGTGCTGATTTCCATGCCCAACGCCGCCAAGCTGGTCGAGTTCTACAAGGATAAGGGCGGATTCGTGCCGCCGACCTCAGGCTGGCCAACCAACATAGCCATGCATGGCCTGGGTGGCGGCAAGGAAATGTCGCTGGCCTATGCCGGTGCCTATGCCGCGGCCGGGATTGCGACCGTCGCCATCGACATGCCACTGCATGGTGAGCGCTCCTTCGATGCCGACAAAGACGGTGTCTATGAGGTGACTGCGAGCTATCCAGCCTTCGGCGCTTCCATCGGCAAGCCGGCGGCCTTCGCAAACGGCAATATTTTGTCTTTCATCAACATAGGCAGTTCCCTGTCGGTGCGGGATAACTTCCGTCAGGGGATCCTGGATCATCTGGAACTGAGACTGACCCTGACAGGTCTGGCCCAAAGCCTGGCGGCGGCAGGGAAGCCACAGGTGTTCGACGTCACCAAGATCAGCGCCCAGGGCCTGAGTCTGGGCGCCATTGTCGGCACCAGCTTCTCCACCTACGCCAGCACAGGTCTGGTTAACCCCATGACCGGCGCTGCCTTGCCCAATGCCTATGCCCTCAATGCCGCTTCTTTGGTGGCCCCGAGCGGTGGCCTGGCGGGCACTTTCGTTGGCTCGGCAAGCTTCGGTCCTCTGCTGTTCAGTAACATCAGCGCCTCTCCAACCTTCCTGGAACAAGTGGATAAGGCCAATACCCAAGGTTATGAGCCGGGAAGCCAACAGTATACCGATCTGGTGAAGACGGTTTATGCCGAGTTTGTGCCTACGTTTGCGTTTGCGGTGCAGACGGCTGTCGATTCGATAGATCCAGTCAATCAGGGCGCCAGGTTGGCCGCTACCGAGCTGCCGCTGCATCTGATCGAAGTGGTCGGTGACGGCGCAGCTAACCTGCCGGACCAAACCCTGCCCAACAGGGTCACAGGTTTCCCGCTGTCGGGTACCGAGCCGCTGATCTCCGCCCTGGGTCTGGGTTGTGTCGATAGCACCAGTGTCGGCTCCGGCGCCGTGCGCTTCGCCAAGGGGCATCACAGCTCTATCATCAGTCCGAGCGAAGTACCAGAAGTCACGGATGGTTTCGCCGCTGCCGCAACCGCAGAGATGCAGTCCCAGGTGGTAGGTTTTGCCGCCTCTGCGGGATTGGGCCAAGCGACGATAGTGGTGGCCCAAGTGGATGAGAACGAGACGAGCGTGATCAGCCCCTGCGCCAATTGAGTTGAGATCAATCCCAAAGACCCGGCTTTCGCCGGGTTTTTTTATTGCGCAATAGGCTGTTAGAATAAGGGCCAACGTCTGCCTGTATATGGCTAACATCTCTGATGGAGCTTGAATTGGAATTTTTATACGAATACGGATTATTTTTGGCCAAGGCCATCACCCTGGTGGTGGCCATATTGGCCGTGGTGGTCGGGGTACTGGCCGCGGCGATGAAACAGAAGAGCGACAAGGGCGAGCTGAGCCTGACCCATGTTTCGGATGATTTGCAGGAGCTGGCCCACTCGCTGAAACAGGAATTATTGCCCAAGAAGCAGTTCAAGGCCTATGAGAAGGCGCGCAAGGCGGAGCTGAAAGCCAAAGAGAAGCAAGCAGAAACGCAGCTCGGCAAGCGGGTCTTCGTGGTCGACTTCAAGGGCAGTCTGGATGCCGGCGAAGTCGCCTCACTGAGGGAAGAGATCAGCGCCATCATCACCCTAGCCGAGCCGGGAGACGAGGTCATAGCCAATGTCGAGAGCGGTGGCGGCATGGTACATGGTTACGGCCTGGCCTCCAGCCAGCTGGACCGCTTGCGTCAGGCCAACATCCACCTCAGTGTCTGTATCGACAAGGTGGCCGCCAGTGGCGGTTACATGATGGCCTGTGTCGCCAACAAGGTGTATGCCGCGCCCTTCGCCATCGTAGGTTCCATCGGCGTGGTGGCCCAGCTACCCAACTTCAACCGTCTGCTGAAGAAGCACGAGATAGATTATGAGCAACATACGGCGGGCGATTTCAAGCGTACCCTGACCCTGTTCGGTGAGAACACGGATGAGGGCAGGGAGAAGTTTCGGCAGGAGCTGGAAGAGACCCATGTGTTGTTCAAGAAGTTTGTCAGCCACTATCGCCCCGCACTGGATCTCGCCAAGGTCGCCACCGGCGAGCATTGGTACGGCAAGCAGGCGATAGAACTTGGGCTGATAGATGAGATAGCCACCAGTGACGATGTGATCATGGCCCAAGCCAAAGCGCACACAGTGATCAAGGTGCGTTATCAGCTGAAGAAGAAGCTGGCGGATAAGCTTGCCCATGGGGTATCTCTGTCGGTCAACGCTATCTTTAATCGTCTGATGGAAAAGAACCGGCCTCTGTAGACAGGGACAATGACACACTCGACTGAGCCTGGTACTACCCTCGGGCCGAGTGTTGCAGCCAAATGGCTTTGCAATCCATCATCTGCCGTGGACCTTCTCTGGCGTTTATTCTCGACTCTTGAGTTCGATCAGAAACTGGATTGACCATATAAGACAACAAGATTTACTGGCGATAAACCTGGTCACAGAACACACCCGTTTTCCTCCGGAGCCGCCGCAGGGCGTGGGACTCCTTGGTAAGAGGCTGGCGTGAGTTCAGCCATGGAGGGTTGAGCCCAAGAGCGAACAAACGTTTAAGCTATAGCAATAAGTTCGAGCAATAAGAAGGCCTGGCGAGAGCCGGGCCTTCTTATTGCTCTCAGGGGCCGCTAACCCGGGCCCGGGCCTTCCTCATGATCGGGAAGACTGATACTGACGTTGCAGGGATCGCAACCCAGCACAAAACAACAGCGATAGCTGGCATTACCTGACCCCAAACCTGGACAACAGGCGCAGATAGACTCAGTTGACATGGTATTGCCGTTTGCGACGAGACCGAATTCGGCTATCTGTAGCCCAAGCCCGAATTTCTCTATGACTCTATTGAACTCGCCTCGAATTTCTGAACTCACTTCGCAAAGTTTCGCCTGTAGTGCCTGCTCATGCTCGGACAGCTGCCGCTTCGTATGGTTCGAGGAGCCGCAGTGACAGTCTGATTGCAGGGCTGCTACCTGGCTTTGCAACCGCCCTATATCCTTGCCTATGATGTAATCATTTCCACTCATGATGTTGTGCCTCATTGGATTATCGGCGAAAGTACAGAATTTTTTGACACTGCATGTCATCCGCACAGTCGCCCATGTGAAGAAGACCTCCACGACTAATGTATAAGAGGTTCTTCGGCAGGACGCCAACTTTTGAAGGCTGGGCTGGGACCCTATGGGGCGGCTAAAACTTTTGGTACCATCCAGATTAGAATTAATGCCACTGACATTTATCTGCAAGCATAGCCATGATTTCATCCCAAAGTCAGTTGATTGAGCCACAGGCGACGCCGTTTCATTGCTCCACCGCATAGATCCGTTTCATTCCGGTACTCGTTCTTCGGCGTTAAAATTTTGCCATGCGATCAATGCCTGTGCCCCATGGACTCCTTGGTGATCAGAAGATTAATTTTACATAACAGTGGCTTGTGGTAATCTGTTGTGCATAGAACCTAAGTGCATACGCACTGTTAAAATATGAGCTTACAGGAAGGACCATGAGTACGGTTGATTACTCCAAATACACGTTGGACGAGTTGTTTGATGTGCGTGCCAATATTGATAAAGAGGCTCATCCTGAGAATTATAAAGCGTTGCTGATTGAACTTGACAATCGTAAGGAAGAAGTTGAGGCGCTGACAGAAAAAAAACAAGAAGAGTTTATTTTTTCAATTGAGAACAGATTGAAAATACTCGGCTGGCTTCAACTGGCAACCTCACTTGGGTTTGCTATAGTGTGCATCTATTCGGCATTTGGCACACAAACAATAGTCAATGTGATGATTTGCAGTGTTCTCGCTATTTTTAACGGACTTGCAGGATATAGGCTGTTAACGTGCAAACGTTATGGATTTGAACTTTCTTATATCAATCAAATCTTTCAAATAGTGACAATCAATACCGGCAGCTTTTTTTTCTCATACTCGGGGCTAGGCAGCTTCATTGTTGGCATAGGAAATGGGGTTTTCGTTAAATTTTCTGTGTTAAGTCCAGGGTTCGGTTTTTTCGTCGGTGAAAACTCAGGCCAGTTCAGCGTGGGGATAGATTTAGTTGCGATATTTTTCCTGATAGTACTGAATTCGTGCAACGAGCTGGGATTACTGTCAAAAACTGACCACAAAATTAATTCAACGCCAGGCCGCGGTGAGGTTGATTAAGGAATGGGACAATGTTCAAGGTGCAAGGGTTTAGCGGCGCATGGGCACGGATAAGTCTTGTTGAGTCTAAGACGGCTCAGCAAAATATATCCGCAACTGTTAGTCCTGTCTTTGCTTACTGTAAACTCTTTTTCAACGCCGCATCTCTGACCACCAAGGTGAGATCGTACGCTATGCTGCGGCGTAATTTAGTGAGCCAGCCTTCGACTTTGTCCTCATCGACGGAGCAATGTTTGTCGCTGCACTCGACTCGGGTTGCCGACAGCAGTTTAACCTGTAGCGTGTCCTTGTCGGCCACAATCTGACTTGTTATCTCGTAGCTTTTATGGGTAATACTCGCAAAATAGTGGCCGGCTTCATCTTTGGAGAAGGTCCATTGATTACGCTGTAGCGATCTGCTCAGAAGGGCATCTATGTCACTCACATAACCGTTGAGAGGGATAGGATCTTGATATGGGTGTAACTCTGTTGCCATGGCCTGAACAGTAAACAAGGCGCCGAATATTAATCCTGGTGACAGCCGTTTCATTTTCATTTCCTTATAAACGTTCAATCTTGTGTGCAATACTTTTTCGCAGGTTTTTGATGTAGTTGTAGTAACCTCGACCATTCTTGTAACAAATACCTTCGATGAGTTTTTCGCACACATAATCGCCTAAGGCATCCTGATATTTAAGCTGCACATAATTTTCATTATATTCGATACGCATGACATTGGTGTCGCCGCGATAATCAAACCGCGCCAGAATGTAACCCTCCCCCTCGCCATCGTAAACCCAGGAGAAGCCTTTCGTTTCGAGCATGCCTTCTAAAATGCCATAACGGACTTTATTCAAATCAGCGCTCATGGTTGGAATTTCTTTGTGTACCGCATTGATACGGCCGTTGGACGATTTTGGCCTAACGTTCTTATCGATAATGAGTGGACTTGGAGCAGCCGCCGCAGGAGTGGCTAAGACTAACGCTGTGCATACGCTTAGCAATAAACCGGTTTTGAACATAACAAGTCTCTTGAATATGAATTTGAATCGAATGTTATCACTATGAGTGCGGGATGTAACTAATTAGTGGCTCGGAAAACATACCGGCATGATATAGGGCACGACATACAGCACCAGGTTATCAATTTTTTGGTTGTTTTACTGGAATAAAAATGTCCTGCTTGCTGGATATTAAATAAGCATGTTGATTTAGGCCAAAATAATGGGCACAAGCCTCGGGTGCAGCGGCACTATGACATCGACTCCGACAGTCCGTTCGCGGCTGTCGGAGTCAATCGGGTCGAAGCATTACCTGCGGTAACTGATATGCTGATGGAACCTCAGGATAAGATCTTCGTGTTCTTTATCCATGTCGATCTCATTGGCGAAGCTGCGCAGCGCTTCTTCGACCTGGTTCATGAAGCGCCCGTAGCCGCCGTCGTCGCAATCTTTGGGACCTGCGACTATGGCGAAATGTGCCGCCTCGGCCAGTTTGTCCCCCTGCCAGTGACGGCTGAATTGCTGCTCTGTGGCATTGGGATCGAAACCTATCATCTGCAGTTCGGCCGTGCTTTCCAGGGTCTCAAACTTGCTGTTGCGCACTATGGGTGTCAGGCCGTTGGCGACCATGGCGAGGCGACTGAGCTGCTTGGTCGACGCGGCGCTGAGGAACTTGTCCTCCAGATATTGGTACAGCGGCGTGAAGTCTGTCATCCCCTCGGGCAAGATGCGCTGTTTGAGCTTACGGCTCAGGGGCAGGCTGACGGTCACATAGTTCAGGGCGCTGTGTTCCTGCGGCAGTTGGCAGCCTCTGGCCTGATATCTTTTATCTATGGCCCGCAGCTTATAGCCGTAAGTTTCCTTGTTGCCTTTGGCTTTGGTGAAAAAGTCGTAGGACAAATGCTGATGATCGCGGATTTTTACCGCCAGGCCAGTGGCGGGCAGCAGCGGCAGCAGGCTGTCCATGAAGTACTGCACCTTGGCGTGAAAGGTCGCCGAATTACTGCGCAGCTCACTGCCGGTGGCGAGGAATACCAGACGCAGCTTGCGGGCCCTATGCCCCGCGGTGGCAAACAGGTTTTGTGCCTCATGGTAGGCGGGATTGTAGAAGAAGCGGATCTGCTCGGCAGTCTCGAAACTATAGGCCTCGGTATGAAACCGCACCACGGGCAACTTATCGTTGGCTATGATCTGTATGTTATGGATTTCCTGTTTGTCCGCCAGAGAGAACACGGTTTGGCTCAATTGGCGATAGGCATCCTGAACATCGTCATATCCACCCAAGAGTTCGTCCGTGACTCTGATTTCGGCCAGTATGTACTGATTGCTTCTGGCGTTGGTGGGGATATAGATTCTCTTTTGATGATGATATGGCATGATGATTCCCTGTTAAAAATTAACCCGCGGTCATCCTAGCCGCGTTTGCTGACATAAATATTGCTGTAGAACAAGTTTCTGGCTGCTAGTGAGTATTTTTGTGACCCTTATTGCTGAACCCCTGGCAGTACCCGGACAATCCAAGGTTTTACCCAGAGGCTGATCTGTTCCTGGGCGGCTTGATTGGGATGCAGGCCATCTTTTTGCATCAAGTCTGGGTTAGGCGCTATCTCCCGCATGAAGAAGGGCATCAGGGTGATTGCCTGTTCGGTTTGTATTTCCTGATACACCCGGCGGAACGCTTGGCTGTAGCGCTTGCCATAGTTGGGAGGCATAAGTATGTCACTCAGCAGCACATTGGCTCCTGTGGATTTGATGAGCGTGATGATTTTTGTAAGATTTTTTTTCAGCTGCGCCGGTGAAAATCCCCGCAGGCCATCGTTGGCTCCGAGCTCAACCAACACCAGCTCGGGGGCGACAGAGTCAAGCAGGGCGGGCAATCGCCGCAGGGCGCCGGCACTGGTTTCGCCGCTGACCGAGGCGTTGATGATCTTATGTTCTGGCAGTTTATCTCTCAGCAGCTGCACCCAACCCTGATGTTCCGGCATGCCATAGCTTGCACTCAGGCTATCACCCAGTATTAATATAGTGGCAGCCGATACCGGCGTCGCCGTTAGCAAGATGCCGGATACCAGCAAGGCCGATATCTGCATCGAGCGCGCGAGGACGGGTCGCGTGCGCCCCAGCATTCCAATGAAGAAGGATTTTATGTCTAGCGAAAGTATGTCTTGTGACAGCCAGTCCAGCGAAAGCGTGCCGCGTGAGAGTGCCATAAATGTGGTTAACCTCAAAAAGTCCGTTATTACTCAGGAAGGTGAGTTAACTATCCTCGACGGCATTAACCTGCATGTCAAGCCGGGACAGAGTGTGGCGATACTCGGGCCTTCCGGCTCGGGCAAGTCGACCCTGCTCGGGCTGTTGGCCGCCTTGGATACCCCCAGCTCGGGTGAGATCTGGCTCGACGGAGTGGCACTGTCCGACTTGAACGAGGAACAGAAGGCGAGTCTGAGAAAGCAGAAGGTGAGCTTCATCTTCCAGTCTTTCATGCTGGTCGATACTCTGACGGCGCTGGAGAATGTGATGTTGCCCGCCGAACTCGCCGGGGTCAGGCAGGCGAGGGAAAAGGCGCAACAGATGCTGGAGCGGGTCGGCTTGTCCCACAGGCTGACCCACCTGCCCAAACAATTGTCCGGTGGTGAGCAGCAGCGGGTCGCCATCGCCCGTGCCTTCATCTGTGAACCTAAGGTGCTGTTCGCCGATGAGCCCACTGGCAACCTGGACGCCGCCAACGGCCATAAAATTGCCGACATGTTGTTTGCCCTCAACCAGGAGAGTGATACCACCCTGGTGCTGGTGACCCACGACATGCAGCTGGCCAGGCGCTGCCAGCGGCAACTGCTGATGGAGTCGGGACACTTGTCCGAGCCCGAGCACTCGAATGCACAAGCGCCCGAGGCCGGTTCTCAAGACTGCAGCGAGACCGAGCGCGCAGGCCCCAAGGCCGTCACGGCCGCGGATGACGGCGCCATGCCGACACGGGAGTCGGGCACATGGAACTGAGTCTGGCCTGGCGTCTGTTCAAGCGCGAGTTACGCCAGGGGCAGCTGCTGCTCATCATACTGGCCATCACCCTGGCGGTATTGTCTGTCAGCGGCCTTGCCAGGGTCAGCGAGCGGCTGCAGTTGGCGATTCAGGGCCAGGCATCGCAGTTTATCGCCGCCGATCGCCTCATCTATTCCCCGGCCAAATTGGCACCCGAGCTGCTGGCGCGGGCCGACGCCCTGGGACTGAAAACCGTTAGCAACCAGCAGTTCAACTCCATGGTGTATTCGGGGGATAAGTTTCAGTTGGTGACGGTGCGGGCGGTGCAGGTCGGCTATCCGCTCAAGGGGCAGATAGAGTTGGCCTCGGGTCCGACCCGGGCGCTGCCTGCGGCGGGGGAGATCTGGTTTGAAACCCGTCTCGGGGGCCTGCTCGGCCAACCTGAGACGCTGGAGCTGGGCAACAGCGAATTTCGCCTCGGCGCCGAGATCCGTCGTCTGCCAGACGCCGGCTTCAATCCCTTCGCCTCGGCCCCGGTGATCCTCATGCGTATCGAAGATGTCGCCAAGACGGGCATAATACAGCCAGGCAGCAGGGTGAGCTATCTGTATCAATTCGTCGGCACTGAGGTGCAGCTCAAGGCCTTCGAACAGGAGGTCAAGCCCAGGCTCACCACCAGCCAGGAGTGGCGCGATGTGCAGTCGGGTGAGTCACCCATTGCCGCCGCCGTCAAGCGCGCCGAAAGTTTTTTGCTGCTAGCCAGCCTGCTGGGCATAGCCCTCGCCTGTGCCGCCATAGGTATCGCCGCCCAGCGCTACTGTCAGCGTCACTATGATGTGGTCGCCATGCTGAAGACCTTCGGTGCCTCGGCCAAACAGATCCGCCGCTTGTTCGGGATGCACTTGCTCATGGTGACCCTGGCCGGCCTGGGGTTGGGCCTGCTCGGCGGTTACTTGCTGGATCTGGGGATCACAGCTTTCCTGCCCGAAGACATAGCGGCCTATTCGCCGCCACTGCTGCGTCCCGTGTTGCTGGGCCTGGGCACGGGTCTCATCAGCGCCTTCATGTTTTCCGCCTATCCCTTGTTGCGCCTGCTGGCGATACCGCCGTTGCGGGTGTTGCAGCATAACCTCGAAGGGGTGAATGTCGGCATGTGGCTGCATCTGCTGTTGAGCCTGCTGGCGATGGCGCTCTTGGGGTATCTGTATTCCGGCAGCCTGACGCTGACCCTGACCGTGGTGGCGAGCGTGCTCTTGCTGGCGGCGCTGCTGAGCCTGTTGGGCTTCGGGATGATACGTCTGGGTCATAGCGTGGGCATGAAGACCACCAACCCCTTGCAACTGGCGCTGGCGGGCCTGCGCCGCAGGGCGCGGCAGAATGCGTTGCAACTGGTGGGCTTCAGCAGCGCCCTGGTACTCTTGTTGACCATACTGTCGCTGCGGCAGGACTTGCTCGACGAGTGGCAGAAGCAGTTGCCCGCCAATGCCCCGAATTATTTCCTGGTGAATATCGCCCCCGACGATGAACAGCCATTGGCGGCGTTTATGGCGGAGAAGCAGATAGCGACAACCGATATTTATCCCGTGATCCGCGGCCGTCTGAGCCGGATCAACGGTGAGGACCTGCTCTCCCGGGAACAGCTGGACGCGGGTGAGCAGGGGCGGCTGGGAATAGGGCGTGAGCTCAATCTAACCTGGCGGGAGCAGCTGCCGCCCAACAATGAATTGCTGCAAGGTGAGTTCAACCGCAACGCCTTCGATGTGTCGGTCGAGTCCGGGGTCGCCGAGCGTCTCGGCATAGTCATGGGGGATAAGCTGACCTACAGCATAGACAATCGTGAACTGGTGGTGACCGTCAGCAGCATACGCAATGTGCACTGGGAGACGCTGCAACCGAATTTCTTCATGATCTTCACCCATGAGGCCCTGGCCCAGTTCGCCTATACCTCGATGGCGAGCTTCCGGCTCGAAGAGGCACAGCGCCCCGTGCTTATCGACCTCATCCAGCAGTTTCCGACCCTGTCCATCATAGATGTGGGCACCATGGTGGAGCAGCTCAGGCTGATCATCGCCCAGGTCTCGTTGGCGCTCAGCCTGGTGCTGGCCCTGGTGGTGCTGGCCAGTGCCCTGGTGCTGTTTGCCCAGACCGAGGCGGGCATGGCGACCCGGCAGCGTGAGCTGGCGGTGCTGCGCACCTTCGGCGCCTCGGGTTGGCTGTTGCGCAGCGCCACCGGCATAGAGTTTGCGCTGCTTGGCAGCATCGCCGGCTTGTTGGCCGTGGTGGTGACCGAGTTTTCCCTGTACCTGCTCAAGACCCAGGTGTTCGAGCTCAATGTCTACCCCCATTGGCCTTGGTGGGGCATAGCCCCCGTCTGTGGCGGCTTGTTGGTGGCGCTGCTCGGTGTGTGGCGCTGTCGGGCGTTGCTCAGCCTGTCCTGCAGTGAGTTGCTCAAGGGATAGTGAGACCAGTAATGTGTGTATTAACTAAATCTATTGAAATAGGTGCTAAGGAGTGAGATATGGAGCAAAGGATAATGTCCGGGGTGATGCAGAGGGTTGGCCGCGGCCTCAGGGATAACAAGGGCTTTCTGCTCTTTGTTGGCCTCATGTGTGTGTTTCGCAGCGCAGTGGCGGATTGGAATACTGTCCCGACCGGCTCCATGTTGCCGACCATAGTGCCGGGCGACAGGATCCTGGTGGACAGGCTCGCCTATGATCTCCGTCTGCCCTTCACCCATGTGTCTCTGGCAAGACTCGAAGATCCCGCCAGAGGCGATATCGTGGTCTTCGATTCCAAGGCGGCCGATAAGCGTTTGGTGAAGCGGGTCGTCGGCGTGCCGGGCGACAGCGTCGCCATGAACAACAATCGCCTGACGATCAATGGCATGGCGCTGGACTATGGAGAGCTGGATGGCACCGTCTCAGCCTCAGCCGCCGCGACTGTCGCAGGAGCTGAGTCGCCGAGCTATGTCGACAAACGGGAGTCTCTGCTCGGCGCGGCGCACGCCATTCGCTTGATGCAGCGCAGCTCAGGGTTAGCCAATTTTGGCCCTGTCAGCATTCCGGCCGGTTATTATCTGGCTTTGGGGGATAACAGGGACAAGAGTGCCGATTCCAGGGTGATAGGTCTGGTGCCGCGCGATGAAATCCTCGGCCGGGCCAACAGGGTGCTGCTGTCACTGGACTATGAGGATTATTATCTGCCTCGCGCCGACAGGTTTATGCGGTCGTTGCAACCCTAGCCAAGCTGGTGGCTGGCTTCAGTGGCTTCAGTGTTTTAGTGACTCAGGGAGCCGTTTCCTGGGCTCATTTCCAGCCTGCCCCTGAGATCGGCTCTGCGATTCACAGCACATCTAAGATGGTTTGTGTAACAGGAAGTACAATTAACCAAGGTGAGGTGAGGTGAGACATGATTGACAAGGTATTTATCAATTTGCCGGTGAAAGATTTACCCCTGTCTATACGCTTTTTTACCGCGTTGGGCTTCAGTTTTAATCCGCAATTTACCGACGACAGCGCCACTTGTATGCTGGTGACCGACAATGTCTGTGTGATGTTGCTCAGTCATGAGAAATTTCTTCAGTTCACCCCCAATCCCATCTGTGATGCCAGGGAGGCGACCGAAGTCTTGGTCTGTTTGAGTGTCGACAGCCGTGCCAGGGTCGATGAGCTGGTGGCCAAGGCACAGGCCTCAGGCGGCAGCAGTTATAATCAGCCCCAGGATCATGGCTTCATGTATGGCCATGGCTTCCAGGATCCCGACGGTCACATTTGGGAATTGGTTTATATGGAAAGTCAGGAGCAGCAGGGATAAACCCGAGCCGGGATCCCTATCTCAGTCATGAGCCGGATACTGGATTCGGGTTCCGGCATTTTCAGGTAATTCCCACTAATTCCCATGGCCCATGGCATTTGCTAGCTCAGCAGATCCGTGAGCGCGGCTTCCAGGTAGGGGTAGTTGAAGCTGAAACCTGCGGCGAGGGCGCGCTTGGGGATCACAAACTGCCCCTCTGTGATCAGCTCAGCCATTTCGCCCATCAGCAGTTTGAGTGCCCAGGCAGGGACGGGGAGCAGCGCCGGCCGCTTCAGTACCCGTCCCAATGTCTTGGCAAACTCGGCATTGCTGACAGGGTGGGGGGCCGTGGCATTGTAGATGCCGTGACATGTGTCAGTGTTGAGCATGAACTCAATCAATCTGAGGAGATCCTGTTGGTGGATCCAGCTCATGCCTTGTTGTCCCCGACCTATGGGGCCGCCTAAGCCGAGCTTGAAGGCGGGTAACATCTTGGCCAGCGCGCCGCCCAGCCCCAGCACTATGCCGAAACGCAAGATACAGACCCGGGTCCGATCCGAACCGGCTTTTTGTGCCAGGGTCTCCCAGCGCTGGCATACCTGGTGACTGAATTCATTGTAGAAGGAGCCGGCTTCATCCAGGTGTTCGCTGCCGTGGCGACCGTAGAAACCCACGGCCGAGGCATTGATCAGCACCCTGGGCGGCGTGTCACTCTGGGCGATCAACTGGGCCAAGGACGCCGTCATTTCCCAGCGACTGTCGCAAATGCGTTGTTTCTGTGCCTCGGACCAACGTTTGCCGACGATAGGCTCACCGGCAAGGTTGATCACTGCGTCTATGTTGTTGAGCTCTGTGAGCCCGATCAGGCCCTGATGGTAGCCGTGCTGCTCACCGAACTTGGCGGTGGCGGCCTGTATGTCGCGGCTCACCAGCACCAAGGAGTGGGTCTCGCCGAGCAGACTAACCAGCTGGCTGCCGATAAAGCCCGTCGCCCCTGTGATTAATATTCTCATCTTGCCTGGTCCCCTTGCCAACTTGTATTGAGTATAAATGCGGTCGGGGGAAAGGCGGCTTATTGCGGTTATTTTTTGTAACACAGCTCCATGGAAACCGAGTCGGCGAAGCGCAGCGCATGGGGCTTGTCTATCTCGACACTGGCAAATTCGACCCAAGCATGCTCGCTGGCGATGGCCAGTACCTGGTTGGTGAGGTTTTCCAACAGGGAGAAGCGGTTGTTTTCGATGAGCCCTATGACTCTCTTGGTGATGGTGCGGTAGTTCAGCGCATCTTCAACCTTGTCGCTGTTGCGGGCTTTCTCGGCACAGTAGTGAATAACGATATTCACTACAACGTCTTGCCGGTTCTGAATTTCGTCTTCCTTGATGCCAATAAAAGTACGGAGCCTGAGGTTTTTAATGCGTATAATGGCGGTTTCTGGTTTCATAGTACCGATAATCATTCCGTTCATGGTTGAGGCGTGTTGCCTGAAAATGTTGTCTTTATTGGCACTTAGCCTAACAATTTTATCCAGGATCAAGAAGGATTTTTAACTCATGACTCGAGCCAATGTGCCCTCTATGGCCTACCGCAGTTTTGCCGTGATGGCCTTTTTGGTGGTGATCCTGGCAGGAATAAAAGCCGCCAGTCCGATAGTGGTGCCCTTCGTGTTGTCGGCCTTTATCGCCATGATCTGCAATCCGGCCATCGGCTTCATGATGCGCTGCAAGATCCCCAAGTGGCTGGCCGTCATAGTGCTGATGGGCTTCATAGTGCTGATGGGACTGTGGTTGGCGTCCCTGGTGGGGCGCTCGGTCAACGAGTTTTCCACCCAGCTGCCCCATTACCGGGATCAGTTGATCGAGCAATTCGGCTGGCTTATCCAGAAGCTGCAATCCCTGAACATACAGGTTTCCAAGGCGCAACTGCTGGCGTACTTCGATCCCGGCATGGCCCTGTCCATGACCACCAACATGCTGTCCGGTGTCGGCAATGTGATGGCGAACCTGTTTCTCATCATACTGACCATAGTCTTCATGTTGTTCGAAGCACAGGCGCTGCCGAAGAAGCTGCATCTGGCGCTGGACGATCCCGACATGCGCCTCAAGCAGATAGATAAGTTCTTGAGCTCGGTCAACCAATACATGGTGATCAAGACCCTGGTGAGTCTGGGCACCGGGGCCATAGTGGGCCTTGGACTGGCTATCATAGGCGTGGATTACGCCTTGCTGTGGGCGGTCATCGCCTTCCTGTTTAACTACATACCCAACATAGGCTCCATCATAGCCGCGATCCCGGCGATACTGCTGGCCTTCATCCAGCTGGGGCCAACGGCAGCTGGGGCCACGGCTGCCCTGTACCTGGGCTCCAACATGGTGATGGGCAATGTGATCGAACCCAGATTCATGGGCCGGGGGTTGGGGCTGTCGACCCTGGTGGTGTTCCTGTCGTTGATTTTCTGGGGCTGGCTGTTGGGCTCGGTCGGCATGTTGTTGTCCGTGCCGCTGACCATGATAGTCAAGATAGCGCTGGAATCGAGCAAGAGCGGTGGCTGGCTGGCGGTGATGCTGGCGGACGATCTCAGCGAGCTGTCACTGCTCAAGTCCGGGCAGGCCCCTGAGTCGCCAGTGACGCTTGAGCCCGCAGCCGAGGCCTCGCCTGAATCTGAATCTGAGGCTGATCCTGAGGCTGAAGTTAAGTCCAAGTGACTGAGATAACAGCGAAAATAATGCCGGTGCTGCGTGCGCGCCCGGCGAACAGCCGCCTTGGCAGCTGAATTATGTGTCAACCGAATCAAGGCATCTAGGCCTGCAATGAGTGTAATGAATGAGTAGTGAGTCGATACAAGGTTTTATCCAGCAAGTGGCCGCCGCCGAGTTAACCGACGAGGCCGTCAGGCTGTTCCATGGCCGCGGCGGGCGTTTTCCCGGCTGTGAACACTTATGTCTGGATTGGTTCGCCCCCGTGTGGTTGCTAACCAGTTTCATGCCATTGGAGGCCGGCGAGCTGGCGTCTTGCGTGGCGGCAATAGCGCAGCGCTGGAGTCAACTCGGGGGCGATGAGGCGTTCAACCTGGTGTACCAGTACCGCAGCGGCGGCCAGACCCATACCCAGTTGCTGCATGGCACCGTGCCTGAGCCGCACCTGGTGTCCGAGAATGGCATGCAGTTTCAGGTACACCTGCTGCGGGGCCAGAACCATGGTCTGTTTCTCGACATGCGCAACGGCAGGCAATGGCTCAAGGACAACGCTAAACACAAGAAAGTGCTCAACCTGTTTGCCTATACCTGTGGCTTCTCCGTGGCTGCCCTGCGCGGTGGGGCGGATGAAGTGGTCAACATGGATATGAGCAAGGGAGCGCTCGCCATAGGCAAACAGAACCATGTGCTCAATGGTTTTCATGCCGGTGCCCGCTTCCTGGGACACGACATCTTCAAATCCTGGGGTAAACTGACCAAGCTGGGTCCCTATGACATCATAGTCGCAGATCCACCGAGCAATCAGAAGGGCAGTTTCGTCGCCACCAAGGACTATGTGCGCCTGTTGCGCCGCCTGCCGGAACTCTTGAGTGCCAATGGGGAAGTCTTGCTCTGTCTCAATGCCCCCGAACTCGACAGCCAATTCCTGCGCAGCCAAGTGGCCGAGGTCGCGTCGCAGCTGAGCTTCATCGAGCGCCTCGATAATCCAGCCGTGTTCGAGGATGCAGATCCGGAAAAGGCCCTGAAGGTATTGCGTTACCGTCTTGCCGCTGCGACCGGCGGGTAATGATGTTCCGCAGTCGACTCCCGGCAAACCAGCAGTTTGGCTGCGAGCTATCGGTAAACTGTCGGCGAACCCCAGGTAAACCCGCGGCCAAGCGACAGCGAACCCGGCCAGTCATCCTGGCCGGGAAATTGGGTCTGTGAGGCTAGTAGGCGAGGCGTTCGGAAAGGAGTGATTGGCCGTAGGTCTCTATGATTTGCGCTATGCTGCGCTGGTCTTTTTTGACCAGTGAAGATATCTCGTTGTAGAGCCTGTCCTGCACATCGAGGGGAATGTTCATGTGTTCCATGAACATGTGTATGCCCAGGGTGTCGTTACGCTCGAATAGATCGACGAATCTTCCTGCTTCAAATTCAATCAGTGCATTCATCATCGCTCTCCAGTGCCATCTATTAATAGATAGCAGCTGCGGCATCGCCGAAATAGACTATTTGCTTGTAAGCAGCATGGGCTAAATACCTGAAGCTGCTAAGCGGCGCAATTTCTGTAAGTCTTTCTTGGGTTTTCCCTGAAAGGTGCCGATTTCAGCATTTTTTCGCTGGAATCGACAACAAAACTGAAAGTTTTCTGTAACTCCTGTTCTGGCTTGGGTATAATGCCGTTGTTGGAAAGACTGCTGGGGAGAGGCTGTTTTTCCTGACCGGGCAAAATGTCGGCTCATACAAGACATGCCTCTGAGACCTTACTGAATCTATGCGGAGTTGTTATGGAAGTGCTGGAATACGAGAGTGCCTACTATCAAGTGAAAGACGATGTTTCCTTGTCTGTTCCTGCCGAGTGCGATGAAGAGGCCTGAGACAGCCGCTGATAGCGACAGATAAAAAATAGCGACCCCAGGTCGCTATTTTTTTGCCTCATACCAACCGGCTTAACCGTTGACCTGGCGTTTTTCGGGCAAGATCTCGACTATCACCCAGTTCTTGCCGCGTTTATGCAGCCGCAAGCTTCTGTCATCGATCCAAAACTGCCCCGCTTTCAATCCCTTGAGTTTGATGACCACGGTCACTTTGTCGGACAGCTTACGGAAAAAGTCGATATCCACATCATCTATTTCCATTTCGACGTCCGTCATCGACAGGTTCAGCATGTGTCGTTGCACCGAGGCGGCAATATAGTAATGTTCCAGGAGTTCCTGCAGCGGTTCGCTGACGTATTGCTTGGCCTCGTTGACATCTTTGTCGACATAGATGGCTTTGAAGAATCCCAGGGTGACTTTCTCCGGGGAATGGGTTAACGCGCCGTCTTCGGCAGCGTCACCGCATCCGAACAGGAAGAGCAGGCATAGAAAAGCGAGTTTTTGCATAGGACAGTCAATCATGGGTTTGCCGGCCAGTATCGCGATTTCTGCCCCGAGACACAAGATCCGCCGTTAATGGTCCGATTTAACGTTTCGGCTATTGACTCATCAGTCTCATTCATGGCATATACAGAGAGATGACTGCTCAAGGTTATCCACAGAATCTGTGGAAAACTGTGTTGACGACTGAAGGCTTGCACTTTAAGTGCTTGATATTATGCCGGATAAAACTGTGGTTAAAAAGTAACTCCCAAGCATTTCTGCTGCTGAAAACATCCGTTCCCCGTTTCAGTCCCTCATCTTCGATGGCAATCAACCCGGTTGGACAGTCGTTTGGATTAGCCGGCCTTAGTGAGTCGCAACCCGAGCACTCGAGCCATTTGAGCTAAAAAAACACCGCTTAAGGCGGTGTTTTTTCGTTCTGCTGCAGTCCGTCTGTGCGACTCGCGGTTATGAGCTCTGCGATGCCTGGATGGCGGTCAGGGCTATGGTGTAGACGATATCGTCCACCAGGGCGCCGCGGGACAGATCATTGACGGGTTTACGCATGCCTTGCAGCATGGGGCCTATGCTGATCAACTCGGCACTGCGCTGCACCGCCTTGTAGGTGGTGTTACCCGTATTGAGGTCCGGGAATACGAATACCGTGGCCTTACCTGCGACCGGGCTGTCGGGGGCCTTGGAGCGCGCCACATTGGGCATCACGGCGGCGTCATATTGCAGCGGGCCGTCGATCACCAGATCCGGGCGTTTCTCCTTGGCGATGCGGGTGGCCTCGCGCACCTTATCCACATCCGAGCCCGTGCCCGAGGTGCCGGTCGAATAACTGATCATCGCCACCCTGGGTTCTATGCCGAAGGCCATGGCAGATTCGGCCGATTGAATGGCGATATCTGCCAGTTGTTCGGCGTCGGGATCCGGATTGATGGCGCAGTCGCCGTAGACCAATACCTGATCCGGCATCAGCATAAAGAAGATGGACGATACCAGGCTGGAGCCAGGCGCCGTCTTGATCAACTGCAACGGCGGGCGTATGGTGTTGGCGGTGGTATTGACGGCCCCTGACACTATGCCGTCGACTTCGTTTTGCGCCAGCATCATGGTGCCCAGCACCATATTGTCTTCCAGCTGCTCACGGGCGACGACTTCGGTCAGGCCCTTATGACGTCTCAACTCCAACATGGGCTCGACATAACGCTCACGGGCATCCAAGGGATCTATGATGTCGACCCCATCTCCCAGGGTGACGCCCTGTTGGGCGGCGATCCTCAGTATGTCGTCTCTGTTGCCCAAGAGCACGCAGCGGGCAATGCCGCGTTCGGCACAGATGGCGGCGGCCTTGACGGTACGGGGCTCGTTGCCTTCGGGCAAGACGACCGTCTTGCGGGCGGCGCGGGCCAGCTCGGTCAGCTTGTAGCGGAATGCCGGCGGTGACAGCCTATGTTCCCTGGGTGAGTGTTTGGTCACCCCTTCAATCCAGCTCTGATCTATATGACTGGCAACGTATTCCTGCACCAGTTCGATGCGCACCGCATCATCGACCGGCACTTCGTGATCGAATCTCTGGATATTGAGCGAGGTCTGCCAGGTATTGGTGTCTATGAGGAATACAGGCAGGCCGGTCTCGAAGGCCTGTTCGCATAGCTTGAGGATCTCCGGCTCTGGTTCATAGCTGCCGGTCAGCAGCAGGGCCCCGACCTTGACCCCATTCATGGCCGCCAGACAGGCTGAGACTATCACGTCCGAGCGATCTCCCGAGGTGACCAGCAGCGAGTCCGTCTTGATATGGGTGACCATGTTGGGAATACTGCGGGCACAGAAGGTGACCTTACGCAGCCTGCGGGTGTCCATCTCGCCGGCGTTGATGATGCGGGCGTTGAGATGCTGGGCCAGATCCGAGGCCCGGGGCGAGACCAGATCCAGGTTGTAGGGCACAGTACCCAAGATCCTCAAGGGGCTCTTGCCCGGCAGCTGGAACATGCCGGCGGTATCCGGACGTTGGGTCTCCTGGTGATCGAACACTTCCGACAGATCCGGGCGGGCGCGGCCTTCATCGTCGACCGGTGCGCCTATCTTGTTGATGATGGCGCCTATCAGGCGTTTATTCTTCTTGCCGCCCCAGGAGTTATAGGCAATTTCGAGGCGGTTCATCAAACCGGTGGAGCTGTCGTTGCCCGGGGTGGCGATAAAGATCACGTCTGCATCTATCGCCTTGGCGATGGCATAGTTGATGTCGCGGGCGAACGGGTGATGTCGGGTCGGCACCAGGCCTTCGACGACCAGGATCTCTGTGTTGGCGGCACATTCGGCGGTACGTTCTATGATCTGCTCCATCAGCACATCCGTCTGATCCGTGCGGATCAGCGCCTCGGCGTGGGCCATGCTGAAGGGTTCGAGTGGGTTGACCGTCTGCGACTGGCGCAAGATGGTGGTCGAGCGCTCCGGGCCGGTATCGGTGGCGCGTTGCTGAGAAATAGGCTTGAAGAACTGTACCTTAACCCCGTGACGCTCCAGCGCCCGGACCATGCCCAGGCTCAGGGAGGTGAGGCCAACGCCGACCCCGGTGGGAATTAACATGATATGGCGGGACATATGAACCTCTGATATCTGTGATTACTTGGCAGCAGGGCTGCAATTGTGCATCTGCCTGGGCCATGTGGCCCCGGGGCTCAAGCCTGAACCAGCTTGATCGCATCCTCGGCGATGACCCATTCCTCGTTGGTCGGGATCACCATGGCGACAGGCCCTTGCTCTTTGGTGATGATGCCGGCCTTGCCGAAACGGGCCGCGAGGTTACGCTCGCTATCTACCTCGAAGTTGAAAATAGCCAGCATGTTCAGTACTTTTTCGCGGATGATGTCCGAATTTTCACCTATGCCGCCGGTAAAGATCACCGCATCCAAGCGTCCCAGTGGCACTGTATAGGCGGCGATATACTTCGCCAGCCGATAGCAGAAGATCTCCAATGCCAAGGTGGCGCCCTTATGGCCCTCGGCCATGGCTTCTTCTATGCCGCGGCAGTCGTTGGTCAGCTCGGAAATGCCCAGCAGGCCGCTCTGCTTGTTCAGCAGGCTGTTGACTTCATCCAGGGTATAACCCAGTTGATGCACCAGGTGATAGATGATCGAAGGGTCGAGATCGCCACAGCGGGTGCCCATCACCAGGCCTTCCAGTGGCGTCAGCCCCATGGAGGTGTCCACGCTCTTGCCATTTTTGACCGCAGTGACTGAGGCGCCGTTGCCCAGATGGGCACAGATCAGATTGGTCTGTGCCAGAGGTTTGCCCAGCAGCCTGGCCGCTTCGCGACTGACGAACAGGTGACTGGTGCCATGCATGCCGTAACGGCGAATGCCGTGTTCGCGATACAACTTGTACGGCAGGGCATAGATATAGGCATGCTCCGGCATGCTCTGGTGGAAGGCGGTATCGAATACCGCCACCTGGGGCAAGTCGGGGAAGGAGGCTTGGGCGGCACGGATCCCTATGAGGTGGGCCGGATTATGCAGAGGCGCCAGTGAGGCGCAATCTTCGATACCTTTGATCACCGCATCATCTATGACGACAGAGCGGGTAAACTTCTCGCCGCCATGCACTATGCGGTGGCCTATGGCCTGGATCTGGGCCGCCAATTCGGGTTGCTGTGACAATATCTGCTTGACGATGAATTCGACCGCCTCGCGGTGGGCGCTGAAAGGTGCCAGCCTGGACTCCTGCTTAACCCCCTGCAGTTTCCATTTTATCTTGGCATTTTCCAGCCCGAAACATTCGGCCATACCCGAGATGAAATCTTCACCCGATTGGGCCTCTATGACGGCAAATTTCAGCGATGAACTGCCGCAGTTGAGTACCAATACCAATTTGTTGGCCATGTTTAACCTCTTTTAGCTTAATATGAATCGTTTATGGGGATGATACCGTTTCCGGCGCCCAGGCCGCCACAATCCCGTGCTATTTCTGTAACTCAGTTCCCAAGTTAGCGTCCAACAGTCGCCTCGCTTGGGGCAATATCGGCAATTGTGCTAAGGTAAGCCTTATAGTCAGCTTGTCGTAGGAGCCTTAGTTGCGCATCCGAGTCCTCAAAACCCTTGGCGATGGTCGTCGCTATATGAAAGTCTGGCCCATGGTGAGACAACTGGGGCATTATTTTCCCGAATACCGGGTAGTGCGGGCGACCCGGCTCGCCTTGGTCAGCATGCCTGTGTTGGCGCTCCTGACCCTGGCGAGCCAGCTCTACTTCTTTGGCTGGGATTTTTTACCCCAGGCCCTGACCCTGGCCTTATTCTTCATCAGCTTGCCGCTGCAAGGCCTGCTGTGGTTGGGGTGGCGCGCCCGTCATCCCTTACCTCTGACCCTGTTCGATTGGACCAACAAGCTCAGCAGCAGACTCAGCGCTCAGGGCATAGAGAGCCGGCCATTGGGCGGGCGGGCCTGCTATCTGGACATGGCGCATGTCTTGAAATTGGCCTTCGAACGGCTGGAAGCCGCTTATTGGGAAGAGTTGTAATTTAGCCTATGAGGGCGTGGTGAGCCCTGGCTCATGCTAACCCTTATGCCCATCAGGCTGGATATGGTGCCGATATTGCCCAGAGTATCAGGGTTCGGCGGGACAGTGTCGTTCAGAGGGAATGCTCTGCGAACCGCTGGTGGCTGGCCTTTTATAACTTGTCCTCTTGGTATTTTTGGCTTTCAGATAAATAAAAAACACGGCATCCGAGGATACCGTGTTTTTCAAGACAACCTTGCAACAATGTGGCTCTTATCGCAGCTACAACACTTCAGCTATATCGCTGCATTGAAGTGTTTCCTCTGCGATTTCCCCGTACAACTGTCACATTATGACGTTGGGTTAGAATTTGAAACTAACCGTTGTGTGGAAGAAACGGCCTATGTTGTCATATCCGGCAGACTCGACATTTGTGCCCTTGGCGCCATAGGGTAAGTCACGATCGAATAGGTTATCGATACCAAATTTCAGACTGATACCCGAATCGAAGTCATATGCGACAGCAATATCGCTGATGAAATAATCACCGTAGGCGAGATTGCTGCTTGGGTTTGCATTGCGCTCCAACTCCCTGCTGGTGTAGAGGTTAACACCTTCTATGAAGCGAGTACGCCAATTTGCACTCCAATTGTCGATTGAATAATTCAGTGTCCAATTGGCTTGCCATTTGGCATATCCAGCGGTGCCTGCGTTCTCTTCGAAGGTATCCGGCTCATCCTGGAATGAGAAGTCCTTGCGTTTTAACAGACGGGTGGCGATCAGGTTCGTTTTGAAGTCGCCGCCAAAGCCTTCAAAGTTATACCCTATATCGAAATCTATACCTGCGGCTTCGAGTGCAGCAATGTTAAGTGAGAACTGCTTGATTGACGTAATCTCATGGCTCGCAGGGTCACGGGTGATCAGACGGCAATACTCATTGTCGATACCTGTAGGTGAATCTACACAACGATCGATGATGTCTTGAGCATCCACCGAACTGATTGAATCCTCGATGGTGATATTCCAGTAGTCGGTCGATATAGACAGGCCTTCAATGAAGCTTGGCTGATAAACGATACCTACTGTGTAGCTTGTCGATTCTTCGGCCTTAAGATCTCTGTTGCCGCCGCTCACGCCTTCAAGGGTCTTGGAATCGTAATCTGAGTTGAAATCAGCTGGGATACCTAAACTGGCACAATTGGCCTTACGTACTTCAGGGTGCTCTAACTCATCCAAATATTTTGTACGGCAAGAGTCATCGACATTGAAGAAGTCTTGACTCTCGGCACCGTACAATTCGCTGATATTAGGCGCTCGAATGGCTTCAGCATAGGTCGAGCGAACGCGCAGTTCATCATTGACTTCCCAGCTTAAACCCGCTTTCCAGGTAGTGGCATTGCCTATTGTGCTGTAGTCGGCGAAACGAACGGCTAAATCCAAGTCGAGCTGGCGGATCATTGGCAGATCGGCCAACAAAGGTAAATTTATTTCGGCAAAGACTTCTTTAACATCGAAATCACCCTTGTCTTCTCCCAGAACATTGAAAAATGTGCCTTCTGCGTTATCTGGTTCGAAGACTTCACTTTGTTCTTTGCGATATTCCAGACCGGCGGAGAAGCCCACAATACCAGCCGGCAGTTCAAACAATGCCGAATTTGTCAGTGAACCACCGAGAACTGTCTGCTTGATGACAGAAGTGCCTGTTGAGACTGTGTTAATGTAGTCAATGGCTTCCTGGCTCGGGCGACCGAATCCAAAAATATCAACAGGTACACAGCCCGCTTTTCTCGCTTCTTCGTCTCGACACACGGCCACGCCATCGACTCGTACTGAATCCAGAGCATGTCTATAATTAGCTTTCACTAAGTTATTTTTGTTGACCCTTTCTAAATCAGTTTGGCCATACACTGCATATACATCGTAATTCCAATCTTCACCCATTAAGCCTTCAAGACCCAACACATAGCGTTGGGTTTCACGGGTATCGTCTTCAATTCGAACACCCAAATCTGTCATGAAGCGACGAATGTTGATCGAGTCCAATGGCGCCGGATTGCCATCCTTATCTTTGTGAGCTTGCATCAAGGCGACCAGCTCTGGATTGATGAAAGCATTGTCAATCTTGACTGTGTTGTCTGGACTTCCAAAGAAGAAGGCTGGCTGCCCCTCATCAGTCGATTGACTGTTCACATACTTAGCTTCAAAGTATGCATTCATATTATCGTTGAATTGATAGTTGGTCTTTAAATTGAAGTTGTAACGCTTGAATTCAGGTTGAAGCTCAACAAATTGATTGAGGTTAGTGAAGTCACAATCGCTACAATAGATACCATCAATATTGGTGCCACGATAGACGTCCCGTAGCGAGCCATCGGGATTAAATGTCTTCCAGCCATCTAAGTTGAATGTACCTGCATTGCTAATGCTGTAATGACCTGCATTGGCAGTATATATTTTGTCCGGGTCATTGGGATCATTTGAATCGATATAATTTCCGTCGGCATCTTTGGGACGGTTGGTGTTTTTCAAACTGCTGAAAGAGGTGGATGTCTGATCACGATCAAATGCTTTTAACTGATCTTGGGCGCTGTACTCGACAGCCAAGGCTATATTGCCTTTACCCTCATTGAAATCAGTGCCGTATGACAGAGAGAAACGGTCTTTACTATGAGGGCTGTCTCCGGCCCATCCTTTAGTTGCCGAGACCTCCAGACCATTGATATCTTTTTTTAGGATGAAGTTTACTACCCCGGTAACGGCATCTGCACCGTATATTGCAGAGGCACCACCGGTTATCACTTCTACCTTGTCAATCCAGACACTTGGTATAGTGTTTACATCGACTGATGAAGTACCGGCTGAGCTAGAAACATGGCGTTTCCCATTGACCAGAACCAGTGTCCTGGCTGTGCCCATATTCCTCAAATCCAACAGGTTCAAACCTGAAGTGCCTATGAAACGTCCGGAGTTTGCCAATGAGTAGGTGCTACCCAATGCAGGTAATTGGTTTAAGGCTTCACCTATATTTGTTACACCCGTTGACAGAAGTTCTTCACCACTGATAACAGTTACCGGTGTTGGTGCTATTGCACCTTCACGAATGATACGCGAACCTGTGACAGATATTCTTTCTACTTCCTGTTTCTCTAAGGCATCGCCTTGCTCTGCTGCGTATACGGCGGATATGCCCATTGCAGCTGTTGCTGCGCTGCCTACCAACGCAAAGCGGATAGCCTTGGTTAATATCGAGTTTACTTGCATGATATGCTCCCTGGAATATAGTATTTTTTTTGTGCAGTTAATTATGTGAAAAATTGTAACGCAATTATAATTAAAACTGCGACGCAGATATAAGCATGCGGAAATAGTCTTTGCAATAGTTCTGTCATGAACACTTTTATGCTTTTCATGCCCGTCTGTAGATTGGGCTTAAATTATTTAGCAACATATTTGAAACATTTTAACTGTTTATCTCTGTTGGATGGCAGTATGCATGTTGCATTTATGTGTCATTTGTTGCTGGATTCATTTTTTTGGTGTCTATCTGGGAGAATTAATATTTACAATTTGTATTGGTTAGCATTGAAAATCTCGCGGAGATTACCGTCACTCGTGCTATTTATTCATTAAAGGTTTTTACGGTTCGGCATTCTATTTATTTTTCGCTTTGCGTTAACTGCCGTTAAATTTAGGCTCATGTAACAATAGCATTCACCCAGGATAATGAATGAGCCCACTAAACCGGAATTCGGCCGATACTCAGATCGTGAAGTACCGAAAAAAGTGAAAGCTATCCTTGAACTCATGGCAGCCCCATCAACAGCTGGCCGCCTTTGTCGTTCAACCGCTAGCGCTGCGCTTACTATCTGAGTTCGAGGGCTATGAGCTGTTAAAAAGAATGAATAAGGTAAGAAGCATTGTTGATGTTTGCCCAACCTGTATAACTATGAAGGGCTGCGTAGCTTGCTTGATGAGCAGGGCGCATGGAATATTTGTTAACTCAATAACTCAGGAGAATGCCTGACGGAGGGGGGACTGAAGCTGGGCAATTGACAAATCATTGAATGAGGCAGCAAGGTCATGCTCAGAGTGGCCGAAAAGGCTGTAACCGAGCCGTTGCAATCACCCTGCCGCAGCAGGGTGATATTATCCAAGTGGGTCGATGCAAGCGGGTTATTGCACGTTTTCCTGCTCACCGAACTCGCCTTGGAAGAGCGCGGAGGAGAGGTAACGTTCGGCCGCCGATGGCAAGACGACCACAATGGTCTTGTCGGCAAACTCGGGCAGGGCGGCGATGCGATTGGCGGCTACCACTGCGGCACCCGAAGAGATGCCGACCAGTATGCCTTCTTCTTTCATCAGGCGCAGCGACATCTCGATCGCTTCGTCGTTGGTGACGGCTTCGACTCTGTCGACCATTTCGAGATCCAGGTTACCCGGGATGAAGCCGGCACCTATCCCCTGGATCTTGTGGGGACCGGGTTGAATGGCTTGCCCCGCCAGGGTCTGGGCGATAACCGGGGAGTCGGCCGGCTCGACGGCGACCGAGGTAATGGCCTTGCCCTTGGTATTCTTGATGTAGCGGCTGACACCTGTGATGGTGCCGCCGGTGCCGACACCGGCGACAAACACATCGACTTCACCGTCCGTGTCGTTCCAGATCTCTGGCCCCGTGGTCTTCTCGTGAATTTCCGGATTCGCCGGGTTGTTGAATTGCTGCAGCAGGACGTATTTTTCCGGTGCCGACTGGCGAATTTCTTCGGCCTTGTCTATGGCACCTTTCATGCCCTTGGCGCCTTCGGTCAACACCAGGTTGGCGCCCAGTGCCTTGAGCAGCTTGCGGCGTTCCAGACTCATGGTATTGGGCATGGTGAGGGTTAACTTATAACCACGGGCGGCGGCGACGTAAGCCAAGGCTATGCCTGTGTTGCCTGACGTTGGCTCGATCAGCTCTTGCGCTTTAGTGAGTAAACCTTTTTTCTCAGCATCCCATATCATATTGGAGCCGATACGGCACTTGACGCTGAAACTGGGATTGCGGGCCTCGATCTTCGCCAGTACCTTGCCCTGGCTGACGCGATTGAGGCGTACCAGGGGGGTATTGCCAATAGTGTATGAATTATCTTCGAAAATTTTACTCATGGATTACGTGCTCCTATGGTTTCTCAGTTAAATCATAATCTGCATTGCGGCTTTTAGAAGTGATTGTTTGTTCTTCATTATTCCATTTTGTTATTAAAAGTGCCGTTATTATTCGTAACTCCCGTGACGCTACCCCCCCAGACGGCTTAACGCTTGCATTAATCACTGAAGTTAGGCGTAATTGAGCTAACCGTTGACGGGAAAATTCCGGTTTTTTCCTGTTAGCAACATAGCCCAATGATTCGTAATGGACAACTTATCAAGATGAAGAAGCTGGCACCCGATATAGCGACAGATCCCAAGACCCTGGTAACGCCCTATGCCTTTAAGATTGCAGACAATATTCTCTATACCCCGTTAGCGACCCCCTTGAAACGTGCTCTGGCGATGACCATAGACGGTTTCTTGATTGCCGTCATGGCCGATGAGGCGGGGTGGATGTTCATCCTGCTGGTGGCCTTGACGCTGTTGATCCAGCGCCGTAACCACCAATGGGGCAAGATTTTCAAGTGGGGCATGTACGTCGTCATGTTGCTGGGGCTGCTCTGGGTCCTCACCACCGCCGTGTTCGAAAAAGATGCCCCACCGGCTAAGCATGAGCCCAAGGCTTCGGCGCTGACGGGAGTGGCCAACCTGAAACTCCTTCCCCAGATAGTGGCGTTGGCCGGCTGCGAGTCCGCCGAATGTGCCTCGGATAAGGTAAAATCATTGGATAGCCAACTCAAGGCATCGGGCCTGTCGTCCAGGGAGCAGAAACAGATACTGCGCGATGTGATTGCAGATCTGGCATTGCCAAAGGGGGAATTGACGTCATTGGCCAAGAGCGTGGGGCTGGAACTCGATGCCAGGAAGGGGACCCCGGCAGATGCAGTGCAAGAGGCGGCGGCCGAAACCGACAGCGACCTTGGGGATAGTGTGCCTAACCCGGCCGCGGCAAAAAGCCCCGTACGGGATAAGGAGGCCAAGCCGAAATACAGCTTGCTCGAATGGGCCAAGGGCGTACTGAACGATCTGGGATTGGGCTTCGGTTGGTCGGCCTTCTATTTTACCGTGTTTACCGCCTGGTTCGACGGTCAGACTCTGGGCAAGAAGCTATTGCGTATCAGGGTCATTCAACTCGATGGCAGCAAGATCAGCCTCTGGGCCGCCTTCGGCCGTTATGGTGGTTATGGTGCCGGTTTCGCCACAGGTCTGCTGGGGTTCCTGCAGATATACTGGGACGCTAACCGCCAGGCGATCCAGGACAAGATTTCCGCTACCGTGGTGATCGACCTGACCAAACCCAAGAAGATCCCCGCGGCGATAACGGCCGATGCGATGGACCCTGTGTGAAGCACATCTAGTGAAGCGCATCTAGGAAAGTGCATCGAGTGATGGGCAGAGAGTCGCGGCGACAATGTAACAAACGATAATGTAACAAACGACAATGTGACAAACAGCGTATGGATTTTGGAGCGAGTATGAATAAGGTGGTCATCTCAGGCAGTGGGTTGTTTACCCCGCCCCATGGCATTGCCAATGCGGAGCTGGTCGACAGTTACAATGCGTATGTCGATATCTTCAACAGTGAAAATGCCGGCCTGATAGCCCAGGGGCACCTGGCACCCCTGAGCTACAGTTCCAGTGAGTTTATCGAGAAGGCCTCGGGGATCAAACACAGGTATGTGATGGTCAAGGAGGGCATACTGGATCCCGAAGTCATGATGCCGCTGATCCCCGAGCGCAGCGCCGATAGCCTGTCGATGCAGGCCGAGATGGGTGTGGCGGCGGCGCGTATGGCATTGGATGAAGCCAAGCTCGAGGCCGGGCAGATAGATCTTGTCATCGTCGCCTGTGCCTATACCCAGAGGGCCTATCCTGCGGTGGCGATAGAAATTCAACAGGCGCTCGGCACCCGGGGTTTCGCCTACGACATGCTGGTGGCCTGTTCCTCGGCGACCTTCGCCATGGTATCGGCGATGAACGCCATCGAGAGCGGCACTGCGGCGCGGGTGTTGGTGATAAACCCGGAGATCTGCTCCGCCCAGGTCAATTACCGCGACAGAGACAGCCACTTCATCTTCGGCGATGTGGCCACGGCTGTGGTGTTGGAGCAGGAAGCACTGACGCGCTCGCCCCAGGCGTTCCGCATCCTCGGCAGCCGCTGTTTCACCGACTACTCGGGTAATATCCGCAGCAACTTCGGCTTCCTCAACCGCTGCGATCCCGCCAATGCCCATAACGGCGACAAGCTGTTCCATCAGCAGGGACGCAAGGTATTCAAGGAGCTGTTGCCGCTGATTTATCAGCATCTGGAACGGCAACTGGGCGATGCCGGCCTGGAGCCTCAGGACTTCAAGCGGCTGTGGTTGCACCAGGCCAATATCAACATGAATCAGTTCGTGGTGAAGAAGTTGCTCGGCGATGCTTTGGCGCCGCTGCAGGCGCCGGTAGTGCTGGACGAGTATGCCAACACGGCTTCGGCCGGCTCAGTCATCGCCTTCCACAAGTATAAGCATGGCTTCGTCGCCGGCGATCTCGGACTGCTATGCTCGTTCGGTGCCGGTTATTCCATCGGCAGCCTGATCTTGCAGAAGTGCTGAGCCGATAGCTGGAGCCAATAAAAACGCCTGCGACAGCAGGCGTTTTTATGTCGGGTTAACAGATTAATCCGGGGCTATCTCAGGGTGACGATACACCTCGCGATACTTGTCGACCCACATGGCGGTGGCGCCGCAGATGGCGACCGGCATGACGATGAAATTGACTATGGGGATCATGGAAAACACAGTCACGGCGGCGCCGAAACTGAAGCTGGTGCCCCTGGTCTGGGCCAGGGCGAACTTCATGTCCTTGAAGGCCACCTTGTGGTTGTCGAAGGGGTAGTCACAGTATTGGATGGCCATCATCCAGGCGCTGAACAGGAACCAGAGCACGGGCGCCAGGGTCTGGCCGACCAGGGGGATCCAGAAGATCAACAGGAACAGCAACGCCCGTGGCAGGTAATACTTGAGCTTGAGCCATTCCCGCCCCAGGACCCTGGGTAAATCTTTGAGCAGATCCACAGTCGTGCCTGTGTTGAGAGGCTTGCCCGTGAGCAATTGCTCGACTTTTTCCGCCAGCAGGCCGTTGAAGGGCGCCGCCAGCCAGTTCATCACTGAGCTGAACACGAACGACAGCAACACCAGCATGGTGACCACGGCCAGGGGCCACAGCAGGAAGTTGAGCCAACTCAGGTAATCGGGTAATTGAGCGTTAACCCAGTCGAAAAAGACTTCCAACTGCCCGAGCACGGCATAGATGACGCCGGCGAATAGCAGCAGGTTAATCATCAGCGGAATGAAGACGAAGGTGCGCAACCCTGGGCGCTTGATCAGGTTAAAACCATAGAGAAAATAATTGACGCCGCTTTTCCTGGCGCTCGAGGCTGGGGACGATAAGGCGGAAGCCATAAGCAAAAATCCTTCGGATAATCCATAACATGCCCCGATTGTGAGCAAGCCGGCTGCGAATGACAAGGGGAAAACCCGGCTAAACCAATAAAAAACGTTACAAAATGCGGCCCGCTTTGTTAAAGTTGCCACCCTAGCCGCACCGGCTCAATTCTGACATATCATGGCATGGACCATGAGGCGACCCGACTGGCACCATGAGATTAAAACTAATAAAACTTGCTGGCTTTAAGTCGTTCGTCGATAGCACCAAGATCCCCTTCATCAATGCCCTCAGCGCCATCATAGGCCCCAACGGCTGTGGCAAGTCCAATGTCATAGACGCGGTGCGCTGGGTGCTGGGCGAAAGCTCGGCCAAACACCTGCGTGGCGACTCCATGACGGATGTGATCTTCAACGGCTCGGGTGGCCGGCGACCCGTGTCGGTTGCCGGGGTCGAGTTGGTGTTTGAAAATACCCAGGGGCGCCTGACGGGCCAATATGCCGCCTATCAGGAAATTTCGGTCAAGCGTCAGGTCAGCCGGGACGGCGAGTCCAACTATTTCCTCAATGGCCAGAAGTGTCGCCGTAAAGACATTACCGATCTCTTCATGGGCACGGGCCTTGGCCCCCGCAGTTACGCCATCATAGAACAAGGCACCATCTCTCGGCTGATCGAGTCCAAACCCCAGGAGCTGAGGGTCTTCATCGAAGAGGCCGCCGGCATCTCCCGCTACAAGGAAAGGCGGCGGGAGACGGAGAACCGCATTCGTCACACAAGGGAAAACCTCGAACGTCTGGGTGACATACGTGTCGAGCTTGGCCAGCAGTTGGCCAAGTTGTCGCAACAGGCCCAGGCGGCCAGGCAATATCGCGAGCTGAAGCAGGCCGAGCGTGAGACCCAGGGGCAGTTGCTGGTGATGCGTTACCAGCAACTGCAGACCCAGATGGCGGGGCTCAAGGCACAGACTCAGACCCTGGAGCTGGATATAGAGGCTGGTCATGCGCTGCTTCAAGCCATACAGCTGGAACTGACAGAGCAGCAAGTGCTGCAGGCAGAGTTGTCGCAACAGGAACAAACCGGGGTCGAAAGTTACTATCAGACGGGCACGGCGCTGGCGACCCTGGAGCAGCAGATCCAGAACCAGCAGCAGCGTGATGCCCAGCAGCAAGCGCAGCTGAGCCAGCTTGCGGAGCAGCTCCTCGCCCATGAAGCCAAGTTGGCCCAATACCAGGCCGACAGCCAAGGCATTGCCGCCGAGCTGGCGGCGCTGGCACCGGCACAGGCGCTGGCCGAGGAAGCCCATGATGAATTGCAGGCCCAATGGGAGCAGCGGCAAGGGGAGCAGCAAGCCCAGGCCGAGGCGTTGGGGCTGGTCAATGAGCGGGTCTCGGCTGCCAGGCTCGAGCTGGAGCTGACCCGCAACAAGTTGGGCCACTGTGAACAAGTGCTGGCCCATAAACAGACCCAGAGTGACGCCCAGCGGGCGCAGTTACAGGCGCTCGAAGCCAGGGCCGAGGGGGATAACCCGGCGTTGCTCGATGAGGGGCTGGCGAAGCTGGATGCCGAACTCGACTGGCAGTACGAGCGTAATCTCGCCCTTGAAGAGGCGTGCCAGGAGGGTGAGCAAGCGCTGGAGGAGATGCGCCAGGGCGCCGAGGCGGCGAGTCAGGGCCTGGCGGCGATGCAGGCCAGACTCGAGCTGATTGCCCAATGGTTGGCAGCGGGCGCAACCGAGTCGGACAGGCCTCAGCTGTGGCAGCGGCTCGAAGTCACCAATGGCTGGGAAAAGGCCGCCGAGCTGGTGCTCGATGGCCTCTTGACCCGCGAACTTGGGGTCAGCGGCGACGACCCCGGCTTCGAGTCCATGGCCTATGGTGCCCAATCAGAGGGCGCCCAGGCCTATCTGGGCGCCGCTGTCAATCTCAGCCCCTGGCTCAAGCACTTGCACTGGGCCCATGATCTGGCTGCGGCACGGGGCCTGTTGCCGACTTTGGCTGCCCACGAGCGGATAGTCACAGCCGATGGCTATCTGTTGGGGCATGGCTTCCTGCTGACCAAGACGGAAGGGGCCCAGTCACTGGTGCAGCTGAGTAAGGAACAGGAACGGCTGACCTGTGACATCAGCCAGGCCCAGGCCGGTTCTGCGAGCTTGCAGGCGGATATGCGCCGTCTGGGCGAAGCACTGACCCAGCATAAACAGGCATTGCAGCAGGGCCAGCAGCGGCTGCATCGACTCCAGTTGGAAAAGACCACCCTGGAACTGCAGCGCACGGCCCTGGCCGAGCAGATGGCCGAGCGCGGCGGGCGTCAACAGGAGCTCGGCAGGCTGTTGGCGGCGACGGCGGCTGAGATAGAACAGCAGCAAGCAGGGCTCGAGGCCCTGGGTGAGCTGGAGTCGAGCCTGAGCCGCCAGCTGGACACACAGCTCGAGCTGCAACATCAATTGCAGGCACAGGCGCAGACGGCCAGTAGCCAGAGCCGGGATCTCAAGGCCAGGCTGGATGAACTGACGAGGCAGCGCCAGGCGCAGGCGGCCCAGAAGCAGACCCTGACCATGAAGCTGGCGGTTACCGCCGAGCAAGTGCAGCAGCAGAGCCAGAGGGTGGAGGAAGCGCTGCAGAGCCGGCGACAGCTCGAGGGGCAGCTGACGGCGCAGCAAAGCAAGCAGGGGGAGCAGAATGCCGCCCAGTTGCAGGAGGGCTTGGCGCTGTTACTGGCCAGACAAGAGAGCCAACAGCAACAACTGCAGGCCATTCGTCTGCGGCAAGCCCAGGTACAGGAAGGGCTCGATGGTACGGGTTTAAAGCAAAAACAAGAACTTGGTCGCTTAGAGGGCTTGACTCAAACCCTGAGCACGTTAAAGTTACGTCATGAAGGCTTGAAGGGGCAGGCACAGAGCCAGCTGCAGCTGTTGCAGGAGGCCGAGATCCAACTCGACTCTGTGGCGGTCAACATCCCGGCAGAGGCCACCCCGGACAGCTGGCAACAGCGTCTGGACAAGCTCAGGGCCAAGATAGCGCGTCTTGGGGCGATCAACCTGGCGGCCATCGAGGAATTTGAGCAGCAGAGTGAGCGCAAGCAGTATCTCGACAGCCAGGATGAAGATTTAACCAAAGGTTTGGCGACCCTCGAAGAGGCGATACGCAAGATAGACAAGGAAACCCGCAGCCGTTTCAAGCTGACCTTCGATTCTGTGAACCAGGATTTAGGGCGTTTGTTTCCCAAGGTCTTCGGCGGTGGCCATGCCTATCTGGCGTTGACCGACGACGACTTGCTGGAAACCGGGGTGACCATAATGGCGCAGCCACCGGGAAAGAAGAACAGCACTATTCATCTTCTTTCCGGTGGAGAAAAGGCGTTAACCGCTTTATCATTGGTTTTTGCGATTTTCAGGCTCAATCCGGCGCCTTTTTGTATGTTGGATGAAGTCGATGCACCACTGGACGATGCCAACGTCGAGCGTTTCTGTCGCTTGTTGCAGGAAATGTCCCAGAGTGTGCAGTTTATTTACATCAGCCATAACAAGATCACTATGGAGATGGCCGATCAATTGATTGGCGTGACTATGCACGAACCCGGGGTGTCGCGTATAGTCGCTGTGGATATAGAGGAAGCGCTGGCCTTGGCCGACGCGGGATAATCTCAGAAATACAGGGTAACCAATGGAAGATTTGCAACTGGTTTTATTTGTGTTGGGCGCGATAGCCATAATCGCGGTACTGGTACATGGATTTTGGTCCATCAGAAGGCAACAGCCTAAATCATTGAGAGACAGCCCCATTGGGAGCTTTTATAAGGATCAGGCCGAACGCAGAGACGCGGAAGGCTTCGACGCCGATGGCATAGGCCAGGTGCGGGTACGTAAGCCAGGGCAACAGGAGCCGGAGGCGGATGTGGATCTCGCGGTGCGTGCCGGCATGCAGAGCCCTGATTTTTCCTTGTCGGCGACCCCGGGCACCAAGGCCCAAGCCAAGCCGGCCAAGCCCAGACAGGCAGCCAATCCAACGGCCGGTGCCAGTGATCTAGAAGAGGCGTCCGAGTCGGCGGCGCAGAGTCAGATGGAATTGGGTCTGGCCCAGGATAACCTGCAGGCGCAGCTGTTCGATGAGCCGGCTATTATCGAGCCCACAGATGCACAAGTGAGGGAGACAGCAGCCGTCGACGCGGCGGCCCAGGTCGGGGAAGATGAGCTGGGGGAACCCCAGGATGTGCTGGTACTGCACCTGATGGCCAAGGAAGGGGAAGAACTGCAGGGCGCCGAGTTGCTGCCCTGCCTGTTGACCCTGAATTTCAAGTTTGGCGAGATGAATATCTTCCACCGCCATGTGGATAACGCAGGTACAGGCAAGGTACTGTTTTCCATGGCGAACATGGTGAAGCCTGGGACTTTCGACCCCGACAACATGGAACAGTTCAGCACCCCAGGCGTGGTCTTGTTCATGACCATGCCTTGTTATGGCGATGCGCTGATGAATTTCTCCATCATGCTCAACTCGGCGCACCAGTTGGCCGACGATCTCGATGCCCGGGTGCTCGACGCCCAGCGTCAGCCGTGGGATGAGGCCAGCAAGCAGGATTATCTGCGACGGATCCGTGCTCAAGCCGGCTAGCCCGGCTTGAGCCAGTACAAGGTCCATGGCCTTGAGTACGGCCATTATTAATCGAATTCAGTATTGGTGAGGCCGCAGCAGCGGCCTCATTTTTGTTATTTGGATACCATCCCATGCACGCGATTCAAACAGAAATAGCCCAGCTTACCCAGACACTCAACGAACACAACATACGCTATTACGTCGACGATGCGCCGAGCATCCCGGATGCCGAATACGATCGGCTGATGCAGAGGCTGAAACAGCTGGAGAGTGCCCATCCCGAATTTGTTCGTGTCGACTCCCCGACCCAGAGGGTCGGCGGCGCGCCGCTGGCCAAGTTCGAGCAGATAGCCCACCTCAAGCCCATGCTCAGCCTGGACAATGCCTTCGACGAAGACGAGTTCAACGGCTTTCATAAGCGGGTCAGCGACAGGGTAGGCGAGGTCGAGTACTGCTGCGAGCCTAAGCTCGATGGCCTGGCGGTCAGCATAGTCTACCGTGATGGGCTGCTGGAGCGTGCCGCGACCCGGGGCGATGGCAGCATAGGTGAAGATATCACAGAGAATGTGCGCACCATACGCGCCATCCCTCTGAAGCTCAGGGGGGATGATCTGCCGTCCCTGGTGGAGGTGCGCGGTGAAGCCTTCATGCCCAAGGCGGCGTTCGAGGCCCTCAATGACAGGGCGCGGCTGAAGGGGGACAAGCTGTTCGTCAATCCGCGCAATGCCGCCGCCGGCAGTTTGCGTCAGTTGGACAGCAAGATCACCGCCGCCCGCGAGCTGGCGTTTTACGCCTACGCCCTCGGGGTCGTCGAGCCCGAGTCCGGCGTGCCCGCGACCAGTCATTATGATCAACTGCAACAACTCAAGGCCTGGGGACTCCCCGTCAGCGCCGAGGTGAACGTCTGCGCCAGTCCCGCCGCCGTGTTCGACTACTATGCCGACATTCAGACCCGCCGCGCCGCATTGGCGTTCGAGATCGATGGGGTGGTCATCAAGGTCAACAGCATAGCCCAACAGCAGCAGCTGGGGTTTGTCGCCAAGGCGCCGCGCTGGGCCATAGCCTATAAGTTCCCCGCCCAAGAAGAGATGACACTGCTCGAAGGGGTGGACTTTCAGGTCGGCCGCACCGGCGCAGTCACGCCTGTGGCGCGCCTCAAACCTGTGTTCGTCGGCGGGGTGACAGTCTCCAACGCCACACTGCACAATGCCGATGAAATCGCCCGTCTCGGGGTCAAGATTGGCGATACCGTCATCATCCGCCGCGCCGGCGATGTTATCCCGCAGATCGTCGCCATAGTGCCGGAAAAACGTCCGGCGGATGCCAGGGATAT
This sequence comes from Shewanella salipaludis, assembly GCF_012911865.1. Classification (GTDB taxonomy): domain Bacteria; phylum Pseudomonadota; class Gammaproteobacteria; order Enterobacterales; family Shewanellaceae; genus Shewanella; species Shewanella salipaludis. The sequence continues at coordinate 146,113 of NZ_JAAXYH010000009.1, forward strand.
CGAATTCCCCACCGAGTGCCCCGTGTGCCATAGTCTGGTCGAGCGGCTCGAAGGCGAAGCCGTTGCCCGTTGCAGCGGCGGCCTCTTCTGTGAGGCCCAGCGCAAGGAAGCCATCAAGCACTTCGCCTCCCGCAAGGCGCTGGACATAGACGGCATGGGCGACAAGGTGGTGGAACAGCTGATAGACAAGGAGCTGGTCAAGAGTCCGGCGGACCTATTCGGCTTGACGGCCTCCATGATGACCATGCTGGAGCGCATGGGGATGAAGTCGGCGACCAAGTTGGTGGCGGCGATCGAGACGGCCAAGAGCACCACACTGGCAAAATTCCTCTATGCCCTGGGGATCCGTGAGGTGGGCGAGGCGACGGCTGCCAACCTGGCGGCGCATTTCGCCAGTCTGGAGAAGATCAGGGAGGCCAAGGTCGAGCAGTTAATCGAAGTCGAAGACGTTGGGGCGATAGTGGCGCAGCATGTGGTGCACTTCTTCGCTCAGCCCCACAACCTGGAAGTGGTCGATAAGCTCATCGCGGCCGGGGTGCATTGGCCGGCGATCGAGGCGCCGGCGGAAGATAAGCTCATTCTCAAGGGCCAGACCTGGGTGCTGACCGGCACCCTGACCCGACTCAATCGCAACGATGCCAAGGCTCAGCTGCAGGCCTTGGGGGCCAAGGTGGCCGGCAGTGTTTCCAAGAACACGGATTGCCTGGTGGCGGGTGAGGCCGCAGGTTCCAAGCTCGCCAAGGCTCAGGAGTTGGGGATCAAGATCCTGGATGAAGATGCCTTGCTGGCGTTGTTGAATCCTTAAGCCTTTAGCCTTAGGGACTGGCCGCGAGACAATCTTTTGGGGCCGAGTCATGCCTGGTGCTTGTAATCCGGGCATTCGCCTCCATGTTATAGCTATCACGCCTGGCAGCCACAGAAGGGCTCAGGCCTGTCCAAACGGAACCCAATTTGAATTTCAGTCACATCACCTGGCTAGATGATAAAGGCCATATCAAGCCCCCCCTGGCTCTGTACCTCATACTGGCGTTTCTGGCCAGGGGCTGGTGCGTCTTCATCGCCTCTTTGACCCAGATGAGTGATCGCAGCGCCCTGGTGCGGCTCTTCTATCCCCAGAAGGCCGAGTTTCTCTGGGCCCTGGGGACAGGGGCGGGAGCCGTGCTCTTGTATTTTGTGGTCATCGCCGAGCGCAAGCGCTCGCCCGCCTGGATAAGGCCGTTGTTTGGCCGCTTGGCCTGGCCCCTGTGGGGCCTGCTGCTGCTCGATGGCGCCATCTTGCTGCAGCGGCTGCTGCATAGCGATCTGCTGTTCAACTGGCGCTTCGCCTTCGATGCCGTGCTGTTGTTCTGGTGTGTTTTATACCTGCTCAAGTCACGCCACCTGCATCATTACCTCAGGGACTGGCTGCCACAGCCCTAGGCCCTTGGGCCTGTGGCGCGCTAAATGTCCATCAAGGCTTATGCTTTTGCCTAAGCTATGTTAGATTCGTCAATTCGAGTGTGACAGAAGTGTTGCAATTCTCCTGGCCAGGGCATCACTTTAGTGCGGGCCTATGGCGCGGCGCCGAATGCGCCACTATTGCTACTGCATAGCCACAGCCGCCACAGTCGAGCCCAATCCCAGTTACTGCCAGCCCCATACCCGGAGGAGCTATCCGAGTGGCATATATTCGTTTACCCCTGTCACAACTGGAAGTTGGACTGACGGTGAAATTACCTTTGTCTTGGCGCGAGCATCCTTTCATGCTCAACAAGATAAAGATCAAGGATGATGCACAGATAGCCCTGATCAGGGGACTGGACATTCCCTATGTCTACCTGGTCGAGGGGGAGCCGACGGCGGATGTCGCCATCCAGGTGCCTCAGGGTGAACCCGAGCCGCCGGCGGCTGAAGCCGTGCGGGATCCCGTCGCCGAGACCCGCAAGGCTATCCATGCCAGCCAGAAGCAATTTCTTCAGGGGGTGAGCGATACCCGCAGTCTCTACAGCAAGCTGAACAGTGATCCCGAAGGCGCCTACCGCTTGTCGGCCACCCTGGTGGAAGATCTCATGACGCATCTGCATGGGAGCGATACCCCGCAGCTGGCCCTGGTCAAGGTCGCTCCCAACGAAGTCAACATCACCCAGCATGGGGTCTCGGTCGCGGTCATCGCCATGATGATGGGCCATAGCCTGGGATTGGCCCCCAGGGAACTCAGGGACATAGCCCTGGGCTGCCTGTTTCACGATATCGGCAAGTTTAAGGTGCCGGATGCGATACGGCGCAAACGGGGCGCGCTGAACGAGCATGAGACCAAGTTCATGCGCATGCACCCCAACTTCGGCCATGAGATGCTGGAGCGTTCAGGTTTATTCCCCGCCGAGATGCTGCACATAGTCCTGCATCACCATGAATACCTGGACGGCTCAGGTTATCCGCACGGGCTCAAGGGCAAACAGATCCCGCTCTTGACCCAGATAGTCAGCCTGGCCAACGATTATGAGCATCAGTTCGGCAATGAACAGGTCGACTCGCCCCAGCTCGCCCTCGGCTACCTGTTTAAACACCATGGCGCCAAGCATAGCCCTGAGCTGTTGTCGACGCTGGTGAAGGTGCTGGGCATCTATCCTCCAGGCACCCTGGTCTCGCTGACCGATGGCAGCATCGCCAAGGTAGTGATGACCACGGGGGAGGCGAAACAGCCCCATGTGCTCGCCTGCCAGCCGGGTACGGGCCAGCTGGCACTGAGGTTCCTCATCGAGGAGGAAGTGCAAATAGCCCAGATCCTCAAACGCGAGGCAGTGTCCGACACTCTTGCCGGCCGCTTGCAGCTGGATATGGGCATAAGTTACTATTTTTGTGCCCCACCTGCTTGAATTCAGACGGGTTTGTTCCGTATGCTTGGGCAAGATAAGTTTTCAATGGCCCCATTTTCAGTGGAGCCATTTTCAGTGGAATAGAGATGAAACGTATTACGATAGTTGGCTGTGGCTGGTTTGGTTTGCCTCTGGCCAAGGCCCTGATAGCCCAAGGCTATGAGGTGAGTGGCACCAAGCGTTGTGCCCAGGATCTGCCTGGCCTGGCGCGCGCCGGCATAGCCGCATACGCCCTGGATCTCGATGCCCCGCAAGTGCCTGGCAATCCAGAGCCTCTGGCCGGGTTATTCGACAGTGATTTTCTGCTGATCAATGTGCCGCCAAGGCTCAAGCAAGGCCACGAAGAATACCTCAACAGATTGCGCCGCCTGAAAGCCCTCATTGGCGACCGCCAGTATCGGCGGCTGATATTTATCAGCAGCACCGGGGTGTATCCAGCCCAGGCGCCCGGTGTAGAGCCCAGGGAGCTGACTGAGGCCGATGCCAGCGCCCATAGCCCTCAGAGCGAGACACTGCTGGCCGCCGAAGCCCTGTTCGGCGCCGAGCCCAACGCCTGCGTGCTGCGCTTCGCCGGCCTGGTGGGGCCCAAGCGTCATCCTGGGCGCTTCCTCGCCGGCAAGAAAGATCTGCCCGGCGCCAATGTGGCGGTCAACTTGCTGCATCTGGAGGACGGCATCCGCGCCGTGTCTTTGTTGTTGCAGCGCACGCAAAGCCGCGGGCCTATCGCCCCCGTCTATAACCTCTGTGCACCAGGGCATCCGCTCAAGGGCGAGTTTTATCGCCAGGCGGCACTGAGCCTGGAACTGGAGCCGCCGGAGTTTAATGCCGGCAGCGCGCCGGACAAGCGGATCTGGGGCAACAAGATCTGTGCTGAGCTCGGCTTCGAGTACCTGCATGGGGATCCCTATGCCATGTTGGACGCCTGCCGCTAGCGATACACTGAAACTGACGAGTAAACCTCACCCCTAAAGAGAGAGCGAAAGGAATGACATTGAAGACACTCTACGTCGGCGCCGCCCTGATATTCGGCCTGGCATTGAACCTGGCCGCAGAGGCGAAAAATTATGTCGAAGGCCAGGACTATGTCAAAGTCGGCGGCATTACCGAGACCAAGACGCCCGTGCTGAGGGAATTTTTCTCCTACAATTGCCCGCATTGTTACCATAAGGATCCCCAGATCGCCGCGACTGTGGCCTTGCTTTCCAAGGATATCGACTTCGTCAGGACTCCCATAGGGGCCGGGCGCCCGGCTTGGATCTTGAGCCAGCAGGCCTATTATGTGGCCCAGAAGCTGAAGCTGACCGAGCAGGTGCATGCCAAGATCTTCAATCAGATCCATGAATTGGGCAATGCCTTCACCCGCCCGGAGCAGCTCAAGGCCTTCTTTGTCGCCCAGGGCGTCAGCCCTGGGGTGTTCGACGCCACCTTCAATTCGGTGGACAACCAATTCACCCTGTCCAATTACGATTTTCAGGCGCAGCTGGCCGAAATCAAGGCCGTGCCATCCCTGCTGGTGAACGGTCATTACCTGCTTAACCCAAGCTCCTTCTCGCCCAGCGAGCTGGCCGAGCTGGTACGCTATGTGGCGGCCCTGGCTGACTAAGCCGGTCGCGTCATTTTATTCGCCCGTCCGGCCAAGCGTGCCGGCGTGCGCTCCCCATGATATGAGGCAAGATCAGGAGTCGTTATTTCGTTGGACAAATGCGCATCTTATGTAACATAAATGACCCAACCACGCTGCCGCTTCCGAATCCCCGCCGTTTTGGGCTTCGACCTTGGTCTAAGGTCGAGACCCTAGTCTGTGAGTCACACCTCTCTCAATTCACACCAGCTTATTGATTTATAGCTATTTATTGTGTTTTACCCGTCGATTGGGTCTCCCCGTTAGACTAAGGTCGCGATTGTGGTCACCCTTGGGATTGTTAGATTAACCAAGACTTAACAATAAAACACTAAAGGGGAGTCGCTATGGGTTTCGAAAATAATGAAAAGGCCGCCGGCTATTGGCGTGAAAATTTACGCCTGGTCTTGGGGCTGCTCGCCATCTGGGCGGCGGTATCTTTCGGCTGCGGCATTCTGTTGGTCGATGTACTGAATCAAATCCACTTCATGGGCTTCAAACTGGGCTTCTGGTTTGCGCAGCAGGGCGCCATGTATGTATTCGTTGCACTTATTTTTGTCTACGTCGCCAAGGCGAATGCGTTGGATAAAAAATATAATGTTCATGAAGATTAAGGGGTAACGAGATGGATGTTCAAACATTAACCTATTTAATCGTCGGCTTTACCTTTGCGCTCTATATAGGGATCGCGATTTGGTCCAGGGCGGGGTCGACCAAGGAATTCTATGTTGCCGGTGGCGGCGTGCATCCTGTGATGAACGGGATGGCGACGGCGGCGGATTGGATGTCGGCGGCATCCTTCATCTCCCTCGCCGGCATAGTGTCATTCGTGGGTTATGACGGCTCTGTTTATCTGATGGGCTGGACTGGGGGCTACGTGTTGTTGGCCCTGTGTATGGCGCCGTATCTGCGCAAATTCGGCAAGTTTACCGTGCCGGATTTTATCGGCGATCGTTACTACTCGCAGGCGGCGCGCACCGTGGCGGTTATCTGCGCCATCTTCATCTGCTTCACCTATATCGCGGGTCAGATGCGGGGTGTGGGTGTGGTGTTCTCGCGCTTCCTGGAAGTCGACGTCGAAACAGGTGTCTATATCGGCATGGCCGTGGTGTTCTTCTATGCGGTGCTCGGGGGCATGAAGGGCATCACCTATACCCAGGTGGCCCAATACTGCGTGTTGATCTTCGCCTTCATGGTGCCGGCCATCTTCATCTCGGTGATGATGACGGGTCACATCATTCCACAACTGGGCTTCGGCGCCGAATTGGTCGATGCCGCGGGGAATAGCACCGGGGTGTATCTGCTCGATAAACTCGATGGCCTGTCGGCCGAGCTGGGTTTTTCCCAGTATACCCAAGGCGCCAAGAGCACCATCGATGTGTTTTTCATCACGGGCGCCCTGATGTTTGGTACCGCCGGGCTGCCACATGTGATAGTGCGCTTCTTTACCGTGCCTAAGGTGAAAGATGCCAGGGTCTCAGCCGGCTGGGCGCTGGTGTTTATCGCCATAATGTACACCACCATTCCGGCTCTGGCGGCCTTCTCCCGGGTGAACATGATAGAGACTATCAATGGTCCTGCGTCTACCGGGGTAGCCTATGAGACGGCACCCGAGTGGATCAAGAACTGGGAGAAGACGGGCCTCATTGCCTGGGACGACAAGAACGCCGATGGCAAGCTCTATTATGCCAAGGGCGAGCACAACGAGATGAAGATCGACCGCGACATCATGGTGCTGGCGACCCCTGAAATAGCCAATCTGCCGGCCTGGGTGATAGCCCTGGTGGCTGCCGGTGGTCTGGCCGCGGCGCTGTCGACCTCCGCCGGTTTGCTGTTGGTTATCTCTACTTCCGTATCGCACGATCTGCTGAAGAAGAACCTGATGCCGGACATTTCCGACAAGAAAGAGCTGCTGTTTGCGCGTATCGCGGCGGCGCTGGGCATAGTCCTGGCCGGTTACTTCGGTATTCACCCTCCGGGTTTCGTGGCGGCCGTGGTGGCCATCGCCTTCGGACTGGCGGCCGCCTCGCTGTTCCCTGCGATCATCATGGGGATCTTCTCCCGCACCATGAATAAAGAGGGCGCGATTGCCGGCATGGTAACGGGTCTCCTGTTTACCGCGGCCTACATCATCTACTTCAAGTTTGTGAACCCGGCCGACAACAATCCGGCCAACTGGTTCCTGGAGATCTCGCCTGAAGGTATCGGCATGCTGGGCATGATGATTAACTTTGCGGTGGCCTTCATGGTCAGCAAGGTGACCCGGGCCGTGCCACAGAATGTGGTGGATATGGTCGAGTCGATCCGCTTCCCCCGAGGGTCGGGTGAGGCCAGTGGCCACTAGTGGGCCTGGCTGAAAACGGCTTGGCCGGCAAGAGCTGAAATGAGGAAGGGCGCCGCGGCGTCCTTCTTGTTTGTGGCTTTAGTCGAATAGTCTTGCCCGTTGGCGCCGGGCTATAGTAACGGCTAAGGCCAAGACACGGAGAATGCGATGGAAACAGGCAAGATGGATGCGACCGAGCTGCAACCCGTGCTCGAGTTTCTCGGGCGACAGGTGCCGTTCGATGCCCTGAGCCGTGAGGCACTGGCGCTTTGTTGTCGTTCCCTGGTGATAGGCTATTACGCCAAGGCCTCCGGCTATGTGGCCATGGACGCCCGTCGCCCCAGGCTGCACCTGGTGCGCAGCGGCGCCTTCGAGGTCCGTACCCCTGAGGGGGAGCTGATAGATCGCCTGGGGGAGGGCGATTGTTTCGGTTTCTCATCCATGCTCAGCGGCGAAGAGATAGTCAACCGGGTGGCCATATTGGAAGATGGGCTGGTATATCATCTGGATGCCGATACCTTCGATGCGCTGCGACGCCAGAGCCGCGAATTCGATCGCTTCTTCAACCGCATGTTCGCCCAGCGCCTGCGCAACCAGGGGCGTTATCGGGCCAAAGATCTCGCCACCAGCCGCATCTGTGCCTTGATGACGGCCACCCCCATGAGCATAGACGGCCAGGCAAGCGTGACCGCGGCGGCGCAGCTGATGCAACAACACAGGATCTCCTCCTTGCTGGTGACCGACGGCCAGGCGCTGAGCGGCATATTGACCGACAGGGACTTACGCAATCGCGTCCTGGCTGCCGGGCTCGATGGCGGGGTCGCGGTGCACAGGGTGATGACACCCAGGCCCGTCAGCCTCCAGGCCAATGCCTCGGTGTTCGAGGCCATGCAGCTGATGAGCGAGCATAACATTCATCATCTGCCGCTGTTGGAGCAGGGCAGGCCCGTGGGCATAGTGACCAGCACGGATCTGCTGCGCCGCCAGGGCTGCCAGCCGCTGCTGCTGATCGGCGAGATAGAACGCCAGACGGCTCTCCCCGGCCTGGTGCAGGTGAGTAAGCAGCTGCCCTTGTTGCTGCAAAACCTCATAGGCGCAGATACCCGGGCCGAAGAAGTCGGACGTATCCTGACCTCGGTCACAGATGCCTTGACCCGGCGCCTGCTGCTGCTCAACCAAGCCCTGCTGGGAGAGCCGCCCATGGCCTATTGCTGGCTGGCATTTGGCTCCCAGGGGCGCCAGGACCAGGCGGCCTGCTCGGATCAGGATAATGGCTTGCTGCTCGCCGAAGAGCCGGATGCCGAGGCACTCGGTTATTTTTCCGCTCTGAGCCGGGCGGTATGCGAGGGCCTGAGTCTCTGCGGCTTTCCCCTATGCCCAGGCAACATCATGGCGCAAAACCCCGACTGGTGTCTGTCGCTGACCCGGTGGCAGCAGCAGTTCGCCCAGTGGGTGGCGACACCCGAACCCAGGGCGCTGCTGCATGCCAGTATCTTCTTCGACATGCGCTCTGTGTTCGGCCCCGCCAGCCTGTTTGCCGCCCTGCAGGACAAGGTGTTGGCCGATACCCGCAAGAATGCACTGTTTCTTGCCGCCCTGGCGGGCAATGCGTTACAGACCTCGGCGCCGCTGGGCTTCTTCCGCACTTGGGTGCTGGAACGGGATGGCCGCGAGATCAAAGGGATAGACTTGAAACATAGGGGCAACGCCTTGATCAACGACATTGCCAGGGTGTATGCCCTGGCCGCCGGTATCAAGGAAGCCAACACTGCCCAGCGGATCCGCGCCGTCATGGCGCTGGGTGAGCTCAACCGTCAGGATGCGCTCAATCTGGCCGATGCCCAGGAGTTTATCGCCCATAGGCGCCTGGCCAATCAGGGGGCACAATTCACCGCAGGCCAACCTATGTCAAATTACCTCAGGCCGGCGGATGTCTCCAGCCTGGTGCGGCACCAGCTCAGGGACGCCTTCAGGGTGGTGCATGAGGCGCAGGACGGTCTGCGCATGACCTTCCTGCGGCGCTTTTAACATGCTGCGGCAGTGAGTATGACCTTATATATGACCTTATATATGACCTTATGTATGACAGGATGAAGATGACAGGATGAAGATGACAGGCTTGGCGGATTTGCTCCTGTCGCCCATGGTGCATCGCTTGCTGCCGGGGCGCCTGCTCAAGCCCTGGCTGCGCCTCAACGCCAACAGGGCCAGGCAGACGCCGCTGGCGGCCTACTTAAGGGCGCTGGAGCCCCTGCTCGGCATGGCGGTGGCGCGGGCACCCATGATGGCGCTGGATCTGGAGATGACAGGACTCGACCCACGCAGGGATCAACTCCTCAGCATAGGCCTGGTGCCGATAGAGGCCGGCGAACTGGTCCTCGCCGGTGCCAGGCAAGTCTTGGTGCGCATCGATGCCGGTGTCGGCCATAGCGCCACCCTCCATGGTATAGTCGATAGCGAACTGGCGCAGGCCATGACCCAGAGCCAGGCCATGGACTGGTTGTTAACCCAGACCCGGGGACGCTTGCTGGTGGCCCATAATGCGCCTTTGGATCTGAGCTTTATCCGCCGGCGCATGCAGCTGGACCATGGCTTGGGGCTCACCCTGCCGGCGGTCGATACCCTGAGACTGGAGCGGCGCCGCCTGCTGCGCCAAGCGCAGGACCTGACCCAGGGCAGTCTCAGGCTCGGGGCTTGCCGCGGCCGTTATGGCCTGCCAGGCTATGCCGGTCATCATGCCCTCGGCGATGCCCTGGCCTGCGGCGAATTGCTGCTGGCACAGCTCAGCGCCATGGGCGACGGCCTGACGGTCGCCGAGCTGCTGCGACTCTCATCCTAGGGCTAGCCTGGAGCAGGCAGAAAAGCCGCCTTCGATGCCAATATGCTGCAATACTGGATCTGAGGCTCTGCACTATTGATTTAGTGCCCATTGATTTAATGCCTGTTGGTTTAATGCATTGTCTTTAATGCCTATTGGTTTAATGCATAGTCTTTAATGCATTGCCTCAGTGAAATAGCGTCTTTGAAATGCCAGATGCCCGTTATGCCGGCGCCCAGTGCCGGCGACGCCTTCGATACGGATGGATTGCCATGTCAGCTGCCCAATTAATCCTTATCTCAGTGCTCATCGCCGCCATGGGCATGTTTCTCTGGGGCCGCTGGCGCCACGATGTGGTCGCCATGGCAGCGCTGTTGAGCTGCATTTTTACCGGGGTGGTGCCTGCGGAGGACGCCTTCGGCGGTTTCGCCCACCCGGCGGTGATCACCGTCGCCTGTGTGCTGGTGCTGGGTCATGGGCTGCAGCAATCCGGCGCCATGAACCTGGTGGCGAAACGCCTGTTGCCCACCAAGGCGGGGCCGACCCTGAGCATCCTCTTGCTGCTGGGGTTGGCGGCCCTGCTGTCGGCCTTCATGAATAACGTGGGGGCGCTGGCGCTCTTGATGCCGATCGCCATTCAGATGGCGGCCAAGTTGCAACTGCCGGCGGGTAAGGTGTTGATGCCGCTGGCCTTCGGCTCCGTGCTCGGGGGCATGACGACCCTGATAGGCACCCCGCCCAATCTGATCGTCTCCAGCTTCAGGCAGGCAGAAGGCCTGCATGGCTTCACCATGTTCGACTTTTCCCCCGTAGGCTTCACCGTCGCCTTCGCCGGCGTGCTCTTCATCGGGCTGCTCGGCTGGCGTCTGGTGCCGACGCGTAAGCAAACGGGCAGCGCCAGTTTCGATACCGGGACTTACCTGAGCGAGGTGCGGATAGTCGAGGGCAGCAAGGCGGAAAAGATGAGCCTGCAGGATGCCGAGCGCTTGCTCGATGAGGCGGATGCCCAGATAGTAGCGCTGGTGAGGCGCGAGGTGCGCATCTCGGCCCCCAGTCCCAGGCTGGTGCTGCGCGCCGGCGATATCCTGGTGCTCGAGGTCGAGCCCGGCTCCCTGCCGGCGGCATTTTCCAGCCTGGGACTCAAGTTCGAAGCCGAGGTGGCCGCGGCCGGTAAGGAAGCGCCGGAGAAGCTGGCCGGGGCCGCAACGCCCGCCGGAGTCAAAGCCGAGGCGGCCAAGGCAAGGAAAGAGCAGGAGCAAGAGCTGGAGGACGGCCAGGAGACGAAAGCCAAGCAGGACGAAGTCGCGCTCCAGGAGCTGGTGGTGATGCCCAACGCCGCCCTGGTTAATCGCTCGGCGACGAACATAGATCTGCGCAGCCGTTATGGCATCAACCTGCTGGCCATCTCCCGTCAGGGACAACGCAGCATCCGGCGTCTGCGTACCACCCAGATCCAGGCGGGCGACGTGTTGTTGGTGCAAGGCACGCCCGAGGCGCTCGGCGGTTTCGCCTCCCAATTTGGTTGTCTGCCGTTGGCGGAGCGCGACATACGGGTGCCGCAGATGAGCCATGCGCTGCCGGCGTCGCTGATCATGGCGCTGGCGGTGTTGCTGGCGGCCTTAGGCATCTTGCCCACGGCCGTCGCCTTCGCCGCCGGTGCGCTCGCCTTCGTCATCCTCGGCATAGTGCCACTGAGATCCATCTACACCTCGGTCGATTGGCCCGTGGTGGTGCTGCTGGCGGCCATGCTGCCGATTGCCGATGCCATGGAGACGACAGGGATGGCCGACATGATAGCGCAGCTGTTGTTGCAGCAGGTCGCTCAGGATCACGCCATCGCCGGCTTGGTGTTGCTGCTGGTGTTGACCATGTTCCTGTCGGACCTGATGAACAACGCCGCCACGGCGGCTGTCATGTGCCCCATAGGCATAAGCACTGCGATGCAGCTCGGTGTCAGTGCCGATGCCTTCCTGATGGCCATCGCCGTCGGGGCCTCGTGTGCCTTCCTGACGCCCATAGGCCACCAGAACAACACGTTGATCCTCGGCCCCGGCGGTTTCAGGTTCGGTGACTATTGGCGCATGGGACTCATGTTGGAGATCATAGTGGTGGCCGTCAGCGTGCCCATGCTGTTGTGGGTCTGGCCACTGTGATGCCATCCCATGCATCAGAGTCCGGCCCGGAGCCGCTATTGGTTCCAGTAAGGGTTAGCCATGCACAGCCAGCCGGCTACCGTCAGCAGGCTGAGGAAATAGACATAGGCCTGCAACTTTTGATTGCTGCGCTTGGCGACCAGCTTGGTGATGAGCTCACCGGCACTGATCCAAATCAGGTGAGCGCTGACGTTGAGCAGCGCCAGCATCTTACACCAGTGCTGGCGAGTGCCCGTTGAGCATGAGGGAAAGTCAGGGAAGCGGGCTACCGTGGATTGGCGGACATCATTGCCGCGTTTCTCGTTGCTTAGCTGCAGCGAAGGCGGATTGTTTATCTTGGCGGGGCATGGCATCATGGGATTTATAATTGATAGCCAAGTCAAGTACATAGCTATTACAACCGCATGGCTGTTGGTATGACCAATGGCATCGCCGGCAGTACAGGAGATAGGGTATGGAGTTGAGACAGGCCACGTCAGCCGACATAGGGCAGATCAGCGCGTTGGTGACCGAGCTGGTGACCAAGTATATAGCGCCAGACTGTACGCCAGAAGGCGCAGAGTTACTCCTGAATGCCATGACACCCGAGGCCTTCGAGGGGTACTTGGCCGCGGGCTACAGGTATCATGTCGCCGACATAGCCGGAGCGATAGTGGGGCTTGTCGGCATCAGGGATAATGCCCATCTGTACCATCTCTTCGTTGCAGACTCGCACCAGGGCCAGGGGTTATCCAGGCGTCTGTGGGAGCTGGCCAGGGAGGTGGCGTTGGCGGCCGGCAATGAAGGCGTGTTCACCGTCAATTCGGCACTCAATGCCAAGGACGTTTATCTCAGGCTGGGGTTTGTTCCCTTGGCCGGCGTCAGAGAAAGGGCGGGGATCCGCGACATTCCCATGGAGCTGAGGCTCTGATGTCGGCTCTTGTCGCTGTTTCCATAAACAAAAAAGCCACCCGAAGGTGGCTTTTTTGTTGGCGGGTCAAGCGCTGATAACAAGAACTATCTATTGCAGAAATAGTTGACCGCATCTTTAACCAGCTCTATGCCCGTCTGCTCGCAGGGAGGCAGCTCGGCATCGCAGCTGGCGATAGGGGTGACACGCTCGCCCCATTTGAACAGCAGGGCCGCCGAGGTCAGGCCGGCACCGAAGGCGCAGGAGAGTATCGTCTGTCCCGGTTTGATCAGGCCTTTTTCCAGCGCATCGCAGATGGCGATGGGAATGGTGGCCGCCGAAGTGTTGCCATAGTTAGCGATATTGACGAAGGCCTTTTCTTTCGGGATCTTCATTTTGCTGACTAAGGTGTCTATGATGCGCTCGTTGGCCTGATGCGGGATCACCAGATCCACTGCATCCTTGTCTATGCCACACTTGTCCAGCACCTTGACGCTCAGCTTGTTCATGCCATTGATGGCACGCTTGAAAATTTCCTGACCTTCGAACTGGATGAAAAAGTCCAGTGAGTCGGCGCTGAATCTGTCCATCGCGCTGCCGAAGTTGGCCTTGAGAATGTCACGGCCTTCGGGATCGTTGCTCAGCTCGTAACCTAACACTCCACCCTGAATTTCGCTGGCTTCGACCACGACGGCACCGGCACCATCGCCGAACAGCACTGCGGTTTCCCGGCGTGACCAGTCGAGGTAGAAAGACAGACGTTCGGCACCTATCACCAAGACCTTGCGACTCTGGCCACTCTTGATCTGCGAGCTGGCGAGCCCCAGACCGTAGAGGAAGCCACTGCAGGCGGCATTGATGTCGAAGGCGGCGCAGGTGGCACCTATGTTGGCCTGTACCGTCGAGGCTATGTTGGGGATCAGGGTATCAGGGCTGGCGGTGGCCAGGATGATCATGTCCAGTTCGCTGCCATCTATGCCGGCAGCGGCCAGGGCGCGCTTGGCGGCGAGCGAGGCCAACTCGGAAGTGTTGACGTGGCTGATGTGACGCTGGCTGATCCCTGTGCGTGACTTGATCCATTCATCTGAGGTTTCGATGAAGGTGCTGAGATCTTGGTTTGTTAGCGTCGCAGGTGGGACGCATTTTCCCCAACCTGTGATAGTGGCGTACTGCATTTGTTATTCTCTCAAATCAAAAAGGCGAGCCTCTGCTCGGGCGCCTGTGGTGGCTAAACATGACTGCGTTTGCCAGATCTAGTTCACCTGCTGCGCGACGAGTTCGCGGATAGCCGTGGCGGCATGTAATATGTGCTGACGCAATAGTGTCGTCGCTTTCTCTATGTCTTTATTCCGACAATGACGAAGCAAATCCCTGTGATCTTGCTCTGCCTGGGGGATCCCGCCCGCCAGCAACAATTGCAGACGTATATATCTGTCGCAATTGGTGTTCAGTCCGTGTACGACCTCCAGCGTATGAGGTCGATTGGCGGCCCGATATAAACAGGTGTGGAAACGGGTATTGAGATCGCTCCAACTGGCAACGGCATCTTCCTGCTTGAAGGCGGATTCCATCTGCTCCAGTACCTTCTCGGCCTGTTGCAGGTCTGCATCTTGCAGATTTGGGATGGCTTTGGCAAGTAGATCTGTCTCTATCATGGCCCGCAGTTCGAATAATTCGGTGACTTGCTCGACCGAGAGGACGGTTGCCGTGGCACCTTTGTGGGCCTCAAACTTGACCAGACCTTCGGCTTCCAGCTGCAACAGGGCTTCACGCACCGGAATGCGGCTGACATTGAGTTGTTCGGCCAAGGCACTCTGACGTAGTGGCTCACCCGCTGCAATTTCGCCCGAAAGAATTCTTTCTCTCAGCACTTCCACCACAACCTGAGTGCGAGTCTTATGAACGATAGGGGTTGTTCTACTCATAGATTCCGTCTATTTAGTCGCGATTTTATCTTGTCCGACCAAGATTACCGTTAACGAGTCGATAAATAAAGGGAAACCCCCGGGTTCCCTTCATTTAACCCAGGGGTGAACTAGCGTGAAACGACGTTGGACTTGTCGCTCGTCAGCTCGGGGGGACAGAGGGGCGCGGGCATATTCTGGTAGCAGATAGGCCGCAGGAAACGCTGCATGGCCCTGACCCCGACCGAGGTCGAACGTACATCTGTGCTGGCAGGATAGGGGCCGCCGTGGTTCATGGCGTGACAGACTTCGACTCCGGTAGGCATCTGATTGAAGATCAGCCGCCCGACCCTGTGGCTGAGGATGTCGACCAACTCGGGTTCGGCCAGCAGTTCCGCTTCCAGTCCATGCAGGGTGGCGGTGAGCTGGCCGTCCAGAGCCTCGGCGATGGCATACATCTCATCTTTACTGGCGCAGCATACCACCAAGGCATAGGGGCCGAAGACTTCCTGCTGTAATTCCGGGCGGCCGAGGAAGGCCGTTGCCGAAATGCGCAGTGCCGCCGGGCGGGTATGGTGTTTCGCCGTTGCCGCCTTGCCCTGGGCCAGCAGTTCTATGCCGGGACGCTGCAACAAGGCGGCGAATTCCCGTTGGAAGCCGGCCGCTATGCCAGGGGTCAACATGGCGGCGGCGTCCTGGTTCGCCAGTTGTTGCGCCAAGGTGGCGAGATAGCCTTGCTGGGCCTCGCCGGGTGCCAGGATCACCAATCCCGGGCTGGTACAGAATTGACCATGGCCCATCATCATGGACTGAACTTGGCTGTTGGCCAGGGTCTCGGCCTGGGCTTCCAGGATGGCGGGCAACAGGAATTGTGGATTGGTCGACCCCAGCTCACCGTAGAAGGGGATGGGCTCGGGGCGCGCGGCACAGATGTCGGCCAGCAGGCGACCGACCCTCAGCGAGCCGGTGAAGCCGACGGCCTTGATGGCGTCGTGGCGTACCAGCGCCGCGGCAATCTCGGCCCTGTCGCTCTGCAACAGATTGAATACTCCGTCCGGCATGGCACATCTGGCGATGGCGCGTGCCAGCGCCAGACTCACCCTTTCGCTGGTGCCCGGATGGGCAGGGTGGCCCTTGATGATGACGGGGCAACCCGCGGCCAGCGCCGAGGCGGTGTCGCCGCCCGCAGTCGAGAAGGCCAGCGGGAAATTGGAAGCACCGAAGACGGCGACGGGGCCAAGTGGTAAGCTGCCCAGGCGGATATCGGGTTTGGGCAAAGGGGTACGATCCGCCTGGGGGAGATCCACATACACTGTCTCCAGCGGCTGACGCAATTGGCCGGCGAACAGTTTGAATTGACTGCAGGTGCGGGCCAGCTCGCCTTCCAGCCTGGCGGACGGCAGGCCGCTTTCCTGCTGGGCTGTGAGGACTATCTCATCCCTGTCTGCCTGTATCTCGGCGGCTATGGCGTCGAGAAACTCGGCCCGCTGGCGCGGCGAGGTGCGTCGGTAGGCCACGAAGGCCCCTGCCGCGGCGTTGGCGGCCAGCTCTACCTCGGCCATGCCGGCATTGGCGAACCACTCGGGCAGCGGCTGGTTGGCGACGGGATCGAAACGCTGAAAGCCGCTGGCTTCTCCGCACCATTGACCATGGATGAAGTGCTGGCCGCTAAAGCGGGTGTCTTGCCCTTGATTCGGCTCTGGCTTGAGTCCTTGAATGGGTTGTTGCATGAATCCTCCTTATATCACCTGGAAACCTAAGGCGTAGGGATCGCTGTCATCGACAGTGATGCTGTTGTGGCCCGTGATCCGCGCCCAGCCCTGGATGCTGGGGCAGATGGCGTCAAATTCACCGACCCGGGTGACCGACTCTATCCGGCCGATAAACTGACTGCCTATGATGCTCTCATGGGTGTATTGCTCACCGACTTGCAGTCGTCCCCTGGCATGCAGCTGAGCCAGGCGGGCGCTGGTGCCTGTGCCGCAGGGCGATCTGTCTATGGCCTTGTCACCGTAGAACACGGCGTTGGCGCCATCCGAGCCTGGGGTGATGGTGTCACCTGTCCAGAGCACGTGAGACACCCCCTGTACTGTGGCGTCGTCCGGGTGAACGCAGCTGAGCTGCTCCCTGGCAATCTGACGCACTATTGGACTCCAGCGCAGGATCTCCGCCGCGCTCCAATGGCGCAGCCCGGGGAAGTTTTCCTGGGGATCGACTATCACATAGTAGTTGCCGCCATAGGCCACATCGACCCTGAGCTCACCCAGCCCCGGCACTGCCAGGATGGCATCCCTGTGTGCCAGGTAGGCGGGCACATTGTAGATCCTGACCCAGTCGACCCTGGCGCCTGTCTGTTGGTAGTCGATGCGGATCTGCCCGGCCGGCACATCCAGGGTCAGCTTGCCCGGTTCTCTGGGCTGCAGCAGCCCGGATTCTATGGCGGCTGTGACCGTGCCTATGGTGCCGTGGCCACACATGGGCAGGCAGCCGCTGGTTTCTATGAATAGCACTGCCGCATCGGCGTTATCCGAGCAGGGCGGATAGAGAAAGGCGCCCGACATCATGTCGTGGCCCCTGGGCTCGAACATCAGCGCCTGACGGATCCAGTCGTGGTGTTCGAGGAAATCCTGGCGTTTTTCGCTCATGTTGCGACCCTGAAGATCCGGATGGCCACTGGTGACCAGGCGGACTGGGTTGCCGCAGGTGTGCGCATCGACGCAAAAAAAAGTGCCTTTGATCATCTCAGCCTTGCTCCTTCAGCCTGTTAATTGAGGTTGTACTTGTCGAGATCTATCCGGGTCGCCAGGGCCTCGGCAATGAGGCGCTCGACATAGGCGCGCTCTTCGCCTATCAGTGGCAGGCGTGGCATGCGCACATTTTCACTGCCGCGGCCGACCAGTTGCTCCGCCAGCTTAATACATTGCACCAAGGTCGGGATAGTATCCAGGCGCAGCAGCGGCATGAACCAGCGATAGAGTTCTCTGGCCTCCTGGATGCGGCCGGCGCGGGCCAGCTTGAACAGGGTCACAGACTCGCGCGGGAACACATTGGTCAGGCCTGAGATCCAGCCGCAGGCGCCTAAGAGCAAGCTCTCAAGTGCGATATCGTCGACCCCGCAGAGGATGGCGAAGCGCTCGCCGAAACGACTCTGGAGTTCTGTCAGGCGGCGGGTGTCTGTGGTGGACTCCTTGATGGCCACTATGTTGGGCTCGTTGGCCAGTATCCCGGTCATCTCCAGGTTGATATCGACGCCGTAGCTCACTGGGTTGTTGTAGATCATGATGGGCAGGCGGGTTGCCCGGGCGACCGTCTGGTAGTGGGCTATGACTTCTCTGTCTGTGCCCCGGTACACCATGGCGGGCAACAGCATCAGGCCATCGATCCCAAGTTGCTCCACATCCCTGGCATAGCCCGCCGCTAAGTCTGCGGTATTTTCGGTGCAGCCCGAGATGACCAGGATACGGCCACGGACGGTATCCAGGGTGTGACGGATGAAGTCGCGCTTCTCCTGCGGGCTCAGGGAGGCATTTTCGCCGATAGTGCCCAGGGCTATGATGCCATCTATGCCATCGGCGATCAGGGCTTCCAACATACGGGCATTTGACGCATAGTCGATGCTGCCATCCTGATTGAATTGGGTGGAAATTGCCGGAAAAACACCTTGCCAGTTTACTTTCATCTGTGGACCTCTTCATGTCTCATAGTGGGGTATTGCTTTCGGTATAGGGTGGATTCTTCCATAATGAAGATATATTGTATACAATAATTGCTTAAAAATATTCCCAGGCGTGAAAACTGGCAAGATACCGGCTCAGGCATAGCCAGGAGCCGGCATCTTGCCTCGCGGTTGCATGAAGCTACAGACTCAAGCATGCGGCACAAATATGAAGATAACAGAAGGAATCGACCATGCATCAGTTCGACCTCAGCGAAGAGGGGTTGGCGCGCTATCGCCAATTTACCTGCCTGGATGTCCACACCGAAGGCGAGCCGTTAAGGATCATCACTTCGGGTTACCCAGAGATCCCCGGCGACACCATGCTCGCCAAGCGCCAGTATTTGACGGCGCACTTGGATAGTTATCGCAGCTTGCTGATGCATGAACCCAGGGGCCATGCCGACATGTATGGTGCCCTGATCACCGAGGCGGTGACGCCCGAGGCGGACTTCGGCGTGCTCTTCATGCATAATCAAGGCTACAGCAGCATGTGTGGTCATGGCATTTTGGGGCTGCTCAAGGCCGCCTGCGAGACTGGGGTCATCACACTCGCAAAGGGGCCAAGATCCATAGGCATAGATACGCCGGCGGGATTGGTGAGGGCCAGCGTCGAGCGTCTGAACGACGGGTCGCTCCACGCCAGTTTCTTGAATGTGCCTTCCTGGGCCGAGGCGCTCGATTGCAGCGTCAAGGTGCCTGAACTGGGAGTCATAGCCTATGATATCGGCTTTGGCGGCGCCTATTATGCCTACGTGGATGCCGACAGGTATGGCATCAGCTGCCGGGCCGACAATCAGGCCCGGCTGATAGCGCTTGGCCAAAGCATCAAGCAGGCTGTGATGGCGGTCCACCCGCTGACGCATCCCCTGGAAGCCGACTTGGGTTTCCTCTATGGCACTATATTTACCTCCAGAGAGGTCACAGATCCCGGGGCCCACTCCCGCCATGTGTGTATCTTTGCCGACGGTGAGCTCGACAGATCCCCCACAGGCACAGGGGTTGCCGGTCGTATCGCCCTGTTGATGGCCAGAAACGAGGCGCAGCTGGGCCAAGCCTTGACCATAGAAAGCATAGTGGATGGCAGAATGACGGTCACAGGGGTGGAGCAGGTCGGCTATCAGACCAAGGATGCGGTGATCGCCCGCGTCTCGGGCCGGGCCTTCATCACAGGGCGACAGCAATTTCTGCTCGATCCCCAGGATGTGTTTCAAACGGGTTTCATGCTGGCGCGCTAATGCCGGCTCAGTGTCAGGACAGAGTATGAGTATTGAATCAACACCAGGGGCGCAGACCCTGACGATAGTGGGGGCCGGCATAGTGGGGCTGGCGAGTGCGCTTGCCTTGCAGCGCGCTGGTTTCAAGGTGCGGATCCTGGATAAGACAGGCGTCGCTGCCGGCGCTTCCAAGGGCAATGCCGGTCATTTCGGCACTGAGCAGGTATTTCCACTGGCGGATCCCGCCTTATTGCTCAAACTGCCCGGCATGCTGCTCGATCCTCTTGGGCCCTTCAGGATCCGGCCCCAATATTTCTTCAAGGCCTTGCCCTGGTTCATGCACTTCATGCTGAACATGTTGCCCGCCAGGCGGGCACATAACACCCAGGCCATCAGGGCATTGAACCAGAAGGCCATTGGCGCCATGCAGCAATTGGTCAGCTTCTGCGATTGCGAATCCCTGTTGGTGCTCAATGGCAGCTTGTTGGTGTTTGAAACGACCCCAAGGGCCGAGGTGGAGGCGGAATATCGGCGTTATGCCGCTGCCGGGGTGGCCGTGCGCTTGCTGGACGGCGACGCAGTGCGGGCATTGGAGCCGACATTGAGTCGAGACATCCGCCATGGCCTGTATTTCACCCTGGTGGGTCATACCCCGGATCCTCAGGGGCTATGTGAGGCGATGGCGCGCAAATTTGTCTCCCTGGGAGGCGAGCTGGTCATCGGCGAGCTGGCGCAGATCCAGACCCAAGGCGGCTTGAGCCTGAGAACGACCGAGGGCAATATGTGGCAGACCGAACATCTATTGCTCGCCGCCGGCGCCTGGTCGACGCCGTTCGCCAGACAAATAGGTCATAAGGTGCCACTGGAAACCGAACGCGGCTATCATCTTATGATGCCGCAACACAGTGGTCTGTCGCGGCCCGTGGCCTCTTTCGAGCGCAAGTTCATCATCACCCCCATGACACAGGGTACCCGGCTCGCGGGTACGGTAGAATTTGGCGGGCTGAAGGCGCCCATGTCGCCCGCCAGAGCAGATTGTCTGTTCGAGCATGCCAGAGTATTGCTGCCGCAGATCTTCGCGACTGCCAGGGTTAGCGATGGCGAGCGCTGGATGGGCTTTCGTCCTTCCTTACCCGATAGCCTGCCCGTCATAGGCAAGAGTAATGTGGATAGGGTGTACTTTTCCTTCGGTCATCAGCATCTTGGACTGACTTGGGCGGCGATCAGCGCCAATCTGCTGGAGCAGGTCATTCTGGGTAAGCAGCCCGAGATAGATATGGCACCTTACAGGGTGCAAAGATTTGATTGAGCTGACGGCATCAGCTGACGACCTGTGGATGCAGATAAACCCGGCTTTAAGTTCGCGGTGCAATTTACCCGGAGGAATGGGATAATGGCGGGCAATAGCGATTAGGGAGCATTACAGTGAGCCGAGCCGTATTTTTAGACAGAGATGGCGTTATCAACAAAGATCTGGGTTATGTCCATACTGTGGACGACTTCGAGTACATAGAAGGTGTGTTCGATGCCTGTAGGGCGCTCAAGAGTTTGGGTTATAAACTTGTGGTGGTGACTAATCAGTCGGGTATCGCCCGTGGTATGTACACCGAAGATCAATTCCACAGCCTGACCGAATGGATGGATTGGAACTTTGCCGACAAGGGCGTGGAGCTCGATGGTATCTACTATTGCCCGCACCATGCCGAAAAAGGCTTGGGCGAATACAAACTAGACTGTGACTGCCGTAAGCCTAAACCCGGTATGCTGAACTCGGCCGCCGGGTTCCTCAAGCTGGATTTAAGCGACTCTGTCATGGTGGGTGATAAGCGGGATGATATGCTGGCCGCCAAGGCCGCGGGCATAGAAACGCGGATACTGGTACGCAGTGGCAAAGTCGTTGATGAAGCCGGCATCGCCGAAGCGACTGTGGTGCTCGACAGCATCACCGATGTGCCTGCCTATCTCAAAGGGCTGGCTTAAAGGGCTGGCTTAAAGGACTGGCTTGAGCTTAGCTTAAAGGGCTAGCTTAAAGGGCAGGCTCGAAAGATAGCCGAGTCTGCGCTAAGAAGAATAGCCGAGCCTAACTTAAGCAGCACTGCCTGGTGCGGACCGGACATCAGGCATAGAGGGATTTGTTAGGCTGAATACCGGGACTGAGTGATCATCGGCGACTATTCGGCTGCAAATCACTCTTTTTGGTTAAAAGATGCGCATCCGAACTCGGTTTTGCGAAAATCTGTGTTTTAGGGGTTGCGGTAAAGTCTGTCTTGCCTATAATGCGCATCCACTGACCCAACGGGGTCGAGGTTAAAAGCTGAATAAGCCGCTAGCCATGCTCTTTAACAATTTATCAAGCAAATCTGTGTGGACACTCACAGGTGTTGAGTTAATCGAAATTGTCTCTCACGAGGCAATCAAAATTTAAATCAATGTTTTCAAGCTGCTTAGGCAGTTGAGTGTTCATAGCAATATGTACATACAGTAATGTAAGTATTGAAACGCAATGCTTCTTAGTGAGCAAAGCGAATCAAAACAGTAGAATTCGTTGAGCCGAACTTCTCTTGTAACAAAGAGTGGTTCAAAAAACTTTAATTGAAGAGTTTGATCATGGCTCAGATTGAACGCTGGCGGCAGGCCTAACACATGCAAGTCGAGCGGCAGCGG